>CAWJUG010000013.1:0-622483 GCA_963846025.1 Terriglobia bacterium | reverse complement strand
AAAATTCCACTGTCCGGACCGGTTACACCCGGTTCAGTCTAAAGGCCTCCGCTGGGGCACGGCGGTGGTGAAACGGTAGACGATTAGCCTTGCTTATCCACGGCACTACGTGCCGGTAAGCCATGCCACTTCGCGTCCATTGTGCAATGCGGGCGTGCGGGTTGGGAGCGCCGAGGCGGATAGGCAATTGCGACGAAAGGGAAGATTTCTTTCGAAAAAATCTCATTGGGCGCGACGTCAGCTATCGTCCCAGGATCTGGGTTCGTCAGCCGCCGCGACCGGCCGCACTATATCGATAACAGTTGCAATTACTAATACGGCGCACGGGAACAGGAGAGCGAGAAGAGCATATCGTTTCATCAGTAACGCTCCGGCGATGGCGCCCAGAACGTAAGCCGTCCAAAGACCGGCTGTCAGACCAGCGTGCTGCGCATATTTCTGATGTACCGTGACCCTCAATACCCGCCAGAAGCGTTTTCGAAAACGGCCGCGCGTGCGGTCGTAAAACCAGAACCCATAGTGAGCCACGGCTTCCGAAAACTTGGCAAGCGATCCAGTGAGATAGGTTGTGTAAACGCGTAAACCGGAAACGCGCGTCACCGTGACGGTTTGAAGCCCCATTGCGGCAGCAGGGAGCGAAAGCAAGAAATAGAACATGAACGGAGAATCGGGCCTCAGTTCGCCATCGACGGAGCAGCGCGTGCCGATCGCGATAAACAATGCCAACAACACAACCTCCGTCACCAGCGCGATGGAGAAGGATGAGTGCCAGTGAAGGCGGCGCGCGCCTGCGGCAGTTGAGGCGCTGAAGAGCAAACCCAACAGAAATGGAACCAGCGGCCAACTGTGATGCAAGGCGCTGGTCCAATCGTTCTGGGCGATATCGATGCCGAATGACGCCGTGTTGCCCGTCATGTGAGCGGTGTAAACGTGGTAGAGGGTCAGCCATCCCACTACGTCGACAAAGGCCGCGGCCCATGCCATGGCCATGGCGAGCCACGCCTTCGGGTGACCTGGAAGCGGGGTCGACGGGCGGTGCGGCTGATACATGTAGTTGCTGAGTTCCAAAATCGGACGCCCGTCAAGCGCCCAACGTTATCATTACTTAAATCACATGTTTAGATCGGCTCTTGGCATTTTCCTCGCCTCGACGACAGCGTTTGCGCCTTCAGGCAGTACTTCGAAACCTGCTCCGGAAGCAAAATTCAATCTCACGATTGAGAACATCATGCGCGGCCCGAACCTGGTCGGTACTGAGCCCGCTCAGGTGCGTTGGTCCGGCGATAGCACGAGGATCTACTTTCAGTGGAAGAAGGCCTCCGATTCCGAGAACGCGCCGCTCGATACTTATGTCGTCAATCGCGACGGCTCCGATCTCCGCAAGCTTTCCGATGAGGAAGCGCGGCTAGCTCCTCCGTTCGTGGCAGATATCAATAAAGACCGCACATTGAGCGTCTTCGCGCAAGACGGCGACATCGTCGTGATTGAAAATGCTACCGGCAAGCGGCGTCAGGTCACTAAGACGGCCGAAGCCGAAATGAATCCGCGCTTCACGCCGGATGGCCGCCATATCACTTTTCAGCGCGGCGGGAATCTGTTCCTGATGTCGCTGGATAGCGGTGATCTGGAGCAGCTCACCGATATCCATCCGCCAGCAGCACCGGGTGCGGCAACTCCCCCTGCTGGGGCCCAGGGACGAGGCGGGCAAGGTCGCGGCGGTCAAGGCGCGGCGCAGGGCGCGTCGCGTAATGCAACTTCAGATTCTGAGGAGAAGAAGGAAGGCGGGGCCCAAGAGTACCTTAAGAAGGAACAAGACGATTTCTTTGAAATCGTGCGGGACCGCGAGAAGCTGCGGAAGGAAAATGAAGCGAAGCAAAAGAAGCTCAACCCGCGCAAGCCCTACAACCTGCAAGCCCGGCAGAGCCTTACTGGGCTGCAACTCTCCCCCGATGGGAAATACGTCTTTGCCGTTCTAAGCCAATCCGATCCGAACACGAAACCGTCGAACGTTCCCAATTGGATCACGGATTCCAGCTTCCCCGAAGAAATCAATGGTCGTCCGAGGGTTGGTGATGACCTGCAGCAACGGCATCTGGTCATAATCAACGTCATCACTGGCGAAGCAAAACAAATCGATCACCAGCAGGTCAAGACGCCAGTTGCGCAAATCGAAGATGGCGGCGCATGCGGCGGGCGCGGCGGTTTCGGTGGTGGAGGCGGTTTTGGCGGTTTTCAGACCGTCAACTTCTCGGAAGATGGAGGCAAAGCCATTTTCACGGCGCGCGCCCAGGACAACAAGACTTGCTGGATTTTCGGCCTTGATCCCTCGACTGCCAAAGCTCGCATCCTTTTCGAGGACCAGGACAAAGCCTGGCTGGGCGGCCCCGGCGGGGGGCAGGGCTGGCTCGGCGACAACCAGAACTACTTCTTCACCTCAGAGCGCGACGGGTTCAATCAGCTCTATGAAGTGCCCTTCGAAGGCGGCGCGCCGAAACAACTGACAACGGGCAAATACGAAGTTACCCGGGTCGAACTGTCGCACGATAAGTCGCGCTTCTATCTGACAACGAGCGAAGGAGACTTGGCGGAACAAAACCTTTGGTCGCTGCCTGTCAGCGGAGGCGAGCCAACACGAGTTACGAAGGCGACAGGCATGCATCAGGCAACGCTCTCGCCCGACGAAAAATGGATCGCGGATGTCTATTCGTATGTCAACAAGCCGCCCGAGTTGTACGTTCAGCCGAATGAGACCGGGGCGGAGGCCAAACGCTTGACCGAATCTCCCGCCCCCGAATTCAGCGAATACCATTGGCTGGATACGCCTATTATTCATGTTCCGGCTCGTGACGGCGCACAAATTCCGGCACAGATCTACAAACCCGCCAATTTCCGCAAGGGCGGTCCGGCCGTCATCTTCGTGCATGGCGCGGGATACCTGCAGAACGTGACAAAGGGATGGTCGAGCAGTTACTTCCACGAGTACATGTTCAATCAATTGCTGATGCAGCATGGGTATCTCGTGCTTGCCCTGGATTACCGTGGCTCCAAGGGCTATGGGCGGGACTGGCGTACCGCCATTTATCGCCACATGGGCGGCACAGATTTAGACGATCACGTGGATGCGGCCAAATGGCTGGCTTCAACCCAGGGCGTCGATCCAAAACGAATCGGCATTTATGGGGGCAGTTACGGCGGGTTCATGACGCTGATGGCAATGTTTACTCAGCCGGATGTTTTCGCCGCGGGCGCCGCCTTACGCCCTGTTAGTGACTGGGCACTTTACAACCAGGGATACACGGGTAACATCCTAAATGAGCCCCAGAACGACACAGAGGCTTACAAGCAGTCGTCGCCGATTTTCTTTGCCAATGGCTTAAAGGGTGCGCTACTGATCTGTCACGGCATGGTGGACACTAACGTCCATTTTGTTGACACCGTCCGTCTGGTTGAGCGCCTTATCGAATTGCACAAAGATAACTGGCAACTGGCCGTCTACCCCGTTGAAGATCACGGCTTTAAGGAAGCCTCCAGCTGGACCGACGAATACAAGCGCATCTTCAACCTGTTCGAAACAAACCTGAAGAAGACCGCCCCAGGTTCTATTTAATAAGTAGTGGAACTGCTTAGCACCTGGCGGACACTATCAAGCTGCCGTCATTTAGGGAACACTGGCTTTAGATATGACAAAAGCTATTCTTTCCCTATTCATCTTCGGGTCAGTCGTGTTTGCCAATACTGTACCGGTTAGCTTTCAAAGCGCAACACCAGTTGTAACTGTTCCGGGACTTGGTGGAGACGAAGCGGGCCCGTACACCATGAACGTAAATGGGAATCTTGTTCTGGGCATGTGCATGGACGACTTTCGTGGCGTGAGTGGTACCTGGACCGCCGCAGTTACTGCTGTTAATAGTCCTGACCTTAGTGCAACAGTTTTGGGTAATCAGACCTTCAATGAGTATGGCTACACGGTAACCAGCAGCCAAATATATGAAATGGAAGCGTACTTGTTCAGCGAGCTAATTCAGCCGAATGCCGACCGAGCCAACCTGCAGCTCGCCGCTTGGTCCCTTATGGATCCCAATACGCTGGGGATGGTTGTAAATAACAACGACACGACGGCCGAGAATGATCTCCTGGGAGCGTACAGCGCTATAACAAACGCCGGCTCAGGCTTCAACCCTGCGAACTATCAAATTCTAAGCGATACCAGCGGTAAAAATCAGGAGTACATCGTAGCTGCGCCGGAGCCGTCCACGTGCTTGCTCTTAGGCTCCGGCTTGCTATTGGCTGGCGCAATTCGCTTCACACGCCGCCGCAAGAAGCAATAGCCGGCCGCTTAACTCGAGCGCCTGTACGCTGGTATGGGCGTCCTATATTTCATGTCGACAAACGGGTCAGATGTTCCAGAAGTTCAAGTCACATTTCCAGCTGGGGACAGCTGGCATGGCGGCATAAAGATCAATGAGAAGCTTGGCTACGGTCTGGGACTATCACACAGTCAGGAGCAAGGATTAGAAGTACTGAGTCACGGCGGAAATACGCTTGGCTTCACATCGGATACATTCTTTCTCCCGGCGCAGAATTTAGGTGTCGTCCTACTCACTAATTTGCGCATGGCAAACGCGTTTCTGGCAGCTCTGCGGCAGCGCATTCTTGAAATCGTCTTCGACGCCGCGCGGCGATTCTACCTTCAGTTCGAGAGCCGGGGCAGCGCGCTTGGCACAGAGTTCCAGCAGGAGGGTAAGCGTCTGATTGCTTTGACTAGCCCTCCATGGAGCGGTGGACTACGATTCAAACTGTTGCGGAGACAGGAGACCTGCTTATAGACGCCGGTCAGGATAAATACACGTTCCATAGGAGGCAATTCTGATCTACCATTTAAGTATGGCGATTCCCGCCAGCACTCGCCCGTCGCTGTTCGGCTCAGACTAACTTCGGTTTTCTCCGCGGCCCTCCCTGTCTGTTCTCGTCTTGTCAACCGAGGTGTCTGTCTTATGTCCACCACAGCGGCCCATCCGCTTCTGCCGAACTTAATCACCGCTCTTCCCGGGCCCAAAGCTCGCCAGGTCATTGAGCGGGATCAAGCCGTTCTATCGCCCTCTTATACACGCTGTTATCCGCTTGTAATGGAACGCGGAGAAGGAGCCATTGTTGAGGATATCGATGGCAATCGCTTCCTGGATTTCAACGCCGGCATAGCCGTTGTGGCAACCGGGCACTCACACCCGCGCGTGGTCAAGGCGATCCAGGAACAGGCTGCCCGATTTCTGCACATGTCAGGTACCGACTTCTATTACGAGAGCATGGTGGCTCTAGCAGAGAAGCTCGCCGCACTGACTCCGGGCGGTGTTCCGCGCCGCGTCTACTTCGGAAATTCAGGTGCCGAAGCTATCGAGGCCGCCATTAAGATGGCCCGTTATCACACTGGCCGCGACAAGTTCGTTGCTTTCTTCGGCGGATTCCACGGTCGTACTATGGGCGCGCTTTCTCTAACCGGGAGCAAAGTTGTGCAACGCCGTGGATTTCATCCCTCGCTGCCGGTGGCGCACATGTCCCATACGCGTATTGCTACCGTTGCCCCTATGGAAAGGAGCCGTCAACGTGCGCCGTCGAATGCGTTTCGGAATTAGAAGATCGTCTCTTCAAGACCATTCTGCCTGCGGACGAAGTGGCCGCCATTGTAGTCGAGCCGGTTCAAGGTGAAGGCGGCTACTTAGTGCCGCCCGCTAAGTTCCATCACGAACTGCAGCGCATCGCGGAGAAGTACGGAATCCTGCTTATCCACGACGAAATTCAATCGGGTATGGGCCGCACTGGCCGCATGTTCGCCTCAGAGCACTTCGGTGTGACGCCCGATATCGTTACGCTAGCGAAAGGTATCGCGAGCGGCATGCCTCTTGCGGCTACAATCGCACGTGCTGAGGTAATGAATTGGCCTCCGGGTTCGCACGCGTCTACCTTTGGCGGCAATCCTGTTTCGATTGCGTCAGCGCTCACCACTATCGAGCTAATTGAAGAAGAGCTCATGCAGAACGCCACACGTGTCGGCGCGCACATGATGGATCGAATGGCGAATTGGCCACGCCGCTTCAAATATGTTGGCGATGTTCGCGGATTGGGCCTGATGATCGGAGTGGAAATCGTCCGCGATCAGCAAACGAAAGAGCGCGCGCCCGATCTGCGCGACCGCCTTGAGCATCTCGCTTTCGAACGCGGCCTGCTGATTTTAGGTTGCGGCCCGAACAGCCTCCGGCTCTGCCCCTCGCTCGTCATAACCAAGGATCAAGCGGACTTCGCGGTCGATACACTTGAGCAATGTCTGCAGCTTCTGGAACGTTAGTTTTAGACGTTGGCTGCGGCATTAACAAATATCCCGGCGCAATCGGCCTCGACCGCAACCGTGCTACACGCGCGGATGTTATCGCGGACCTGGACCATTTTCCGTTTCCGTTCCGCGACAGCTCATTCCATGAAGTGCGCGCCATACACGTTATCGAGCATGTCTCCGATGTAATCCGCACTATGGAAGAGTTCTACCGGCTAGTAACGCCCGGCGGCCGCGTCGTTATCGTTACGCCGCATTACACGGATTTCAGCTCGTTTTGCGATCCAACACATCGTTGGCATCTGAATAGCTTTTCGCTCCGCTACTTCGGCGAAGATCACGGCGGCTTTGGCTACTACACCCGCGCGCGCTTTCGTGAGATTTCCGCCCACGTTCGCCTACTTGCTCTTTGGAGATACCTCGGATTCGAACTCCTGGTTAACGCGTCGCGGCGCTTTCGCCGTTTCTGGGAGTTCTACCTCTGCTATCTCATACGAGGCAAAGTTATCGAATGGCAGTTGGAGGCGATCAAAGATCAGTCCGCACCGTTACGCCGCGCCAGCTCCTCTGGAAGCTGAGTGATTGCGCAAGACAGTTCCGCCAGCGCCAGACGCTGTCACCGCAAGCGGCGTTGGGCAAACGGGGCGAAGACCTGGCTCACCGGTACTTGCGAAGCTGCGGTTACACGGTTGTCGCTCGCAACTATCGTCCGGCTGGCGGGGAAGTCGAGGCCGACATTGTCGCCCGTCAAGGCGAAATTATCGTCTTCGTAGAAGTGAAGTCACGCGCTTCGGGCGATTTCGGCAGCCCCGATCGAGCCGTCGGGACCGACAAACAGAAGAATATTGCCCGCGCTGCCCGCGCTTACGCAACGCGTGCTGCAATCGATTGGTCTCAAGTCCGCTTCGACATCATCTCCGTCGTCTTCACCGATCCGCCATCTGTCACTCACCTGAAAGATGCCTTTTTCGAAGGGCGCGCAATTTAACCCGGCTATCGCTGACTTAACCCACCATCGACAGCCAGCACCTGGCCGGTGATGAACTGCGGTGCCGTCAGAAAGTAATGCACTGCGTTGGCTATCTCTTCTGGTTTTCCAGCGCGCTGCATCGGAGTCGCTTTGAGCATGCTTTTCGCTTCGGCGTCGTCGTCTTCGAACGAGATCACACCCGGCGCTACCGAATTGACGCTGATAACTGGAGCGAGCGCCTTGGCTAAAGCTTTCGTCAGCATGATAAGACCCGCCTTCGAAGCGCAGTAATGAACATGGTCCGCCCACGGCCTGAGGCCGCCCAGGGAGCTAATATTGACGATGCGTCCCGCGCCCCGCTCCTGCATCTGCTTCGCGCCTTCCTGGCAGCAAAAGAAAGCTCCCTTGAGATTCACGCTATGAATGAAATCCCAGTCGGCTTCCGTGATCTTGAGCGGATCGAAACGCGTATAACGAGCGGCATTGTTCACCAGGCAATCCAGTGTTCCGAATTTCTCTCGAATCTCGCGCAAACATGCGCTGAATCTCTGCCACGCTTGCGAGATCTGCCTGGAAAATCGGCGCACCACCGCACTCGCGTGACACCTCCTCCGCTTCTCTTTGCGAGACGCCGTAATGTATAGCGACGTCGAATCCCTTACGGTGAAGCTCGATGGCAATCGCTCGCCCGATGCGTTTGGCCGCCCCCGTTACCAGGACTCGTGCGCTCATCCTTGTGCGGCAGCAAAGGCCTCAGCAATCACCTCGCGGGTGAAGCTGACATCCTGGGGTGTATGTACCGCGGACACAAAGGCCGCTTCAAACTGCGAAGGCGGAAAATACACGCCGCGATTCAGCAGCTCATGGAAGAAACGGCCAAACTGCGCGGTATCCGATTGCTTGGCTTCTTCGTAATTTCTCACGGGCCCGGCTTGAAAGAAAATCGTGAACATCGAGCCAACCCGGTTCACGCAAACCCCCGGCGGCATCGCGGTGGTCAGTTCAGCAGTCGCTTTTTCGAGCGTGTCGTACGTGTCTGGATGTTCTTCCAAATAGCGCAGCATTGCTATTCCAGCCGTCACCGCCGCCGGATTGCCCGAAAGCGTTCCTGCCTGGTAAACCGGACCGACCGGCGCAACGCGTTTCATCAAATCGGCGCGGCCGCCGTACGCCGCAATCGGCAAACCGCCGCCGATAATCTTCCCCAGCGTCGTGATGATCCGGCGTTACGCCGTACAACGCTTGAGCGCCCCCGCGGCTCAACCGAAATCCTGTCATCACCTCATCGAAAATCAGCAGCGCTCCATATTGCCGTGTAATCCGTCTCAGGCCTTCCAGGAAGCCTGGTTGTGGCGGAACGCATCCCATGTTGCCGGCAACGGGCTCAACAATCACTGCGGCTATCCGGTCGCCCCGATCGCGAAATGCAGTCTCTACGCGCTCCAGATCGTTATAGGGCAGCGCAATAGTTGTCTCCGAAAACGCGCGCGGCACGCCAGCGGTATCGGGAAGACTCAAAGTCGCGACGCCGGACCCTGCCTTGACGAGCAGCGAATCGACATGGCCGTGATAACAGCCTTCAAACTTTACCGTGAGGTCGCGGCCCGTTGCGCCGCGCGCCAGCCGCAATGCGCTCATGCAGGCTTCGGTACCCGAACTCACCAATCGCACCATTTCGATCGAAGGCACGGCGTCGATGATCAGTTCGGCGAGTTCGATTTCGCGGGCTGTAGGCGCGCCGAAACTCATGCCTATTTCCATCACCGACGCCATTGCATCTAGCACCGGCTTGGCCCTGTGCCCCAGGATCAGCGGCCCCCATGAGCATATGTAATCGATATACTCGTTGCCGTCTACATCGTAGATGTGAGACCCGTCGCCGCGTGCGATGAAGCGCGGTGTTCCGCCAACTGCCCGAAACGCGCGGACGGGCGAGTTGACGCCGCCGGGGATGTATTCTTGTGCCCGCGCGAACAATGCTTCCGATTGGCTGGTGTTCATACCCGGGTGGGGCCTAGAACCACCTTCCGGAACAGAAAGCTCATAAGGATTTCGTGCAGCGTGGTGTTGACGTTCTTGAGTAACCGGCTCTTCAGTTCCAGGTACGGCTGAGTTCCTGCAAACAGATCTTGCATAATCTCGCAGAACCTGGGGCTCCGTTGCATAAAGTTGATCATGCGGTTGGGCACGGCGCCAAAGAAAATTGCACCGCAGAAAAGCCGTTTCGCAAGACCTGCGCCATAAGTCAGATCATGGCCGAAATCTCTTGCGATCAATTGGCGGTAGTTTTCGGCCTTCTTCTCTGGTTCCAGATCGTTCAACAGTACCTGGCTGGCCAAATCAGCCGAGCGCACTGCATAATAGAGCCCTTCGCCCGTGACTGGATCTACCAATCCGCCGGCATCGCCTACCGCGATCCATCCGTCTCCAGCCAGGCGGTTGTTGCGCCACGCCGGCGGATTCAGATTCGGCAGCATGTGACCGAAAAACTGAGCATCTTTACGGGAGATGCCGTTCTCATCCATATACTGTTCCAGGCGCGCGCGCAAGGATTGCGCAGATTCGCCCTTGCCGCCAATACCGACGGAAAGGTGCCCCTGGCGCGGGAATACCCAGATGTACCCTTCCAGATTTGGCAGAAATTGAATATCGATGTGCGCCTGATCGCTAGGCACAAAATATCCGAGAGCGTACATCGTGTTGTCTGCGGTATATTGCGTTCCCACGTCACGCAAGGGATTTCGCGCGCCAGTCGCCACGACGCAGTAATCGGCTTCTATGCGGGCTTTCCGCGTCCGAATCTGCCAACCGGAAGCGGCGCGCTCCAAACCCAGAATCCGAGCCTTTTCGATTTCTGCACCTGCGGCTTCCGCGCGACGCAGCAGCATTGCATTCAAATCAAGCCGCGAATAGATCACCAGCGGACGGTTCAACTCCATCCTGACGCGGCCAGCTTTTGGAGCCGCAATCAAGGTATTGGTGACCATCTTCTTGGGGGTGTCGTTCTCAAGTAAATACGGATATTGGCTATACGCCTTGTAAGTGAGACCTCCCCCGCACGGCTTTTCCCACGCCAACTTCTCATCAATAATGATCGTGCGCAGGCCCGCGCGCGCAAGTCGCTCGGCTGCGGACGCTCCAGCCGGTCCTCCACCTAGAACGGCAACCGTTTTCATTGCTTTGGTCCGGTTCCCCCCGGCTTAGGCGCCGCATTCTGTATGCCATCAATCGCGGGATGGCCTGGTGGAAGAGCTTGTTCGCTTGCCGCCGTATGGCCGCTCATCCCATGACCCTGCGAATCCGCCACGTTGGTCACTACCCAACTCCCGTCGTGCTCTTGCAATGTGTACTTCATTACCATGCTTTGGACGGTCGGATCGTTCTTGGGATGTATGGACACTGTCGCCCAAGCCATATTCCTTTCGAAAGTTACGGCCGTGGTTGTCACATCCAACCCGTTTACATCCAGCCCGCTCTTGGTCTGCAACCGGTTCATGATCGCTTCCTGAACCTTTTCCTTGGTACGAATTCCTGATCCACAGGCCACTAAGAAGATGAACGCGAGAACGCAGCTCAGTGGACGTAACACGCTTCGATTATACCCGTATCTCTATGTCGCTCACGAACTTCTGGGTGTGCCTTCGTTTAATCGCAGACGAAAAAAGTGGGATAGTGGAAGTCTAAGTTCGGTTCCGGAGCGAGTTTTGCGCTCGTTATGCAAGCCACAGAAGAGAAACAGACGATAGGCGCACTTTTGCGCAGCGATACGCGCTACAAATACCTGGACACGCTGATCACGTTGTTTGTGGTGGTACTGCTGATCTCGAACATCGTAGCCGCGAAGTTCTTCGCCATTGACTTGCGTCCGCGCCTCCCGATTAATTTGCGCATCAGTTGCGCCCAGATGCTGTTTCCCATCACTTACATTTTCGGCGACATCTTTACTGAGGTGTACGGCTACTCGGCTTCCCGTCGCGCCATCTGGTATGGCTTCTTCGCTTCCTTCATCCTGGTCGCAATTACGTATGCCGCCACCATAATTCCGCCTGCTCCCGAATACCACGACCAGGCTGCCTTTGGCACAATCTTTAAACCTGTGGGACGCATTGTCCTCGCGAGCCTGGTGGCCTACTGGTGCGGAGAGTTTGCAAATTCCTTTACTTTGGCTAAGCTGAAACTGATCACGCGCGGCCGTTTCCTTTGGACTCGGACCATTGGCTCCACTGTTGTCGGGCAGGCCGTTGACACTGCCGTCGTCATATTTGTTGCATTTTACGGAACGCGCCCGCTGGGTGTGTTGTTTCAGCTCATTATTTCCGGTTATCTTTTCAAAGTAATTTACGAAACCGTGATGACTCCACTCACTTACAAAGTCGTGAACTTACTCAAGCGAACCGAAGGCGCGGATTACTTCGACTACTCGACTAATTTCAGTCCGTTTGCCACGACAGAGTAACTACGCCGTCATCCCAAATCGGGCGGCGGTCTCAGTAGCTTTACCGGAATATTGAGCGTCCGGCCATTGCGATAAATGGTTAAGTTAATCGTGTCGCCAACGCGCTTGTTAGCAATCGCTCGGACCAGTGCATCCTGCCGGGCAACCGGCTGACCATCGATTGCAACAATCAGGTCACCGCCGACACCGAGCTCGACATTTCCGATATCGACTATCTCCCGTGCGCCGCGGATGCCAGACACATCTTCCGACGAACCGCGCAATACCCTTTGCACTAGCAAACCGCCGCGGCGCGGAAGTCCCAGTGCCTCCGCCAGATCACCGGCTACATATTCAGTGGTAACGCCTTCTTTGGGGCGCTCCGTAACACGCCCGGCCTGATAGTCACTTAACAACGCCTTAGCGCGGTTGATAGGCAGCGCAAAGCCGATGCCCGATGTTTGTCTGACCCAGAATCGCCGTATTGATTCCAATTACGTTTCCGCTGGAATCGAGTAGCGGACCGCCGCTGTTGCCGCCGTTAATTGCCGCGTCCGTTTGAATCATTCCTTCGAGATGCTGATCGTTTTCGCCGCCAATTGACCTGCCGATTGAACTCACCACTCCTACAGTCAGCGTCCCTTCCAATCCGAAAGGATTTCCAATTGCCAGCACTTTCTGTCCCACTTGCAGATGCTCGGAGTCGCCCAACTTCACGAACTCCAATTTCCTCTTCGGCGTAATCTTGATGAGCGCAAGGTCGTCTGACCGGTCAGTATCCAGGGCTTGCGCATAATACTGCGTCTGGTCCTGCAGTGTTACCTGTATGCGGCTGCTGCCCGAAATAACGTGAAAATTGGTGAGAATGAACCCCTGATCGTTGATCAGGAATCCCGACCCCAAACTTTGCTGCGCGACAGGCTGGAAGAAGAAATCGCGGCGAACCGCGGTGCTGGTTATGTACACGGTGGCCAGCTTGGCGTATTTATACACGTCGATGTTGTTTTGCTCTTCCGGAGTCAATCCGGAACCGTGGACCGGAGTCGGATCAGACCATGTGGAAGCACTTCGAAGCAGGGGCGCAGCAAGGTTTCGGATACTCCAGTTCGCCCGCGAAGTAAACCACACCAGTAGTACTGCGAACAACAACGCAAGCAGAGAAACTCTTGACCTCACTTTGCAATCCCCCAGGCCAAGCGCGATAAGTCCTGAAAGACACTTTCAACTTGCCCCACGGTATCTTCTTTCGTCCCGTTTGTATCTATCACATAATCTGCATGCTCGCGCTTTTCCGCAAACGGCATCTGGTTAGCGACCCTCGCAAGCGCCTGCTGGCGAGTTACTTTGTCGCGCTTCATGCCGCGCGCGATTTGCACCTCTTCGTCGCACGCCGTGAGAATGATTCTGTCGAACCATCCGGTGCGCTTCGCCTCTATCAGAATAGCCGCTTCAATCACGGCGATGGCGCGGGGCTCTCGACGTTGCAATCTCCTCAAGTATCTTTTCTTCCAAGTGAAAGACAGCCGGATGGACAAAGCTGCTCAGCTTCTGCAACTGAACAGCATCGTCGAACACGATAGCAGCCAGTTTCTTGCGGTCGATTCTGCCCTGCTCATCTAAGATCCCCGTTCCGAACTCGGCCACGACGGGAGCATAAGCTTCGCCATTGGGCAAAAGAACTTCATGGCCCAGGACATCCGCATAAATGATCTGACACCCCAACCGTTCTAGTTCATGAGCGACGAGCGATTTTCCCGTGGCGTAACCCCCGGTGAGGCCGACCTTCAGCATCTGCTGATGCTATTGCAACAGATGGCTTTCTGCCAGTTCCACCGTGTTTGCCATCAACATCGCGATGGTCAACGGACCCACGCCCCCGGGCACAGGCGTGTAGTAGGAGGAAAGCTCTTTCATGGGTCCGGGTTCAACATCCCCCACCAGTGCGGTTCCGTTCTTTTCAAACGATGCCAATCGCCCTGGATCATGCGCGAAGAGACGTTGTACTTCCGCTATATCCGTAAGCCGGTTCATCCCGACGTCGATCACCACAGCTCCAGGCTTGATAAAGTCCGCTGTCAACATCGCGGGCTTCCCGATGGCCGCCACTAGAATGTCCGCTCGTCTGCATTCCTCCGCAAGCTTCTGTGTGCGCGAGTGGCAAATTGTCACCGTCGCGTTCTCGTGCAGCAGCAGCAAGGCCATCGGCTTACCGACAATGTCGCTGCGTCCCACGATCACGGCGTGCTTGCCTGCAATGGGTATCGCATACCGTTTCAGCATCTGAAGAATGCCCGCCGGAGTACACGCGCGGGGCGCAGGCCGGTTCAAGACCAGCGCGCCCAGGCTCTGCAACCCGAATCCGTCCACGTCGTGCGAACCGTCCACCTGGCTCATCACACGCTCGGAATCAATTTGTTTTGGCAACGGCATCTGCACCAGGATTCCGTCGATCTCCGGATCCTTCGCCATAGGTGCAACCTGCTGAATCAGATCTTCCGTGCTGATATTTGCAGGCGGCATGATCTCAATGCTGCGGATGCCCAACTCGAGGCACGTTTTTACTTTGCTGCGCACATAAATCTGCGAAGCCGGATCATTTCCCACCAAGACAACTGCCAGGGCAGGCGCACGTTTCGTTGCGCACAGGGCGGCGATCCGGGGCCGCAACTCGCTCAAGATTTCCTGATTTATTTTCTTGCCGTCGAGGACAACCCCGCTCATGCATTCGTGAGCATAGCAGGGCGGCCGTTTACAGCGGGTAGGCAGACAACGGTCTCCTCGGCGTCTTCTATAAAGGCCTGGAACATCATTCCGTACAACCCGTGCTTAGCGGCTACGCGTTCTTGCCGGCTGCGAAGAAACTCGAAACGGAAAGGAGAGCGTCGTTGAGCTTCTGTAACAAACGCGGGCGAGAAAAATTCGTGCGAATCGGCGACGGCTCGAATAATGAGCGATCGCCAGCTCATCTTGAGCAGGGTCTTTAGCATCCCGCTTCCGTGCGGCAGGCCATCCATCTGCTTGCCTACGTGCTCCGCGAATCTGAGCAACTGTACAGTCAATGCGTCCAGAGGTTTGCCAGTTAACGCCGCGTGCGAAAACAAGGTCATAGAGCCGCGCCGCAGGTCTTCCCGCACGTCCTGCAGATCATCGCCCAATTGCAGCAGAATACCCCATTCGAAGGCGAACCGGCTTTCTTGTTCGGTCAACCGTCCATTCGCCAGGCAGGCATCGGCTAACACCGAACTTCCACCTTTTTGGCAACTCAGCCGTAGTGTTTCGGGTTCGCTATAGTTCTGTGGCGTTTGGAGTTGCCGCACACTCTGCTCTTGCGCCCGATGAATGGAAAGCAAGCAGTTATAGACCTGCGGAAACTTGCTGCGCTCGAACTGACCTTCAATCAGACCGATCAGTTGCGATAGCGCGATTTCGTGATCATTTGCCGGCGCGACTTTCTCGCCGCGCAGCCTTTGCCGAAAACGCCCGCTGAATCGAAGCTTGGCTTCGATTGAAATATTCTGTTCATCCAGGTAGTTATCGCTGTATGGGTACAGCAGGCTGTACCCCAGGATGGCCGGTGTAATCTCGACAGGCTCACCCAGCAGGGGCTGCAGTCCGCAAGCAGTCCATGCGTTCCGGCACGCTTGAATAATGTCGGCCATGCCCAAATCGGGGTCGAAGCGCCTCGCCCACTGGGCCAAGCTGGTGCCTATTGGCAGAAATTCATGCGTCAACAACTCAATTGCATCGGGCTCCAGGTCCAGCGCGCTGGCCGAAAAATGCCCGAACGCCGCGATCACACGCGCTCGCATCGCCTTGCGCTGCGTCCGGGTCGCGGGAGCGCGTCTCAGCTCCCGTTCTACGGAATTCAGTGCCAGATCGTACGCGGCTTCCCGCTCGTTCTGCTCCTCGCCGGTGAAGCTCTTGCCATTTCCAGGCAGAGCGCCTCGACAGGCTTTCCAAACATCCGCGGCTTGCGCCGCCTGCTCCTCAACCCAAGCCCAATCGTAATGGTGCACCATTCTCTTAGCATTACGAAATTTTGGGCTTGGTTGTTCAGGGTGCTCAATTCAACCGAAGTCCCGCTTCGGGGAATCGGCGAAAAATGCCGACCCTTTCCTGCGCCGGATACGTATAAGTCTCCATGGACCGGCTACTCCGCGATATTCGTTTCGGTCTTCGTACCTTAGGTAAAGACAAGACGTTTCTGCTCACAGCCGCGTTAGCGCTCGCATTAGGCATCGGGTCGACGACCGCCATTTTCAGCGTTATCGATAACGTACTGCTGGAGCCGTTTCCCTACACAGATGGGCAACGCCTCTGCGCGATCAATATTGTGGATTCCTCCAGCCACGACGAATTTGGCCGCCAGTTCTTCTCACCGCCAGAATTCCTGGATTACGCCGAGCAGAATCACATCTTCGATGGCGTTATCGGCGTCCGCCAGGACCGCGTTCTTGTCACTGGCCTAAGCCCGAATCCGGAGTCTTTCAACGCGGCCCATGTCACCGGCAACACCTTTCAATTTCTCGGTCTTCCCCCGCTCCTAGGCCGTGCCGCCACCCCCGCCGATGCCGAACCCGGCGCTCCGCCGGTTTTTGTCTTGAGTTACAAGGTCTGGCAAGGCCGGTTTGCCGGCGACCGAAATATCGTGGGTAAAACCTTCATTATGGATGGCCAGCCGAGGACACTGATAGGCATCATGCCGCGCCGCTTCACCTGGTGGGGCGCTGATCTTTGGATCCCAAGCGCAATTAATCGGGCTGACAACGACCCCAACGCTCAGTTCTTCGGGATGCTGGGCCACCTGAAACCAGGACTGACTCCGGAGGGCGCAGCGGCGGATGTAGAGGTTCTCGCGCAGCATTTGTCGAAGAAGTATCCGCTGTACTATCCGAAAAAATTTCACGTTAAGCTGACACGCCTGGTCGACAACGTCGTCGGACGCTTCCGGACAACGCTTTATACACTGCTCGCCGCCGTTGGCTTGCTATTGCTCATTGCGTGTGCCAACGTCGCGAACCTACTGCTTGCCCAAGCTACCGCTCGCGAGAAGGAATTCGCGGTGCGCGCTTCATTAGGCGCAGGCCGGTGGGCCGTTGTCCGCCAATTATTGACTGAAAGTATGATTCTCGCTTTTGCCGGCGCGGTGTTCGGTTGCCTCTTCGCCTGGGGCGGGTTGAAGGTCCTCACTGCGGCGCTCCCGAAATTCACTTTTCCCGACGAGGCGGTGATCAGTCTGAATGTTCGTGTCTTAGCGGCCACAGTTGCCGTCACTTTCCTGACAGCTGTGATCTTCGGTCTTGCTCCTGCGCTGGGCTCGTTCACTCGTAACCTCAGTGAGCCACTAAAAGCCGGCGGGCGGGGCAACAGCGGATTCCGCCGCGGGCGACTTCGTAATGTGCTGGTCATCGGCGAAGTGGCGCTCTCGCTTGTCCTTCTTACCGGGGCGGGGCTGCTCATGCGCAGCTTCATTCTGCAGCGCGAGGCCGCTCTCGGTTTTCGGCCCGAGAAGCTCCTGGTCACTCAGATCGCTTTGGGCAAGAAATATCACACCCCGGATCAACAATCCCGCTTTGTCAGAGAACTGATGCCGCAACTTTCGCGCCTGCCCGGCGTAACCTCCGCTTCCGCGGCGGTGGATTTTCCTCCGTTTGGAGGCATCGACACCGAATTCGAAGCGGCCGGCGTAACTCACTCAGAGAAATGGAAAGGGCAGGTCGGATTCTGCGAAACCAATTACTTTTCCACGCTTGGCACTCGCCTTCTGCGCGGACGGTATCTCAATGAAACGGACATTATTGGGAAACGCAAAGTGGCGGTTGTGAACCAGACGCTTGCTTCCAAGTTCTTCCCTGGCAAAGACCCCATCGGCAAGCAGATTGAACTCGTCGATCTGACTAAGGCTCCCGTACCTGTCGCGAATCCCTGGTTTGAAATCGTCGGCGTCACCTCCGACATCAAGAATCACGGGATTCGTAATCCAATATCGCCGGAGGCTTACGCGCCCTATACGCTCTCCAGTTACGGCATTTTCATTGTGTTTCTTCGCACCGCCGGCGACCCCGCCGCTCTCTCCCGCTCTCTGGATGCGGCGGTGCTGAGCATGGACAAGAGCATCCTGCCGCAGCAGACCGGAACTCTGGCGGATAATCTCAATCAGTTCGAATATGCGCAACCGCGCTTTGGCCTCGAACTGTTCTCCGTCTTTGCGGCCATCGGTCTCATTCTGGTCAGTGTCGGAGTGTATAGCGTTGTGTCCTACACCGTCTCACAGCAGAATCGGGAAATCGGCATTCGCATGGCGCTCGGCGCCTCAAGAGGGAATGTGCGCGCCTTGGTTATGATGTCCGGAATGCGTTTTATCGCAATCGGTGTGGTTGTAGGAGTTACCGCGTCGATATTCTTGCTGCGGGTGCTCTCAAGTCAAGTATTCGGCGTCAAGACCTACGATCCCATCACCCTCGCGGGTGTTGTCATTCTGCTGGTGATCGTTGGTCTTGCCGCCTGCTACGTTCCTTCCGTCCGCGCGACGCGGGTGGATCCGTTGGTGTCGCTGCGCTATGAGTAAGTGCTGGTTCTGTTGAGCCGCGGCTTGTATGGGGCGAAGGTCAGTCGCCCATCGCGCCTACTTCTTCTCGCTTCTCGGCCTCGACCGGCTTCGCTGCGGAAGCCAGCAGGCCGTCCAGCGGAACGAACCCTTCCACTTTCTTTTCGCCGAGAATATGTTCGCGGTACAGGCGCGCCATTTTCTCGTCCTCGATCTTTTTCTTCAGTGCTTCGTCACGGGCACGAGTCTTCTCTTCACGCGCATTCTTAGCGATACCCTTTAGCTCCAGATCGTGCTGGCGGTCTGCTTTCACGTGCTCTTCCACCAGCACAAGGTTGTGATCCTTGCTGTTGAGCGGCACAGACTTATTGCCCGCAAAGATCTCATGGCGGCCATGGTCTTCGTACCACTTTGTCAGCGTGGCGGTCATGTGCATCTTCTCGATGATGTTCCGCCAGCCCACGCCGGTGTTATAGGCGCAGAACGAGATTTCGCCCTCCTGCGTTGCATAGGGAATAATGCACTGCTCGGTGCGGCGGAAATCGTAATTGAAGAGATCCTGAAACCACATGCCCGCGATGAACAAGAAATTCCAGCGATCCGCACGGCGCTTTTGGATATCCGCCATTGTGCGATCTCCCGTGACTTTGCCGTACGCGCCAGTCTCTGCTTTTTTCGACATGCCGAAGCACTTGTCGAACTTCTGGATGAGGTCGGTCAGCCTGAAATGCTTAGGCGATTTGAAGGGATTGTAATTACGTAGCAGCGCTAACGTTACGCCGAGCACCGAAATTGCGCGTCCGCGCGCCCCATCGTTGATGCGAGCGATATCTTTGGCGAGTTGATCGGCATGCAGAAATGCCGTTACCGGAACGTGCTCTTTGGTTTCCTTGTCGCACATGATGGCCATGCCGATGCCGCAGTTCGGATGACAGCCGCAGCTCAACTGTCCCCAATCTGCCGCAGGCCCATGGACCAGGTCGGCAAAGTCGGAGAACGTGCTCATGAAGCTGATAGGGAACCAGTCGCGAACCGGCTCGCCGATCCCGGTTTGATTCTTGACATCGTGCGCCAGGTGAGACAGCGTATAACGCTGCGCTTTTCTGCGGTCCTCGCTGACTGCTTCGTCGCGGCCGGTGAACGAAACCGGCTGGAACGATAGAAACGGAATCTTCTTCGGATTGTCGAGGGCAAACTGGACCACATGCCCAACCTGCTCGTTGTTGATTCCGTTGATGATGGTGATGACCGGCACGATGTCGACGCCGTTGCTCCACAGGTTCTCGATCGCCCGTAGCTTCACGTCGAACAGATTGCCGACCGCACGGTGCGAATTGGCGGCGTTTCCGATGCCATCGAATTGCAGGTAGGCATAGCGAAGACCAGCTTCGGCGGCTTGTTTGCAGAAATCGGGCCGTTTCGCGAATTCAATCCCATTTGTCGCGGCCTGTACGCTGTTGTAGCCGACTTGGCGGGCATAGCGCACGGCATCCAGGAAGTATGGGGAAAGGGTCGGCTCGCCGCCCGAAAACTGCACCGACATTTGGCGGCGTGGCTTGATGGATATCGCGTTGTCCAGCAGGGTCTTGATGTCTTCCCAGCTCAACTCATGGACGAAGCCAACTTGGTTGGCGTCCATAAAGCATGGATCGCACATCATGTTGCAGCGATTAGTCAGATCGATGGTAAGAACTGAGCCTCGCCCGTGCTTGATAGTGCTGGTGCCGTGATTGTGAAGCGTTTCATCGTTGTGCGCACGGATGTCGCGTCCGGGGAAAACGTCTTCCAGATGCTTAGAGAACGCGGGGTCAATAGACATGAGGTCTTCAAAGGGCCCGTGAATGGGGCACTCCTTCACCATCAGGATCTTGCCGTCGCGCTCAACGATTTTGGCTTTGATTTCGCCGACCGGCTCGTTGAGCAGGATTTTGTAATCCACCTTGCCGTCTACAATCTTCTGGCGAATCTCGGGAATGCACTTGGGGCACAGCGAATCTGTTTCACGCGGCCAACCGAGCGGCGGCTTAGTTTTTTGATAGCTCTTTAGAAGGGGTTTGTCCGACCACCTGGGCGTGAAGGAAGGATTCTGCTTGATCTGGTTGAGGCCGTCGAATACCTGCCAAGCTGCATTGGCGCCCGTTGTTAACGCTTTTTCAAAATACTTAATTGGTTTGTGCATGCTCACTCGTTTGACTTCGAGTTCCTCCCTAGGAATACACCGGGTGAATTACCCGTGACGAGTCTAGTATAGGTGCAGGCTATCTCGTTGAAAACGTAAAGAAATTGAACAGCACCGATTGGGGGTTGTATGGGAGCAAAGACGGCCCAATGGTTCCTTCACCAAGCACGGTAGATGCCATCCGTACAACTGACAGACACTGAAATGCCAAAAACTGAGGAAAGTTGTTGGACGGTAAGGACTTCGGCTTTGCCTGCATCGGCGAAAATGGTGCCTTTTTTTAGCAGCACGACGCGCTCCACCTCGGGGACAATCTCTTCGAGGTGATGCGTGACCAATAGCAGGCTTAGGCCATCGCGGACCAACTGCCGGAGATGGTCTCGAAGTTCCCGGAGAGCCGCCAGGTCCAGACTCGTTGTGGGCTCGTCAAGCAACAGGGTAGAAGGATTGTGAATCAACGCGCGGGCAATTAGCAGTCGGCGCGCTTCGCCGGACGAAAGTTCATCCAGCCAGCGATTGGCCAGATGCGCGACATCCAACCGTTCCATGGCCGATTGGGCGGCTTGCTCCATCTCAGGGGATACGTGATGATTGGGCCAGACGCCGATTGATCCGAAAAAGCCCGAGAGAACCAGTTCGCGGCCTGTGATATCGCGCGTGCATCGCGCCATCAAGTCATTGCTGACGATACCGAGATGCGAGCGCAGGTCGAAGATATTCCAAGCGGAGCGGCCTAGAATTTTGAAAGTGGAATCCGCGTTTGCAAGGGGATAGCATTCGCGGGTTATCAGCTTGATCAGAGTTGATTTCCCGCTTCCGTTCGGTCCCAAAATCGCGACGTGCTCCCCGCGCTTGATACGCAGGTCTACGGAGTTGAGCGCCAACCGATCGCCGCGCTGGACGGACACATTTCGAAGTTCCAGTAGTGGAGAGTCCAAAATAAAGTATTGAGCATTACCGCCGAACAGGTGAAAGCGCTGGCCCACGAATGTGGCTTCGAACTGGCCGGTATTGCACCAGCTTTGCCTCTTGAAGATTTCGCGCGATACGAAAGCTGGCGGTCAGCCGGAATGGCTGGCGAAATGCAATACCTGACGGACAGGCGCGGCGATATGCGCAGGGATCCCAGGAACTTACTCGCTTCGGCGCAAAGTTTAGTTTGTGTCGGGAAGCTATACAACACTAATCTCCCTTATTCGACCGACTACAAAGAGAACGGCCACGGTTGGATTTCCCGTTATGCCTGGGGAGATGATTACCACGATGTTCTGCGCCGCGGCTTAGAACTGCTGGTTGAAAAAATCGCCCGCGCCCATTGCGAGACGTTCGAGTGGAAGATCTGCGTCGACACTGCGCCGCTACTCGAAAGATCTTACGCCCGCGCGGCGGGGCTCGGATGGATCGGAAAAAACACTTGTTTGATCAATCAGCAGCAAGGCTCGTGGTTCTTTCTCGGTGAGGTTTTGCTGTCGATTGTTATTGGGCCCGATACTGCGCCGCCCGACCGGTGTGGCACTTGTACGCGCTGCATTGATGCTTGTCCGACCGCCGCGATTGTTCCAGGACCGGACGGAGGCTGGCGCTTGGAGGCTCGCGATTGCATTTCGTACCTGACGATTGAAAAGCGGGGCCCGATACCGGCCGAATTACAGACCGCGATGGCGAATCATATTTTCGGTTGCGACATCTGTCAGGATGTGTGTCCTTGGAATCGCGGCGCGCCGGTTGTTGAAGAAAAAGCCTTTCAGCCGAGGCATTTTGCGCCGAAACTCGCAGATGTGGGGCCGATGGATGAAAAGGAATTTGTCGTGCAATTTAATCGCTCGCCCGTAAAGCGAACAAAGTACGCTGGGTTTCAGCGCAACGTAGCTAACGCGTTGAAAAATTCGCTCCCACTGCTCCTGGCTTTGTTCCTCCTCGCAGGCTGGGGTAAAGCTGCCAATCTGAATATTGAAAGCCCGTTGGACAACCCCGGATTTGTGGATTTTTACAACAACCGGTTTGATGACGCGCTCAAATATTTCGAGGGGCAGGTCCGGGCGCATCCAGGTGATCCCGAGCAGTACAACCACGTTGCGCAGGCCATTCTGTATCGTGAGATGTTTCGCGACGGGGCGCTCGAAAGCGAGCTGGTGAGCGGCACGAATCCGTTCCTGCGGCGGGCGAAGATGGAGATTTCGAGCGCAGACAAGCAGCGCTTTGCGGCCTCGATTGCGGAATCTGAGAAGCTTTGCAAAGCGGGGCTGCAAAAAGACGCAAACGACCTGCTTGCCCTTTATGCGTTAGGTGTCGCTCATGGTCTGCAGGCGAACTATCTGTTTCTAGTGGAAAAGGCCTGGGTGCCGGCACTGCGGGAAGCAACGGCCGCGCGCAAACAAGACGAACGGATTATGCGGATTGATCCGAGTTTCACCGATGCGCGTCTGATTCTTGGTTTGGATGAGTACGTGGCCGGCAGTCTTCCGTTCTATCTGCGGGCGCTAGGTTCTGTTGGCGGTTTTCACGGCGACAAAAAGGCCGGTATCCGGCAATTGGAAGACGTGGCCGAGCACGGGGTGATGAACAAATACGATGCCGCAACCCTCTTGGCGGTGATATACCGCCGTGAGCATCAACCGAGGCAAGCAATCCCGCTGCTGGAATGTCTGGCCAACACCTTTCCGGAGAATTATCTGTTCCGTTTGGAAATGGTGCAGATGTACAGCGACTTGGGAGAAAAAAATGCCGCCTTACAGGTGCTTGCACAGGTGCGCCATCTCAAGGTGGACGGCGCGCCGGGTTACAAAGACCTGCCGCTGGAAAAGTTGCATTATTTGAAAGGGAATCTGCTGTTCTGGTACAGCGATCTGGGTCCTGCGCTGGCGGACCTAAAGCAGGCTACGCAAAGGGCCGATGAGCTTGATTTGAGCACTGCTGTCTTGGCGTGGTTGAGGTTGGGGCAAGTTTACGACCTGCAAGGAAACCATGAGCATGCCGTGGAAGCTTACCGCGAAGCGGCAAAGATGGCGCCGGATTCGGCCGCTGCCGTGGAAGCAAAGGGCTATATAACTACTCCGTATAGACGTAAGAGGGCCGACGGATAAGTGGTCAAGCTCTAGCGGAGAGACGCAACGAGTCGGAGATACACTAGGTGATCAAATGCACACTATAGAGCGGGTTGAGCCGCCGAAAGCCAAGTATGCTCATTATCAACTGATTTGCGAGCAGCTTCACGAACTAATCGGCAGGGAGTCGAACTTTGTTGCAAACGCCGCGAATGCGTCTGCGCTCTTGTTTGGGTCATTACCGGACGTAAACTGGGTCGGATTTTATATCGCGGAAGGACAGGAGCTAGTCCTTGGGCCGTTCCAAGGCAAACCCGCTTGTGTGCGGATTCCGTTTGGCAAGGGTGTTTGCGGCACGGCTGCCGAGCAGTGTAGAACCCTGATTGTTCCCGATGTGAATCGTTTCCCTGGTCACATTGCCTGCGATACCGCCTCGCAGTCGGAGATTGTTGTTCCCTTACTCAACTGGGGCAGACTGCTGGGCGTGCTGGACATCGACAGCGCGAGTTTGAGCCGTTTCGACGAAGAGGACGAAGAGGGCCTGGAATCAGTCGTGTCGGTTTTTCTCGGGTCGCAAGCCACTGATGATCTGCCGGATTTGAGCGAAGGGGCCGCCGAAAGTTAGTCTCGTCTCTTCGATCTGTTCCAAGAAGATCCTAAACTAAAATTTGGCTGTAACTCAGGACCTCCACGATTTGGCGAGCCGCGCGCGCCAGTTGCGCGCCATCGGCCAGCTTCACGCCGCCCGGGAACATTGGATCGCTATCTTCAACCTCCTGCCGGCAGATGCTCCCGAGCGCGCAGTCGTACAGCGTGAGATCGCGAGCATCGACGCGCAGCTAGCGCCCAAGCCAAAAACAGACTGGAAGAAACGGCTAGGCCCGGTTGGAGTTGCCCTCGCGGCCGTCGTTAAATACGGCTCGATTATTCTAACCAAGGGCAAGTTTCTTATCAGCATTCTTGCTTTCGTTGCCGTGTACTGGACCTTGTTCGGTTGGTGGTTCGCGGTCGGCCTGACCGCCTCTGTGCTCCTGCATGAGATGGGGCACTACCTTGCGGTTCGGCGCTTCGGATTTGCGGCAGAGCTGCCGATGTTCCTGCCCGGATTTGGGGCGTTTGTCAAATGGCGAGGCGCAAACGTTGACGAAAACGTGCGCGCTCAGATTGCACTCGCGGGACCGCTGTTCGGATTGCTTTCAGGTCTGATCTCGTATGGCGTCTATCTGACGACCGGGCAAGGCGTTTGGTTGGCGGTAGCGCAGTTCGCAGGCTGGATCAATCTGTTGAATTTGATTCCCGTCTTCATCTTTGACGGGGCGCCGGCAATGGCGGCTCTGGGAGCGCAGGGGCGATGGGCCGTGTTGCTAGTCAACGTTGTCTTATTCTTCACCCTGAAAGAATTCCTTTTTCTGCTGCTTGCCATCGGAACGGCATACCGCCTTTGGAGGCGCGATTTCCCGGCGCAGCCTCGGCAGGGAATCGCCTATTACTTCATTTCCATGGTTATAGGCAATGGATTCTTGAGCTGGTATGCGCTCAACCAAGCCCGAATCGTATTCGGGCGCTAACCTCACCGATCCTCTTTCCAGAACAACTCGGCGTCCGACCTTCTGACGTAATTTGCGTCGAGGAATGCCGGGTCCGTCCACTCGACGGATTCGGCCACCTCGGCGATCGCCGGCGCGAGGTTCGGCGACAGCTTCAAGCCACGGCATTTCCGCGAAGCGAGTGCATTCTAAGACGGTTCGAAAAGGCGAACCCGCCGATGGTGACGAAGTCCAATTCAGCGGCTTCCAGGCCTTCGAGCCAGTCGGAGAGCTTTAGAACGGCTTCGGGCACGACTGGCTCAAGTCTCGCGTTATAGACTGCGGCGTAGACCTGACCGCGGCGAGCGTCGAGAATGGTAGCGCGAAGCGGCAAATTACCAAACGAAGCCAACACCTTCAGGTTCGAAATACCCACGGCGGGTTTATTCAAGGCCGCCGCCAACCCTTTTATGGCCGAAAGCCCGATGCGGACGCCCGTGAATGAGCCTGGACCACTTGCGGCCGCAAAACAATCTATCTCCTCCAGCCGGATGTTGCCTTTCCCGAGTACGTCTTCGATAGCTGGAAAGAGCACATGACCAAAGCCGTCCGGCGCGTGAATCGGCATCTCGACAAGGTTTTTCCCGCCAGATCGAACAGCTACACCGCCCCATTCCGAGGTGGTGTCGAGCGCGAGAATGGTCACGGACTTAGTTTGTACACTTTGTCGATTTCGTAGGCTTTGCCGTTGGCGTTAATTGCCTCGACACGCAGGCTCAAGGTCTGGCCGGGTTCTTTGATCAGATCGCCAGGAATGGTGAAAGTACCATTCGAACCCACTCCCAAAAGGCGAGATCCCGTTCCATTCGCTACCACTTCGCCCCACCAGACGTACTGCATGGTACGGCTGCCCCGGTTGGCACGAGTCACTTTGATTTTGAAAGGAACAGGTCGTTTGGTGTTTATCTCCTCGCCGGGAGGATCGACAACGTCAAAGGGGATTTTTGACGTATCGCTTTCGACTTCCTGCACCGGCGGGTCAATCGACTCAAAGCGAACGGACCGGAGCATGGATTCCTTGTGGCCCTCGCGCTCAATATCCAATAGCCAGTCGTGCGAGCTATCGGGCGTTGGCCTGCTGAAGACCTCGCCACGCCAATTTTTTTCAACTGTCTCCTCTCCGGTAGTGGGATTTATCCAAATCGGAGTGTACTTGTGGCGGTCGAAATTAATTTCTAGGATGCCGGGGTTCTGCGCGTACGCAATATAACCAATCTCTGCCAACCCGACCGCTCTTGCTCCATCGACGTCAAAGTATGGCTCAAACTCCCAATGCCTGGTATCGGACACAATCTTGAACCAAGTTTGCACCGCATGCACGTTGAGTTCGTTTTGCAGCGACTGAAAGGAGACGCTCGGGTACTCCCCGTTTGTAGTACAGCTCCAAAGCTGATGACGGAACGTATCGGGATCAGTAGCGTTGATTACGTGTATCTCAGGTTGTTCTGTGAACTGGTGCTCAACTGCGCCGAACTGAGGATTTTCTACTGACTCGATCATGTAATTCATCCAGGTATCCGCCGTCAAAGGTGAAGAAGAAGTTCGCGCGTCGGTGGATCGAGGATGACGGAATGAATCGTACTTTTGCAGAGAAGATCCTAAATCTTTGAGCAGAGCACGGCTATCGGGTATGTCTTCGTAGTGCTCGATGCCTTGCCAAGTGACGTTCAGAGCGCCATAGCGGGCGACGAGATAACGCACCAGCACATCCCGCTGGTCCCAGGATGCGAACGCTCCGGTACGGACGAAACTGTCGTCTGCGAGCAGTAAATCAAGAGTGAAGCCGCTACTATCTGCGGCCAGCAAACGATCGTCGAGCGAGTTGAAGTAAGAAAGATTTGGCAACGAGTCAGGGGTTAAAGGCTGGGTCGCTGCGGAGGCGGTCAGCAGTACACCGCGAATATGAGTGAAGCCATCATGCTTGCGTGCAGCCAACCAGGTTTCTAACGTTGTTTGATCGGTTTGGAGCAGCGGAGCCGCGGCGGCGAGCCAAAGATGAGGCTGCTTTTTGGTCGTCCACCAGTGCCGCAGATTAGCTACATCGATAAAGCCGGGTAGTCCGCTATCCGCGACGGTAAACGTCGCTTCTTGATTATCCAATCGCTTCAGCGAACTTGAAACGTGATACGTCCACAGGCCCGCTTCCGTCGGGCTGAACCGAACGCGCAAAGAACGGCCACCGTTCCAGAAGGCGTGCATCAAATAAGTGACGTGGTCGGGAGAACGGAACTCGACTGTCAGTAGCTCTTCCCGGTACGGAGATGTGGTGGGGGGAAGCTCGCCGGCGGCCCAATCGAAGCTCATTTCGCAGGGGAGAAATGACTTCGCGCCTTCCGAACAAGCAGGCAACTGAGCCGCGCAGATAGGGACTATTGCCGATATTACGGAGAGGGCCACACAACGGCCCAAGACATGCATATATGACATCAGGATAGCGTGGCGTTAGCGCTTGGCTCGCCAGCAATCAAGCGTCTGCGCTGCCAAAAAATGAAAAAAGTTTAAAACATTTTCAGTGTTTTTCGTACTCAGTACTAGAAGACCTGCCTGAGCAACTTGAACTCGCATGAAAACGTCTCTACAATTGAGAGTCATTAGTATCCGACTACGTTGTCGATAAGACTGCTTCCGAGGTTGGACTATGGACATCATTGGTGATCGAAAGTTCGTCGAAGTGCCTGGGGGCCGGACACACGATCTTCCTCCCCTCCTGGTGAAGACTGTGCCTGACGTCAAGCGGATCGACAAAATGATGTGCATCGCGGCCGAGATCATCGACCAAGAGGATATGGTCCCGCCGGTTGCAGCCGACAAGCTGGTCGACGAAGAATCTGTGGAACGCCGGAAAACAGACCTCGCGCTCAATCTGGTTGACCAATACCTGGGATTACTGAGCCACTGGCATTGGGGCGATGCCGTGATCGAGTGGATCCGGCAGTGCGAAATTACGTTCGGCGCCCGAGTCGAACTGCGCAACCTGTTAAGCAGCGATGTTTGGCCGCATGCCGGACGCAGCAGCTTCGTGACCCTGCTGGAAGACAAGGCAGTTGGCCAGAAAAAGATCGAATTGGAAAAAGCCGTTGGGCTGCGCCTGGCATTCCGTCGAATGCCGCCGATCCGCTGCTGTACCGATCAGTTTTTGTTCTATCTGAACAATTCAGTGGCTCACACTGCGTATCGCACCTGGCAACACATGACGCCCAGGCCGATCTCCAGCTTGCCCCCGGAGCGCTTTCAATTCGAAATAGTGAATATGTCGCTGGAGCTGCACTAAACCGGGTTTCCTTTCCTGAGCGGCGTCAAAGCCGGAACAGTTTTATATCTTCTTCGGCTCCGCAGACGAATCGGAGCCGAGCTCCTGTTTTTCTCCTTCGTGGCTCTTCACAAATTCAAGAATGTCGAAACTCCGGACTTCGCGGTCGGGGAAAAAACTGTTAATCGCGGCCTGCTCGTCATCGAAAATTTCGAATACCGTAGTGAGCTTTGTGAGGATCAGGAGCTGGGCGCTGCGCTTGGAAAGATGCAGAAGTTTCATATCGCCACCGCCGTCTTTAGCGGCCGAGTGTCCGATCACTAAGGTTCCCAAACCTGTGCTGTCGATGTAGTCAACTTCTTTCAAGTTGAGAATGATGCGGCTCTGCCGCTGAGCCGTAAGATGATCAAAGACGCGGCGCAGGTCCGATGCCTCCGGCCCGACCACGAGGCGGCCTGATACATCGAGAATGACGATCTCTTCTATCTCGCGCCGCTGAACGTCTAGAGGCATAATAGTGATCTAACCACAGCGACCGCAATCAATAATCCAGTAAGACTTCTTAGAACGCTTGTTGGACATTGCGGAGTAAAGTGAGGATTGCCGTCTTTGTTGCGAGTATCAAGCGGGGGTAAAAGGGCTTGTTTGCACACGCACTGAACGTGCTTCTTCAAGTTCAGGTCCCAGGTGTGGCCGAGCGCCGCATTACCGACATATTCAAGCCCTTAGCGACCCCCGGAGCAGAGGAAAGACAGGCCGCGTTTTTTACCCTTGGGATCACGGCGGGAATTTTTCTTGTTGTCGCGGGCCTTATTGTGTACACCGTGTGGCGGTTTCGCCGTCGCGCGGGCGATGATAGCTGCGAGGAACCGCCACAGGTATACGGGAGCAATCAGATTGAGGCCGCGTGGACCATTATTCCCATCCTGATTGTTTTCGTATTGATTGGAGTTTCTGCGCGAGTAATTGCAAGCGTGCAGAACGCGAGTCCTCCGCCAGCGGCGCTCAAGGTGAGACTGGTGGGGCATCAATGGTGGTGGGAGGTTCAGTATCCCGACTACGGAATCGTAACGGCCAATGAGATCCACGTACCCGCGACTCCGGATGGAAAGGATGCCACCTATCTGGAACTGACAAGCGTTGACGTGATTCACAGTTTCTGGATCCCGCAACTGGCCGGCAAGACCGATCTGATTCCGAACCGCACAAACTATATGTGGATTGATCCGCGTGAACCTGGAGTCTATTTAGGCAACTGCGCCGAATATTGCGGAACACAGCACGCCAATATGCTGCTGCGCGTAATTGCGCAGACACCGCAGGAGTTCAAGACCTGGACCGAACAGCAGCAGCAGCCCGCCGAAAATAATCCGGATGTGAGCCAATCTAGAGACATGTATGGCTCGCTCGCGTGCGTGAATTGCCACGCGATTCGCGGCACGCCTTCGGTGGGAAAATTCGGGCCCGATCTCACCCACATGATGAGCCGGCAGACTATCGCAGCCGGTGTGTTGGTCAATAACGCGAAGAATCTTCGGGCGTGGGTAAACGATCCTCAAAACGCAAAACCGGGCTGTTTAATGCCGAGCATGAAATTAACCGACCCTGAACTGGATCAAGTCGTATCGTATCTGCAGTCGTTGAAGTAAGCGGAGAGACTATGGCGACCATCGATTATCCCTTAGAGCATCCGCAAGCCCTTACGCCTGAGTTTTCGTTTTCAGAGACGCTCTACAAGTGGGTTGCAACTGTCGATCACAAGCGTCTTGGATTGATGTACGTTATCTCCGCGCTGATTTTCTTGGTAGTGGCAGGCATTATGGCCAGCGTGATGCGCATGCAACTGGCCTTTCCAAACGGTCATGTGGTGGCTCCAGACACTTTCAATCGGCTGTTCACGATGCATGGCACGACGATGGTTTTCCTGGTGGGAATGCCGATGGTGGCGGGATTCTCCAATTACCTGGTGCCGCTGATGATCGGCGCGCGCGATATGGCGTTCCCGCGATTGAATGCGTTCGGCTTCTGGATTTTTCTACTCGGCGGGTTGCTGCTTTACTTCAGCTACATCGGCGGCGGAGGCCTTTCGGGCGCAGGTTCGGCACCCGATATGGGGTGGTTCGCTTATGCGCCGCTTACCTCAAAGGCGTTTTCGCGTGGCGCGGCAGCGGATTATTGGGCGCTCGGCGTTTTGGTGTCCGGCTTTGGAAGTATTGCCAGCGCCATCAACGTGATCGCTACCGCGTTCTGTTTGCGTTGTCCCGGCATGACGCTCAGCCGAATGCCGATGTTTGTCTGGGTGATGGTTGTGGATTCATGGCTCATCCTGGTCGCTCTGCCACCTCTATCCGCGGCCCAAATCATGCTTGAACTGGATCGACACCTGGGCGCGAATTTCTTCGATACACAGGCGGGCGGCTCGGCCGTGCTATGGCAACACCTGTTCTGGATTTTCGGGCACCCGGAAGTCTACATTCTGATTTTCCCGGCGTTTGCCATTTTGTCTGAAGTGATCCCGATCTTTTCGCGCAAGCCGCTATTCGGAAGGCCGGCAATGGTGGGCGCGGTAGTTGCCATCGGCTTCATAAGCCTCGGTGTTTGGGCTCACCACATGTTTGCCGTGGGCATGACGTCCTGGTCCAATACGTTCTTTGCCGCCTCCAGCATGCTGGTGGGCGTACCCACCGGCATCAAGATCTTCAACTGGACTGCAACCATGTACGGCGGAAGGCTGCGGCTAGATACGCCGTTGTTGTTCTGCATCGGTTTCTTATTGCAATTCCTGGTGGCAGGCCTGACGGGAATTATGTTGGCCGTCGCGCCCTTCGATTGGCAGTTGCACGATTCGTATTTTGTGGTGGCACATTTCCATTTCACGCTGATCGGCGGATTGGTTTTCGGATTGTTTGCGGGAATGTACTACTGGTTCCCGAAAGTGTCCGGCAAAATGTTCAATGAAACATTGGGCAAGTGGCACTTTTGGCTGTTCTGCATCGGCTTCAATATGACTTTTATTCCGCTGCATTTCGCGGGATTTCTGGGGATGCCGAGGCGTATTTACACCTATTATCCAGGCCGCGGCTGGGAAATATGGAACTTGATTGCCTCGATTGGGGTCATCCCGCAGGCGATAGGGATCCTTTGTTTCGTGTGGAATATGATCCGATCCTCGATCAAGGGCAAGCCGGCCGGTGATGATCCATGGGATGGATGGACACTCGAGTGGGCGACAGCCTCACCTCCCCCGGAATACAACTTCGAGAAACTTCCGGTCGTGCGCAGTAGCCGGCCTTTGTGGGATCTAAAACATCCGCAAGATCCGGATTGGAAGTTCGAGTAAGGGCATGGCACAAGAAGAAGTCATGATCAGCGGCGCGCTTCAAATGGAGCGCGAGTGGAAATTGCCCGATCGAGGAACGATAGGAGTCATTTTCCTGATCGTTACCGAAACGGCGCTGTTCACCATGTTTGTGGCTGCTTACCTCATCTATATCGGTAAGAGCTTAACCGGGCCGTATCCGAAAGACGTTTTAGAACTCCCGATTCTCGCGAGCATCTGCCTTTTTTCAAGCAGCGGAACCATTGTTGTGGCCGAGCACTATCTGAAGAAAAACAACTTGGCGCATTTCAAGTTATGGTGGCTGATTACAATTTTGCTCGGCGGTTATTTTCTTTTTGCGACCGGTGTGGAGTGGTACAAGCTCATCTATGAAGACCATCTGACTATCAGCACGAATCTGTTTGGAACCACCTTCTATTCACTCGTCGGACTACACGCGAGCCACGTTATCGTCGGCTTGGTCTTTTTGCTGACCGTGTTCATCACTACCATGTTTGGATTTCCCATTCAAACCCAGGAGAGGCGAGTAAAATTTCTCTCCTGGTATTGGCACTTCGTCGATGCGGTTTGGGTAGTTGTCTTTACCGTGGTTTACATTATCGGGCTGAAGCTCTGATTAAGGCCAATCGCATGACGCATGAAGAACATCACGGCGAGGCGGGCGAGAGAACAGCAACAGAGTCGATCATATTGCCGGCGCCCACATTTTGGCCGCTCGTGCTTGCCTTTGGCATTACGCTACTCTTCGCCGGTATCATCACCCACTGGGTGGTCAGCGCTGTCGGCTTAATTATCGCGTTTCGCGCCACCTTGGGATGGTGGCACAACGTCATTCCGCACGAAGAACATGAAGAGGTGCCGATCGACCCAACTTTGCGGCCTGCGCCCATCCAGGTTGAGCAGCGTTCTGTGGTGCGACTGAAGGCCGGCGAAGCGGGACATCGAGTTCGGATTCCGGAGCGGATCCATCCCTACTCTTCGGGATTATGGGGCGGTCTCGCGGGTGGAGCGGCGATGGCGGCGCTTGCTTGTTTGTATGGGCTGATTGCGCAACACAGCATCTGGTATCCGGTCAACCTGCTTGCCGGGGTTGTGATTCCGGGCATGGGCAGCGAAACCATCGAGCAACTGAGACAGTTCCAGCCGCTAGCTTTCGTCGCGGCGCTGATCGGGCACGCCATCATCTCGATTTTGGTGGGTATTGTCTACGCCGTCATGCTGCCTATGTTTCCCAAATACGCACCGTTTTGGGCAGGAATCCTGATGCCGCTTTTCTGGAGCGGCTTGGTGGCCACCGCGTTGAGCGTGATCAACCCGGCTATGAATGAGCGCATCAGTTGGCCGTGGTTCGTAGTTGCGCAACTGGGATTCGGGCTAGTGGGCGGTTATTTCATCGCGCGCAGCACCAGCATCGGTACCATGCAGACCTGGACACTAGCCGAGCGAGCGTTTGTGGAAGCGCCTGGATTACACACGGACGGGGAAGATCACGGATGACGCAGCGGCCGACGAGGCCTTTTCCCGCTAGTCAGTTGTTGCCTGATGTGTGCGCTTCTGCTGCTGGGCGCAAGCGCTTGCCAGCCGCCGGGCAAGCCAAAAGCGGAGCCGCTAAATAGGCGAGAGATTACGGATTTTCGCGTTCTCTACGGCGACAATTGTCAAGGTTGCCACGGGCCCGACGGCAAAAACGGGCCGGGACGCCCGTTGAACGATCCACTTTATTTGGCTATCGTTCCCAAAGCAGAATTGCAGAAGACCATCACCTATGGACGCCAAGGCACCGGCATGCCGGCATGGGCGCTCAGTCAAGGCGGCCCGTTGACCGACAAGCAAGTTGCCGCGCTGGTGAATGGCATAGAGCAGAACTGGGGGAAGCCGGTTCATTTCGGAGACGCGCCAGTCCCGTCGTATAGCGCGGAAAACATGGCTGGCGATCCGGATCACGGAAGGAAATTGTTCCTGAAGGATTGCTTCGCGTGTCACGGGCAAGGCGCCCCGATCGGTCCGGTGATGGACCCGACCTACCTCTCTCTGGTGAGCAATCAGCTATTGCGAACGGCGGTTATCCAAGGCCGTCCGGATTTCGGGATGCCGGATTATCGAAGTTTGAATGCAGGCCACGCGTTGTCGGATCAGGACATCGCGGATGTGGTGGCGTTTGTCGCTTCGAAGCGGCCGATTGCACCGAATGTGCAGAATTTAAACACGAACGCGAGCGGCGCGGGGCAATCCGGTCCTGTGGTGAAGGGCAATGAAGGCAGCGGTAATGGCCCCGGGAGCCCGATGCGGCGAACGAACGAAGGTAACAAAGGGAAGGGAAGCAGCAGTCAAAGAGGCGGAAAATGACAGGAACCGGGCGGGAAGAAGACAAAGGCAAACAAACAACGCTGACTCCAACTCGCAGGGATTGGCTGTTCACCGCTGGAGTTGCGCTTAATGTTGCTGCAGGGATCTTACTGGCGGTGCCGCTCGTCGGATTTGTTTTCTCCAGTTTTGCCGAGAGGAAAGATCCGCGCAGTTGGATTTCACTGGGACCCCTGGATGGATTTCCGGAAAACGCCACGCGTATAGCAACCTATCGCAATCCGTACACGCGCCCTTGGGATGGGCAAACGGCCGATATTCCGTGCTGGGTGCGCCGCTTGCAAGGTGAAAAATTTCAGGTGTTCGCGATCAATTGCACTCACCTTGGGTGCCCCGTCCGATGGTTTCCGGAATCCGGCCTATTTCTTTGCCCATGCCACGGAGGGGCGTATTACGAAGACGGTGCGCGCGCCGCCGGACCACCGCCGCGAGGACTTTTTCAATACGACTACAAGGTGGAAAGCGGCGATCTTTGGGTAAAGGGCGGCGAAATGCCGACGCTTTCGAATCCGGTTTAGACGCAGAGACTATTCATGAATTGGCTAAGAAAGGGAGCGGTTTGGCTGGACGACAGGCTGCATCTGACTGCGCTGTACGCCTCTACGGCCGGGCATGAAGTTCCAGCAAGCGCTGGAAGTTGGTTTTATGTATTCGGCAGCGCCACACTGTTGTGTTTCATCATTCAGGTCATTACTGGGGCTTGTCTCGCTTTCGTATACATACCGTCCACCAACGAAGCATTCACGAGTCTTCAATATCTGAATCACGCGCAGTTCCTGGGCTGGTATCTGCGAGCGGTGCACTACTGGGGGTCGAACTTCATGGTGGCGATCATGACCGCGCACATGATTCAGGTCTTCCTATTCGGCGCTTACAAATATCCGCGCGAGTTGACATGGGTAAGCGGCATCTTTCTCTTGCTGTTCACGTTGGCCATGGCGTTTACGGGTCAGGTGATGCGCTTCGACCAGGATGCGTATTGGGGTTTGACCATTGGCGCTTCCATCACGGGACGCGTGCCTTTGATCGGCGCGCAACTCGTGCACGTTTTGCTGGCCGGCCCGATCATAGCGGGCGAGACCCTCTCGCGATTTTTCACCTTGCATGTGTTCGTTATTCCGGGGCTGATTATCGCCATCGTGAGCATGCACCTGCGCCTGGTGCTGACCAAGGGCATCAACGAATATCCGCGTCCGGGGCGTCCTGTCCACAAAGCTACCTACGATGCCGAGTATTCCGAGATATTGCGTAAAGAGGGAGTACCTTTCGTACCGTACGCAATTGGGAAGGATCTGATTTTTGCGGCTATCGTGATCGTCGGAATCTTAGGCTGCGCGTTGATTTTCGGTCCGAAAGGCCCGACCGGCATTCCTAATCCCACGCTGGTCGACACGAACCCGCGCCCGGATTTTTACTTTCTATCCATCTTCGCCGCATTCGCGCTCTTGCCCGACTGGATGGAAGTAATCGTGTTGTTTGTAGCGCCCGCGATCATCATTCTATTTTTGCTGGCGCTGCCGTTTATTTCGGGTACCGGGGAAAAGAGCGCGCGAAGAAGACCGGTTGCGGTTCTCTCAGTAGTTTTCATATTGCTTGTGGTTGCGGTGTTGGCCTACATGGGCGACACGTCGCCATGGTCTCCCCGCATGGACGCCTGGAGTCACGACCCTGTACCAGTTCAATATCTGAAAGGCCGAACGCCGCTTGAAATGCACGGCGCAATTGTTTTTCAAAATAAGCAGTGCCGGAACTGCCATGCGCTGGGCGGTGAGGGCGGAGAGCGCGGACCCGCGTTGGACGCGGTTGCCACACGATTGACCAAACCGGAAATGATCCGGCAGGTGATTCAAGGCGGCGGTAATATGCCCGCGTACGGCAAGAAACTGAGCCCTGCGGAAGTGGAAGCGCTGGTGTCTTTTCTCGAAACATTGTCTCCCCGGAGCAAGCGACCTGCCGTGCCTTCGGACAAGCGAGAGAATAAGCTGCCGCGCGATGTGGCTCTCATCGTTGCTCCGGGCAGCAACCCCTCCGTGCCCTGAGGCCCGCAGTATGAAACTGAAGTAAGCAGTGAATTCAATCGGCGCTGCAGCGCTTACATCCTGGACGATTAACCCGCTCGCCGTCAGCCTCTTGATTGTGGTGGCGGTGGTTTATGTACGAGGTTGGCTGCGCGGGCGTCGATTGGTACGCGGTGAGTACGATGTAGAACGATTGACTGCTTTTCTTGCCGGGCTGGTTCTCCTATTCGTAGCGACAGAATCTCCGCTGGACGCTTTCGATCACTTTTTTCTGGCGGCACACATGGCCCAACATCTACTGCTGATGATGTTTGTTCCGCCGTTGATCCTGTTCGGCCATCCTACGCTCCCCTTATTACGAGGCCTGCCCAAAAGCTTTTGTGAAAGAAGGCTTGGGTCCGTTCATAAGCTGGCCGCTGCTCCGGCGCGCATTGCGTTTCCTGGTTGCGCCGCCAGTAGCGTGGCTATTGTTCGCGTTCAGCATGATTTTCTGGCACCTGCCGGCGTTTTATGAAGACGCACTAACTCTTCCTGGATTCACGGCTTGCAGCACGCAACCTTCTTCTGGACGGGAATTTTGTTTTGGTGGCCCGTCATGCGCCCAGTACCAGGAAAGCCGCGCTGGCCAGAATGGGCGGCAATTCCGTATCTTCTAGCGTCGGATCTGCTAAATACCGGGCTTTCGGTTGTATTCGTCTTCTCCGGCCGCGTGTTGTATCCGAGCTACGGCGCGTTCCACGCCAGCAGCATGAGCGCATTGAGCGATCAGACGTTAGCGGGCCTGATTATGTGGGTTCCTGGCTCGATTGTGTATCTGATTCCCTCGTTCGTTGTCGCTATGCGCTTGCTTGCTGGACCTAAACTGCGGAAACCAGCGGAACGAATGCAGAGAGTCACGCCACGTGAGCGAAGGGTTTCAAGAGGCATGGTCATGTTGCCAAAGTTCCGGAGGCCTGCCCAAGTTGCGATGCTGCTGTTAGCCATTGCGGTAATGGCAGACGGATTCTTTGGCCGGCAGATTGCACCTTTGAATCTGGCGGGCGTTTTGCCATGGATACATTGGCGAGCTTTGTCGGTGATTGCGCTTCTGGCGGTTGGGAATCTGTTCTGCATGGCGTGCCCGTTCACGCTGATTCGCGACATGGGTCGAAAAGTGCTTCCAGCGAAACTGCGCTGGCCGGCCGCCTTACGAACAAAATGGGTGGCGGCCGGGCTAATCGTGCTTTACCTTTGGGCCTACGAAGCGTTCGGGTTGTGGAACAGCCCTTGGCTGACGGCTTGGCTGATTGCCGGTTATTTCGGAGCTGCCTTGTTGATCGACGGCATCTTTCGAGGCGCAAGTTTCTGCAAGTACGTTTGCCCCATCGGCCAGTTCCATTTCGTAAGCTCGTTGATTTCGCCGCGCGAAGTCCGAGTTCGCAGCCAGCAGGTTTGCAAGAGCTGTCAAACGTATGACTGCATCCGTGGCAACGCGAGCGCACGCGGCTGCGAGCTGTATTTATTTCAGCCGAAAAAAGAGAGTAATCTGGACTGTACATTTTGCCTGGATTGCGTGAAGGCATGTCCGAGCCAAAACGTCGCAGTGCTGCCGGTGATTCCGGCTTCGACCATCATTAAGGACCCATACAGGTCATCAATCGGCAGGCTTTCGCGAAGACCCGATTTAGCCGCACTGGCCTTATTAATCGTTTTCGGCGCGTTCGTGAACGCCGCTGGAATGACCGGACCAGTGATGATGTACGAGCATAGCTGGCACGCACGGCTCGGCCCCGGCGCAATGCCATGGATCATTGCCGCGTTCATCATCGCAGGCTGCGTACTACTGCCACTGGCTATCGCCTCCACGTTGAGCCTGGCGACTTCAAAAGAGCTGACGCATCGTTTCGCCTTTGCGCTAGTGCCCCTCGGTTTCGCCATGTGGCTGGCGCATCTCTCTTTTCATTTCGTCTCGAGTTGGGGCGCGTGGGTACCGGCTGGATGGCTGAGTTCTGTTCAGATCCTGATGCTTGACGGCGGGCTGCTGCTGACACTATATGTGAGTTGGCGAATCGTGCGGCGATGGGCGATTCTGCTGCCGTGGGCGGCCGTGGCGTGCGGGCTCTACGCAGCGGGAATCTGGATTTTATTTCAGCCGATGCAGATGCGGGGGATGATGTGAACATACTCGCCTCGCTCAGACTCGGGGTTCTGCTAACGGCTGTTGCGTTTGGAGATGGATCGGTCGTATTATTTCGGCAGCACGTCCAACCGTTCGAGATTACAGTGTTTACGGAGCATACTCCCGTTACTGTTGGGCAGTCGAATCTGAGCGTGTTGGTGCAAAAAGCCGCCGATCACAGCGATGTGCCGGACGCGCGCGTGACTCTGCGACTCCAAAAAGAAGAAGGCGGAAAAATCGTTGAGGTAGTTGCGCCGGCGACGCACGCGAAGGCGGCTAACAAGCTGCTCTATGGGGCGAATATTACGCTGCCGAGCGAAGGTAACTGGGCGTTTACCGCCGATATAGAGGCGCAAGGCGCCCGGGTGGCTATGCCAGCGCAACTAGCGGTTGGCGAACCGGAGAGTCCGCTGAAACAGAAGTGGCCGCTTATCGCTTTTATCCCGGTCGCTATCATTTTGTTCGTAATCAATCGGCGGCTGAGACGTCGCTGGCGTCCGACATATCCGCCAGCACGGCCATAGCGGCGTTGCGGCCGTTGAGGGCGATTACACTTCCGCCCGGATGCGTACACGCGCCACACAAATACACACCGCGCATGGGAGTACGCGTGCTGAGGCGATTGCTCCACATGTACGCGGGTAAGCATTCGCCCTGAAAAATATGTCCGCCGGTTAGCCCGACGCGCTTCTCGATATCCGGCGGACCCAGCGGTTCAGCGTCGATAACCACATCAGGAATATTGCTGCAGAAGCGCGCGAGCGCATCCAGCGCCAGTTCTTTGGCCGTACTGCGGTGTGTATCCCAATTTGCCCCGTCGGCAAATTGGTAGGGAACATATTGAGAAAAGACAGACATGGTGTGCGTGCCTCTTGGAGCTATCGAGGGGTCGTGTGCACTCTGAAAATAGAGTTCCGTCCAGAGACGGTTCGGAAGACGGCCTTCGCGGGCGGCGTGATAACCGGCTTTCCAGTCTTCCTTACTCAGTGGGGTATTGATCTGGCCAAAATGATGAGGTTCGCAGATACCGGGACGAGCGCGGAAGTTCGGCAATTCACTCAGCCATACGTTGAGTTTTAGCGTGCAGCCTTGGATTGGAATCGATTCCACTTTCTGACGCCATACTGTGTCCGCGGCGTTTCCCAGCATCATTAACGTAGCGCGCGGGTCGGCATTCGAGATGACTACCGGCGCATAAATTCGTTCGCCGCTTTCCAATACGACTCCATCACCGGGAATGATCTGCGCAACCGGAATCCCTGACGCGATCACTGCACCTGACTCCTTAGCGGCGTCCGCGATAAAGAACGAGACCATGCCCATGCCGCCTGCGACATAACCCCACGATCCCGGCAAGCCGCCTAACCGGCCTGACGAATGATGAAAGCGAATAGATGCCGTTCCCGGGTCAAATGGACTGGCGTTCGTGCCGATGACGCCTTGGCCCAAGTATGCGACTTGGAGCCGCTCGTCGGAGAGATAACGCTCCGACGAATTCTGCCATTGACCAATCGAAGAGCAAACTGCGAGCTTCGGCATCATTTCCGATTCGTTCTTCTAATCGTTCTCGCGACGGCGCAGCTCCGATCCACATATCGTCGAGGCTGTCGGGACGGATGGCATCGCGCAGACGCCGAAGTACATCGCTCATCGCCAGCCAGCCTTTCACGTCCCCAGGCGAGAGCCGCCTAATCTCTGCTTCGCAACGCCTATCGTCGTCGTAGAGCTGAACGCTCGATCCATCTTCGAAAGGAACGAAAAGGCCATTCGTCGCGGGCGACCACGAGAAGCCACGGCTGGGAAGATCGAGTTCTTCGATCACCAGCGGATGCAGCAAGCCAGCCAGGTAAGCACAAGGCGACATGCGAACGCCGGGCCACGGCTCCTCAATCGTGCACGCGCCGCCAATACGTTCGCGGCTTTCGAGAACGAGAACGCGTTTACCTGCGCGCGCCAGATAGGCAGCACAGGTAAGCCCGTTGTGCCCGGCGCCGGCAATGATTACGTCCCAGCGGCGGGTTGCGAGTTCGCGAACGGGCGCGGGGAGCCCGAGCAAGCCCAGTGCATCAATCGCCGAACTTGACTTGCCCGGAACGGTCATCCACGCGTATTAAGCGGTGCGCTGCGCGTCGGCTTTGTGGTCGCCGCTGATGGCCGCTTGCGCTGCCGCAAGGCGAGCGATCGGCACGCGGTACGGTGAGCAGGACACGTAGTTCATCCCGGTCCGATAGCAGAATTCGACGGAACTGGGCTCGCCGCCGTGCTCGCCGCAGATGCCCACCTCTAGATCGGGACGTGTCTTTCGGCCGAGCTTCACCGCCAGCTCAATCACTTTCCCGACGCCATCCTGATCGAGAACAGCAAATGGATCTGCTTTGAAGATCTTCAGTTCTTCGTAGTGCTTTGAAAACTTCGTGTAGTCATCGCGCGAGAGTCCCATGGTGGTCTGCGTAAGATCGTTGGTGCCGAAGCTGAAGAACTCGGCTTCCCGAGCGACTTCATCCGCGGTCAGGGCGGCGCGCGGAATTTCAATCATCGTGCCAACGTAGTACTTCAGATCTTTCATGCCCGCTGCGCCGAGAACTTCTTCGGCCACCTTGACGACGAGAGACTTTTGATTTTCCAGTTCTTTCACATCGCCGACCAACGGAATCATAACTTCCGGAATGACCTTTTTGCCCTTCCTGGCAACTTGAACAACCGCCTCGAAGATGGCGCGAGCCTGCATCTCCGTCACTTCCGGATAGGTGATGCCAAGGCGGCAGCCGCGGTGGCCCAGCATGGGGTTAAATTCGTGCAACTCTTCCACGCGGCTAAGCAGTTCCGGCAGATACTTCTTCAGTTCGCCTACCCCAACGCCGTAGGTTTGCGCCATTTCTTTCTTTTCTTTGGAAGTGGCGTGAGGCAGCTTAGCAAAATCGACCATTACGTTCTCGCGCTTCGGTAGGAACTCGTGAAGCGGGGGGTCGAGGGTGCGGATAACTACCGGGAAACCATCCATGGCTTCGAACAGTCCAGCGAAGTCTTTCCGCTGCATAGGGAGAAGCTTCTTGAGCGCCATCCTGCGGCTCTTTTCATCGCGCGCCAGAATCATGGCCTGCATGTGCGGAATGCGATCTTCAGCGAAGAACATGTGCTCCGTACGGCAGAGTCCAATTCCTTCGGCGCCGAAGAGACGAGCCTGCTTGGCATCCCGCGGAATGTCGGCATTCGCACGAACGCCAAAGCTGCCGCGGAACTCGTCTGCCCATTCCATAAACGTGGCGAAATAGTGAGACTTGGGATCAGGTTCATTGGTCTTGCACTGGCCTAGATACACTTCGCCCAGCGTGCCATCGAGCGAAATCCAATCGCCTTCGTTCAGAACCGTCTTGCGGCCCTCGTGGAGAATCGTGGCCTGCTTCTTCGCTTCGTCAACAGCTACCGATGATGCGCCGACAACACAGGGACGGCCCATGCCGCGCGCGACGACGGCCGCGTGACTGGTGAGTCCGCCGACCGCCGTTAGAATGCCTTTCGAAACATCCATGCCGTGTATGTCATCCGGCGTAGTTTCCTTGCGAACTAAGATGACCGGGCCTTTGGCGGATAGTTCAACTGCATCTTCCGAAGAGAACGCGGCCCGGCCGACTGCCGCGCCAGGTGAGGCCGGCAATCCGGATGCGATCCTCTGCAGGCCTTTTCGCATGGCGGGATCGAGCACGGGGTGCAGAAGTTGGTCAAGCTGATTGGGGGCGACGCGCTGAACGGCTTCTTTCTTTGAAATGAGCTTCTCTTCCACCATGTCAACGGCAACGCGAACTGCGGCAGGCCCGGTGCGCTTACCGTTGCGCGTTTGAAGCATGTACAACTTGCCCTCTTCGATTGTGAACTCGAAGTCCTGGACATCGCGGTAATGCTTTTCCAAATTCGCGGTGATTTCGCGCAGTTGTTTATAAGCTTCGGGCATCACCTGCTCGAGTTCGGCAATGGGCTGCGGGGTGCGAATGCCGGCAACCACGTCTTCGCCTTGTGCGTTGACCAGAAACTCGCCGTAAAATACCGGTTCGCCGGTCGACGGGTTGCGCGTGAACCCGACGCCCGTTCCCGAGTTATCTCCCATGTTGCCGAATACCATCGCCTGCACGTTCGCGGCGGTTCCGATGGAATCCGGAATTTTTTCCATGCGCCGGTAGTAGATAGCTTTTGGCGTGTTCCAGGAATTGAAGACGGCATCACGCGCGAGCATAAGCTGTTCGTGCGCGTCCTGGGGGAAATCGCGACCGGTCTCTTTTTTTACCAGCTTTTTGTAATCGGCAATAATCGATTTCAGATCGTCAGCGCTGAGATCCGTATCGAGGTGCGATTTGATTCTGGCCTTGCGGGCATCGAAGATGTGGTCGAACTTCTCCATATCTATGTGCAGAGCGACTTCGCCGAACATCTGAATGAATCGGCGATAGCAATCGTAAGCAAAACGAGGATTGCCGGTTTTCTTCGACAGGCCTTCAGTCGTTTGATCATTCAGGCCCAGATTGAGGATGGTGTTCATCATGCCCGGCATGGAGAACTTCGCGCCTGAACGGACGCTGAGAAGCAGCGGATCGTCCACGCCGCTCAGCTTCTTGCCCATCTCTTTCTCAAGTTTGGCCAGGGCGTCGTGAATTTCTTCGTCGACTTCTTTGGGCACCTTGTGACCGTTCTCGAAAAAGAGGTTGCAGACTTCGGTGGAAATGGTGAATCCCGGGGGCACCGGCACGCCAGCCTTGCTCATTTCAGCGAGTCCGGCGCCTTTACCACCAAGGACATCGCGCATCTTGCCATCGCCGTCGGCGGTCCCTCCACCAAACGAGTACACGTATCTTTTCATTACGAGTTATGTCTTAGCCTTTCGTCACAATTTCGGAAAAGTCGGCGATTGTGGAGAACTCCGTGAACAGGCTGTATAACAAGGCCAGACGGTTCTCGCGAATCGCGGGATTTGAATCGTTCACCAAAATTTTATCGAAGAAGAGATCCACCTGCGGGCGTAGCGACGCGATAGCAGCGAGTTTGTCGCGATACGAGGCGCTCTCGCGAGCCTGCTCAGCGGTGCGGAGCCAAGCTTCATAGAGGTCCTTTTCCGGTCCGGGAATTAGCAGATCCGATTTCGGAGCGAGTGCCGAATCGATTCCCGCCTGCTTCAGAATGTTCTTGATGCGTTTGAAGCTGGCAGCTAGCGGCTCGAAATCTTCGGTTGGGCGAATGTACCGGATCGCTTCGGCCCGGTTTTCCAAATCGGTGAGTGTCGTTATCGGTGGACCCATGACCGCTGCTACTTCGTCGTAGAAGAACCCCAGTACGTCGCGCAAATAGAATTCGATACGTTCGCGCATGAACGCGAGCAACCCCGGTACGTCTTCGACCAGCGGCATCAATGGAAGATCCAGGCGCGCTTCGAAAAGAATTTTTACAACGCCTTGCGCCGCGCGGCGTAGCGCAAACGGATCTTTTGTGCCGGTGGGAATAAGCCCAATGCGAAACGATTCGCGCAGCGTGTCGAGCTTGTCGGCAACCGAGACGATCTGCCCCTCAATAGTCCTGGGGATCGCATCTTCCATATTGACGGGGCGGTAGTGATCGTAGATTGCTGTAGCGACTGCTTCGCCTTCGCCTTGCGCTCTTGCATAGAGGCCGCCGACAATGCCTTGCAATTCAGTGAACTCTTTAACCATGTCGGTGGTGAGGTCGCATTTGCATAGCAAGGAGGCGAGTTGGACCGTATTTTCATCAGCGCCTATCTGTGCGGCCACTTCGGCGGCGAGTTTTGCGATGCGCTCAGCTTTGTCTTTATAGGTGCCTAGCTTGGCCTGAAATGTGACTTTTGCAAGATCGGGCACGCGCGCCGAAAGTTTTTTTTGCTGATCGACCCGCCAGAAAAACCGTGCATCATTGAAGCGCGCCCGGAGAACTCGTTCATTACCTTGACGGATGAGGCCGGCCGGGTCTCCGTCGGTGTTAGTGACTGCGACGAATTCGGGAGCAAGCGAGTGATCAGGCTTTAAGACGGAGAAGTAGCGCTGATGATGGCGCATTACCGTGGAAAGAATCTCCGCCGGAAGCTCAAGATAGGAAGCATCGAAGCTACCGCGAATGGTGGATGGATACTCGGTCAGGTAAACAAGCGTGCGCAGCAGGTCATCGTCTTTCTGAACGTCGGGACCAAGGGATTGCTGGATCCGTGCTTTGCGTTTTTCGGCTTGAACGATGCACGAAATTCTTCTCGAGCATCTCGAAGTAAGTGCTGGCATTGACGGGCAGCGGATCTTTTGATCCCAGAATGCGATGACCGCGCGTCAGATTGCCGGATTTCACTCCAGCTACTTCGAAGGGGACGACTTGGTCTTCGATGACGGCAACAATCCAGCGAATGGGACGGATAAAACGCACGCCGCCTTTGCCGGTCCAGTACATCGATTTCGGAAAATGAACGCCTGTGATGATTCCGGGTAGAACTTCTCCGAGCGACTGCGCGAGCGCGGGGCCTTTTAAGAGCTGATGAAATACGTAGCGCTCGCCTTTCGCGTCCGAGATCTTCGCGAGTTCCGCGACCGCCGCGCCTTGCTTTCTGGCGAATCCTTCAGCTGCCTTTTCGCCCGCCGAGAGATAAGGACCCTGAATTACTGTCGCAGTGTCAGGCGCGTGATTGTCCAGATCCTTGGCGATCAGAACTAGACGTCTCGGGGTCGCGTCCGCAATAAGAGCAGAACCGCCGAAGCAGCCGAACGCCGTCTGAAATTTAGCCCGCAACTCTGCCAGCGCAGGCTCGATCATCCAATCCGGAATCTCTTCGGTCCCAATTTCAAGTAGAAAATCAGACATCAGGCGACGGCCTCGTCAGAGGGGAACTGCTGTTCCCTCCAAGCATGCGCCACGCCGACAGCCAATTTGCGCACCCGGTTGATTATGCCCACCCGCTCAGTGACGCTGATAGCCCCCCGGGCATCGAGCAGATTGAACAGGTTCGAACACTTCAAGGCTTGATCGTAGGCGGGAAGCACGGGGAAACGGGCGCGCTGTTTCGTTGACCGGAAGTAGTCGAGCAGCCGCTGGCATTCGCGTTCATGCAAGTCAAATTCCTGCCACAACGTAGCGACATCCGCCATTTCGAAGTTGTAAACCGAGAATTGCTCTTCATCTGCGAGGCGGACAGCGGAATACTTGATGCCCGGAGCCCATTCGATGTCGTAAACACTGTCGACATTTTGAAGAAATGCAACGATGCGCTCCAGGCCGTAAGTGATTTCGGCTGGAACGAGGTCGAGATCGATGCCGCCGCATTGCTGGAAATAGGTGAACTGGGTAATCTCAAGACCATCCAGCATCACCTGCCACCCGATGCCCCAGGCACCTAAAGTTGGCGCTTCCCAGTTGTCTTCCTCAAACTTGATGTCGTGCTTGCGCAGATCGATACCGATAGCTTCCAGACTGCTGAGGTACTGATCAAGCACATCGTTCGGAGTAGGTTTCAGAATGACCTGCAACTGCTGGTGCTTATAGAGCCGGTTCGGGTTTTCACCATATCGGCCGTCCGCGGGACGGCGGCTTGGCTGCACATAGGCGACTGTGTACGGTCGCGGCCCGAGCACGCGCAGGAAGGTTTCCGGCGCCATGGTGCCCGCGCCCACTTCGAGATCATACGGCTCCTGGATGACAGCGCCTCGATCGGCCCAATAATGCTTCAGTTTAAAAATGGTGTCTTGAAACGAATCCATGTCTGAGGTTCAGAGGGTTTCCAAAATGAGCGGAGTGTGAAAGCGGCGCTCTACGTGTTCTTCCATTTGCCGAATGAGAAAACGACGCAGGTCAAGCGCCGTATCTTTGTTCCAAGGGCGCGCAGGAAGCTCGGCAATATGCATGCGCAGCATAAGACCAGCAAGCTGACGTGACGCCTCTGACAGAGTGCGATCTGGATGAGCCGACAGCTCAGGCAAAAAGCCGGAGAGACGCGTGGTCCAGAGTGAGAAATACGTGATCGCTGTCCAGATCGCTCCAGGCGCACGGGTGTGCATGTAACTCAGCACCGTCGCAAGCAGACGGAAAAAGCGCTCGTTCGACTCATGCGGCGGCAGCATGTGCTCGCTCACCTCTGCGATATAGTCGAGCGCGACACTTACATCGAAATCGTTCACGAGATCAAATTGGGATTGCAACAGCTCACAGGAGTTCAGATTGACCAGTTCTCGTGTCTCCTTCTGCGAATACGATAGGTTTATCAACGAGAGGCGCTCCAGCCCCGAGCCGAAACTGCTCTTCGGCTTTCTGGCCCGGCGCGCGATGCCGCGTAATTTGCCCTGGTCGCGCGTGAAGAAGCTAACAATCAAATCTGCTTCTCTAAACGGGTAAGTGCGAAGCACGTATGTTTCACTCACCCGAGCCGGCATGACTCACGTTCGCACACGATGCGTAAACCGCATGCTTGCTGCCCTGCCGTTCCGGTGGAATTATCAGGTTAGCAGAGGGCTGAAGTTAGCTTCAGGCGCCTCGCGCTCCTTACAAGCGATCGATTTGCGGCCGCGAGGTACTAGGTAGGCTTAAAGGCTTTTCGTTGCGTCGAGTTGTCGGTACATTGGGCCGCAGAACTGAGCTGGTTAGTAGGTTGGGAGTAGTACCTATTCATCCTCTTGGCCATTGACATACGGGGAGTATTACCTAAAGATTACATCGAGGAACTCAAATCGTGAACAGTATTCCCGAAAGGTTAAATCTATTGCTTGCTCGGCGTCTATCGTGCGCCGCTGCGGTGTTTGCCATCACGCTTTGCGTTTCCGCAAGTGCTAGCAGTCTCGTACAAAACGGCTCGTTCGAAATGACTTCGCTAAGCGGCTCAGGTGACTTCAATCAGCCTGGTCCGTCTTCAACTCTAGGCCCAGGGATTTCTAATGTAGCAAACTGGACTGTAAACTGCATAAATCCGACAACCCTGCAGACGCCTCCTTTCGGTTACTGCGGCGCGGGAAACCCGATTCTCACGGTGGTTTTCCCCGGCACCGCCACAACTAACATCGGCGTCGGCAACGCCACTGATGCGCTGTACGGCCCTATGCCGGCGACGAGTCCTGATGGCGGGAATTTCGTTGCCGGTGACGGAGATCCCAATTACAGCGCTGCTTTTTCACAGACGATAAATGGCCTAACCCCAGGAAGCTCTTACGTTTTGTCGTTCTATCAAGCGGCGTCCCAAATCGTCGGTTTCAGCGGAGCTACCACGGATCAATGGCAGGTTACGCTCGGCAACCAAACCGAACTTTCGAGTCTGATGTCGGACCCATCCCAAAGCTTCGTACCATGGAACTTCCAGACGTTAACTTTCCAGGCAACGTCATCCAGTGAAGTCCTTACGTTCCTGGCCGTAGGCAGTCCGTTAGGTGCGCCCCCAATTGCGCTACTCGATGCTGTCTCGCTCACTTCTACTCCCGAGCCGTCTGTGCTCGCCTTGCTCAGCTTAGGAGCGGTGGCACTTATCGTGGTATACGTGTACCGAAGAAAGAGAGCTAAATCGTCGTAGCTCTTCGCTCTGAATGGCCTTCCAACAGCACCTTCTATCGCTAGCGCTGGATTTTTTCCGGCTCAGCATTTGGCTGCTGCTGTTGATGGCGATCTTCGTTCCGCTGGAGAAAATTTTCGCGCTGCATCCGCAGAAGATTTTTCGTAAAGCTTTTCTGCAAGACCTCGCATTCTACTTTCTAAGCGGTTTTATACCCAAGCTGGTGTTGACACTGGCGATGGCGTTCATTGGCGTAGCGCTGCAGTTCGCGGTGCCGGAAGTCTTGCGAATGCGCTTAATAGCTATGCCTTTGCTGCTCCGTTTCGCCGCTTCAATGGTGATTGCGGAAATCGGGTTTTACTGGGGCCACCGCTGGTCACACCAGATTCCATTTCTATGGCGCTTCCATGCCGTCCATCACAGCGCGGAGGAAATGGATTGGCTGGTCAACACCCGAGCTCATCCCGTGGACCTGGTTTTTACCCGATTGTGCGGATTCATTCCAATCTATGTCCTGGGCTTGGCGCAGCCGGCGGTGCGCACGTTCGATATAGTTCCCATACTTGTCATCTTGACGGCGACGTTGTGGGGATTTTTCGTCCACGCGAACCTGAATTGGCGCTTTGGGCCGATGGCCTGGTTTGTGTCCACACCAGCGTTTCATCATTGGCACCATACTTACAGCGATCCCATCAATAAAAACTATGCCTCCATGCTTCCATGGGTCGATCGAATTTTCGGGACCTATCACATGCCTCGCGCGCAGTGGCCGCTCCGATATGGAATCCCCACGTCTGTGGGCGCTACTTTCACTGAGCAGTTAATAGAGCCGCTGCTGCCAACCAGCTATAGAACTGGAGTGCCGACGGAGCACGGCGTCGAGAGCTGAGGTAACCGAGTGCTTTGTGGAACAATTGTCGGTTGCGGGCGAGCTTTCTCCTTCCTTTCATTTTGTCGGCCTGTTCGGCGTTGCTGCTGGCGCAAAGCGATTTAACGCATTCTCCGAAACTGCTTTTGACCCCGCAGCGGCTCCGACGCCTCCAGCGGGATCGCGACCGGCAGACCGTACGCTGGGCGAATTTCGAAAACCGCATTGAATCCGTACCAGCATCGCCTGAACGCGGGTTTGAGCTGGCTCTTCATTACGCGATCTCACGTGATGCGAAGAGCGGCAGGGATGCAGTTACCTGGGCGCTGGCGCATCGTTGCGAACAGAGACAGGTTGCGCTTGTCCTGGATTGGGCAGCGGATCAAATATCCGATTCAGAACGGAAGCAGCTTCTGTCTGCGAGTTGCACTCCAGCGCAAGGGCTCGAAGCCAGCCGCGACGCGCTCTTCATGCAGATAGCCACCGGAGAGGATACAGAGGAGCTGATTCAAAGGACCGCCGCGCCCCTGATTTCGAAATTGCAATCAGGCGACTGGCAAAATGGCGCTCAATTGTACGCGGCATTTGAATATTTGTACACGGCTCGATCCAGCCAGCACACGGACCTGCGCCAAGGCGCTCCGCAGTTCTTTTCATCGCTCCCAGCCGCGCTGCTACTTGCTCTGAAACCGGAGCAAGTCGAGCATCCGGATTGGCAGATGCATACCGCCGCTCTCGCACTTGTCGGCCTGGATCCCAACCTGGGGGCTTCCCAATATCTGCAGGGGTGGGTGATGGAAGACGCGCAGATGATTCGGGAAGGCGAAGGCGTTGGTTATGAGCTGCTATGGGCCGATCCGTATTTGCCGGGAGTGGGTTACCAAAACCTCGATCCGTGGTCCTACGACCCGGACGGAGACTTATTTGCGCGAACCGCCTGGGACCAGGACGCCTGCTGGATTCACATCTCACGTTCCGGTCTCGATCAGGAAAACTGTCCGAATAACTGGCAGCAAAAGGCAATGGGCTTCGGACGTCTCATGCTAGTGCCCTTGACGGGGGCGTGTGTGCAAATTCCAAAGCGGACAAGGATGGACGAAGACGTGATCTTCTGGAAGCTCCCGCCGGCTCACACCTTCTATTACCTGCTGAACGATACGCAGGCTTCCGCAGTAGCGGACCCAAGTGGAATGTGGAAAGCGCCGGCAAACGCCGAAGGCAGTGTTTGTACTAGCCTTGATACACTGAAGGTTCCAAAAGCGCACAAACCCGTGCGCAAATAAGGGAGTAAATTACTTAATTCATGATTGCTGCAACACAACTACGCCCTGGCATGGTGGTCAAGTTTAATAATGAGCTTCATTCGGTGTTCAGCATGGTGCACCGGACGCCAGGCAATTTGCGTGGTTTTGTACAAGCCAAGATGCGCAATTTGCGCTCAGGATCGATGATGGAGCACCGGTTTTCCTCGGAAGACAAAGTGGAGCGCGTCGCCTTGGATGAGCATGAGATGGAGTATTTGTATGATGACGGCGAATACTACTACTTCATGAACACCGAGAATTATGAGCAGTTGCACCTGACGAAGGACATTCTGGGCGATGGCGTTCTTTACCTGATTCCACAGTTAAAGGTGAATGTGGAATTTTACGAAGGAAAACCGCTCAGCGTGGAACTCCCGCCAAGCGTGGAGATGACGGTAATGGAAACAGAGCCCGGTTTGAAAGGCGCAACGGTTTCGAACGTAACCAAGCCCGCGAAGATGGAGACCGGACTGGTTGTGCAGGTTCCTCCGTTCATCAATCAGGGCGAACGCATCCGTGTCAGTACTTCCGAAGGAACCTACCAGGAACGTGCTTAGCCGCTTTTCTCGGGCTCAGCTCTTGAACTGAGTCTTCAGATATTCGTAACTCTTCCGCAGACTGACGACGGGATCGCCAGCCGTCTCATCCTGCTCCACAAAATAGTATCGAACACCGGCTGGGTCCGCTTCCGATAACACTGCAGGAATGTCGATTGAGCCATTACCGACTTCTTTGAACGCCGAATTCGGCACATGTTCGTTGAATTGAACAGGCGTTCCCGCAGCTTTGCCTTTCAGGTGCAGCAGCGGGACGCGGCCTTTATGAGCTTTCAGCGCAGCGACAGGATCATGTCCGGCAACGCTAACCCAGAAGATATCCAGTTCTAGCTGCACCAACTTTGGATCTGTTTCTTCCAGCAGCATCTGCAGCGCCGGGACGCCGTTCAACGGCGTAAAGTCATGAGCGTGATTGTGGTAGCAAAGAGTGAGACCGTTTGACCTGGCCTGTTCGCCCTGGCGGTTGAGCTGGTCGGCAATGCGCTTTAGGCCGGCGACGCCGTTCCGGGCAGTTTGCAGTGACGGCACGACGACATACGTGAACCCACGTTGTTTTGCCTGCTCAAGGCTCGCCGCGCTGAACAGTCCGCCATCGGGTGTAAACATCGACTCATCGGTATGCAGGCTGACCGGCTTCAAACTGGTCTCTTGCAGCGCCGGCCATATTTTATCGAGATTGCCGGCAGTGCACTCAATGTCGCGATAGCCTATTTCCTGGACAGCTTTCAGAATCGCTGATGGATTTTGTTCGACAACCTTTCTGAGCGTGTAGATCTGAAAGCCCAAATTAGCGGCTCTGAGAGGGTCGTGCGCAAAGGCCAGGCGAGCGACAGATGCTAACGATGCGGTTCGGACCAGGAAACTGCGGCGGGAGGACGTTGACATGCCTCCATGCTATCTGGTGCTGTTGGCTGGTTGCGATTTAGCTCCCTTTGGCTGCTCCAGAGTTTGCCAGTAACCCGTAAAGTGCCTGGGCAGCTTGAAGTGCGAACCATCCATGAACCAGAACCTTTGCCTCGCGGCTTGCAATGCCTCATAGTTCAGAGTCCGGGCGCCACTGAAACGCGGGCCGAACCCACTCGTGAGCGCGGGAGCGGGCCAGGCATTCAAGACGTAGGAGTCTTCCCCGGTAACGAGGCGTTCGAATTTGACGGCAAACAACCAATACGCAAGTCCTTCGGTATGTTGCTCCATTTCAGAGATTACGCCGTGTAGCGTGGCGCCCTTTGGAATCACAGTCTTTGTTCCCGGGACAGAGAGCGGGTCGGCGAGAGTCGCAACCACAGCATCTCCCATATACGAATCTTTGTCGTCGATAGAATTATCGATACTGGCTTTCAGGGTAAGTCCCGGGGGAAGCTGCTGGTCAACAACACGACGCGTAACGATGGGTTCAGCCGGGTTGACGACGGTGAAGTGCAAAGTGGATTCGCCTCGAAACTCCCTGCATTGCGTGTACTCGTTGCGGTTGACAGTATACATATCGTTGTCACTATCCATTTTCAGAACGAAAGAGGATGGCAGCAATGATTGCTGGCCCGAAATGTTGACGAGCTGATAATCCACATCCGTTTCGGCCGAACATATGCCTGACGTTATTGGGATCTGATCAGCGGTGATGTGCAGATGAACCAGTTCAAAGCTTGAGGCATCAACGGAAAAATCACCGTGGTAGGGAATGATCGAAGAGTCCTGCCGCCCCTTCAAGAAATAGGTGCTGCGCAGAACTTGTACGAGGTAATCGAATGTGTAGACGGGCTTGCCGTTTATCTGCGAAGGTCCCCGGAACGTAAACTGCACGCCCGGGTTGAGAAAGATATTGCGCAGAAAGCCGACGAATTGGCCTGATGTTCGTGGACCGGTAGGGATCACGGCGGAGATGTCGCTGGATGTAAAGCGGGATTCTCCATGCCAGGAGAATATTTCGTCTTCTCGCGAAACAGCTACGTCTAGCCGAAGACGGTCGCGCATGAACTCTTTTGGCTTAGCCGGGCGGACGTCAGCGAGGCAGGCGTGCTTCTGCTCGTAATACGTTCTCTCAATTGTTTGCACGCACGTGTAGTTTCCAGACTTTGCCAGCTCAGCGCGCACATTCAGCTTTACGTGCTCCAGGATTTCAAACTGATTGGGAGCCGCGACGCTTTGCACCGCCCGGAGCAGCAGAAGCAGGGAAACAGCAAACATACTAACCGCCAGCTACTTCTGTTTTATGCTGCCGGGAACCAGCCCGCCGCGCGACCTTTAGCGCGACCACGGCCGCTGCGGCAAGAATCAACGCAAGCACACCGACTTCCAGAATATGCTTGCGCAAAAACTGGAATGTCTGCGCGCCGTAAAGCATTCCCAGGTATGCGAGCGCAAAATACCGGATGGCTCTGGCCGCAAGAACGACGCCGATGAAATAGGACCAATGAACTTCCAATGCTCCGGCGCAGAAAACCGGAATTTTCATCGGCAAGGGGATGGGAGAAATGGCCGGAATGAAAACAGTGACAAGGCCATATTGCTCGAACCAGGCGTGAAGTTTTTTGCCGCGGCGCGTTGAGAGATTCTTGGCCAGGAATGCCTCGCCGCCCTTGCGTGCGATGCCGAACAGAATAAGACTGCCGGCAAGAGATCCCGCAATGGCGTAGACAGCCGCAAGATAAGCATACTTGGGTGTGCTCATCGCGACAGTTATTAAAAGTAGATCCACGCCCCCGATCACCGGAAGACCTGCCGAATCCAGAATGGAAAGCGCCAGGAGACCAGCCGGCCCCCACGAAATGAAAGCTGCGAGGATGTGCTTCCACCACCCCGCGATGCCGTTGATCAGTGGTCACCTGCCTCAGAACTTTGCGATGTGCCAAGCATCTCCAGCAGTTCGTCCTCTCCCCGAACTGGTATGCCAAGTTCGCCAGCCTTCGTCAATTTAGACCCGGCTTCACTGCCGGCAATAACAAAGCTAGTGTTTTTGCTGACCGAACCCACGACTTTTCCGCCTGCCGCCTCAATGCGCTCCTTCGCCTCTTCACGCTTGAGCGTGGGGAATGTTCCCGTCAAAACAAATGTCAATCCAGCCAATGCGCCGGCCTTTCGCCTTTCTCGTGGAGCGGTGAAGCGCAGACCGGCCGCACGAAGCCGCTCTATCAGGTCACGGTTGCGGGTTTCATCGAAGAACTGCCGAATCGCCTGCGCCACTTTCGGGCCAATCTCCTGGGCTTGTTGCAACTCCTCGCTAGTAGCGGCGGCAATTTCGTCCAAGCTGCCGAAGTGCCCGGCGAGAATCTGTGCGGTGCGTTCTCCCACAAATGGGATGCCGAGCCCGTTGAGTACGCGCGCGAGCGGTTGGGAGCGCGAATTATCAATGTTCTTGATAACTTTTTCCGCTGATTTTTTGCCCATTCGGTCCAGCGTTAGAAGCTGTTCGACTGTCAAATGGTAGAGGTCCGCGACATTTTGCACTAGCGCGTTCTTGAGCAACTGATCTACGAGGGCATCACCCATACCGTCGATATCCATTACGCCCCGCGAAGCGAAGTGGAGCAGCGACTCGCGCAGCCGGGCCGGGCAATTCGTGTTGACGCAGCGGACGGCTGCTTCCCCTTCTTCGCGCACGACGTGGCCACCACAAACGGGACAAGTGGTGGGCATGTGAAAATGCCGGCGATGCCGCCCCTGCTCGACAACCCGGACAATTTTGGGAATAACGTCACCGCTGCGCTCCACCAGGACGGTGTCGCCGATAGCCACCCCCAGCCGCTGGATCTCATCTTCGTTATGCAGCGTTGCGCGAGACACGGTAACGCCGCCGATCGCTACCGGTTTGAGATGAGCGACAGGTGTCAGGGCTCCCGTGCGGCCGACCTGTACGTCGATGTTTTCGAGGATGGTCGAAGACTGGCGCGCCGGGTACTTGAACGCGATGGCCCAACGCGGCGCTTTCGATGTCCAGCCAAGCTTTTCCTGCTGATCAACAGAATCGATCTTGACGACCACGCCATCGATCTCGTAGGGCAACCCCTCACGCTTGTCTTCCCACTCCTTAATAAACGCCAGTAGTTCACCAATGCCTTCGCATTTTGCCCGATAGCGATTCACCTTGAAGCCCGCACGCGAGAGTGCTTCTAACGACTCCCACTGGCTGTTGAGAAGGGGACGGCCTTCCCGAAACAGGAAGTAGGCGAAGTAATCGAGCTGACGAGTTGCTGTGACCGAGGGATCCAACGCGCGCAAAGCTCCTGCCGCCGCGTTGCGCGGGTTGGCGAAGCGGGGCAGACCGGCGCTCTCTCTTTCCTGATTCAGGTTTTCGAATGAGCGGCGCTGCATGATCGCTTCGCCGCGAACTTCAAAATCATCCGCAGGGATCGCGTCCGGCTTTGCACGCAAAGGCAGAGAACGGACTGTGCGCGCGTTCTCAGTAACATCTTCGCCCACGCGACCGTCGCCACGGGTCAGGGCCTGCGTCAAGCGGTGCCCGCGATAGTGAGCGGCCATAGACAGACCGTCCAACTTCAGTTCAGCAACATATTGGTAATTTTCCGATTTGAGGAGCGAGCGCACACGGACGTCAAATTCGAGGAGCTCCTGTTCGCTCAGAGCGTTATCAAGGCTAAGCATTGGTGAGCTATGAGGGACCTTGACGAAGCCTTCGCGCGGCTGACCGCCTACGCGCTGGGTTGGTGAATCGGGCGTGCGAAGCTCTGGGTGCTGATTCTCAAGGTCGCGCAACTCACGCATGAGCTGGTCGAATTCGGCGTCAGTAATCTCGGGCTGGTCGAGGACGTAGTAAAGGTATTCGTGATGTTCCAGCTTCTTGCGCAGTTCCTCTACGCGCTTCGCAAGCGATTGTGACATTGCTGCAACTTATAATGGTGAACTTGGAGTCTTTTCACGCGCGACATGCGGCCCTCATCTACAATCCGATAGCAAGAGCCCTATCGCGCAATCCGCACTCGCTCCAACGTACCACCGCTGTATTGGCTACCCAGGGCGTACAAACGACGCTGGTGGCGACCACCGGTCCGGGAAGCGCAACCCTCCAGAGTCGACGCCTGATTGAGTCGGGCTGTGATTTGATCATTGTGGCCGGAGGCGATGGCACCATCAACGAGGCAGCCAACGGTATGCTGCAAACGCCGGTGCCGCTTGCAATCCTGCCCGGGGGAACGGCTAATGTGCTCGCTAGCGAGATGCAGGTTCCAGCTCCTATCGACCGGGCCGCCGCGCGCCTGTCGCAGTGGAAGCCACAGCGCGTTTCTGTCGGGCGTTTGCAACTTTCCGGGGACGTCCCACGTTCTTTTCTTTGTATGGCCGGAGCGGGTCTTGATGCAGAGATCGTGTCGCGGCTGAATCTGGATCTGAAGGCGGCGGCCGGAAAGCTTGCCTATTATGTAGCAGGATTCAGCCACGTATTGAGTCCGCTGCGCGAGTTTGAAGTGCTCGTTGACGGGCGGCAATTTGAAGCTAGTTTTGCTTTGATCAGCCGGGTAAGAAACTATGGCGGAGACTTGGAGATTGCGCGAGGGGCCTCGCTCTTGTGCGATGAGTTCGAAGTAGTTCTATTCCGTGGGACGATGAGCGTGCAGTATTTGCGCTATCTGCTTGGTGTCGCCCTCGGCCGCACGCACCAGATGCACGGCTGTACTGTTGTGCATGGGCGCTCGGTAATCTGCCGGCCGGCCAAGGGATCTGATGTATACGTGCAGGTGGACGGGGAACTGGCAGGCGTTCTGCCTATGACTGCCGAGATCGTTCCGGACGCGCTGACTCTGCTAATGCCTCCCGATTTTTTGCGGCGAGAGCGGTCCTTCGCCGCTGTTCAGGCTTGCGCCTGAGGCCTGCAGCGGAGCGATTTGGGGAATATCGCTGCCGATGGATAACGTCACCCACACCCTGACCGGACTGGCGCTGGCACGTGCCGGCCTGAATCGCTTCTCACCTCGGGCCACGGCACTTCTTATTGTCTCGGCAAATGCGCCGGACATCGACATCATTGCAGCGCTGAAAAGCCCGCTCGCTTACCTGGAAGCTCATCGCGGCTATACGCACTCGCTTTTGTTTCTGCCCGTGATGGCTCTATTCTCTCTGTTATTCGTAGCGGCCATTTTCCGGCAGAAGCTACCCTGGGGCAAGGCTTGGCTGTTATGCGCAATTGGCCTGGGGAGCCATCTAGCGCTCGATTGGACGAATAGCTACGGCACCAGATTGTTGTTGCCGTTTTCATCGCGATGGTTCCATTTGGACATCACCGCGTTATATGACGGCTGGATCATGGCTGTGCTCGTCTTTGCAGCGATTTGGCCGATCTTTTCACGGCTCGTCAGCCGCGAAATCGGAAGTAAAGACGCATCCGGCCGCACAATTGCCGCTGGCGCCTTACTCTTCTTTCTTGCATTTGACCTTGGTCGCGCAGTGCTGCATGGCCGCGCAATAGCGCAGTTAGAAGCCCGCTTGTTCGAAAATGCGGCCCCGCTCCAGGCGGCGGCTCTGCCCGGATCGTTGAATCCCTTTGAGTGGCGCGGCGTAGTGGAGACGGAAGCGACTTATCAGTCCTTGCCTATCTACACGCTAGGACAGATCGATCCCGCAACCGCGCAGATCTTTTTCAAGCCTCCGCAGGAACCCACGATAGAGGCTGCAAAGCAGACCGAGGCATTTCGCTATTTTCTTTACTTTTCGCGCTTTCCTGTTTGGTCAGAATCGCGCATCACGCTGGAGCGGGGAGCCGGCGCCCGGGTGGAGTTGACAGATTTGCGCTTTGGCGTGCCGCAGCGCGGCTCATTCCATTGCATCGCGCTTGAAAACGCTGGTTACCGGGTACTTCAAACCTGGTTTACGTTCGGTTCTGGGCTCGATCTGGGGTGGGGCAAAGACGGGCCGCCAAGCACTGAACAACAGTAGCCGGAGCTTAGGTCAGAGAATCTTCACGTGAAAAAAGTTTTCCATTTCGATGCGCCACGCGAGACGTATCAGTGCGACGGGGCGGTTGTTTCGTGTTTTGATAACCGATTCCAGCTCGGTTTCAGCAAATTCCTGAAGCGGCTAGGCATCGTGAACGAGGACCCGATCAAAATCGCTGGTGGCGCAAAATCTCTGGCGTCCCCTGAGCGTGAGAGCGATCGTGAATTTGTTCTGGATCAGATTCAAAAGTCGATTCGGCTCCACGGAACAAAGCTCGTCATCCTGATGGTGCATTCAGATTGCGGTGGCTACGGAGGGCTTGCCGGCGCATTCGCCAACAATGCCGATTGGGAGGCGGAACACCACGAAAACGAGCTGAAGATCGCAGCACAAACCGTTCATGAACGAGTGCCAGGAGTGACTGTACAAGCGTATTTCGTCGATTTTGAAGGAGTCTGGAATATTGAGCTTCCAGAGGAACCGCAGAAGGCCGTGATTTGACGATGAATTCTAAACTGTTCGGAGCGCTTCGCCGACTATCCGCTTACTCAGTTGCACAGGGTCGACTAGGTAAGTGCCGCCCTTAACGGCGGATATCGCCTGCTGGATGTGACGCTGCATCAATTGCGCGCCTCCTTCAAGACCATTCAGGATCGAACTCAATTTCGACAATTGGGCGCTGTCTTGTGTGTCGAGACCGTCTTCTGGCGTGAAAATGCCGGAACTGAGCGTGCTGTTTCCTTGGTTAATGATTGACCGTTCAATAGGCAACGCATTCGCGCGCATGATTCACTTATCGGCCACTCTACCCGGCCGAATTAGAGTTCTAGGTACCAGATTTTGCGCCACTTAGCTCTTCCGCTAGCGCTTCGGAATCCCGCAAGAGATATGAACTGCGGCAAATGAACAGATGGTGGGGCGATCTGATAGAAACAAGTCATGACCCTATTTCGGCGGGTGGTCGTTACTGGATCTTTTCTGCTTGCCCTGACATATGGGGCTGGCGCCGAACCTGCTTCGACCTGCGATCCCAAAACCTACGGTGCGAAAGCAGACGGTCACACCAAAGATACGCATGCCTTGCAGGAGGCGATTGATGCGTGTGCTGCAAAAGGCGGCGGCACCGTAACCCTCACAAGCGGCACATATTTGAGCGCGCCTATTGTGCTAAAGAGCCACATCACTTTAAGACTCGAGCGTGGCGCTACGTTGTTGGGATCGCCCGATCAAAGCGACTATTCGGAAACCGACGTCTTCCGTCAAAGAGATCGGCAATCTCTTATTACGGCCAATAATGCAACCGGCATTACCATCAGTGGCGAAGGAACCGTGGATGGTAACGGAGAGCCCTGGTGGGAGATCATTCGAGCTCAGAAAGCTGCCCACAAAACGGAACGGCTTGAGCGCCCGCGATTAGTGGTTTTCGACCATTGCAGCAATATCCTGCTCGAAGGAGTCACCTTTCAAAACTCACCATCCTGGCAGGTCGTGCCCTACTATTCCAAAGACATCATCATCCGCAACATCAAAGTGTTAGCTCCGGCAAATTCGCCCAATACAGACGGCATCGATCCGTTCTCTTCCAGCCGCATCAGTATCGATCACGTTCTGGTGGATGTAGGCGACGACAATGTCGCAATCAAATCCGGTCAGCCGGGCTCCCCGGGCCCAGACGACCCCAGTACCGACATAACCATTGCCGATTGCACGTTCCTTCACGGGCATGGTCTTTCCATCGGCAGTGAAATCGCCGGTGGCGTTCAAAACATTCACGCGGCGCGCATCCATTTTAAGGACACAGATAACGGTGTGCGTGTGAAATCGAATCGCGATCGCGGCGGTGACATCGGCAACTTCGAATTTCATGACTTGACGATGGAGAACGTCAAGGTTCCCCTCCTGATCAGTGAGTACTATCCAAAAATCCCGCAGAACGACGTGGCTCAACCCGTCACGCGCCTGACGCCCCGCTTTCACGACATAACAGTCATCAATCTCCAAGCGGCGGGAGGCAAGACGGCCGGCTTCATAGTCGGTCTGCCCGAAAGCCCTATTCGAACCATTCGGTTGAACAATGTCCACATCAGCGCTGAGAATGGCTTCACAATCAGCAACGCCACCGTGCTTGCAAATGAGTTTGTCGTGGAAGCGCTCAAAGGTATGCCCTTCCACTTATTGGAAAACGCCAGGATTAATCAGCTGCGGAAATAGTTTATGAAAAAAGCACTGGCCTTGCTTATGCTTTCCGCGGGCGCTTTGCTTGCCCGCGAGGTTCAGAAACCGTTAAAAGCCTGCTTCGTTCTAACTGCGAAAGGTGACGGCTCAATTGCCGGTAATGATCTCCGATACTCGGCGTATTCAAAACGCGCTCGATCTTTGCAGTCCAGGTATGGCAGTCGTTTTGACTAGTAGCGGCAGCGCTCATCAATTTCGTTCGGGACCGCTCACTCTGGTCCGCGGAGTAACCTTGTTGATCGATCACAACGCGATACTTCTTGCCTCCCGCAATCTGCGGGACTACGACATCGCCAACGAAAAGTGCGGCGGTGAAGACACGGGAAAAACTCCCACATGTAAGCCCTTTATTTTCTCGTATCAGGCTGCCTATAGCGGCATAGACGGTACGGGGACAATTGATGGACAGGGCTGTCCGGTGCTGGTTTCCGATTACGAGTCGCAGGGTTTTCACATCTCGCACATAACTCTTCGCAACGCGTCCCGGGCGCTTGCCGCGATCTATAAAACGAATGATCTCTCAATCTCCCATGTAACCTTCGACTCGCGGTCGAGTGACGGCGCGGCTGCGGGCATTCTGTTGAGCAACGTTGTTCACGCTGAAGTGCGCGATGCCCGGATTCGCGTTTCCGGCGAGGCGGTAACAGTGAAGCCGAACATTCTCGGCCCAACCTCGCACATCAATCTCCGCGACATTTACGTCTATGGCGGCAGTGGCATAAAGACGGAGGCAGCGCAAGAGGTTAGTCTCGAAAACCTGGTGAAAAACGGCGATAGATTGGAGATGCCGCCGCCCTCAGCCGAGCCCACGGTAGACCTCAAAGCTGTCCTTCATTTCGGCACTGATCGTTCGCTTGTGGTCGCGCAAGATGGTTCGGGGAACTTTAGTGCTGTTCAGCAAGCCGTAGATGCACTTCCAGCAGAAGGCGGCGACATTCTGGTAAAGCCTGGCCAGTACCGTGAAGTGGTCACCATTCGCAAACCGCACGTTCACTTACACGGCGATATCTCGGGTGATCCCGGGAAGACGGTGATTGTTTACAATAACACCGGCCCGAAGAATGGCGGAACTTTCAACAGCAGCACGCTTTTCGTCGAAGCGGATGATGTCACTCTGGATCACCTTACAGTCGCCAATGACGCCGGTCCACATGCGGGACAAGCTGTCGCGCTGTCCGTAAAAGCTGATCGCGCCATTTTTCGAACTATGCGCTTGCTGGGTGCACAGGACACGCTCTTTGCCGCTAGCCGCCATTGCTACAGCGACTATGGCCCGTGCGTTCCAGCACGGCAATACTTTGCGGATAGCTATATAGAAGGGGGCGTCGATTTCATCTTTGGGGATGGGAAAACCGTCTTCGAGCGCTGCGAACTGCATGGTATCGATACAGGCAACGTCATGTTCACCGCACAAAGCAAGCACACTCCTGATCAAGACAGCGGATATGTGTTTAAGGACTGCAAGCTGACCGGAGGCAAGCGCTCGCCCGGTGTGATTGCGCTCGGCAGAGCTTGGCGTCCCTACGCGACTGTTGTCTTTCTGAACGCGGAAATCGACGCGCCTGTTATTCCTGCCGGCTGGGTGGACTGGCTTCGCTTTGGCGTCTCCACTTTGCCCACCGCATTCTTCGCCGAGTATCAGTCGACGGGCCCGGGCGCAAGCCCCAAGACACGTGAATCTTATTCACATCAATTGACCGCAGAAGAAGCGGCTAAGTGGAGCTCGCCTGCGTTCCTGGCCGGCAGCGATGGCTGGAATCCAAGCGCGCAGATTACGAAGTAAGTAGCCGCGTTCAGTATTTTCTTAGAAACGCTTCGACACTCGGCTCTTCCTCCGCTTTCAGCGCCGTACATACGTCGATGCTCTCCAGCACTTGCGAAAGTGCTCGCGGCGCACCAGTGAATTTATCCACTCGCGGCTCAAAGAAATCCTGTAACTGCTGCTTCCGCTCAGCGGAGCAATAGCTCGCTCCTACCTGCGGGAAAACAGCGCCTGCATCGAATCCGCCGCCGGTTGGACGTTTAGTGGCGATCTCATCAAAGTGGGCCTTCATGAAATCAAAGGCCATGCTACGTGTTGAATCTTGAAGTTGTCCAGAGAATAATAACGAGAGCCCCTCCATAAACGGAACCTTCCCGGAGAGCACTGCTTCCATGCCCGCTTCTACCGCGTCCCGATTACGAAAACGAACCATTGCGCCGAGGATGCGTTCCCGTTCTTGCCGGTCTCTTGTTTTCTCCAGTTCGGCAAGGAAACGCTCAAATAGGGTTTTGTCTCCGTAATAAGCCGCTGTGCCAAGGACCGCGGTTACAACGCTGGGGTCAACCGCACTGTGATTCTCAAACCATTTGTCAGTCAGCTCACGAGCCTGGCTTGCGAGTTTTTCATCCTCCGCATAGGTCGCCACTACGCGCAATAATTGAGGACGCAATAGGTGTATGTCGTCTGATTCGCCGGCATTTGGGATCCACCCGATCTCATGCGCTCGAGCCTGAAAATTGTCCCGCAGAAAGCGAATGTAATTCGGCATGAGGTCCTGGGGAACCATGTGTGATCGGGGAAACAAAGCGACGTTGATAGCGCTCAGAACCACATAGCGCTCCGGATCATCATGAAAAGTCGTTACCAATCGAAGGGCATCCGCTGCCGGCAGCTTTCCGCCGTTCGTCAAGGATTCGGCATTGCCCATGAAATCTACCCGCTCCGGTGCGCTCAGGCGGTGCTCGACATCGCCGGCTGTAACTTCTTTCAGCAGCTTTTCTTCGTAGTTGACCAGGTAATAACCAACTGCGTTGTCATTCGCGTCGACCCAGGCGGGACACGCTTTGCCTTTCAAGGTCCAGTCCTCTGTCTTCTCGGTCATCAGCGTACAGTCACTTTGTTTGCCGCTCCGGGTTCCGAAACTTGCGCAAACTGGGATCTGCCAGAGTGCGCTGCTATCGCTCTTTGTGCCCAGTGGAAGATATCTCTGTTGGGTCAGGTGAAGCACAGGTGTCGCCTGTTTGCAATCGAGCGATACCGAAACCAGCGGCACACCGGCTTGATTTAGAAAAGTCGAGAAAGGCTCTGTGATGTTCTTGCCCGTAATGGAACTCATCACGGCCAGGAACTCGGGCGCGGTGGCATTCCCGAAAGCATATTTCTCCAAATAGGCATGCACACCCTTACGAAATTGTTCCGTTCCGGCCCAGGTCTCAAACATCCGGATAACGGATGCGCCTTTCTGATACGTAATGTCGTCGAACGCGTTGCTGATGTCGTCCTTTGATCGAATCTCCTGCCGGATTTTGCGCGCACTCACCAGGCTGTCGGCCTGCTCAGCAGCGATCTTGGAATCCATCACATCTTCCACGCGCGTTTTCCATTCCGGTTTCCATTCAGCGAGTATCTTCTGTTCCATGAAAGTCGCGAACGCTTCGTTCAACCAGATATCGTTCCACCAGGCGGTGGTCACCAAATCTCCGGTCCATTGGTGCGCCAGTTCATGCGCAGCAACAGATGCATATTCGCGACGCCGCGACTCGGTATCTCGCGCCGGATCGGCCAGGATAATTGTCTGGCCATAGGTCACCATGCCGGCATTTTCCATCGCGCCGAACCCAAAAGTTACGGGAATAGCAACTTCATCAGACTTGTCGTAAGGATAAGGAATGCCGAAGTAGTTTTCCAGCCGCGTCAAAATAGTCGCGGTCACTTCCGCGGCATACTTCGCTTCACTCCCGTGGCCCTTCGGCGTAACGATGCGAACGGGTATGTGATTGCGACCGGCCGTACCCGCCGGTACAAAATCAAATTGTCCGACGGCAAACGCGACCAGATAACTGGGAAGCGGCTTGGTTTGCCTGAATTCAATTACTTTCTGATCGTCTTTGGCGCTTTCTTTCAGGACCGCCGTATTGCTTATGGCCGTGTACTCATGCGGGATCGTTAATGTCACTTGCCACGGCACCTTGTAAGAAGGCTCGTCGAAACAGGGAAACGCGGCTCGCGCATCCGTCGATTCGAATTGCGTGTAGATGTATTTGTTGCCCTCATCTTCCATCGAAAAGACACCGGAACTATCCTGCTGCCGCACGTGCCCCGTATATGAGATCCGTAGTTCCGCGTCACCGGCCGGGACCTCCGAATCAAAATGCATGCCCAAGAAATCTTTGCCGCTGGGCGTTGTCTTAGATTCATAGGTCTTGCCGCTAGCGGTCAACTGAGCACTCTGCACTTCTATTTGCGTACCGTTTAGCCAAAGTGTCTGCAGCGGCTGCTTAACATTCAGCTTGATCGAGATGTTACCCGAAAATGTGGTCTTCGCGGGGTCCAACGAAAGCTGGACGTTATAGCTGACTGGAGCGGCGGTGTCCGGCAGCCTCAGTGTCGGGGCGTCCTGCGCCCCGATCGGCAGAACAAGGGTAATGCAAAGGCCAAAAAGCAAACCGAGACGCTGCATACCTTGAGTATAGGAAGTGCGCTGGGGGTCGGCCACGTGATCCTGCGTGATCTGCGGTCCTTATCTTTTTGGTTAATTGCTTCGGCCCAACGTCAGCCAAAAACGCTCATAGCGCCGCCAACGGTCTAGCAATTTTGGGCTAGTGAATGGGCCGCCAGTTGCATGCCTGTTCTGAGCAAAGAGTGAGAATCACATGTGGATCTTCACTCTGTAGCTGTGAAGTACAAAATTAAGGAGACTAGTTATGCCCACAACTGTAAGCGCGCCCATCGAATTCACTCTCGATGAGGGGGCTTTCCTCAAGAAGGTGCCGTTTGCGCTGCATCCAACCAATCTGAAAGGCGCTTATCTGATAGCCGCTCCGCCGGACGACTTCGATCCGAAAAGCGCCAGCCAACAAGACCTTCTAAAATATGGCTTATTATGGCGGAAACCCACTGCTACAGACGATCCATCTCTGCGCGCAGCCTGGGACAAATTCTTTTCGCGTAAATGGCTTGCAAAGGATCGAATCGTTCCCGAACTCCAGCCGCAGATTGGCAGAACTCACAATCTGAAACATCTTCCGACAAAAGTAAGTGATACCAGTTACACTGGTACCGTTTGGTCCGGAGCCGGAACAAAAACCGGTAAGTGGACCAGCATAATCGGTTACTGGCGAATTCCTACTGTAAGTAAGCCTTCCGAGGCGCAAGGCACAGAGGGCGGTTGGAATTCTTCATCGTGGCTTGGCCTCGATGGATTTTTCTACTCGAACGATGTCCTGCAAGCCGGGATTCAACAACATGTCAGCTCCTCGGGCGTTGCCACCTATGTTGCATGGTACGAGTGGTTTGCTCCTGTACAAGCAGGCTCCCCGTCCTACGTCTGGCAAACCAATATCGCTAATTTCTCGGTAAGTCCTGGTCAACAGGTTTATTGCTCTGTGCAGTATGTAGGCACCACGGCCGGGACTATCTATTTCGCCAATGAGGCGACGGGGCAGCATTTCTCCATTACGCTCGCGCCGCCTCCTGGCGCGAGTTTCAATGGCGGCTCCTGCGAATGGATCATGGAGGCGCCCGATGGGGGCGAGCCCACCTCATCGCTACCAAAATTCACGCCCGTCACGTTTACTTCGGCCCTCGCGTGCGGCCCCAATAATGCCCTTGCGAATCCGCAAACCGGTGACACTATGAACATCACAACTTCTGGTGGTAAGCTTCTGACGGCTACGTCAGTCGGTGCCGATACCACCACCATTACGTTTGTCGGCTAGTTAAAGTCGGTCAGCTAAAAGCCAGGTGCAGTCGTCCCGAATTGCATCTGGCTGCTCCTAGCCTGGCGCCCCCGCTATCATCCCTATAGGGCTTCCTGCCCCAGAGACCACCTGCGTTGCAAAACCTCTTAGTAATGAAATTCGGCGGCACCAGCATGGGCGCCGCCGACCGTATCCGGGTGGCGGCCGATATCATTTCAGCGCAACAGAAGAGCGGGCCTGTGCTCATCGTGGTATCAGCGATGGCCAAAGTAACGGACTTACTTCTGGAAACGCTCAGGCGCGCGGAGGTCGGGGATCAGGCCGCGGTCGATCAGAACATTCGTGCCTTGTTGGAGCGACACCGCGAGACCTCTCGCCAGTTGCTTACGGATTCCTCCGCGCAAAGACATCAAACAGCAGCTGTCGAGGCTTTAGAATCGCTCGTAGCCGAATTTCAGCGCATTGCAAATGGGGTCTTGATGCTGGGCGAACGGCCGCCGCGATCGGTTGATGAAGCGATAGCTATTGGCGAACGTTTGTCTTCCGTTTTGCTGGCGGAATACCTCACATCGGCCGGAATCGCAGCTCGCGCTATCAATGGCAGCGATGTTATTGTGACGGATGCCATTTTCGGTAACGCCTCGCCGCAAATGGAAGCGACTCGGTCTAAATGCGTAGAGCACATTCTTCCACTGCTCCATGCGCATACTATTCCGGTCATTACTGGTTTCAACGGCGCAACTGCGGATGGCCGTCCCACAACTCTCGGCCGCGGCGGTTCCGATTTCTCCGCTTCGATTTTCGCGGCCGCTCTAGACGCGCGGGAGCTTTGGATCTGGACGGATGTCGACGGCATTATGACCGCCGACCCGCGGCTTGTTTCCGATGCCGCCGTTCTGGATCAAGTCACGTATGCGGAAGCTGCCGAGCTTGCGTACAACGGCGCCAAGGTTTTGCATCCCCGAACTCTGGCGCCATTAGTCGAAAAGCAGATTCCCGTCTGGAGTAAGAACAGTTTCGCGCCGCACAAGCCCGGGACCAGGATTGTCGGTCATTTTGATGAGCCGAAGGGCGCGCGGGCAGTGACGTCAATGTCAAATGTGGCGCTCATTTCAATGGAACCGGTAAATGCAATTCTGAGCGGCACCAGGCTAATGGCCCGGGCCTTGGATGCGCTGGCGCTCGCGAATGTCGAGATTCTCGTTTTCACCAGTTCCAGCTATCGCCAAAGCTTTTGTTTGCTGGTCCGCAAGCACGATTTGGAAGCTGCGCTAGAAGCACTGCAATCTAATCTGTCCATCGAATTGGCGCATGGCTATTTGAGGCCAATTGAGGTGGACGAGAAGGTCGGTCTGCTCGCAGTCGTCGGAGAAGGCATGCGAGGCACTCCCGGACTTGCCGGCCGCGTTTTTACTGCTATCTCGCGGGAGCAGATCAACATCATAGCCATTGCACAAGGCTCCAGCGAAATCACCATTGGGATTGTTGTGCGGTTAGACGGTTTAGAGCGAGCAGTTCGTGCGGTCCACGAAGAGTGTCAGTTGGGCAAGCCGCACATAGCGGCCACTTTGAGCTAGCATATGTTCGTGCACTTGCAGCCGCCGCATACAGCAATCCAAGCCGGTTTCACGGAAGCTCTCGCCCAGAAGCTGCGAAATTTCCTCGAAATTTTGTGTCGCAAGCGCCACGATAGATGGACCAGCCCCGCTCAGGCAAACCCCCAGCAGATCCGGATGCTCTAGCGCCAGCGCGCGTTCGAGCCCGGGTACCAACTGTTGCCGCGAGGGCTGATGGAGGCGGTCGCAAAGCGCTTCCCGAAGTAGTGAAAAATCTGTGCTTTGCAAGCTGCGCAGCAGAAGGGCTACGCGTTGCAGATTGAAAATCGCGTCCGAAAGAGCTACCCGCTCCGGCAGAACACTGCGGCTCTCGCGCGTCGGCAGCGCAATCCGGGGCGTCAGAACAACGAACTGCAATTGCGGCGGCCATTTCATGCGCACGGCTGTAACAGACCGGTCTGGCAACTGGCAACTGATGGTCAAGCCGCCCAGCAGAGCTGCCGCAACATTATCCGGATGGTGCTCCAACGCGCACGCCGCGTTCAGGAGTCCTGGCTCGGGAAGGGGACCTGCAATTGCCTCGTACAAGCGTAAGCCGGCCACTGTCGCTGCCGCACTGCTCCCTAAGCCGGATGTCGCTGGTATGTCGGTATGTACTTCTACATCCAGAGAAGGGAAATCTGCGCCGCGCTGCCGCGCCAGAAAGAAGAACGCTCGCTCAATGTAGTTCTCCCCGTCTATACGCGCATTGACGAACCGAAACCGCAGTTCATTCTGCCCCGGCGCCCGCGTCGCGCGCAAGCGCAGATAAAGCTGTACAGCGACGGCCAGCGTGTCGAAACCGGGTCCCAAATTTGCGATGGAAGCCGGAACGCAAATCTCAAACTGATCCGGAGGGCGATTCATGCGAGTGAATGATATAGTCCGTATCCTTCAGCGCGTGCCCCGTCAGCACCGCAACAATCTGCGCGTCACGCGGTATCTGACCGCTCGCGACCAATTTGCGGATGCCTGCGAGGGTTGTCGCGGAGGCTGGTTCGCAGCCAATGCCGTCACGGCCGATCATGGCTTTCGCTTCGCCGATCTCCTCATCGGTAACGTCCATTACCAGACCGTTTGTATAGTGGATCGCCTGCAGCGCTTTTCTCCAGGAACGCGGATTGCCGATGCGAATGGCTGTCGCCACGGTCTCCGGATACGGCACCGGCTGTAACTCAGCTTTGCCCGAACGCCACATCTGCGACAAAGGATTCGCTCCGGCCGCCTGTACGATCACCATGCGCGGCAAGGCGTCAATAAAACCAAACTGTCTTAGCTCAGCGAAAGCTTTGCCGAACGACGATGAGTTGCCCAGATTGCCGCCAGGCACTATCAAGTAATCCGGAATCTTCCATTGGAGCTGCTCTAGAAGCTCAATCATCGCCGTCTTTTGGCCTTCAATGCGAAACGGATTGATCGAATTCAGAAACTGTATGTTGCCGTCGGCTTTCGTCAGCAGAGTGTTCAGCGCGTCGTCGAAACTGCCATCGATTTGGACGACCTCGGCGCCGAAATCCAGCGCTTGCGCAAGCTTGTTTGCTGATGCCTGACCGGCTGGCAGATAGACACGTGCCCTCATTCCGCCGCGCGAAGCGTAGGCAGCCAAGGAAGCTGCCGTGTTCCCGGTGGACGCACAAGCCACGGTAGTTGCTCCCGTGAATTTCGCCTCTGTCATAGCGGCCGTCATGCCGAGATCTTTGAACGAACCGGTTGGATTCCATCCCAGATGCTTGAATGACAGGTCAGTTACCCCGGCCCAAACCGCGGTTTTGTGTCCGCGCACTAGCGGAACGTTGCCCTCTAACAGCGTGACAATATCCGATTCTGCGTAATCGAAAGGAAGAAACTCGCGGAATCGCCACACCCCGCTCTGGTCCAGCGGATTATACGAAAACCGCCGCTCTCGCCAGACCTTCTTGAGATCGCCGGGATCGCGTTCGGGCCGGTCAATTACTACTTCCAGCAGGTCGCCGCATTTCGGACACGCCAATGCGCCGGCATGCAACTCAAGCGTGTTGGCGCACTCAGGGGAGTTACAGCGGAGCATCATGCCGGTAAATCACGGGAGTTGTATTCAACGTAACATCCCGTGGCTCCGGCAAGCCGCTATTACTGTTTCAACGTTTCGGCAGCGCGTTCCAGCTTCTTCCATTCGCCATCGCTCAGCTTTAAACCGGCAGAAGCGACGTTTTCTTCCAGGTGCGAAACGGAAGAGGTGCCTGGAATCGGCATCATGACCTTTGAGCGATGCAGCAGCCAAGCGAGCGACAGTTGTGCCACGCTAGCGCCGTGCTGTTTGGCCAGGCTATCAAGCGGGCCACCAGCTTCCGCCAACTTGCCCGCGGCCACCGGAAACCATGGAATGAAAGCAAAGTTGTGTTTTTCGCAATATTCGAGTGTGTCCTCATGGGCGCGGTCGCTCAGATTGTACTTATTCTGAACGCTGACAATCTCAACCGTCTTGCGCGCTCGCTCAATCTCAGCCGGTTTCACTTCAGATAAACCGATGTGTCGAATCTTCCCGGCTCTCTGCAGATCCTTCAGTTTGCCGAGACTTTCCTCGACCGGTACTTCAGGATCGATACGGTGAAGCTGGTACAAGTCGATCCTCTCCAGCCTTAGCCGCCGTAGACTCATCTCGACCTGCTGATGAAGATACTCTGGCCGGCCAAGCGGAGACCACTTATTCGGGCCAGTTCTGACCAGCCCGCCCTTGGTTGCGATCACCAGATCCTTTGAATACGGGTATAGCGCTTCGCCGATCAGCCTTTCGCTAACCTCCGGTCCATAAGAGTCTGCTGTGTCGATAAAGTTAATGCCGAGTTCAACCGCGCGCCGCAGCACCTTGCGTGCGTCTGCGGGGTTCTTCGGCTCTCCCCAGATCCCCTCGCCGGTTATTCTCATTGCCCCAAATCCCAACCGGTTCACGGTTAAATCGCCGCCCAGCATCAATGTGCCGCTCGCCGCGGCATCAGTCGTCAGTGTTGCCATCACTTGGTGGATTCAGTCAGCACCGCCGAGGTTGCGTCGTCGGGTATATGAGCCGCGTCTTTTTCGACTTCTTGCGGCTCACCTGCGAAAAGCCTCAGTTGCAACTCGGCTTCCGCGATACTGTGCACCATGTAGTCCGAGCATCCGTTGCCCAATCTTTGCTGCATTGCCTTCCGATCCGCTGCCGCTCCCCAAAGACCTACAACGACTTTCACGTTCGCGCACCGTTGGCGCGCTTTGCGGCACAACGAGCGCGCATGTGTAACGGCGAATGGCGGCAAAGCCGAAATAAACAATACGTCCGGCTGGCGTTGCTGTACGCGATCGAGCATCTCCTCAACGAAACCAATTGCGATCGAATCCGCGTTGTGGCCAGCATCTCGCAGGCATTGCGCAAGCATCGCCCCGACTAGCTCATCGGCTTCATCGCGCGCCGGAATGCAAAGGACGACACCTTCTCCTCGTGTCGGCGCTGGAGATTGCGCGGCATTCGCGGCGCGGCCGTTCTCTTCATGAAGCCTCTCACCCATTTCCTCAATCAGCTCGCGCGTGCTCCGATAGATAAACTTTTGCCGTTCTTCATCGACTTGATTTCGATGCCGGTCCGCTTCGGCCAAAGCCAACGCGGGAATCAGAACGGAATCGTATAGCTCGCAAACCCGCTTCTCCTTTACGTACTCTTCGGCGACCTCGTGGGCCTCGTCCTCGTCGAGCGCTAACAGACGCTGGTAATAAAGTGTTTCAGGTGCGAGTACCGGTTCATCGCCCAAGAGCACGTACAAAAATTCCATTTGGGGAATGTGACGCCCCAGCACCACCAGCAGCACGGTTAACGGCGTGGCCATCACCAACCCGATGGGGCCCCAGATCAGAGTCCAGAAGGTGGCGGAAAGCAGAATCGCCAGTGAGGAAATGCCGGTCCTGGTGGCATACAGCCACGGTTCCACTATTCCGGAGATAGTGCCCTCGACCACAAAAAAAAGCCCTAGCGTCAGAAGTGGTCTCTTCCAATCGTCGAAAACAGCGAGGGACAAAACAAACGGCGCCATTCCAGCCATAAACGTACCCAAGTACGGAATGAAGCGCAGGAAAACCGCGGCACACCCCCAAAAAACCGCATAAGGTACGCCGATGAAGTATAGGCCAACCCCCAGTAGCAGCCCATACGTGCTGTTTACCATTCCTTGCGTAAGTAAATACCGGCTTACCCGCTGGGCAGCGTCATCCATCGCCGTGGTAACTACCATGATCCGGCCTTCGCCGAACAGTCGGAACAGCCGGTTACGAAGGCTGCTGCGGTTCAGCAGCATGAAAAGCGTCAGGATCACCACTGCCACTGCAGTCAAAAAAAACCGGCCAACGGACGCCCCTACCGTTCCCAAAGCGCCAAATACTCCCGTTGACCGCTGCACTATTTGAACCGGGACCGGTTGTACACCGGACGTCGCTGCAGGGTGGTTGGATCTTGCCGCCGAGGCCTTTTGCTCCTGCACTGTCTGGTTACTCTGGGAGAACTCGTCGCCCAGCTCGGAAATGCTGTGTGCCGCTCTGGATATAGCGGAATTGCCCTCCGACCCTCCCAGATGTTGAATTCGGCTCAGTTTCGCCGAAATATTCTGCTGATACTGAGGCAGCCGGATAATGATTTGCGTAAGCTCCGTCGTAGCCATCCAAATCACCGTTCCTGCTAAAGAGAAGGCCACGAGCATAACCAGGGCAACGGACGCCGTGTTCCCGATTTTCAGCTTTTGCACCCAGGCAACCGGGTACGTCAGAAGAAAGCTGACGAGCACTGCCAGCGCGAAAGGAACGATCAGGTCTTGCCCGTAGTGCAGCGCCGCAATAATGCCCGCCGTACATACGACCATGACTAGGGTCGACGAGTTCGATCGTGTTGGGGAAGCGATTCGGGCAGCCCTCCTGACCTATGGACGCTTTCTCCCGAAATTTTGACAGGTTGAATTTAGAGCGCGGTACTACAGCGGCCCACACTATGCCTTAATTGGCTTTATATCCACCCAACAACGCTTGTTCCAGGACTCGATTCCTGCTTCGGCCAGTTGGACGCCTTTTGCGCCCTCCAGCAGCGTCCAGCGGAAAGGCTCATCTTTCACCACATGGCGCAGAAACAATTCCCACTGGATCTTGAAGGCGTTGTCGAAGGTCGTCTGTTCCGGCACTTTCTGCCAGCCATCGAAAAAGTTGATTGGTTGCGGGATATCTGGGTTCCACGTCGGCCTCGGTGTAGATCCGTAGTGCTGAATCCAGCAATCTCGCAGCCCGGCCACAGCCGTTCCCTTCGAGCCGTCCACTTGCAAAGTCAACAGGTCGTCGCGCCGCACGCGCACGCACCACGACGAGTTGAATTGCGCAATCACGCCGCCTTCGAGTTCAAAGGTCGCATAGGCCGAATCGTCAGCCGTACATTTGTATGGCTTTCCTTGTTCGTCCCAGCGCTCAGGCACGTGAATTGCGCCCAGACACGAAACCGATTTCACCGCGCCGAAGACATTATCGAGAACATAGCGCCAATGGCAGAGCATGTCGATGATGATTCCGCCGCCATCCTCTTTTCGGTAGTTCCAGGAAGGCCTCTGTGCCGGAACAGTGTCGCCTTCGAAAACCCAGTAGCCGAATTCGCCGCGCACCGACTGCAGCCGGCCGAAGAATCCAAGCTCCTTCAACGTTTGCAACTTCAGCAGCCCCGGAAGCCACAGCTTGTCCTGAACTACGCCGTTCTTCACGCCCGCTTTTTGCGCGATTCGATACAGGTCCAGCGCTGTTTCCAGATTGTCCGCTATCGGCTTTTCGCAGTAGATATGTTTCCCGGCAGCAACCGCCTTGCGAACCGCATCCGCCCGTCGGTCGGTTGTCTGCGCATCGAAATAGATGGAGTATTTCGCGTCACTCAGGGCCGCCTCGAGGTCGGTCGAATATGGCAGCCCGCCGAACTCACGAGACAACGCCTCCAGCTTCGCCGGATTTCTGCCCACCAGCAGTGGCTGCGGCACGATAGTCTCGGTATCGCTAAGCCGCACGCCGCCTTGCTGCATGATGGCGTAAACTGACCGGCGCAGATGCTGGTTCAGACCCATGCGCCCGGTGACGCCATTCATGATGATGCCGACTGTATGAACTTTCGCCGCGCTCACGCCTGCTCCTTCGGCTTTTCCGTACACTGCGGCTGCGCGCCCGCGGGCAGGGGAGGCGCAGTTTCACCCGCTTTCGGCAATGTGCCATCGAGTTCCTGACGCCAGTGCGCCACGTCTCCTGCTGGACCGTAGCAATAAACCATGCGCATCGGTGCGGAGCCCGTGTTTGTGAGTTGATGAAAAACTCTTGGCGGAATATAGACGGCTTGACCCGTCTTCACAGTTTTCCGTTCCTCGCCCAGACACATCTCGCCCGTGCCTTCCACGATGTAATAAATCTCTTCCTGTTCCTGGTTGTGCCACGGCACCTGCCCGCCGTTAGGTTCGAGTGTCACGTGCCCCAAGGAGAAATTCGTCGCCTGAATCGGGCTCGCTCCCCCAACCAGATTTTGCGTCCGGCGTCTTGCCGGATAGGTTCGGCCGGTAATCTCGCCTAGATCTGCAATGGTCATGCGCGTTCACTCCAAAAGGTCAAATACGGTCTCTCTTCAATCATCCGCAACAGGTACAGCGCGGCCTCCCGAGCGTGATAGTCGCCCCACATGCATGCCTCGCCTCGTGGTACGCCGTCGGGCGCCGGTGCCGCATCCCATCCGTTCGGCCGATGATAGACCGCGTGCAAAATCAGTCCCTGGTGATTGGCATCCGTGCTCAGATAGGGATCGTCAAAAAGAGCATCGGCCACAGTTAAGCCAGCCTGAAAGTATCGCTTGTTGCCCATGTACTTGCCTAGGCGCAGCAAGCCTTGCACCGCAATTGCCGCCGCCGAACTGTCCACAGGTTCAAAGGAATTGAACGGATCGGATCGCTTCGAAGCCCAATCTCCCAGCCGGTGAAGACGCGGTGCGCCTGTGTCCCAATACGGAATGCCATCCGTCGGCGAATAGTCGATGTAGAAATCGCACGTGGCCTCCGCAGCTTTCTTCATCGTCGCTTCAATCGCCGTCCGGCCGCCTGACTCAGCCAGTTCCTCGTCCGATAGCGCTGCGAGGAATTCCAATTCTTCGGCGAACCCGCACATAGCCCAAGCTAATCCGCGCGTCCATGTGGTGAAAGGCGAAAAACCTTGCTGTGAGTTGGGGCAGCGGTAGTTGCCGTCATATAACGTTAAAGATGCTCTCATGCGCGGTCCTGCCTCGCACGTCGTAGTAATCGCGGCCCTCGCCGTAATAAATGGAATAGCGTGCCGTCGCCTGCGCATGTTCGACAAGTCGCCCCAGCAGAGAAATGCTGCGGTCGTTCTCGCCCATCAGCCTGTGTCCAAGCTTGTGACTGACCGCTAGTGCGCGCAGGGACCGGATGGTATCCACGAACAAAGAGTGCGGCCCGTTGAACGAATAAATATATCCGCCGCCGCCCGCAATACGTGACCAGCGCGCCGCTTGCACCGCGCCCGAAACCTTCACCGCCATTTCGTAGAAGTCGCGTTCCCACGAATTCTCGGCAATGCCGCCTTCATTCATCAATCGCAGCAAATTGCCGTACGTGCTGATGTTATTGAATCCGTGATCGTGTACCCCGATATGCGATACGTGCGGCGCCATGTGCGCCACGGTATTGTTGCGCCCTGCCTCCAGAAAATGAATTTCGCCCGTGGCATCAAATTGCAGAATGGCGGAGCCGAACTGAAAACCCTGCGTCCACTCGGTCCAGCCGCGGCTTGTATAACGTCCCTTAACTGTGAAGACTGGCGCGCCTTGCGAAGCGTCCCACGACTTTTGAATCGCATCGATCTTTTTCGCGGAAGCTTCAAACAGCCTGCGAACCTTCGTCTCTAGCGCCTTGGGCGTGAGATCATCCCGAATCGCGATCATCGCGCAACGACCGCCGGCTCTACGGCCTGGGCGCGCTCTGAAAAATATGGCTTCAACGGATCGTTCTTCAACGCTTTCAATCCTTCAATCACGGCTTCAGCGTTAATCTCCGCGCCGGCCAGAGTCGTGTGCGTGTGTTCGTCGCCGAACAATGGATTGACTTTCTCTGGCCCCATCACGTCATAGTGTTCAGCAATGATCTCGTTCAGATCCACCAAGGGCGCATGCTCATGGGTTGCGACCTGTTCCGCCCAACCGGCATAATCGCCGGTATTGGTGACAATCTTTCCGTCTTTCCAGATTTTCCGCGGAATCATCGTGCAGATAATCGGCGTCGCGCCTTTAGCCCGGGTATCGGTGACATACTCGCGCATATACCAGCCGAACGTGTGAACCGTCTCGTGTTTATGCGTAATCATGTTGTCGATTTCTTGACTCTCATCGCCGGTGCCTTTGATCGATCCTCGCGCCCGGCTATTGTCATTCACCGCACCACCATCGTTGTGCCCGAACTGGACCATCACGAAGTCTCCCGGCTTAAGCGCATTCACAACCTGCTGCCAGTGTCCCTCTGATATAAAGGTGCGGCTGCTTCGCCCTCCCAGCGCCCAATTCACAACATTGATTTTGCTCGGGTCGAAGTACACACCGATCAAATCGCCCCATCCCCACTGCCCGTTCTTTCCATCTCCCTGCCCGTTGCGGACCGTCGAATCACCCACGATGTATAAGGTTGGGAGTTCGGGACGCGCCGGAAGCTTGTTCTTCGGCAAGCGACTCGCTGACGGGTCTGGCCCCTGCGCAACCGTCGATTGTGCCGGCACTCCTTCTTCTGACGCCACAAGCTGTACAGGCCCCAGCATTCCCGCCGGCAGCGCGTGAAAGTTCTCAAAGCCTTGCGGTTGAAAGCGGTCGCCGTATCTGTCTTTCAATAGCGTGTAAGTGGGGAGTGCCTTTCCGGCCATTTCGTTGATTGCAAGATTCGCCACCACTACACGAAACTGATTCTGTCCCGCATGCAAATACTTCCCGACACGCAGCGTATACGGTGGGTGCCATACGGACCCTGCTAATTTCCCATTCACATAAACAAGCGCGGATTCACGTACTGGACTTTCCAGCAACGCTCGCATGCCGTTCGGCATCTCAGCCCGCAGCACTGGTTCCCCTTTGCCGAAATCAATCGCGGTGGCGCCCTTCAGTAGCGATTCGCTCACATCGACTGTCTTCTCATAAACCGCTTTCCCCGAATAATATTTGGTCTGGGGATTGTCGGTCCAGGATTTGAGCTGCGGCATCGCTTGCGTTTGCTTCAGACCCTCGAAAGTGACCCGCCAATCCCCGCTGATGTCGATTTCCCCACCGCCAGTGTCGATCCTTCCCTTCTCATGTTCCAGCGTTCCCGGCCGGAACATCATAACCTGTGATTCGTACGGAGCAAGACGCAGTTCAACGGTCGTGAACTTCCCATCAGACGATCCAAACAGCGGCTTCGCTTCTCCCGTAAAAGGATCCCAACATTCGCCCGATACTCCCGTTACACGAATGCTCGCGTGCGTATCCACCGGCTGATTCGAAGTGTTCACGACGAAATAGATATCGCCGGCGTTTTCTAGTCTCCGATGCACAAATCCAATTGCCGCGTTCCCGCTCTGGACCGCAAAATCCGGCGTCAGCATCTGCTTCAACGTGCTCCCCAGCGTCTGTTCGTCCTGAACGAAATGCGTAAATACGCTTTGCCCTAGGGCACGAATCTGCGCGTTCTCTCCCTCGTCCTTCAGCCCTGGCGCCAGCGACGGCAATCGGCGGGTTGCGATCACCATCCCGCCCTTGCTTCTCAAAGCTGCCATGCGCTCCAGCGTCGCCAAGTGGCATTCGCTCCACTCCCGGAACGATCAACACCTTATACGGCACTCCCAGCTTTCGCGATCGCGCCATCGTCGATGAAGTCGAAGTTATAGCCGGCATCCAGGATCTGCGGGATCAAAGTGCCGCCAAGCATTTCGTCCATCTGGCGATCAATCGAAACCTCTGTCGGCCGGTAGTTTCCGCGATTATCCACTCTCCCGGCGGTGAACGTCGCCCACGCATCATCCGTCGGCAGATAGATTGCGACATCGTTTGCCGATGCGCCTTGCCGCATCAAATAACTCATCCGCTGCAAGTACTTCGCGATGTCCGGCATCACTTGAAACCACGGATTGTGATCGTTGAATGCCGCTGAGGCGTAAAATCGCCAGCCAGGCTCCCCCGCTGAGGGCGGCGAATACGGCCAGCCGTGTCCAATCAGTTGATTAATGCCTTCGATAAAGTGCAGATCCGCTTCCGCCTTCATATCGAGAGGCGTCGCCCGGAACGAGGGCGCATGCAGCCACGTCCACGTCTCGGTTGAAGTGATTGGGCGTCCATACAAGTGGCACGCCGATGACGCCCATCGGGCCGGACTGAAGCCGCGCCACTCGGGCCCATGCTCGCCTTCAGGCAAATCCACCAGATTGTTCGCCGACATCTCAACCGGCGGCTCGCCGTATGTCTGCGAGCGGAACAGCGTGCGATGCGCATGCGCCCATTCGCGAATCGGGACTAGATAGCGTTCATCGACGAGTTCCGTCAGCGTCTTGCCCCAGTCGTGACGAATCGCCGCCGTCTCGGGTCCCATGTCACCGACCAGCGCCGGCAAATAGGGAGTCAGGTCATAACCGCGCCGCTTCTGAAACTCGCTCAAGAAATCATCGGTCCAGTCGGATCCGAACACTTCCAAACTGTCGCTGAATACCGCGTAGGGGGGATTGTCGCCGAACCCTTGCATCAGTCGATTGCCGACAATCTCCAGGTGATGCTCAATCGCGGCGCGATCGTAGTGATCCAACACAAACCCCTCTGCCCCGACGCCCGGCCGTTTTACCTGTTGCCCCGTCCTGCCTGCGATGAAGAACAAAGCTGTATGCGCCCCGCTCACCAGCGAGGGAAGAATCGCCCGGCCGCCCTCGAAATTGCTGATCCGGGTGTGATTGTCAAACTGCTGCCCGTCGCCCGGCGCGACAAACGCCGCAATCAGCTTTTCGCCGTTCTCCATCGCCGGAGTCGCCACCGAAGTCGCGCCCTCACTGAGCGCCACTCGTTCAATCCGCAGCCGTCCCGCCGCTTGAGTCACTGCGGTGTGCGGGCCGCCATAAGGCCAGCCGCTTCCCAACGTAATATCCACGCGCATGCCGAGCGTTTTCGCCGTGGCCGACGCAAACCGTATGTCGCTTAGAAATTCATCTGAGAGATACGGCGCGTTGTGGAATCCAGTCTCCGGATTGTCCAGCTCCAGCGGATACACCGGCTGAATTTCGACCCCTCCGATATCCGCCGCCTTCATCACCCGTAACTCGCGCTCCAGTTCCTGCTTTTGCACAGCGGGACCAAACCACCACCAACGCATCATGATGCGCGCGTTGTCTGGCGGCTTGACAAAGCCGCGATACACGTCCTCCAGCCCGCCCCGGTTCTGCGAACTGGCAAAACTACTGACCGACAAAAAAATAGCAACTGCGCATGCCCAACTGGTTATTCTGGAAATCACGGCGTAGAGCATTATATAGAGGTTAGAGAGATCAAACGCAATGTGCTTTCGTCTGTTTGTAGTCTCGGCGTCGCTGTTGACTGCTCTCGCCGGCTTCGCGCAAGAGAAGAGCAACGCTTCAGCAGCCAATCCCCCCAAAACATGGATTGATCCAGATACCGGTCATCGTGTCATCCGAATCAGCGACGAGCCCAACAGTGCCAGCCTCTATTTCAACGAAAATGCCTACACACCTGACGGCAAGGAGATGGTCTATAGCACTCCCAATGGCATTTCAGTCGTCGATCTTTCTACCTTCAAAACTCGTTCGGTAGTCACAGGCCGCGTTCGCATCGTCAACACTGGCCGCAAGAATCAAACCGTTTACTACATCAAGAACGAAGATCATTCACTCTACGTCGCGAACGTCGATACGGGAGAGACCCGAAAGATAGGAGCGCTTCCCCCGCGCGCCGGCGTCGACACCATCAACGCCGACGAGACGCTTGCTGCAGGCGCATACGTAACCGGCAATGGCACGGACTACGGAAACACAACCGGCCAGCAAACTCATCCGCTTGATCAGCCGCGCAATAAGGGCGAAATGATGGAGCGCACTCTGGCAGCGCATCTGCCGCGCGTTCTCTACGTCATGAATCTGCAGACCGGCGAGCAGAAAATTATCCTTCACAGCACCGATTGGCTCAATCATCTTCTTTTCTCGCCCACAGACCCGACTCTCCTCATGTACTGTCATGAAGGGCCGTGGCAAAAGGTGGATCGAATCTGGACCATCCGTACCGACGGCACTCAAAACACACTCATTCACAAACGCACGATGGAAATGGAGATTGCCGGTCATGAGTTCTGGGGCCAGGATGGCAAGACCATCTGGTACGACTGGCAAACTCCCAAAGGAGAGGACTTCTGGGTTGCTGGTTACGGCGTCGATGACCGCGAGCGGACCGCGTACCACATGCAGCGCAACGAATGGTCCATCCATTTCAACGTCTCAAAGGACGGCTCGTTGTTCTGTGGTGACGGCGGCGACCCTGGCCAGGTGGCGCACGCGCCCGATGGCGAGTGGCTCTACTTATTCCATCCTCAACTGATTAAGAACACCGGTGTTCAGGATCCAAGCTTGATACGCCCTGGCGTGTTCCACGCCGAGAAGCTCGTCAACATGTCCAAGCATCATTACCACCTGGAGCCTAACGTTAGCTTCACCCCAGACCAGAAGTGGGTCGTCTTCCGATCCAATATGTTCGGCCCCACTTACGTCTTCGCGGTCGAAGTGGCGAAGTCAAATGAGAGTGCCGGCCATACTGCAGCCACTCACTAGGTGTATGCGAAAAGCGTGGCTGATTCTGCTCGTTTCCGCTCTCAGCGCCACCGCCTTGCATGCCGTTGAGATCACGCCTGCTGCTGTCCTGCAGAAAGTCTCCGATCGCTACAGGAGTCTCCGCAATTACGACATCAAGGCGGAAACCCAAGTTGTCGTCACTAATGGCGGCGCGTCTGCCAGCGCGAAGGAGACTGTGCGCTTAGCGGTGGGCGCAAACGGCGCATTCCGCGTGGAGCGCAACTCGACGAGCGGCGAGAGCGAAATCAGTGTCAGCGATGGCAAGATCACATGGAAAGCGCTTCCCGGTACGAAGGTTTGGTCGAAGCAGGAAGTCGCTCAGATGACCGACATGGATGCCGAGAGCGAAGATGAGCCGCAATCGTTTGCCGGCCAGGACCTTTTCACGCAAACGCAGCACTCTTTGATCAGCCGCTACATCGGTCTAATCCGTTACGCAACCGTCTCCGAGCTGGAGAAAACTGAAAAAGCGAAGTTCAATGGCAGCAAAGTGGAATGCTATGTCGTTCGCGTTGCGATAAAAGGGTCGACCCATAAGATTTTCGTCGCAAGTGACACTTTCCTGGTCGTGCGGCATGTCGAGATACAGTCGAAAGCCAGCGGACAAGTGCAGTTTTCTACCGAGTACAAGACGGTGAGCTTGGATATGCCTCCGCCCGAGGTATTCGAGTTCGAACCACCATCGGGCAGCAAAGAAGTCGCCACCGTCTTACTACCCAGCGAACGCAACATGTCACTCGTTGGCAAAACAGCGGTCGACTTCACCCTCAAGAGCCTGGACGGCGCTTCTGTCCATCTTGCCGAACTGCGCGGCAAAGTGGTTCTGCTTGACTTCTGGGCTACGTGGTGCCCTCCATGCCGCCGCGAATTGCCTACTATCGAAGCGATTAGCAGAAAATATTCGGACCGAAATGTCGCCGTGTTCGGGGTAAATGACGAAGACGCCTCAACCGCCAAACACTTTCTGGAAAAGAACCATCCGGATCTTCAAACGCTTCACGATGCAAGCGGGAAAGTCTTTCGCACCTATGGCTGCCATGCCATCCCGACTGTTCTCGTTATCGATCCCGGCGGCAAGATCGTGGCGCACTTTCTTGGCGAGCGTCCCGAAACCGAACTCGTCGCCGCCCTCAAAGACGCTGGCATGAAGTAACTCCGGCGGCTGGCAACGACGCTTCTCCTGCCATCCGGGCACTTCGCCATTTAAGAGGTGAAGCGCTCTATTCGATCGGGCATCAAAAACACACGGCGCGCCATATCCGATTGCAGAGTTTCTTCGCTGTAGTACCGCAGCAGGATTGAGTGCTTCCAATCGAACAGATCGCAGTGTTGCGCCGCGAACTGTTCCCAGGTCGCCGCGCCTGCGGAGCAGTGAATGCGCTGATTCATGAGCAGAAGATAGGCCCAGGTGATTGTCTCGTGATACCGGTCAGGCTTGCCCAACGATGCCGTGTAAGCACGGAGGGCGTTTGAGAACCTCGCGATTGCCTCCGGCGCTGCGAAACGCGTCAGGTAGAGCCAGGCCGCGTGCAAATGGTCGGCATGATGGAATTGGTCCTCGGGGAGCGTGCAGGCTTCCAGTTGCGCAACAAAATCGTCATCGCTCATGTTTCCTTCGTCTAGCTTACGGCTCTGGATGAAACGGAATTGCAACCTGTCCTGCACTCGCGGGTTCGGGGCTTTCCATATCAAGGTTGACAACGATCGGGTCCTGGCCGCTGCGCACGACCACCGCCTCGCACGGCTCGTCCTGCTTTGCATTGATCTCCTGATGAGGTACGTAAGGCGGCACGTAAATGAAATCGCCGGGGCCGGCTTCATCACTGAACTCAAGATGATCGCCCCAGCGCATCCGGGCGCGACCCTTCACGATGTAGAGGACTGTTTCCAGTTCGCCATGGTGATGAGGTCCGGTCTTTGCATCGGGTTGCACAACCACCGTACCGGCCCAAAGGCGCGCGGCTCCGGTGCGCGCGTGTGTGATCGCTGCCGCCCGTGTCATCCCTGGAGTCTGCGGTGTGTTCGAATCGAGTTCGCCAGCCCGCACGATTTTTACGCCGTGAATTCTCCAGTCGGTGTTTCCCACATCCATGCCTCAGATTATGGCGCGTCTCTCCAATCACCCATCGCTATGGAATGCCGATGTGTTTCAAGAGAGCGAGGGCGGCCGCGATGACACATTCGTGGCGTCGCAGAAACACCGCCTAATATGGTGCTTGAGGCCAAACGTTAAATCATTTCGGAATCCGGAACGCGGGCATTACAAATTAACCCGCAACCATACTTGCCGGACGTTGACCGAATTCGATGATTCCAGTCTGGCCCGCTCTGCTTTTTTGCGCAATCTTTGACACTTAACCTAAAACGCTACTTAACAGTAAAATAAAACCTAGTAAAAACCGAAGGTACCTGGTAGTATTGATCGTCACCAAAGAGTTTCGCTCGAAGGGCTCTCTTTCTCTGATAGAAAGAAGGTTTAACTCTCTAGGGTTAAAGCCCGCGCAACTTGCGTACTGTCAGTACACAAGCGAAGCGAACAGCTCATCGCGCAAAGCGCACAGAAAGTCTGGGCACTCGCCGTTGTAGTCGGTCCAAATCACCACATCGGAGCGCACAGGACGTTTGACGCCGCTGTAGTGTTGAAAGCGTCCTGAGGCAGCTAGTCTCGGCAGCGCATCTTCCGCTCACGACTGGCTCTGGGGAGACCAATAAATGCGTTGGAGTGTGTCCGATCAAGCTCAACCTCCGGAACGTCGCGCGCGCAGCCTCGAATTCGAGGTCGCTGATCGAGCGGGCGAAGAAAGTTGCCAGAACCTTAATGAGAGCTTGGAATCGCACCTCGCCGAGCTAGGTCGTTCAAATGAAGACCTGAAGCAGTTTGCTTATGTTGTTGCTCATGACCTGCAAAATCCACTTCGAACCGTGCGTCAGTTCGCTGAGCTCTTGAGGCTAGATTCCCAGGTGGGGCATAGCGAAGACACCAAGGAGTACATCGACATAATTGCTCGAATCACGAGCCGCATGGCGGACTTGATCAGAGATCTTCTTACTTACGCGCAGGTATCCGTCGCCAAGATCCCATCGGAAGCGTTGGTGGAAGCCGCCCCGATCCTGGGCGTAGCTCTGATGAATCTGGGTGCTCTCATTCGGGAGACGAACGCAGTCGTTACTTTCGACGTGTTACCCGCAATTCGGGCCTGTTCTGCGCAAGTCCTGCAAATCTTCCAGAATCTCGTCGGAAATGCGATTGAATACCGCGGAAATCAAAAGCCTCGTGTACACATTTCTGTAACAGAAGAAAACGACAGCTATCTCTTCTCAGTTCGCGATAACGGCATCGGAATCGAAGCACAATATTGTGAGCGCATCTTTGAACCACTGAAACGCCTTCATGGGGAGGAGCGCCCCGGCAGCGGTCTCGGGCTTGCCATTTGCCGGCGGATTGTCGAGCGAGGCGGCGGCCACATTTGGGTTGAGTCGGAGATCGGGAAGAGTTCCACGTTTTACTTCACCGTTCCGCGCTAGGTCTCGACCCTAATACACGAACCAATCTCGACAGTGCGGGATGCGGTCGAAACCTGATTTAAAGTTTTTGAGCCTGGTAGTAGTCTCAGGAGACAAATGAGCAGCAATTCGCGACACGAATCGTACGGACATCCCGAGACGTGGAATGCCCACGACGTCCTACGTACCGTTATTTCGAATTCGAATGACGCCGTGACAGTTCAGGATTTCGATGGCCGAATCCTCGCCTGGAATGGAGCAGCGGAAGTGATGTATGGCTACTGCGAAGCCGAAGCACTAGGCCGAAACATTCTGGAATTTACTCCAACGTCCAGGCATGATGAGATGCAGTCTTGGGCTGATTGCTTATGGCACGGTCACGCGATCGCTCCGTTTGAAACGAAGCGCATCGGCAAAGACGGACGTATCTTCGATACGTGGTTCACAGGTGAGGCTGTGCGAGATACGAGTAACAACGCCCGCGCGGTGGTAACAACGGAGCGCGAGATCACAACTCGTGAGGACGGCGAATGGAACCGCAGGAAAGTACAACAGGAAATGGAAGAGCGGGTTGAGGAGCGCACCTCGCGCCTGCGGCAGGCTAACCATGAACTCCTCGCAGAAAAGACAATGTTCCAAGTGACGCTGGATTGCATCGGTGACGCTGTGATTACCACGGACAACGGCGCTAAAATCACTTACCTTAACCCGGTCGCGGAGGCGCTCTCCGGTTGGAGTAATTCGGAAGCCTCGGGTTTGCCGTCGCCTGAAGTTTTTAACATTTTCACGGAGGCGAGTCGGGAGCCAGCCCAAGATCCAGTAGCAAACTGCCTAAGGAGTGGTGAAGTAAGCCGTCTAGCCGGTGACACGCTGCTGATCCGCCGTGATGGTCGGGAACTCTCGGTCGACGATACAGCAGCACCCATTTTTAATGCTGCTAGAGAAATGGTCGGTGCCGTTCTGATTTTTCGGGATGTCACCGATAAGCGGCAGCTCGTGCAGCAACTAAGCCACCAAGCCGTCCAGGACGCCCTCACCGGACTCGAGAACCGCCGCGGTTTTGAGCGTCGCCTGAAACATCTTCTCGACTCCTCTGAGGCGCGCCAGGCAAGTGCATTGTTGTACCTCGATTTGGATCAGTTCAAAGTTGTTAACGATACCGGCGGTCATGCAGCCGGCGATATCCTACTTAGGCAAGTCGGAGCGCTCATGCATGCTGATATCCGCACCGGAGACAGACTAGCCCGCCTCGGCGGGGATGAGTTCGGTATTCTGCTCGAAAACTGCCCAAAGGAACAGGCGCGGCGCATTGCCAATCACCTGCGAGAGACGATCGGGAATTTTCGTTTCGAATGGGAAACCAAGATTTTTACTATCGGCGTCAGTATCGGAGTCGTGCCGATTCCGCAAACCGGTGCAACTCTTTCGAGCCTGCTAATCGCCGCGGATGCCGCCTGCTATGCCGCTAAGGAAAGAGGAGGCAATCGCGTGCATGTCTATGAACTGGATGACAGCATGCTTGTACAACGCCACGGCGAGATGCAATGGGTCGGACGCCTTAAGGACGCCTTGCGAAATGATCGTTTCTCTCTTTATTACCAGCCCATCGTCTCCTTGGGAGCAAAGAGGGCAGCGGGCCTCTGGGGCGAGATACTCGTCCGGCTCTTAGATGAAGAGGGCCAGCTCATACTTCCCGGTCAATTTATGCCTGCGGCGGAGCACTACGGGCTTATGACAGAAGTAGATCGTTGGGTGTTCGGGCACGCGCTCGAGGCCCTTCAGGTACGCGGAGCGACCCCAGCCTCACTCATCTATTCGATTAACATATCCGGGCAATCGTTAAGTGATGAGAACTTTCTCGCTTTCGTGATCGAGGAATTGCATCGAGCCAAAGTCAATCCCGCCCAAGTCTGTCTAGAGATAACGGAAACGGCCGCAATTGCGAATCTTTCTGAAGCCATGCGGTTTATCTCGGTCCTGAAGGAACTGGGATGCCTATTTGCACTGGATGATTTCGGTACCGGCCTATCTTCATTCGCCTACCTGAGAAGCCTCTCGGTAGACTACCTCAAAGTCGCTGGTCGTTTTGTCGAAAACATGGCTGGCGATCCCATTGATTACGCGATGGTTGAAGCAATCCATCACATTGGCCTGGTCATGGGCATTCCGACGATCGCTGAACACGTCGAACAGAGTGCAACGCTTGAGGGCCTCAAAGCTATAGGTGTGGAGTACGCTCAGGGCCATATGTTGGGGCAGCCCACGGCGCTCAAAGCAAGAGTTGCAAGCACGAGCTGAGAATATAGAATTCTTGAGTAATTCTGACGGTTTGAGTAACTCGACAGTTAGGATCTGATCGCCCAGTGATCCGCTTCCCGCCCCGAAGGCGCTTCAGGGTTGTGCGCCTCCGGATTCACCCTCTTCTTGAATCAGCCATTCGGGAGGCTGTTCGGAGAGCCTTTCTTCTCGTAGGAACACGAACCTGAAGGGCCGGCTTGCCATCGTCAGCCCACGCAGGACAATCGAGATAGTCTCTCCGATCATCACTGTCGCTTTCCTGGCTACTTCCCCGTTTAGCTGATATCATTCTCCGGCGGAGGCCCAAATAATATGGCGATTAACCCAGACAAGCTCATGGCATTCATGGGCAAACTAGTTGGCGACTTAGGCGCAATGATGAGCATCGGCCCTATGATTCTCGGCGAGAAGCTCGGTTTATACAAAGCTATGAGCGACGGTGTGCCGGTTAAGGCCGCCGAGCTGGCAGCGAAAACGAACACTAACGAACGATATCTTCACGAATGGCTCTGCGCCCAGGCTGCTTCAGGTTTCATCGAATACGACGCCGGCACAGAGCGGTTTTCCATGACCGAAGAACAGGCCGCAGCTTTAGGCATGGAAGGCGGACCTTTCTATTTCTTGGGAGCAGTTGAAATAGCGGTTGCGATGATCCGCGACGAACCGCAAATACTGGATGCATTCAAGACGGGTAAGGGGGTCGGCTGGCACGAACACGACACTTGCCTGTTTCGTGGTACTGAACGGTTTTTCCGTCCTGGGTACATGCGGCATTTACTCAGCGAATGGATTCCCGCGCTGGACGGAGTGAAGCAGAAGCTCGAGGCGGGTGGACGAGTAGCCGACGTAGGTTGTGGACATGGCGCGTCAACAATTCTGATGGCGCAAGCGTTTCCAAAGAGTCAGTTCTGGGGATTTGATTATCATGCCGCCTCGATCGAGAGCGCGCGAGCGGCGGCCGCCGCGGCCGGTGTTGAAGATCGGATTACCTTCGAAGTGGCGTCGGCTAAAGACTTTCCGGGCAAAGGCTACGATATGGTCGCGTTTTTTGATTGCCTACACGACATGGGCGACCCCGCAGGCGCCGCTCGTCACGTCCACTCCACGCTAGCGGAAAAAGGTGCCTGGATGATTGTTGAACCCATGGCAAACGACAAACTGGAGGAGAATTTGAATCCAGTGGGCCGCGTGTTCTATTCGGCATCCACCTTTCTATGTACGCCCGCTTCTAAAGCACAGGAAGTCGGTCTGGGATTGGGAGCTCAGGCCGGCGAGGCGCGGCTGCGCACCGTGATCTCTGAAGGCGGCTTCGAACACATTCGCCGCGTTGCAGAAACACCTTTCAACATGGTGCTTGAGGCCAAACGTTAAATCATTTCGGAATCCGGAACGCCCAGCGATCCCGGCTGGCGCTCCGCCATTGTGAACGAAACCTTCGTAAAGCGCTACTTGGCAGGACGGAATCCACTGGGCGTGCGGATCTGCGAAGCCAGCGGACCCGATGCGCTCATTTCGCCGCGGGCGCGAGCGGCTGCAGATACCTCTTCTTTAATTTCAAGACAACACCGGCGTTGCGATCTGCGGCTTCGCTCACCTTGTATTCGGCGGCGGCTCCCATCACCTGCGCTATCTCCGAAGGAGTGAGTTTGTAATCCTCGGCAAGCCACGCCGCCATATCGCTGGTCGCTTCCTTGAAGGCGTCATCCAGCGACCCGTCGAGCCCCATCGTGACAATCGCGTCAGCGGTTTCCACCCGGGGGTCGCCGATACGCTTATTGGGAATGACGTCCACCGTGAGTTCAACATCCATCGAGGTTTCGAGTGCGTTGCCATTGATTTCGCCGTCCCCCTGGGCCGCATGTCCATCGCCAAAGTAAAGCAACGCCCCAGGGTTCGACACTCGTAGATAGATGGTCGCACCTTCGCCAAGTTCGTTGAAATCCATGTTGCCGCCGAAAGACCCGGAGTCGCCCGTCGCCGGTGCCGCCCCCGAAATGCTCGGTGCGGCAGCAATGCAACCGAGCATCGGTTTTAACGGAATACTAAAGTGCGCCAGGTGTTCGCTAGGCTTTTCGGGTGAGGCAGTGCCCGCGGCGAGATTGAGATGCCATCGAATTTCCTTGCCAACGTCCTTCATTTTTGCCGCCAGATCGGAGTTAAGGCTGCGATCGACGAGAGAATCATCGCTGCCGGCCCAATCGCGATTGAGTCGAAGTTTGTTGATGTGTACGACTAGCACGTCGCCAGGCATGGCGCCCTCGATATAGAACGGGCCGGTCTCCGGGTTACCGCCGCCCACGCGGCGAATGTTGCGTTCATCAGTACCGCCTGCATCCACCGTGGTGGTGTGGATCGTGTCGCCGGGCGCGACCGTCAGAACAGGCTTGTTGAGCGCGGAGAACTGCCGGTAGAATACGGTCGGCGTAAAGTCGTGACGCTGAGGTGCGCGATGTTCTAACGGCGGTGCGGGTTTTGCCGTGAGTGAAAACGTGTAAGGATGATCCGGATGAGCGGCGTCGGTAGTCACCATCGTTGCCGTCACAATTCCTCCTGTGAACGTGCCGTGGACGTCGAACGTGTCTTTGTTTTCGTTGCTTGCCAGGAAGTGAATAGTGTCCCCACTTACAGTTCCTTCGAGTTTGTCGCCGTTGAGCTTACCGCTGAGCTTTGAGCCCTTCTGTTCGAGCTCCAGTCGCATATATCGAGGGGTCCCAAAGAAGTCTTGAGTAACGATCCAGCGGCCACTCAGTGGGGGGTTCTGCGCAAGGGCGGCGAAACAAACGGAAGTGAGCAGACAGGCCGAGATGACCGTGTTCTTCACGCGTATCCTCCTAAAGCCGCTACTTCGAAGGGGATCGATGTCACCGGGGGGCGGAGATCATCGAGCAAAGCCTTCACTACCTCGCCGAGCTTCATAAATTCTTCGTATTCAGACGGCTTATGGAAATATTTATTCGCGCCAAAATTTCTCATCTGCTCGCGGTCTAGCGCCGCATCGGACGTGGAAACAACGATGACAAGGGCGTTTGCGCATCTGTGGCTTCGGCGCATATGCTTTAAGACCTCGCCGCCCTGTTTTTTCGGCAGATTGATGTCGAGAATGACCAGAGCGGGACAGGGCATACTCGCGTCGGCGTCGGCACGTTCGAAAAAACGAACCGCCTGGTCTCCATCCTTCACGACGTGGACCTTGAGCGGCAGCTTGGTTGCCCCCAACGCTTCCCGGATTAGAAACACATCGGATTCGTTGTCCTCAACGATGAGTACATCACATTGGCTAGCGCCAGACTTTTCCTCAGACCGGGAGTGTAAATCGGAAGGTCGATCCTCGACCGGGTTCCGATTCGACCCAGATCCGCCCATGATACCGGTCCACAATTCGCTGACAGATGGCGAGCCCAATGCCGGTTCCTGAGTACTCATCATTACTATGCAGACGCTTGAATAGGCCAAAAATGTTCTTACTGTACTCGGGATCGATGCCGATGCCATTGTCGGTAACCGAGAAAACCCACCGCTCGTCCTGCCGCTCAGCCGTTACGTGCACGACAGGCGGCCGTTCTGGGCTCCGGTACTTTATAGCGTTTCCAATGAGGTTCTGGAACAGTTGCTGCAGATGCGTTCGGTTCACCCGCAGGGAAGGCAGGGGGGCAGTTACGATGCGCGCGCCACTTTCCGTAATAGTACCTGATAAACTCGCCAGCGCAGCGTTCAATGCCTTGTTCGCCTCCACAACCTCGCTGAGGCTTTCGAACTTTGTCACCTGTGTATAGGTCAGGAGGTCGCGGACCAGGGTTTCCATTCGCGTCGCGCTGTTGCCCAGAAATTGCAGATAGGTTACGGCATCGCCCTCCAATTTGTTGGCATGGCGTCTCGTCAGAAGCTCACTGTAAATTTTGATACTGCGCAATGGTTCCTGAAGATCGTGGCTCGCCGAAAAGGCGAACTGCTCAAGATTCTCGTTGGCTCGGCGAAGCTCGTCCTCCACGCATTTCTGCGCGTCGATATCCGTGCATGTGCCGAACCATTTCACTATTTGTCCCGTCGCATCGCGGACCGGCACTGCGCGCGCGACGAACCATCTCCATCGATTTTCCTGCCGCTCCAAAAAGCGGCATTCCAGGTTGTATGGTTTTCCAGAATTAACGGCAGCAGACCAGGTCTTGCGGGTTTTCTCGAGGTCGTCGGGATGCAGGATCGTTTCCCAACTTACATTTGCGGAGGGAGCCCGGCTGAAGCCCGTAAACTCATACCAGCGTTCATTCCAGTAATCGATGTTGCCGCCGGGCCCCGCCGTCCAGACGATTTGCGGCATGGTGTCTGCAAGCTGCCGAAACCGCGCCTCACTCTCCAACAAGGCCGACTGAATGCGCTTGCTTTCGGTGATGTCGCGAGCGATCTTGGAAGCGCCGATGATAATACCTTGGGCATTCTTCACAGGTGAAATCGTCAGTGAGATGTCAATTAGCGACCCATCTTTCCTTCGGCGCATCGTCTCAAAGTGGTCGACGCGTTCGCCCTTCTTGAGCTGGGAAAGAATGTTGGGCTCTTCGTCTTGCCGGTCCTCCGGGATAAGAAGGTTAGCGACTGTCCGGCCAATCGCCTCTTCGGCTCTATAGCCAAAAAGGCGTTCTGCGCTTTGGTTCCAGCTCGTGATAACACCATCCAGGTCTTTGCTGATGATGGCATCGTCCGACGAGTCGACAATCGCACTCAAAAGGAGCGCGGCGCGTTCCGTGCGCTTGCGCTCGGTTATGTCGTGCGTGATAGCCAGATGGACCGTGCTTCCATCGCTGTGCCTTAACGGAGCAGCATATGTTTCCATGTAATGCCGCTCGCCGTTCAATCCAACGATCTCGAATTGAAGGCTGGCTTTCTTACCGCCGCAAACCATCTCATTAAACTCGCGGTAGCGCTGCTGGTCTTCCGGCACGATAATGTCATACACCTTGCTGCCTTCCACCGCCTCGGCGCACGACGCGCCGATCATCCTCAAGCCTGGCTGATTCATAAACAGCAGTGTGCCGTCTTGCGCAACGATCTTCACGCACTCCGGCGTAGTTTCGACGATGGCGCGGAACTGTTCATTCGCTTCTATCTCGGCATTCTTGCGGTCCGTAATTTCCACCAGCAGGTTAACGCCGCCCGTAATACGGCCTTCGGCGTCGCGCACCACGGCCGGATAGGGTGTAAACCAAAAGCGTGTTCCGTCCGGGCGCTCGGCGATGAATTCAAGGCCGGTCGCCGCCTCGTTGCCCTTTAATGTAAGTGCCATTGGGCATTGGCTAGGCGGCAGAACAGTGCCGTCGGCGCCGAAAATTTTCCAGGTGATGCACCATTTATCGGTGCCGATTTCAGGCGTGCGGCCGGAAAGCTTCACCGCGGCGGGATTAAAGTAGGTGAGCCGGCCCTCTGCGTCCGTCATGTAGATTGCAACGGGCAGCGCGTGCATCAAGTCATAAAAGGCCGGATCGGCCATATGTCCCCGGGAGACGGCCGCCGTGAGCGCCTGGGCATCGCCTCGTGTCATGCGGCGCCTCTGCCGTTAATCTGATCGCCGTCGCTAGCTGTGTATTCCAGAAGTTGGCGCAAGAATTCCTCCGGGGCATTGCGGCGCGCTACGAACGAGGTTGGTGACACCCGCTTTGCCCACGCCTTCACTGTAACGTCTGCCACGTTCTGTGTGGAGCCGCAATATTGGGAATCCAATCACCTGCTGCCTCTATTTCGAAGGTGGCGGGGAGTGTCCCAGCCTGACGATTGCATAGATCGTGAAAATCACCGTCCCCGCGTAAAAGGCCGCTAGCATCACGCCGTAGATATTGCCTGGAGAGAGCCAGCTCCAAGCGGCCGAATGTTCCCAATCGATGATGCCTTCAAGATACTTGGCCGCCAAATACTGATAGAAAGCTCCCGCAAGAATTGCAGCCAGAAAACAGCTCCACATTATGATCATCCACACGTCCACAATGCTGTGATCGGCGGGAATATTGAGAATTTGGTGGGCGAACGTCAGCGTCAGACCCAGTGCTAGCCCGCTGAGTTGGATATAAGTTTTAGCGTTATCGCTGAACATTTTCATGACCTTTTCCTGACGGTCAAAGGTGGCGCGCCGTTCTGCTATCGAGGCGTCGTGCAAATCGCTTGCTGAGCGTTTCGGCATGCGTCGTTTATATCGAATCTCAAGCACACTGCACGTCCTGAGCGACTACTGGACGGAGTCGCAAGCATTGGCTCCCGTTTACGGTGATCAGCACGTAAACGCCAACCTCTTCCTTATTCGGCAGCACAAGCAGTTTGGTGCTACGGGAAAACTTAAATCTGGACCACCGTGGCAATCCCGTGGCCAATAGTTTCGACTTACCAGCTTCGCGGTTCAGGTCGGCGCTGAAAAATTCCTCCCCGAATACGCACTGCGCCGGCGAGGATTCCTCGGTTCCCTTTCCCTGAACGCGAGGTACAGAGCTTCCTGGCCGACTACGCGTAAACTTGGATTGCTCCCCAGTGCCAACAATGTTTCCACTGAGCGGCGACAGACGCTTTTTTCTGATATAGACTGCGATGTGCTGCGGCTACATCTCTTTGAATTCGGCGATCAGGCGTGGTTTCCACAAATCCTCCACGATGCGGAGACGGCATATCTCACGGCGGCTTACCGAGTCCGGCCTATGCTCGCCCGCCTATGGGCGGAGAGAATCTCGATGGTTCTTCATCGGGGCGAGCCGACGGAAATTCTCGACTTATGTTCGGGCTCCGGCGGCGCGATGCCACAGATAGTAGAAGAGCTCCTAAAGCGAGGTTACGACGTACGCGCGAGCCTTACCGACCTCTACCCGAATCCGAACTTGGACAAACATCCGCGACTCAAATGGCTGGCCGACCCAGTGGATGCGACGCACGTACCTCCGAGGTTCGCAGGGGTGCGGACGATGTTCTCGGCGTTTCATCATTTTCGGCCAGATGCGGCGAGAGCGATCCTAAGGGACGCGTTCGAGCGCCGGCGGGCGATCTGCATTTTCGAGTCGGGATCCGGAACGCTCCTGGGGATTGCCGCGATGTTGGGCGTGCCTCTTGCCGTGTTTGCTCTGATGCCCTTGGCGAAACCATTTCGGTGGCGGTACTTGGTGGTCACGTACTTGATCCCGTTGACCCCGTTCATCGTCCTTTGGGATGGCATCGTGTCAATGCTGCGTATTTACTCACCCAAGCAGATGCAGAAGCTGGCAGAGGACCTGCAAGCACCTGACTACGTTTGGGATTTTGGGCAAATCAAGGTACGCGGGATTCCGGATGGGCTGCCGTATTTGATTGGACGACCGATTCCGTAGGCGGCATTCGCCGCAATGCTTTGTAACCTGCGATTGGACGACGCGCCACCCTGAACTTGAGGCGGAGGTCAAATTGACGCATAAGGCGCGACCCGTCGGGCATAGGCCCGTAGGCTTCTTATGCAGCCGCGTTGGAGGCGGCTGCCCATGGACAAACACGCCAAGAAGAGGTCTGCAAAAAAGAAAACGCTGAAAACGAAGCTCGGAGTTCCGGACTTGGATTACAGCAAAGCGGCGGTCCTGGAGAGCTTACGTTTGCCGGAATCGAAGCGAGGGTTTCGGCATGCAACCGATGAATTCATCCAGTGGTACTGTTCTGAGCCCCAACTTTCGTTCAACAAGGTTGTGGTGACCGCTTCCGGGATCGCCCTCGAGAGCCGTGGCCCTGGCCAGTCGCCCGTTGACCGTTCCCGCGGCGAACTCGCGGCCGGCGTCCGTCGCGTGAAGGGCGTCAAGAAATTGGGCGTGAGGCTTGGAAACTAAACCGTAAAAGGCAAATTTGCGATAACGCAGACAAGCGCAAGTGCGGGTATGTTCGGCGGGCAAGCGACAGGGGAAACGAGGCCGCCTGTAGAATAAACTTCCAAAGTGCGCTCTCGCCTCGCACGCTGCATTCGGAATCACGATGTCTTCAGCTACTTCGTGCTGACTTTCGCAATCTCTTGGATGTGCGCGCTTTTCGTGGCTGCGCCTCAGCTTATGCGCCACGCACCTTTGTCCAAGATGACCGGTATTGTCATGTTTCCGGCCATGCTTTTTGGCCCCAGTGTGACGGGCCTCATTCTGGCGAGGGTCGTCGATGGGAAGAGCGGAATACCGGATCTCACATACCGAATATTTGGACGACGTATTCCGCATGCGTGGTATGCAGCACTTCTAATTCCCCCGACGTTGATTCTGGCCCTTCTCTTCTGCTTGGAAGGATTCGTGTCCCCGGATTATGCTCCCAACTGGTTTCTGATCGGCATCTTCTTTGGTGTTCCCGCGGGACTAATAGAGGAGATCGGCTGGACAGGCTATGTGTTCCCCAAAATGTGTTTGCGGAGTAATGCGTTGGCCGCGAGTATCGTTTTGGGCGTGCTTTGGAGCACCTGGCATTTACCTGTTGTGAATTACCTAGGGACCGCCTCGCCGCATGGCCGCTACTGGCTTTCTTTTTTCCTCGTCTTCACCTTGGCCATGACGGCGATGCGAGTGCTGATCTGCTGGATGTACAACAACACGAGAAGCGTATTGCTGGCGCAACTTATGCATGTAAGCTCCACAGGATCTCTCGTGGTCTTCAGTGCTCCCCGTGTAACCGCTGCGCAAGAGGTGATGTGGTATGGACTCTATGGAGCCTTGCTATGGCTGATACTTGGCCTCGTCGTCCGACTTTACGGCAAGGATTTGATAGACCGGTCCAAATAGGTCCACTGTGGTCAGGAAGGTAGAGGAACAGCCTGAGATCGAGGCAGGGCGGATTAGCAAACGGTAGGCCGTTAGCGAGTGATGAGTCTCAGTGTGCCGATCGCGCCAGGCACAGGAGATTATTATCCGCCTCCATTTGGCCATCTCAACATGGGCTCCGATAGCGCAATTCATGGGCTGATCGGAGCGGCTGTACGCCGTATAAAGTCGGAAAGAAATCAAAGAGTTACCGCAGCTCCCCAGGTTGCGAAGCAATTGTCGACTGGCCGGCATTTACTCTGGCATCTCGATGAGGCGGCGTCCGCCGAGCGAGGTGCGGAACCCATAGATTGAAAGCAGGCCGATGAGGATCAAGGGAACGAAGGTAGTCGGCGCATACCACTTGGAGAAGTCGAGCGTATGCGGCAGCGCCAGTATTCTCTCGATTGCGAATGCAAAGATGGCTGCGATGAGGCCGTAGCGCAGCATCGCGAGGATTAGAATCGCATAGGCAGCCAGGCTGACGGCTGTGCTAACCGGCCCTAGACCTTGTGGCGCGATGAGAAAGACGCCAATGATTCCCAGTGTGGCTAACGCTGCAAGCCACTCTTTCCGCAGCACAACGCGCATTAGGAAGAGCACGAAAAACGTCCCAACCATCCCAAAGAGGGAATCGGAAAAATTGAACAGGACAGTGCCGATGATTGAACCTACTCCTCCGAGCGCAGACAAATCGGGGAAGTCGGGCGGAGAGGCGGGGTCGCGCGATGCAAATCGGAGAAGGTCCACAAGGGCAAGCAGGGCGCCGATTCCCGCGGAGTACAGCAAATCACGGCCAACCAGTGCGTCGCGCCAGCCCTTCACGGTATATCGACTCCAGGAAATCAGCGTGTGAGGCCAAGTCCTGCGGACCCATGGTTCGAGCGCGAGGTACTGTACCCATACAATTGCAGCATTAATGGCTGACTTCCCCAGGACGACCTTCCAAAACGTGTTGATCTCTGGCAGAGAACTCACGTGATGAGCATGAAAGAAATCGCTCACCGCGAATCCGAACCAGCACCAGGCGGCCAGTTTTGTCGCGCCGCGCAGGTCTGTCTTCCGCGCCCGGAAATTCAGCCATGCCAACATGCATGCGGTAGCGAGTACGATGTATTCAGCCGCGGCATAGGCAGCTTGTCCACGAGGCGGCGGCGATCCGCCGCGATCCGGCACGGTCCACGGTCCGACGATGTAGAACGATATCGGACGGCCGCGCCAAGCGGCTGCTTCGATGCGCAGCCAGTCTGCGGTCCAGGCTGCTCGCTGATCCCAACTGGCGAGCGGCGTCCACTGCGCCACGGCCGGCTGGAAGCGTTCCATATCGAGACCAGCGGCTTGAAACAGGCGTTTCCAGTCGAATGATGCGGGCGTTCCCGCCGTCTCGACCTGCGGAGGAAGCACCTCAAGCTGTCTCAGTTTGCCGTCGGGACTTAGTCGCAGCCGGATCATCCGGGGCCGTTCCAATGGTGGATTCGTGTAACTTATGGCTACGTTGAATCCCCGATCTGCTGGAGCTGGTGAAGGGCTCTCGCGGTACCAATACGTGATCAGCGGCGGTTCTCCTGTGGCCGGGTTCTTCCAACGCGCAGCGGCTTCATTCGGGTGCCGCGCAAGGTAGTCTTCATACGCGGTGTTGTACTCAAATCCCCAAACGCGATCCACCGGGCGCGCCGTGTAGCCCAGGCTCTCCAAGAGCACGCGCGCTTCGTGCGCCAGCGCCTCCGGAGCAGTGTCGAGGTGCACGGCTTCGGTGATCTGGTGAAATGGCGCAATCAACGCTGTTGCGGCAAAGCCAACCAGCGCTGCCGCGAGCCATGCCGATGCAACTTTAGGATGCAGCCCCTCCGTCTCTCCCGCCGCCGCGATCAGTTCCGGCGAAGGCGTTTCGCCTGCGGCCAGCGCCGCCGCCAGCGGGTCCGCCCCCGGAAATGCGGCTGCTATCGCAAGCGCCGAAGAAGGCCGATCCTTTGGGTCCGGTGCGAGGCAGCGGAGAATCACCCGTTCGACCGCCGGGTCCAGCCCAGTAACCAGGCTGGTGAGCCGCACCGCGGCTCCACGCTGCTGCGTCTCTCTCAGCTCCGCGATCGTTCGCGCCTCGAACGGCCGTTTGCCACTCAACAACTCATAAAGCACCAACCCAAGCGCGTACAGATCGCTCTTACTGCTAACCTGCGTTCCCGCCAGTTGCTCCGGGGACATGTAGGCCGGCGTTCCGCTGCTCACGTCTCCCTGCAATTGATCGCTGAGCCCGGCAAGCCCGAAGTCCATGATGATCACCTGGCCGCGCTTGTCGATCATGATGTTAGCCGGTTTCAGGTCACGGTGAAGCACCCCGCGTACGTGTGCGGCGGTCAAGCCGGCGCAGAGCTTGCACGCAATCTCGATAACCTTATCGATTGGCAATCGCCCGATGCGGTGCAGCAGCGACGCCAGATCTTCACCGTCCACGAACTCCATCGAGATAAAGTGCAGTCCTTCGACTTGTCCTATGTCGTATACCCGGCAGACATTCGGGTGAGTCACCTGCCGCGCAATCCGTACCTCGTTGTAAAAGCGCGCCAATGCTAGGTCGTCGTGGGCCAATAGTTCGGGCAGAAATTTCAGCGCTACCGTTTGACCGAGGCTCAGGTCGGTGGAGCGATATACCTCCCCCATGCCACCTCGGCCAAGGAGACCGGAAATGCGGTATCGTCCCGCCAGGACGGTGCCTGGGACAAACCGGCCTTCCTCGATAGGCAATGGCGGAACAAGCTGGCTTGCTCTGGCGGGCTTCACGTCATCGGTGATCAACGCCGTTTCGGCCGGGGTCAATTCGAGAGGCGCGGCGCACCAGGAACAAAATCGTTCATTTGTGCTTTCCCTCTTGCATGCCGGACATTCAATGGACATTGACCGAGCTTCATTTTGTCAGAGAGGCGTCTTCAACACAAACGTTGGCGAAATCGCGAACGCTGCTGCGCCGATTGCTTATCACGTACATCGGTGTGCTTGCGTCATTGTCGGTCAAGCACTGTCGGCCGACGAAGGGAACTGCGTGGCCGGAATGTAAGCGAGACTCGACTACTTACATAGAGCCTGCCTTGTCGCGAAGTGTAGATCTATGCTGGCCCTCAGGCGGGAGTTATGTCCGTTTCACAGAATTGGCCGCCCTCGCAGTTTGCCGGCAGCGAACGCGCAATTCCTTGCTACTGGGCAAATATCGCACTTTGGATTCGAACTCTTGCAAATTTGCTGTCCGTGACACTTCAGCAGCAGATAAGCTCGGGTCAGGGAATCGAATTTTGGCGGCAGCCCATCTTCGATCAACTGTTGCGCTTCACGGTACGTCCTGCCATAGTTCTCTCGTTCTTGACCTGCCTGGATGCGGACCAAGACGTGTGGACAGTTAGACGGGACTGCTGCCACAGGTGAAATCCCCGCAAATAACAGAATTCGGTCCGCGCCCGGATCGGCAATACCCGGAAATTGTTTGAGTGCGCCTCGCGCCTGCGCAACGGACAGACCGTTCAGCCCCTCACGTAAATCGCCTCCGTACTGCTTGAGGACGCGCTCCGCAATTTCCTTCAGACGCATAGCTCTGAGTTCGGGTACCATTCCCCCCAGTTTCAATGCACTCGCGAGCTGTGCAGGGTTGGCCTTGAGTATGCACTCGGCATCGGTCCCGATCTGATTCGTCAATGATTCCCAACCTTTGGCACACTTTGCTTCACTAGCTGGGTATCCGCAGTGCAACCACACAAGGAACAAGTAGGGGTCAGTCGGCCAGGATGCCGTTTGCTCGCCGTGGGATGCCGCCAATAGGTCGAGAAGCTGAGTTAATATCGCCACGAACGTATCCAGGAAAGCGATACGGTCACTATAGATCAGAACGACGGTTTCGGGATAGATCCCGGTAGTCGCGAAATATAGATCTACACTTGGCCATATTTCGCGATCTATGCGGCCCGATGTGCGCTCAGTTGCCGGTCGGCGCGTGTTCCGGACCGCGACTGCGCTGCCTCGGCGCTCCACAGTCCGGCAGCGTAAACGTGGCGAGGAACCGAGGTCAGAGGTTGCACAAATTCGTACACGTCGCAGACACCGCTACACTCGGTGGCGCCGGCAAAGAGTCCACGCGCGCTACTTCCTGCTTAACACCGCAGCCAGATACCTGAGTTCGGATTCCACTTCTTTTGGATCCGCCACGGTATCCAAGATTTCCTGTCGGAAGAGTTCGCGGTACCGCTTGCGTAGCCTATGAACGGCCACTTTGATCGTTCCCTCTGAGGTGTTCATTTCGCGAGCCAGCGCGGCATACGGAGTATCGGACTGACCGAGAAGAAACACTTTTAACCGCTCGAAATGCTCCGGGCGGCCGTGCTGAACAAACTCGTTCCGCAGTGTCTCTACAACGCGATCGAGCATCAGAAGCACCCAACGCCGTTCGAAGATGCGCTCAGGCGTTTCATGGTGCGAGGGCTCGCGTTGATAGCGCTCCTCGCCGGACTGAAATTCAAGCGGCATAACCGCCCCGCCACCACGCTTGCGTGCGCGCTGGCGATCTTCGCCGTCGGCCACAAAGAATTTCAAGGAGCTCAATATAAAGGAACGGAATCGGCCTTTTTCCGGGTCAGCGCGGTCCAGGTATCGCCCTTCCAGAATCCGGACGAAGAATTCCTGCGTCAGATCCTGCGCCTGATCCGCCGGGTAACCGCGCCGCCGAAGATACGCATACAACGGGTACCAGTAGTTCTCACACAGGGAAACCAGAGCGTCCCGAGTCTCCTTTCGATGCGGGTGGCCGGCAGCGAGCACCAACGTCCATCGGGTGGTCGGAAACCGGCCCGGTCCCAGCCACGTATATGTCGCGTCGCCGTTCGTCATGACTTACACTTGGGGTCGTTTCACTAAAGAATAAGGAAATCTGGCAGATAAAGTTACACGCCTACTGCTGTCTTGCGGACTCAGCGACGGCTTGTTGCACGGCCGGAATATCCGGATCGGCATTTTTCCAGAGAGCGAGAAGGTTGTTATAGACCGCGGTCGATTTAGCGCGATCTCCCGAAGCGGACCACGCTCTCGCCAATTGGAGACGCGCCATCGGTCCGATCGGGTCGTTCAGCGTCAGTCCCGGGTGGTCCAGAATCTTTTGAAACTCGGCCGCAGCCTCGTGATGACGGCCCATTCGGGAAAAAGCGAGGCCGCGCACGTAGACGGGATAGAGAGCTCCGAAAAAAGCACTGCTGTAATAGGCTGTGCCCGGAACGCCAAGTTCGTACGGAGCGGCCGCTTGCGTGATTTCGAGCGCCTTCACCGGCTCTCCTCGATTGAGAGCCTCAAGCGCCCTCAGCGCAGGCAGATAACTGAATTGGACTGAGGTGTATTCCGGGTAGCGCTGTTCGAGGCCTGCCTGGATTTTGTGAGCTTGTCCCGAGGCGCCTAGAAGCGCCAGTGCAAACGCAGGCCCATAATCGGCGTCCCGGCTTCGGTAAAGGGACAACGCCGCTGCGGCGTTCTTTTGCGCTTCTGCGCGAAGCCCGAAGAGCGCATCCCATACGGCGCGAGCGCCTTGAAACAGAGCGGCCTGCTCTAGGAAACTTCCCTGGCGAGCCAAAATCAGCGCCCGGTCCCACGGCTGGGCCGCTTCTTTCAGGCGCCCCTGACACGCCAGCGTCGCGGCCTCCTGGTACTCGAAGCCTCCGTGCGCCTCGAACTTCGCCATTCGGTAGCTTGTTTCCCTGTCCATAGCCGCGTTGTCGCTCCTCAGAAAAGAGATGAAGTACCGGCACAAGGAGAGTTGAATCACGTCGATCTTGCGTTCCGATGCTTTCCGAAGCACTCCTTCAGCTTCTGCCAGGCGGTCCTGATAGACGTACGCCCAAGCCGTGTTTATGTAGCCCATCGCGAAATCCGGATCGAGCTGAATAGCCTTTTGGCCTTCTTCTACCGCGTTCTCATAGCGTCCCAACGTCTGGGACGTGAAAGCTGACAGTAGCCCGTGAGGCTCTACATCTTTGGAATACTTTTCCGCCCACGATTCCAAAGTCTGTCGGGCCAGTTCGAGATTGCCGGTTACCTGCCGGTGATAGTTGAAGGTGATGAAATAGTTTTCCCAGTCGCTGGCCTGGTGTCGCAATTCATACGCCTTCGCAACATTCTTCGCTGAATTTTCGGAGTCGCTGAGTCCGAGCTGGGCGTAAGCCATAGCAAAGGTCGGGTCGATCTCGATTGCACGCCTCAGGAGTGAGCGGGTTTCCGCTCCCAGCGCTCTGGTTTGCGCGGCCTTCATTGCTGCGCTGTAAGACCGCCAGGCCTCGAGCGACGGCGTGGTTACCTTGGCGCTCAGACTGGGTTCCTGCCTGCCGATGTGAAGCGATTCGCCTGCCCTGGTCCCGAACCTGTTTGCCATTTGGCTGAGCGCCTTCGAGACGTCCTCCTTTTGGACAGCCTGCGCGTGCTCTTCATCGAGAACGTCTTCAGTTTGGCAGTTCCGGGCGCGTAGGTCTAACAGATACTTGCTTCCCAGGCTTGCTATCGAGCCCTCCACCACGGCGGTGCTTCCTGTCCGCTCACAGATTTCGGCCGCGACATCGGGTGTGAGCTTCGCATCCGCGGGGCGCGCCATGAAGCGGAGCGTCTGGGTCACGCGCGTATTGGGAAGCAGGGCCAGGCTGGGAGAATTCTCCAATTGCACTGCGAGGATCTGGCGCAAAGCCCCATCGAAGCCGGGATCACCGGTGGCATTCGCGAAATCTGCTAAAACAATGGTTCGCTTATTGGCCAGCTTCGGCGTCTGCGGAGAATCGCGGCGCATTAACGACCAAATAGTCGTTTCGCTTAGAGCAATAAACCCGACGCCAGCCGCCGTGGCGAGGGCGGCTATCCTGTGCCTTCGAAGATACTTGCGGAATCGGTACAGGTAGCTCGGGGCCGACGCCAAAACAGGCCGGTGTTCCAGGTACCTCTGAATATCGGTTGCGAAATCTGACACCGAGTCATAGCGCCGCTCCCTCCTCTTCTCTAATGCTTTCATCGTGATTGAGTTCAATTCACCGTGCAATAGTCGGCGTAGCGAGGGCGCATCGGTCTGGCGGCATCCTGCGATACCGGCCGTTGCCGCGCCCATTGCGCTTAGGCTTTGAGAAAGCGGAGGAGGCTCCTCCTCACGAATGATCCGCAGCATTTCGGCAAAACCATCCCGGCGCAATGTGGCTGCCTTGAAAGGTACAGTGCCGCTCAACAACTCATACAAGAGCACCCCGAGTGAATAGATATCGGAGCGCTCATCGACTTCTCCGGTTATCACCTCCGCCTGCTCAGGGCTCGCGTATTCTGGTGTGCCCACCATCTGCCCAAGTTTCGTGAGCAGCGTGTTCTCTACCGCCCACTGATCGATGGCCTTTGCGATGCCGAAATCAATCACTTTCGGAACCGGCGCGCCGTCCTGCTGCATCACCAGCACATTGGACGGCTTTAAATCGCGGTGGATCACCCCTTTTTGATGGGCGTGCTGCACACCGCGGCATACGGCGAGAAAAAGCTCCAGCCGGCGCCGGATAGGCATCTGCTTCTCGTCGCAGTACTGCGTGATGGGCGCCCCGTCGATGTACTCCATGACGAAATACGGCCGGCCCTTAAGCGTGGCGCCCGCATCGAAGATCCGCGCGATGTTCAAGTGTTCCATCATCGCCAATGCCTGGCGCTCATTGGCGAAGCGGGCGAGCACCTGGGCAGTGTCCATGCCGAGTTTCACTACCTTGATGGCCACACAACGCCGAATGGGTTCGTGCTGCTCCGCCAGGTATACGACCCCCATACCGCCTTCGCCTACAGGCCGAAGGATCTGATAACGACCGAAATCGTCATCAACGGCAGCGGATGCGGGTGCAACGATGGCCTGAGTGGCCGATTCATGCGCGTCACCCGAACTGTCGAAAACGCCTGCGATCAGGCACTGTGGGCAGAGTCCGGCGGGATCATCGCAACCTCGTTCCTCTCCGCATTGTGGACAACTGGACATTCGGGGCCGCCTCGCAGAAGCCATTTTAAACTTTCGGTTCAGATGCTGTAACCTTGAGCCCCGTAATTCCTTATTCGTGGCGGACAACCTATGACTACGAATCAACTCTCCATCAAAATCAAACGGCTCCGGGGCGTAACGTGGTTAACCGCAGCCGCAATGCTCGCTGTGGGTTCCTGCGTGAGTGCGCACGCTGCCACAATCCCGTTCACGTTTGAAGTCACCTATGACGCGTTTCTAGGGGGCGCCCCCAGTCCGGCTACTCTGACCGTCCCCGCCTTCAACAGCGGATCCGGCTCTTTTACGCCTTTTGGAAATGCGATATGGTCGGAAACGGGAACAGCCACCTTCGTGGCGTCGACTACGGGTGACTTGGCGCTATCGACGGTATCGCTTAATTTCACGGCTTCTTTCAACGGGGGAGCCGACACATTTACAGGCACAGACTTTCACGTGGCTGGGGTTTCTGAAACTATGGCGATTCTGGGTGGCACAGGCATTTTCAGTGGGGCAACCGGTTTCGCCACACCGACCACTGTGGGTCTTCCATCTTCTGGCAATACTTCGCCTGGATATATTGGGACCCTCGCTGTTTCTGGCAGCGGACAAATTACCGCTCCCGGACTGAATGCAGCGCCTGAACCCGCAACGATGGGGTTTCTCTGTATCGGTTTAGCGGGTCTAGCCGGAGTGGCGGCCATCCGGCGGAGAAGACCCCCGTCACAGGTCCGGTACCCAGCACGATAGGATTGTTTTCGGCAAAACTGCCGTGTCCGGCTCCACCTCGAATTGCGGTCCCGAGGCTAGGGACCGGCATGGCGCTCTTCTAAACAATCGGACGTGTAATGCGTAAGTAACAGTGTTACTGGATACGCTTCGCTCGGTGTTGTTTGCGGGAGACGAAGATGAACCAAATTCGTCATGCGACTATGGTTGTTTGCTTCGTAAAAGTGCTTCAAGAACGATCAAGTCTGCACTTGCTTCTGCCGCTCGGGCTACTGATTCCTGCACAGATCGTCTTCGGCCAGCAAAGCGATTTTTACTCGAACGCGTTCTCTGCGGTTCAACTGTAGCCCCGCTCTTTGCTGATCAATCGAATTCAACCGCTTCTGTACCGCAGCAATCCCAAGGGGCCGATGCGGCATCCGCCGACAGAACAAAGGCCGGCCAAACTGAAAGGGCGAACGCGGCAGTTCCGGCCTCGAAGCGCCAACCGAAGCGCATCCTCGGCATCATGCCTAATTACCGTGCCGTGAGTGCTGGAGCGATTCCGCCGCCTCCGACCCTGAAACAGGCCTTCAAAATTGCGACGCAGAACAGTTTCGACTATTCCGCTTTCATCTTCACCGCTTTTACCTCGGGAATTGCCGACGCCGAGGGTACGCACAAGCAACTGGGTCATGGCGTGCCTGGTTACTGGGGCTACTACTGGCGTGGTTTCGTTGATAAAACCGACGGCAACTATTTAGTGATATTCGCCTTGCCAACCATCTTTCGCCAAGACGAACGCTATTACGCAATGGGAAACGGCAGCTTCGGTAAACGCGCCCTCTATGCCGCCACGCGAATCCTGATCACCCCCAACTACCACGGGCACAACAGCTTCAACGCTTCCGAAATATTCGGACGTGCTATTGCGCAAGGAGTGTCTGCTACCTACTATCCGAATGCCGATCGAACCGTAGGCGCGCTAGCGACAAAGTGGGGATACGCTCTAATGCGTGATTCGCTCACGAACGTATTCCGCGAATTCTGGCCTGATATCGCCACTCACGTTCTGCACCGTCACCCGTAGACTGCGAAGATCTGGAACCTTCTGTAGATTAGTGAACCGTTCCCACGCGGTCCGGAGGCCAGAAGACGAAAACAGCCTTGCCATAGATATAGCTGCGCGGAACGAATCCCCACGCACGGCTATCGTTCGATGAGGTGCGATGATCACCTAGAACGAAATATTCGCCCGGCGGGACCACACGGGGGGAGTAGCTGCGGTCATCCCGATATTCAGGCGGGACGTAATTTTCCACCAGCTTCTTGCCGTTCACAATGACGTACCCGTCTTCCACTGCGACCGTATCGCCGGGCAGCCCGATCACGCGCTTGATATAAGACTCGCGAATATCTTCCGGAGCCCAAAATACAACCGTATCGCCCCGCTGAATTTTACCCAGACCGAACTTATAGCTGAACTGGTTGATGAACAGCCGCTCCTGGTCATAAAGGGTCGGCATCATGCTGGTGCCCTCCACCTTCACCGGGCGGTAAAGAAAGAGGATCACCAGCACAGCAATCAAGACCGAAAGCATCAAGTCCCGAAACCAGGCTAAAGTGGTTAAAAAGACAGACCTCTGCTGTTCCGCTTTACCTGCTGGAACAGGAGCGGGGCCCTCGAATATAGCTTCCGGCGCCGGCTCATTCATAATTCTGAAGGGTATCTATAGATTACAAACCACAGAGCTGTACGATGCAACTGGATACAGTTATCCCCAGCTCCAGTACGTTCGCGGCGCTCGCGGCTCGTTCTTCAGAATTGGACGAAAGACTCGAAATTTTGGTTGCCCGGCTCACAAGGCCGGTATGGTATTGCCTGCGTTAACGTCTTGTTTTTAGTTCACGTTCGGCGCGCAGCCAGTCTTGTTCAGGTGATCCCGAAGCATACCCTCGGCTGACCCAGTAAGAGTGCGCCAACTTGGCGATCTCCTCGTGTGTAACGGCAGAGTTTTCAGTGGAGCCACTTTGGGAAGCGCCTGCGGCCACCGCCATCGCCTTTTGTTCCGGAGCTGGGGCGGGTTGTTCGGGGCCAGCGGATTTCGCGGCTGCGCCTCGGTGTTTTACCGAACCTGTTTCAGACGGTTCGCTGTTCTTCGACTTGGAAGACCTGTTCGTACGTGGTTGGGAAGTTTCGGCTGATGTAGCAACTTCAGATCCAGCGGCCGTTTCCTCCGCCTTATTGCGTGTCTTATTCGAAGTTTTACTAAACTGCATGCAAAACATTAAAGCACATCAAAACATTTTTTTCAGCATCTGTTTCGGCCCGTTCACTGTCTTTCCTGGGCCTTTTTGTCCCGAGCCATCAGCTATAATTCACGTGAGTGCAGTTGCAGAGCCGTCGAGCCTTATTCTTAGTTCGCTCGCTGGCAGTTTTTGTCCTTTGCCTTCTGCTGGTAACCAGTGTCGCTGGCGTAGTTCATAAGCACAGCGCAGCTCAGCAGGACACTTGCCTCATTTGCCACGTTTCGGGTCGGGCGAGCGTTGTAGAGATAAACACTAACGCTGGCAAGCCACTGACCACGACGGGAACAGTTTGTTCCCACGTGCAACAGGTAACTCGACTGCTTGAGTTTCAACCGTCCTCGCGCGCCCCGCGAGCTCCTCCATCGAACCCCTCTCTTAGCTAGTTCCCTTTGAACGGCCGATCTTCGGCCGTAATGCCCATTGTTCTAAGGAAATTCGATAAGGAGTCGTATCTTGATTCATTTGATGAAGCCCGCAGGATGGCTGACAATCCTGATTTTCGCGTTTTACATTCCGAATGCGTTGGCAGACGGGACGCAAGCCACCGGGAACGGTGGGACGGTACAGGGGACGGTCGTTGATCCTAGTGGCGCTGTAGTGCCCGGCGCGGAAGTCACGCTTAGCAATGCACTGACAAATTACAAGGAGACAACAAAATCAGCTTCTGATGGCGGGTTCCGGCTTACAAATGTACCCATGAATCAGTACCGCTTGGAAGTCTCTGCGCCGGGATTTCAGGCCTACACTCAGGATCTCGCGCTCCATACGCAAGTGCCGGTTCAAGTCAAAGCGGCGCTCACGCTCGCCGGGTCCTCTCAAACCGTCAATGTCTCGGCCGCCGAGGAGGTGCTCGAAAACGTGCCGACTGAACACACCGATGTAAGTCGAAACTTGATTTCTAACTTGCCCGTGGCCACGACCGGACAAGGGCTGAGTGATGCCATCACGCTGACTTCCGGCGGCGTTGTCGCCGATTCAAATGGCTTTTTTCACCCGCAGGGTGACCACGGCGAAACCACCTATGTCGTGGATGGGCAACCGATAAGCGATCAGCAGAGCAAGACGTTCTCTACACAACTGCCGCCGAACGCGTTTCAATCTCTGGAATTAGTTAGTACGGCGCCAAACGCTGAATACGGCGACAAGACGAGTCTAATCGTCAACACAGTTACGCGCTCAGGCCTTGGTCAAAAGCCATCGGCGAGCTTCGAAGCAACTTATGGCTCGTTTGGCACCATCGGCGAAGAGGCGACGTTTGGCGTCGGTGGCAGCAAATGGGGTAATTTCCTTATTGTTAACAGCAGCCGAACCGGCCGCTTCCTTGATAGCCCGGAATTCGCGCCCTTCCACGATATCGGGAACAATGAAACCATCTTCGACCGGGTCGACTATCAGCCCGGCAGCCGCGATTCGCTTCACCTTGACATGTTCGGTGCTCGCAACTGGTTTCAGATTCCCGATACCTACGATCAGCTATCCCAGGATCAGCGTCAGCAAGCGAAGACGCAAAGTTACTCGCTCGGTTATCAGCACACATTTTCGCCAAGCACGCTGCTGACGATTGATCCATTCGTTCGCCAGGATCGAATCAATTACTACCCCAGCCGGGATCCGTTCGACGATACGCCTGCAACCGTGGGCCAAGACCGGCACTTGACTAACTGGGGCACACGCGCCGACTTTTCCTATGCCAACCGCGTGCACAACTTGAAAATCGGTACTGAAATCATGCAAGAACGCTTGATCGAGAGCGATTCCTTGGCTATCACGGATCCCGCCTACAACCCTGTATGTCTCACGTCCGCCGGCAGCGCGGTCACTGATCCGGCAATCCGAAATGCCAATGCATGCGCAGGCCTCGGATACGTTGTTAATCCGAACCTTTCGCCCGGCCTGATTCCTTTCGATCTCACGCGCGGGGGGTCGTATTTCATGTTCCACGACCGCGGAAACGTCAACGAGCAGGCCGTCTACGCCCAGGATCAGATTACGATCAAGAACCTGTCGCTAAGTTTGGGATTGCGCTTCGATAATTACGACGGTCTCTCCAAAGACAATCTCGTTGAACCACGAATCGGATTGTCGTATATGTTCAAACCGACAGCTACCGTATTCCGCGCTTCTTACACGCGTTCTCTCGAAACGCCTTACAACGAAAATCTTCTTATTTCCAGCGAGACAGGCGTGGGCGGCCTGGCCACAAACGCTTTGGGCGCTTTCGGCGCGCAGCCGCTTCGTCCGGGACACCGGAATCAATACTCAGCCGGTCTTCAGCAGGCAGTAAAACGATACGTGCAGATCGATGCAGGATACTTCTGGAAATACACGAAGAATGCATTCGACTTCGACACGTTGTTTAATACCTCGCTTGCGTTTCCCATCTCCTGGCGTCTGTCAAAAATCGATGGCGTCTCAGTGCGTGTCTCCACTTCCAACTTGCATGGTTTTCAGGCTTACACAACGCTCGGACATACACGTGCGCGCTTCTTCGGACCCGAAGACGGCGGTCTCATCTTCAACTCGCCGCTTGATGTCGGCGCGTTTCGCATTGATCATGACCAGGCGCTTCAGCAAACTACATTTCTTCGGTATCAATACGGGAAAAACGGCCCCTGGATTGCTTTCACCTGGAGATTCGATAGCGGCGAGGTTGCGGGAGCCGTAACAGACCTCAATGATGCTTTGGCGCTAGACGCAGACCAGCAGGCAGCTATTGGCTTTTACTGTGGCAATCAGGCGGCGACCGCGGTGCACGCAATTACCTCTTGCTCCAGCAACAATTACGGCGCTACGCGTCTGAACATTCCACTTCCAGGTACCTACAACGCCGATCACAATCCGCCGCGCATCGCTTCACGCAATCTGTTCGACGCTTCCATTGGAACCGATAATCTGTTTCGCAAAGAGAAGCTCAAGACAACTCTCAAATTTACCGCCATCAACATAACGAACGATGAGGCGCTTTACAACTTCTTATCGACATTCAGCGGAACGCATTTTGTAGCGCCGCGCACCTACCAGGTGTCGCTGGGTTGGAACTACTGACGATTCATCACGACGCGGTGATGGGGCTTTTGCAAGAATAAATGGCGATGCCCGCATCCGTGATCCTGGTCGCAAGCGGTGACTTGCGTCTCTCGGCGAATCAAGTCTGTTGGCCTGCGCAGGAGCAAACCGAAAAAGCAGTTACTGACGCAATTAGAAGCTTTCGGCTTCGACGTGCAGCGCGGGCACCCTTTCGATGAAGCAAAGAAGCATGGATTCATTGATTCGCAGAAATATGGGATGCAGATATTTCGCGACATTCCCGAGGACGCGCCCCTGGTCGTGGTGGAGGCCGTCTGGCAGTACAGCCATCACATTTTGCACGGCTTGATCTCGCACAAAGGCCCCATTCTGACGATCGCAAACTGGAGCGGTCAATGGCCCGGCTTGGTTGGGATGCTAAACCTGAACGGGTCACTCACTAAAGCCGGCGTTTCATATTCCACGCTATGGTCGGAAGACTTTCATGACGAGTACTTCCTGTCGCGTTTAGAAGGTTGGCTGCATGGCCGCCCCGCCCGCCACAGCGACGCCCATGTTCGTCCGCTCAAGGGACTCCATCCGCCCGCGCAGGCGCGCGAACTTGGAACGACGCTCGCAAAACAGCTCAAGCGTGAGAAAGCGATTCTCGGCATTTTCGACGAAGGCTGTATGGGGATGTTCAATGCCATCGTCCCTGATCATCTTCTGAACCCCACAGGCGTTTATAAGGAGCGCCTTAGTCAATCGGCTTTATACGCCGGGATGCGCTGCATCTCTGACGCGGAAGCGCAGGAAGTACGTGAGTGGCTCGATAGGCAGGGTCTCAAGTTCGACACAGGAACAAATCCCGAAGCCGATCTTACGGACGCGCAGATTCTAGATCAATGCCGCATGTACATCGCTGCGCTGCGAATTGCCGATGAATTTGGCTGCGCGGCCATTGGCATTCAGTATCAGCAAGGCTTGAAAGATCTGACGCCCGCGTCTGATCTCGCTGAAGGCCTGCTCAATAATTCCGACCGTCCGCCCGTGCGTTCGGCCGCTGGGCGGGTCCTGTACGAGGGCCAACCATTACCGCACTTCAACGAAGTGGATGAGTGCGCCGGATTTGACGCCGTGGTCACCAATCGAGTCTGGAACGCCCTCGGATTGCCTCCAGAAACCACTCTGCACGATTTGCGCTACGGCGAATACTATGGCGAAGAGTTTGTTTGGGTGTTTGAGATTTCGGGCGCTGTGCCTCCGGCGCACAACATCGGCGGGTATGCGGGCAGTGTAAGTCAGCGACAGCCCCCCATGTATTTCAGACTAGGTGGCGGATCCTTGAAAGGCGTCAGCAAGCCCGGTGAAATCGTTTGGAGCCGTGTTTTCATTGAAGGCGGCAAACTCAAAGCCGATCTTGGTCGCGCACGCGTCATAAAGTTGCCTCAGGAAGAGACCGAACGCCGCTGGCGCATCACCACGCCGCAGTGGCCTATTATGCACGCCGTGCTCTACGGTATTTCCCGCGACCAGATGATGGCCCGGCACAAAGCCAATCACATCCAGGTTGCGTATGGCAATGATGCGGAAACCGCGAATCGCGCGTTGGCCGTCAAAGCGGCTTTCTTTCAAGAAGCAGGACTGGAGGTTGCCATCTGTGGAACGGATACAGGACTCTAGACCATGAAAGTCGGCATCTTAGGCACCGGCGCAATCGCAAATAAGCACGCGCAAGCGTATCGGAACATCGGCTTCAGGGTCGTTGCGTGCTCAAACAAGACCGAAGCGCGCGGACGTGAATTTGCGAACCGTTGGGGCGCCGAATTCTTTTCCGATTACATAGACCTCTGCCGTTATCCGGGACTTGACTATATCGATGTCACCGCGTTCCCTGATTTTCATTTGCAGCCGGTTCGCGTTTGTGCCGAAATCGGGCGGGCCATTTTGGTGCAGAAGCCGATGGCTACAAACCTGGACGATGCACGTCAGATGCTGGAGCTGACGCGTGCGGCCGGCATTACCTTCGGCGTTGTTAGTCAACATCGCTTCGACGACTCCACCATTTTCCTAAAACGCGCTCTCACCGCTGGCCGGCTCGGCAAGTTGCTGCAAGCAGATGCGTATGTCAAATGGTTTCGCAGCGATGAATATTACTCGAGACCCATAAAAGGGAGTTGGCAAACCGAAGGCGGCGGCGCGCTTATCAATCAAGCTATCCATCAGGTCGACGTTCTGCTCTATCTGATGGGCCCGGTCGCTTCCGTCTTCGGCATGTGGCAAATCGGCGCTCGCCACAAGATTGAATCGGAGGATGTTGTCAATGCGCTCCTCGCCTATGAATCCGGCGCGGATGGTGTCATTCAAGCGGCGACTGCATTCTGGCCCGGTTACACAGAGCGAATAGAGATCCACGGCACAAAAGGCTCGGCCATCATCTCCGGCGATCGGCTAACCGGTTGGGACGTTTTCGATGACCAGGAGGCGAACCACCTCGATCCCGCACCCCTCGCATCGAATGTTGCTTCTGGGGCCTCGGATCCTATGGCGATCAGCCTTACACCCTTTGAGCGGCAGTTCGAAGATTTCGCCCAGGCTATCCGCTCAAAACGTAACCCGCTAGTCGATGGCGAGGAGGGCTACCGCGCCCTTGCAGTTGTCCTCGGCATTTATCAGTCCTGTCGTGAACGCAAAGAAATTCGTGTCTCTTCCGATAAGTAAATTGACACGTTGCAAAGATATAATCGCTTCGTAGACCAAGTTGTCCAGGATGCCGCCGCCTGTTTGACGAATCCACTACTACGCCGTTGCTGCAACGCTCGTCCGCTAATGCGGTCGACATAGAAAATCTGTCGGCTTGGCAGGGCGAGAGCGAGAGAATTCCCGACCCAAAAGAGCTTACTCATCGAGTCGATGAGTTTTCGAAGCGTCACCCCGCCATCTGGCAGCAGCTAAGTCAAGACAAAGACCGGATGCGTTGGCTGCTGACGATCTTCAACTTCAGCCATTTCCTGGCTGAAGAGCTGATTCGGCATCCGAAGTGGATCTGGAGCATCGGCGAGATCCATCGTGCGCGCTCGTTCATTGACTACAAAGAGAATCTTTTGCTGTTTTTGCGGCAGCGCAGTATCGCAGTCCCCACCGCCTTCGAGCTTGCTCTATTTCGGCGCAAGGAACTGCTGCGCCTGGTCGTACGGGATGCGTTAAGCCTCGCGCCTCTGGCTGAAATTACGCAAGAGCTTTCGGACCTTGCAGACGCGCTCCTTGAATGTGCCTTGACAACCGTCTTCGACGAAGTCGCAATGCGCTACGGACGCCCTCTCGCTCAAACAGATGGCGCTGGTGAGCAGGATGCTACCTTCACCGTTCTGGCGTTGGGTAAATTGGGTGGCCGCGAACTCAATTACAGCTCTGACATCGATCTGATGTTCCTCTACAGCGACAACGGCGAGACTTCAGGTCCTCAGAAATTCACCAATAAAGAATTTTTCAAGAAGGTTGCGAACCAGCTCACGAGTTTGCTCAGCACCTATACGGCGGCAGGCATGTGCTATCGCGTTGATCTGCGCCTACGGCCGGAAGGGACGTTGGGCGATGTTTGCATTTCACTCGCTGCCGCAAAAGAATACTACGCCCGGCGAGCGCGCGATTGGGAACTCCAGATGCTCATCAAAGCGCGGGTGGCGGCCGGCGACAAAGCCGTCGGACAAGCGCTGCTCGACTCCGTCGAGAGCTCCATCTACGCCACTACCGTCGACTTCTCGACAATCGAGACTATGTCTGAGGCCCGAGAGCGCATTCGTGAAAAGATTGCTCAAAGAAAGCTGAAGAAAAACGATCTCGACGTGAAACTTACGCGCGGGGGCATTCGCGATATTGAGTTTCTTGTTCAATGCATGCAGCGCTTGCATGGAAGCCGCGAAGCTTCTGTCCGGTCCGGCAGCACGTTATTTGCGCTTTCTCGTTTGCATGACAAGCATCTTCTTTCGGAAAGAGAGTGGTCCGGCCTGACAAGTGCCTATCAGTTTCTGCGTCATCTGGAGCACCGCCTGCAGATAGAAGACGATCGCCAGACTCACGCGCTCCCCGCAAGCACAGAAGATCTCGATCGCATTGCGCGCCGTATGCCGTTTAGCGATCTGCCGCCCAATTCCGAATTAACTCCGTCCGCCCTGCTGCTGCAAACTCTAAATCAGCATCTTGAAAATGTACAGGGCATTTACGATGCCATCGTCCACGCCCAGAGGCCGCTTTACTATTCGCCCCCGAACCATGCCGTCTCGCACACGGAGACGGTGCCCGCGATGCTCAATCCAAGCCCGGAACCCACACGCCTCCACGAGTCTTTCGACTCGCTCGAAAAATCGGCCCCAAACCTTGTTGCCCGGCTACGGAAGCGCGGTGTCTCCCGTTGCGATCAGGTTCTCGCGTCTTTTCTCGAGCGTTTGCAGGAACAACCCGCGTATCTTGAGCTGTTGGATCAGCAGCCGGCCGTATCCGACGCCTTGGCCAGCATCTTTGAGCTGAGTCCCTATCTCTCTGACCAACTGGTTCGCAGGCCGGAACTCCTCGAAGAGGTCCGCCGGGCAATAGATTTTCCAGACCAGGCGTGGCCCTTTGAAGCATTGGCGGGTCCGCTCAATGACATCGACGGATTGCGGCACTTTTTCCGTCGAGAGATGTTCCGCATTCAAGTCGGCCGGGTGTGTTTACCGGAGTCGGTATTCCACACCTTGGACGAGACGTCGGCTTTGGCCGAATTCCTGATCAACCGTGCGTATCGGATTGCGCGCGAGCAAGCCGTGGCCCACGCCCGGGCTCACGCCACGCCGGACAAGCCTTTCGTAGATCCTCAGAGCGAAATGATGATCGTCGCGTTAGGTCGCCTCGGCATGCGCGAGTTCGATCTCAGTTCAGACGCCGATCTTCTCTTTATCATTTCCGATTCCGAATCGGTGCGCCAGCGCTTCTGGACGCGCGTCGCTGAGCATCTGCTTGACATCCTTACGGCTTATTCGGGTGAGGGAGCCATTCTGTCCGTGGACACTCGTCTCCGTCCCAATGGCCGGGAAGGCATGCTGGTGCAAACCGAATCCAAGTACGTTGACTACTTCTCGATGAAGGCGGAAGCTTGGGAGGGCATCGCCTACATGAAAGCGCGCGCCGTAGCGGGCGACGTGGAGCGTGCCACCGAATTTCTTAAAGAATTGCAGCAGGTGGATTGGCGGGCTTATGGACAAAGCGGGCGCTCCCGCCAGGACCTGCGGCAGATGCGGATGCGCCTGCAAAAAGAGCAGGGCCAGGCGACTCCCTTAAAAGCCGGTGAAGGCGGCTACTACGACGCCGACTTTATCCTGATGTACTTGCGCCTGAAAGGCGCTGGTATGTTCTTCAAGACTTTGAACACGCCGGAACGGATCGACGTCGTCGAGAAGATGGGGCACTTGGAGCGAGCCGATGCCGAGTTCCTCAGGCAAGCGACCACGTTCTTCCGCGCGCTCGATCACGCCATCCGCGTAGTCACGGGCCGGGCGGAAGAGAAACTGCCCGTAGCGCCGTCCGAACGTGACATGGTTCGCGATTTGGTTCACCGCTGGGCAGTAGATCATCCCACCGCCGACACGCTTGAAGGTGAGTTGGACGCGCTTCGCGCGAAGATGCGCCGTCTTTTCGATGCCGTCTTTACCGCGTAGTATGACCTTACAGATTTTCCCCGCCGATAGCTCTCTACAGCAAGGCAACAATCAATGGATCGTGAAGCGAGGAGATTCGCAGTTTGTTTGGAGCCTTCCGGCCCCTGGACTTTGGACATTTCAGGTTTGAGAAGCACTTAATATGCCGGCTATATTGAAACGGAGTGGGGAGCGTCAGCGACCTTAGTTGCGGGATGCTGAGACATCCGAACTCAATCGGATACTGATTTTATGTGCCGGCGCTGGCTTACCTGCTCACATTCTCAACCTACGGTGCGCACTTGCCAGGTTCGGAAAAGGGCTGGGTAGATGCCCGGCACTCTCGTGCCTGCACTCCGATGTTGCCTTTTAACCCTGAGCGACAGGCCTGGTGGCGAGTGCATCTAAATGAGACGCCCTGGATTTTGGATGAGCAGGCCCGACACATTACTCTCGAGGCAATTCGCTCGGTGTGCCAGCATCGGCAATGGTTCGCCCATGCGATACATATCCGGACGACTCATGCGCACGCCGTTATCGCCGGTGATACCGCTCCGGAGCGGATGCTTTCCGATTTCAAGGCCTATGCTACACGGGCATTACGCCGCGAGTTGCCCGAGACCCAGCGCCGGCGATTTTGGGCCCAGCATGGGAGCACACGCTATCTCTGGAATAACGTGAGTTTACGGGCTGCCATTGACTATGTGCTGCACGCTCAAGGCGAGCCAATGGCTTGGTACTCGGGCAACACACAAAATTCGCACATTCCATATGTAGGTCCCTAACGCTTCCCATCTCCGTTTCAGCAGCCATCTCCATCCAGAAATGTCCAAAGTCCAGAGCCAGGCTTGACAAGCCTGGCCAGGGCCTTCCGGCGCAGCCCCTCTCTGAACGGCTTTTAGCCCGCCTCCGCCACTTGTCAGTGCAATACTGAAATTGGGTCGCGAAGCTACAGCGGCCGACCCTAAACCGCCCCACACGAAAAGTCGATTATTTTATCGGAGGATATGCAGACTACCGTTGAGGAGCGTACGCTCGCCGAGCGATTGCGCCTGCGAATAGCAGTAGAAGAAAGGTTTGCCCGCGCAGGTGGCAAAATCCACACGAAATCTTTCTTCCGCCGCCACGAAAAGCGTTACATCACGCCTCTTATTAAAGCTGGATTGCAAATTCTCGGCTTATATGACCGCGGTCAACAACAGGCGCTGGCTCCTGTGGTCACAGAACTCGAGATTTGCTTCCCCGATCTACCCCGCGCTTTTGACGGGTTTCGAATCCTGCACCTCTCCGATTTGCACATTGACGGCGTCGATGGCCTTTCAGAAATCGTGGCGTCGCTGCTCGATACCGTTGAAGCTGATCTATGTGTGATCACGGGAGATTATCGCTTTGAGGACGAGGGGCCCTGTGACGAAGTGTACCGGGGCATTCGCAAACTCTTGCCCGGCATGCGTTCGCGCCATGGTATCTACGGAATTCTCGGCAACCACGATGAGTCTGCCATCGCATTTGAGCTCGAAAAGCTAGGGGTTCGTATGCTGATCAACGAAGCTGTCGAAATCGAGCGTGGGCGGCAATCTATCTGGCTGGCGGGGGTCGACGATCCGTTCGATCATCAATGTGACGATTTGCCGGGCGCCATGATCCCTGTTCCCGCTGACGCCTTCAAAATCCTCCTGGCACATACGCCCGAACTATATCAGGAGGCCGCCGATTTCGGTGTGCATCTGTATCTCTGCGGCCACACGCACGGAGGTCAGGTTCGAGTGCCCAAGATCGGCGCTGTCCGCATCAACGCCAAGTGTCCCCGCGCCTATACCTATCGCCACTGGAACCACAGCGGCATGCATGGGTATACCAGCGGCGGCATCGGTTGCTCGTCTTTGCCCGTGCGCCTGAACTGCCCGCCCGAAATTGTACTTATCAAGCTTCGTTGCGAAGAAACTATCCGATAAAAATTAATCGTCGAACCGGTTTGGCGCTGGTAATAGAAATCAAGTGGGCGTATACTAGCCGTCGCAGTTACATCATCAACATTTCCCAAAGGTGAAATCGGTCCTATGCCCAAACGATGGCTTGGAATCTTCGGATTCTGCTTAGCTGTATCTCTCTCCTTGTTCTCCGCCAATCCCGGCCTTGCTGCTAGCTGGACTCCGCTAACTAACATGTCACCTGCGGGTTCTCTCGGCACAATGGTGTTACTGACTGATGGGACCGTAATAATGCTGAGCGGCGACGACAGTGCGCATTGGCTCAAGCTGACTCCAGATACACACGGCAGCTATGTAAATGGCACTTGGACTACTCTTGCGCCTATGGTTATCCCCCGTTTGTACTTCGCTTCTCAGGTGCTTCCAAATGGCAATCTCTGGGTGCTGGGAGGCGAGTATACCGGGCCATATTACGACGCAAACATCGCCGCGTCAGATGAGATCTACGATACCGTAGCAAACAGTTGGTCGCTGGTTACACCCTACCCAAGCCAATCGGGTTGCGGCACGCGCAACGTCACGTCAGACGTTCAGTTGACCGCCGGTTCTACCGTAATCACGGGTATCTATTCGACCGATCGCATGCAAGTAGGGTGGACAGTCACGGGTACCGGAATCCCATCTGGCGCCAAAGTCACCAGTGTGGACTCCGCGACACAAGTACATATTTCGAATGCCGCTACCGCCACGGGCCCAAGTGCAGCGGTGGTGTTTAGAGGGCCAGTCGTAAGCTGCTTCGGTGATGATCCGTCGATCTTAATCCCGGGTGGGAACATTCTCGCAGGCAACATTTTCAACAACTCGACGTTCCTATATTCGATCGCGTCCGATTCATGGAGTTTGGCGGCCAAGAAGTTCTATAACGATCGCAGCGACGAAGAAGGTTGGACCAAGATGGGCGACGGGTCGGTTCTGACTTACGATCTCTTTCGTGCCGTTGCAACAGGTACGGGTTACGCGGAACTCTATAATCCATCGGCGAATATATGGACCGGGATCACTCCCGCTGACGGAACCGCTAATGGCACACTTCCGGTCCTAAGCAGCGGTGCGCTTGGAGAGGAGCTTGGTCCTGTACTGCGCTTGCAGGATGGCCGCGCTTTGGTGATAGGCGCTAATCAGCACACGGCTCTATACACGCCATCGACGAACACCTGGGCGGCGGGACCTGACGTACTGGGCACGCTGAGCAACCCCTTCGGGACCATTAACAACGCTCTTTTTGGAGCCGACGACGCTCCCGCTGCATTGTTGCCGAATGGACACGTCATGTTAGCTGCCGACGCTGGGCCGAATCCGGTAACCTCCGTCGGAAATACAACTGCGGGTTCTCCCGTCGTCACGAACATTCCGTCCACCGCCGGTCTGCAGCCCGGTTGGGCAGTTGCGCAGTCCAACGGCAAGACTACTTCGATTCCCTCGGGAGACTACATTGCCAGTGTAGACTCCGTCTCACAAATCACCCTCGGCAATAATAACGGGTCCGCTGCAGCCTCGGCGACCACAACGGCCGCAGGTCTCGGACTGGTATTCGGAGGTATCTTTAGCAACCCAACGCAACTGTTTGATTTCGATCCAACAGCCGGAACGCTCGCACCTGTCTCTCCGGCCATTCCCGATGACCTTTCCTTCCTTCCCGCCTATATCGCGCGCATGCTGGTGCTCCCGAACGGACAGTTACTCTTTAATGACGGTAATTCCAACCAACTCTGGATTTACACGCCAGATGGGACACCGAATCCGTCATTACGTCCCGTCGTCAACAAAGTCGCTTATAGCGGAGCGGGAGTCTTCGCTCTCACCGGCCAGCAATTAAATGGTCAATCCAATGGGTCGGCCTACGGCGATGACGTCCAGAGCGACGAGAACTACCCGATCGTCCGGCTGGCGAGCCCCAACGGCAACGTGTATTACTGTCGGACCACGAATTGGAGCTCCACTAGCGTCGCCGGTGGGTCCACGCCGGAGACTGTCAATTTCACCTTGAATCCAGCAGTGAAACCGGGCAATTACATTTTGGTTGTAAGCGGCTCCGGCATTACTTCGTTCCCCGTCTTCGTCAACATTTCTCAGGCTGAGGTGAATGGCCAATAGCTGCGGTGCGCTGGCTACGCTCAAATGTAAGTCAGCCCACTCTCATCAGCAAGCCTAAGTGACGTCAGTCTTACGCTTTGCAGTACTAGTACTTAGCCCGCCAAAAGTTTAGGCATAATATGTCTCGCTTAGAGATATAACTGGTCATACTGCGGGTATCGGCAAATCCGAACTTAGCTTTATTACGTATATCTGCAGCAGGAGGCGCATGAAGCGAGTCTTCGCGTTAGCGATATTCTGTACTGCGGTTGCCCCTTTAACCTCGGCCGCTTCTTGTGTCAGCGGTTCACTAACCAGCTACATCGCGTTAGGCGCGGGCGGCTGCACTATCGGCGGCAACACTTTATTTAACTTCCGAGACCTGAGCGGCAGCGCGGGGGCGGCACAAATAAACTCAGCGTCTGTGTCGATAACCCCCCTCACCGGCACATACACTCCCGGCATTAGTGCCTCCGTCAATCTGGCAGCGAGCGCCGGAACAATATACGAGACCATGTTCACCTACAGCATCACCGGTGCTACTTACGTAAGCGAGGTGATAACGTTATCGGGCGCATCGGAATCGGGAGGTGGCGCGGTATCCGACATCCAAAATTTCTGCGAGGGTGGCGTCTTCGGCTCTGATGGCGTCGACGGCTGTGCCGGACACACCGGAACCCTGCTCACCGACGACGGAGTTCAGAACCAGGACTCGACTAAGTTCGACCCGCCCTTCTTTTTGAACCTCACAGACGATCTGGTCCTGGACGGCACCTTCGGGCCGGCGTCTGGCGGAAAAATCACCGACCAGCTTACATCCGTTCCAGAGCCCGCTCCTCTGCTGATCACCATCCTCGGGTTCGCCTTTGTAGCAGTGTCAAAGTCGCGATTTCGCATCGCGGCTCGTTCCAGGGACTAGGGAGGAAATGCCATGAACAGTTTTAGACCTCTTATCAGCGTGGTTCTCGCAGGAACATTGGCCACCACGCCAGTCGGATTCGCCGCCAGCCATCGGGAAGCTCCAATAACTGCCCTCGACACGAAAGCGGACATCACAGACATCTATGCTTTTGTCAGTTATGACGACCCGACAAAAGTAACGCTGATCCTCAATGTAGATCCGCTTCTTGAGCCGGGCAATGGCCCGAACTATTTCCCGTTTGACGACAACGTTCTGTACTCCATCCTCATCGATAACACAAACACTGCGTTACCGAACGTTGCGTTCCAGTTCCAATTCCAAACTCATATCACGGCTCCCCCTATATTCACCGCGCTTTGTCGGCGCCGGAACCGGCATAAATGCGCCGCCCAATTCGCCTCCTCCGATTGCGCCGGGTACTCAAATTGTTCCCCCGGCGATTACAGCGCTCTCTGGTGCTGGCGCGGCCGGCTTGAATTTGAGCCAGACATATACCGTCAACATGGTGCAGAATGGCGTCAGCACTCCGCTGACGAACGCCGCGAGTGGCTCCTTGTATGCTGTGCCGACCAACGTTGGCCCACGGACGATGCCCAATTACCCGGCGCTAGCTCAACAAGGGGTCTATAGCCTCGGTAACGGCATTCGAGTGTTCGCCGGCACCGTGGACGATCCGTTCTATATCGATCTTGGCGCTGCCTTTGATTCACTTAATTTCCGTCAGGCAGCGGGAGGTGGTGTGCTTTCCCCGGCGCAGGACGCCAACGACAACGTAAACACCGCCTCGGATACTGTGTCCGGGTATAACGTCAACACTATTGCCATCGAAGTTCCCATCGCGATGCTGACTCGCACCGGAACGCAGGTCGCAGCCACTGATCCTGCCGCGACGATTGGAGTTTGGGGCACAACCTCCAGGCCGCGCATCTTTGTTCGCCGCTCGCCGCTTCCCTCTGCGGCATCGGGCGGCTGGTCCCAAGTGCAGCGGATGGGTAATCCATTGATCAACGAATTAATCATCGGGACAGGCGACAAGGATTTTTGGAGTATGAGCCAGCCGATAAGCGATTCGCAGTTTGCACATTACGATCTGGACCCACTTTTGGCAAGAGTGGTAAACGCTGTCTACGGGATCAACATCCCTGCGCCTCCTCGCACGGATCTTCTACCGCTGGTGGAATATCTCCCGCCCATTGCAGCGCCAGGCACGCCCGCTGGCCCGGTAGCCGATTTGCTGCGGCTCAACACTGGAATCCCGCCTACTCCGCAAGCGAACCGCAGGCGTTTGGGGTTGCTGGCCGGAGATGCCGCCGGATATCCAAACGGCCGCCGTGTTTCGGATGACGTCACGGATATATCGCTGCGAGTAGTAGCGGGGGTGCTTGCGAACGGATTCAACGTTTCGCCGAATAACAGGCTCGGCGACGGGGTGAATACCAACGATCTGCCGTATCAGGAGACATTCCCGTACGAAGCGTTCGCTCAGAGCGGACGCAACAGACGTCATATCGATCCGGGTGAAGCTGGCTGCACCATGAATTCCGGTGCACCTTGTCCAATCAACTGATCGGTGTTTAGAAAGGCGGCGAAGGCGTCATGCGCTACCGGTTGCTGGTCGCGATCTCTATACTCTGTGTTATCTCAACTACCCGCGCTGAGAATGTTGGTGCAAGTACTTCTCCGGTGCAGAGAAGAGTCGATTTAGCGAAGAAGCGTACCCAATCCGATCCAAAGTCTTTTCAGGCCTACAACGAACTCGCTTTTGCGTTGTGCAGGTGGGCTCGCGATAACGGAGACGTTCAGCTTTACGACAGGGCGGATGAGGCGCTCCAGCAGTCTATTCAGCTTTCGCCCGGCAATTACGAAACCAGGAAACTGCAAGTCACTGTCCTGCTGGGTAAGCATCACTTTGCGGAGGCTCTGAAATTGGCGTCTGAGTTGAACAGTCACAATCACGACGATATCGGCATCTGGGGATTGTTAGTGGACTCGAACATCGCGCTCGGTCACTTAGATGAAGCCGAGCGTGACGCGCAATGGATTCTTGATCTCCGGTCGGGAAGCAGTTTGGGTTTCACTAAGGCGGCGTGCTTGCGGGAACTGTTCGGCGATCCCGAAGGAGCTATTGAATTTTTCGAAGAAGCCGCCCGCAGAACAGCCCAGACCGACCTGGATGAGCGCGCTTGGCTGATGACCCAGAACGCCAGATTGCAGTTGAAAGTTGGCAATGCGAACCGGGCGGAAGCGTTGCTCAAGGAAGCATTGCAGTTGTTTCCGGATTCTCACCTGGCGCTCGCAGCCTTTGCAACACTGCCGGGCAGGAATCAGCCGTCTCAACCAATTCGGTGAACAGTGCGAGCCGCCGCTTTGCTCCTTTTCGCCGGTTTATTGAGCAGTTCCTCTTTGCCGGCTCAGCAGCCCGCCAGTGTCTCCATACCGTCAATGGGCAGCCGCAAAGCCATCGAGCTTTCGCACGTTTCTACTGACGAGCGGATACGCGCCTACGAACGTCTGCTTGCGTCCTCGCCGGATGACTCGCGGCTGCGCGCCAGCTTGATCTCCACTTACCTGCAGAAACTGCGCGAGTCCGCTGATTACCGCTATCTGGATTTAGCCGGCAACCTTGTCGACAAAATGTTGGAACACGACGGCGGCAGCTTCCTGGGATTGCGCTTTAAGAACGAGATCGATCTGCAGCGCCACGATTTTCGCTCCGTCGCCGAGCGTGCGGAAGATATGACCAAGTACGCGCCGTCAGATCAGGGCTCTTGGGGCAATTTCGGTGACGCGCTTATGGAACTCGGCGAATACGAGCAGGCTGGAAAAGCCTATTTGAAGATGTTCGCTTTGGGTCCAAACTTAGCCAGCTACAACCGCCTGGCGTATTTCCGCTTTGTAACCGGCGATGCGCAAGGCGCGCTTAAGCTGATGAACGATGCGATTGCAGCCGGCGATTCTCAGCCTGAGATTGTTGCTTGGTGCTGGGCCGAGCTAGGTGACATGTACTTCAAGACTGGTCATCTTGACCAGGCCTCTGACTCTTACCGCTCTGCAATAGCTCTCTTCCCCAGCCTCCATCGCGCTCTCGCCGGCTTGGGGCGTGTGGAAGCCGCACAAAGCCGGCTTGATGCGGCAGTTAAAAGTTATCTGCACGCACAATCGATTGTGCCGTTGGTTGAATACGCCTCCGCGCTCGAGAACCTTTACACGGCCGCCGGACTGCCGGCTAAGGCCCGGGAGCAAGCTGCGCTTCTCGAAACCATCGAAACCTTAGGAAAAGCAACCAATGAGAAGACGAATCGTAATCTGGCGCTCGCGCTGGCCGATCACGGTCGGCACCTCGGCGTCGCTCTGGAACTGATGCAAGTCGAACTTCCAAACCGGGGCGACGTCTATACCTGGGATGCGCTTTCCTGGGTTCTTTTCAAAAACGGGCGAGTCCAAGAAGCCAAAACTGCCAGCGACAAGGCGCTCAAACTTGGTACGCCAGAACCTCTCTTCTACTATCACGCCGCTCAAATCGCTGCGGCCTGCGGCAGTAGAGAGGCCTCGCGCTCCTATTCAGATCGGCTGATGTCGCTTAACCCGAAATTCGATATCGCGAAAACCATCTCGAGATGACTAGGCTGTTCGCATCGCTCTCGGCGTCCATCTTGCTCGCGCTCATGATGCCCGCGTCGTTGCTTGCCCATCCCATGGGGAACTTCAGCATCAACCACTATGCTGCTATCAGACTCGCCGCAAGCAATATCGAGATTCGGTATCTGATTGATATGGCCGAGATTCCCACCTTCCAGGAGATGCAAGAGACCGGAATGCCCGCGAGGGTAGGCGACCCTGCCGTTAGCAAGTACGTCGTACGCGAGCAAGAAGTTCTAAAAACTGGTCTATCGCTAGAACTGAACGGCCGCAAGCTACGCCTCCGCAGCCTGTCGCGCGAAGTTATCTTTCCCCCAGGCGCTGGCGGCCTGCCGACGATGAAGATGGGTTTTCTCTTTCGTGCTGCTCTCGACGATTTGCATCGCCCAACTGACATGCGCCTGCGTTATCGCGATAGTAACTTCCCAGATCGAGCGGGCTGGAAAGAGATAGTTGCCTCAGCTCTTGAAGGCATCAAACTGACTGGCAGTTCGGTTCCCGCGAAAGACAGAAGCCTGGAGCTTACCGACTATCCCACCGGCACGCTAAACAGCCCGCCGCAAGACCTCAGCGCTCAAATGGATTTCGTCGTTGTGCCGGCCGTGCAAAGACGTCTGGCTGGCGTTCCGGCGGCAAGCACGCCGGAAAGAACCCTTCCGTTCAAAGCTGCTGCGGCTACGCAGGCACAGACTGGAAAGGCGTCCGAAACTCTCTCCGCCAATCGTCAGGGCACTCCGCGCAATGCATTTACGGAGCTTGTCAGCAAACGCGAGTGGAGTTTCTGGTTTCTCTTCACGGCCGCCCTCATCGCTGCGGGCCTGGGCGCATTCCATGCACTGGAGCCGGGACACGGAAAGACGATTGTCGCTGCCTATCTGGTCGGGTCGCAAGGGACGGCCATGCATGCATGCCTGCTCGGCTTAATAGTTACTGCATCGCACACTGCAGGGGTGTATTTGTTGGGAGCGGTCACCCTTTATGCGTCGCGATACGTGGTTCCTGAGCGGCTTTACCCCTGGCTCGGTGCTATCTCGGGCCTGACCATTGCGGGCCTCGGAATTTACCTGTTTGTTCAGCGCCTACGCGGTAAGCACAGCCACGCCCATCCGCATGGACATGTTCATCCGCATGAACACCACCATAACCACGAGCATTCTCATTCCCATGCCCATCATCATCAGCACCCGCACTCGCACGCGCCTCGCGATGGTCCAGGCAAAGTGTCGCGCCGTCAACTGCTAGCTCTTGGGATTACCGGCGGTATCGTCCCCTGTCCGGCCGCTCTGGTAGTTTTGCTCAGCGCGGTTGCTCTTCACCGCATCGCGTTCGGGCTTTTTCTTATTCTTGCTTTCAGTATTGGACTAGCTGCCGTCTTAATCGCCATCGGTCTGTTGATGGTTTACGCGCGCCGCTTTATGTCCCGCGTCAGCGGCGAAGGCCGGGTGATTACGCGCTGGCTTCCCATCACATCCGCTGTTTTCATCACGTTCTTGGGTTTCGCCATCGCGTTGCGTGCGCTGGCCACCGCCGGCCTCGTTACCTTGCCGCTCTGATTAAGCGACTGGATACCCTTTTCAGCAGGAGGCGCATGAAGCGACGCGTCTGTATCGATAACGCCCCTCACCGGCACATACACTCCGGGCATTAGTGCCTCCGTCAATCTGGCAGCGAGCGACCTTAAATATGGGCGTCGAATTCCGCACTACATGCAAGGCTTGCCGCCTTGCAAGCGGGTGACAAAAATCGCCTCACCGATATCCGCCCCACTTACAACGGTTTAACTCTGCCGGCAGCCGGTTCGCGTACGCCCTGCTTTCATAATTCGGGCATGCCTAGCTCCTGGCGTAAACTCATTTCCAATCGCGCGAATGCGCAAAAGTCCACCGGGCCGACCTCTCCGGAAGGCAAAGCCAAGGTCTCCCAAAATCGCGCGGTCCACGGCCTGACTGGCCGCTTCCGAGTCATCGACAGCGAGGATCAGGACACCTTCGATGATTTTCTCGACCAGCTCATTGTGGAGGAACAGCCGGTCGGCACACTCGAAGTGGAACTGGTCAAGAAAATGGCCGAATCGCTCTGGATGTCGCGCCGAGCGCGCAACCTCCAGGACCCGTGCTTCGTTTTTATGGACCGCTCCCGCGAAGACGTCAAGAATGCCGAAATCGGACTGGTTGTGCGCCCGGAGCTCGAACGCTACACACGCTACCAGGCGCACCATGATCGGGCGTTTCAGCGCTACTCTAACGAACTCTCAAAGCACAGAAAAGAGAGGCTCAAAGCGCAGGCTGGCTTTGAATCGCAGCAACGGGCGGAGAAGCAGGAAGAACGTCGCGATGCGAAGGAAAATCGCGACATCGAACAGCACAAATACGCCGTAGCGCATGCCGAAAAGCGTCTTCAGCTCATAGAAACGAAGCGGAAGGTTGCGGAAAGCAAGCTGGATGTCCAGCCGCCGCCTGAAAATCGCCAAATCGCCGCCTGAAATCACGTCAACATTCGTCGCAAGAAAGCAACTCGCGCTCGCAGTGTCTACAGACAGGGCTGAGATTGCCAAGTAGCCATCAAACGATGTCTCTCTGGTGAGCTCTCAGCGGCTTGAACGGAACCGCCGATCGTAAGCTAGCGATGGCCCAACGGCCGTGTGTTAGCGTAAAACAAATAGGGAAATCCGTGTACTCGTAGTGCGCTCAGGCGCTTTGAGCCTGTACCCATTCTCCCTTCCAAGACGATGAGCCCGCGCCGGGATACTGTCCAGGTATTCCGAGGCGAAGGTTCGAATAAAAAGAGCTATCGATGGACGCGACCTTACACGCCCTAGCTGACCTCCTGATCAAGGCCATTCCCACGGCCATCTTTTTTGTTTTCCTCGCGTTTTACCTTCAGCGCGTCTTCTTTAAGCCGATGGCGCGCATTCTCGACGAGCGTAGAAAGCAAACCGAGGGCGTTCGGGAGCTTGCGCAGCGCGCCTTTGATGCGGCCGAAAAGAAGACTTCCGAGTTCGAACATGCCCTGCAACTTGCTCGGGCCGAGATTCACCAGGAGCACGAAAAGCTCCGCCAGCAGTGGATTCAGGAGCAGACGCAGAGAATCGGTCAGGAACGCGCGGAAGCAGACCGCCAAATCGAAGAGGCCAAGCTGCAGATCGCTGCCGAAGTGCGGAAAGCGGAAGCTGACGTTGCGGCCACTGTCAACGCTTTGAGCGAACAGATCGTGAATTCATTACTTAAACGGAGAGCTGCATAGTGGCGGCTCGCGGGACCCGGCTCTTCGCCAGCATCGGCGTGATTCTCCTTAGCGCCGCGCTTGGGCAGGCCGCCCAGGAGACGCCCGCGCAGGAAACGGCTGTACTGGACGCTATCACGAAATGGAAGGTCGTGAACACGGCGATCTTCGCCATCCTGGTCGCCTGGTTCCTGTGGAAGTTTGCGCCGCGTTTCTTCAATGCGCGCTCGGCGGATATTCAGAAGGCCATCAAGGATGCAACCGGTCTCAAATTGGAGGCTGATTACCGCTACTCCGAAGTCGACCGGAAACTCGCGACACTTGGCGAAGAAGTGCAAAGGATGAGAGAGCAGGCGCGCGTCGAGTGGGAACGCGAACACGTTCGTCTGCGGCAGGAAGCAGACGCCGACATTGGACATATTCGGAACAACGTCGCTGCGGAAATCGAAGCCTTCCGTCTGGAAGGGGCTCAGAAGTTGCGGCAGCACACGGCACGCCTTGCACTCGAACTAGCCGAGCGGCGGCTGCGAAACCGCTTTGCGGAGGGCGAGCCGGAAAATCTGCTGCAAAACTTCATCCACCTCGTCGAAAGAGGGAAGAACTAGTGAACGGCGCCATCGCTACCCACTACGCAAGGGCCTTGGCCGATGCCGTTTTCAAGCCGAACTCCGGGTTATCGCCGCAGGACGCGGTTGCTCAATTCCGTAGCATCGATTCGCTGTTTTCGCAATCGAAGCCTCTTGAGCGCGCGTTGCTTTCGCCGGCCGTAAAGAGGCCGCGGAAAGACGCCGTGATTGCCCGAATCGCGGATGCTCTCGGCCTGCATCGGCTGCTTAAGAATTTTTTCCTAGTGATCGTTTCGCATCGCCGAACGGCAGATCTCCACGCGATGCGGCGTGAGTTCGAAGCGGTCGTGGACGAACGGCTGGGATGGATCCCGGCCGAAATTACGTCCGCGAAAGAGTTGAACGCCCAGGAGAAGGAGCAGATCGAGCATGCGCTCGGGTCGAAGCTCGGAAAATTTATTCGGGCGCATTATGCCGTGGATTCCAACTTGCTGGCAGGGGTCCGGGCGCGCGTTGCTTCGAGAGAATATGACGCGACCCTCCGGGGCAGTCTGGAGCAGATGCGCCGCCGGTTGGTAACAGCTCACCAATAGTTTTAAAGGAACAGTTATGGCTCAAATCAGAGCAGATGAAATCTCGCGCGTACTGCAATCGGAGATCGAAAACTTCGACGCCGTCGAGAACGTATCGGAAACCGGATCGGTCATCAGTGTGGGCGACGGCATTGCTCGTCTATACGGACTTGAGAATGTCATGGCCGGCGAGTTGGTTGAATTCGGACCGGAAACGGTGGGCATTGCGCTCAACCTCGAAGAAGATCAGGTCGGCGTTGTTCTGTTAGGCGATTACAGCAATGTCAAAGAAGGCGACCAGGTCCGCCGCACCGGCCGCATTATATCGATTCCCGTCGGCGAAGCGATGGTTGGCCGCGTGGTCAACGCGCTCGGAGAACCCATCGACGGCAAAGGTGCGATCGACACGCATGAATTTAACCCGCTGGAGCGTTTGGCTCCGGGCGTCGTAGACCGCCAGCCTGTGAAACAGCCGTTGCAAACCGGTATCAAGGCGATTGACGCCATGGTGCCCATCGGCCGTGGACAGCGCGAACTCATCATTGGCGATCGCCAAACCGGCAAAACCACTGTGGCGCTCGACGCAATCATCAATCAGCGCGGCCAGGACGTCATCTGTATCTACGTTGCTATTGGTCAAAAGCGTTCTACTGTCGCGCAAGTCGTCAGAACGCTCGAAGAGCACGGCGCAATGGCATACACCATCGTCGTTGCGGCTACCGCTTCCGATCCGGCGCCGATGCAGTACATTGCTCCCTACGCCGGCTGCTCCATCGGCGAATATTTCCGCGACTCGAAGCGCCACGCTCTCTGCGTCTACGACGATCTTTCTAAGCACGCGGCCGCATACCGGGAAATCTCGTTGCTGCTGCGTCGTCCGCCAGGACGCGAGGCGTATCCGGGCGACGTATTCTATCTGCACAGCCGCTTGCTGGAGCGCGCCGCTAAGCTTTCGGATGAAAAGGGCGGCGGATCTTTAACCGCTCTGCCGTTCATCGAAACGCAAGCCGGAGACGTATCGGCATACATTCCGACAAACGTAATTTCTATCACCGACGGCCAGATCTATTTGGAAAGCGATCTGTTCAACGCGAACATACGCCCGGCCATCAACGTCGGTCTTTCGGTCAGCCGTGTCGGCGGTAGCGCGCAAATTAAAGCCATGCGCTCTGTTGCCGGTACGCTGCGGTTGGATCTGGCGCAGTATCGCGAGTTAGCTGCCTTCGCGCAGTTTGGATCCGATTTGGACAAAGCCTCTCAGGCGCAGCTCAGCCGTGGAAAACGTTGGGTGGAAGTGCTGAAGCAAGGGCCTTATTCGCCGATTCCGGTTGAGAAACAAGTTGCCCTCCTCTTCGCCGGCAGCAACGGACTGTTGGACGATCTCGCGGTGGAAGATATCCGTCGCTTCGAACATGGACTGTATGATTTCCTCGACAACAGCAAGCCCGAGGTGTTGCAGACAATTCGCGAGAAAAAGCAATTGGATGACGAGCTGAAAAAGCGTCTGACGGACGCCATCAACGAATTCAAGCAAGGTTTCCAAAAGAGTCAAGACAAGAAGCCGCAACAACCGGCCAGTGCGAAAGATAACGGTAATCATCCCGGCGCGCCCGCTCCGAAAAAGGAGCAGCCTGCGGCTGTCGTCGGCGCTGCCCGCGATCTGCAAAGCAAGGGCTGATGCCAAGTTTAATTGACATTCGGAGGCGCATCCGCAGCGTCAAAAACACTCAACAGATCACAAAGGCCATGAAGATGGTCTCCGCTGCGAAACTCCGCCGAGCGCAGGAACGCGCCATAGCATCGCGGCCCTACGCCAACATGATGGCCCGCCTGTTGGCGAATTTAGCAGCGGCCGCGAAAAACGATGAGAACGTGTCTGATCTGCCCTTACTGCACGCTCGCGAGGAAAAGTGCATTCAACTGATCGTCGTTAGCAGCGATCGCGGTCTGGCCGGTGCCTTCAACGCGAATCTTTTTCGCATGGTGCAGCGCTTTATCGACGAGCATCGCGGCGCGGAAATAAAGGTTGAAGTCATCGGACGTAAAGCGCGCGACTACTTCCGGAAGCGAAGCTATTCGCTTACAGGCGAGCACATCGGCATTGTAGAGCGCCCGACGTATGAACAGGCGCGTGAGATTGGGGACAAGCTGATTGAACAGTACAGACGCTCCGAACTGGACGCGGTGTATATTGCTGGAAATCAGTTTAAGAATGTGATGTCGCCCAATCTGGTTCTCAGCAAGATCATTCCCGTGGAAATGCCTGAAGGCGAAAAGCCGCAGCAGAACAAGCAGCCGCAGGCGGTCGACTATATTTTTGAACAGCCGCTCGACCAGCTTCTCAGAAGTTTGCTTCCCCGCTATGTGGAGATGGAGATTTATCGCGCCATGCTCGAATCGAATTCAGCCGAACATGCTGCGCGCATGACTGCGATGGATACGGCGAGTTCGAACGCAGGCGACGTCATCCAGAGCCTGACGCTTAATATGAACCGCGTCCGTCAGGCATCCATCACCCGCGAAATTATTGAAATTGTGAGTGGCGCCGCCGCTCTCTAAACGAGGAAATTCTATGCCAACAGCAGCAGCAACGGAAGGCCACGTCGTCCAGATCGCTGGTCCAACAATCGAAGTTCAGTTCCCGGAAGGACACGTCCCCAAAATCTTCAATGCCGTTCGCGTTACCAGCGAAGGCTTCGATGTGCCGTTGAAAATCGACATCACGGCCGAAGTGGCGCAGCACATTGGTGAAGGCCGCGTCCGCACCATCGCGATGGAGCCTACAGATGGTCTTGTCCGCGGTATGAAAGCTTATGACTTGGGCGAACCCATCACCATCCCGGTCGGTAAGCAAACTCTCGGCCGTGTACTCAACGTACTTGGCGAGCCAGTCGACAACATGGGTCCGGTCGAGACGGAGAAGAAAGCGCCCATCCATCGTCAGGCTCCGCTGTTTGACGAGCAATCCACCCAGCTGGAAATGTTCGAAACGGGCATCAAAGTCATCGATCTGCTTGAGCCCTATCTGCGCGGCGGAAAGATCGGGCTGTTCGGCGGTGCGGGTGTCGGCAAAACAGTCATCATTCAGGAATTAATCAACAATATCGCCATGAAGCATGGCGGCGTTTCGGTCTTTGCCGGCGTAGGTGAGCGCACCCGCGAAGGTAACGACCTCTGGCTGGAAATGCAGGAAGCTGGAATCGTTGATCCGCACGATTGGCGCAAGTCGAAAGTCGCCTTGGTCTACGGCCAGATGACCGAGCCCCCAGGTGCTCGCTTGCGTGTTGGCCTCACCGGCCTCACGGTCGCCGAATATTTCCGCGACGAAGAAGGTCAGGACGTCCTGCTCTTTATCGACAATATCTTCCGGTTTACGCAGGCCGGCTCGGAAGTCTCTGCGCTGCTGGGCCGCATGCCTTCGGCTGTTGGATATCAGCCGAATCTCGCGACCGAGATGGGAGATCTGCAGGAGCGTATTACCTCCACCAACCGCGGTTCCATTACGTCCGTCCAGGCAATTTACGTTCCAGCAGACGACTATACCGATCCCGCTCCCGCCACCACGTTTGCCCACCTGGATGCCACAACCCAGCTCTCACGCGCGATTTCGGAGTTGGGCATTTACCCCGCTGTTGATCCCCTGTCATCCACATCGCGCATTCTTGATCCGAATATCGTGGGTGAAGAGCACTACCAGGTCGCTCAACGCGTCAAGCAGACCTTGCAGCGCTATAAGGATTTGCAGGACATTATCGCTATTCTCGGCATCGACGAATTGAGCGACGAGGACAAGCAAGTGGTCGCCCGCGCGCGGCGTATTCAGCGCTTCTTATCGCAGCCGTTCCACGTCGCCGAGCAGTTCACCGGACGGCCGGGCAAGTACGTCAAACTTGAGGACACCATCCGCAGTTTCAAGGAAGTGGTTGATGGCAAGCACGACAATTTACCCGAGCAGGCTTTCTATATGCAAGGCACCATCGACGAAGTACTCGAAGCCGCCGAAAAGATGAAGGGTTAAAGGGCCTCGTTGATGGCCGATACCTTTCAACTGGAGGTCGCCACTCCGGAGCGTCTGCTCGTAGATGAGCAAGTCACCGCCGCCGAGTTGCCCGGTCTAAATGGCTATATGGGCATACTGGCCGGCCATGCTCCCTTAATGAGCGCGCTCGGGGCAGGCGTGTTGACCTACGAAGGCGGTGGTGGCCCGCACGTCCTCGCGATTGCCGGTGGCTTTGTCGAAGTCTCCGAAAATCACGTTCGCGTATTGGCCGATGAAGCGGAGACGGCCCAAGACATTCAGGTCGATAAAGCCCGCCAGCAACTCGAGCAGGCTTCTCGCGCGTTGCATGACGCTAAGGAAACTACAGAGGCGGAATCGGCCTTGCGCGCGTTTCAACACGCCCAAGCGCGAATTGATACGGTAGAACGCGGATCGTCAGTCCCGCGTCATTGACGCGGAGCTTGGCCTGCGGTCGCGACCGCGCCGGACGATGTTCGTGGGCAAAATACCGCCCACTGATTTGCTTTCAGATCCTGAAGCATCCCACTCTGCCACGCATATTCTTTGTGACCTTTCAGGAACTCTGCCGCGTGAAACTCCACGCCGCACGGGTGCCCCATTCCAGCGACGAATGACATCTTTTCCGCCATTGCGCTGTCCGCCACTTTCACTTCGGCAACACCCGCGGGCCCGTGAGGACCAAACCAGCCAGGCATTCCGCGAGGAGAGCGATCGATGTGTCCGCAAATCGTTCGCTCGTTCGGATCAATCTGTTTTTCTATGATGTCGTAATGGTCCGTCTCGAACTTCTTGCCTAACTCGACATCAATCTTGCCCTTGTTCTGCGCCATGAGTTGATCCCAACGCCTGTGGCGAACGTTATTCGGCTCATTCGGATCGGCTGGAAAATCGGTTTCTTCTGTAACCAACTTCGGATTGATTGGGAAATTGGACCCGACGAAGTATCCGTCCTTCGTGCGCTCCAGAGTGACGGTTTTGAGCCCGAGTTCCAGCCGTCCAATCTCGTTATTCTTTCGATCGCCAATTAGCCAGGTATTCGCATAACCGCCGTTGTTTCCGTCTTCCATGATGCGGGCGAAGTCGTCAATAGATTCCGAATACTGCATTGCTCTCCGCGCACGTACAAACTCGGGCACGGCCGTTTTGTCGAACCCGTGAAATTTGCCGATGGTTGTTTCGGTGATCAGAATACCGGCATCGTTCATGCCGAAGTCGTCGGCGCTATGAATGAGTCCGGGCACGCCGTCCATGATCAAGTGATGACCGCTGGTGGGAACGATATCGAAGATGATGTCCCAACGCGTTGCCGTCAGGTAGTCCGTCCAATTGTTGTGCCCAATGACGATCCGTCCGTCTTTCGTGTAACTGCCAGTCGCGACGAACGCGCTGCAATGCTCCGGAGGATGACTAGGCGTAACAGCGCCCTTTACGTCTTTGCGGCGCATGTCGTCGTAATAATAGGTAAACTCCATGAACCCGTTCATGGTCACCAAATCCACTAGGTCGAGCTTCGAACCTTTGGCTTCCAGGCCCTGCTGCATGCCGGCCAGCTCTTCGCGATATTCCGGCGTTAGCTTGGGCAAAAAGTACTGCTCTGCTATATCGCGTAGTTCCGCCCAACTGTGCTTTACATCATGTGTGGTGCTTAGCTCAATGGCACGTTTTGCATCCTCTATTTCGTTCGAGAGCAAGTAGCCATGCTGGTATCCGATTGCGCCCGGATTGCCTTGCAGGTGGACGAACGTCCAACCACTTTCAGGTCCGCTTCGGAAGCCGCCCTGCAAACGAGAATCAGGGGATGCTTGGGCCGCGCAAATGACACTGAATGCGGAACATAATAGCAGGACGGGCAATCGCATGTGCCTTATTACAGCACAAGCGAAGCTCGTTAGGAGCGTCGAGGGATCATAGTAATTAGGAAGAAGTGCAAACCGCTGCTGAAATGGCCACGCGCGAGCGTGAGCTGAATTCCCTTTCAAACGTGACCGTAGTTGTCGTTCTCGGAACGGTCACCATGACCTTCGGCGCCATGATCGCCGTCTTTATCGTGCGGTCGGAGGCGCCCTTGTTCTGGGGGCGCCTGCGCGTACCCGGGGTCTTATGGGCCACCACCGCCATTCTGATTGCGAGCAGCGTCTTTTTGGAAAAAGCGCGCCGCAGATTGTCGTTGAATGATCAACCCCAGTTTTTCAAACTGGCATCGGTCGCAACTGGTCTGGGAGTGCTCTTTCTGATAGGGCAGGTGGCAGCATGGTTCCAGATTCTGCACTCAGGAATAGTGCTCGCCCGGAATCCGCATTCCTGGTTCATATTTCTATTTACCGGCTTGCACGGGCTGCACATCCTTGTAGGTCTTGGCGGGCTTGTTTATCTCCTGGTACGAACACGCCGGGCGGCTGGCGGGCCCAAGTATCAGATGAAGACGCGCGTCGTTACAAATGGCGTGTCCATCTTCTGGCACTATCTTGATTTCTTGTGGATACTGCTTTTCGTGCTCTTGCTAAGCTGGCGTCGCTAAACAGCTTCTAATCAGAAGCGGATTTGCGCTTCGTGCCGACCCATTTCTGCACAACGCTAATCAGTTGCTCGGCCTGGAACGGTTTAGATAGATAATCATCCATTCCCGCGCTCAAGCAGCGCTCGCGTTCTCCAAGCAGCGCGTTAGCGGTAACCGCAACGATAACCGGTTGCCTTTCCGATAGCTGCCGAATTTGCCGGCACGCTTCGAAGCCATCCATGATCGGCATCTGACAATCCATCAGGATTAGATCGTATGGGTTTTCTTTGTGCGCGTCGAAGGCTTCTTGACCGTCCTGAACCACATCAAGGACGAAACCAGCACGCTGCAAAATGAGCTTACCAACGCGTTGATTGATAGCGTTGTCTTCGGCCATCAGTATGCGCGGTACGGTAGCGCTCGCGATGGAATGCTGAGCACTTCCATTTAGCGCGTCGGCACTATCAGCCGCTGACGATGGTGTAGAGCCGTTGAAGTTAGAACCCATCTCACGAGTGCAGAACAGAGAAGAACTTACTAGCTGGACTATAGGGGGCTAAGTACAACAATAGCATTCAACGCCTTTTTTGGTAGTCCTGAAGAGGCGCGTTTAGTACTAATTTACATGAGAAACGGCTTCGTCGCGTTCTACTTTCCCGTCACGAATGTGAATGATTCGGTGGGCATGTGAAGCTATGTCGGCCTCATGAGTGACTAACACGATGGTATTGCCTTCTTCGTAGAGGCGCTCGAACAGAGCCATAATCTCATTTCCGGTGGTTGTGTCTAACGCACCTGTGGGCTCATCCGCTAACAGAATGGATGGCTTATTTACCAAAGCACGAGCGATGGCTACGCGCTGCCTTTGGCCTCCGGAGAGCTCGTTGGGTTTATGGTGCATGCGGCCTTCAAGGTCAACCGCCCGCAGCGCCTGACGCGCTCGTTCGATTCTCTCGCTCGACGAAATTCCCGCGTAGATAAGCGGCAGTTCCACATTGTGCAACGCCGAGGCGCGCGCGAGCAGGTTGAATGTTTGAAAGACGAACCCGATCTCCTTGTTTCGGATGCGCGCCAGTTCGTCGTCTTCCATGTCACTGGCAAGTTTGCCGTTGAGGTAGTAAAGACCCTTCGTCGGAGTGTCAAGGCAGCCAATCAGATTCATCAGCGTCGACTTGCCCGAACCGGACGGCCCCATGATGGCTACATATTCGCCGCGCTTAATCTCGATGTCAACACCCGAAACAGCGTGGATCTCCTGGTCGCCCATAATGTAGGTTTTCCAGAGATCGTAAGTGCGAATGACGATACCCTCGCTCTTCAGCAGAGCGCCGCGCTCTTCGCGTTCCTGCGGACTGAGTTCTTGTATGGATGAGACTGCGATTGCCATGATCCGCAGCTCCGCTAAGCGTTCGCGGTGCTCGTCTGAATCACCGGAGCCTTATTGTCGATTTTCACCTTGGCATCGTTACGCAGAGTGCGAATAACTTCGTAGCTCCCGGTCACGATCTGGTCTCCCTGTTTAAGTCCGTTCAGCACTTCAATGTCGGTGGCGCCCGTGATGCCCGTCTTTACCTGCCGGAACTCAGCCTTCCCGGCGTTCACGACAAATACGCCCTGCAACTCTTCCTTAGCGACTTTCAGCGCGGCTGGATCTGTAGCGGTGCGCTGCCGTCGCATTTTGAGGTTTCAACTGGCCCCGTTGGCGAATGGTCAATGCCTGAATAGGAATTGCGAGCACGTGCGAGCGTGTTGCTGTAACAATTTTCGATGTGCAGGAAAGCCCAGGTCTTACGAGGCCCTCCGGTATATCGAGCGCGATGACGACTTTGAAGTCTTTCGCTTCCTGGCTCGAGGTAGTGCTTTGCGAAGCGGCTACGCCAGTAGAGCGAACAATCGCAGTATCGCCAATCTCAATAACCTTTCCTTTGAAGGTGCGATCCGGAATCGCATCGATGCTGACGTCGGCCGATTGATCCAGCTTTACGCTCACAATATCTGTCTCATCCACATTGACCTCGGCAGTAATTACCGACATATCGGCGATGGTCATGATGGTTGATGCCGTGGAGCTTTGTATGCCGGGCACAACGGTCTCTCCCACCCGAACGGGCAGGTTCGTAACCACTCCATCCAACGGCGCGACCGCTTGAAATTGCGATAGGACATTTTGGAAGCGGGATACCTGCGCTTGTGCTTGCGCTACTTTCTTCTGCGCGGAACCTAATTGCGCCGCACTTTGCGCGCGTTGCGCGACGGCCTGTGAAACACGCTTCTGCGAGGCATCCAGAGTAGCCAAGGCCAGATCGTAAAGCGCCTTTTTCGCCTCAAAGTCCTGCGGAGCAATCAGTTTGTCGTTGAATAACTCTTGGCTGCGTTTCAGGTCGACTTTTTTCTGTTCGACATCGGCACGGTCATGATCCACCTGCGCCTGCGCTACCGACACATTATCTTCTGCCGATTTGACCGCTGCCTCGCTGGCTGCTGAATCAGCCAAAGCGGCGCTTAAGTTCGCCTCTTGTGCTTTGAGGTCCGCTGTGGGCTGAACGTTTGCGAGAGTCGCGAGCACTTGGCCCTTTCCTGACGTGATCGCCCTCTTTCACGTAGATGGCAGTGATAGGGGCAGGTCCCTGCGCCGCGCCGATATTGATGTAGTTGCGGGGCTTGATTTCTCCCGAAGCCGTGACGACGGACGTGAGATCGGCGGCCTGCACTTTGCCGGTTTGAACGGTGACGACGCCGCGCTCGCTAATCTTAATGCTGGCCAGCACTCCGCCGGCGATCAGTACAAATAGGCCGACGAGCAGTACAACTCTCCATTTTTTCTTCAAACTGGCGCAATCCCCCCGCCCAATGCCAGACGCAATTGTCCTGGCGAATGTTCCTATATTGTAGGGCTCATCTTGACTTTAGCACGCAAAGTGGCGTTGGCGCGATGCCGAAACGTTACACGTACAGCCGCTTCACGCGAGCGTGAATGCCGCACAGCACGCTGTATGAGATGGTCCCCGCCCATTTCGCGATTTGTTGCGCGTCAATACTCGCTTCGCCTTCCGAACCGAGCAGCGTAACTGCGTCGCCAACCTGGACCGCGGGAGACTCCGTCACATCCACTGAGGTCAAATCCATGGATACCGCTCCCAAAATCGGCGACAGCTTGCCGTTCACGATCACACTGCCCCGGTTCGACAGCCGGTGCGGTATTCCGTCCGCGTATCCGGCGGCAAGCACGGCAATTCGTGTACGCCGGGTGGCCCGAAAGATTCCTCCGTACCCGACGAGCGAACCTGCGGGAACGTCTTTCACCGCCAGAACACTTGTGCGCCAGGTGAGAGCAGGTTTTACATGTAGAACTTGTGCTGGCGCACCTCGCGCCGGCGAAACGTAGCCATAAATAGCGTGCCCGGGCCGAATCATTCCGCGCCAGACCTGCTTGCGTCCGTAGGCAACAGGAATGCTGCTTGACAGATGAACCAATGACGGAAAAATCCCGGCGCGTTTCAGTCCTGCCAACAACGTGTCGAACGCCGCAACCTGATCGTCTGTTTGCGTGCTCTGATAATTAGCGGCAGAGGCAAAGTGAGTCATCAGACCCTCCAGGTCGATGTTCTTTGCGCTCAGGATCGCCTCCCCGATTGCACTTACCTCAGACGACGGTACGCCCAGGCGCCCCATACCCGTGTCGATCTTCAAGTGATAACGGCAGCGCTTGGCTCTTGCCGCCGCAAGAATATCGAACTCGCGCAATCCTTCAAACGAGTGAATCACCGGCGTGAGATCGTGCTCCAACATGGCGTCCCTAGCGAACGGCAGGCAATCCGCCATGACCAGAATCCGCGCCTGTATGCCCGCTTCGCGTAACGCAATGCCTTCGTCTGTGTTGCTCACCGCAAGCCAGCGCGCGCCCTCACGCTCTAATGTGCGCGAGACTTCTACCGCTCCGTGCCGGTAAGCATCCGCCTTCACAACGGGCATCACTTCAACGCCTTCGCCGACCACGTTCCGAATCGCGTTGAAGTTCGCCGCAATCTGGCCCCGGGAAATCTCTACCCAGGAACGGTAGGGTCTGTTGCGCTTAACAACTTCGTTCATGTGCTCTTGACTAATTGCCGGAACAGCTTCTCGTATTCGTCTGTAACTGCTTTCCAACTGTAATGACTTTCTACTCGCTGCATGGCGCGCAAGCCCCAGGCCACGCGTTCTTCATGGGAAATCGTAACTGCCCACTGCAGCCTCTCCTGCAAATCGTCCGTAAACGAGATTGCGGCATCGCCTGCCGCCTCCTCCATTTCGGGCGTTCGTAAGTACAGCACCAGCGCGCCCCTGCCCATCGCCTCAATGAGAGCTGGATGCGTTCCGCCCACCTCGGTGGCCTGAACGTACACCGCAGAATGAGATTGCAATTGATGATAACCGTCCCCGTAAATCGCGCCTGGAATCACAATGCGCGGATCCTTGGTTCGCTTCACTTCGTCGATGTACGCTGCTGCATAAGGCGCGTCGCCTATCAAAGCCAGCTTAAAATCCGTTTTCACTCGTTCAAAAGCCTGCCTGACCTCCAACGCATTGTTCTCGGGTTCCATGCGGCTTACATAGAGAACGTAGCGGCCCGGCTCAAGACCCAGGGCCCGTACGGCATCCGTGCCGGGAACCTTTCCAACCTCTGCGCCATAAGGAATGAATTTCGATTCCTTCTTATAACGTTGCAGATAATACTCGCGAATGCGTTCAGCGTCGGTTACCACCGCTGAGCAACACCAAGTCGCCAGCCACTCCGAAATCAAATACCAGCTTTTCGCTATGCGGTTCCATTTTTTGCGATGCCGCTCCAGGCCATCCACGTTCAACGCCGTCGGCATGCCCACAAGTCTCGGGAACAATGTGAAAACTGCGTTGGCAGCGTTGCAGTACAGCACGACATCAAAACGGCGAAGCAGCAATGCAATGGTAGAGAGGCCCGTGTGCGCGACGGTATCGAAGTATTTATGGCGGATGGTAGGCAGATACCGAAGCCGAACACCGCGGTAACAGTCGATTAGATGCTTTTCGCGGCAGTAAACCGCGACCTGATGCCCACGCTCAGCCAAGCGCACTGACAACTCCTCCGCGAACGTTTCAAAACCGCCGTAATTAGCCGGTATCCCACGTGTGCCGAGTAAAGCAATGCGCATTAGCGCGGTGTGACCGCAGTTACTTCTGTCTTCTCCCGAATTTCAGCTGCCGGAAAGCTGACGGGGTGATTGGAGAACCAAGCCCTCATGTATTTTGTATCCACCCGCTTGCGGCGCAGTATCTCTTTACGTTTTCTAACCATTTTGCGATAGCTGCGAAGCACTAGCGGAAAGGCGCTCAGCGAACCAAATTCCCGGAGCAGGCACCCGCCGAGCACCACTAAATCGCGAAATGTGATTGCGAGTAAGTGCCGAAAATACAGATCCGCAGTGACGTTCTTGAGGCGCATCAAAAAGCGATTCTTAACTGAATGCATGTTGATGGCTGCCGGCAAAGACCTTCGATTGGACGGCAGAACGCTGCGCACGTGGTACGCAACGGCATTCGGCGCATAAAGGCATCTCCAGCCGAGCAACTGCGCTCGCCACGCCAGATCGGCATCTTCGCGATACGCAAAGAAATCACGATCGAAAAATTCGCCGTCAACCGAAACGTCGTCCACCATCTCACGACGGTAAAGGGCCGCAGCGCCAGTGACCCCAAACACGTATTCAAACTGATCGTAAGCGCCCCGATCTGGCTCGCCGCTTCCGCGATCGAAATGGCGCAGGGCTGGGGTGAAGTAAATGCCTGCGGAATCCAGCACGTTCGTCGCGGGAATCTCGAAATCGGAGCCCATTTTCAGCAGTTTCCCCGAAACGCTGCCGATTCTTTCATTGCTCTCTCCGGCCAGGAGAGCCTTACTGACAAAATCCGGAGTCAGCCGCACATCCGGGTTCAGCGTAAGCACCCAATCGCTGTTCGACATTGCGATCGCCTGATTCTGTCCTTGGGCGAAGCCAACATTTTCTATGTTGCGCACCAGCTTAATCCGCGTGCCAAACCGATCGACCAAGGCCACCGTTTCGTCGGTCGAAGCATTATCGACGACAATCACGTCCAGCCGCGGATACTCCTGCTCAAAGACGTAGCGCAAACACTGTGCGATGAACCGGGCGCTGTTGAACGTGACAATTGCCACGGAGACTGCTGGTGTGTTCATCCCGGTCTCACCAAGCTGAAATAAAGCCGCCAGTAAATATCAAACCCTGCTTCTCGCTGGAGTTGATAAATATCCCTTTCGCTTTCCCGAAACGTCTGCTCGATTGCCGCTTCGGCCGAAGCACTCAGGCTCCGGAACTCCTTCCATCGCCGCAAGCCATGCCACTTGCCGCGTAGGGCAGCAAAGAAATTGCGCTGCTTTGCAGCCGCAAACAGAGCGAGAACCTGCCCCACAACAATCGGCCAAGCGAAGCGCAGCAACGTGTGCTTGGAGTAATATTTGGCGAGGATGAAAATTTGATTTCGGCCTGTCAGATAATAGACGCGCGCCGCGCTCCGGCCTAGAGTTGTTTTACTCATGTGTAGCGCTACCGCCGCCGGCTCGTAAATGCCTTGCAGGCCACTCAATGCGCACCGCACTCCGAAATCGACATCTTCATAGTACGATTCGAAACGCGTCTCCAGCACGCCTATCTGCTCAAACACGCTGCGCCGAAAGATGGCTGCAGTCATGGGTGCAAATGAAATGCGTCTCGGCGTAGACCAAATGATTCCATCGGGTTTGCCATAGCCGCACCGCCACGCGTAAGCAGCGCGCGAGACCAGGTCCCAGCTACCATCAATTTCGCCGGCCCGGTTCGGGCGTATGAGCTTTCCGGCCGCAAATGAGGCATTTTCTCGCTCCGCGCTCGCCAGTAAACGCTCGAGCCACTCCGGTTCGAGCACGACATCGTTATTGACAACCAAAATCCAATCGCCGATCGTGTGTCGAATTCCCTCATTCACAGCGATAGCAAAGCCCCGGTTCTCCGGAAAAGCAACTAAGTCGACGCCGAAGTCTTTAGCGACTAACTGACTGCCGTCGATACTTCCGTTATCAATGACGACGATCTGATCCGGCTTGCGGCTCTGCGACTGCAGATTTGTCAGAATCGATTTCAACAAGTCAGCGCGATTCCAGGTCGGAATGATCGCCGAAACGCTCGCCATTCGAAGCTAAATGCGGCTACACAACGGCATTGTGCCGGATCACTTCGCGGTAATACGAAGCGCTCATCTTCTCGTACCGCTTTTGAGTTTCGTAGTCGACGTAATAAAGACCGAACCTCAACCCGTATCCGTCAGACCACTCGAAGTTATCCATCAAACTCCATAAGAAATAACCTCGTACCGGAAAACCTTCCGATGTTGCGCGATTCAACTTAGTGAGGTAGTTGCGCAGAAACATGATGCGATCCGTATCATAAATTTTGCCGTCAGCGGTAAGCACGTCCGCCGATGAGCATCCGTTTTCGGTGATATAGATCTCTTTCACGTTCCAGATTTCCGCAACGTGACGCGGCGCCCAATACAGCGCTTCAGGCCCTATGTCCAACCAAGAGGAAGCCATGTGCGGGTAGGAAGTAGGATTTCTGACTTTGAGGAACCCGCCCGGCGCATGCTCATCTGCCCGGATGTAGGTCGGCGTATAGACATTTGTCCCCACGAAATCGAGCGGGCTGCCAATGATGGACAAGTCCTCGGCGGTGAACTTAGGCGCATTTGCGCCTTGTTCACGAAGATACAGTTCCGGGTACTTGCCCTCCATGATGACAGTCAGGTACTGCGCATTCAAAATGCGAGTCGCGTCTATGCTCGCCTTCAGGTGCGGTCCCGTTTCGATCACCGGAACACCGATCACTAGATTCTCTGCTAATCCGACTTTGGTGCCCGGCTTTGCATGCGCGCGAATCGCGCGAACCCCCATTCCGTGCGCCAGAACCGCATTGTGACGTGCCTGGTTCAGCCTGCCCGGAGGCAGTTTCAAACCAGGAGCGAATCGTCCGTCTTTATATCCGATGTCGATAAACGACGAGAATTCATTCATCGTGAAGAAGTGATGAATGCGATCGGACAGCTTGCTCGCTACATATCCGGCGTAGTCACCGAACGCTTTGGCAGTGTCGCGTCCCTCCCAACCGCCGAAGCGATCCTGCAGAGCCTGCGGAAGATCCCAATGGAAAAGAGTGCAGAACGGCTCAATTCCATTTGCCAGCAATTCGTCTGTCAATCGCGAATAGAAGTCCATTCCGGCTTCGTTTGGCTTGCCGGTCCCTTGCGGGAAAATGCGCGGCCAAGCCACGGAAAAACGGTAAACCGTGGCTCCAAGCGATTTCAGGAGCTGAACGTCTTCTTTGTAACGGTGGTAATCGTCGTCTGCGATATCGCCGGTCTGATTTTTATAGACTTGACCGGGAACATGCGAAAAGGTGTCCCAGATGGATGGCCCGCGCCCACCCTCCTGCACTCCGCCTTCAATCTGGTAGGAAGCTGTGGCGCATCCCCATTTAAAGCCTGCCGGAAAGCGGTAAGACTCCTCATTAGGCTGTCCTTGGGCGTGCGCGCTTTCGGAGAACGGCAACGCTGCTACGGCGCTTGTTCCAACCGCTACATGGCTTAGTCGTTTTACCAAACGAACGCCTGGATAGGTTCTTCGCCATAGAGGTTACTCACTAGCGTAGACTAGCCGGCGCCAGCAACGTGGCAAGCTGAGAGTCCGAGGTCCGCTATGCGAATCGAATCCATTTGCCTGCTCTTTATCCTTTTTTCGCCGAGTTGTGCCGCCGAGGCTCAAGGCACAGTGCCCAGCTTCCGATACACAGCCGGGCATAGTTCCTACACGCTCGCCGGTCGTGATCCGGCCCAGGCGGGTACCACCACCATTCCCTCCGTGCTGGTTCCTATCACGCTTACGTTTGAAGCGACCCAGAGCGCCGGAAAGCCTTTCGTCATGGACGCCGCCGCCGACGTAGCGCGCGTTCTCCGCTCGCCCGTCTTTGCCAACTTCCATTTCCCATTTGGAGGCACCACTCAGTACGCGGATGCGATGCTCCGCAGCACCTTTCCCCATGCAAACGACTGGCACACGCTCCTACGCAATGCACAGACGAGGCCTTTGCGCATAGACGTTCCGGTGGGCTCCGGCTACATTCTTGCTTCGAAGAGCACCGGCGGCTCCTTGGGTGTGGTCGACCTCGAATTTTTACAAAAAGAACTCTTCAAGCAAGTTCCCAGACAGGAGGGCACGCTTGTTGTCGCCGTGACGCACAACACAATTTTTTACGCCCTTGGCGACGCTACAGTCTGCTGTTCATGGGGTACACACGGCGTGGACTCTGGCACGGGAAACTCCTTCGTGCTCGGCTCGTTTCTCGACGGCGCACCCGGTATTGTTCAAGAGCATGACATCCAGCCGCTGACCCAGCAACTCGGAGAATTCGTCAACGATCCCTTGCACGATCCTCTGATCTACGGCCGCAATGCCAAAGTGCCAGGGAACATTTTTCCAGCCTGGATGCGTCCCGCTCCAACACGCCCGGGAGCGCCGGGCACATGCGGTGGCACGGGTGTGGCCTCCACCTATTTTCTTCTGGAGCCCACGGACACTAACCCAAGAAGCAATATTCCCGTGTCAAACGCCTTTGTCGCACGTACGGGTGGAGCTATTTATCATCTGCAGAATGTAGCCCTGCTGCCTTGGTATACCGGCCCGTTTAAAGGCCTGGGCACGGCTTACAGCTTCCCGGACCCGCAGGCGCTCACCGCGCCTTCTAAGCCATGCCCGGCACGCGCCAGACCGCCGAGTGAAGCGGGCGCGACGACCACGCTCCCGAACCCCACGGTCGCAGCCATTCCCGAGAGCGGCGTGCCTAATGGTCACAAGCTCATCGGCTACTGGGTAGGCTACGGCGCAGCGGGTTCCATCTTTCCACTGCGCGAGGTTTCGCCGCAGTGGGACGTCGTTATCGTCGCTTTCTCCGCACCGGATAAGAATGCGCCCGAGGGAACGATGCACTTCCACACGCCCGCCGGGTTTAGCACCGAACAATTCAAGGCGGACATTGCTTATTTGAAGAGCCATGGGAAGAAAGTCATGATCTCGCTCGGTGGAGGCGGAGAGTACTTCACGCTCGCCGATCCGAAACACATTCCGAACTTTGTCTCCTCTGTCACTCGCATCGTCGCCGAATACGGATTCGACGGTGTCGATCTCGACTTCGAAACCCCCTCTCTCGCGCTGGAACCCGGAGACACGGATTTTCGGCATCCTACGACGGCGTCGATCGTGAACCTCATCTCGGGCCTGCGCCAGTTGCGCGAACATTTCGGGCCTACGTTCCTGATCAGCCTGGTGCCGGAAGGTACGCAGATGCCGGCTGGTTACCCCAGTTACGGCGGCCAGTTCGGATCTTACTTGCCCCTGGCGTACGGCATCCGCGACATTCTGTCTTTCATCGACGTGCAGGACTACAATACGCCGCCGCTCCAGGGCCTAGATGGCGAAATTTATCAGCTCGGCTCCGTGGACTATCACGCCGCTATGACCGAACTCCTGCTGCACGGCTTCTACGTCGGAGGAGATCCCGATCGGTTGTTTCCAGCGTTGCCACCCGACAGAGTTGCAGTCGGTTTCCTCACCGGCGAGACAACACCGGCGATAGTCAGCGAGGCGATGAATTACCTCATCACCGGCAAGATCCCCTCCGCAGCGAAATACAAGCTGCGCAAACCCGACGGGTACCCGGGTATGATTGGCGCCATGTTCTGGACGATCGATGCGGATCGTCGCGCCAACTATGGGTTCTCTAATGTTGTCGGTCCTCAACTCCATAGTTACCGCTAATCCAATAGGTTTCCGCTACATCCCTATTCAATTCGTAAATTTCCGTCACATCGCCTTCGATTCTCTGTAGTATCACGGGGCAGAGCAGCGTCCATGAAGAAGTTGCTAAAACTTATGATGAATCTACTCCGCACGTGCGAGCGAAATAGGGGTCGCTTGTGTTCTATTCTCGGCATTCTGGCAGCCCTTTCGGTAGGGGCCATGACGATGTCTGGCCAGGAGGTGACGGCCACCATCAACGGTACTGTGACCGATCCGTCTGGCGCTGCAGTCTCCGGCGCAAGGGTAGTCGCAACAGATTTAGATCGCGGTGTTAAAACAACCACGACCACGAATGGCGCCGGAGCCTACACGTTTCCGCGCCTGCCGGTGAGCCGCTATTCCGTTCGAGTGGAAGCGAACGGTTTTCAGGCGGCAGTGAAACCAGAGGTGCTTTTGGTGTTGAACCAAATCGCCAAGGTGGACGTGCAGTTGCAAGTCGGGAACGTCAGCCAAACGGTGGAAGTTAACTCGGCCGCGCCCATTCTGCAAACGGAATCCACGCAGGTCGGAACACTCATCGACTCACACGCCCTTGTGAGCATGCCTTTATCTACCCGGAATTATGGCGAGTTGGCGCTGTTGGCGCCTGGCTCGGTAACGACCAACGCATCTTCGTTCACCGGCGGCTCTGGCGCGAGCGCCGGCCTGAATACTTTCTATAGCGGCCGTCCCTATATCAACGGCAATCGCGAGCAGGACGATAACTACATTCTCGACGGTCTGGATAACAATCAGGCCGATGAAGGGGGCATCGCCTACGCGCCCAGCCCGGATGCGATCCAAGAATTTGACCTGATCACAACCAATGCGTCCGCCGAATTTGGAAATTATCTGGGTGGCATCATCAACGCGACGCTGAAATCCGGCACAAACCAGTTCCACGGGGACGCGTTCGAGTTCTTCCGGAACGACAAGTTGAACGCAAACCTTTGGCAGAACAATTGGCAGCACCTTGCTCGTCCGCTGCTCCGCTACAACGAATTTGGTGGAACGGCCGGCGGTCCAATCAAGAAGAATAAGCTGTTTTTCTTCGCGGATTACCAGGGCGAACGCTACGATCAGCCCGGTACAGCCGGCGGCTTTACGGTTTTCACCGCGGCCGAACGGCCGGGCGGCGGCCCAAACGGATCGTCCAATTTCGGCGACCTCTGTACGAGTATCGGCGGAACGTTCAATGGGGCGGGTGTGTGCAGCAACCCGGTCGGCCAGCTTTATAATCCGTATTCCAGCAGTTCGCCAAACACTCGCTCGATATTCCCCAACAACATCATTCCGGCAAATCTGATCAATCCGGTCGCGGCCAAGATCCTTTCTTCTTCTCTTTATCCCGCGCCCATCAACGGCAACTTCACGAACAACGCCGTGAATGTCAGCCATTCCTACACCAATGGCGACCAAGGCGATGCTAAGGTCGACTGGATTGCGACTGACAAAGATCACGTCTACGGACGGTATACGCAGCAATACGTAACGAATCCGACCACCAATAGCCAGCCTTTGCTGTTTAATTCGTCCAACATCTATCCGCTCTACAGCGGAACTCTCGATTGGACGCATACTTTCGGTCCCAGCTTCGTGAACGATGCGAGAGCGGGAGTCAATTATTTTCCCGTCAACGCATACAGCAGCGTCAGCAATGGCACGGGCCAAAATCTGCCATCGGTTTTCGGAATTCCGGGCGTGCCGTCAACGTTCCTGCCCACCATAGATCTGGTAAATAGCTTGGTCAGCAACTTCGGCACCACCGATATCGTACAGGCTTTCAATGACACGGTGATTCAAGCGGAAGACACCGCGATTATCGTCAAAGGCCGCCACACCATGCACGTGGGCTTTCAATTCTTCCGCTACCGGGACGACGTCTTCTACTCGGGCCAAGGCGGTGCAGCCGGCATGTTCGACTTCAACGGTCAATACACGGCGCTAGGCGGTAGTACTTCTGCGCTCGGAAACGGAGGGGCGGATTTCCTGTTGGGCCTGCCGGAATTTATTGAGCTCGGCCAAAACGTCGGCACGCGCGGTCTTCGCTACAGCGAGATTGGAGCCTTTTTCCAGGACGATTGGCATGTCAATGATCATCTGACGCTGAATCTGGGCCTGCGCTACGAACTGCACACCCCGCAATATGAGGTTGACAATCGCGCGACCAATTATGGATTGATTTCAGGCCAAGTCTATCTTGCCGGCAATGGCTCAAATTGCGGCTTCTCAAACTGCCAGGCTTTGTACAACCAGTACAACGGCATCACAAACTATCAGCCGCGGATCGGGCTTGCCTGGACGCCCTTCGGCAGCAAAACGGTGATTCGCGCCGGTTGGGGCGTCACAGATTTCTTTGAGGGCATCGGCGTAGCGAATATTCCAGCCGCTAATCCGCCGTTTCAAGGAGCGGGTCAGCAAAGCTACCTGGCCACAAGCGCGCTGCCCGGCAGCACTCTGACCCAGGGCTTCAGCATTTTGCCTCCGCCCGTTTGTACGCCTGCCGCCGCAGTCTCGACGCCCTCGCCCGGCGCTTGCTTCCAGAGTCAGACGATTCACATCCTGAATCCGGACTACCGGCCCACAGTATCCCAGCAATGGAACTTCACCGTTCAACATCAGTTTGGGAACTCGACGACGATGCAAGTCGGCTATGTGGGGGAAAAGAATACTCATCTCACGAATATTTACTACGGCCAACAGCGCGTACTGAATCCAAACGGCACGCTTTCGAACGGCCGTTATCTCACGGGAAATCTGGCCCTACAGGAGGAAACCGGCGGCGTTGTCGGCTATAACGCGGGTATCGAACGAGTCATCGATAGCAACGGCTACGGCAATTACAATGCTTTGCAAGCATCCATACAGCGTCGCCTGGCGAATGGTCTTCAATTTCAGCTGAACTATACCTGGTCGAAATGCCTGACGAATGCACCCGGCTTCTTCGGCCAGTATGGCGACGCTAATTCCGGCCAGTCACAGGCCAACGGCGGTTACGCGTTCCCGCAATACACCTACAATCAACACGCCGATTATGGCCCCTGTCCGAACGACGTGGAGCACGAGTTTAATGGGTTTGTGACCTACGACCTTCCATTCGGCCACAATCGCATGTTCGGCAGCAATTCGAATAAGTTTGTAGATGGTGTCCTGGGCGGCTGGCAAGTGAACCTTCTTATGAACGTCCATGGCGGATTTCCCTTTGAGGTGACCGCCTCCGATAACCCGGGCACACGCTCTGGAAATCCACGCGCCAATTGCATCGCCCCTTCGATTGTTTATGGAGATCAGGACAGTTCGAAAGGCGGCTACCAGTTCTGGGACCCAGCTAGCTTTACGCAGCCGATAGGGACACTGGGTAGTTGCGGCACGGGCGTCATTCGAGGGCCCGGGATGACCGAAGCGGACCTGGGTGTCTCCAAATTGTTCCACTTTACAGAAGCGCAAAGCCTGGAGATCCGTGGGGAAGCGATCAATCTCGCCAACACCGTCATCCTGAACGCGCCGACCGGCAGAATTGGAGCCAGCTTCGGTCTGGTCCAGTCAGCGCAGTTGCCGCGCAACGTCCAGCTCGCTTTGAAATATAACTTCTAGCTGATGTCAGCCTGGGGCGTTAGCGCCCTGGGCTCACTGACTAACCAGTTCAGGGCGGGCGCCAATGCTTCGCAAACAGTGGTCAACCCATAGTTTGGTCAGTTTTTCCTGCGCGCCGTTCTGCGAAAGCCGTGAACGAAGGCTGCCGAACTCGACATGATCTAACGGCTGGTCCTGGTTAAAGCAGGAGAAGACGACCGTCTCTTTCCCGGTCACGGGGTCCTTGTGCATCTGCAGGCACTGCGCGCAGATTTCCTTCATCATGCACTGCATCGGCGAATTGATGCTGCCGATTGCCTGATGATCGGGCTTCAGGTAAGGCCGCAGCACGGAGTGGCGCGCTTGTTGTACAGCTCGCATCATGCCGTCTGATCCTATGACAATCAGCCGATCGACCGAGCTTAGCGGAATTTGGGGTTCGCCAAGCTCTCCTCTGCCGTAGGCAAGCATTCCTTCGACGATGTTGCCGACGAACGCGCTATCCTGCACCCGCCCGGGCGTAAATCCCGGCGCTTCATCGCATACCCAAACAACAACGTCCGCCGCTTTCTCAATCTCCTCAACCTTGTATCGATCGATGATCTTTTTGTAGCCGGCGAAATAGATAACACGAGACCCCGCCGCGCGCAGTTGTTGCCCAATGGAAAACAACACCGCGTTTCCCAAACCGCCTCCTGCCAAGAGAACAGTTTCCTTCGCGGGCGTTTCGGTTGGTGTTCCTGTGGGTCCCATGAGAATCACGGGATCGCGCGGCTTCAATAGAGCGCATAAATCGGAGGAGCCGCCCATCTCGAGCACAATGGTCGAAAGCAGACCTTTTTCGTGGTCCACAGAAGCTCCGGTTAATGCGAGTCCTTCCATGGCCAGCACGGTTTCATCAGTTTTCGTTGCCAGAGATTCGTAGTTCTGCAGCCGGTAGAATTGCCCGGGTTGGAACGCGCGCGCCGCGATTGGCGCACGCACCACGATCTCAACAATAGTCGGGGTTAAACGAATCACGTCTTCCACCACTGCTCTCAGCTCGTGATTCAGTTTGCGCAGGAGGTCTGCTGGCCGGGGCCCTGAAGGCCGGCGCTTCGCCAACACGCGCGAAAGCACGGGATAGCCGCGCTTCGCACTTCCCATCGCCTTCACCACATTGCCCGAAAATGAAGGATGCAGATCGCCGAAGAAGCTGATGGCGCGTCCGTCGGGACGCAAAGAAATCAGCACGTTTGTCTGCAGCGGTTTTGCTATGCGCTCCGGCTTGACAGGATTTCCTTCTTCATCCACCGCCTGAAAGTGACGGCCGTCCAACTTGAAGTTGTGCTCGTCCTCGCGCGCAAGTACCGTATTCGGCTGTGTTCCCGCAGCCACCAATACCGTTTTGGCAGGCAGAGTCACGTACTCTCCCGTGGCAATCAGTTTTCCCGTGGTCGCGTCCAGCGCCTGTCTCTCTAACCGAAGGGCCCGCGCACTGCCGGCGGTATCTACTTGCACCTCTTGCGGTGACAGGCACTCAGCAAAGCGGACTCCTTCTTCCAGTGCCTTCGCGACTTCCTCGTGATTCAAGGTGTAGCTTGGCGAGTCGATCAACCTTCGCCGGTAGGCGATTGTCACGCCGCCCCAGGAATCGAGTAGCTCAATCAGCCGCGGCTTTCGGCCTTCTCGCGAGGCAGCGATGCGTTCTTCGCGAATAGCTTTCGCGTGCGCCAGGAATTCTTTAGCGATCTCCCGCTCTTCCGGGCTCCACTTCCGGTCGATCTCGCGCTCGCCGATTTCCGCTGCCAGCGATTCATAGCGCCTCAGAAACTTCTCGACTTGCACGACGTAGTAAGCCAGCGATTCTGTCGCCGTATCGATCGCAGTCAATCCACCGCCGATGACAACAATCGGCATCCGAATCTGCAAGTTCGCAATCGACTCAAACTTTGCCGCGCCGGTGAGTTGCAATGCCATCAGGAAATCCGAAGCTTGCCGTACACCGCGCACCAGCCCGTTTTTCATTGGAATGACGGTTGGCCGCCCGGCCCCGGCACACACCGCGATATGGTCGAAACCAAGTTCAAAGGCGCTATCCGCCGTAAGTGTTCCGCCGAAACGCACGCCGCCAAACATTGCGAACTCGTTACGGCGCTCCAGCAACAGCCGGATAATTTTTAGAAAATTCTTGTTCCAGCGAACTGTGATTCCGTACTCCGCCACGCCGCCGAAACCGGCCATCACGCGTTCATCTAAACGCTCGTAGATCTCCGTGACATCGCGCAGAGGCCGGAATGCCGTGCGCTCGCCGTAGGCGTTCACGCCCGAAATGTCTGCCGGAAGCGGCTCAATTTTCAAGCCATCCACGGCAACCACGCTGTGCCCATCGTTCATCAAGTGATGCGATAACGTAAAACCCGCCGGGCCTAAACCAACCACTAGAACCTTGTACCCAGTAGCCTCCAGCGGATACGGCCGGGCGATATTTAGCGGGTTCCAGCGAGTTAGCAGACTGTAAATCTCAAATCCCCACGGCAATTCCAGGACGTCTTTCAGGCTGCGCGTCTCCACCTGCGGAATATCCACGGGGTCCTGCTTTTGAAAAATGCAGGATTTCATGCAGTCATTGCAGATACGGTGTCCGGTACCCGCAGCCATCGGATTGTCGATCGTGACAATGGCCAGCGCACCGATCGGATTGCCGTTGCCCTTAACGGCATTCATCTCCGAAATCTTTTCATCCAGCGGGCAGCCGGCCAACGTAACGCCGAACACGCTCGATTTGAAGGCGCCGTTCTTCTCTTTCAGGCCAGTCGAGCAGCTATCCTTGCCCTGATTGTGGCACTTGATACAGTAATGTGCCTGGTCCAGCGCTCCGGTCAAATCCGTGCCCGCGTCGGTCAATTGAAACCCCTCGCGGCGCCTCCAATGATCGGAAGTAAGCTCCAAACGAACCAAGCCATCAACGTCAGTAGCTTTCACAGGAACAAGGTGCTGATAATCCAGCTTGTGCGGCGTCTTGAATAAAACACCGTGACTATGCCTGGCCTTCCCTTGCGGCGAAAGCGTAGCCCACGCCGCATATTCCGCAGCCAGATGTAAGTGGCGCTCGTGTTCGGCCTCATGCTCCAGCCAACGCGCGACGTGCCTGGCGAAGCTGAGTTCCGTTAGCGGTTCCTGCAGCAGGTTTTGCAACTCCGCGCCGATTGCGAAGCCGTCCAACTCGCTTGCTTTCTCCGCCGTGTAACCGGTCAATGCTTTTCGTTGAACGAATTTCCTCTTTACTGCAAGCAGCGGAGCTAGTTCGGAATGCCGCTCCTGCAGTTCGCGAAGCTCTGTTTCGATGCCGAATAGATGCCCGAGGAAGTCTTCCACATAAGGAGCTAGTTCGATGATCAGGTCGGAGTGTTGCTTGGGTCCTAACGAACTCGGATTCTGCCTTGCTGTTAGCAGTCGCGCATGCAAATCCGCTGCGGAACTCTTAAGTTGCAGAAGAAACGCGTCGTCCAGCCGTACCAGCCCTGAGCGTTGATACAAATCCTCGAAGGTGAAGCCCCACGGCAGGGACAGAGTCGGAATACCCAGATTTTCTACAAGCTTATTCACGGCAAGAGCAGAGCGCGGACGTTACTGTCCACCAAGTAGATGAGTCAGAGAGCAAGAAGCTCAGAGACCGAAGCGACTATCTCTATTGTTGCAGATACCGCAATGCCTGTGCAGCCAACGGTAAGTAACTGCATTTAAGGCAGTTGTTTGCGCGGCTTACCAGGTGGTGGTCTAGTGGCCGCCGTCTTCGATGCGTATGGCCCCAGTTGTGGTGCTGGCCGAAATGACCGGACCACCCTTGCCAAGCTGCCCGCGCAACTCGTGCTTGCTGCTATCCTCCGAACTCACCGGGAGTTCGCTCGTGATGTGCGCCAAGCTGCTTCGCGCCTCAATGCGCGCATCCGTGTCGTGCGGCAGGCGCAGTGTTACGCCGCCGTGTGTAGTTTCCACGCGGATGGGATTCCCTGCGAACTGGTCTAATTCAATGCGAACAGAGCCGTTCGATGTAGTGGCCCTAAGATCCGCATCCGGCTGCGGCTTGGATACTGTCAAATCGATAGAGCCGTTGGTTGTGCGGACTTCAAACGCGCCCGCTTTCAAGCTTCCGCGTACACTGCCATTTGTGGTTTCGGCTCTTTCAATGCCTCCGCAATCCTCGAATTCCACGCTGCCATTTGTCGTGCGGACATCGAAGTTGCCGTTGTCCCTACGTAACGAAATGCGCCCATTCGTGCTAACAAGCGAACCACCAGCCGTCAAATCTTCTGCAGTTACAGTTCCGTTCGTACTCTTTGCGCGACCGATCGCAGTGTTATTAGGCAAATGGATGGTGTAATTTGCGCCATAATTTCCCCAGGATCCGTGCGGTGATTCCGTTGTAATCGTCGCCATATTGCCGCTGACATCCACCTTGATGTGCACTTCTTGCAGGTCTGTGTTGTCCGGTGCGAACTTAGTGCCCGAGACGTCGATAGAGTCCCTGTCCCACCCAACGACCGCAACGGATCCGTTTCGTGTTTCCACGTCGAGATGCCCGCCCGGCTGCATGGCATAAGAGTAGTGGAAGTCTTGCTGAACACGGCCGAAGTCTCCAAAATCCACGCAACTGCACAGGCACACGAGCGATGCCACTAAAACCGCCAGCCGAATTCGATTCATATCGCCTCCCTTGCTGCCTCTCGAACGCTCCAGCCCGATAATACGAATCAGCCTATGTCATTGTTCCGTGCTAATCTCGCTTTACCCTCCCGCCGGCTTGGTCGATGAAGAAACTTTTGGCACTCAATCGCGGCGAGATCGCCATCCGCATCTTGCGTGCCGCGAATGAACTTCGGCTAAGAACGGTAGCCGTCTATTCGCAGGAAGACCGGCTTAGCTTGCATCGCTTTAAAGCCGATGAAGCTTATCTGATCGGCAAAGGACAAGGTCCAGTACAAGCCTATTTGGACGTCGAAGGTATTGTGGCGCTTGCCGCCGAAAAGGACGTGGATGCCATTCATCCGGGCTATGGATTTCTTTCGGAAAATCCCGGGCTGCCTCGGGCCTGCCAACGTGCCGGCATTACCTTTGTCGGGCCTAGCGCGGAAATTCTCGAAATGCTGGGGGACAAGACCGCCGCGCGAAAGATTGCTCAATCGGCGGGTATTCCCACCGTTCCCGGTACCGAAGATCCTCTCGATCCGGCGTCGGGTATTGCCGAGGAGGCAGCACACCGCATCGGCTTTCCATTAATCGTCAAGGCGGCGTTCGGAGGCGGGGGACGCGGTATGCGTGTGGTAGAGACGCCTGCCGAATTCCGCGCCAAACTTCGCGAAGCCAGTCAGGAAGCGGGAGCCGCTTTCGGCAACAATGCGGTTTTTCTTGAGCGCTATATACGCCGTGCAAAGCATGTCGAAATACAGATCATCGGCGATACGCAGGGCAATATTCTTCACCTCTACGAACGCGATTGCTCGGTGCAACGGCGCCATCAGAAAGTGGTTGAGATTGCGCCGGCCATTGGACTTCCCGAAAAAGTTCGACACGAGCTAGCCGATGCTGCTGTCGCCCTCGCCCGGGCCGCCAAGTACTACAACGCGGGCACGGTCGAATTTCTTGTCGACGTAGAGACGCACCAGTGGTTCTTCATCGAAGTGAATCCCCGCGTCCAAGTGGAACACACGGTTACTGAGGTGATCACCGGTGTAGATATCGTCCGTACCCAGATTCAAGTGGCCCAGGGTCTCAGCTTATTCGGCGGGGAGATCGCGCTGCCGCAGCAGCCGCAAATTCCTTTACACGGCACTGCGCTGCAATGCCGTGTCACTACGGAAGATCCGGCCAATAACTTCATCCCCGATTACGGCAAGATTCATACCTATCGTTCGCCCGCTGGTTTCGGTATTCGTCTCGACGCTGCCTCTGCTTACGGCGGAGCCGTTATCTCGCCCTACTACGATTCGCTACTTGTAAAGGTCACCGCTTGGGGAAACAACTTTAAAGAAGCCTGCCAGCGTATGGATCGTGCGTTGCGAGAATTTCGCATCCGCGGCGTAAAAACAAATATCCAGTTTCTGGAAAATGTCGTCAATCATCCGCTCTTTCAGGCGGGTGAGATGACCACATCATTTCTCGACGAAACTCCCCAGCTCTTTCAGTTCGAAGAGCGCCGCGATCGAGCTACCAAGCTACTCACTTATCTCGCCGATGTCATCGTCAATGGAAATCCCGAGACCGCCGGCCGCGCGAAACCAATTCTTCTGCGGGAGCCGCGGATCCCATCGTCTACAAAAACGCAGGCTGCGTCTGGGACTCGCCAGCTACTCGATCAGTTAGGGCCGCTTGAATTTGCCCGCTGGACCCAATCACAGACTCGCCTGCTGTTGACGGACACTACCTTTCGGGACGCCCATCAATCTCTGATGGCTACACGTGTTCGCACTTACGACCTGCTGCGCATTGCTGATTTTGTTTCAAAGGAACTCTCGGGTCTCTACAGTCTGGAGATGTGGGGGGGAGCCACCTTCGATGTATCCATGCGGTTTCTTTTGGAGGATCCCTGGAAACGCCTACAGTCGTTGCGCGAGAAGATTCCGAACATCTGTTTTCAGATGCTGCTGCGTGCTTCGAATGCGGTCGGCTACACAGCCTATCCCGATAACGTTGTATGCGAATTCATAAAGGAAGCGGCCGTCCAAGGCATCGATATTTTCCGCATCTTCGACTCGCTCAACTGGATGCCGAACATGCAAGTAGCGGTCGAGGCGACCCTGAAAACGGGCCGGCTGTGTGAAGCCGCTGTCTGCTACACGGGCGACATTCTTGATCCTGCGCGCGAGAAGTATTCGCTCGAATATTACGTTCGTCTGGCGAAAGAACTGCAGCGGATGGGTACGCACATCCTGGGAATAAAAGATATGGCGGGCTTGCTGCGTCCGTACGCCGCGTACAAACTGGTCAAGACGCTGCGTGAAGAAACCGGTCTGCCCATCCATCTGCACACGCACGATACAAGCGGCATCAACTCCGCAACCGTCCTCAAAGCTGCGGATGCCGGAGTACATGTCGCGGATGCCGCCATTTCCGCGATGAGCGGCACCACCAGCCAGCCGAATCTGAACTCTATCGTTGCAGCCCTTGCACATACCGAACGCGACACCTGTCTCGATTTCGATGCGTTGAATCAGTGCTCCGATTATTGGGAAACGGTTCGCGCCTTCTACACGCCGTTTGACAACGCGCCCAAATCAGGTACGGCCGAAGTCTACATACATGAGATGCCTGGCGGGCAGTACACGAATTTGAAAGAACAGGCAGAAGCAATGGGCCTGGGTGCGCGCTGGCCAGAACTGGCTCGTACCTATGCCGATGTCAACTTGGCGTTCGGCGATATCGTGAAGGTCACTCCGTCTAGTAAGGTCGTGGGCGACATGGCGATCTTTCTCCTTACGCGCGGCATGACCGTGCGCGATTTGGAGGAGTTGCCTATCAATCACAATCTGACGCTGCCTAATTCGGTGGTCGACATGTTCATGGGCGGCCTCGGGCAGCCGGAAGGCGGCTGGCCGCCTAAGCTGCAGCAGATAATCTTGCGCGGAAAACAACCAGTAGACGGCAGGCCGGGCGCAAAGTTGCCTTCCGTTGATCTGGAAACCGCTGCCGCGAAGCTCTTCAACGAAACGGCCACATCTAGCCGCACAGATCTCATGAGTTACCTCATGTATCCCGACGTTTTTCCGAAATTCGCTGCTGCCCGCGCAACTTACAGCGATCTTGACGTGCTACCAACCTCCGCTTTTTTCTACGGTTTGAAAGAAGGTGAGGAAATCACCATCGACCTTGAGCCCGGTAAGACCCTGGTCATCCGTTTCTTAACTGTCGGCGACGCGCGCTCGGACGGCATGCGTACTGTGTTCTTCGAACTAAACGGCCAACCGCGCGAAGTTGAAGTCCACGACAAATCCATCAAGTCAATTGTCGCAGCGCGTCGCAAGGCCGATCCTGCGAAAACTGGCGAAGTGGGCGCGCCCATTCCAGGCGCCGTTACGAGCCTGCATGTAAAGCCGGAGCAGAAGGTGAAACAAGGCGAACCGCTCCTGGTGATGGAAGCGATGAAAATGCAGACCAGCGTCTATTCGCCGGTTTCCGGAACGGTCATGGAAATTGCTGTCAAACTGCGCGACACCGTTGAATCGCATGACCTGCTGCTTGTGATTGAATAGCGCGCTGCCCATCGCTAGACTTAAAACGAGTGGGGGCGTAGCTCAGGTGGATAGAGCACCTGCCTTCTAAGCAGGTGGTCGCTGGTTCGAGTCCAGCCGCCCCTACCAATTACGTTTCAATCAAATACGGACGGCCGCAAACAGTCTCAGCTTGCCTTTCGCTGGGGTACTTGCAGGCGGATTTCCTCGCCTTTTTCACCCCGCGCGATATTGAGTCTTCTGGAGAGGTTAGGGAAGGTGGAAGCGTTTCTATGCGATCATCAGCACTGGATCTTTAGGCGAGATCTTTCCAGGGCCACCCATCGATTTCAAGCGTTTTGGCTGTATTTGATATTACGTACGAGGACGGTCTGGGCCTTGGCACCTGCGAAGACAAACTCGGCTACGACACTGAGTATGGCAGGTGATGCACCTTTAAACCGGGTTAGAGGAAAAGTGTATTCGTTCCATTCAGCAGTTAGTGGCGTGTGGACCTTTGTCTCGCTTCCGTCGTCAGGCTGCTCAATTGTTTTAATACCTATATCGACTGCTTCACCTCCGAGAACTCCTCTCATCTCGATGATCAGAGACTTATACATCGACATATCGATAAAGAGACCAGGTGCGCCTGCCCAGTATGCGGACAGAGGCGTATTTTTAGCCCTCGCCTTACCCCACGTGACAAACATCGCACCCCAATCCAGTCCCTGTGGGTATGACAGTTTTAGATGGTCGTCATCCGTCGACAGCCAGGGTCGGCCATGAGCGCTATCATCAACATCCATGTGGAAAATGGATGTAAGCTTGCCATTTACCAGCACCTGCCTGTCATTATCCGCGCCTCGGGCGAAGACGATTCTAGACCCGGCTAGCAGAAACGCACTGCGCACAAACATTCGTCGATTCAATGTATTGCTACCTCCTCACGAGTTAATTCTTTTTTCCATTGAGCGATCGTCGCTCATTTGGCCGCCATCTATTGCCTGCACCCCAACAAATAATGAAGTTGTATTCGGCGAGCAAACGGAGCAGTCTAGCAATTTTTCGACAACAATGGTTCCTTTTTCTAAACCGCTGCAGACTAAACGAGCACAATTGTAACCCAACACCGGGACCGCCCAGCGACCTGTTTTGCCAGGCATCCGGCGGCTAAAATAGGTGCGAGTAGGAGCTATAAATGAAAAGGCCCGTCCCGGCGGAATGACCGTGCGCGATTTGGAGGAGTTGCCTATCAACCACAATCTGACGCTTCCAAACTCGGTGGTCGACATGTTCATGGGCGGCCTCGGGCAGCCGGAAGGCGGCTGGCCGCCTAAGCTGCAGCAGATAATCTTGCGCGGAAAACAACCAGTAGACGGCAGGCCGGGCGCAAAGTTGCCTTCCGTTGATCTGGAAACCGCTGCCGCGAAGCTCTTCAACGAAACGGCTACATCTAGCCGCACAGATCTCATGAGTTACCTCATGTATCCCGACGTTTTTCCGAAATTCGCTGCTGCCCGCGCAAGCTACAGCGATCTTGACGTGCTACCAACCTCCGCTTTTTTCTACGGTTTGAAAGAAGGCGAGGAAATTGCCATCGACCTTGAGCCCGGTAAGACCCTGGTCATCCGTTTCTTGACAGTGGGCGACGCACGCTCGGACGGCATGCGCACAGTGTTCTTCGAACTGAACGGCCAACCGCGCGAAGTTGAAATCCACGACAAATCCATCAAGGCAATTGCCGCGACGCGCCGTAAGGCCGATCCTGCCAAACCTGGCGAAGTGGCCGCGCCGATTCCCGGCGCCGTCACGACCTTACACGTGAAGGCGGAGCAGAATCCCAAGCAGGACAAATTGGATTAGCCCGTTATTCATGCCTTCGGATGCGCCTTATCGTACACTGCTTGCAGATCTTTCAAGGACACTTGCGTATACTTCTGCGTCGTTGATAACCGCGCGTGTCCTAGCAACTCCTGTATCGCCCGCAGGTCGGCGCCATCTGCCAGCAGATGCGTCGCGTACGCATGGCGAAAACTGTGTGGATGCACGGTCGAGTCGCCGGTCGCGGCCAGCGCATACAGCTTTACCAATCGCCTCACCTGGCGGTCGCTCAACCGTGTACCGCGCGCGCTTACAAACAACGCCCATTCATCTGCCACCGGCCGGCGCACTTCGAGATACCGTTCCACCGCCGCAATGGCGCGTTCGGGCAGCGGAACCTCTCGCTCCTTGTTGCCTTTTCCCCGTACTCGCAGCCACCCAGTGCGCAAGTCGAAATCATCGAGGCTAATTCCTACCAACTCGCTCACGCGAATTCCGCAGCCGTAGAGCACTTCCAAAAACGCCAAATCGCGTTCTCGCGATGGTTTTTCTAGCGGGTCTCCGCGCTCCACAGCATCCAGTAGATTATTCGTTTTCTCCGCAGACATCACGTCCGGCAAACGCTGCTTCGTCTTTGGCGTTCGAAGCCGCTTAGCAATGTTGCGTTGAATTACGCCCTCCTGTAGAAGAAACTGCAATAGTGCTCGCACCGCTGCCATTTTTCTGCGTACGCTTACCACATTCAGGCCCTGATCGAAAAGGTCCGCCAGCCACTCCCGCAGCAGCGCTAGATCAAGTTGCTGTATCTGGGGCGGCATCTCCCCGGGCGGCTCAAAATACGTTGCAAACTGCTCCAGGTCCGACCCGTAATTTCGCAGCGTATGCTGAGATGCGCCGCGCCGGGCCAATTCAGCAAGATACTTTGAGATCGAATCGCGTATCGTGGGCATGTAGATATTCTTCCAATGCCGCCTGTGCCCTGCGGCAAACCTCAGAGTGCCTCCCTTTCTTATCGTGGCGCAACCTCTGTTTGGTGTCATCGTCGAGGGGCGGTAGCAGATCGAAGGTGATATTCGCCGGCTGAAAGCGTCGCGGATCGGCTTGCGTGATGTAGCTCGTGAGACTTCCTAGCGCGGTCGCGCGCGGCCAAGTTTCAGGAGTCGCTCCTTGCGCCGCTGCCACTGCATTCCGTCCTGCCAGTAACCCGGTTGCAATCGATTCCGCATACCCTTCCACGCCCGAAATCTGGCCTGCAAACAGAATCCGCTCGTTACTTTTCAACTGTAGCGTCGGCCGCAGCAGGGCAGGGGAGTTGATGTAAGTATTGCGGTGCATCTGGCCGAAGCGCAAGAACTCCGCGTTGTGCAGTCCAGGAATCAGCCGGAACACGCGCGCCTGATCTCCGAATCGCATGTGGTTCTGAAAACCCACCAGGTTGTAGCTGTCCGCTCTCGCATTCTCCTGGCGTAACTGGACCACCGCATGCGGCCACCGCCCGGTGCGTGGATCATCCAATCCCGCCGGCTTCATTGGACCGAATCGCAGCGTATCGCGTCCGCGCCGTGCAATCTCCTCGATTGGCAGGCACGCCTCGAAGAACGGAATCTTGTCCTCTTCAATATGCGGTTCGTAACGCTCCGTTGTCAGGAGCGCATCCAGAAATGTCTCGTATTCGCTTTTTGTGAAAGGGCAATTAATGTAATCGTCGGTTCCGTCCAGCGACTTGCCATAACGCGAGGCGCGGAAAGCAATGCTCATGTCAATCGACTCGGCCGCGACAATCGGGCTGATGCTGTCGTAGAAGAACAAACGATCTGCACCCGTTATACGGCTGATCTCGTCGGCGAGCACATCGCTCGTCAGCGGTCCGCTCGCGATTACGACAATCCCGTCGCGGGGAATTTCGGTTGCCTCCTGACGCCGAACCTTGATTAATGGGTGTTCTTCAATCGCCCGCGTAATCTCAGCACTGAAAATCTCGCGGTCCACCGTCAGGGCATGTCCGCCCGGCACGCGCGCCGAATCCGCCGCCCGCAACAGCAGCGAGTTCAGTTTCCTCGCTTCTTGCTTGAGCAGCCATGGCGCGGAATTTATTTGTTCGCTCTTGAGGGAATTACTGCAGACAAGTTCGCCGAAACACCCGGTCTTGTGCGCCGCCGTCGACTTCAAAGGGCGCATTTCGAACAGAGTGACCTGGGCACCGGCCTGCGCCGCCTGAAACGCAGCTTCGCATCCCGCTAGACCGGCGCCAATAATGTAAATCTCTTCCAAAATTCATTTTAGGTTTGCATCGCTCAGAATACCTCGCGATACTCGCCAAACACGCGCCGCAGCGTATCCGAAATTTCTCCGACCGTTGCCATCGCACGGCAACTCTCCAGGATGTGAGGCATCACGTTGTCTGTCGAGCGCGCCGCGGCCTCTAACGCCGAGAGTTTTTCGCAAACCGCGCTGGCAGAACGCGAAGCGCGTACCTCTCGCAATCGCTGCACCTGCCGCCGCTCCAGATCCGGATCCACGCGAAACGGCTTCAAAGGTTCTGTCTCCTCACTCCGAAACTTGTTAACCCCCACCACGATTTGCCGGCCGTCCTCAACGGCCTTCTGATATTGGTACGCAGAGTTTTGGATTTCACTCTGAACATAGCCGCGCTCAATCGCTTTCACTGCGCCGCCAAGCGCATCAAGGCGCGCAATGTAGTCGCGCGCTCCGGCTTCTATTTCGTCCGTGAGATTCTCAATGTGCCCGCTTCCTCCAAACGGATCGGGCACGGCTGTCACGCCGCTCTCATATCCAATCACCTGTTGAGTACGCAGCGCTATCCGCGCCGAGTCTTTCGTCGGCAACGACAAGGCTTCATCCTGCCCGTTCGTGTGCAGCGATTGCGTGCCGCCCAAGACGGCAGCCATAGCTTGCAACGCCACCCGCACCACGTTCACTTCGGGCTGTTGGGCCGTCAACGTCGATCCGCCCGTCTGGGTATGAAACCTCAGCATGCAGCTTCTGTCGAGCTTCGCTCCAAAGCGCTCTCGCATTATGTACGCATAGAGCCGCCGCGCCGCGCGGAATTTTGCGATCTCTTCCAGAAAGTTATTGTGCGCATTGAAAAAGAAACTCAGCCTTGGCGCGAACGAATCCACTTCCAATCCTGCCGCCATTGCCGCATCTATATACGCAATCGCGTTCGCCAGCGTAAAGGCAACCTCTTGAATCGCGGTCGATCCAGCCTCCCGAATGTGATATCCGCTAATGGAAATTGTGTTCCATTCAGGAATTTCCTCACCGGCCCACGCGAAAAGGTCGGTAATGATGCGCATCGCTGGCCCGGGCGGATAAATATAAGTGCCGCGCGCGATGTATTCCTTCAGAATGTCGTTCTGAATTGTCCCGGAGAGTTTCGTCCGATCCGCGCCCTGGCTGTCCGCCACCAATACGTAGAGCGATAGTAGAATCGCCGCTGTGGAATTGATCGTCATGGATGTGCTGACGTCTCGCAGGCGGATGCCATCAAAGAGCGTGTGCATATCGGCCAGTGAATCGATGGCGACGCCGACGCGCCCCACTTCCCCACTCGCCAGCGGATAATCGGAATCCATGCCCATCTGCGTTGGCAAATCGAAAGCTACGGAAAGTCCGGTAATTCCCTGGGACAGCAGGTACTTGTAACGTTTATTGCTTTCTTCGGCGGTTCCGAATCCGGCATATTGCCGCATCGTCCACAGACGTCGCCGGTACATGTCGGGATAAATCCCGCGGGTGAAAGGAAACTGTCCTGGTTTTTCCGAAGTCGGCAAATTTATCGGACTCGCCTGCCGATGCGGCGCGCTTTGAGGAAGGAGGTAATGGCAAAAAACGTCATCACCATCCCAAGAAACAGCGAGAACCCCAGCCCAATGGAGTTATGAATCACGCCTGTTTTGGAGTCCAAGTAGCGGAATGCGCTCCCAAAGAAGAGCAGCGCAAACAGCATAAACACACCGCCAATTGCCTGGTTCCAGATAATACGCGCCGGCCGTACCACTTCGGGGACGACATGCTGCGCAAATTTTTGGGCGTGGCTGAACTTCACGCCGCGCGCCGCTTTGATTGCTTCAGCCAGCTTCACTACATGCTCATGCTAGCAAGCGTTATTCAATATCTGTCGCTATACCGTGGCCGCGTGACTGTGCCACAGCTTGCCCGTCAGGCACGATCCACTCGGCGCGCCAAGCCATGTCTCGCGGCAGCTTCCGAACGCCGTTTGCAATTAAATGGCGGAACCCTGACCACAATTTCTGCCGTTTGTCTATATAAACGCTGAGGGTTGGAATCGCTCTGCAATAGCGGTTTAAGGGTTCGCCCACTCCGGCCCAAAACACGACGCTACGAACACCCTTCTCAATAAGACTTTCAAAGAAATAGCCGCGCAGCACCAGACACAGCGAAGAGCGTGAATGGTGTTTATCGCTGTTCATCTGAAAGAAGATAATCGGCCGTCCGCCTTCAAACCAGCCTCCCAAAAGGCTGAGCCAAGTACCGTCTTTATGCCGCAATCCGGCTAGTATCGGATGTCGCGTCTGTGCGAACATCGCAAGCGCGCGCGCCATCCCATCGCCATCGGCGCCCACAACTTTCTGCTGCAACAAAGCCTTCGCCGCTTCGCGAAACTCGGCCGCCGGCACATCTTCCACGTAGGTGTGTCCTTCGGCTTCTAGTTTTCGCCGGTAGTAACGGAAATTTCTTCGAGTGCGTGGGCCTAAGTGCTCCAGAAATTCGTCGTAACTGCGATCCAGTGGCAAGACCAGGTGTTTTTCTGTCGATACAGCCGTGTAGTCCACCTTGTGTTGCCGAAGGACTGATCGCAGGCTCTCTAATTCATAGCCGTCGGGCGGTAGTAATAAGCGAAGGCCCAGAGTTCGTTTTCTTTTGAGAAGGGCGTCAATCGCGGCATGAAAAACGGCCCCACGCTTGGCGGGTTCTGCTGTCACCATTCCGGTGAGCGTGGCATCGCCATAGATGATTCCGGTGGGCACTCCCGCGAACTTCCGCTCTTTTGCGTACAGCGCTCCAAGAAATCCGCTCGGTTGTGTGACCGCGATGATCTGTGGCGTCCAAACCTTAGGCGAGATGGAAGCAAGGAAAAATTCTGGCCTGCCTGCGTAACTTCCCGGGCTTAACAGCGGCTTGATGGTCGCGCCCAAGGCCTCAATTTGCTGGTCTTTGCAAAGAATTTCGGCCGAGTAAATCCGATGCTCAGGTCCGACAGAGACCTGTCGCACACCGCTTTGCATTTCTTGGCTCCCCTACCCCGAAAACACCCACGACATCGCCCTATCCCCGACCCGTTCCACAACAGTACCATGTGATGTGCGAATCCTAATGTGGACGCTGGCGGCATGGCTCGTACGCTGCGAGTCGCTTTTGTTCGATTTATGGCACAACGTGGAGACTCGCGCGACTGCAATCGATTTCGAGGAAAAGCAGGATGTTAGTCGCGGGTTCTGGTACTTGCCCACTCGCCCCTCGTCCATTCGCCGCGTTCTGCGCGAGGTTCCTATTCATGATCACCAGGAAAGAACGTTCATAGACTTCGGGTCTGGAAAAGGACGCGTTCTGCTTCTCGCCGCCGAGTATGGCTACAAGAAGGTTATCGGCATTGAACTGAGGCGGCCGCTTCACGAAACCGCAAAGCGCAACCTAAACACGTGCAAGCACTTCCGTTCGCGGGTGCAGATAATTGACCTGTTCAATATCGATGCGCTCGAGTATGAGTTTCCGAGTGGGCCGCTGGTCCTTTACTTCTTCAATCCGTTCGGGACCGCTGTCCTCGGTCGAGTTCTGCACAACCTGCAAATCGTTCTCCAGAGCAGTAAACAGGATGTTGTTTTGACGATGGTGAATTCAGAATTTGACGAACTGATGCGTTCACTTCCGGAGTTTAAATTGGTCGAGCGCTCGCCTTTGCGCTCTATCTATCGCGCTCAACCCCTCTAAATTGAGATTGTTGGCTTGGACGCGAACGGTAGCGTTGGCGGGTAACTAGACCCGATCAAGGGCGGCTTCGAAATCCGCTACCAAGTCGCGCCAGTCCTCGGTTCCGAACGAAATTCTCACCAGCCCGTCCGCGATTCCGGCCTCGTTCAAATCCGTGGCGCTCCACGCCGAGTGAGTCGTGCTCCGCGGATGACAGGCCAACGTTTCCACTCCGCCCAGCGAGACGGCATTGCGCGCGAGTTTCAGATTGCGCAAAAAATCAAACGCCGCCCGCTTTCCGCCATGCAGATCAATTGACAGAAGACCGCCCGGGTAGTCGCATTGCTCTTTGTAGATTCGAATCTGCTCAGGATCTTCGAACAGAGTCGGATAATACAAACGCTTGATTTTCGGATGTCCCACCAGTTTCTCTGCCACCCGTTGCGCATTCTTGCTCTGCCGGTTCATACGCAGGCCCACGGTGGGCAGCCTCGTATCCAGAATCCAGCATTCGTCGGGTTGCAAAATGTTGCCGAACAGGCTTCGCTTCGAGCGAATCTTGTTCATTAGCGCGTTGTCGCGCGTTAGCGCCACGCCGCCAATAATGTCGCTGAAACCGCCCAGGTATTTCGTGGCGGAGTAAAGCGAAACATCGGCGCCTAAGGTCAGCGGATGTTGAAACGCCGGGCCAAGAAACGTGTTGTCGATCATGACCAGCGGCCGCTCCATCCCAGACGCGCCGTTTTGCGTCTCGTCATGCCAATTTGCCGCCGCCTCGCACGCGCGCCGGATATCGGTCATCACGATGGTGGGATTTGCCGGCGTCTCGATCAAAATCACGCGCAGCTTCCTGGCTTTCTGGATTGCCTGCTCAATTTCATGCGAGTCGCCCGCCGTCACCGGAATTCCTTGGACGCCGAACGGCTGAAGAAAGCCCTGTATCAGCGTTTGCGTGCCTCCGTAAATCGGCACTGTATAAATAATGCTGTCGCCCGGCTGAAGCACGGCCAGCAAGGCTGTCATAATAGCGGCCATCCCCGAGTTGAAAACTGCGGCTGCGGTCGCGCCGGGCTCTAAGCGGTAAAATCTGATCTTCCAATATTTGCGCGTTAGGATGATTGAAACGTGCGTAAACCAGGTCCACATTTTCTTCGGGCGTACGTTGCGCGCGATTGCCCATGATGTCGAACGCGCGCTCGGCCGCTTCCGGACTGGAGAACACGTAAGTCGAACTGCGAAATACTGCTGGTCGTGCTGACCCGACCGAAAGGCTCGGATCGAAGCCCCGTGTCAACACATCGGTTTCGGGGCGAAGCGGAATAGGATGTTTGGATTGAGACAAAAAGACCGCCTGAACAGGCAGCAAGACCGCCCGCTCTCGTACCGAGTGTAACGCCGAACCGGTAAGCGGATACTAAAACATGATCCTGGGATTCGTCTTAATTCTGAAGCTGCGAGAGGGGACCCTTGCGGGCGCCAGGGAGGATTGTTGCTTCAGGGGTCTTTCTATGAGGTTAGTCTCGCTTTGGTGGGAGTTGCCTCCCTGGCTTACTTCCAATATTAGAATATGATTTTGCGGAAGGCAAGAGAAATTTCTATAAAAAATAAAATTCCCTCAGGTACAAAGCGGTCTTTACATCTGCAATAGCGTTTGCCGCGAGTTAGGACATGGCCTTAACCATCTTAGGATCAACGGGTTCCATCGGGAGTAATACGTTAGACGTGGTCCGCCAGCATGGCGATCGATTCCGCGTCTACGCTCTGGTTGCCGGCAAAAATGTGGATTTGCTCTGTTCTCAAATATTGGAATTTCGCCCCCGGGTAGCCATTCTGAGCGATCAGCCCTGTTTGGAGGCTCTGCGTCTCCGTCTTCTGGAATCCAGTTTGTCACGACATCACTGGCCGGAGCTGGCCTGTGATCCGGAAGCCCGCATAGCGGCCTGCACCGCTGCCGAAGTCACATTTGTAATGTCGGCGATAGTCGGTGTGGCCGGCCTACCTGCCACCTATGCTGCGGTTCAGGCCAGAAAGCGGGTCGGCCTGGCTAACAAAGAGGTGATGGTTGCTGGCGGCCGGCTCGTCATGGAGGCTGTCCGGCAATCCGGAGCGGAGCTGATCCCTGTTGATAGCGAACACAATGGCGCCCACCAGTGCTTCCGGGCTGGCCGCCACGACGAAGTCAGCCGTCTTCTGCTTACCGCTTCCGGCGGACCCTTTCGCGAGACACCACGCGAGCTACTCGAAACAGTGACACCCGAGCAAGCTCTCAACCATCCCACCTGGAAAATGGGCCGCCGTATCACCGTCGATTCCGCTACCTTAATGAATAAAGGATTTGAGGTGATTGAGGCCTGCTGGCTGTTCGATTTACCGCCGTCCCAAGTGGACGTGGTCGTGCATCCTCAATCGTCTATTCACGCCATGGTTGAATTCAATGATGGCAGCGTCGTCGCCCAAATCTCCGCCACCGATATGCGTATGCCCATCCAATACGCGATGACTTATCCCGATCGTGATCGCGCTCCCGTTCCGCGCATCGACTGGACCCAACCGCGGACGTGGCAGTTTTCCGCTCCCGACTTGGACAAGTTTCCCCTTCTGCGCCTGGCTTACCAATCCCAGCAGGCGGGTGGCTCGGCTTCATGTACGCTCAACGCCGCCGACGAGATTGCCGTCGAAGCTTTTTTGGACCGCCGCATCGGATTCACCGAAATCGCCGAAGTGGTCGAAGAGACGTTAGCCCGCCAACCGGGAGCGAAACCGGCGACAATAGAAGAGATTATCGAAATAGACTCGGCTTCCCGGCAAGCCGCGCGGCAGATTGCGGCGAAGAAGTCAGCGAAAGCCTAATGAATCGAACGATTACAGGTTGCGTCAAACACATTAGGACAACGCGACTTCGCGAAAGGGTATAGGGTTTGGCATTTCTTCACGACGCATTCTGGTTCGCCCTTCTGTTAGGCGTCATGATCCTGGTCCATGAACTCGGCCATTTCTGGGCGGCCGTCTCGGTTGGCATCAGAGTCGAAACGTTCAGCATCGGTTTTGGTTCCCGGCTCTTCGGCTTCAAGCGGGGCGATACCGACTTCCGCGTGTCGGCTATTCCTCTCGGCGGCTATGTCCGCATGCTCGGTGAACAGCCCGGCGATGAAAAGTCGAACGATCCTCGCTCCTTCCAAGCGAAGACTCGCTGGCAGCGGGCCATTGTCATCATTGCCGGCCCGCTCATGAACGTCATTCTGGCCGTAGCGATTGTAGCCGGCCTGTACATGCACGGTGTGCAAACAGAAGTCGAGCAAAGTAAAGCTGTGGTCAGCAGCGTCGCTCCTGGTTCGCCTGCCTCCCAGGCGGGCTTGCAAGCCGGCGACAAGATCATCAACTTTGGTGGCCAGCCAAATCCCACTTGGCCCGATGTTGTTATGAAGACCGCAATGAACGCTAACCATTCGTTGCCGGTCGTTGTGGATCGCCACGGCGAGAAACTGAACTTCACCATTACGCCCATCATGGATCCGAAAGAAGGCCTTGGAGCGGCGGGTTGGAACGGGGGCGTGCAAGTGGCTGAGATCGTGAAGGGAATGCCTGCCGCCGCAGGCGGCCTCCATCCTGGCGATTCATTTATTAAGGTCAGCGGAAAGCCTGTTTCATCCCCCGATACCGTTCGTGAGGCCATTATGAAATCGGGCGGAAAGCCGGTTCAGTTCGTTATCGCGCGCGCGGGCCAATTTAAGGACGTCACCATCACTCCGCAGGCGACGAACGATCCCAAAATGCCTTACCAGATCGGCATCTACTTTCAGCGCCGGCCCGAGTTCATCAGGCTCGCAGCCGGTCCCGCCATCGTGCAGTCTTTGCGTTTCAATAAAGAGAACGCGCTGCTCATCTATCAGTTACTCGGCAGCATTCTTGAGCGCCGCGTCTCGGCTAAGTCCGCCTTGGCCGGGCCCATCCAAATCGCTCAAATGTCCAGCGAGGCGGCGCGCGAAGGCGCCACCAGCTATCTGACCATCATGGCGCTCATCAGCCTGAATCTCGCTGTCTTTAACCTGCTTCCGATTCCGATCCTTGATGGCGGGACGCTTCTTTTACTCATTATCGAGATGCTGCTGCAGCGTGAAGTCAGCATGCAAGTCAAAGAGACTGTCTTTAAGATCGGCTTCGTGTGCCTTATGGCCATCGTGGTCTTCGCCATCTATAACGACATCAGCCGCATTCTGACCAAGAGCTGAAGCCGGCGTTCATGCTCCGCTTAATCATCCCGCTCTGGCTCGTGCTTCTGGTCTCTCTATCCTTGGCGCCAGACGACCTCAAGTATCATTTGGGAACCAAAGGGCCCTTTCACTATGCTGGCCATTTTATTGCGTTTACTTTGACCGGACTGCTCTTCTGTTGGACCTCAAGCAGTTTTAAGCTAAGGCTGGTTCACGCTGTTGCAGCCTGCTGCGTCGCGTTATGCCTGGAGGCGCTCGAAAGCTGGTTCTATGGCAATCGACTCGAATGGATAGATGTTTTAGTCGGCTGTCTAGGTGTTGCGCTCGGGTTCGCTATCCCCGCTATCTTGCAGATCGTGAGAACGCCCGCCGCTTCGTACGAAGATAAGACTTAAGGCAAAAACTCAGGAGGACAGCATGGCAACGTTAAGTGCCGGCCATCCAGCAATCGCATCACAAGCCGAAGCCGTCTCCGAAACCGCAGCTCGTATCCCGTGGTACATCTGGTGCGCCGCTCTGGCGGGCACGTCGCTCACGATCGGCGGCCACTGGGACATCTCGTGGCACAGCTCCATTGGCCGCGACTCCTTCTGGACGCCGGCCCACATGGCGATCTATTTGTGCGGTGTTTTGGCTGGTGTTTCGTTCGGTTATCTCATCCTGCACACGACCTATTCGCGCAACTCACGGCTTGCGGCGGAATCGGTCCACATCTGGGGATTTCGCGCGCCGCTCGGAGCTTTCATCGCGTCTTGGGGCGGCATTGCCATGCTGACCTCCGCGCCATTCGATAACTGGTGGCATGACGCCTACGGCCTTGACGTCAAAATAGTAAGCCCGCCTCACATACTGCTGTTCATCGGCGGCTATGGCGTGCTGCTTGGAACAATGGTGCTGATTGCTGGACACATGAACCGCGAATCCGAATCGCCCCGTCCCGCATACCGTTATCTTTTTCTTTATATGTGCGGCCTGATGCTAGTCATGACGATGGTCGTGCTGATGGAATACACCGACCGCGTCGCCCTGCACACATCCCTGCCTTACATCCTTGTTTGCGCCATCACGCCCATCATCCTAATCATTGGTTCGCGCACGACCGGCGTCCGCTTCGCGGCCACCTACATAGCCGGTTTTTACACGCTCTTCATCATCGGACTGATTCTGGTGCTACCGCTGTTTCCCGCTCAGCCTAAACTCGGGCCTGTTTATCAGCACGTCACTCAGTTTATTCCGCCGGAGTTCCCAATGCTCCTGATTGTTCCGGCCTTCTTGCTCGACACGTTCTGGCAAAAGTCACGGAATTGGAATGCGTGGTCGGTAGCGTTTATAAGTGCAGCTATTTATGTATGCGTGTTAGTGGCCGTGGAATGGCCTTTCGCAGACTTCCTCATGTCTTCCGCGTCGCGTAACCGTTTCTTCGGAACGATGTATTTCTGGTACGGCCTGCCGCCGACCTCATCATTGGCTCACAATGAGTTCCTCCCGTCGCCTGACGCCGTTCAGTTTTCGTTTGGCCTTCTCGGTGCTTTCCTCGCCGCCGCCCTTGCCACCCGCTGGGGCTTTTCGCGCGCCAACTGGTTCAGGGCCATCAAGCGTTAGCTCCCATGAAATTCCGCATTCTGAGCAGACTGTTCATCTCGGCGCTACTCGCCGCTGCGGCGCAAGCCCACGTCGGCAGTCCAGACGTCTACCTAGACGGCAAAGCCGGCCCTTATCAACTTTTCGTTACCGTGCGTCCGCCGCAAGTGATCCCCGGCGTTGCGGCCTTGGAAATCCGCAGCGAAACTCCGGGCATACGCGAGGTGCGCGCGGTTCCCGTCCCCATCGCCGGACCAGGCGCAAAATTTGCTCCGGTTGCAGACAAACTCACACGGTCGAAACAAGATGCGCAATTCTTCACCGGTTCTCTCTGGATGATGGCGCCCGGCTCCTGGCAAGTACGCATCACCGCTGTTGGCGACAAAGGCGAAGGTGTCATTTCTATCCCCGTAGCGTCGGTCGCCACTACTACAAAGAAGATGCAAGCGGGTATCGGCCTTCTGCTCAGCGTTCTTGGTCTATTTCTTGTAGGCGGAATGGTTGCCATCGCCGGGGCCTCTGTCCGCGAGGCCAAACTCGATCCCGGGCGTGAGCCCGCGCCGGCAGCAAAGAGAAAGGGACGCATCGCCATGGCGGTCGCGGTGCTTATCCTTCTGGGTGTGCTCTGGGGCGGAAACGAATGGTGGAAGAGTGAGGCGCAAGGCTATGGCCAGACGGTCTACCGGCCTATACGGATGCGTGCATCACTCGATCCGAAGGGCCTGCTGACGCTCAATCTGACAGATTCGGGATGGCTCCAACCAGCCGCGAATGGGCGAGGGCGCACGCGTCTCAGTCTTTTCCTGTTTCGCCACAGCATTGACGATCTGGTGCCCGATCACGACCACCTCATGCACCTGTATGTTATCCGCGAGCCGGGCTTAGATGTGGTCTATCATTTGCATCCCGATCAGATCGAAGCGGGCCTTTTCCATCTACAAATGCCTAGCATCCCGCCAGGAACTTACCGGCTGTATGCGGATATCGTCCACGCCAACGGATTCCCCGAGACGCCAGTAGCGGAGCTGACCGTCCCCGCCGGTCTCCCCTCCCGCGCGCTCGCCGGCGATGATGCCCGCGCAAGCGCCCCCGCTTGGATGCAATCTTCGGTTAAGGCCACATCGTTTGCTTTGCCCGATGGTTATCGCATGGAGTGGCTTCGCGGTACCACGCCGCTGCAAGCGCGCCAAGGCACATCGTTTCGCTTCCGACTCTTAGATCGGCAGGGCCGAGCACCCACAGACATGGCGCTTTACATGGGCATGTTGGGCCACGCCGCATTTGTAAAAACCGATGGCACGGTGTTCGCTCACATCCATCCCATGGGAACTGCATCCATGGCCGCGTTGACCCTTGCGCAGGATCCGGCGGCCGCAAAAAAACCGGCTGCGGGTGAGATGGCCGGTATGGACATGAGTCATGGCGACATGCCCGGCATGGACATGTCTACTGCCGCTGTGCTGCCGAACGAGGTCAGCTTTCCGTACGGCTTCCCTACACCCGGCCGCTACCGCATCTTCGTTCAGATGAAGCACGGGAACGTGGTCGAGACCGGCGTATTCGACGCAATCGCACAATAGCTACTTCTTTTTTCCCTTTTTCAGAAGCGCTTTCTTAATCCATGCCTCGGGTGGATTAACCACCAGTATCATCACGGCGATCAGAAAGAGAACCCCAAAGCCGACCAGCAATTCCCATCCAAGCATGGCTGAACATCCCTATTGTCCATTGTCTACGCCAAAGTTTTCTCATTGCGTATCAGCTTCTGTATCAATTTGACAGGCGCATCAGCTTGTGCGAGGCTACATTCAGTGCGCTCTGGGGCGCCTCCTGTCCGCGGCAAGGGAGCCGGGCTCCCACCCAATTCGTTTCAACAGTAATTACGGACCTTTCATTCCGGCCCTGAATTAAGCGGAATCTGGGCAGCTACGGAAGGAAGGTTTTGATGCCGCGAAAGCTCACCTCTACTACCACTCTTGACAATTTAAGAACTGAAGCCAAGCGCTGGCTTAAAGCTGTGCGCCAAAACGATGCTGAAGCGCGCGAGCGCCTGAAACGGGCTTACCCAAAAACCTCCGCTCAGCCGGTGTTGCGCGATGTGCAACATGCCTTGGCACTTGAGTACGGACTAAATAGCTGGAAAGAACTGCGACTGGTGCTGCAAAAGGCTGCTGCCGTGCGCGTCTCTCCGCAGGCACAACAAATTGATCCAGTTGCGCGCTTCCTGGAATGCGCCTGCCCCGACCATCACGTCCGCAGTCGTCCAGCACATGCCATCGCGCGGCACGCCGCGATGCGCATTCTGCAGGCGAATCCGGATATTGCGCGCGAGAGCATCTACACGGCTGTTGTGTGCGGCGAAATCAAAGAAGTCGAGCGGATTTTGCGTGATCAGCCGCAACTCGCAAACGCGCCCCGCGAGTCACTTGGCCCAGACCGGTCCGGCGCAGGAGGGCAGTTCGATTTTCTCGGAGATCTCGGCGGGAAAAATTGGACAGCACTGCTGTACCTATGCTTCACGCGGCTGCCCCTAGCAAAAGCGAACGACAACGCCGTTGCGATCGCGCGTCTGCTTCTGGATCACGGTGCCGATCCAAACGCTTACTTCATGGCCGGCGACAGCCGGTACACATCGATGGTTGGCGTGATTGGGGAAGGCGAGGAAGACCGCCCTCCACACCCTTACCGCGATAAGCTGGCGCGACTGCTTCTGGACTATGGCGCCGAGCCTTACGACAGGCAGGTGATCTACAACCTCCATTTTCACGGAAAAATTCTGTGGTGGCTAAAGTTGATGCACGAATTTTCCGTAAAAGCAGGACGCGGCGCCGATTGGGACGATCCTGAATGGCACATGCTCGATCAGGACGGCTACGGCTCCGGTGCAAGGTGGCATCTCCGTATCGCGGTGGAAAAGAACGATTTGGAATTGGCGGAGTGGTGTCTGGTCCATGGCGCCAATCCAAACGCCGCGCCGGAACGGGATCAGAGATTCCAGCAGCGCAGCTTGTATGAAGAGGCCGTGCGCCTGGGGCACACCGAGATCGCCAAACTCCTTGTGCGCTATGGGGCCGAGCAGCATCCTATTGTGCTGAGTGATGAGGATCAGTTCGTCGCTGCCTGTCTGCGCCTGGATCAGGGCCAAGTCGAGCGCATTCTCGATCGCCATCCTGAGTACTTACAGTCACCCAACGCAATCTTTGCCGCGGCACGTCAGGATCGCGCCGATGTTGTGGCATTATTGCTGGATCTTGGCACGCCAATCGAAGTAGAGGATGCTAAGAAGCAGCGCGCACTGCACGTCGCAGCCGCGCACGATGCCGTGCATGTCGCTGAACTGCTAATTAAGCGCGGTGCGGAGGTCGATTCCTACGAACTGAATTACAACAGTACTCCGCTGGATTTTGCGGTTTACCACGAACACTCGCGCCTCATCGCTCTGTTAAAGCGGCATAGCCGGAATATCTGGAATCTTGCTTTCATCGGTGATGTCGAACGTTTAAGTGAAGTTCTGTCCAGTGAACCGCGTCTGGCGCAGACGTCGGGGCAAAGCACGCCGCTCTTTTGGCTGCCGGATAACGAGCGCAAGGCGCTCGAAATCTCTAAATTATTTCTGGAGCACGGTGCTGATCCAAACTTTCGCAGCAAGGATGGATCAACTGCCGCGGACATCGCCCGAAGGCGGGGCATGCACCAGGTCGCTGCGTTCCTTGAATCGGCCACTGCTGACGCTCCAGGCTCCCCACCCGTATCCAGGGTGTTCACAGCCGAGGACTACCGGCGTGCGGCGCAGGACTTAGCGAATGCCCAGCAAGGTGACCCTTCGGCGCTCCAACGGCTAAACGAGCATTATCAGCGCTCGTTCAGCTTTGATGATGTGCAGGCGGAAATATGGCGTCGCGTGTACGCCTTCCGGCAGCGTTCATCGACTGCCGCCAGAAATTGCTTGGAGCTTGCTGAAGCGCAAACGATCATCGCGCAGGATGCCGGCTTCGGCAGTTGGGAAGCATTGATGCACGCCGTAGCGGCCGGCGCGCCCCCGCCTGGCACTGCATACGCTATCGACGACAAAGGAAATAGCATCCGGCCCCGCCGCCGCATGGCAGGCGCGGAATGGGATGAGCTGATCGACATCATCAAGGAACGTCGCATCACTGCCTTGGATGCCGGCGGCCTCATGACCGATGCGCTACTCGCGCGCGTCGCCGAAGTCGATCATGTCACCACATTGAGCCTCGGCGGATCGCGCGAACTTTCCGATGATGGCCTGTTGCATCTCTCCCGCATGCCACAACTGCAGCATTTAAATCTGAATGAATATCCCGGTGGGAAGCTCAGCGATCGCGGACTGCAAGTGCTTCGCCATCTTCCCAACTTGCGAACGTTCGAAATGACGTGGCAGCGCGGAGTATCGGATGAGGGTGTCGCCAATCTGCGTTTTTGCGATCAACTAGAACGCGTGAACGTCTTGGGAACGCCCACCGGCGACGGCGTAATTGAGGCGCTGCAGGGAAAATCGAAGCTGCGCTATTTCAGCAGCGGCAGATTCGTGACAGATGCAGGATTGCCTCTCTTGCATAATTTTCCCCTGCTCAAAAAGTGGCATGGCGACGTCATTTCCTCCGAAGACCAGGAGGAGGCGTCCAAAGCCGTACACCTGCTGATCGACGGTCCGTTCACCGACGCCGGGCTTGCCAGCTTGGCCGGGCTGGAGGGCGTCTTCGAACTCGATCTGTTCTGGCATACAAGTGCCATCACAGCGCAAGCCTTTGCGCACTTAGTTCAGCTTCCGAATCTTGGATCGCTGGGTTGTGACGGTGAACTGAGCGGCGACATCGCAATGCGGCACATCGCGGCGCTACCGCGCTTGCGCAGGCTCCGAGCCCAAGAATCCGTCGCTACTGACGATGGGTTCACGGAACTAAGCCGGTCGAAAACTCTTGAATATTTCTGGGGACGCGAATGCCCCCACTTTGGGAGCCAGGGATTTGTTGCGCTCTCGAAGATGCCCAAATTACGCGCTCTGGGGATTGGCTGCAAAAGAGTAGATGATCAGGCGTTATCGGTGCTGCCTCATTTCCCGGCTCTTCAGGAACTCACGAGTATCGGCTTCAAGGACGACGGGTTTCGCCATATCGGCCGCTGCAGGCGTCTGAAACGATTGATATGCATGTATTGCCGGGACACAACCGACGCTGCCACAGAGCAAGTTTCGGAATTGGATCTCAAGTACTACTATGCAGGCTTGACGCAGATCACTGACCGAAGTCTAGAGATTCTAGGCAAGATGCCATCTCTTGAACAGGTTGAGCTCTACGAGTGTAAGAGCGTCACCGATGCTGGTCTCATCTTCCTGTCGCGGCTGCCCAACTTGCGCGCAATCCAGTTAGAAGGGCTGCCACACGTAACGTTGGCCGGAACGCGCGTGTTTCCCCCCGGCGTGCAAGTTAATTATTCGACCTGAAATGAGTGTTAGGCGGCTCGGCGATTTGTAAAGACTGCAACCGGTTCTCTAGAATCCGCTGTGCATCAAAGTCTTTTAGCTTCAGTTCCTCGGCCGATGTGTTTTCCAAGGCTTTGCGCGGTATCAGGCCAATTAGCTCGCTCTCTTCAATTGCAACGCCGGCTTGGGCGGCGAGGCGGCAAACTTCGGTATAAACAGCGCGCGGAGGAGTTTGTTCGAAATCGGTGAGGTTCATCGAGACTTGCACCAGGTTGCGCGAAGCAAGAGGCAAACCGAGCGCCTTCACCGCGGGAAATCCGCCGCCGCTCGCGCGAATTTGGCGCGCGATGGATTTGGCCAGCGCGAGATCCCTACTCTTCAGATTGATATTGAAAGCGACCAGAAGTTTCCGCGCCCCGACGATAACGGCGCCAGCCGTTGCATGCAGTGCCGGACCGCCGATGTCGGGTCGCTTTGCCTCCGCTTCTTGCCCGGCCGTACGCAGGGCTTCGAATTCCCCTCGCCGTACGTCTTCTAGCTTCACCCGGTCGCGCCGCGCCGCAGCCGCTTCATAGAAATAGATAGGAATTCGTAATTCGTTCCAGATGCGCCGGCCGGCTTCGAGCGCGAGTTCGACGCATTGTCTGAGAGTTGCGCCCTGCAACGGAACAAATGGCAGTACATCCATGGCGCCCAGGCGGGGGTGAACGCCTGACTGGTGGTTGAGATTTATGCGTTCAACGGCCACGGCGGCGGCGCGCAGAGCGCTTTCTATAACCGCCTGCGGGGTGCCGGCAAACGTAATGACACTTCGGTTGTGATCGGGGTCGCTGGTGCGATGCAACACAAATGACCCGTTGACCGAAGCAATCGCAGATTCAAGCGCGTCAATGCAGTGCTTATCGCGACCTTCCGAAAAATTGGGAACGCATTCGATCACCCGGTTGATCAATTGCGCATCGCCTTCCAGCGTGTCCGGTTCAACACGACGTTACCATCGCGGATAGCCATAGCAACGTGATTCACGCCAAACTGTCCTGGCACTTCACGGTAATCCGAGGCGTTCAAGAGCAAAAGATCGGCTCGTTTGCCCACTTCCAGGCTGCCAATAACGTCACCTCGTCCGAGCGCATACGCAGAGTTGATGGTTGCCGCAGAAAAAGCCTCCTCTACGGTCAGTCCTAAACGCACAACCGCAAGGGCCAATGACATTTGCATACTGTAGCTGGCCGCCGATTCCGAATCATAACCGCTGGAGAGCGCAACTGCCGCCCCGGCATCCAACAGGTCGCGTCCAATGCGGGAACTGAGGCCTTCGAAGACTTCTTTTCCGGCCGCAAGGACCGCAATAGAGGAAGCACCAGCCAGAACCGCGGTTTCCGTCGCGCTCAACAACGGCGGAGCGGTGCAATACACCGTGACTGGGCGAAACTGTTGCAGGTAGCGGAAAAGGTCCTTGCTGCTATCTCCCGCCCACGTCAATTTAACACCGATGTCCGAACGATCCGCAACTGCCGACATCAATTCCAAGTGGCCCGCGTGACAATCTTGCCCACAAAACTCGACGAAGCGTATAAGCCTCTTGCTCGCCATCACGGCAAGTGTATTGAGAAGGTCTTCGTCGGGCGGCCGCCCAGGCGTGTTTCCTATGTGCCATGTGCGCACTGTGCAGATCGGATTGTTGCCAATATCCGCCAGTTTTCGCAGCACTGGAACGTCCAGGCTTCGGTTCAACTCACCGCCGCTCGCCTTCACCTCAGCGGTCAGAGTACCGTGCTGCAGACAGGCGCGAAAAAGAGAAAGGCTGCCCTCGTAGAACTCCATCATGGTCTTCCGCTTGTGAAAGTGCTTTTCACCAGCTTGCGCAGGCTTCAGTTTGAGGCTAAGATTTGGATCCACAAATCCAGGGACGATGATCCGGCCGTCTGCCGGGATCTCAATCGCCGTACGTGCATCCTTGAGGTTTTCGATGCGGCGGGTCGAGCCGACTTCCGCGATCAGACCGTCACGAATGAGAACAGCCCCATCCTCTACTATTCCGAGATCACGAAGTTGGGTGCCACGACGCACACCTCTTGGGCCCCGCAAAGATAACACCTGCTTGGCCCCTCGCAGCAAAAGGAGCTGTTGTGGCAAGAGACACGAGAGTCTTAGGAAAGATGCTCTCGTTCCTAAGTATTGCGCAATTCTCTTGCGAAGAATGTGAAGTCTAAGAAGAAGCAGTAGATGACGAGCAGAACGGCTGCGGCAGCCAGAATTTTCCAGACCTTTTCTCGAGGCGAATTGGGGAAACCCGGTAGTCCTCCGGTTGCGCCGATGACGAAGCCGCCTAGTAAGCCGCCGAGGTGCGCCGAAAGGCTGATGCCCGGCATAAGGCTTAGCACCAGGCCGATGACAAGCCATTGTGCGTAGTGAGCGCGGATCGCCTGCACCAATGGATTCGCTCGCTCGCGTAAACCCATCGCCAGCATGATGCCGAACATGCCGAATGCCGCTGCGGAGGCGCCGAGCGCCGGCGTCCCGACCCGATAGGCGAAATAGAAGCCCAGGAAGGTCGACACGACGTAAGCCACAATAAGACGGCTAGTGCCATAGAACTGTTCGACTTCCGTTACCAGGATGAACAGCGACCATGAGTTCATTGCGATATGCAGAAGGCCGCCGTGCAGAAAACCGGCGGTGATAAGACGCCACCATTCGCCCTGATTGACAGCGGCGGGAAACTCGACGCCGAGCAGATCCTCCGCGATGGGGCTTAGGGAACCGAATGAGACATGTCCGAAACGATAGCTAACAATCAGCTCGGCCAAATAAAAAGCAACGTTGATGATCAGAACGACGATGCTGCTGAGATTCGCCCGTGGCAAGAACGAAGCTGCCAACTGGCTGCCCCGCATGTCGATTGCGCGCGGGCCGAGTTGCGCGCCGCAGTAAGGACACACACGATCCGTAATGTTGATGAAAGCCCGGCAATTCGGGCACATCCGGCGTTTTTCCACCGCTTCATTGTAGCCGCTGGAAGCTAGTTGCCCTGATAAAATCGAAAAGCTACATGGCCAACCGAGAGGACGAATATCGTGCAGATCTCGTTCGAGTCTGCCGCCTCATTTATGACAAGGGGTGGGTCGCGATGAACGACGGGAATGTCAGTATCCGGCTGGATGACGATCGTATCCTCTGCACGCCCACGGCGGTGAGCAAAGGCATGCTGGAGTTGGATGACATTATTGTCTGCGATATGCAAGGCAACAAACTGTCGGGCAATCGTGAACGCACGAGCGAAATTGCCATGCATCACACGATCTATGGAATGCGCGCCGATGTTCACTCGGTGGTGCACGCCCACCCGCCTGTGGCAACTGGTTTTGCAACGGCAGGTCGCGCGCTGGACAAGGCGTTGCTGCCGGAGGTGATCATTCAACTCGGCGCAGTGCCGCTGGCGCCATACGGTCTTCCGGGCACTCCGGCACTCAGTCAGGGAATGCTGCCGTTCATTCCGCATTACGATGCTTTGTTGCTCGAAAACCACGGTTGCACAGCATATGGCCGCGACGTTTGGGAAGCGTTTTTCCGAATGGAAATGGTAGAGCACTTCGCGCGGATAACGTTTGTGGCCGAGATGCTGGGCGGTGCGCGCGCTCTCCCGCGCGAGGAAGTCGAAAAGTTGTTCGCCGCCAGGCAACGTTATAACGTTCGTTCCGGAGCCTCAATGGAACCGGGCATGCCTTTAGTTGCAGAAGATTTGTTCGAGCCACAGCCGCACTGAACGAAGCAGTACGGGGCGGATTATAAGCAGTTTTTATGCTTTGATTCTATTGCATAAAAATTGTTTCTAGGCTACGTTGGTTTTATTCAGCCCTTCAAAACCGCCTAACCGGGTGGCTTTGAATGGTTGTCGATAAGATTCTGGGCCTTCGGGGCGCGGGCAACCACTCGCTGAAGGCCCTCGACAACGCCCGATGTCATCTAATCTTCTTTCCGGCGCCAAAATTCTGCTCAATTGCCTGCAGAGCGAAAATGTCGAGTGCATTTTCGGCTATCCAGGCGGCGTTACGTTACCGCTGTACGACGCTCTTTTTGATCACCCCATGCGCCACATTTTGGTTCGCCACGAACAAAATGCGGCATTTGCGGCACAAGGTTTTGCCCGGGCGACGGGCAAAGTCGGTGTATGCTGCGCAACATCGGGGCCGGGCGCTACGAATCTCGTGACAGGTTTAGTCGACGCCATGATGGATTCAATTCCGCTGGTTGCCCTAACCGGGCAGGTCTCGACGAAGCTGATGGGCAGCGATGCTTTTCAGGAAGCGGACACGTTTGGGATCACGCGGTCGGCTACCAAGCACAATTTCCTCGTGAAGAACATAGCCGACTTGCCGCAAGTGATTCACGAGGCCTTCTACATTGCGGCGTCAGGACGGCCTGGGCCGGTGCTGGTGGATGTTACGAAAGACGTGTTTCAGAGCCAATCCCACTACACGCCGGTCGCCGAGATTCACTTGCCCGGCTACAAAGTTTTTAGCGAAGGCCATTCGGGGCAGATTCGGCGCGCCGCACAGATGATTTGGGAAGCGGAGCAGCCCTTCATTTATGCGGGCGGTGGTGTGATCGCCGCCGATGCCAGCAAGGAACTTCGCAGCTTTGTCGAGACGCTGGATGCGCCCAGTGTTTGCACGCTTATGGGCCTTGGTGCGCTTCCGGCCGAACATCCGAATTTCATCAGCATGCCCGGCATGCACGGCAGCTATGCCGCGAATATGGGCATGTCTAATGCGGACTTGATTATCGCGCTGGGCGTCCGCTTCGATGATCGAGTCACGGGCCGCCTGTCTGCCTTTGCACCGCATGCGAAGGTGATACACGTCGATATCGACCCGGCAGAGATCGGCAAGAATCGCCACGCGGATTTGCCTATCGTCGGCGATTTGAAGCGGGTGCTGCCAAAGCTCGAGGCGGAGCTCAATGCGCTCGCGCCGGAGATGCGGGCTAAGAATTCATCGCGCCGCCAAGCCTGGTGGAAGCAGATCCGTGAGTGGAAAGAAGAGCACCCGCTGAAGCCGGAGACTTCAGAGACGGAGATCAAGCCGCAGCATTTAATGGCTGAGATTGACCGCCTGTCTGGCGGCGAAGCCATTGTGGCGAGCGATGTCGGGCAGCATCAGATGTGGGCCGCGCAACTGGTTCGCTTCAATGAGCCGCGGCTCTGGATAAACTCAGGCGGATTGGGCTCCATGGGATTCGGATTGCCGGCCGCAATCGGGGCCCAGTTTGCGAGACCGGAAAAGCTGGTATTCGCGGTGGTCGGTGACGGCGGCTTCCAGATGTCGATTCCGGAGTTGGCAACAATCGCTAACCATTCGCTTCCAATCAAGATCGTTGTTATGAATAACGGCTATCTCGGCATGGTGCGGCAGTGGCAGGAATTGTTCTATAACAACCGGCTGAGTGAAGTGGCGCTAACGTCCTTTCCCGATGTCGAGAAGTTGGCGGGCGCCTACGGTTTTACCGGGCGAACGGTGGAGGATGTCGCCGAAATGCCAAAAGCGTTGGAAGAAGCGGTGCGAACCCCCGGGCCGTACTTATTGAACGTGAAAGTATCGCCCTTCGAAAATGTATTTCCGATGGTGCCTGCGGGCGGCGCTATCAACGAAATGGTTTTGCGGCCTCCTCAGCCGGTAGAGGTTTAGGCGCTGATGCAACAGATTATTTCTCTCCTACTCGAAAACAAGCCGGGCGCGCTGATGCGTGTCACGGGGCTGCTGAGCCAGCGTGGATACAACATTGAGAGCTTGACCGTCGCACAGACTCTCGATCCCATGCTTTCTCGAATGACGATAACGGTGGATGTTGAGCCGCAGATCCGAGCTCAAGTTATCAAGCAGATGAACAAGCTGATCAACGTGCTGCAAGCCTCCGATGTCAGCGATGGCCCGTCAGTAAATCGCGAGTTGGTATTAATTCGTGTACGTACGGCGCAGGTTTCTCGCACGGCGATTCTGAAGGAAGCGGAGATTTTTCAAGCACGGGTTGTGGATTCGACAGTTGAAGGTTTTGCCCTCGAAGCGACTGGCGATCCCGATAAGCTGGACGAGTTCATCAATGTGATGAAGAGTTACGGTGAGATCGAAGTCACGCGGTCGGGGATTATTTCCATGTCGCTCGAAAATAGGAAGCTGCGTCTCTCGCCGCCGGTTATGCGGGGAGCTGCGCAGGAAGATGTTTTGGAATACCAGCAGGCTGATTAAGCCCGACCAGAGCTTTAAGGAACGAACATGCCAAGAAGGTTTTATGAGCAGGACGGCAGTCTTGCGCCGCTGCAGAACAAGACCGTCGCGATTATAGGCTACGGGAGCCAGGGCCATGCGCACGCGCTGAACCTGCGCGACTCGGGTGTCGAGGTCGTGGTTGGTCTTCCTCACGGAAGCAAGAGCGCAGTCAAAGCGCGCGCCGCTGGTCTAGAAGTCTTGAGTGTCAACGATGCAGCGAAAAAAGCCGATGTCGTGATGATCCTGATTCCAGATCATCTGCAGGGCGAGGTTTACCGCAAAGATATCGCCCCTCAGTTGACGGCCGGCAAAACCCTGATGTTTGCACACGGCTTCAACATTCACTTCGATGAGATTAAGCCCTCGGCTGATATTGACGTTTCGATGATTGCGCCCAAAGCCCCTGGACATCGCGTTCGGGAGTTGTTCACCGAAGGCGTAGGCGTCCCCGCCCTGGTTGCTGTAGCGCAGGATGCCTCGGGCCATGCGTTGCAGAATGCACTTGCCTATGCGTATGCATTAGGATGCCTTAAAGCTGGCGTGATTGAAACCACTTTTAAAGAAGAGACGGAGAGTGATCTTTTCGGCGAACAGGCAGTTTTGTGTGGCGGTGTGAGCGAACTGATTCGTGCCGGATTCGAGACATTGACGGAAGCAGGTTATGCGCCTGAGATTGCTTACTTCGAATGTCTGCATGAGCTGAAGCTGATTGTCGATCTCATTTATGAAGGCGGTTTGGGCTACATGCGATACTCGGTTTCCGATACAGCCGAGTACGGCGATTACACGCGAGGCCCGCGTATCATCACCCAGCAGACCCGCGCCGAGATGAAGAAGATCTTGAGCGAGATTCAGAGCGGGGAATTCGCCAGAGCCTGGCTGGAGGAAAACCGCACTGGACGTCACAACTTCCTCAAGATGCGCGATTCGGCAAAGGACCAGCCCATCGAAAGAGTCGGAGCGAACTTACGCTCCATGATGACGTTCTTGAAGAGACGCAAAGAAGCCGGGGTTCCGGAAGAAGCCGTCGTGGGCGCTTAGAAAACTGCCTTATCACCTGATTTGCACGATTTCTCCCGGTCGAATTGAAGTTTTACATATCAATCTGCTGATCCGTATGCCGCGTCAAGTACCAGCACGGGCTATCGCCCATGTGCGGGAATAGCGAATGCACACATTGCTGATCGGTCGGGTCGCCGAGCATAAATTCCGTCTTCTGATCCTTCTGCGGAACCGCGTAATAGGGATGAACCGTGACTGTGCTAAACGGCTGCCGGTTGCTGGCGACGCGGAAGCGCAAGATTCCGTAATCAACCATGTAAACAAAAGCCGTCGCTAAAACGATAGCCGCGACAATCCGCAGAAACAATCTTTTCAGGATCTCGCGGCCAGTGCGCGGCTGACGAATTAACCCGGTATGATCACCCATTCTGGATGGACGAAGCGAGATCGGGTGAATGCAAGTGGATGATCCCGCGCCGTAATGCAATGGTTACCGCGTGCGTTCGATCACTGGCTCCAAGCTTGCTGAGGATACTTTGCACATGAGCCTTGACGGTTCCGGCGGCGGTGCCAAGCACGTCGGCCACTTCCTTGTTACCGAAGCCACGGGCGATCAGGGAAAGTACTTCCACTTCGCGCGGCGTGAGTGCCAGTTCGGGAAAGAATCCGTTCAATTGCTGAGACACCTCCGTCGGGATGAATCGTTTGCCCGAATGAACGGCGCGAATTGCGCGCAGCACTTCGGCGTGCACCATTTCTTTCAATAGATATCCGCGCACACCCGCCTCTAGAGCGCGATAGATGTCCTGATCACCATCGTAGGAAGTCAGGACAATGATCCGGGCATCAGAAAATTCACTGCGGATTTCTTTGATAGCCTCAACCCCGCTCTTATCGGGCAGGCGCAAATCCATCAAGGTTACATCCGGCCGGTGCTCGCGAAACAGCTGAACCGCTTGCTCACCATTACCGGCTTCCGCCACGAGTTCGAAACCCGGCTCGGCGGACAGGATGGCTGCAATTCCCTTCCTGACCAACTCGTGGTCGTCAACCGTGAGAACCCGAATCGTGGTATTGCCGGTCATTGGCGTCTTACTTTATCTGATGTTCGAGCCCGGGCTCCGGGTTACTTTCAAAAGTGCGTGCTTTCGTCAGCGGTAAGCGAATTACTATTGTCGTACCAGCTCCTGGCGCGCTTGAGAGCGTCAATTCCGCGCCAATTTCTTCAGCTCGCTCTCGTATGCCGACAAGACCAAAATGGTCTAGAACCTGGACGCCATTTTGCGCGTTGAAGCCTACCCCGTTATCCTCGAACGTGAGAAGAAGCTGCCCTTTGTTGATTTGCAGGGTAACGCGCAAGACAGTTGCGTTCGCGTGGGCCACCACGTTCGAAACGACTTCACGAGCAATGCGTAAAAGCTGATATTCGGTATCGGGTAGCGCCTGAAGCCCCACCGGCTGCAAATCGAGCTTGAGAGAGATGTGGCTGTCCTGCAATACTTCGCGACAGGCTTGTGCAAGCTTCTCTGAAAATTCCTTGCTCCGGGGACCACGAGTGCGCAAGCCCCAAAGCGATTTCCGTGCTTCCTGAGAACAGGCGCCTGCATCCTCGATAATCCCGCCTAGAAACTCCCGTTCCTTCGACTGAGGCATTCGCATCCAAAGCGCCTGCAGTTGCATCGTAATCCCGGATAGCCCCTGTAGCAGGGTGTCGTGCAATTCGCGAGCGATACGCGAGCGTTCCGCCAGCACCAAATCAAACCGCTGCCGTAAGTGGTTGACTCGGACACGATACATGAGAACCGTGACCGCGGCAAGCAGTACCGCAACCAGTGGGAAAAACCAGATCCGCTGGTACAACCTCGGCTCGACGGTAAATTCGACTTTGGCGGGGGAAACGCTCATCTCCCCATTTGCAGTCCGCGCATACACGACAAACTTGAAGCGCTTGGGAGGCAAGTTCGTGAAGAACGCTTCTCTTCGGGAGCCAGCTTCGGTCCAATTCTTATCAAAACCGTCCAGCTTGTATCGGAACGTAACCTTTTCCGGGGATACAAATGATAAACCGGCATACCGGATCTCCACGTTCCTCTGGTTGGGACTGAGGGTCAATGGGCGGGAGACGCCGACGCGTTCGCCATTGACGAGAACGGCGCTAATTTGTACCGGAGGAGGCACGCCGTTGTGCCCGAGATTTGCTGGATTTATTACCACCAGGCCGTTGGTGGTGGAAAACCAGAGACGCCCATCATGCGTCCGGCAGGCAGCAGGCTGCACGCCCGAGCGGCACTCAAAGCGAAGCTGTCCGGTGCTGAACGGCATGCTGTTTACGGACCGAATTTTGCCGTCCGCAAAAGCGTCCAACTCACTCTGACTGACCCGGAAGATGCCTTTGCTTGACGCCATCCAGAAATTCCCACGCTCGTCTTTAAGAATGCCGTAAATCCTGTTGTCGTAAAGACCATCCTTCACGCGTACGCGAACGATGTTTCCGTTCTGCCAACGCAGCAGGCCGGAGCCAAGCGTACCCATCCAGGCGGTGTGACGGACGTGATCAAGAAAGAAACAATCTACCGCGCGGTTGATGCCCAGCGGATACAGAGAGAATCCCGTATCCCGCAACGTGTACAGACCGGCATCATCTGTACTTGCGAAGACACGCACGTTATGGCCGCCGGCGAGAGCAATGACCTGATCGCCAGTCGCCGAACGACCAAGTGGCGATGCGGTGAAATGATTGTGCTCAAAACGGGTAAGGCCTTGTTCCGTGCCGATCCAAAGCGTACCCGCCGAATCCTCAACCAGCGAGTGAACTTCCGAACCGGAGATGCCGTCGTGCTGTGTGTAGGAAGCGATGACCAGACCGTTGCGCAGCCGGTTTAGCCCACGTTTGCTTCCGACCCATAGATCGCCTGATCCGTCCAGTTCCAGACTGAGCACCGTGTTGTCTAGAAGCCCGTTCCGCGTAGTCACGGCGCGAAACTTGCCGTTCTCGAAAATATTCAGTCCTCGGCCGAGCGTACCGATGCAGAGACGTCCCGCACCGTCCTCGAGTACAGGCCCCGTTTCGTTGCTCAACAAGCCTTCATTGGTCGTATAAGGAGTGACATTTCCATCCGTGAACTGATCGAGCCCATCTTTCGTGCCCGCCCAAAGAGTCCCTTCGTGATCGATGTAAAGCGATAACACGAGGCTGTGCGACAGGCCGTCGCGGGTTCCATAGACACTGAATTGATCGCCTCTGATGCGCGTGATTCCGTCGTTGGTCCCCACCCAGAGGCTCCCGTCGCGACCGGCGAGCAGCGATGAAACCGCATTATCGGGAAGGCCCTCGTGCGTGGTCAGCAGTGACGAATCCGAACCTCGAATATGAAGCAGGCCCGCATTAGTGCCTGCCCAAACGGAACCGTCTTCGCCACAGGCTAAAGCTGTGACTCTATCTGACGCTTTGAGAAACTTGCCTGCATAAGAGTGAAACCGGGTTCCGTCCCAAGTAGCTAGACCAAAATCGATGCCAGCCACCCAGCGCGTTTCATCGGCCATACACGTAGACCGGATTTGATTGGACGGAAGACCGTCAGCGGTCCCATAAGTGCGGAACTTCCCATCAGCAAGGCGCGCCAGCCCCTGATTCGTACAGATCCACATCTGACCGCCGGGAGCGGAGTCAAGACAAAACACGTTGTCGCTGGGAAGTCCGTCCGCAATGCTGAAACGGACGATAGTGCCGTCCGAGCCGATTTTGCCAAGGCCCGCGCCTAATGAGCCTACCCACAGATTTCCGCCGCGGTCTTCAAAAAGAGTGCGAATCAGGGTCTCATGGAATGCGGACGCGCCGCGACCGTCGAACTCCCGAAATTGAGTCCCATCAAAGCGAATGAGGCTGTCTTGAGTGCCGAGCCAAAGAAACCCATCGTGAGTTTGCAAGATGGAGTAGATGGTCGGTTGAAATAGTCCTTCTTCCTGCCCCCAAATACGATGCGCATATTGAGTGAGGCTCTTACTCGCATCGAGCGGCCTGGACGGGAGCGCGACAAGGGCTAAGAGGAGCAATAGCGCCGGGATGCGCTTTGCAGAACTCACGGCTGCACACAAAGGAAAAGACGTCGCTTCAAGTATACGGGAAACAACGGTTTCTAACGCAAGGGGCGGCCTTTGCGACAGTCGCACTATGCCGATTGGCGTATTCATAGATAGCTCTTTCGGCAGTGGCCAAAAGATTTTCGGCCCTGCATAGTCGAGGAGTGCGACATATGCCAAAGCATTGGGCAGTTTGGGCGGCCGTACTCTGCATGCTCTTCGGCGCCGGGTTTGTTTTATCGCAGCGTTCATCCTCTGGCCCGCAAAGTAAGGGCAAGAACGGAAAAGGCGGAGGCGGCGCTATTCCTGTATCGGTCGGCAAAGTCACCACAGGCAACATGAATGTCTATATCAACAGCCTGGGGACGGTGACCTCGGTTTATACCGTCACGCTTACCAGTCGGGTCACCGGACAACTCACTGAGATCCATTTCAGGGAAGGGCAGCTCGTACATAAAGGACAACTGCTCGCCGTAATCGATCCAAGACCTTACATGGCCACCTACACACAGGCACAAGGACAGTTGGAGCGTGATCAGGCGATGTTGCAGAACGCCAAAATCGACTTGAATCGCTACCAAACGGCATTCCAGCAACACGCCGTTCCAGAACAACAGGTAGCTACCCAGGAGGCAAATGTCAACCAGGACCAAGGAACGGTAAAGCTCGACCAAGGTAATCTCGACGCCGCCAAGATCAACGTCGATTACACGCAGATCACTTCGCCGATCGACGGTAGGGTGGGCTTGCGATCCACTGATCTCGGCAACATAGTCACGGCGAATGGCACGGCGGGCATCGTCACCATCACGCAGCTGCAGCCCATCACAGTGATCTTCACGATGGCCGAGGACTATCTGGACGAAGTCGTGCAGCAGATGCAGCACGGCAAAAAGCTGCAAGTAGATGCACGAAGCCGGGACGACCAGACCGAATTGGCCCAGGGCACCGTGCTCGCGATTGACAGCCAGATCGACACCACCACGGGAACGGTGAGAGTTCGGGCCACCTATCCGAACCGCGATAACGTTCTATTCCCAAACGAATTCGTGAATGCTCGTTTGCTGGTAAAGACGTTGATGGGAGTCAACATTATTCCCACGGCAGCCGTTCAACGCAATAACGATGTGGCGTTTGTCTACGTGGTGAATTCAAATGCCACCGTCAAATCGCAGAACGTTACTATTGCAACCACCGACGGAAACTATTCGGCTGTAACGGGTGTGGTGCCGGGCCAAACACTGGTCACGGACGGCTTCGATAAGCTGCAAGACGGCGCGAAAGTAGCCGTTCGGCAGCCGGGCCCGACTGCCAAACCCGTTCCTAACACCGCGGGCAGCGAGCAGCAATCGGAGCAACCGCCCCAGCAAGGTGTCGCGAATACCGACCTTAACACCGCTCAGCAAAACCCGCAGCAACCACATACATCCGAACCGAACAGGCCCGCTAAGGGGCAGAGTAAATGAATCCGTCCCGGCCTTTTATTCTGCGGCCGATTGCGACATCGCTGTTAATGGCGGCGATTCTGTTAATCGGTGTCGTGGCATATAAGCAGCTTCCGGTTTCGGCGCTGCCTGAAGTTGATTACCCCACCATGCAGGTGGTGACGTTCTATCCGGGCGCAAGTCCCACGGTAACGGCGTCGGCAATTACAGCGCCGCTCGAGCGGCAGCTTGGTGAAGTGCCCGGGTTGAATCAAATGCTGTCCACCAGCTCGCAAGGAGCTTCGGTGATTACGCTGCAATTTGTTCTGAGCCTGAACATTGACGTTGCCGAGCAGGAAGTACAGGCGGCTATCAACGCGGCACAGACCTACTTGCCCAATGACTTACCGCTGCCGCCGATTTACAGCAAGACAAATCCGGCCGATGCTCCCATCCTAACGCTCGCTCTTACATCGAAAACGATGCCGCTACAACAAGTGGAAGACTACGCGGACACGCGGCTGGCCGAAAAGATTTCACAATTGTCTGGCGTGGGCGCGGTCACTATCAGCGGCGGTCAAAAGCCGGCCGTTCGCATTCAAGCTAACCCGATGCAGCTTGCCTCCTACAACCTCAATCTGGAGGATCTGCGGACGGCGATTACGAACACCACCTTGGACGCGGCGAAGGGGAGCTTCGATGGTCCTAATCAAGGTTTCCAGATTAACGCTAACGACCAGTTACTCACAGCGGAAGATTACTCAAACGTTGTGGTGACTTACAAAAACGGCGCGCCCGTGATGCTGCGCGACGTAGCGAACGTCGTCAATGGAATAGAAAACGTCAATCAGGCCGCTTGGGTGAATAAGACGCCGGCCGTGATCGTCAACATCCAACGCCAGCCCGGCGCGAACATTATTCAGGTTGTCGACCGTGTTCAGGCACTGTTACCGAAGCTGCGCGCTACCATTCCCTCCTCGATTTCTACTGACATTCTCATCGACAGAACCATCACGGTACGCGCCTCTGTGAAAGACGTGGAATTCGAGCTAATGCTCTGCATCGCTCTGGTAGTTCTGGTCATTTTTGTTTTTCTTCGGAATCTGGCCGCCACATTTATCCCCAGCGTGGCTGTTCCGCTGTCTTTGGTTGGCACTTTTGGAGTGATGTATCTGCTTGGCTATAGCCTCAACAATCTCACGTTGATGGCGCTTACCATCTCCACCGGTTTCGTGGTGGATGATGCCATCGTGATGATTGAGAACATCATGCGCTACGTCGAAGAGGGGGACGCCCCGCTCGAGGCCGCGCTGAAAGGTGCTGAGCAGATTGGTTTCACGATTTTATCGTTGACAGTATCGCTGATCGCCGTACTGATTCCTCTGTTGTTCATGGGCGACATCACGGGCCGGCTGTTTAGAGAATTTGCGATAACGTTGGCGGCCACCATCCTTATCTCCGCCGCCGTTTCGCTAACGCTCACCCCGATGTTATGCGCCAAGCTTCTGCGGCACAAAAAACCGGGTGAGGAAGGCCGCTTCTACAGGGCATCCGAAAAAGTATTCGAAAAGACGATTGCGTTTTACGGCAGAACGCTTGCAGTTGTGCTGCGGCATCGCAATCTTACTCTGCTGGTAGCAGCGGCAACGCTGGCATTAACCGTCCTGCTGTACGTGGTCATTCCGAAAGGCTTTTTCCCTGTTCAGGACACGGGTGAAATACAAGGTGTGTCGGAAACGGACCAAAGCGCATCGTTCCAGGAAATGTCTAGGCTGCAGCAGCGCTTAGCCGCAATGATTCTGCAAGATCCGGCCGTCGAGAGTCTTTCTTCTTTCATCGGCGTGGATGGCACGAACACGACCTTAAACTCGGGCCGGTTTCAGATCAACCTGAAGCCGGTAAATCAACGGAACATCAGTGCGTCCGACGTGATTCGCCGTTTGGAGCCCCAGGTTGCGAAAGTATCGGGCACTACTCTGTACATGCAACCGGTGCAGGATTTGACGGTGGAAGATATCGTCAGCCGAACCGAATATCAGTACAGTCTGGAAGATCCGGACCCGAACGAGTTGTCGCGGTACGTGGGCCGATTTGTGGCGCGCATGAAGGAAATTCCGGAACTGGCAGACGTTGCAAGCGATCTGCAGACGCATGGATTGCAAGTAGCGCTTTCAATCGACCGGCCGACTGCTTCTCGCGTGGGCATCAATACGCAGAACATTGACGACACCCTCTACGATGCCTTCGGCCAGCGGCAGATCTCAACTTATTTCACGCAGTTGAATCAATATCACGTGATATTGGAAGTCCTGCCCAACCTGCAGACGAATCCGGTTCACCTCCAGAACATCTATCTCAGATCCACAACGGGCGGCGCGGTTCCTCTGAGCGCATTCACGCATGAGGTGAACTCTTCCATGCCGATTCTGATCAGCCACATTGGACAGTTCCCCGCTGCCACCATTTCGTTCAATCTAGCGCCGAATGCGGCTCTGGGCGAAGCAGTGAAAGCGATTCAAAAGCTGGAAAAAGAGATGCCGCCGCCAGCGGCCATGCAGGCATCATTCCAAGGCACGGCCGGCGCGTTCCTAGCGTCATTGACTAACGAACCGCTGCTGATCCTTGCGGCGCTCGTGACCGTATACATTGTGCTGGGTGTTCTTTACGAAAGCTACATCCATCCAATCACGATTCTTTCTACGCTGCCCTCGGCCGGCGTAGGAGCTTTACTCGCGCTGATGATTTGCCGGCAGGAATTGACCGTGGTAGCAATCATCGGTATTGTCCTTCTGATAGGCATCGTCGAAAAGAACGCGATCATGATGATCGACTTCGCGTTAGACGCCGAGCGCACCCAAGCCAAGAACCCGTACGACGCCATCTATCAGGCGTCGCTGTTGCGATTTCGTCCAATCTTGATGACTACCATGGCCGCGCTGTTGGGCGCCGTACCGCTCGCCTTAGGTGCCGGAACTGGATCAGAGCTTCGGCGGCCGCTTGGCATCACCATTATTGGCGGATTGCTGCTGAGCCAATTACTGACGCTCTACACGACGCCAGTCATTTATTTGTTCTTTGATGAGCTTGCCTCGCGCATGGCGGCCTGGCGTCACCGCAGATCCGGAAATCGCCAGGAACCGCAACAAGGAATCGGGCCAGGGCCAACGCCTCTGCCGGCGCAAGGGACCTAGCAATGAGCCTTTCGTCTCCGTTCATCAAGCGTCCCGTTGCAACGGCTCTGCTGACCATCGCTGTAGGTCTGGCCGGCGCCGTGGCGTTCCGGCTGCTGCCGGTCTCGCCGCTCCCGCAGGTTGACTTTCCCACGGTGTCCGTCTCGGCTTCGCTGCCCGGCGCAAGCCCCGAGATCATGGCTTCGGCGGTGGCCACCCCGCTAGAGCGGCAGTTCGGCCGGGTGGCTGGCGTTTCCGAAATGACTTCATCGAGTTCACTCGGGCAAACGAGCATCACGTTGCAGTTCGAGCTGAACCGGAACATCGATGCGGCAGCGCGCGACGTCGAGGCCGCGATCAATGCGGCGCGTGGATACCTGCCTACTGATCTCCCGGGAAATCCCACTTACCGCAAGGTCAACCCCGCGGATTCGCCGATCATGATCATCGCGCTCACCTCTGACACGTTGCCGCCCCCCGCGCTCTACGATGCGGCTTCCACAATTCTGATGCAGCGCATCTCGCAGATACGCGGTGTGGGTCAAGTGACCGTGGGCGGAAGTTCGGCGCCGGCCGTCAGAATAGATGTCAATCCAACACTGATCGAACATTTCGGGCTGAGCCTCGACAATATTCGAACTGCGATTGTGGGGCAGACCGCTAATGAGGCGAAAGGAACTTTTGCCGACCGCAACCGAACCTGGTCTATCGAAGCAAATGATCAACTGTTGCATGCGGTGGATTACCAGCCGCTGATCGTAAAGTACGGCAGCGCACCGGTACGGCTCAGTCAGGTCGCAAAAGTTGCAGATTCCGTGCAAACACTTCGCTCACTCGGATTGGCGAATGGAAAGCGCGGCGCCTTGCTGATTATTTTCCGGCAGCCGGGCGCAAACATAATCGACACAGTGGACGGAATCAAAGCGGCGATACCCCAGCTACACGCTTCTATCGACCAGCGTATAAATATGACCGTTACGCTCGACCAGACGGTAACCATTCGCGCTTCAGTTCACGATGTTGAGATCACGCTGATGATCTCGGTCATCTTGGTCGTGCTGGTTGTTTTCGTGTTCTTGCGTGACGTCCGTTCAACGCTGATCCCAAGCGTGGCCGTCCCTGCGTCAATTATTGGCACTTGCGGGGTGATGTATTTGGTCGGTTTCAGCATCGACAATCTTTCGCTAATGGCGCTGACCATCTCGACGGGTTTCGTCGTCGATGACGCTATCGTCGTTCTCGAAAACATCACGCGTTATCGCGAACAGGGCTTGAGTTCAATGGAGGCGGCGTTCAGAGGAGCGGCTGAGATTGGTCCCACGGTTCTGTCCATCAGCATCTCGCTTGTGGCGGTCTTCATACCTATTCTCTTGATGGGCGGCATTGTGGGTCGGCTTTTCCGCGAATTTGCTGTGACTTTGTCGGTAACGATTATTATTTCGCTGCTCATCTCGCTGACCACGACACCCACAATGTGCGCGCGATTGCTCAGCGATGAAAGGAAGCACGGCAAACTTTACGACGCCAGCGAGAGAGTCTTTGCATTCATTCTGAGTGGTTATGAACACAGCCTGGCGTGGGTGCTGCGCAATTCGGCGTTGGTGCTGCTGATTGCCATTGGCACGCTCTGTTTGAATGTTTACCTTTACGTGATTGTTCCCAAAGGGTTCTTCCCGCAGCAGGATACGGGGCGGCTTAACGGCAACTTCATAGGCGATCAGGATACTTCCTTCCAGTTGATGCAGAAGAAGATCACTCAACTGGCGCGCATCGTGCAGCAGGACCCGGCCGTCGCCACGGTTGAGGCATTCACCGGAGGAGGCGGTGGAACCACCACGAATACGGGCCGGTCATTTATCGCGCTAAAACCCCTGAATGTGCGAAAAGTTTCGGCGGATCAGATCATTGCCCGGCTGCGCCCAAAGCTGGCGCAGATACCCGGTGTAACTCTCTTTCTGCAGGCATCGCAGGATATCCGGGTAGGAGGCCACCAGACCGCTGCGCAATATCAGTACACGATACAGAGCGACAACTTGCAGGAACTGTTTCATTGGGCCCCGATTCTCCTGACCCAGATGAAAAAAATGCCCGAGTTAACAGACGTCAACAGCGATCAACAAAATCACGGCCTGGAAGCGAATCTGGTCATTGACCGGCCCACCGCTTCGAGATTAGGCATCACCCCGGCCACGCTCGACAACATTCTTTATGACTCATTCGGTGAGCGTGAGATAGCCAGGACGTACACGTCGCTAAACCAGTACTTCGTAGTGATGGAAGTAGCGCCGGAGTTCTGGCAAAATCCGAATGGCCTGAAGATGATCTACGCCCGGTCTTCAACAGGCGCACCCATTCCTCTGGCGGCTTTCACTCACTTCCAGTCGACAACCGCCTCCCTGACCGTGAATCACTCCGGAGTTTTTCCGTCTATCACGCTTTCTTTTAATCTCGCGCCGAACGTGTCTTTGGGGCAGGCCGTGAGCGCAATAAACGCAATGGAATTGAAAGCCGGAATGCCCACCACCATCAATACGAATTTCACCGGCACAGCCCAAGCGTTCCAGGAGTCTCTCGCGAATGAACCGCTACTGATCGCAGCGGCGCTCGCGGCCGTGTACATCGTTCTTGGCATTTTGTACGAAAGCTACATTCATCCCATTACGATTTTGTCGACTCTGCCATCAGCTGGTGTTGGAGCGATTCTGGCGCTGTTAATCACGCACACGGAATTGAGTGTGATTGCGCTGATCGGGATCATCCTCCTCATCGGCATCGTGAAGAAGAACGCCATCATGATGATCGATTTCGCGCTGGAAGTGGAACGGCGTGATCATAAGACTCCGAAAGAAGCTGTATTCCAGGCGTGCATGCTGCGTTTCCGCCCCATCATGATGACCACCATGGCGGCGCTGCTGGGCGGCTTGCCGTTGGCCTTGGGGAACGGGACCGGCTCTGAATTACGCCGGCCGCTGGGAATCACAATCGTGGGTGGTCTGATCGTAAGCCAAGCGCTAACGCTTTACACGACACCCGTCATTTATCTCTACATGGATCGATTCAGCTTATGGCTGCAAGGATTGCGGCGCGGAGGCCCGTCGGAAGCTCCGGCGCAAGCGGTTGGTCCGGCTTCGTAAACGAGATTGCGAATGACATACAAGATCACAACCGCGCAGCATCCGGCAGAAAGCTCCATCACTCTTTTGCTGGACGGCAAGTTCAGCGAAGACTCTTTACCCGCCCTAAGGCAATCTGTCACGGCAGCCCGGCGTGCCAAGCAAACGGTTTATATCGACCTCAGCGAAGTTACTTTGGTCGACCGCAAGGCGGTTCAGTATTTCTCAGAGCAAACGAAAGATGACGTGAAGCTTGTAAATTGTCCATGTTATTTGCGGCATTGGATTCGACAGGTGAGTGATGAAGTTGAAAAACACTAAGCATACAGATTACTTGCCTTCGGGGTTGGCGCTGGCTGCCGCAGCCGCGGCGATTGTCCTCTGTTCGTGCAATCCGGCGCCTAAATACGCCAAACCTCCGGTGAATGCGCCACAAGCATTCAAGGAATCGGCGCCCGAACAGTTTAAGGAAGGTTCCGGCTGGAAGGTGGCCCAACCGGGCGACGACAAGATTCGCGGCAAATGGTGGGAACTGTACAGCGATCCAGTCTTGAATTCGCTCGAAGAGCAGGTGCGGATCTCCAACCAGACGGTGATTCAAGCCGAAGCAAACTTCCGCGCGGCACGGGCGCTGGTACTCTCGGCCAGATCTTCGCTCTTCCCGACCATAGGCTCCTCGCCGTCGTACACCAATTCCAGGTTTTCCTCAACAACGCGCACTGCCGTAGTCGTACCCGGCAGCACCACCACCACTTCGAGCAGTGGGACTACCACGACTACTGGCACCAGCACGGGAGGGACCAGCGGTAGCGGATCTAACGTTGTGAATAACTTTTCGCTGCCATTTGACATCAGCTACACCGTCGATTTCTGGCACAGAATTCGAAATCAAGTGGCTGCCAATGCGTTTTCGGCGCAGGCCAGCGCAGCGGATTTGGGAACGGCGTTGCTTAGTACACAAGCGGCGCTCGCGCAAGACTATTTTGAGGTACGCGCGCTCGACGAACAAGAGGGGATTCTGCAGGACACGCTCAAGAATTACCGCGATTCGCTGAACCTGACACAAACGCTCTTCAATGTTGGGATCGATTCGGAAGCAGATGTGGCGCTAGCCCGTACGCAACTTGATACGGCGACGGCGCAAGCAACTGAGATTGGAGTTGCGCGTGCCCAGTACGAACATGCAATCGCTACCCTCATTGGCCGTCCGGCGGCTGAGTTTTCGCTCGCAGTCGGAGCCTTTATTCCCAACCCGCCGCAGGTGCCGGTGGCGGTTCCATCTGAGTTGCTGGAGCGGCGTCCGGACGTAGCGGCAGCCGAACGTCGCGTTGCGGTGGCGAACGCCGAGATCGGCATAGAGCGCGCTGCTTACTACCCAAATCTGAGCTTGACCGGGTCAGGCGGATTCCAAACCTCTCATTTCGTGGAGTGGTTTAACTGGCCCAGCCGCTTCTGGTCCCTTGGGCCCACGCTCTCTCAAACGCTTTTGGATTTCGGCGCGCGTCGTGCCGCAAACGAGCAGGCGGAGGCGAACTATGACGCAGCAGTTGCAAACTATCGCGAGACCGTGCTCAGCGATTTTCAATCCGTGGAAGATCAGCTTTCGGCGCTCCGGATCTACGCGCAGGAAGTAGCACAATATGAAACGGCAATCCACTCTTCGACTCACTACCTGGATTTGTCACTTACTCGGTTTCGAACGGGTGTGGATAGTTATCTGAGCGTCATCACGGCTCAGAACTCCGTTCTCAGCAATCGCGAAACACAGGTGCAGACGCAGTTGAGACAAATGACCGCGAGCGTGTCCTTGATTATGGCGCTTGGTGGTGGATGGGAAACGAGTCAGTTGCCTCAAGTAAACAACCTGCTGGCGAAGCCGGGTAAATGGTCTCCGGGGGGAACGGCGATTCCGGCTGGGCAAGTGGCGTCCCCGAATCCGCCAACCGTTCCGCCCATCGCTTTGCCGCCGGCACAGAGTGCGCCTGCAACGGGGCATCCACCTGACTAGCCAAGATCCGTAAATTCGTGTAACATGCGTCGAGGTGCGGCATGAACCCAAATGAATCTGTTGCTTTACGCATGATGCTGGTGGATGCCTTACGCGGGCATCAGGCCCACGTAGATTTTGATTCGGCAGTGGACGGCTTCCCGGTGGACGCGCGCGGTTGGAAGCCGGCTCGATCACCGCATACCGCCTGGCAGCTTTTGGAACACATGCGGATTGCGCAAAGGGACATTTTAGAGTTCTCGCGGAATCCCAAGTACCAGTCGCCGGAATGGCCCGAGGGTTACTGGCCCAAGACAGAAGCGCCCCCCAACGCGAAGGCTTGGGACGAAAGCATAGAGGCGTTCCAACGCGATGCCCGCGAATTTAACAATCTTGTTCAGGATTTGCAGAACAAGCTGTTCGAAGCCTTTCGAATACGGCGATGGACAGACACTACTTCGGGAGGCGCTTCTGCTGGTCTGTCACAATTCCTATCATTTGGGACAGCTGATGCTCATAAAGAAGAGCTTCTGAGACCTGTAGAGCACGTTATCATGGAATCGGGAGTTTGCACCCTTTATCTAGTACTTTTTGACAGCTAATCCACAACATATAGGGTCCACGACTTAAAATCTGTATTGACGCATTTCTAAAACGGGTCTTTAATAACAGGTGTTGATGCCGATTGGCTTTGAATCGCAGCATTGGCTTCCCCCAAGAAAGAAGGCCTGAGAAATCGCTCCCATGGGACAGCTCACAGTAAATTTGGCGCCTAAAATCAAGGAGTTGCACCGCTCATTGAAAAAGGAAGAACGCACGGGGGTGTCATTCCCTCGTTTCTTCACCTCCAAGCTCGACCCGAGCACCACCCCCTATGACCAGATCCAGTGGGAGTTGCGCACTGCCACCATTGGGAACGACAAGGGGTCGGTCATTTTTGAGCAGCGCGACATAGAGGTCCCGGCAGATTGGTCGCAAACTGCAACAAATATCGTCGCAAGTAAGTATTTTCATGGCCGCATGGGCTCGCCCGAGCGTGAGACCAGCGTGCGTCAGTTGGTGCACCGGGTGGTGGACACCATCGCTGATTGGGGCTTGGCCGATAACTACTTTAAGAAGGCTGAAGACGGAGAGAATTTCCGTTCGGAGTTGGCGCACCTGATGCTGACGCAGAAAGCGTGCTTCAACTCGCCTGTCTGGTTTAACGTGGGAGTGACCGAAGCGCGGGGCTACGGCTTCTATTACGACGAAAAGCAGGAAGTCGTAAAAAAGCTGATGCCCGGCGAAGCACGGCCTCAGTGCTCCGCTTGTTTCATCAATTCCGTAGGCGATTCGCTCGAATCGATTCTGGATCTGGCGAAGACCGAAGGAATGCTTTTCAAGTGGGGATCGGGAACGGGCACAAATTTGTCGGCCATTCGCGAAGAGGATGCACACCTGTGGGGAGGTGGGCGCGCTTCCGGCCCGCTGAGCTTCATGAAGGGGTTTGACGCATTCGCAGGCGTAATCAAATCGGGCGGCAAGACGCGGCGCGCAGCAAAGATGGTGATATTGAATTCTGACCATCCAGACATTGAAAAGTTCATCTGGTGCAAAGCGAAAGAAGAAAAGAAAGCGCACACGCTCATTGATGCCGGATACGATTCGTCTCTGGATGGCGAAGCCTACAGCTCCATCTTTTTTCAAAATGCGAATAACTCCGTTCGCGCCACGGACGAGTTCATGCAAGCGGTTGTGGATGACACCGATTGGTGGACCAGAAGCGTCCCGACGAACGAGAAGCGGGACCGCTATAAAGCACGTGAACTGATGCGGCAGATCGCCGAAGCCACGCACCAGTGCGGCGACCCCGGCATGCAGTTCGACACGATTATCAATAAGTGGCACACGTCCAAGGAGACGGCGCGCATTAATGCCTCGAATCCCTGTTCCGAGTACATGTTCCTGGATGACTCGGCGTGCAATCTTTCATCGCTGAACCTGATGAAGTTTATCGGGCCGGATGGCACGTTCGATGTCGAGGCATTCCGGCACGCGGTAGACACGATGATAATCGCGCAGGAGATCATCGTCGGGAACGCTAGCTACCCGACAGAAAAGATCGCGAAGAATTCGCACGATTATCGGCCCTTGGGCTTAGGCTATGCAAATTTAGGCGCGCTATTGATGTCGCTTGGCTTGCCTTATGACAGCCCGGATGGACGCGACTTCGCGGCCGCAATTACAGCGATTATGTGCGGCCAGGCGTATCTGACAAGTGCCCGGATAGCGGAAGCGGTGGGCCCGTGCCCCGGTTATCCGCAGAACGAAGAATCATTTCTGGATGTGATTCGCCTGCACTGGAACGCGGTGAACCGAATTGACGGCAAGCGGGTGCCGCCGGAGATGTTCAAGGCGGCCGAGGAGTGCTGGCGCGTTGCCTATGAGTTGGGCGCAACGACCGGGTACCGCAATGCCCAAGTCACTGTACTGGCGCCGACAGGAACCATCGGATTCATGATGGACTGCGATACCACCGGAATCGAGCCTGATCTGGCCTTGGTGAAATACAAGAAATTGGTCGGCGGTGGCGTGATAAAAATCGTCAACAACACCGTCCCGCAAGCTCTGATCAAGCTGGGCTACACTGCCGAGCAGACAGAGCGCATTGTTTCCCATATTGATTCCACGGGCACAATCGAAGGAGCGCCGAATCTGAAGCCCGAACACTTGGCCGTGTTCGATTGCAGCTTCCGCCCGCAGAACGGCGCGCGATTCATTCACCACATGGGACACATCCGCATGATGGCGGCGGCGCAGCCGTTTATCTCAGGCGCGATTTCGAAGACTATCAATATGCCGGAAGAATCCACAGTGGAAGACGTTATGGAAGCTTACGTCGAGAGCTGGAAGCTCGGTCTTAAGGCAGTTGCAATCTATCGCGACGGCTCCAAACGCGTTCAGCCGCTGAGCTCCGGGACAGGGAAGGCAGAAAAGAAGGCGACAGTGCCTATACCGGCGCAGGCCCAGGTGGTCGAAAAAATTGTATACAGGCCCGTTCGCCGCAAGCTGCCTGACGAGCGAGCCTCGGTCACCCACAAGTTCTCCATCGGCGGTCATGAGGGCTACATCACGGTTGGTCTCTACGAGGACGGAACGCCGGGCGAAGTATTTATCTCGATGGCCAAGGAAGGCTCCACAATTTCCGGTCTTATGGATACGCTGGCAACCTCCATCAGCTATGGGCTGCAATATGGTGTTCCGCTGAAGTTCTTCGTCGATAAATTCAGCCACGTACGATTCGAACCCAGCGGATGGACGGGCAACCAACAGGTGCCGTATGCGAAGTCGATCATCGATTACATCTTCCGATGGCTTGGTGCACGGTTCCTAGGCAGTACCGAGTTAAATGAAGCCGGCGACACTCCGAAGCTTCGGCCCACAGAACCGGAGCCGCAACAGGCATTGCCCTTTGACGCCAGCACGGGCGACGCACCGCTCTGTTCGGAATGCGGCAGCATCATGACTCGAAATGGTTCCTGCTATAAGTGCGAGAACTGCGGCGGTACCAGCGGATGCAGTTAATCTAAAACGTCAGTCACAGAAGTCTGTATCCCCCGGAATCTTAGCCGCTTCAATGAGATCCGGGGGATTGCTTATTTAATGCACCTCTTGTTCCAACATATGCTGTTGACGAGAGGAGCTTACGTGGCGAAGCGATTAGCGATTACAGTATCCGGTGCGGTTTCGCTGGGAAGTTATGAGGCCGGAGTATTGTATGAGGTGCTCTATGCCCTCGGGCAACACAACCGCAATCCCGAAACTGCAGAAGATGAAAGGATCTACGTCGATGTTCTGACAGGGGCTTCAGCCGGCGGTATGTCGGTAGCGCTAGCCGCCCATAAACTGCTGTACGATGCCGAGGCGCTTAGCGATCCGTATCAGAACGCACTGTATCAGGCGTGGGTGTTGGACATTGATCTGGATGCCCTGCTGACATTTCAGACAGACGAGCCATCCGACTCATCCATCCTTTCTTCGGATTTAATTGAGACCCTGGCGAACAAGTACATGGGTGGGCGCTACGAGAGCGGGCGGCCGGTTCCTCCACCCAAAACCCACCCGGCAATCGGACCTGCAAAGTCGCTTCGCCTCGGCCTGGCGCTCTCAAACCTGAACGGAGTCGACTATGGCAGAAAGACGATCCTCGGCGACGAGTTTATCTACACCCGCTTTCAAGACGAATACCGTCGGACGTTAACTTTGAATCAGGATGATGAGGCTACATGGAAGTCAATTGCAAAGGCCGCGGTTGCATGCGGCGCTTTCCCGTTAGCGTTTCGTCCGCAAGACCTTCAGCGAACGCGCTCCGAATTCACCGATAAGGACTTGGTAACAGCCAAGCTTGGGCCCGATCCACTGACCTTCACTTATACAGATGGCGGGGTTTTCCAAAACGAACCCTTGGGCTTAGCCAAAGGCTTCGTTGATGAAATAGATAATCACCTAAATTCTGATAGCCGGGCATACCTTTTCGTTTCTCCTGATCCGAAGATGTCTACCGCTGATCGGCAATTCAACTCTAAGCAGGGTAACTTCCGAACTGTATTTGGCAGACTGTCACGTTCGATTCTCTATCAATCCCGTTTTCAGGATTGGATTCGCGCCGAGGAAGTGAATGAACAAGTGAATCTATTTAACGAACGGGCACAGGCGCTGCATGAACTGGTGAAGAAAGGCGAACTCGCTTCGAATGCAATCAAACCGGTCTCAACAGTTTTGTTGAAGCAATTCTTTCCGGCGGACGCCGATCTGCAAGCCGCGCGATCGCAGTTGCAAACGCAGTTCAGCGCAGAATATGCGGAATTGGTGAACACGACCGGCGTGGGGCAAGAGGGCGCCGACGCCTGGATTGAGGCGATTCTGGTGCTGGAAATGGCGGCGGACCTGCACGAGAAGGATGAGATGTATATCTACACCATTACGGCGAGCGGACAAGAACTGGCAGGCGCCCAGTTGATGGCGTTTCTTGGTTTTTTTGATCAAGATTATCGTCAGCACGATTACGACATCGGAAGAACCAAGGCGCAGCAGGTGTTAGCGGGTTCGACCGGACAACAGAAAGGGCCGCTACCGGGTTTGCGATACACGCCACAGCCCATCCGGCCCATAGATGCCAATTTAGCCGGCCGGAAGATTACGGGTGCGCCGCTCGAAAAGCGTAAGGCGCTACGTGACCGGCTAAAGAACCGGGCAGACATCATCCTGAAGGAAGCGAGCCTGCCGATGATCCTGCGGGAACCGCTCGAATTGTTCTACGTAAATCGTAAAATCAGCGAGTTCTTAGGCTTGTGGGGCGGTTAGGACAGAGCGGATTGCTTGCTGACCAATAGTCTGTCTTTGCTGAATTATCAGGTCTGCAAAGATTCGCGCACGTCGTGAACCGCGAGAACCTAAACATAGTCGCGATCGGCGACGGTATGTTTCTGCTGATAGATGATCCATTCCCTAGCTGCGAGCGCGGTACCAACATCGATTGAGAGCGTTTCGAGCTGAACCGCGCAGAGAGTGCAATACCAACGGCGGTACCGGCGATATTGATGAGGACGTCGCGAATGGCGGGATCGCGGTCGGGGAAGAAGCGCTGTAGGAGTTCACTGCAGGAACCGACGATGATTCCGGCGACCAGAATGGTCCAGGCTTTATACCGAACTCGCCGAATCGCCTGCCACAAAAGAATAGCCAGCACGCAAAACAAAGTGACGTGCAGCCCCTTGTCGGCTAACAGATGGACGATATCGTAGCTGGATGCGTCCGAGCGAAGACCACTCCACAACGCGTGCGAGACGTAGGCAAAGGCTGACTCACACCATTTGCTCGCCAGTGAAGTAGACGAGAAGAAGATTACGCAGATCCAGAATGCGACTGCGAAACGCCAGATAATCGGCGGTACAGCGTTCATTTCATTCAGAAGGTCTTTTATCAGTGTGGCAGCTTCGTCCGTCTGACCTGGAGGCGCCGCTGAACCGTTTATGCAAAGAAAAGAGGTACGGCTTCTTGGAAACGGTGCTGATAAAACAGTGACAATGCCCAAATCTGAGAAGCAATCGGCATAGTGACAGTAGCCGTAAATCTAAGGAAACTGATAAGTTAGATACGTGGTGAGGTGCGAGAGTGGTTGAATCGGGCGGTCTCGAAAACCGTTGAACCTTCACGGGTTCCGTGGGTTCGAATCCCACCCTCACCGCCAGCGTCCTTCTCGGATCCCGATCCCATTGATGCCGTTTTCCTTACAAGTGATCTCATAAAGCCACGTTCGTCAACATTGGCGCAATCTTTGATGTCCCGGACTCTTGGAGTCCGGATTGAAACGGCATTGGCCTATCCGAGTCAATAAGAGACGGCTCACTGCGGGTTCCGAGGCCATTGCGGGTGCCGACCCTGCATACAACCATGGGAGGTTGTAATTTTGCGAACAAATCTGCACGCTCGGCTCACCGTCATTTTCTGTCTGTCCGCGTTAACTCTTGACGCGACGTCAGTTACCTTCACTGACTACCATGTGGTCTTCACCGAAAATTCGGCCATTGGTGTTCCATCGGTCGCGATTGACGATGTTGGCGATCTTGCAGGAACGGAGTTCTTTCGGTCGGAACCTAACATCGGTTCTAACGACCAGGGCTTTGTGTTGCCCGCCGGAAGTACATCTCTACAGACCCTGACCTACCCGGGCGCCACCTATACAGAGGTTTTGGGAATAAACAGCGCCGGCGAGGTGGCTGGATTCGCCTTTTTTGGATCTGGCAACACGGCAGTATTTACGGGCTTTACCGAGATCGATGGACACTATTCGCCCGTTGCCGGTGTGGCAGCCGATACTATGCTTTCTGCGATCAACAATCGTGGCGACGTGACGGGCACGCTCGGCTCCAGCCCGGAGCCTGGCACTGGTTTTGCAATCATCAATGGCCTAGTAGAGTCTTTTGTTGTATCCGGCGCCTCGTCCTCAACTCACCCTACCGGGATTAATGATGCTGGCCAAATCGTCGGTTATACCGTACCGGGCCAGAATCCGGGTTTCCTGCGGAACCCGGACGGTACCATCACGCTGCTTCCGACTTTTGCGAATACGCCCCAATCGGTTCCTCAGGCTATCAATGATGCCGGTCTCATCGTCGGAAATTACGGTGTGCCGAATCAGGACACCTCTGCCGGATTCCTCGAAGCTGGTAGCACATCCTTCAGCTTCATGGCACCTGGAGCAATCGCGACGTACCTCACCGGCATCAACAATCACAATCAAATAGTTGGCATCGCACTAGATAGCAGCGGCGGGAGCTCTGTATTTACTGTAGACGCGAACGTCACGTTAACTCCCGAACCGTCCTCGCTTGTGTTGGTGGGCGCTACGCTCGCGGCTTTTCCCTACCTACGACAGCGTGTCAGGAAGAGATCGACGATTCGCGACACGGCGGGCTGACGCCCGAGTATGCGAACGATCTTAGAAGCAATGTGAAGATGATCGCAATAGTCTCCACGCAGGCGAAGACCCAGGTTTACTGACGCTGAATGCTGGTACAGTGATGTGATGCCATTTCCTCTTGGGCGAAATGGCCTGCGCGGTACGTACGATTCATCCATGAACCGATCGCGCCATCTTCAGAAGCTTGGGTTCATGCTTTGAAGAAAGCATTCTGCCGATATTTGCTTTCTTCGACGCCCTATTCTGACAGAGAACGTGGACAACTCCCCATTTGGTCTAGGATGAGCACTCAGAAACTAACGCGGTCTGGGAGCGACAGCGCTCCAACCCAGAGCGACGAGACGGAACATGTAATTCCCTCCGATGATGCTGCAGATCAGCATTCCGGAAGCTTATCCAGGTATCCGCCCGGCACAGAAACTGCCGAGATCCTCGAAGGAATCGATCAAGGGTTCGTCGATCTGGATGCCAATTGGCAAATCACTTACGTCAACGGAAAAGCTGAGCAAATCTACGGGATGAGCCGATCGTATCTCCTGGGAAAGGACTTCTGGGAGGTCTTCGCGTCGGCGCGAGGAACGATCTACGAGCGGGAGTATCGTCGCACGATGGAGCGGCGCACCCCAACTCAAATCGAAGCCTATGACGTGGCAGTAAAGAACTGGATTCATGTGAATGCCCAACCGCGCAGCACGGGGGGGATTGCGCTGTATCTAAATCAGGTGACAGAGCAACGCTCGGCCCAGATGCTCGTCACTGGCCAGAAGCTGGCATTTGAACTCGCGGCTAGCGGCGCTTCTCTTCCTGAGGTGCTCCACATTCTTGCCGCCACGGCTGAAACAAAATCGGAGGACTGCATTGGAACAGCGATTTTCCTGGTCAATCCTGACGGTGTGCATCTACCCTTTACACGAGTATTGGGTGTGCCTGAGAGCTGGACGCCCAGTCTAGAAAAAATGTTCGAGATCGGTCCCCAATCTCCCTCGTGTGGAAGGGCTGCGTACCTTGGTCAGACAGTCATAGAGAACGATATCGAGCTGGAACCACTCTGGATACCATACTTCGGGCTTGCCCGCGAACTTGAGATACGAGCCTGCTGGTCTCAGCCGATCCGCTTGGTTAACGGCAATATTCTCGGCATCATGGCGGTGTACCATCGCAGACCGACACAGGCGGGCCCGAGCGATGTTGATTTCCTAAGACTCCTGTCGTACGCCGCCGCGGTTCTAATCGAGCGATACCAGGCAGAGCAGGCCGTGGCCAAAGCCAACGAAGAGTTGTACCGCGCAAACACCGATCTGGAGCAATTTGCCTATTCCGCTAGCCACGACCTGCAAGAGCCATTGAGAGGCGTCAACATTTACAGCGAGCTTCTGATGAGGCGCTATGGAGACGAACTTAGCGGCGAAGCGGTTGAGTTTCTCCGTCATGTGCGCAACGGAGTGACGCGGATGCAGGCGCTTCTGCAAGATCTGCTCGCATTCCTGCAAGTCACCAGCCTAGACATTCCCACAAACGAAGTCGATGCCGGTGAGGCGTTCCATGCTGCAGTGGCAAATCTAGAAGCGGTTATAGCGGAAGCAGGCGCGCAGGTTACGTTCGATTCATTGCCGTCGCTCCGGATACATATCGTTCACTTGCAGCAATTGTTCCAAAACCTAATCGGTAACGCGATCAAGTATAGAAGCGAATGCCCGCCAATTGTGCACATCACCGCAGAGAGACTCAAGAATGAGTGGCTTTTTTCGGTTCGCGATAACGGAATTGGAATTGATCCCGAATACAAGGAGCAAATCTTTGGACTGTTCAAACGACTTCACAGCGGAGATCAATATGCCGGGACCGGCGTCGGACTTGCAATCTGCAAACGCATCACGGAGCGGTATGGTGGGCGCATCTGGGTCGAGTCGACACTCGGACAAGGATCAGTTTTCTGCTTTGCTCTGCCCGCCTGAGAGGCTTCATTTTTCACGAATGGCGAAGACGCCGTCAGATACGCTAAATCGTAGGATTGTTTATTGTTCACGCCTTATTGCCAAGTGGTCATCATCGAAAAAGATCGGCACATGTGCGAGTTGGTCACCGACTTTCTTAGGGAAGCTTCCTATACAACCGTTTGCCTCGCAGATGGGTACGTAGCTCTTGATCACGCTCGGGCGAATCGGCCGGCGTTAATCATCACGGAAATACTCCTTCCCCGGATGGACGGGCTGGCGTTGTGCCGCCTAATCAAGAATGACGATGCGTTGCGCGGCACGAAAGTGATGGTTCTAAGCATGCTTTCGGCTCGTGAGCGGGCGTTGCACTCAGGAGCGGATGCCTTCATGATGAAACCGATCGAGAAAGACAAGCTGCTGGAAACAGTGCAGACGCTCATTGCCACAAAAGGCCAGGAGGCCTAGAGATGAAGGACCACGCTGTCAGCGATCGCCTCAGCACAGGTTCCGCTCAGGCGGATGAAATTCTGGGTGGCGGATTTCCAAAGAACTCCATCAACATCATCATGGGCCAGCCGGGGACGGGCAAAACTATTTTTGCGGAGCACCTGGCATTTCACAACGCTAACGGTGACCGGCCGATTCTTTATATCACTACATTGTCGGAACCGCTGTCGAAAGTCATCAAGTACCTACAGCGATTTACCTTTTATGACGAGAGCCGGATGGGAACGGCGATCATCTATGAAGACGTTGGCCCCAAACTTTCTCAAGAAGGGGTCAAGGAGTTACTGCCGATTATTCACGAGGCTATTCGCACGCTCTCTCCCAAAATCATCATCATCGATTCATTCAAGGCGCTGCATGATCTGTCATCTTCGATTCTCGAAATGCGCCAAATGCTTTACGAACTCACGGGAATGCTTTCGGCTTACGCAACGACGGTTTTCCTGGTGGGCGAGTATACCGAGGAGCACGGCAGGCACTTGCCTGAGTTCGCGGTTGCCGACAGCATCATCCAAATGGTGCGAACCCCTCAAAACACGCGCGATGAGAGATTCCTCCGGATTTTGAAACTGCGCGGCAGCGGCTATATGGAAGGTTTGCATGCGTTCAAAATCACGGCGGCAGGACTTGATGTGTATCCCCGGCTCGTAACGCCGGAGGTTCCAAAGAGTTACGAGTTCCACGCTGAAAAGATCCCGTCCGGCGTCGAAGGCCTCGATAAGCTCCTGGATGGCGGACTTCGGAGAGGTAGCGCGACGCTGCTGGCGGGTCCTACGGGTAGCGGAAAAACTACAGTCGGTCTTCAGTTCGCTTTAGAGGCCCTGAACCAGCGGGTTCCTGCACTCGTTGTCAACCTTCAAGAAAATCCGACACAACTTGAACGGGCTGTTCGTACTTTGGGGACAACCCTGGAAGACGCGGGAGCTGCCGGACTGAAATTTATGTATGCCTCGCCGGTGGAACTCCAGATTGACAGTCTAATTGTCACCCTGTTCCGGCGCATCCGGGAAGAAAAAATTAGACGCGTGGTCATTGATTCGGTCAGCGATTTGATCCTTGCGGCAAGTGACCCGCAACGGCTGCACGACTACCTGTATACTTTGATCCAGCATTTCGCCGTGAGCGGCGTCACCAGCGTTCTCTCCTTCGAAACCTCCAGCCGAATAACTAGTTCCGAAGCTGGGGTGCCCGGAGACAGGGTCAGCTTCATGGCGGATAACGTCGTTTTGCTCCGCCTCAATATACAGGATAAGGTCAAGAGAACGCTTGCCGTGCTCAAGGCCCGAGGATCGGCCCACGACCTGGGCGTTCACGAGATTGAGATCGGAGCGAAGGGCATGCGCGTTGTTTAAATTCCATAGTCTAGCGACCCGAACCCCGCTCTCCAACCGGCTTAATTGCTGAATACGAGTCAGCTTACTGATCGCGCGCGATATGGGCATGTGGTTCCGTTGCGCCCGAGACCGGAAGCTGTTCGCTGGCGCTAGTGGGGTTCGCTGGTTTTTGCCTCTTTTCCGCTACTCGAAGGCGAATAAGGGGTTATTTTTAACTGAACAGACTCTCATGGTCTGCCGATAAGAGTTTCGTGAATTGGCCCGCTTTATTCACGAGGTTATGGGATGAGAATGAAGGGCAGGACCTCGTCGAGTATTCTCTCCTGATGGCATTCATCGCTATGGTTGCAGTGGCCGTTATCACAACCATGGAACCCAATTACCTAAAAATTTGGAACGGCGTGAGCAACGCGCTTAGCGATGCGCTGGCCGTATCCGGATAGCCAAACGAGTTCTGTCCGGTTTGCCGACTTCCGGACACAATAATCTAGGACAGTTCCGCGAGACCAAGTTCGAGGACTCTGAGTTGCTGGCTCAGCCACGCATGCGATCGCGCAGGTAACGGCCCGTGTAGGATGCTTTGCACGCGGCGATTTCCTCGGGCGCGCCGGTTGCGACAATTTTGCCACCGGCATGACCACCCTCTGGGCCGAGATCGATGACATGATCGGCAGTCTTGATGACATCGAGGTGATGCTCGATCACGATGACTGTGTGGCCGGCATCCACCAACCGATCGAGACAACCGAGTAGGCGTTCGACGTCCGCGAGATGCAGGCCCGTTGTGGGCTCATCCAGAATATACACGGTGTGTTTCGATCGTTGCAGCTTCGAAAGCTCGGCTGCGATCTTGATCCGCTGCGCCTCTCCTCCGGAGAGCGTAGTTGCCGATTGCCCCAAGGTGAGATAGCCGAGTCCGAGATCGTTGAGTACCTCGATTTTCTTGCTTATACTCGGTTCGCTGGCGAAGAAAGCAACTCCCTCTTCCACGGGCATATTGAGAATATCGGTGATGGTCTTGCCGCGCAGTGTGACGTCGAGCGTTTCGGCGCTGAAACGGGCGCCCTTGCAGACAGCGCACATCACTTCGACATCCGGCATGAAGTAGAGCTGAGTGGTGATGACGCCTTCGCCCTGGCACTCTTCGCAGCGGCCGCCCTTAACGTTAAAGCTGAAGCGGCCGGGCGAATACCCTCGCTCGACGGAAACTGGGGTGCGGCAGAAGAGTTCGCGAATAGTGTCGTAGAAACCGATGTAGGTGGCCGGATTGGAACGGCTGTTCCGGCCGATAGGGGATTGATCGATGTTGACGATCTTGTGCACGTGGGCGGCGCCTTCGATGCCATCGTGGTCGCCCGGCAAGGTGCGCGTATCCACCAACCGCTTCCAGAGAGCCTTGTACAGGACCTCGTTGATGAGTGTGCTCTTGCCGGAGCCTGAGGCCCCTGTGATTGCGATTAACCTACCCAGCGGGAACGTGACGTCGACCGATTTGAGATTGTTTTCCCGGGCGCCACGCACAGTGAGCATCTGGCCGTTACCATTGCGGCGCTTTTTGGGTGTTTGGATGCTGCGCCTGCCCGAGAGGAAGTGGCCGGTGGGAGAAGCTTTGCACTTGAGAATGTTTTCGAGCGTGCCTTGCACTACGACCTGGCCGCCGTGGATCCCGGGCCCCGGCCCCATTTCGATGATGTGATCTGCGGCTCGGATGGTATCCTCATCGTGCTCAACAACGATCACGGTATTGCCAATATCGCGCAGGCTTTTGAGCGTGGCGATCATCTTAACGTTGTCTTTAGGATGCAGGCCGATACTGGGTTCATCGAGCACATAGAGCATGCCCATCAGGCCGGAGCCGATTTGAGTGGAGAGGTGGATGCGCTGCGATTCGCCCCCGGAAAGCGTGGCAGACCGCCGATTCAGGTTGAGATAGTCGAGGCCTATGCCGAGCAGTAGTTCCACGCGGCGGCGGATTTCGGCGATTACCTGGCCGCCGGCGTCGGCGCCCCGGCCGGTCGGCTTGAGGGTACCCAGGAAGGCGTATAGCTCATCGAAATTGAGCGCCCCGACATCGTTAATGCTTTTACCTGCGATGGTAAAAAGCAGGCGCGTAGCGCGCAGACGTGTCCCATGACAATCAGGGCAGGTTCGCTCGACCATGACCTTGTCCAGCCACGCTTCCATGCCGGAACTGGCTTCGCCGCGCTGGCGATAACGGCGGTATTGCCGTTCAATGCGCCGTGCAATTCCGCCGAAGCCGACTTCGTGTCTGTCCCAATCCTCGCGCTTTCCCTTCGCCTCAGGCGGCGCGATCGTACGCAGCTTGCGTCCGTCCAGGCCGTAGAGGATGGCGTGGCGGACGGGCTCGGGCAGATTCTCCCAGGGCGTATCGAGCGAAAACTGAAGCACCTGGGAAAGCGTGTACATGATCCGGCCGTCCCACGTCTCCGGGTTGTACCTATATGCCTCCCTGACGAAGCAGCCACCGCGAATGCTGCGCTTCGGATCCGGCACCAGCAGTTCCGGATGAGTGATCTTGTGCACGCCCAGGCCACCGCAGGTGCGGCAGGCGCTCTCCGGATTGTTGAACATGAAGTACTCGGGCTCGATGCCCCCGTAGACTAAATGGTGCGTGGGGCTGCAGAGGCCTTTGTAAAAGCGGCTGGTTTCGGTGTTCGAAGCGCCTTTGCGTACCTGAATCTGCATCAGCCCGTCACCTACCAGTAGAGCTGCGGCGATGGCGGCCTTGATGGCCTTCTCATGCTTTGCGCCGACTACAACATAATCGACGATGGCGTCCATCTCGAGGACCTGCGACTCATCGAGCGAGAGATCTTCGGAAAGGTCGAGGCGTTTACCGTCGACGATCAACTGGCGGCAGCCCATCTTGCGAACTTCGGTAAAGACGAAATCCAACTCCTCGCCGTAGACCGGGAAGACCGGCGCGCGTAGTTCGACTTCCGTGCCTTCAGGCAGTCTCAGAATGGCTTCTAGGATTTGGTTCGGCGTGCGGTTCGCGACGTGCTCGCCGGTTCGGGGGCAGCGTGGTTCAGCAATGGTCGAAAACAGCAGATTGAGATAACTGGCGATGTCGGTCATCGTCCCAACAGTCGAGCGGGGATTGCTGCCCGTAGTTTTCTGCTCGATGGAGATGACCGGCGAAAGCCCGTAAACGAAGTCGACATCGGGCTTGGCGACCTGCGAAACGAAACGCTTGGCGTATGTGGACAGAGACTCCATGTATCTCCGCTGGCCTTCCGCATAAATGGTGTCAAAGGCGAGACTCGATTTGCCGGAGCCCGATAGCCCTGTGATGACGATCAACCGGTCGCGCGGCAATTCGAGCGACACATTCTTAAGATTATGGACACGGGCGCCTTGCACCGCGATGGTACTGCGTGGGACGGCCCTGCCGGCAGCTTGGCGGGTCCTACCAGGCATCGGCCTCCTTGGCTCCGCAGAAGAAAGCGAGTTCGTTCACGTCGATGTTGCTCCTCCTGGTCAGACGGACGGGGAGCGGCGCTTTGCCGATTATCCCCAGGTCGGCCAGGTATTCGCAGGCGCCTGTTACGCCTGCGATCCCGAAATTCCGCTGGAAGTGGTCTTCGATTTCAGTGGCCGAGCGCGCTTCAGCTACCTCCTTCAAATGTTCGATAATCGGGGCGAAGATGCTGTTGACGCGTTTTCGCAGATATTCATCGACGGCAGAAAGCGCGGCTTCCACGGATGGGCGGGTCTTCTTCGCGTTAAGGACGCCGCTATACACCAGTTGAAAAAATGACGGGTTCAGCTTGAGCGCTTGCGGAAGTACTTCGCGGTCGGCGAGCAGGCCGGCTTCGAGCACTTCGACCTTCGCCAGCGCATTAGCGGAGTATAGAATCCACAGGGCCGTATAATCCAGATCGCCGCGCGTGACAAGCCATTTGTGGGCCTTGTAGATGGAAGGCAGCGCTTGGATCGCCGCGGAGAGCATTTGCAACTGCGTATCTCGCCGCCCGAGTGCGTGCAGGTGTTCGCATAACGTTGCGATCGTTGCATCGTGCGTGTAGAGCAGCCGGCCCTTCGCCAGCAGCGAATGGGCGAAGGAGTTACGAATGGCCCCCTCCGCGGTTTTGCGAAAATCGGCGCGCGGCATGAGGATCGCGTGCACGTTGATGTCATCTGCGTACAGGCACAAGCTGCCCTTGGAGGCTTTTTTATCATCAATAGTCACCAGCAGCAGATCGATGTCGGATTTTGACCAAACGGTGTCGTGCGAGAGGCTGCCACAGAGAATGGCAGCCAGGATGGAGCGATCGAGCTTGACCTGCTCGATGAGAGCGGAGAGCGCGGACTGAAACTGATCCTGGACTGGAGCAGTTGCCTGCGCAGCGCGCGGCGTCTTAGGCATCCCGATTCTCGGAATTATATCGTTCCCGGAGTAGTCGAGCGTTGAATGCTGACTCGCATGAAGGTCTTCCTTTGGCCGAAGGGCTTATCAGCTTGCCGTAAAATCGGTTTGCGGCAGTAAGCAATGATCGGGCGGATGAAAACACAAGTACATTCTGAACCATTTTTGAACGGAAGCTGGAAATAATGAAGCGGCGAGATTTTATTGGTATTGCTCTGGCGGGCGCCAGTGCTCCGTCATGGAGTCGCGCGTTGGAACAGGTGCACGAATCCCCACAGAACGTCAAGACGGTTCTGGTGATGTTCAAGTGCCACTTCGACCTGGGATTCATCGACACCCAAGCCGGCGTCATGCGCAAGTATTTTCAGGAATACTTTCCCCACGCTGTTCAGATCGCAAAGAGCATGCGCGATTTGGGTGAAGACCGATATGTATGGACCACCGGCTCCTGGTTGCTGTACGAATACTTGGAACAGGCGAATGGGGTACAGCGCGCACAGATGGAGCGCGCCGTGCGCAACGGTGATATCGCCTGGCACGCTCTTCCGTTCAGTTGGCAGACCGAGTTGCTGGACCGCTCGATGATCGCTGGAGCCATTGGCCTATCGAAATCTCTGGACCGCCGTTTCGGGCAAACGACGACCGGCGCGAAGATGACGGACGTGCCCGGCCATAGCCGCGGTCTGGTGGGCCCCCTTGCCGAGAATGGCGTAACGTTTCTGGATATCGGCGTCAATTCGGCAAGCACCCCGCCCGATGTGCCTTCCCTTTTCCAGTGGAAAGATTCTGACGGGAATTCGCTGATTATGATGTACCATCACCACGAATACGGAGGCCTGGTCCGAGTGCCAGGATCGGACCTCGCCGTCTCGGTTCAGGTGCGGAATGACAATAGCGGTCCGCATTCCATTGCAGAGATCAAAGCGATCTATGCCAGTTTGCGGCAGCAGTTTCCTAATGCCAGCATACGGGCATCCAGCCTTACGGGCATCGCGAACGCGGTAACTCCGTTTCGGAGTAAGCTGCCGGTTGTAACGCAGGAGATTGGCGATACCTGGATCTACGGAGTGGCAAGCGATCCGGTCAAAGTAGCTCGTTACCGGGAGATAGTGCGATTGCGACAGCAGTGGATCACTAATGGACATTGGCAAGTGGGGGGCGATGCCGACGTGAGTCTTTTGCGCCGGTTGGCGCTGGCAGCGGAACACACCTGGGGAACAGACACAAAGACCTGGCTCGATTTTGATCATTACGCGCCGCGCGATCTGGCGCGAATGCTCGATGAGCCGAATTACCGCACCGTGACAAAGAGTTGGGACGAGAAGCGCGAGGATATTGAGCAGGGCTTCGCAAGTCTGCCCGCCACACTGCGCGAGGAGGCCAGCCAGCGGCTTGCCGCGCTGAAGCCTGTGCCTCCTTTGGTTGCCGGACTCACATCTCGCCGGTTAGGTGAGTTGCTTGAAACACCGCACTTCACTATCGGACTCGATGCAAAGACAGGTGCTATCGGAACGCTGCGCAGCAAATCGTCTGGGAGAGACTGGGCGACGCCGGAACAGCCGCTGGCGCTTTTCGCGTACCAAACGCTTTCCAAAGAAGATTATGATCGCTTCCTGGCAACCTATGTGACCAGCAAAGCCGATTGGGCGCCGAAGGATTTCGGAAAGCCGAACATTGAGCACTTCGGGGCAAAAAGCCGGACCTGGCTACCGAAGCTGATGAACTGCTGGTCCGGACAGGATGAGAAGGGACATCGAGTGGTGGGGCAACTCCGGATTGACGATCCGGCCGCAGAAACCCAAGGGCTGGTCGCGTGGCCGGAGCGAATCTATATAGAAGTCATACTCCCCGCCGACGAGCCGGTACTTCACCTGAATTTCTTTTGGTTTGGGAAGAAGGCGAACCGTTTACCAGAGGCCTTATGGCTGACATTCCAGCCCAATGCGCCGGAAATGCGACAATTGGATGCTGGACAAAGTAGATCGGCCAGTTTCCCCTTTTGAGGTGGTCCCGGGCGGCAACAGGCACATGCATGCGGTTTCGAAAGGCCTGACTTACAAAGATGCGCAGGGCAGTTTCTCGATCGAGACGCTGGATGCACCGCTACTTGCACTTGGCGAAAGATCGCCCATCTATTTCTCTAAGCAGCAGCCTGAGATCGACAAAGGCATTCACTTCAGCCTCTTCAACAACGGATGGGGCACCAACTATATACAGTGGTTTGGGGAAGATATGCGGTTTCGTTTTACGTTGCGGGCGTAAGATTCCCGCGAGCGGTTATTTTTCGGCAATTAGCTTCTGGGCGGCGGCTAAGCCGCCAGCGCGCTGAATACCCGGTACGTCGAAGAACCGAAGAAAGTCATCATCAGTACCTCGGAAGCTGCCCATCTCGGCTTTGAGTTCGATCTCGACAGGAGCAACGGCCGCGGCGAATGTTGCCCAGACACCAGCCGTTCCCAATCCCAACAACTCAGGCCTGCCCTTGTGCGCCTGATTAAGAAAGGAAAGTGCCGTCAGGATATCCTGTACGCGGCACGCATCGTCCGGCTGGTTGAAGGTTAGAAAGTTGCGCACAGAACGGTCTCTGGGAGCAACGGCTGAACCGGTTTGGAATGCGTCGATTAACAAAAGCGGCCGGTGAAGCTTCCGCATTTCCTGAACTTTTGGATCTTTTAGGGCCGCCTGAGCGCCGTTTGGATCTACTACAAGAACAGGGTCACCACGGCCTTCGAACCAGATCCCCGGAACTCGATCTCCTCGGCCCGGACGGCCAAGGACGATAGAGTCGCCGTTCTGCTGGGTGAGCACTTTGTCCGGCCATACGACAGCCAAAGCAGCCTGAAGACGCTCCTGCAGGTCCGTGCGAGACCCGGCCGAATCGCGCTGGTGGACTGCAATCCCTTTCCACTCCTCGAAAATCTCATCGTAGGATAGAGCGTTCGAGTTCTGGGCGCGTCCCTGCAACGCCAGCATGTCTTGCAGCATTTCGATTTTTGCGTTCTTCTCCTGGAACGAGCCGTTATCCGCTTTGTCTAAAATCCGCTTTCCGAAAAATTGATAAACGTGTTCCCTGTTTTCCTTGTTGAAGTTGTGAGGGGCATCCAGTAAGAATGCTTCGACGTTTTCTGGTTTGCCATAGAGCTGATAGATTTCGCGGATGGCAGGAAACTCCTCTTGGAGTGTGTTGCGCGTCCAGTCTCCGGTTGCGGCCATCAGAAGCATAGGTTTCGGCGCAAACATCGCGGCAATCTCGACGTTGTTGGTGCCAAGCCTCAGTCCCGGTGTATTTTCGCAACCGTCCCCACCTTGCATAATGAACGACACCATGTTTGATGGCGCTGCGTATCGGAGTCGATCATCGACAGCGGCCAACAAGATGGTCTGGGTTCCTCCTCCCGATGCTCCTGCCATTCCGATGCGCGACGGATCCACGTCATCTAAGGACGAAACAAAGTCAAGAGCACGAATGGAGTTCCATAGCTGCAGGCCTAGCGGCCCGAAAGACCAAAGCTGCTCGGTAGGGTTTCCAAACGTATGGGGCGTTTGAATAGTGTCGTTGTATCCAACCATGTCCCATGCGAACACCACATAACCTTGTCGTGCCAGATTGATTCCGAATGTTGGATTCGAAGCGAGAGATTCGTTCTCAAGCCGGCCGTAGGGCCAATGGCCGTGGGGCTTGAGAATGGCCGGCAATTTTGCCGCTGCGTCCAACCGGCCGGTACAGATTACCGCCCAAATAATATCCGGGCAGCGTCTCCAAAAGAACCTTTTCGATAGAGTAGCTGCCACGATCAATTCGTCCGAAGATCTGAGGATTCAGCGGCGTGCGCTCTGGCAGAGGATATAACCCCGCAGCGGACAAGATCTGCCGCCGCAGGTGAGTCTTTCGCGCTTCCCATTCGGCGAGACTGGTGTAGTGCGCCATCGTGAAATGGGTGTCGGTTCCTGGCGTGTTGGTGTTCCGAACGTCCTGCTCCGGAATCTGTGCTGAACCCAATCGGCAGAACGCCAGACACAAACTGCAAAGGAGCACTGCCCCTTTTATTGGGCGTAACATCGGTTTATTCAAGGATCGCAAAGCCGGTGCGCGAACTCTGATACGATCTCTGAGCAACAGTGAACAAACGAGCATTCTTACGCGTGTTCTCCTCGGCACTAGCAAGTTCTTTCTTCAGGCCGATGCCTAAGATGCTAGCCAGCGGAGCCCTCACGAACTGGGCGGGCAACATCACCTACAGTACGGAACGCATGGAGGAAGCCTCCAGCATCGAGGAGGTCCGGTCACGACTCCGATCGGAAAGCAAGTTGAAAGTGCTGGGCACACGGCACTGCTTCAACTCCATCGCCGACAGCCGTCACGAGATGCTTTCGTTGAAGCCGATGCAGGAGATGACGTTGGACACGGCGTCCGGGACTGTGACCGTGGGCGCGGGCGTCAAGTACGGACAACTAGGGCCCTATTTGGACGCCAAAGGGTTCGCGCTACACAATCTAGCTTCGCTACCGCATATCTCAGTTGCGGGTGCAATTAGCACGGCAACGCATGGGTCGGGCGAGAGGAATGGCAACCTGGCGAGCGCAGTATCGGGTTTGGAACTGGTGACAGCGGCCGGCGAAGTGATGAAGCTCAGCCGCAACTCGAATCCAGCGGAGTTTCAGGGCGTCGTGGTTGGGCTAGGTGCGCTTGGCGTGATTACACGCGTCACCCTCAAGACACAACCAACGTATCGGGTGCGGCAGTTCGTATATCAGGACCTTCCGCTTAGCCAGATGCAAGACCATTTTGATGAAATCCAGGCGAGCGGCTATAGCGTCAGTCTATTCACGGATTGGCGAAACAAGAAGATCAGCGAAGTTTGGATTAAGAGCCGCCTGGACGCGAAGCAGCCGTTCACCGGACCGCGGGAATTGTTCGGAGCAAAGTTGGCGCGGCAGAATTTGCACCCGATAGTCGGGCTATCTGCTGAAAACTGCACGCAGCAAATGGGTGTGCCTGGTCCCTGGTACGACCGGCTGCCCCATTTCCGCATGGGATTTACGCCAAGTGCTGGGAAAGAGCTTCAGACTGAATACCTGCTGCCCCGGGCGCACGCTATCGAGGCCATTATGGCGATTGAACGCTTGCAGGATCAGGTGAGCCCGCACTTGCTGATTTCTGAGATTCGCACTATTGCGGCGGACGACCTCTGGTTGAGCACGTGTTACCAGCGGTCGAGTGTAGCCATCCATTTCACGTGGAAGCCGGACTGGCCTGCCGTCAGGAATGTTCTTCCCATTATCGAAAGAGAGCTGTCCCCATTTCAGCCGCGGCCGCATTGGGGCAAGTTGTTCACGATGAAGCCCGCGGAACTCAGGCGACGATACGACAAGCTGGACGACTTTTTGAAATTGGCTGCCAAATACGATCCGAAGGGCAAGTTCCGCAATGATTTCTTAAACACGAACTTGTTCGTGTGACGGTCGCAGTGAATAGTTGTGCGAGAGAGGAGCCGGGAAAAACGCGGCCCTACTTCATCCTTGGTAACTGCACACTGATCCGAAGACCGCCTACATACTTATCCGCCCCGCCGTAATAGCCGGTGAAATCAAGTGTGCTGTCGCTTGGCGCGATGTTTTGCACCGCGCCTTCCAAAAAAATCACATTCGGTACGTTCCCGCTTTTTTCCCACGGGAGAGTAGGAACGATAAAGGGCTGATCGGCCCGCCCGATCACATGACGGGGATCTTTTTTGTCGAACAGAACCCAACCGGGACCATAAACAAGCTTTTCATTCGCGCCGTTGTAGAACAGCAGGATACCCGCTGAGGTCACAAAAGGCGCGGGGCCCGGCTCCATAACACGCGAATCGAATGCTCCGGGCCTGCGATCTAGCACCGGCTTAGCGGTAGCATCTTTCCAACGCAATAAATCATTCGAGGTAGCCAGGCCCATGTAATCGCGCGATTTGCCGTCGGGGTCTTTTTTCGTCCCCAGGTAATACATCCACCATTTGCCATTGATCTGCTCCGGAATAATCGCTCCCGACTTGGTCCACTGCTCATTCCAGGTTCCTTTATAAGCGGGCAGGATAACGCCTCTGCGCGCCCAATGAATCAGGTCAGTGGACGTCGCCAGGCATAGCTGTGCTGAGTGGAGATCATAACCCGTGTACGTCAGATAGTAAGTACCATGGATCAGAACAACCCGCGGGTCTTCGACGCCCCCTCCTTTTTCATAATCCGCTTCCGGCGAAAGAACCGGTTTAGGTCTGATTGCGAACTGCAATCCGTCCGAGCTCTCGGCGTAACCTATGCGGGAGGTATGATTGGCGTCCTGCGCGCGAAACAGCAAAACGGTCTTTCCGTTTACCCGAATCGCGGTTGGATTAAACAATCCTACTTCAGTCCAACCGTTGCCAGGCGACAAAAGTGGCCGATCCGATACGCGCGTGCATACGATACCTAGTTTGGCCGCTGCAAGCAGAGCAACGGCCGCCAAGCCAGCCACGAGCAATGCTAGCCGTCGCTGTTTCATAGACGGCTATCATACAACGGCAATTGTCGCCTGGGCGCTAGGAGTGGGCGGCCGCTGCTTTCTCTTTGGATTCTTCCGGCTTCGCCTCGGGCTTTGTCTCGGGCATTCTGAACTGGAACAACGCGCCGCCTGCGACAGCCACCGCCGAGAGTCCCCAGAAGCTTGCATTGAATCCTATCGCTTTCGCGATAAACCCGAACAGGCTGTTGCTGAGCACGCCCCCCAGGCCCATCGATGACTGCACCGCACCTTGTAGAAAATTGAACCGCCCTGTGCCTTTCGCGAGGTCCGCTGTAATGAGCGTGAGCAATACTCCGTAAATTCCCATCGCAATTCCATCAAGCGATTGTAGACCAATGAGATAGTACTGGTTGTGACTTACTACGGTAAGTGCGTTACGGAGCGCAAGTACAGCAAAACCAATCATGAACAGCGGCCTGCGGCCCCACGACTTCGACAGCTTGCCGCATACGGCAGCCACTCCCACCATGACGGCCTCCGCCACCATCACCATTACGGCCACCTGCCACGCTGATGATCTTCCGTGCTTCCCCTTGGTCAGGATCTCGCCTATCAGCGGTAATGTCGCCGCATTTGCAAAGTAAAAGAGGACGACGCAGGCGGTGAAGGTCAATATGCGTCTGTCGTGCAGAAGATCACGCCAGGACGCCCTTTTCTGGTCACCGCCCTCAGAGTCACCCGCGCGTGCGGCTTCATAGTTGACGGATTGCTCGTGGATGAAGTAGACGGATGGCGCCATTCCGAAAGCGAAGACCGCGGCTGCCACAAAGATGCCCTGCAGAGCGAGCAGCGTTCCCAGCGCGCCCGCCGCCACGGCAAATGCTACGTTGCCTGTGTGAGTCATCGTCTCATTGCGTGCGACGCGGACGGAGACCTGATCCTTCTCAACCATCCCGAGGGCGAAAGCCGCAGTCGCGGCGGGAAACACAGTCACCGCCAGTCCAATCAAAATCTGAACGGCCACTTGCAGGCCGAAACCGGGAAGCGTCACAATTCCAATCGCACCCAAGGCCACGGTGCACGCTGCAGCCGCCGTGAGCAGTCTCTTATGGTGCGATTCGTCCACCCAATTACCAACCCAGCTTTGCACTAGGATTCCGGCCAAGGACTGGCATGCGATGAGAATGCCAATCTGCCCTGGATTCCAATGGCGGACGGCCGTATAAAAAATCGAGATAAACGGCCCCAGTCCTGTCTGAATTCCTGCGTTACAAAAATTCAGTGCATCAAGCGCTCGCGCACTTCGAGCTTTTATGTCCTGCACAGAAAAACCTCAGTAGAAAAGTGTCAGTCTTTGCAGGCGAGCGGCCGCGCGATGTCTTCCAAGGGTTTGCGCTCGGCATTAACACCAAGGAAAACCTCCGTAAAACCGCCCGCTATCATCACTGCCGCTCCCGCGACGTATCCCCAGAACAGCAACGCCCGCGAACCTGTCCCCACGATGTATCCGTACAACGCGGGGCCGGCTACACCGCCCGCGAGCGTCCCGAAAGCATAGAACACAGAAATCGCCATCGCGCGTATCTCTAAAGGAAAGATCTCACTCACCGTCAGGTACGCGGCGCTGGCAGCGGATGAGGCAACAAAGAAAATTGCGCTCCAACAGAGAGCTTGCGTTGTCGCCGTGAGCACGCCCATCCGAAACAGCCACGCAGTTATCGCCAACAACGCCCCGGAACCGATATAGGTCACGGAGATCATCCGCTTTCTGCCTACGGTGTCAAACAATCTTCCGATGAGCAACGGGCCGAGGAAGTTACCAAGAGCTAAGGGAACCAGAAATAGCCCTAACTTCTCGGCGGCGACTTTATAGTAGCGAAGTAATACCAGCCCGTAAGTAAAAAGAACAGCGTTGTAGAAGAACGCTTGACTCACCATCAGGCCGAAGCCCAGAACCGAGCGCCGCCGGTGGTGGTGCGCCATTGCGTCCCAGATTTCACTGAATGGAGTAGTCTCTCGCGCAACTAGCTTGATCGTTTTCGTAACTGGGGACAGCTTCTCCGGGTGGCCGCCGGTCGCTTTAAATTCAATTTCGCCCACTACTTCTGCCGCCTCCCCTTCATGTTTATGGATCATCAGCCAGCGCGGGCTCTCCGGTACGTAGCGTCGCATCAGCAGCACAACGATTCCGATCACTGCCCCGATAAAGAATGCCACGCGCCAACTCATGGTCGGCGGCAGAATGCCAGTATTCAGCAAAAGCAAACTAGCGCCCGAACCCAGTGCCGCTCCGATCCAAAACGTCGAATTGATGATCAGGTCCACATGCCCGCGCACACGGGCCGGAATGAGTTCATCCACCGCAGAATTAACGGCTGCGTATTCCCCGCCAATTCCTGCACCGGTTAGCGAACGAAAGAGAGTAAAGCTCGTAAAATTCCAGGAAAACGCGGTTGCCGCGGTGGCGGATAGATAGAGCAACAGCGTAATAAAAAACAGTTTCCGGCGCCCCCACCGATCCGTGAGATAACCGAAAACCAACGCTCCCGTCACCGATCCGATCAGATAAATCGTCGCACTGAGCCCTAATTGAGCATCTGTCAAACCTAGTGTGTCGTGCCGTTTCAGAATCCCAGCGAGCGATCCCGCGAGATTCCCCTCCAGGCCGTCCAATAACCATGTGATCCCGAGCGCGATAACTACCAGCAAATGCCATCGGCTCCACGGGAGGCGGTCCAGCCGCGCCGGTACAGTTGTTTCGACGCACTCTGCAGTGACGAGTTTTTGCGTAGGCGATGCCATGTTCCGTTGTCTAAGGGACAGATTCACTGTCTGCCGCGTTACTCGGAAAGCTAGCGTAAAGTGGAGGACTGGTTTTTCTACCGGACGGTGTTACCTCGGAATTTGTGCTTGTATTTAAGTTCATGCAAATCTCGCTCTTCATCACCTGCTACAACGACGTTCTGTTTCCGGAGACCGGTATCGCAGTCGTGAAGCTGCTGGAGCGGTTAGGTCATACCGTGATCTTCCGGCCCGAACAGACCTGTTGCGGACAAATGCACTACAACACCGGCTATCAGCGCGAGACCATTCCTCTGGTCCGCAAATTTGTAGATCTGTTTGCGGAGGACGAGGTCATCATTTCGCCCTCGGCATCTTGTGTCGCCATGATTCGAGATCACTATGAGAAAGCGGCCACCATGGCGGAAGATCCTAAGTTGTTAGCAAAGGTGAAGCAGGTAGTGCCGCGCGTATTAGAACTTACTGAACTCCTCGTAAACAAACTTGGTGTTGTAGACGTGGGGGCTTACTATCCGCATAGAGTCACCTATCATCCTTCTTGCCACTCGCTGCGCATGCTGCGCGTCGGCGATGCGCCGCTACGGCTGCTTCAGCACGTCGCCGGCATTCATCTGGCGGAATTACCGAATCGCACTGAATGCTGCGGCTTCGGCGGTACGTTCGCCGTCAAGAACGCTGCAACATCTTCAGCCATGCTGGAAGACAAAGTTCGTTGTGTTCTCGATACGGGAGCGGAAGTTTGCACGGCCGGCGATAACTCCTGCCTGATGCACATCTATGGCGCTTTGCATCGCCAGAAGCAGCCCATAAAAACGATTCACATTGCGCAGATTCTGGCTTCCACACGAGAAGAGCCAGCCGCATGAGCATCCATATCGGAAATGCCGAAACCGCACCGCCTTTCCCAGAGGCTGCGCGTACTGCGCTGCTTAACACTCAGCTTCGAAACAACGTTCGCAATGCCACCAACATCATTCAGGCGAAGCGAAACCAAATCACCAGCGAACTACCCGATTGGGAAGAACTGCGAACCTCCGGCCACGCGATAAAGACACACACGCTGAAGTATCTCGACCTTTACCTTGAACAGTTCGAACAAAATGTGACGAAAGCGGGAGGTAGTGTTCATTGGGCCGCCGACGCGGACGAAGCGAATCAAATCATCGGCCGCATCATTGCCGCTCGAGCAGGCAAAGAAGTCATCAAAGTCAAAACGATGACTTCAAATGAAACTCGCCTGAACGGGTACCTGGAAGAGAACGGGATCACGCCACACGAGACGGACTTAGCCGACCTTATCGTTCAGTTGGGCGGCGAAGACCCTTCTCACATTGTCGTTCCGGCGCTTCATATAAATCGCACGCAGATTCGCGACATCTTCCGCAACAAGTTGCCCTTGCACGAACTCGGCCTCGACAATCTGACCGATGATCCGCCTCAACTAGCCGAAGCTGCCCGCCTGTACCTTCGTCACAAATTCCTAACCGTAGACGTAGGAATCAGCGGAGCCAATTTCGCCGTTGCCGATACAGGCGCGGTGGTCATTGTTGAAAGCGAAGGTAATGGTCGAATGTGCCTCACGCTGCCCGATGTGCTGATTACGCTTATCGGCATCGAAAAAATTGTCCCGACGTTTCGCGATCTCGAAGTATTTCTGCAAAGCCTGCCCCGGTCCGCGACCGGCGAGCGCATGAACCCGTACAACTCCATCTGGACTGGCGTGACGCCGGGCGACGGGCCGAGCGAGTTTCACGTCATTCTACTCGACAACGGCCGTACAGACGTCCTGGCGAATGAGGAAGGCCGGGAAGCGCTGAACTGTATCCGCTGCGGCGCTTGCTTGAACGTGTGTCCGGTCTATCATCAAACCGGCGGCATTGCTTACGGCTCCGTTTACCAAGGTCCAATCGGCGCAATCATAACGCCGCAACTGCAATCGCTCAAGCACTCCCGCAGTCTGCCCTATGCCTCGTCTCTTTGCGGAGCTTGTTATGACGTCTGTCCCGTAAAGATCAATATCCCGGAGATTCTTATCTTTCTGCGAGGCGAAATTGTTCGAGATGAACAAAGCACGCTGCTCGGCAAATTTCATCCAGAAAATATCGCCATGCAATCAATGGCGCTTGTCTTTTCAGGGTCGGGACTGATGACTAAAGCCGAGGCGCTCGCCAAAGTTGCACAAACCCCATTCGTTCACAATGGGGTTATCAATCGCCTGCCCGGAATGCTATCAGGCTGGACTGACTCCCGCGACCTGATGCCGCTCCCTAAGAAATCATTCCGCGACTGGTGGTCGCAGAGAGCAAAGGCGGACGTGCGATGAATAGCGACTCACGATCTGCCATCTTGAACCGCATCCGCGCTGCCAATCATGTTTTGAATAACGCTGATCGCACGGGCGAACAGCGAGACGAGTGGAATTCGCTTCCCCGTGATTACCGTCTTCAGGGAACTCTCAACGAAGCGGATCGCGTCAAGCTATTTGACGAAAGAATCCGTCACTATAACGGCACGCCACTTTACTCGAGCGGCGATATCCAAACTGATATTGCAAGAATTCTTGGGGATCGGGGCAAGCGGACACTCATCATTCCGACCGGCCTTCCGGACGAGTGGCTCCCCGAAGGATTCAGTTTCGTCCGCGACGAGAATCTCAGCAAGCAGCAACTCGATGCCGCCGATGGGGTGATCACGGGATGCACGCTCGGTATCGCGCTAACGGGAACAGTAGTGCTGGAAAGCTCGCCCACGCAGGGCCGGCGCGCCGCGACTTTAATTCCGGATTATCATCTCTGCATTCTTCGCAGGGACGACATTGTGGAACTTGTCCCTGAAGCCATCGACCGGCTGGAACAAATCAAGGACCGGCCCCTGACCTTCTTCTCCGGGCCTTCGGCCACAGTGGACATCGAAATGACTCGCGTCCGCGGCGTGCATGGCCCGCGCACTTTGGACATTCTCCTGATTAGCAGCTATTAAATGTCGAGCTTTTCGATGATGCGCTTCTCGACGGTTCCCGATTTCTGCCACTCGTCGCCACTGAATTTCAGGGTCTGTTCGTTCTCGCCAAATTTGAAGTGCAACAGCAATTCGCCGGAAGTAGCTTCGTCGGCAGTAACCTTGTAACCGTTCTTCTTAAGGGCGGCCAGTCCAGCGACGATTTCAGATTCGATTTGTGGCGGTGAGGTGATGACGTTTTCGTTCATGCGGTCATTGTCTCGCGGTTTGCCGGCGCCGCCACTCGAATAAAACAATTCCGGCTGCGACCGAGACGTTCAGCGACGAAACTGGTCCCGTCATCGGAATGCGCACGAGCACGTCGCAGTGTTTTTGCACCGCTTGGTGCAGGCCCTTGCCTTCACCGCCCAGGATAATGGCCGTCGGCGCGCTGAACTCAACTTTGTCGTAGAGTTCCGCGCCCTGTTCGTCCAACCCGTAGATCCAAAACCCCTGTTGCTTCAGGCGCTCGATGGCTTGGCTCACGTTGGTGACTCGTACGATTGGAATGTACTCAAGTGCCCCGGCCGCGGCCTTATCAACCGTTTCGGTTAGGGGCGCGGCGCGGCGTTCAGGGACGACCACGGCGTTTGCGCCGGCTGCGTGCGCGGTGCGAATGATGGCGCCTAGATTATGTGGATCTTCCACGCCATCCAGAACTACCAACAATTGTGCTCCTTCGCTGATCTCGTTCAGTTCGACATAAGCATGCGCCGCTCCGAAAGCAATCACTCCCTGATGCGGCGTGCTCTTACTGACCCGATCAAGCGCATCGCGCGCTTCGAAGCGAACGGGAATGCTGCGGTCGCGGCAGAGATCGATAATCTCTTGGATACGCGGTCCGGATGTTCCCCTTGCAATCAGGACCTTGTCGAGCGGACGACCTGCACGTAGAGCCTCGCGAACGGGATGTATCCCGATACAGAAGCGGTTCACAGGCTGAACGCGACGACATAGTCGCCGAGGGGAGAGACGCCAGGGATGCCGAATCCGCCGGCTGAGACCACGACGTACTGCTTGCGATCAGGACCTTCAAAGGTCATGGGAGTGGCTTTAGGACTGGCCGGCAGATTGCCGGTCCACAGTAGACGGCCTGTTTGTATGTCGAAAGCATAAATCGCCGGAGCGAGCGTGCTGCCGACAAAAACGAGGCCTCCGGCGGTCGCGATGGGGCCGCCCAGCGAAACGGAGCCCCACGTTTCCGGAGTTTTCGGACTGAACCTTCCGAGGGGGACTTCCCATTTCTTCTCTGCCGTGGAAGCAGAGATTGCGATCAAGGTGCTCCACGGTGGGGCATTGCAAGGCAGCCGCTTCGGGCTAAGCAGAAGCCGGCGCATCATGCCGTATGGCGTGCCGCGCTGCCGGGCAAATTCCCAGTCGCCGTTGAGCTTGCGATTTTTGGAATCAGCCATATCGAAATCGGCGCGTGGGATTAAACGCACTTCGGCAGCGATGTTGTTGGAGGGAAGCACCAATAAATCATGTTGCGGATCGTACGCCATGCCGCCCCAGTTCATCCCGCCCACATTACCGGGCAGCGAGACAGTTCCGGCGAGAGAGGGCGGTGTGAAGATTGAGCCGGTGTGGAGCTTGCTCAATTCGTCGCGGCACCAGGCGCGGTCTGCGTCGTCCACCCCCCAGGCGTCATCGGGAGTGAGTTTCTGGACCGCAACGGGCGCAGGCTTCAAGGGAAACGGCTGAGTGGGAGAGGCAACCTCGCCAGGCACATCGCTTTTGGGAACCGGGCGTTCTGCAACGCCGAAGATGGGTTTGCCCGTCTCGCGGTTCAGAATGAAAAGGTTCCCAGTCTTTGAGCCAATGGCAATCGCGGGAATTGTTCCCGCATCACGATGTATGTCGAACAGAAGTGGTGGCGTGGCGACGTCAAAATCCCAAAGGTCGTGGTGAACCGTTTGAAAATGCCAGACCACTTCGCCGGTCGAGGCTCTGAGAGCGACAACCGAATTGGCGTACGCGTTATCTCCGAGGCGCTCGCCGCCGTAGTAATCCGGGCTCGCGCTTCCGGTTGGGACAAAGACGAGGCCGCGCTCCGGGTCGGCGGCGATCACGGACCATGCATTGGCCGCTCCCGTATGCGGCGCGCTGCCGTTCTTCCAGGTCGGGTAGGCAGGATCTTTCGGATTCTGCGGAATCGGATCCCAAGTCCAAATCAACTTACCGGTGGCGGCATCGAAGCCACGTACTTCTCCGCTTGCCTGAGTTGTGGAGCCGTTATCGGCGACACCGGAGCCAACCACCAGCAGGTTGTTGATGACCACGGGCGGCGAAGTCTCCTCATAATCGGCAAAGCCGTGCGGCGCGATTCGGAGGCCTTTGCGCAGATCGACAGTTCCGTTATCCCCGAATTCAGCGATGGGCCTCCCGGACGCAGCATCGAGTGCAATCAAACGTGCATCAATGGTCGCGTCATATATGCGGCGATGCCCCTCCGGAGATCTCCAGGTGGAAACGCCGCGATTCGCGTAGTCGCCGTATCCCTTATCTCTATTGATGTGCGGATCGTAGGTCCAACGCTCTTTCGCGGTCACGGGATCGAGAGCGATCACACGGCCCAGCGGGGTTGAGAGATACAACACACCATCGATATACAGAGGCGTGGCTTCAAATTGGGTCGGCTTGGTTCCGTCAGGTGGCGCGTATGCATCGCCCGTGCGATACGTCCAAACGGCTTTCAAAGACTGAACGTTCGATGTATTGATGGCAGTTAGCGGGGAAAATCGTTGACCCCCTGGATCACGGCCGTAGTTCGGCCAATCGCCATCCTGAGCGAACAGAGCGACAGAACAGATAATCGCGAGAAAGCAGCGCACGTCAGGCCAACGGAATCCCGTTCTCTTCCAGCGTTCCCTCAACTTCGTTCCGCGAGAGACGGCTGGCATCGTATTCGACGAAGAGCTGATCGGAAGGCTTGAGGCGAGCCGCGAGAATCCCATACACAGCGTGAATGTGCGCGATCTTTTCAAGTTCCTGGTCATTCAGCTCACGCGAGAGTTTGAACGTGCATTGCACCTTCGTCATCGAAAAACACTGTAGCACCTATTCCTCCGTGTGCTGAGTCAGTTTCCAGAGGATTTGGCGAAAGATGCCGAGCCATGTTTCGAAATCGGCAGCGGGAACTGAGAGACGGCGAACTAGACGCCGGATTTTGAGTTCGGTGGAAGCAGAGGTTCTTTCATTAACATATCCGGAGCGTGTGAGCGACTGGAGAAGCAGAGCGGTTAGCCGCTCATGTTCTTCAGCGGATGCCCCCGGAGCCGGTGAGAATCGGACATTTTCCTGGGCGGCCTCACGCCGCAGTTCGTACAAGCAGATCGCGACGGCCTGGCCCAGATTCATGGAACCGTGCTCGTCTCGCGTGGGAATGCGCATGAGCCAATGACAGTGACTCATGTCTTCATTGGACAGGCCAAACTTCTCTGACCCGAATAGGAGAGCAGTGGCGGATCGCCTTGTGTGTTCTCGAATCAATTGCGCGGCCGCTTCCAGGCGGTAAAGCGGCAGATGCAGATCGCGGTGACCCGCTGCAGTGGTCCCCACGACCAGTGTGCAGTCCGCAACGGCCTCAGTGATGCCGTCGAACACCTGCGCGTTCTCGAGAATGTAGCGAGCGCGCACGGCAGATCTGGCTTCCTTGAAGGCTAAATCGTAAGGTCTCACCAGCCGCATGTCAGTGAAGCCGAAGTTGCTCATTGCGCGCGCGGCAGCGCCAATGTTCAGCGGGTTGCGCGGCGCGACAAGAACGACGTGTATGGAACCTAAGACTTCCATTCAGTGCAATGAACAAGAGCCGCAAATCTGCGCCTTGGCCGTGGGGATCGCCACTCCTGCCTGCGCGATGATCTTCAGCCGGTTCGTTTGATTGCTAGAGTGTGGCGCGGCTGATAAAGCATGACTTTCAGATTGCCGGGAAAGATCATCATCGCCGTTATGCCATAGCCTTCATCCTTGGGCTCATTATCAATCTGGACACCTTTGCTACGAAGTTCGGCGATGGTCTTTTGGATGTCGTCACACATGAAGGCGACCTGATGATGGAAACCCAAGTCGTAGGTAGGACCTTCCGCCGGGTGTACGCCGAGCTCGGACGGAGGCAATTCAAAAATAAGCCATCCGCCCCCCGCGTCCACCGATTCGAAGCCGAACGCGCTGCTCAGAAGATTGCGCACAGCCTCCGGTTCAGACGAGTACAAAAGCATGTGAGCACCGATAATTGACATTACTCGCTCTCCCACATAACTGTCTCCGCCGGGATTTGAACGGGAGTCACCGTATGCGTTAGCGCGTTGCCGGCGCTCCTTCCCGATCTACTGCTCCAAATAAGTGTAGCCCTGCAGTCCTTCTTCGTAAAACTTAAGAAGACGGCCCGATTCTTCGTAACCGATACGTTGCTCGCGTACCGCGGTTTCGACGTCCTTCCGGAACGCGTCGATTAAGTTTTGAGCGTTGTACTGCACGTAGTTCAGCACTTCGCGAACGGTGTCGCCCTGGACGACAGTTTCGAGAACTACTTCGGCGTTTTCGTCAAGGCTGACATGCACTGCGTTTGTATCGCCGAACAGGTTGTGGAGGTCGCCGAGAATTTCCTGATAGGCGCCGAGCAAGAACGAGCCAAGGATATACGGACTGCCGTTGAAGGCGTGCAGCGGAAGCGTTTTCTTCACGTCGCGCCGGTCGATGAACTGATCGACCTTTCCATCGGAATCGCAGGAAATATCGCCTAACACCGCGTGCCGCGTGGGCAGCTCGTTAAGCCGGTGAATCGGCATGATGGGGAATAGCTGCTTCACCGCCCAGCTATCCGGCATGCTCTGAAACAAAGAGAAGTTGCAGAAATACGTATCCGACAGCAGCGCGTCCAGGCCTTCCAGTTCTTCGGGGAAATAATCGAGTTCACTCGCAAACTTGAGAATCTTGCGGCAGATGGCCCAATAGAAATTTTCTGCCAGGCTGCGTTGTTCAAGCGAAAGATAGCCCAGGCTGAAAAGATTCAATGCGGAGTCGAGCGCCTGCTGCGCATCGTGGTAGGTCTCGAGCAGGTTCTTTTTGTTGATCGACCGGTGAGTCTCGAAAAGGTCGATCAGCGGCTGCTCGGCATCCTCTGGAATGCTGGCGGGAAGGTCTTGCTGATCGAAACCGCTGACACCGAGAACATTGAAGACCAGCACGCTGTGATACGCGGCGATCGCGCGGCCGCTTTCAGTAATGATGACGGGATGCGGCACTTCGCTCTCGTCGCAAATGCTCTGAATGTGGTAGACGACGTCGCGCGCGTACTCTTCGAGAGTGTAGTTGACGCTCGATTCAAAATCGGTTTGCGAGCCGTCGTAGTCGATGCCAAGGCCGCCGCCGACATCCAGGTACATCAGGCCGGTGCCAAGCTTTTTAAGATCAACATAGATGCGGGCCGCCTCAATGACAGCCCCTTTTATTTGACGAATGTTGGTGATCTGACTGCCGAGGTGAAAGTGAAGCAACTGGAGTGAGTCTTCCATTCCGCGCTCCTTCAGGAAGTCGACGGCTTTAAGCGCTTCGCTGACGGTGAGGCCGAACTTCGAGCGATAACCGCCGGAAGATTTCCACCGTCCGGAACCGCGGCTGGCGAGTTTCACACGCAAGCCGATTGTGGGCTTTACCCCGACGTGTTCAGCGTGTTTGGCGATGAGTTCAAGCTCGGTAAATTTCTCAACTACGGGGGTGATACGTCTGCCGATCTTCTTCGCGAGCATCACCATTTCTATGTATTCGTCGTCCTTGAAACCGTTGCAGATAATTGGCGTCGCGTTATCGGCAATCGCGAGAACGGCAAGCAACTCGGGTTTGGAGCCGGCTTCGAGACCGAAATTGTATGCGCGTCCGAAATTGAAAACCTCTTCAACCACTTGGCGCTGCTGGTTGACTTTTATGGGATAGACACAGCAGTAGCCCCCCTGATACCCATGCTCGCGGATGGACGATTCGAAGGCCTGGTGCATTTCCCCCAGACGGTGCCTCAGGATATCGGCGAAGCGAATGAGGATAGGAAGCGAGATGCCGCGCCATTCAAGCGTGTCGACGAGTTGCTTCAAGTCGATGCTGCGGTTGGGCTCTTTGGTGGGGTGAACGAAGATGTTGCCGTTGGGTCCAACCGAGAAATATCCTTTGCCCCAACTGGCGACATCGTAGAGTTCTGCCGCGTCGTTAATCGTCCAGCGGTCGGCGGGCTCGCGCACTTGCGCAACGGGGGCAACTTTGGTGGTCAGCTAAGTACTCCTTCTGCGGATAAGAAAAGGCTTCCGAAATGGAAGCCTACAGAGTTAATTTAAACACGGAAATTGCCACCGGGACAGTCTAGGTGGGCAGAGTGGCGGTTTCCATCCAGAAATTCTTGACGTCACGGGCTGTGGCCAGCAGCCCTTCGAGGGTAGATGGCTTGCGCAGGTATGCGTTCGCATGCGACTGGTAAGCGCGGCGCACATCGGATTCAGCGCGGGACGAGGTAAGAATAATGACTGGGATGTGACGCGTACGGGGGTCTGATTTGATTTTGATGAGCACGTCGTGCCCGCTGACTTTGGGAAGGTTCAGATCAAGGAGAATCAAATCGGGAGAGTCCTCTTTGCTCTGATTGGCGCCCGCGACCAGAGCGATGCCTTCGGCGCCATCTCTGGCAACGTGTATTTTTAAATTCGCGTGAAGTTCCCCAAACGCCTCCTCTAAGAGGCGAACGTCGCCGGGATTATCCTCGATGATTAGCAAATGAACAGGGCGGACGCGGGCGAAATTGGACATTGTGTCGAGAAATGCGCAGAGACGGACCTGTTGCTATGTTTGCCTACAAGGAATAAGACCGGTCCACGCGAATAAAGTTGCAGTCGGAGTGAAGCACCACCATAGAACGTTCTGAACAGCGCCGCCGAAGCCTAGCACTGCGGGCCTAGTACTAATTCATCTTTCACATCGGCTCTCCGGGCAGATTTCTTAAAGCGAAATCACACTGAAGTCGATAGAAAGACAGAGCGATTGACTTCGGAACAGCAGATGCAACTTGGTACCGACCTTAACAGCGTGGCCGCCGAGGCTTGCACGGAGCCTGAGCAAGCTCCGGGTACTGACCCGCTCGGGTCCCAGGGTACTGGAAAGGTCATTTCAATAGGAAGCTGGGCGCAGCAGAACGGCGTCGCCGATAGGATGCCGGGTAACCGGAGCAAGATCCTTATCGTCGGTGACTCGGAAACCGACCGTGAAACCATCCGCGAAGCCCTAGGGCCACTCGACCACGAAGCCGTGGAAGCGAGCACAACGTCAGAAGCAGTGGCAGCGATTTCCGTCCACAGCGTCGACCTTGTCTTGATTGATCTGGTTATTCCGGAGATGGGCGCGACCGAATTCTGCCGCATGCTCAAGAAGTCAGCCGCGACGCAGTTCTTGCCATTGTTCGTGATGGCGGATTCCGACGACCTCGACAATGAGGTCCACGCAATCGACGCAGGCGCTGATGAGTTTCTGGTGAGACCGTTTCGTGCGCCCGCTCTGCGCGCGCGCGTGCAGGCCAGTCTACGTCATAAGGCCATGATTGATTCGCTGGACGATTCCGAAACTGTTCTATTTTCGCTGGCGCAATCAGTGGAAGAACGCGATCCGGCTTTAGGCCAACACTGTCACCGGCTGGCGTTGATGGCAGCGGCAATCGGATTCGCTTTGGGCCTGCCCGCCAGCGATATTCTTTCGTTGCAGCGCGGAGCCTATTTGCACGATATCGGTAAATTGGCGATCCCCGACCATATCTTGTTTAAGCCAGGCGCACTAACTCCCGAAGAGTGGAAGGTAATGAAAACGCACGCAGAACGGGGAGTGCGAATTTGTAGCAGTATGCGGTCGCTGGCGCCCGTCCTGCCGATAATCCGGCACCATCACGAAAGATGGGACGGGTCGGGGTATCCGGACGGCCTGAAGAAGGAAGAGATCCCGTTGCTTGCCCGAATTTTACAGCTTGCGGACATCTATGATGCCCTGACGACGAGCCGTCCGTACAAGCGGGCGCTCACCTCAGAGGAAGCTTTGCAAAGTATCCGTGAAGAAGCGGAAAGAGGCTGGCGCGATCCGGATCTTGTGGACCGGTTCGCAGAGATTCTGCCTATGTTCCGCAGCACCGCGACGATACCCGATTTCTCGCGACTGTCATTGCATGCCTTAGCTGCTTCTATCGAACGCTTCCGTAAGAACCCCGCACAGCCGCCGACTTCCGAACCGCTGTTCGACCCAGGCAAGAGGAAGTTAATAGGCGCATGATTTTAGCGGCCTAACAGCTGCTAGCAGCCGTGTTTAAGACGATGGTGCGATAGCTCGGCTCTGAGATTTTCGCCCTCGTCGCGTAAGCGTTCTACTTCGGCTTTCGCCCTGAGGAATGACTGGTTTTCGCTAATACCCGCAGCATGGGCCATTTCGACAGCGGCTATCGACAACCGTACGGCGGCATCCACTAACGATTCCGCGATCTCATTCCGCCGTTCGCAATACTCCTTTGGGTCCGGCATGCCAGATCTTCCTTTGCTGGGCAGCTTAGCGTTGGAAGGCGAGGACGCGCTACGGAATAGGCCGGATTAGAAGTAACGGAATAGCCTGAGCGTTGCGTCAGGCGACTTTAGCACTGCGCTTGCGCGGCTGTTTGCGTGTTTTGCTGGCCGATGCCGGTTGCGATCTCGCGTTCGCTGACTTCGCAAGGCTTTTCTGAAGGGCCTGCATGAGGTCAATCACAGGAGCGGTCTTTGGCTGACGAATAGGCGTGACCTTGTGGCCTTTGCGCTTCGAGTCGATCAGCTTCTCCACGTTCTGTTTGTACTCGTCGTGGTAATGCTCGGGCTCGAACGTGCCGGCCAGCGTGTCGATCAGCTTCTTCGCCAAATCCAGTTCCTTCTTGTCGAATTTGGCTGCCTTCGGCACCGGCACTTCGTTGGCTTTGTGCAGTTCGTCCACAAAGTACATGGTGTGCAGAACGATACCGTTCTCGGAAGGGCGAAGGATGACGATGTGCTCGCGCCCGTGCATGGCGACTTTTGCGATTGCGTCGTATCCGGTTTCCTTCATTGCTTCGAGTAGCAGCGAGTAAGGGCGGCTGACCGATTCTTCCGGCCCGACGTAATAAGACTTTTCAAAGAAGATGGGATCGATTTCCTCCATCTTGACGAACTGAAGAATCTCCATCGCACGCGCGGTCGGAGGAGCGACCTTTTCGAGGTCTTCAGGGTCGATCACGACATAGTGATTCTTTTCATACTCGTAGCCCTTGACGATTTGGGAGCGGTCGAGCGGCTTGTCTTCCGCGGCGCAGTACATGACCTCTTTCACGCGCGAAAGATCCTTTTTGTGCAGTAGGTGGAAGTGAACAGGCTCCGGACGAGCGGCGGCGAATAAGCGGATCGGAAATGAGACGAGGCCGAACGTGAGATAGCCTTTCCAAACGGTTGCGGGCATAAGGCACCAATAGTTCGACGCGATTTGGAAGCGAATTGAGACGCGCACAGGGCGATTGGCGCCCGTTGTGCCGGTTGTAACGACGGGCACAGGGCGATTGGCGCCTGTTGTGCCGGTTGTAACGACGCGCACAGGGCGATTGGTGCCCGTTGTGCCGGTTGTAAGTTAGAGCGGCGTTGTAGACTGCGTTTGCGAGGTACTGGTGTGAAGACGGTTGCAGATGAGACCGCTGACATCTTGAGGGCGTTAGGCGTCCTGACGGATGTGTCCTCAGGCGGAGATTTCGTGGTTCGGACGCCGATCACCGGTGAGGTAATCGGGCGCTTGCGTACGACGGACGCAGCAGGAGATCGCATAGAGTCGGCGCACGCGGCGTTCTTAAAATGGCGCAAAGTGCCTGCGCCGAAGCGGGGCGAGTTCGTCCTGCATCTGGCAGATGTGTTGCGCAGCAACAAACAGAAACTTGGCCGGCTCGTGACGATCGAGGCAGGGAAAATTTTGTCCGAAGGCCTGGGCGAAGTGCAGGAGATGATTGACATCTGCATCTTCGCGGCCGGGCTGTCTCGGCAGCTTTGCGGACTGACGATTGCGACGGAACGACCAAATCACCGGATGATGGAAACGTGGCATCCGCTTGGCGTCACGGGGATTGTTTCGGCCTTCAATTTTCCAGTGGCCGTATGGGCATGGAATGCCGCACTAGCGTTGGTCTGCGGCAATTCCGTGGTGTGGAAGCCGTCGGAGAAGACGCCGCTGACTGCGATCGCGACACAAGCGCTGTTTGAAGCGGCGTCAGGCAAATTCGGCGGTGTGCCGGAGGGGCTTTCGTCCGTGCTGATTGGCGGTCGCGAGATGGGCCAGATACTGGTGGATCATCCGCTCGTCCCGCTGGTCTCGGCAACCGGATCGACGGCCATGGGACGGCAAGTGGGGCCGCTCTTGGCGAAGCGTTTTGCGCGAGCCATTTTGGAGCTGGGTGGTAATAACGCGGCGATTATTTGTCCCTCGGCGGATCTGGATTTGACCGTTCGTGCCGTGGCATTTGCCGCGATGGGAACCGCGGGTCAACGGTGCACGACCCTGCGGCGATTGATCGTTCACGAAGACATCTACCACCGTTTGATCCCGCGCTTGAAGCACGTATATGGTTCCGTTTCTATCGGCGACCCGCGCGATCCGGCCACGCTAGTGGGCCCGTTGATCGATGGGCAGGCGTATGAAGCGATGCAGAAGAGTTTGTATGAAATACGCGCATCCGGAGCAACGGTGCTTGGCGGCGAGCGCGTCCGCGGCGATGGGCTGGGCGATGGATTCTATGTAGACCCGGCGTTGGTGGAAGTCGACGGGCAATACGAAACAATGAGGCGCGAAACGTTTGCACCGATTTTGTACGTGCTGAAATACCGCGACCTTGCGGACGCGATCCGTATACACAACGATGTGCCGCAGGGATTGGCTTCGTCCATCTTCACTACAGATCTGCGTGAGGCGGAGCGCTTTCTCTCGGCAGAAGGATCGGACTGTGGCATCGTGAATGTGAATATCGGGCCATCGGGGGCCGAAATTGGCGGCGCATTCGGTGGGGAGAAGGAGACCGGGGGCGGGCGTGAATCCGGATCGGACGTTTGGAAGCTCTATATGCGGCGCGCTACAAACACAATCAACTACGGTTCGGAACTGCCGCTTGCGCAGGGCGTCGAGTTCGAGATTGCGCCGTGAACTGACGCCCTCAACGCGGGGCGAAGATCGACTTGAGTTGCGATATCAGTTCCATGGCGGCGATGTAAATATTAAGCAAACCTAAGCCGCTGAGCGCAGCGCGGAAATACGGGCTCATCCAAAGGTCCGCAAAACGTGGAGAGTGAACCGGCACCCAACTCTGATCCCAATTACCCAGCCATGGAAACACGGTGAGGAACACGCCGATTTCCAGTGCAAAGACGACCATGCATAAGCCCAGAACGCGCCGGTGCCAGCGCGCGAAGCGGCCCGGGGTTTTGGTTGATCGCTGCTCGGAGGGAGCCTGGATGGGAGCGCTCATGCGGATGCACCCTCCGTGAGCTGGGCGAGTTCACTTCCCTCAGTGTCCTCGAACAGCTCTCCCTGGATCGGCTCGCCAGTGAGGTAGCCGGTCCAGTGAAGGTGGGGACTGTTGGCCCTGACTGGCCAGAAACTGAAACGGTGTAAAAGAGTTGGGCCATGCTTGCGCAGAGCGCGTTTGTGATCAGGCGTAGAGTAGCCTTTGTTCGAGGCGAGGTTGTACTGCGGGAAGACCTGATGCCATTGGGCGAGACAGGCATCGCGGTGCACCTTTGCAACGATAGATGCGGCTGCAATGGCACGGCAACGGGCGTCTCCGTCTATGAGTGGAAGCTGCTCAACGGGAAGATCTATTTTCACCGCGTCGATGAGCAGATAATCGGGGCGGATCGACAGCGCTTCGACAGCGCGCCTCATGGCTAGACGCGAAGCCTGATAAATATTGATCTGGTCGATCTCGTAAACGTCCGCGCCGGCAACTGCCCAGCAGATACAGCGCGCCTTGATTTGACCGGCTAATTTCTCGCGATCTTCTGCACAGAGTATTTTGCTGTCGTGCAGGCCCCGGATGGGCCGCAGCGGGTCGAGAATGACTGCGGCGGCAAATACCGGACCAAATAAACAGCCGCGTCCAACTTCGTCTACTCCGGCTACTTGTGTGAACCCGCGTTCGCGCGCCTCGCGCTCATAGCTGCTCAGGCAACGGATAGGCCTCTCGCGTGGACCGTCCTTAACTGCCGGCTTCTGGCAATTCGGCGCGGATTTTCCGCGAGGAGCTACAGCCACGCGCAACGCCTGCCGCTAAGTGCGCTCGCGCAGACGGGCTGCTTTGCCTTTCAAGCCGCGGAGGTAGTAGAGCTTGGAGCGGCGGACGCGTCCGGTGCGCACCAGATCGATGTGATCGATGACAGGCGCATGCACAGGAAAGATGCGTTCAACCCCCTGGCCGAAGCTGACCTTGCGTACCGTGATGGTCTCGCCCATGCCAGTGTTCTTGCGGGCGATAACTGTCCCTTCAAAGGCCTGAAGACGCTCCTTGTCTCCTTCCTTGATGCGAACGTGAACCCGAATCGTGTCGCCCGGACGAAACTCCGGATGCGGCGTCTGGCGCGCGTTCTTGCTGATGAACTTGCTGACAAGTGCGTTTTGCATAGTTATTTCTGCTTTGGTCTTATCTCGTTTTAGCGGCCGCCGAGTAAGTCCGGTCGAAGCCGCTGTGTTTTTTCACGCGACGCCTCACGACGCCAGCGCCTGATCTCCTCATGATTGCCGCCGAGCAGAACCTCGGGCACCTTCCAACCGCGAAACTGCGCGGGACGCGTGTACTGCGGGCAATCCAATAATCCTTCGTTCTCCACGCCAAAACTTTCGTTTCGCGCAGAATCCTCATTTCCAAGTACGCCCGGTAATAATCGGGCCACTGCATCCACTATCACGGCGGCAGCCAGTTCACCGCCGCTCAATACAAAATCGCCAATCGAGACCTCGTCGTCAGCCAGATGTTCCGCTACTCGCTCATCTACGCCTTCGTACCTACCGCAGATCAGTAGTAGCTCATCTAACGCGGCGAACTCGTGTGCGGTCGTTTGCGTGAACGGCCGGCCCTGCGCCGAAAGCAAAACGATCTTGCGTTGCGGGTTTCGATCCGGCAGTATCGCTTCCACCGCTTCAAACAAAGGTTGCGCTTTCAGCAGCATACCCTCGCCGCCGCCAAACGGCCGGTCATCTACGGAACGGTGACGATCGTAAGTCCAGTTTCGCAGATCATGTATCCGGATTTCCAACCGTTTGTCCGTTTGTGCCCGGGCCACGACGCCATGATCGAACGGCCCGCGAAAAAACTCAGGAAAAATCGTGATTATGTGGAAGGTCATTTGGATGCCGCTACAGGTCCAATAAACCTTCGGGCAGATCGACAACTATCTTTTGGCCCATCACATCCACTTCCTGACAGATTGACGGAACGAACGGGATCAATACCTCGCGTCCATCCACACCTAACTGCATCAGCGGTGCACCACCGCACTCTTGCCAGCCCTCTACCCTACCCAGCGATCTCCCGCTAACCTTTTCGACCACCAGGCAGCCGATCAGGTCGGATTGAAAATACTCGCCTTCGGCTAATTGGCCGCGCTCCGCGAGTGGCACGCGCAACTCAGCGCGGCGAAATCGTTCGGCTCCGCTGATGGAGTCAATGCCTGCGAACTTCAGCACCCAGTGGGCCCCGTGCCGCCAAGCGCTTTGCATCTCGATCGAAATTTCCGAGCCGTCGGCTAACCGGACAGTCGCCCTTTTGAGGCTTTCCAGCCTGCCGCGCACATCCGTTTGGGAGGCCGCCAACAACTCGCCCCGGTTGCCGCGGGGCCGGAGAATCTCGGCGATAACGACCGATTCCGCATCTATCGCCACCGGAAGACCCGCTCTTATTCCAGAATTTCCAGCGAAAAGCGCCGGTTCAGTTTCGTTCCTACGGCGCCTAGCAGCGTCCGGATGGACCGCGCCGTGCGTCCCTGCTTTCCAATCACCTTGCCCAGGTCGGTTTGTGCCACACGCAATTCGAAGACGGTGGCGTGCTCTCCCGCGATCTCTTTAACTACAACGTCGTTGGGGGTGTCGACGAGCGCCTTGGCGATCTCTTCCACAAGCGTCTTCACGCCATTGCTTTCGTTCATTTTTGTTTTCCTAATTCAGCCGCTGAAAAGCGCCTGAAATTCCACTTCCGGGCGCGCCATCGTGCCCCTTTTAGTGTTGTAACTTACGCGACTACGGGTGCTTCAGCCGCCGGATTGTTCTTCAGCAGACGGCTAACTGTATCGGAAGGCTGCGCCCCGTTCTTCAACCAGTACTGAATACGCTCATGATCAAGCTGTACCTGCGCCGGCTTCGCAACGGGATTGTAGTGTCCAACGATCTCGACCGAGCGGCTGTTACGGGCCCGGTCCCTCTCAATAACGACCACACGGTAAGTGGGTTTCTTCTTGGCGCCAAAACGCGCCAGGCGAATAGCTAACATCGTGACCTTTTCTTTTCTTTTTTATTGTTACAAAGTTTCAGTGCCGCTCGACGGGGCGCGGGTTAAAAGCCGGGCATCCCTGGTATTTTCATCTTCATCAGCTTCTTGCCTAACATCCCGCCGGGGCCGGTGAAGCTTTTCATCATCTTACGGGCTTGCGCGTACTGCTTCAGGAGATTATTGACATCTTGGACGCTGGTACCGCTGCCTTTGGCAATACGGCGCCGTCGCGAGCCGTTTATCAACATGTGGTTGCGGCGCTCTTTGGGAGTCATGGAATCGATGATGGCAACCACATGGTTTATTTCCTTTTCATCGATCTTAGTGTCTTTCAGCTCCTTCAACGGCCCGATCTTCGGCATCATATCGAGCAGGCCCCCAAGCGAGCCGAGTTTACGGATCTGTTTGATCTGGTCGCGGAAGTCCTCAAGCGTGAAATCGTCGCCGAGCAGCTTCTCCTGCATTTTCTCGGCGGTCGCCTGGTCGATGTTCTCCTGAACTTTGTCGATCAGTGACAGGACGTCGCCCATGCCTAGAATGCGCGATGCTATACGGTCGGGATAAAAGGCTTCGAGGGCATCCGTTTTCTCACCTACGCCTACGAACTTGAGCGGCTGACCGGTGATGGAACGGATGGAAAGCGCCGCGCCGCCACGAGCGTCCCCATCCATTTTTGTGAGGACAACGCCCGTGATACCCAGCCGCTTGTGGAACTCGTCCGCCGATTTGACCGCATCCTGGCCGGTCATCGCATCGGCGACGAACAAAATTTCGGTTGGGTTCAGCGCTTCCTTTAACTGCTGCAATTCCTGCATGAGCTGATCGTCGATGTGCTGACGGCCGGCGGTATCGACCAGCAGGATGTCGCGCCCTGTTTGCACTGCATCGCGGCGAGCGGAGCGGGCAAGTTCCAGCGGCTTCGTCTCTTCCGGCGTTCCTTCGTAGATAGGCGTGTTGACGTTCTTGGCGAGAATGCTGAGCTGATGACGAGCGGCCGGACGGTAGACGTCAACCGAGACCAACTCCGGTTTGTTGCCTTCCTTGCCTAGAAAGCGGGCGAGCTTGGCGGCGCTGGTGGTCTTACCGGAACCCTGCAAGCCGACGATCAGCATGACGGTGGGCGGTTCGTTGGCGAAGCGAAGGCGCGCCTGATGCCCGCCAAGCATTTTCGTCAGCTCATCGCGCACAATCTTGACAACTTGCTGGCCGGGCGAGAGAGCCGTGAGGACCTCTTCGCCCATTGCCTTCTCCTTTACCTGCTCGATGAACTGCTTGACGACCTTGAAATGGACGTCAGCCTCCAGCAGCGCCACCCGGATCTCCCGGAGCGCCTCGTCCATGTTGGCCGCACTAAGTTTTCCTTCGCCGCGCAGGTTCTTGAATACCCGTTGCAGCTTGTCAGACAGATTTTCAAACATGATCTAAGAACGCGCACACCGCAGACGTATTCGGGAAAACATAGATCGGAACCGGGCGGGTGAAACGCAGTTCGGCCCTAATGCGGTAGCAGTATTGAGTTAAGTATAGCGAATTTGAGTGGAACCGACCTCGCTGGTGCCCGCATCGGGTACAGCTTGGCGAGCGAGGATCACCCATCCTGCCACGAGCTCACTGTTGCGTAACCGAGCTCACCTTTGATTCGGCTGCGCTGAACCTAATAGTTACTCGCACCAACGGACTGGTTAGTTCAAGTGCACTGGTATAGAAGTACAGGTGCATCGTCAACCCTTTCGAATCATCACTGTTTCACACCGCAACGTCGCCAAGAGCGAATCAGCTCACTTTCCAGGGACTCGGTACCACGTTTGCACCACTGGCATTGCCGCGTTGCAAAGCAATGCTACGGAACAGCGGCTAACGAATACCTGATGAAGAGGACCTGATGACGACAATACGAAGCACATGGACAAGGCCTGCTCCTCCCTTAACCGGTCTTTTGCCGGCGAGCGAGTGGACAGGTGCAGCCCAAATGCCCATCCCACGCGGAACGCTTTTAGCTCAAAACGACGCCGCTAACCTGTATGTCGGGCTCGATCTAACAGCCGAGACAGGCGCTGCGAACCCCAACGACTATTTCTGGTTCATTGTCGATATCAACGACAATGGCGCGATTGACCCGAATCGTGACAAGATGTTCTCCGACTGGCCGGGCAGTCCCAACCGCCTCGGAATGTGGCTCATGGCTGGCCCGGACGCAACCTACCCGGCTTCGAACACTCAGGTGATCCCATCCCAGGTCCGTAGCGGGTTTGGCGCATCTATGAATTCAGCCGCCAACCATAGGCAATGGCAAATTTCGTTTGCCCTGTCCGATCTCGGCATCACCATTGACCCAACGGAACCAGCTCCCGTCGTCCGCTTCGGTTTGAGAATTGGCACTCTTCCATCTTTCGCCGGCGAAGCACCCACAAATCCGTTGGGCGATTTCTCGAATTTCAATCAGATCATCCTAGCCACTGTGCCCAGCATCCCTTCATCGGGCAGTTCGGGCCCTGTGATTGCTGAGGTAGGACTGATCGGTACAGGCCTCATTGCTGCCGACGGCTACTGCAATGTGACCATGCCCTACTACATCATGCCCCAGCAAGCGGCATTCAGCGGCACGCTTAATCTGATTGGCAATGTCGCTACACTGACTTCGTTGTGGGCGGCCGGTGCGCGAAAGTACCAAGTCATGCATCGTTTCGGCACTGCTGCTCCATGGACGCCGATCTTACAGTCTTGGGCGAATTACGAGATAGTGGGCCCTAACGATGTATGGCAGTCGTTTGGTCCAGACGCGAGCGGCTATTACACCATGGTCGATCCCGCCCTTCCGTATACCATCCAGAATCTACTTTTCCAGTGGACTACATCGGCGGAGCCTGATGGCCTGCACCAGTTCCAGATCCACTTTTTCAATGCCGCCAGCGTCGCCGTTCCGTCAACGCCCCAAGTGCTGGCACTTGCGCTCGACAATCAACCGGCCACCGTCAAAATGATCAACGTGCTTCATGGGGGCGCTCCCGTCTCGCCGTGCGCAATCGTGAATCTCAGTTCCCTTACGGACGGCGTACAACTCGTCTACGAAGCATACGATCCCGAAGGCGATCTATACAGCCTGCAGTTGTCGGCCGAATACGGACAGGACGTCACCACGTCCATCTACAGCGACAATTACAGCGCGCACGCTACACCGGCGCACATTTGGCAAGGTGTCACGAGCGATACCCGTCCCGTGCCGCCCGCCGTCTGGGTACCTCCTTACACGTGCGCCTATCTCTTCAAAGTATCCGCCTGGACTCGCACGACGAACGGTTACTCCTATCCGGTCATCTATAGCGAGGACTTCCAGACCGTAACCCTCATCAAGCCGGGACTGATAGTCAAACCGGTGCCACTCTCCGGACCTCCGCTCTTAACGGCAACGGGATTTGAGAAGCTGCCGGAGACCGGCGAAATCGCTCTCAGGCCAGTCAAGGCTTTGGCGGCGGTTAAATCGTAGTAGGTAGGAACTGTGCTCCACCTTTGGAACGTTCGGGCAATTGTTCGGGCGCGATGAGGGTGGAGCACTTACGCTGTAATAATTCGAGTCCGGGCCCGTAAGGTGATTAAATGCGTTGATAGTTTTTGGTGAGCGCGGTGGGAATCGAACCTACAACCTAGTGATTAAGAGTCGTGCTGAGTGGAATACCCGTGGTTACTACGATCTGCTACAAGTCACTAGGAATGAGCGGATTATCTCGGTTATCGTTAGCCACTATTACTCTCGCTCGCTCTAGGCTTTGAACGTTAGTCCCCACAAATTCCCCCACAAGCTTTGATTCGGTTGGGAGCTACGATGAAAATTGCACGCAAAGAGGAAAACCAATGGCTGAACGTCCGACATTCTTCGTGCCGAATTCGAAGGCGGGAAAAGAAGAAGAACTATATGCCCGCTATGCAAAGGTTTGTAACGCCAGCGTTCCTGCTCTCGATACAAGAATTTATTCGGTTGGCTTCCGACATGATGGCGTTGAATGGATAGCGACGGTCGGAGAGACTTTAATTGGCACGGGCATTCGAACCGTAGGCCGGGGCAGGCAAAAGAGAGAATATCCCACCTCGCATAGCGACCCTGCGACGGTACAAGCCATCTTTGCCGGAAGCCCAACATATATGGCGGTCACAGACGGCTTTCGAACGCGGTGGGCGAACCCGTTCTTGATCGGAGAACCGCATTATATTTCGTATTTCCCTACAGAGACAGCACGCGCTGCGACATCGGCGGAGGAGCAGTAGAACTCACCCTTTGCGCGATACGCCTACTCTCGACAAAAATGAGCCCTTTTGTCGAAGAGCGCGGACGCCAACGCCGGCAAGCAACTGATTCTTTTCCTGGGCCCTGAAGGATTTGAACCTTCGACCGAAGGATTATGAGTCCTCGAAATGCCCGTTCGATCCGTTTAGCCCCATTACTACTGATTACTAGAAGCCCATACAAACACGGGATTGCCAAGGAGAAGCGTTCCTTTTTCTTTGTTCAGCGTTTGCTCGATTTTGAAGCGCGGTACCTGTGAAAGCCCCTGTAGACCTTGATCAGTCATCATGGGGTAAGCCGACTTTTGCCATCACGGCTTTTCTAGATCACCGTGGTGTTCCTAACATCAACGAGGAACTTTGGAGTCTGGGATCGCAATGGTTTACCATCAGCCGAGCTTCGAGTGCAATGGGCTAGTCGTCGACCTTTTTCCAAGTAACAGTGACGCTTTCCTTTGCCGAAGGATTCCCGGTGAGCGCGGTGGGAATCGAACCTACAACCTAGTGATTAAGAGTCACTTGCTCTGCCAATTGAGCTACGCGCCCACTCCGTGGGTCGGCCTGAGTGGCCGGTATGGATGATCTGACCAGCGGCGAATGCCGACTTCCCTCAATATACCATCGCCTTTTGCCTACCCGTCCCGATGCACTGCTCCCATCGAGAACGCCGGCAAACACACTGCAATATACTCGGCTCCTTCCGTACCCGGCGTGCTGTACCGTACCCACTCGCCCTTGTGCGCCACCACCGCTTGCCCGGCTTTCACCTCCATAAATCCGCCTCGGTGCTCCACGCGCAGAGTTCCCTTCAACACCACCGTGAATTCGTCGAAGTCAGGAGTTTGCCCCGGCTCCTGCCAGCCCTCCGGGCTGCGCATGTGCGCCACGCTCACGCCCTCAGTCTGCGAGTTCACTCGCCCGACATATTCGTCAATCAACTTCGGCTTGTTGCCCGCCGCCTCAATCCGCGACGGCTGAGGGATCAGTGTGGGGCCGTTCATAGCATCCTCATTCTATAAGGGGATCACCGGTTTGCTTTTCTAGATTTTCGACGGATTAGGCCGATAACTAAGACTGAACCTCCATGCACAGCAGAGTCTTAGGCCGTCTGAAGGTATTTTGTATCGCCGGGCTTCTGCTGTGCGCGCTCGCTATCGCGGGATGGCTGCTTTGGTCACATTACGCCGCACAGCCTTACCGGGGAATGACGTTGCGCGTCGGCGCTCAAGACGCACCGCCTTACTACCGAATAGGAAACGATGGAGCAGTAACCGGGCTCGTCCCAGACGTTCTCAAACAAGCCGCGCAGCGGATGGATATCGGGCTCATCTGGATACCCGTTCACGATAAAACGCCCGAGGCGGTTCTCGGCTCCGCAGTCGATCTTTGGCCGGTTATTCATCCCACTCCAGAACAACGCGCCGGTTTTCATATAACAAAGCCGTGGCTCTCTAGCGGATACTTCCTCCTCACGCGCGAACAGAATCACCTTGATTCGCAGGTGGAGGGAAAAACCAGACGCATCGCGTTTTTCGGCTCGTCCTTTGACTCGGCATCTGTTGCGGAACTCTATCCCGAAAGCCGGCCGCTCTCAAAACCCAGCGCTGAGGCGGCGGTAATAGCGCTCTGCCTCCAGCAAGCGGATGCTGCTTTCGTCGATAGCTTCGCCAGCGAATATTTGCTTTTACACCGTCCTAAAGCCTGCAATTCGACAAATTTCCATATTCAGCACGAAAACGCGGTCGACCCCCAGATGAGCGTTATGTCGACCAAGGAAATGTCCGCGGTTGCCGATGCTCTTAGCAATGAACTCGCGCGCGCTGCGGCCGCGCAGGTGATTTCGACGGAACTGGATAAGTGGGCGCCGCTCTCTGTCGCCGAAACGCGATCCCTGCTAGAGCTGTTCAAAGATCAGGATGAAGTGCGTGAGCTGCTTTTCGGCCTGCTTTCATTCGTTATCATTGCCGGTCTCCTTTTGTCGGAGAACCGCCGCACGCGAAAAACCGCTCGGCTCGCCGACGAAGCTGAGCAGCGCTATCACGAGTTCTTCGATTCCCATCCCTTTCCCTCGTGGGTCTACGATGCCGATACGTTGAGATTTCTCGCGGTCAATGAAGCGGCTGTAGGGCACTACGGTTACTCTCGCGAGGAGTTTTCCCGCATGACTCTCCATGAAATATCGGACGGAGAGATTATGTGCATCGAAGGGCATGGTCCCGAAATGGGTTCTGGCCGGCATCGCAAGAAAAATGGCGAGGAAATTCTGGTCCAGATTTCAGCCCAGGACATGAGTTTCGGGGATCGCCATGCGCGCATCGCTACCGTCATGGATGTGACGGAAAGGGCAAGGCTCGAACAGGAACTCAAGTACACCAACACGGAGCTGCGACTGGCAAAGGATCTCGCAGAGTCTGCTAATGAGGCGAAAAGCGCCTTTCTCGCGAACATCAGCCATGAGATTCGCACGCCCATGAACGCCATCATCGGCATGACGGCGCTCGTTCTGGATACGCAACTGGATCCCGATCAGCGCGAATGTCTCGACCTCGTCCGTCTTTCTGCCGACGGCTTGATGACGCTCATCAACGACCTGCTCGATTTCGCCAAAATCGAATCCGGCAAGTTTGTTCTCGATCCTATCTCGTTCAATCTGGAAGACGCATTGTCTGACGCGGTTAAGGTGCTCGCTGTCACGGCTCAGAAAAAAGGGCTGGAGATTGCCTGTCAGGTACGGAACGAAGTCCCTGAGATGCTTTTCGGCGACGTAGGGCGTCTTCGTCAGGTGGTTACGAACCTGATCGGCAACGCTGTTAAATTCACTGAACGCGGAGACATTGTGGTCCGCGTTGCGACGGAAAACACCTCGCACAATGAGGCCTGTCTTCACTTCAGCGTCTCCGATACCGGCATCGGCATCGCACCGGAAGTTCGAGCGCACATCTTTGATCCGTTTACGCAAGCCGACGGTACCATCTCGCGGCGCTATGGCGGAACAGGCCTTGGGCTCGCCATCTCGTCGCGCATTGTCGAAATGTTTGGTGGTCGTATTTGGGTGGAAAGCGAAGTAGGGAAGGGAAGCACTTTCCACTTCACGGCAAAGCTCGGCATCATGGAGGCACAGGCCCCAAGAATCGTGCCAAGGGCCGTCGGCATTCGCGGCCTTTCGGTCTTAGCGATTGACGATAACGCGACGGCGCGGCGCATTCTGCGCGAGACCCTTGCCGATTGGGACATGAAGATTGCCATGGCCGACGCCGGAGAAAGCGGAATAGAAGCTTACCGCCAAGCTCTTGCGGTTGGCTCGCCTCCCGAAGTCATCATTGTCGATACGCCCTTGGCCGACATGGACGGGTTCGATTTTGCCGGACGAATCCGCCAAATATCGACTTCCCGACCGCCCAATATCGTTCTGCTTAGCGCTGCCGGCCAACGCGGTGATGCCGCGCGTTGCAGAGAAGCAGGCATCTCCGGTTACCTTAGTAAACCGGTGAAGCGTTCCGAGTTGCTCGCGTGCATCTTAAGTGTCATTGGCAAGCAGCCGCAGCCCGGCGTCCCACCCGCGCTCGTCACGCGCCACTCTTTACGTGAAGCGCCGTTGCGCATTTTGCTCGCCGAGGACAGTCTCGTAAACCAGTGCCTTGCGGTGCGCCTCCTCGAACGCGAAGGACACAGTGTGGTGGTAGTTGGTAATGGCCTTGACGCCGTGCGAGCTCTCGAAAACGGCAATTTCGATGTTGTGTTGATGGACGTTCAGATGCCGGTCATGGACGGATTCGAAGCCACCATAGCTATTCGCGAGAGTGAAAAGCTGCGCGGCACCCGGGTGCGCATCATTGCTCTTACCGCCCACGCCATGAAGGGGTATCGTGAACAGTGTCTCTCGGCTGGCATGGACGGCTACATCACCAAGCCAATCCGTCCTGAGGAACTCTATCAGTCACTCGTGGCTTAGCCCAGTTCTACATGGCATGCCGGCGAACACCGGTCACAACCAGAATATTGAAACTGCAGTCCTGCCGCCGCTCGTCCCCTAATCTTCCTGCCTGAGCGGTTCGTTGCTTTAGATATCTTAAAGACTGTTGGGCTGTCAGGCCATGCAAATGCAAAAAAATCAAATTGATAGCGTCACATTGATACTTGCCGCGCTCGCGGGCGCGCTGGCCGTCTTACAGATTTCCGGCCCGTTCGCCTGGATGAGCAGCATCGGCGGTTTGGTACTTCTGCTGGTCTTACTGTCGTTCGACCAGGAAGGCTATCGCACGGTTTTTCAGAGTTTCGCGTTTTCCGCAGTATGCGCTTTTTGCGCGGCTATCGCTTCCGGAATCGTGTTTCAGCTTCTCTCCAATCAGGGAGAGGTGCATTTAGCTAACGGTCGGTGGGCCACCGAATATCTGCCCTTGACGTGGGCGTTCGCCACTGCCATTTTCTGGGCTATCGACCTGATGCGCATAAACGCTCGCAAGGTAGCTCCCGTTCGCGTACCGCGTGCGCTCGGGGATACCAGCGTCCTTGCCGTTCCTCCTTCGTTTAGTCCGGAACCCGCCAAGGTTGTGCGGCCTACCCCTGCGCCAGTAGCTCCCGCGCCGGTAGAACAATCCGTATACCCTCCTGCCCCGAGCGCGCATCAGCCGCTACCAACTTCGTTCGAAACGTCAGCCTCTCCGGAAGCTCCGTCACAGCGCGAATTCTCAACCGCCACCAGTATCTTTGCTATCCCGGAAACTGTGACCCCGCCCGAGGCTGCGCCCGTGCAGCCTAAGACCGAACCCGCCGCCACGCCCTCCGGCAAGGAGACTTTGATCTATGTCTCTTTACTCGGCGAGGGCTTAAACGTGCTGCGCTCAGTACGCGCTGAATCCCTTGGCCGCGACTACTTCCGGATCATCGACGACATGCCCGAAGGCGAAAATTGGCAGTTTCAGCCAGGTCAGGTGGTCCGCTGCAAAAAGAAAAGCCTCTCGAGCGGCAAAGCCATGGTCGCTATGGAAGAAGCGCCGCGGGCTCTCTGACGCTTTGTAACTCCCTTCTTGCTGCCGCAATCTATTTAGTGGTCGAACCACGTGGGTTGGAAAGCAATTGCTCTTCTCTTTTTTCTCGTTGGTATTGCCTTTCTCATTTGGTTTGCGTTCGACCGCTCATGGCCTATATACGCCGCCGCCTTCTGCTTCTTCGTCGCGTTATTAACCTTTCTCGTTAGTATCTTTGCGAGACACGGCAGCACAATCTGGCAGGGCAGAGGCAAAGGATAGCGTAAAACCACGCATACGCTGGCCGGAAACACTCGACTGCCTTGTCCGTCTTAACTTGCAGAAGAGGTTTGAACATATATGCGTAAGTCGCTATTTTTGCCTTTGCTTTTCGCTGGTTTGTTGGCCCCGGCAATCGAGGCCCAGCAGAAAGATCATAACGACGCCTTCGTTCGCGGACAGAACGGCGATGCCCGCCTGATCCAGGAAGTTCGTCACCAGCTAGTGATGCTTCCTTATTACACGATCTTTGATGACTTAGCGTTTCGCGTTAACGGAAGCACCGTTACCTTGATGGGACAAGTTACTAATCCGGTATTAAAGTCCGATGCGGGCAATGTAGTCAAGGGGGTCGAAGGCGTAACGCAAGTGAATAACGAAATACAGGTCTTGCCACTTTCGCCCATGGACAATCAGATCCGCCGCGCCGAATTTCGTGCCATCTATGGTGATCCCCAAATCGGCGATCGCTACGGCCACATGGCGTTACCTGCTATCCACATCATCGTGAACAACGGACATGTGAAGCTCGAAGGAGTCGTCAACAACACCGGCGACAAGAATCTTATTGGCATCCGCGCCAACTCCGTTCCGGGTGTTTTCAGCGTCGAAAACGATCTGCAGCCTGAGAGCGGCAGTTAAATAATCGCGCGCCTATTTCGCCTGACCGCTCGCGCCAGACTTGCCGCGGATAAAAGCGAAGCGTTATTACCTCCCGAGAACGGCAAAATCGCAGCTTAAACCACGTCCAACTTCAGCGTGCCGTGGCAAGGCGAGCGCAAAGCAAGTTTCGAGGCGAATCTCGTTCCAGCCGTAATTTCCGCGCGACCGCTAAAATCATAGTTTGAATTCGCCAACCAAGACCACCGAGGCGGCGTCTGTTTCCCGATTTGCTTCGCCTTTGGTCCCCATTTTCCTAATCGTTCTGGTGGACGTTCTCGGCTTTACTATCATTCTGCCGTTGCTGCCGTTCTACTCAGAGCGCCTCGGAGCCTCGCCCGCGGTTATCGGCGCACTGGTATCCACGTATGCGTTCTGCCAATTGATCTCTGGGCCAATCCTCGGGCAATTGTCTGACCGGAAGGGCCGCCGTCCACTGCTTATGGTCAGTCAGGCGGGGACGCTTGCAGGCTTCCTGCTGCTGGCCTTCGCTAATCAGATCTGGCTATTATTCGTAGCTCGCGCGATCGACGGAGCCACGGCCGGCAATCTCACCATCGCCCAGGCTTACATTAGCGACGTCACAAAGCCGCAGGATCGAGCGAAATCTTTCGCTCTCATCGGTATCGCGTTTGGCTTCGGTTTTCTCGTCGGGCCGGGCATCTCCGGTTTTCTCGCGCATTACTACGGCTACCAGGCGCCCATTTTCCTCGCGTGCAGTTTATCGTTCACGACCATTCTCTGCAGTTTCTTTCTGCTGCCGCGCCGCGAACCCGTGCATGAGCACAACGAAGAAGCTGATCTCAATCCAGGCCCGGGTGGAAAGCGCCTGTCTTTGCTCTCCTGGGGCGAGTACCGCAAGTATTTCCGCGACCCGCAATTGGCACGGCTACTGCTGCAGTGGTTATTTTTCTCGTTTTCGTTCTCCACTTTCATCTCGGGTTTCGCGCTCTTTGCCGAACGTCGTTACATGTGGCAGGGCCATCCAGTTGGGGTTCGCGAGGTCGGCTACATCTTCGCGTTCACCGGCTTTATCGGCATGATCATGCAAGGTGGCGTCGTGGGCCGCCTCGTTCAATGGCTCGGTGAGCCGCGTGTCATTCAAATCGGCTTCATCTCCTCCTTCATAGGCGACATCGCTATCGGTTTCACCCGAACCATTGGTCAACTGCTTTGGGTCGCCGGACTAGCTAACGTGGGCGGCGCGGGTTTGCGCCCGGCTCTTACCAGCGTCATCACGCAAAAAGCCGGCAAGCGCGAAGTAGGCGTCGTCATCGGCCTTACCCAGTCTCTGATGTCGGTCGCGCAAATCACCGCGCCCATCATCTCGGGCCTCCTTATCGATGCAGATGATAAGTACCACGACCAGCGCTTCCTGATTGCCTGGGCCGTTTGGGCAGGCGTCTTGGCCGGGATGGCTTTGTTCTTTGCGCCGCGTCCTACACAGCCTGCAGCAATCGACACGGTTTGAACTCGCGTTCCGTCCGGTTCCATCTTCGCCCATCAGAATGGGTACTCGTCGCGTTCTTTTTCTATATCGCCGCGCATCGCGACTTTTTTCCCAAACCTGCAAAACTACAGCCTTCGACCTCTCCTCGAACTGATTGCCGTTCTCGTGATGTTAAGCGTCATCGCGCGTCTGGAAAAAGGCCGCTGGACCAAACCCATCAGCATCGTTCGCGACTGGCTGCCGATTCTGTTTACGTTTTTCGCGTTTCGCGAAATGGAGCTTTTTCTACCGCTCACTTTCGACTATCAATTGGAATCGGGATGGATTCGTCTCGACCGTCTGCTCCTTGATCACTGGCGCCTGCGAGATGCCCTTCAGTGTCTTGGTCCGATCATCCCGTTCTATCTGGAAACCTGTTATCTGCTGGTCTACGGCGTAGGCGCTGCTTGCATTGCCTTTCTCTATTTCCACTCGAAACGAGCCTTGGTCAACCGTTTCTGGGTTGTCTACTTGACCGGAACGCTGCTCGCCTATGCGCTGTTCCCATACTTTCCATCGCAGCCGCCACGCATCGCGTTCTTGGGTCTTGATAGCCCAGCCTTTACCACTTGGCCCCGGCAGTTAAATCTTTTCATCCTTCACAAGGCCACCATTCACGTTGGCGTTTTTCCTAGCGCTCACGTATCATCGGCGTTCGCCTGTGCCTGGGCTATGTTCCTGATTTTTCCCAAGCGGAAAGGTATCGGCTGGATACTGGTCATCTACGCCGTGAGCGTTGGGCTCGCCACTATTTACGGCCGCTATCACTACACGGCGGATGTCATTGCTGGCTTTGGCATCAGCTTGGTGGCTGCCGCTGTTGCACTGTTCTTGGCAAGGCAAAAAAATAGGCCGTGAGGTTTTAACCCACGGCCTTAAACTGAACCTGAAATGGACTTGTTGTTATTTAATTGCGTTAACGGCGTCCGCCACCACCATGGAAACCGCCATGGAAACCACCACCATGAAAAGCTTGGCCGTGGAACCCTCCGGTGTAGCCATGCACGCCAGCGGCAAATCCGCCAACGTGTCCTGACAATCGGTGGCCGTAGAAGCCGTGTCCATACCAGCCGCGATAAAGCGGCGCAGCATAAACAAAGCCTGGTGAATAGAATCCCCAGCCGAACGGGCTGTAGAGGAATCCAGCGCCTGGCAGGAAAGCATAGTCTGCCCACAGCGGATCCCAATACCAACCAGGGCCATACCAACCACCGTAGGTAGCGATATTGCCGGCCAGATTAACGTTCGCTTGCGCCTCAGATTGGCTACGAGCCTCGCTCCAGACGTACAACGGATCGGCTTGCGCAACGTGTTTGTCGAAATCTTGCGATTTCAGTTTGGCGTCGGCAAGCAGAACTTCGTGATCTTTCCCGATGCTTTTCGCGCGGCCATCTTCCATTAGTTTTGCCTTTCCATCAAGCACTTTTACCGCTTGTTGATCGGCATCGAATTCGTAAAGCCCGTGCTTCTCAATTTGAGTGCTCGCGCCATCCATATTGACCTGGACATTAGTCCCCTTGATCAGGTCCGCCGCTTCGATCATGGCGGAACCGTGAACCACCTGCATTTGGATGTTCGCCAATCCAAGTGATTGCATTACAACTTCGCTGTTATGTCCGATGCGCAGAAACGCGCCCGGAGTCAACAGCACCTCAACAAAGCCGGCCTTCGTGTTGATCGCCTGATTCGGCTGAACCACAGTAGAACCAACCGCGTTTCGTGCCAGCGGCTGGCCATTGACCATGGCTTGTCCTTCGACGTAGTTAATGGTGCCGGGCACCCCTTGCCGGTGTTGCAAGGTAGCTTGGCTGTATTGGGCGGCGCTCGATGCCACCCCATAAGGAACTGGTGCGGACATGCTCGCCTGCGCCCAGCCTAGCGTCGCCGCGACGAGCAAAACGGCCGAAAGCCTTACGCCGCTTTTTAGTTGTCCTTTCATATCTTTCTCCCTGCCATTTAGACGCATGAAGCTACCACCACGTCGCAGTGGGAGAAAGAATTAATGCTTTACTCTGTTGCAGTTACGGTTGTTTTCAACCGCTCTGGTGCTTCTCGGCTACCGGTAAGCGATTAGCGCGTTAAACAGCAGCTTGAACGATTGATAACTCTGGGCTCGGTACTGCGGCCGCATTCCGTACAGCACCACATGACCTTCGCCGACCTTGGCGTCGACAATCGCGCTCTTGTTTGCAATCAGATTGGGCCCAAGCAGCCACCCGGAGGCAAGAATATCCGACGCGGGATACGTCGCAATCGATTGCTGGTTGGTGCTGAAGGCTGGGCTCTGCTCGCTCCAGATCGTAATCTGTTCGGGTAAGCCGCGGGTCAGCGGACTAGTGAGATCAAGCTTCACGTTCAGAAGAGATCCGGGTGAATAGAAGTCACCCGCTGAACCTGCGCCGCGCGCCCGTCCGCCACTCGCGGCTGGTCCATTTGCGCCTGCGCCGCCGCCGAACTCGCCCGCCGCATTCGCCACGCGTCCGGTCAGAACATCCTTTGCATCGGCCCCAAGGTCGTCAGCACAGAAGCTGGCGGCGTGATTGAAGCAAAGGACAGTTCCACCCACGCTGGCAAATTGCTTCACCGCCGCGATTCCGTTCTCGCCCAAGCCGCCCGTGTATTCGTCTGGCATTGAGCCTTTGCGATAGCCCCGCAGTATGGCATTCTCGTTCTGGTCCGGGAAGATAATCACGTCGAATTTTGATTTCAGGTCGCCGCCCTGCAGATCGGCATTGGTCACGTCCTTGTAGTCGAATCCGAAGTTATCGAACAGCCAGCGCGTCCAGCCTTCATCCATGCTCGCTAACCAGCTCTTATACAAAGCGATTCGCGGGCTGCTGATCTTCTTCCAACCGGCTCCTTGGTCGCTAGCCGAAAAATCGCCGGTCTGCTCGTTACGCCAAACCGGCTGGCCCGCCTTCCACAAAGCTGTAGCGGTGTGCCAGGAGTCCGTATCTGCCGCGCTGTATGCCTTCGGCGGAGGAGCCTCGAACGGGAATGTCTCTCGCGTCAGTGGCCCGGCAACGGGTCCATCCACCGAATGTGCGTCTACGCCGAATAGCAGCGGGAGCGTTTCCGCTGTCGTGTCGTACGGTCGTTTCGGGGGACCGCCCGGATACAGCAAATCGTTCGGGTAGTGTTGCCGCTCGAGCAGCGCCTTCGCCCAACTGCTGTAAGGCTGCTGCATTAAAATGACGTGGTCTCCGTTCGGAGCTTTGTTGATCTCCACCAAACCGTAGGCCAGCGTCTCCAGCATTCGCCGTGTCGCCCCAGGGTCCCGCTGCTGCGCGGAAATAACCCAGGCGTAGGGCTTGGTTCGCGCCACCGCCCGTTGCCCCACCTTGTAGAAATTCCGCAGCATGTCCTCGCGGTGGATGGCCGCGTTATACAAACACGATTCGAACGCAATCAACTGATAATCGATGATGTCGCGCAGGCGCCAGGTGCCGCCGGGCCACGGCTCCAAATAATTCCAGCTCCTCACTTGAGCGTCGTAGCCCAGCGGATGCGTGCTGAGCTCGTCAAATTTGATCGTGACGGGCGACGCAAGCTTCGCACTGGCCGACTCCGTGAGGATTCGCAAGCCGGCATGAAAAGCCTGGTAGTGCCGCGATGGCGTCCAGAAATCGTAGGCTGCGTGAATCGCTACTCCCGTTTTACCCGCCGCCGTCACATCAGTAGCCATTGATGTGCCGATCATGTTCATTTCCTGCGACAGAATTGCGTCTACGTTCGGCTCAATTGGATCAAGCCATGGCGGAATAAAGATTCGCGAAGCGTCCGCGCCTTGCTGGTGCACGTCGTAGACAATCTCCGGATGCCACGTGTTCTGAACTCCAATTGCCGCCCGTGTCTCCGGCTGAGAAAAGATATACCAATCGCGATTGTTGTCATGGCCCACATAATGCTGCCACAACTCAGGCGGCTGGCTGCCTTCGTACGGAGTGTTCAGCGTTTTGCGATACCAGCGTGTGACAATGTCGACGCCGTCCGGATTTAACGATGGCACCAGGATCAAAATCGTGTTCTGGCGAATGGTCTGAAATCGCGGCGATTGGTCCGTCAACATCTTGTACGCAAACTCAACCGCGCTGTGCGTCGACGCCACTTCGGTCGCATGAATCGAGCAAGTCATCATGACAATGTTCTTGCCCTGTGCAATCATCGGCTCGGCCTGTGCCGGTGTCGTAACTCGCGGATCGGCGAGCCGGTGCTGGATCTCAAGATATTTATCGAGCTGCCGGATATTCTCCGGTGAGCTGATAATCGCTTCTATAAATGGACGCCCTTCCACCGACTTGCCTACTTCTTTGACACGAATCATCGAAGGTGCGGCCTTGTCTAGTTTGTAGAAATAGGAAACGACTTGGTCCCAGTCGAGAAGAATTTTGTCGGCGCCGATCGGGTGCCCGAAATGGCTTTCGGGAGTGGGAATCGGTGCCGCGTTCAGCGCGGCGGCAATGGCTAACGCCGCCGGCAAGACGAAAAGGCCGGGGTTTTTCTGCATGTTGTTTAGGGCTTCAGTTCCTCTTTAGCCGGGCCGTAATAAATGCCATTGAAAATAAACTTAAACGTGGCATACGGCTGCCCACGGAAAGCTACTTCCGGCGCCAGCAAAAACACTTTGCCGGAACCCACTCTCGATTCAGCCACTGCCACCGTGTCTTTTAGGTATTGCTGACCCCAAGCCCAACCGCTGTGTAGGGGCGTCTCATTGGGATACCACGCTATCGCGGATGTCCCCTTCAATCCGGCATCCGGATTCAACTTGAATGAAGGGCTGTTGTCGAAGAATACGTCGACTTTGTCCGGCATGCCGTAAGCTAGCGGGCTGGTGTTGTCGACCGCCACGGTCAACAACGAACCTGGAATATAAAATTTGTCGGGCGGCAGTGGCGTTTCTTTCGCGTCTTTTGTCCGTTCTGTAAGTGCGTTCTCAACCGGCAAGTTGAAATAGCTCGCCAAAGCAGTGGAGGAGCCGATGGTGATCACTGTTCCTCCTCCTTCAACGAATTGCTTGATCTGCGGAATCGTTTTTTCTGCCGTAATCCGGCCCAGCCAGCCGCGATATTCAGCGGGAATCTCTTCGGGCTTCGGCTGACGTCCAAAGAAGCCTTCACCGCCGCCTCTACCGGCGCCAGGAGCGCGAATCGCGCCGTCCGTAAACACCAGGACGTCAAAGTCTTTCAAAGCGCCTGAATCCAGATCCTGCGGATAAACCACTTTGAACGGAAACTCAAACTGCTCAAACAGCCAGCGAGTCCAACCGGACGGCATCAACCCGCCGTATTGGTCGTAAAGAGCAATGTGAACCGGCTTGAGCTTCAGGTCCGCTGCCGCGGGTCGCTTCGCCACGCCGTATGCGTTGATGCCCAGTTCCTTCGCGGCTTTCTCCACCGTGGCTCGCGCCGCTCCGGATGCCGGAATCCACAAAGCGCCGGCGCCCTCGTCCTTGCCTTCTATCGCGCCAGCCGGAGACTTCAGCCAGTACACATCGCATTTTTCTTTCAATAGCCGGTTCATGAGAATGAACGAATTGTTGTAGCGATGGCTGACAATGTAGCCCGCCGGATGCGCCGTTCCCGTGACGCTTCCCGGAGGCGGGCTCAAAAGTCCGCTGACAGGCTGAAATGGGCCGTCAAACCCGTTCAGAATGCGATCGAAATTAACCCCCATCTGGAAGGCCAACGTGTAGCCGGTTGCGTCATATGGCGGAATCGGAGGCCCACCCGGGAAGCGAAAATCGTTCGGATGGTCTTGCGGCTCGAACATGTCGAGCACGTGCGGACGGAACGCCTGCGCGCTTTTCACAATGTATGAACCAGCCGGATATGATTTGCCGTTCACCTCGAAATTGGATGTTGCGCGTTCCACCATCACCCCGTTCTTGAGCAGCGCATTCAAGAATTGAATTGTCGTCGGCAAATCCGGCTGCGAATCCGCCGGAATGATGTACCCGCGCGGATCGCGCAACGCGGGATCGTGCAGCACTGTGTCGTAGAGTTTGGCTTGCACTCCGCGCGCTCCACCAAATCCGGCCGCTCTCGGGTTTCCGGCTGGTTCATTGCTGTGTTCTTGTGCCGCCTTTGCCTCCAGAGCTTCAATACGATGCGGAGTTGTGGTCCAGGTATCTTTGCTGCCGCGATCGATTGAGTTCTTTGCCATGCGGTAGATGTTGAACAACAGCGTCTCGCGGTAGCGTGATGCAAAATCCAGCACCGCCCGATTTGCTGTCAATGAATATTCAATCGACTGGCGCAGGTGCCACTTCTGCGGAGCAATCGGAAAGGGCAAATCACCATGCGGAAGTTGCGTTGCCGGGACAAGAGGAATATCGATCGGCGTCGGGCTGCCGATAATTTCGGTCAGCAACCCGATGATGTTGTGGAAGTAAGTGGTTGTGCGTAGGCCGCCGTTGTACCAGGTTGAATATGTCGCCGCGCTGCGCATTCCAGCCCCGGGCTTGTCTTCCGCTTCCATGCGCGCGTGCATGGCCGAACCCACCTGATCCAGTTCCATCATGATGAGCGGATCAAAGTGGTAGTTGAACGGATCGCGAAAAGGCGGCATGAAAATTACCGCCCCCGGAGGCCCCGTCTGGTGGTGGTTGTACATAATTTGCGGAAACCACTCCAGATATAAAACCCGGTTGATGTTGGTCGATTCCGGCATGTTGCACATGAAGAAATCGCGGTTGTTATCGTGTCCGATGTATTTGTGCCAGAGGCGCGGCAAGCCCGCATCTGAGCGCTTCGTCGGATCGGGATTGCGCATGTACCAGTTGGCTACTAATTCCTGTCCGTCTGGATTGTCCTGAACGAATAGGATAATGTCGTCGTTCAGGAATCGCAGGGTCTCGGGATCGGTGCGGCTCAGCATCTGGTACAGCATCTCGCTTAGAGCCTGTGCGCATTCCACTTCGCTGGCATGCAGTCCGCCGTCGATCCAGATCACCGCCTTGCCCTCGCGGGCCAGCGCGTGCGCTTCGTCGTCAGTCAGTCCTTGCGCTAGCGCCAGCTTGCGCGAGATCTCTTTGTAATGATCCAACTGCTTGAAATTTTCAGGCGAGGTCACAATTGCCATCAACTGCGGCCGGCCCTCCGCGGTTTTGCCGATCTCCGTCAGCCGCATGCGGTCGGATTCAGTAGCTAACTTGTGCCAGTACTCGCTCAATTGTGTGTAGTTGGTGAGCTGATAGTCGTCCCCGAGATTGAAGCCGAACTGCTCCTTGGGCGTGGTGACCTTAGGCGTCGTTTGCGCAGCCGCCGGCCAAACAAAAAACAGCGAAAAAAGGGGCAAACCCGCCCAACGATCAATTTCTGAGTTGCAGACATGATTTGAAGAAAGAAAGGCTTAGAACAAAGGCTATTCCGGAAACACACAGGTTACACCCGCGCTGCCGTTACGAAAGTATAATTTGACCGAGCTGCTATTTCGGCGGATTCTCAGGATGGAGATATCCTGCGAGAAAGAGATACACCTCGCGTCGCGATTCTCGCGCCATCTTCGTGTCGGTGCGATTGAAATAATGCCCGCCAGGTGCGTTTTCGTAGATCTTGTATTCGAACTTCTTGCCTTCCGCCTTCAACGCCTGAATTAGATGTTCCACTTCGATGTAGTTCACGTCTTCGTCGTTAGTGTTGGTATGAATCAGCAGCGGGGTCGCGAGGTCCTTTACGTGTGTGATGGGCGAGCGCTTACGGTATTCCTCGATGTCCTCGCGAACGGTTTTCCCAATATGATACGGAGCCGAATACAGCGCCTCGTATGAGGCCGGTTCGTAGCCCATGCGCATCACTAGGTCACTCACGGGAACACCGGCGTAAGCAACTGCATACGTGCCGGGATGCTCCATGATGTTCATTAAGGTGATGAACCCGCCATGGCTCCAGCCCATCATGCCGACTCGCTTCGGATCGAGAAAGCTATAGCGGTCCAGCATCCACTGGGTGCTGTTATAAACATCATCGATTTCCTTGCCGCCGTAATCGATCTGCTGATAGAAGCCTTGTCCGTAACCCGTACTGCCGCGATAATCGGCCGCGATGATGCTGTAACCCTGCTCCAGCAGTTCACGCATGACGTGCAGGTCACTCGTATCGAAATTCGCATGCACGCCCTGGTGCGCGAACGTAATGAGCGGATGTTTACGCGATCGGTCCAGATTCTTGGGGATGAACGTGTATGCATGAATGATCAGCGGGTTGATTGCGCCCGGAGCCTTAGGATTTCTAACGTGGGCAGGCGGAACGCTCGTGTACTCGATTTTGTCTACGTCGGCTATGTCGGCCAACCGCATAAACCACAAAACATCGTCCACGCGCTTCATCACCTGGTCAAGCCCGCTTTGTGAAGCAAATTGAGCTGACGCCCCTGCGCCTGGCGTCTGGGCGGCAGTTGGTGCAGCGGCTTGTTGTGGGGCCTGAGCCGTAGCGAAGGCAGCACATAGTAACCACAGAACAATGTGCTTTCGTAGGGGCAGGGACATAAGCTCTTAGCGTCCCACAGCCCCGCGCACTTCGTCGCCGGAATTCTTCGTTATCCAATCTTTGCCGTTGCTCGACTCCTGCTGCTCAAAATGGATGTGATCGTGTCCACTAAAGACATTGACCGTCTGGTAGTAGGTTGTTTTGCCGCCTTCGTCCCAAGTGCTCGAAAAGACCCAGCGGTCGCCCGAAATCTGTAAATCGCCTTTTCCCAAGCCACGTCCCTGCGGATTCACACTCTGCGTAACGTAGTGCCCCGGCTTATCCGTTGGAATAAAAATGAGCAGCGCACTGACAGCCCCGTTCACGGTTTGCTGGCAGGCAAAGTACTTGCCAATCTGTGAGCACTGATTCTTGAGATCATCCGGCTGCGCCTTATCTTTGCGAGTAACACGCCAAGACCCCTCATATAGGCGCAAGGGCGCATAGGCGGATTCGCTTGCCGATGCGGCCGCGACCGACACACTGCAGGCCAGTAAGCACCAGATCAGAACACTTTTGCCAGCTTTCATACTGTGAGCTCATTATCATTGAATCGAGCCCTGAGAATGGCAACAAGCGCCTCAGCCGAGACTGGATTCCTGGTCGACACGCAAACTGTCACGTTTGCGGCGCTGCCACTTGACTGCGGCGTGACGCTGCTAAACGTCGAGGTTGCGTTCGAAACTTACGGCGCGTTGAATGCAGACCGCACCAACGCCATTTTGGTACTGCACGCGTTTTCGGGTGATGCTCATGCCGCGGGCATCAGCCGCGAAACTGGTCAGCCGGGCTGGTGGTCGCAGATGGTCGGTCCTGGTTTAGCATTCGACACGACTCGATATTTTGTCGTCTCTTCCAATGTGCTTGGAGGATGCCGCGGCACTACCGGACCCGGCTCTATCGATCCATCGACGGGCCAGCATTATGCCATGCACTTTCCGGTCATCACTATTGGCGACATGGTCCGGCTGCAAAAGCTCTTGATTGAGCATCTCGGGATCGCCCGCTTGCTGGCTGTAGCGGGCGGCTCTATGGGAGGTATGCAGGCGCTCGAGTGGGCAGTTGCTTATCCCGATTCCGTTGCCGCTGTTATACCCATCGCTGCCACCTCGCGGCACAGCGCACAGCAGATCGCGTTCAACGAAGTGGGCCGCCAGGCGATCATGGCCGACCCTGATTGGAACGAAGGTAACTATTACAATGCGAAGCCGCCGGCGCGGGGGCTTGCGATTGCGCGCATGGTGGGTCACATCACTTATATGAGCGACGGATCCATGCGGCAGAAATTTGGGCGCCGCCTGCGCGATAAAGACGCTTTTGGCTTCGACTTTTCGGTTGATTTCGAAGTGGAAAGCTACCTTCGCTACCGCGGCAGCCAGTTTGTGAATCGCTTCGATGCGAATTCTTACCTGTACATCACTAAAGCCATGGATTACTTTGACCTTTCCGCCGGCCGCAATTCCTTGGCTTCCGCCTTCGGTCAAACACGTTCCCGCTTCCTGGTGGTGAGTTTTACGTCGGATTGGCTCTATCCGACTTATCAATCGCTCGAAACGGTCAGTGCGTTACGCAGCCGCGGTCTCGATGTCGCGTTCAGCGAACTTTCCTCCACCTACGGCCACGATGCATTTCTGCTGGAAACCAAAGAGCAGAACGAGATGGTATCAGGATTCCTCGCCAGTGTGCAGCGGGAAGTCTCGTCCTCATCAGCTGTCCGCGGCGCAAGCTCTCCCTCTCAAGAGATCGCCGACCGCGCTGATTTCAGCATGATCGGCGAGATGATCGAGCCTGGCGCGCGCGTTCTCGATCTTGGCTGCGGGGGAGGCGAGTTGCTCGCATGGTTGCGTGAACATAAGCAAGTGGCCGGGCAAGGGGTTGAGATCGACCCCGGCAACGTGAGACGCGCGATCGCTCGCGGAGTGCCGGTTTATCAAAGCGATATCGAACAAGGCTTGAAGGACTATCCTGACCAAAGTTTCGACTTCGCGATTTTAAGCCAAACTTTGCAGGAAATGCGTTACCCTCTGCGTGTTTTGAGAGAGATGCTGCGGGTTGGCCGTCACGCAATTATTGCGTTTCCAAATTTTGGGCATTGGACCACTCGCTTGGCCCACTTGATCAGTGGCCGCTCTCCAAAGACACGGCTATTCCCTTATGACTGGTATGAATCGCCCAACATTCACTTCCTCACCGTGAACGATTTTGTCTCGCTCTGCCGGGACCAGAATTGGATTATCGAGCGCCGCATGTTTGTTCGGGGCAATCGCAAAGCCGATTTCGTGCCCAATCTGCTGGCGGAACTCGCCGTCTTCTCGCTTCGCGCGGGTTAATACTCGCCCCTATACTTGAGACGAGAGGATTTCGCTTGCCGTCCACTGTCGACGAATTTGTCCACCAAAACGAAAAGCGTTTCTTAGATGAGCTTTTTGAATTGCTGCGCATTCCCAGCGTCAGCACGCTTCCGGAACACAAACAGGACGTCGCCCGAGCCGCGCAATTTGTCGCATCCAGCCTGAAAGCCGCTGGCTTGGAGCACGTCGAGCTCATTGAGACGGCGAATCATCCGCTGGTGTATGCGGACTGGCTGCATGCTCCAGGCAAGCCTACCGTTATCTGCTATGGCCACTACGACGTTCAGCCTCCCGATCCACTAGAACTTTGGGAATCGCCCCCGTTCGAGCCCACCGTGCGCAATGGAAATATTTATGCGCGCGGCGCCTGCGATGACAAAGGGCAGATGTACATGCACGTGAAAGCAGTGGAGTCTTTGCGTGCTGTGCACGACGGCAAATTACCCGTCAATCTCAAATTTCTGATTGAGGGCGAGGAAGAGGTCGGCGGGGAGTCCATTGCGGCGTACGTTCCAGCCCACAAGGACAAACTCAAGGCCGACGTCGCGCTAGTCTCAGACACCGAACTTTTCGCCGACGGCATACCGACTTTGTGCGTCGGCTTGCGTGGGTTGATTTATACAGAAATTGAAGCGCACGGACCGGCACGTGATTTGCACTCAGGCATGTTTGGTGGCGCAGCGCCCAGTGCAATCTACGGCCTTATTGAACTTCTGGCGAAAGCGAAAGATGCCGGCGGGCACATTCTGATTCCGGGGATGTACGACGACGTTGCGCCGCCGGATAAAAGCGAGCTTGAGAGCTGGAACAATCTGCCCTTCTCCGAAAGCGAATTTCTGAGGAACGAAGTCGGAGCTACTGCGCTCACAGGAGAGCCGGACCAGAGCGTTCTTTCACGAATATGGGCCCGTCCCACATTCGAGGTGCACGGCATTGCAGGCGGCTTCACCGGCGCTGGAGCAAAAACGGTTATTCCGGCGAAAGCCGTAGCTAAGGTGAGTATCCGGCTGGCGCCCAATCAGACGCCGGAGAAAATTGTCGCCTCCTTGAAACAGTGGGTGCGCGAGAACACGCCGAAAGGCATTGAAACGTCCGTGCGCGTTCTCAGTGCGAACCCGCCTATCTCCGTCAACCCGCACCATGCGGCGATCAACACCGCGGCTAAGGCGTTCAGCGATGTGATGGGACGCCCGACGGTCTTCATTCGCGCCGGCGGCTCCATACCGATCGTGGGGGAGTTTGCAAAGCACCTTGGAATACCGACCGTACTGATGGGCTTCGGTCTGCCTGACGATGGTTTGCACTCACCCAACGAAAAGTACCGGATCGCCAATTACTATTTAGGCATCCGAACCCTGGCTCATTTCCTTGACGAGTACGGCCACGCTGCATAAGCATTGAACTGTCGCCGTAATCAAAGCGTAAGAATCACCATCGCCTTGGGTCCGCTCGCCGCAGCGCTCCTGGTCAACATTTGCCTAAATGTCCACGTCCATAATCGATTGGCAGCAAACTGCTCAATCGAAGCAGGTGGCCCGCTCAGCCGGCGTGGTGTCCGTGGCCGTGTTGATAAGCAGGCTCACGGGGCTGGCCCGCGAGATGATCATGGCCAACCTGTTCGGCGCCGGCTTTTCGTTTGATGCCTTCCTGCTGGCCTTTCGTATTCCGAATCTGACTCGCGAGTTGTTCGCCGAGGGCGCTCTTTCTTCTGCATTTATTCCAAACTTTGCGGCCAGTCTGGAGACGGAAGGTCCGCAACAGGCGGCCCAAATGGCCAATCTGGTCAGTTCCGCCACGGTGCTAGTCGTCGGACTCTTCTGCCTGGCGGGAATGATTGCTGCCCCGCTGCTGGTTCATCTACTCGCCCCAGGCTTCGCGGCCGTGCCCGGAAAAGCCGAACTCGCCATACGCCTCACGCGGATCATGTTTCCGTTTCTTCTCTTGATTGCCTTGGCTGCACAAGCAACGGGTGTATTGAACGCTTATGGCCGCTTTGGCGCCGCGGCTCTCGCATCGACATTCTTCAATTTGGGATCGGTTGTTGCGGGTCTGGGGATCGGTTTTTGGCTTGGTCCGCACGTGGGCGTTTCACCCATCGAAGGCATGGCCTACGGGGTGGTCATAGGGGGCATGCTGCAATTGGGCTGGCAAATACCGGTACTACGGAAGCACGGATACCGTTTTCGCTTTGCCCTCAATTGGGCACATCCTGCCCTTGGCCGCGTGCTGAAGCTGATGATTCCGGCGATCCTCGGCAATCTGGCAGTTCAAATCAACGTCATCGTGAACACCAGCTTCGCGTCTAGCATCACGGATCCGTTGCGCGGGCACGACGGTCCAGTGAGTTGGCTCGGTTATGCATTTCGTTTTGTACAGTTACCGCTGGGACTCTTCGGTGTTGCCATAGCTTCGGCCATGTTGCCTGCAGTCTCACGAAACGCCGCGCTGCACAATTTTGATGAGTTTCGGAAGACATTTTCGCGGTCCCTCAGCATGATTTTTCTTTGCACCATCCCGTCTACCGTGGTGCTCATTATGTTGGGCAAGCAGATCATCTGCGCTGTCTATCAGAGCGGACGCTTTAACGCCTATGACACTAGCCAAACAGCCACGGCGCTTACCTGTTATGCAATTGGACTACTGGCGTTCGCTGCAACGCGCGTGCTCAGTCCGGCCTTTTACGCCTTATCAGACGCACGGACGCCCATGTATGTCAGCCTGCTTTCCATCGCCCTCAACGTCGGATTGCCAGTTGTCCTGCTGTACAAATTTCATTTTGGTTTCGCGAGCCTGGCTCTCACCACCTCGCTGGCCGTAACTGTTGAGTGTCTACTGTTGTTTGTGTTTCTCCGCCGGCGGCTCGGCGGTATCGAAGGACGTTATCTGTTGGATCGTTTCGCTCGCATTGCCGCGGCGGCCATCTGTATGGCCGGTGTCATTGTCATTCTGAAGATCATGCTCGGGCCAATTGAAAGTCCCGATCGTTGGACAGCTCTCCTGCAAACGTCTTTGTGTCTGTCGTGTGGCGCTTTGGTGTTTACAGCAGCGGCGGCGGCCCTCGGAGTGAGTGAAGTCCGCGTGGCTATTGATGCTTTCCTGTTTCCATTCAAGCGTTTGATCGCGGGCTTACATGCTAAAATTCATATTTAATGTTGCAAGATCTTGTTCTTGCGCTGCGTCTTCACGCGCTTGATCGCAGGATCTCGATTTTCGAAAACGAGATCGCGACCCTTCCCAAACACATCGCTGAAATCGAGAAGAAGCTGGAATCCCACACCCGGCGGCTCGAAGCTGACCGTGCCGCCCTCGCCGCGAACCAGCGCGAACGAAAAAAATTAGAAGGCGACGTCCAGACGCAGGAACAAAAGATCTCTAAGCTGAGAGATCAAAGCCTGCAGGCAAAAACGAACGAGCAATATCGCGCGTTCCAAAACGAAATCACGTACGCAGAGAGCGAAATCCGCAAAGCTGAGGATCGAATTCTCGATCTGATGGAACAGTCAGAACCGCTCGACAAGAACGTCAAAGCTGCCGACTTGGATTTGAAAGCGCAGCAGCAGCATGTCGAGAGTGAGAAGAAGAGCGCCCGTGAACGCACCGCAATCGACAAGCAGGAATTACAGCACACGCACAAAGAGCGCGAGTCGATTGTTGCGGAAATGACTCCTTCGTTCTACAAAGAGTACGAACGAATTCGAAAGAAAACTCACAACCACCCCATTGCCGATGCCACCGAAGGCCGTTGCGATGCTTGCCAGATCGTGCTGCGGCCGCAATTCTTTCAGGATTTGCGCCGTGGAGATGAAGTGATGTTCTGTGAGAGCTGTGGCCGCATTCTTACTTACAACCCGGTAGTCGATGTCTCCGCCGCGGTTAGTGCTTCCCAGCAGACCGCGTAGATCAAACAGCGCGCGCTGACAACAAATCTCGGCAAGTTCTTGGGATCGGTTTGATATCCTCACGATTTCGGCCAGCCCTGGTCGCTGGTCTGGAGGCAAATTTATGAGGGTCTTCGACAGTTCCGATATTCGGAACTTGGCTTTGATTGGGCACGGACATTGCGGTAAAACCTCACTCGTATCAGCTCTGCTAGCTACCGCTGGCGCCATAGATAGGCACCTCAAAGTAGACGAAGGCAATACAATCACCGACTTTGACGAAGAGGAGGTCGCGCGCAAACTCAGCATCACGTCGGCGTTAGCTTCATTTGCCTGGCAAAAAACGAAACTGAACGTGATCGATACGCCGGGGTACAACATTTTCCTGAACGACACGCGATCAACTATGCTCGCTGCAGATGCGGCTTTGCTGCTGTTGGATGGCGTTGCTGGCGTCGAAGTCAGCACCGAAAAAGTTTGGGGATTCGCAGCGGAGTTTAAGCTGCCCTCCACCCTGATTGTCAACAAGCTTGACCGCGAGAGGTCATCGTTTCAGCGCGTTGTCGACAACGTTCGCGAAGTGTTTGGCAGGGCGGCGGTGCCGGTTTTTCTCCCCATAGGCTCTGAAAAGAACTTTACCGGTATTGTCGACCTGATCCGCATGCGCAGTTACAGCTACAAAGCCGGTGGAGACGGCAAGGGAAAGGAAGGCGAGATCGCTGCTCCCCAAAAGGACGAAGCCGACGCGGCCCACGAAGCCCTTGTGGAGATGATTGCAGAGGGCAACGACGAATTGATGGAAGAATTCTTTGCAACCGGCACGCTGCCTGTGGAGCACATCGTCAGCGGGTTGCAGCAGGCAGTACGGGAACGCCGCATCTTCCCGATACTGTGCGCCTCCGCTCTACAAAACATCGGCTGCGACGCGATCCTGAATTTCGCTGCGGAGATCATGCCCTCACCGCTTGAAGGGCTGCCCCTGCCGGCTACCCAAAACGGTTCCGAGATAACGAAGAAAATTGACCCCAAAGACGCGCCTTCAATCTTCGTCTTCAAAACGGCTGCCGATCCGTTTGCCGGGCGTGTCACTTACTTTAAAGCGGTATCGGGCACGGTGAAGGAAGACGCGCACCTGACCAACATGCGCACCAACGCGAATGAACGACTCGCGCATATTGCGACGCCTTTCGGCAAGACCATGCAGCCGGTTACCGAGTTACGCGCGGGGGACATCGGGGTGGTGGCGAAGCTGAAGGATACGCTGACTGGCGATACTCTTTGTGAAAAAACAAACTGCGTTGTGATTCAGGGAGTGGAAGTACCCGAGCCGTCCATCGCGTACGCGATCTCGGCCAAGACGCGCAACGACGAAGACCGGCTAAGTACGGCCCTTTCGAAGATTCTGGAAGAAGACCGGTCATTGCGCTTTTATCGTGATCCGCAGACGAAAGAATTCCTGCTCGCTGGCAATGGGCAGCAGCACGTCGAAATAGTGGTTAGCCGCCTGAAGCGCAGGTACGGCGTCGAAGTCGAGTTGAAGGCGCCGAAAATTCCCTACCGGGAAACCGTGCGAGGCAGCGCCAGCGTGCAAGGCCGCCACAAAAAGCAAACAGGTGGACACGGACAATTCGGCGATTGCTGGATTAAGCTTGAACCCCTGGCGCGTGGCGAGAAGTTTGAGTTCGTGAACGACATTTTCGGCGGAGCGATTCCCAGGCAGTACATTCCGGCAGTCGAAAAAGGAATCATCGAGGCTGCCGAGCAGGGTTTCATGGCCGGCTTTCCAGTCACTGACTTCCGCGTGACGCTTTACGATGGGTCCTATCACGATGTCGACTCATCGGAAATGGCCTTCAAGCTGGCTGGCCGAAAAGCGTTCCGTGCCGCTATGCAGCAAGCCAAGCCTGCTCTGCTGGAACCCGTCATGAAGGTGGAAGTGGAAACCCCCACTGAGTTTGCGGGTGATCTGATGAGCGATTTCAATAGCCGTCGGGGCCGTATCTCCGGCATGGACCTGAAAGGGAACATGCAAACAATTCGCGCCCAAGTGCCAATGTCAGAGATGCTCAGTTACCAGAACGATCTCATCTCTATGACGCAGGGCCGCGCTTCATTTCATATGGAATTCGATCACTACGACTATGTGCCTGCCCCCCAGGCCGAAAAAATAGTTGCGGCCGCCAAGGCGCACATGCATGTGGAAGAGGAAGAGTAGACCTCCGGGCCTCTCACCGGGTTACAGAGTCGCACGAAGCGCTTCTGATAATTTGGCCGGCTCAAAACCGAAGGGGCCTGGTTCGCTCTTGAAACGCACGCGCCCATCTGTGCCGATCAGGTAAAGCCTGTCAGGCCAGCCCGTATACTGCTGCTCAATTCGATTGCTGATGGAATCGATCAGCGCCGGCATCGCGATATGCAGGTTGCGAACGCAGGAACCGGCCACCTGCTCCCGCTCCGCCTCGGTGGTTGGATTACGAAACAGCACTTGATCGTGGATGTTGCTCTGCATCTGCCAGATGTCGGTCGGATGCGCCTCGGCGATGTAGATGACGTAGAAAGCAACACGGTCCTTATACTGCTGGTAAAGCTTGTTGAGCGCGGGAACCTCCCGGCGAAATGGCGGTCAAGTGTAGCTGCCGAAAATCAGCGCAACGGGTTTGGCGCCTTGGAAGGACGACATTGTTACGCTGCCTGAGCGATCCAGTAGCGGAAGAGTGAAATCGGGTGCGGCATCGCCTATCGCCACTTTTCCGGCTCGCGCATTCTTCCACATGCTCTCGAAGGGGAACAACAGGAACGGCGCTGGGCCGGTCCGCTTCATCACGTTTCCGAACGCTTCCGGAGACTGATGCATAGCGTAATCAAAACCGGCGAATGCTAGGCAATAGAATGCGATGACGATAGCCGACACAGTTGCCAGGAGCCTTGGCCAGCGCCTTCGGTGGACCGCATGTGTCCTAAGCGGTTCGCGTGCGGAAATGGGGCGCGCGGCCATAAACCTTTGCAGTATACAGCAACAGACGCGGTAGGGACGCTTACGCACACGCTGTTCATAATCCACTTGACTGAAGTTTGGATTTAATGGGAACAATAAGTCATTGATGACAATCGGGGCGAACGAGATAGACGCCTCGCCAGCGCCACGCCCCAACCCGGTGAATCTCGAGGGCCGCTTCGTGACAGTAACCCCGTTGCACGCTGACCTGCACGCGGAATCCCTGTATGAGAACACGTGCGGCCCGCAGAACGACCATCTTTGGACCTATATGGCGGATGGCCCGTTCTCGAATTTCGGGGCGTTCGAATCGCAGTTGCGGAAGAAGGCGGCATCGGAAGATCCGCTGTTCTTCGCGATCATCGATAAGACAGACGGGAAGGCGCTGGGCTACGCTTCTTATCTCCGCATCGAGCCTGTTCACCGATCTATCGAGGTAGGGCACATCGTCTACGGTTCGTCACTGCAGCGAACCGCCGGCGCGACGGAGGCGATGTGGCTGATGGCGCGATATGTTTTTGAGAACTTGGGCTACCGCCGCTACGAATGGAAATGCGATGCGCTGAACCAGCGGTCAATTCGCGCTGCCCTTCGCTTCGGCTTTCAATTCGAGGGCATCTTCCGGCAGCACATGATTGTGAAAGGCCGCAACCGCGACACGGCTTGGTTCTCCCTGCTGGATTCCGAATGGCCCGAAAGAAAAAGAAACTTCGAACAATGGCTTTCGCCCGCGAACTTTGATGCCGCTGGCCGGCAGCGAGTATCGTTGTCTACTCTGAATGCAAGTAAAGCTATTGACCTTCCCGGGCTAAAGCCTCAATCAGTTCCTCGGGCCGATGAACTATGAGATCCGGCGGATACGCCTGGAAAGCCTCCGGTTGGAACCCCCAGGCGACGCCGCAGCTCCGGATGCCTGCGTTGCGCGCGGTCTGAACGTCAACGCCGCTATCACCGACTAATGTCGCACTCGACGCCGGCATATTCGTATCGGAGAGCAGCGTCGTAACACCAATGGGATCGGGTTTTTTGGCGGGGAAACTATCGCCGCCGTAAACGCGGTGAAAGAGCGGCGCCACGTCCAACGCTGCCAGGATGTCGCGACTGATCCGAACGGGCTTGTTTGTTAAAACGCTGAGCGTATGGCCGTTGGTGGAGAGTCTTTCTATGGCTTCGCGTATACCCGGATAGAAACGCGTATGCTCCAGCGCATGTACGCGGTAATAACGCAGGAAAAAAGCGAGAGCTTCATCTAAGAGCGGCTGAGCAGCGTCGGCACCCAACGCTCGTTTGACTAGAGTAGCCGCGCCATTTCCCACGAACGAGTAGATAAGTGAGGGGTCCAACGGCGTCATCCCAAAGTGTGTGCGCGTAGCGTTCATCGAAATGGCCAGATCCTGTGCCGAGTCGATGAGCGTACCGTCAAGATCAAAAATAATGAGCAATCTTTATTATTGAGATGCCATTCACGCCAGACCCGAATCAGGCCGTCACCGTATGTTTCGGGGACGGATTAGCCCGATGCTGTTGTCTGAGGTTTTCCATCTGCTGATCGAAGGAGTCTTTCAGCGCGCGCGGCGCAAGGTCCACCAGCCAGCTCGCAATGTGGCTCACGTATGGAACCACGACGGAACGCTCCAGCATCTGCGGGCGTCGGAGAAGGAGCAAATGCGACCAGAACGTCCACCATCACCGCAATCAGTAGAACTCCACGAAAAAATCCCGCCGCTCCGCCTAGCAGCCGGTTGAACCAGGAGAGGCCCACCCACTCAAATAGTCTGGATAACGCTGTCGCAACCAGAGAGCCGAGAAGCAGCACGCCAACAAAGAGAAGGAAGAATCCCACAAAGTTCGCCACGGTTGAATCCCTAAGCCAGGGACTCAATTTGACGGCTATCAATCGATAGAACCAGAAGCCGACCAAAAACGCCGCAATCGTGGCGACAAAACCAACCACCACTCGAGCCAACCCGGCGCGAAGGCCAGTAGCCACTGACCAAAGGATGATCAGGATGAGCGCGACGTCGACCCAGCTTACGCTTGTCATCATCAATTAGCCGCCGGTTGATTTAACGGCGAGGCCGGTAATCCGAGAGTACGCTTCCTCATATTTTGCATTCGTTTTAAGGATTACTTCCTGGGGCAACGCCGGAGCGGGCGGCTGTTTATTCCAAGGCAGCGTTTCCAGGTAATCGCGCACATATTGTTTGTCGAAAGAGAACTGGGGGCCGCCGGGCTTGTAGGTATCCGCAGGCCAATACCGGGACGAATCGGGCGTGAGTACCTCGTCAGCTAACACAAGTTGTCCTTGCACGAAACCAAACTCAAACTTAGTATCGGCCAAAATAATGCCGCGTGCCAGTGCGTGCTCCGCAGCACGAGCATAGATGTCCAAAGTGAAGTCGCGCAATTGTCCTGCCAGGTCTATGCCCAACTTGCCAGCTACATATTGGAAAGAAACGTTTACATCATGTCCTGTTTGTGCCTTGGTTGCCGGAGTGAATAAGGGTTCCGGCAGACGGTCGCCATCGCGCAGGCCGGCCGGAAGCGGAATGCCACAAACTTTGCCGGTCTTCTGATAATCTTTCCATCCGGAGCCGGCCAGATAACCGCGCGCTACACACTCAACCGGCACCATCTCAGCGAGCTTGACCAACATGGAACGGCCCTCCAGCTTTTTGCGATATCTATGCAGCTTCTTTGGATATTCACTGAAGTCGGCGGTTTCGAGATGATTCGGGACTAGCGGTTTTAGAAAGTCGAACCAGAACAGCGACATTTGGGTCAAAATGCGGCCTTTGCACGGGATGCCGCTACCTAGTATGCAATCGAAAGCCGAGATACGGTCCGTGGCTACAAAGAGTAAGTGATCATTGCATTCATACACATCGCGCACCTTTCCGCGCGTTCTCAGCGTCAGCGGCAGCTTCGATTGCAGCAGGAGTTCGTCTTTACACATGACCGTTTTTCCTGAGTATCCCAGAGCGGCAAAAAATCGACCGAAAACGCGCCGGCGAGAACAATGCCGTGTATGTCGCCCTTTGTATTGCCGGACGGCAACAGCCGCTAAACTGAAGCAATGGCAGTTGGCCTTCGCTTTGCAATCTGCAACGAACTTTTCGGAGATATGCCCTTAGAGCAGGTGTGCAGGGCAGTGGCCGCGCTTGGTTACCAAGGGCTCGAAATTGCGCCGTTCACGCTAGATAGAGATCCTGCTGCTTTGGACTTTGAAGCGCGAAAGGCAGTAGCTCATACCCTTCGGGAACACGGCCTAACATTCGTGGGCTTCCACTGGCTCCTTGCTGCCCCCAACGGCCTGCATGCAACTGCCAGAGATGAATCTGTTCGGCGGCGCACATGGGATTATGTGCACCAGTTGATCGACTTATGCGCTGATCTAGCGCCTTCCAATGACGAGGAGAAGGGGGTAATGGTGTTTGGCTCGCCCAAACAGCGTTCCTCGCGCGACGGCATGTTGCCGAAGGAAGCTACTGATTTGTTTGTTCATGAGCTCGCTCACGTTGCACCGCACGCGGAGAGCCGGGGCGTGAAAGTACTGGTTGAGGCGCTTCCTCTGAATCAGTCAGATATCGTGAACAGCCTGGCGGATGCGGTGTGCATCGTCAAGCAAATCGGCAGTCCTGCGGTACAGACCATGTTCGACGTGCATAACGCCGTTGATGAGACAGACAAGCACACGGAGCTGGTGCGAAAGTACGCGGCTTACATTCGCCACGTCCACGTCAATGAGATGGATGGGCGAGAGCCGGGCATGGGCGATTACGACTTTGCCCCGCTGCTCGAAACCCTCTCGGACGTTCATTACCGGGGCTGGGTATCGGTCGAAGCGTTTGATTTTACCCGGGAGCCGTTGGAAATTGCCGAGCGCTCTATGAACCGTCTGCAGGCGGCCGCGCGAACGCAGGTCCTCAGCGAACAATTCACATGAAACGTTATGTTGTCACCGGAGGAGCTGGCTTTATCGGCTCCGCATTAGTTCGAGCGTTGCTGGCCGAGGGAAGACGAGTTCACGTCATTGATAATCTCTCTACCGGCAAGTTAGACAATCTGGAAGAAGTCGCCGACCAGATCAACGTCGACGAATACGATCTTAGGGATTACAAACGGATAGCGCCGGTAATTGCAGGCGCCCATTGCGTGTTCCACCTGGGTGCGCTACCTTCGGTGCCGAAATCGATCCTGGATCCGGCGCCCAGCCATGAAACGAACATCGACGGCACCTTCAACGTATTTCGGGCGGCAATGGAAGGCAAGGCCGGGCGAGTAATTTACGCGGCCTCTTCGTCCGCGTATGGCGATACAGAGGTGCTGCCGAAGACTGAGGACATGATGCCGCGTCCGAAGTCCCCCTACGCATTGCAAAAGCTGGTAGGCGAGTATTATGCAAACGTGTTTTCGCAGTGCTACGGGTTGGAGACGGTGTCCTTGCGCTTTTTCAATGTGTTCGGCCCCCGGCAGGATCCCACCAGCGTCTACTCTGGCGTCCTCTCGATTTTTCTGACTTGCTTGATTGAGAGGCGAAGTCCCACGATTTATGGCGACGGTGAGCAATCGCGCGATTTCACGTATGTGGACGATGTAGTAAGTTTGCTGCTGAAGGCGTCGCAGGCTAACGGCGTGTCCGGAAACCTGTACAACGCGGGGAACGGGAATCGTTACACGCTAAATCAGACCTGGCGTCTGCTGCAGGACATTGAAGGTATCGATCTGCCCGCGCTGTATGGCCCCCCGCGTGAGGGCGATGTGCGCGATTCGCAAGCAGATATAAGCGCCGCCGTACGCGATCTGGGGCATGCGCCCGGATTCACGTTCGAGCAGGGCTTGCGCCTGACGCTCGACTGGTATCGCGCAGATTTGGCGCGCAAGAAAAAGGCCGGGCAATTGGAAGCCTTCAGTCGCGTCTAGAAGCCTTCAGCCGCTTCTTCACGTCAAATGGATATGACCAATTCGTTCCGGCTCGGTCCGGACGGTATTTACCGTTGTGACGGATTTCAGGAGTTTATCTGGCAGAAGCACGGTTTTGGCACGCGGGATGCGAATCCCGAAGCAGACATCACTCTCAAACAAGCGCACTCTACCGAAGTGCGCAATGCCAATGGGTGGCGGTCGCAACACCGCGAACAGCAAGGCGATGCACTCATCACGAATGATGCCGGTAAGAGTATCGGAATTCGCACCGCGGATTGCGTGCCCATCCTGCTGCTTGACTGCCGAACGCGCGCGGTCGCCGCGGTGCATGCAGGTTGGCGCGGCACCGCAGGCGAGCTTGTCAGCCGCACCATCGAGCAGATGACGCGCGATTTCGGTACGGCGCCCGCTGACGTATATGCCGCCATGGGTCCGTGCATCCGCGATTGTTGCTATCACGTGGGTCCGGACGTCGCGGCCCACTTTGCCACCTGGTTTCCGGAATGGGGCGCTGAGGAAGAGTTGTCGCGAACAGTGGACCTGGCGTGCGCGAATCAGCGTCAAATGGAAAGCGCCGGCGTTTCTTCAAGTCACATCTTCGATTGCGAACTGTGCACGGCTTGTCAGAGCGGACAGTTCTTTTCCTTCCGGCGGGAACCCGAGAACTCCGGACGCATGTTGGCCGCAATCTCCCGCTTGTCCTGATTCTTGCGTGCTCAATGCCTGAGCCACGCGAGTGCAACCGATCCAAATGGTGAACGCTGCCAGCAACAGACATTCACCCCAGAAATCCATACCAAAGCTGAGCAGGTAGCGCTGCCACGGTTTGTACTGCAGGATCGCCTGCAGGAACGAAATAGCGCAGGCCATCAGGAACAAGCCATCGGCCCACTGCACGGCTTTCTTTCCCGCCGTTCTTGCCTCTTTGTTGCGCAGTGCAAACAGGCATCCGGCTGTTAAGACGGCCGGCGCGAGCGAGATGAGTCCGCTCTTGACTGCAAAGGGCTCGATCATTGAGTAAAGGACGAAGGCGACGCCGTCCCAAACCCATAAAGTGCGGTGATCGGACCGCAGCATCCAGATCACAAACCCGCCGTACAGCAGCGCGCCGGCAGCCATCCAAATGTGGATTGCGGTCTGTGGGTCGAGAGACAAGATATTGATGCGTGGGAAATATTGTAGTGGCGGAGCAACCGGTGTGAGCCACCTTAAGAGCAGACCGCGCAGAGACTGTCCGGGGAAATAATAGAACTCCGAGTAGGTCGCCCCCACACGGCCCACTGCCGCGTACCAATCGCGCAGCAAAAGCCAATATGGATGGGCGCCGAAGATGATTATCGGAGCGGTCCAGAATGCCGCCAGCCCGGCTCCAAACCATACCGCTGCCCGCCGCCGTTCGCGCGGGAATAGCCAAGGGACAAAAAGGACCGGCCAGATTTTAAATGTGGCGGCCAGCGCCAGTAGAATGCCGGCGAAAAGCGGTCGCGTTTCCGCAAGAATGAGCGCCGCGAAAATCCAGGCAATGACAAAGGGTTGAACGTTTCCGTACCGCACGGCCAATACAAGGTAGGCACATAAGAAAGGCGCAAACTGCCAGAACCGATTTCCGGTCGAATTGGAGCCGCCGGACCCGCAAAGCAAGCCAAATGGCCCAGACTCCGTTGAGCCATGCCGCCAGCATCCAGCAGAAACCTGCCGGGCGCAGCGGAAGCAATCGAATTGGCCAGAGGAGAATATAAGTCACGGGCGGATAGCGGTATTCCATAGGAAACCCAAGTCCGCTTTGCGGGCCGTACGCCGGCCTTACGCCGCTGAAAAATCCAGTAACTCCAAGCCAATAAACACGGAAGTCGACATCCTTGGCAATGAAGAGAGATGCCAGAATTGCAAGCGCCGCAAGCAGCGCCAGAGAAACTAGCGGACGGAGCCTACTGCGCGTCATCAGCGGGAACTTCAATGGTCGCAAATCGCTGGATTGAGGTGCGAGGGCATACCAACGCAGACGCAAACCAAAAACGATAATCTGTAGACATGAATCGTAAAGCGACAGCCCAATGGAAAGGCGACCTGAAAAGCGGTGCGGGAATCATCTCCACCGAAAGTGGCGTGCTCGCCAACAACCAATATTCGTTCAAGACTCGTTTTGAACAGGGCAACGGAACGAATCCGGAAGAGCTGCTGGCGGCGGCCCATGCGGGCTGTTTCTCGATGGCGCTCTCCCTGATGCTGCAGAACGAGGGGCTCAAAGCCGACAGCATCGATACTACCTGCACCATTACGCTAGACAAGGAAGGCGACGGTTTCGCAATCAAGCGTAGCCATCTGGAACTGCGCGCGCGTATACCGGGAGCCTCTCAAGACGCGTTCGAGCGCGCAACACAGTCGGCTAAAGAGGGCTGTCCTGTGTCCAAGCTATTCGATACCGAGATCACCTTAGATGCGAAGTTGGAATCGTAGTAGCAGGGTTACTTGGTTATCCGCTTTCACCAGCAATTAACCTTTCGGACCTCCAAACTCTTTTCGAGCGGCCGAAACTTAATCACGCACACCCGCGTTTCTGTCGTAAGTGCTTGCATTTTCATAGAGTCACTCGGCGGCGGATTGGCGCCCTGAATTGGCAGGTGATTTGCAACGTATAAATGCGCAACCACATGGATCGCATACCCCACTCGCGACGCAAACACTGTTTTCAATATTTATCTGCGTCAGCTATTGCACCTCGCGCGAATTCTGATACCATTGCAAGGCGTAATCCCACATTAATGAGCAAGCGAAGCAACTGATGTCGCTCCGCTCGCGAAGAGAACAACAGAGGTAACGGATGGCTCGAGAAAGCATACAGAAAAAACTGACGCGCGTGCGGCCCCCCCGCGTGCAGATTTCATACGACGTTCAAGTCGGGGACGCAATCGAGAAAAAGGAACTTCCCTTCGTGCTCGGCGTCTTCGGGGACTTCCAGGGGCAACCGACCGGCGATGTCGCGAGATTGAAAGACCGCCGCTTTGTCGACGTGAACCCGGACAACTTCGACGAGGTTCTCGCAAGTATGAAGCCGCATTTAGCTTATTCGGTCGAGAACAAATTGAGCGACGACCCGAACGCCGGTCAACTCAAGGTAGATCTGAATTTCAGGAGTTTAGAAGACTTCGAGCCGGAGCAAGTAGCCCGGCAGGTGAAGCCGCTTCGTGAATTGCTGGATTTGCGCGGTAAGCTCGCCGATCTGCGCGGCACGCTACAGACGAACGAAAAGCTTGATGAGGTTCTGATGGAAGCCGTTTCGAATACCGAGAAGCTCGATAAGCTCCGCGGTGAGATGGGAATCGACAAAGGGGGAGATGGCAAATGAGCGAGACCCAACAGGCGGTCCCTTCCTCAGCAACGACGACTACCGCTGAAGGTAGTTTGCTCGACCAAATTGTCGAGCAGGGGCGTTTTGGGCAAGAGCCTTCTTCTCAGGCGCGAGGAAAAGATCTAGTCAAGGAATTCCTGGCCCAGGTTCTGCAAGGCGAGGTCACCGTTTCGCGCGATGCCGAGGCGATGATCAACGCCCGCATTGCGCAGATCGATCACTTGGTGTCGCTTCAGCTCAACGAGGTAATGCATCACGCCTCCTTCCAGAAGCTGGAAGGGAGTTGGCGCGGACTGAAGTATCTGCTCGACAGTTCCGAAACTTCGACGATGCTGAAGATTCGCGTCATGAGCGCGACGAAGAAGGAAGTTCTCAAAGACCTGCAGCGCGCGGCCGAATTCGACCAGAGCGCGCTTTTCAAGAAGGTTTACGAAGAAGAATACGGCGTCTTCGGCGGCGAGCCCTTTGGCGCATTGATCGGCGACTACGAGTTCACTAAGCATCCGGAAGATATTGAGCTGCTTGAAAAGATCTCGCATGTGGCCGCGGCCGCGCACGCGCCGTTCTTTACGTCGGCTGGCTCCGAGATGTTGAATCTGGACAGCTACGCCAATCTAGGCCAGCCGCGAGATCTCACAAAAATCTTCGACAGCAGCGAATTTGCCAAGTGGAAGAGTTTTCGCGAGAGCGAAGATTCCCGTTACGTTGGCCTCTGCCTGCCCCACATTCTGATGCGCCTGCCTTACGGCAAGGACACCAAACCGGTGGAGGGCTTTAATTACGAGGAGCACGTAGACGGTACCGAGCACAACAAATACTTGTGGGGCAACGCCGCCTATGCCATGGGAAGCCGTCTGACCAGCGCCTTCGCAAACTACGGCTGGTGTACCACCATACGCGGCGTAGAGGGCGGCGGCCTTGTGGAGGGCCTTCCGGCACATACGTTCCGCACCGATGAGGGTGATGTGGCGCTCAAGTGTCCGACTGAGATCGCCATCACTGATCGCCGGGAAAAAGAACTGGCTGATAACGGATTTATTCCGCTGGTGCACTGCAAGGGTACCGATTATGCCGCGTTCTTCAGCGTGCAGTCGGCGCAAAAGCCGAAGCTCTATAACAAAGAGGACGCCAACGCCAATTCGCGGCTTTCCGCCCAAATGCCCTACATCATGGCTGTATCCCGTTTCGCGCACTACCTGAAATCGATGATGCGCGACAAAATCGGGAGTTTCATGTCTCGCGATCAGTGCGAGCGATTCCTGAACACGTGGATCAACCAATACGTAATCGGCGTCGATGACGCCTCGCAAGCCTTAAAGGCGAAGAATCCGTTGCGAGACGCGCGTATCGAAGTCGTGGATGTTCCCGGCAAGCCGGGTGCCTATCGCGCAGTTGCTTTCCTGCGCCCGCATTTCCAACTAGACGAATTGGGCGTTTCCTTACGCCTGGTCGCAGAGCTTCCGCCGCCCGCGGCTGGCTGATCTCCAACCAGGTAAACAATTAACCATCATCCGGGCTCTTAGGGCTCGCGCAGTACAAGTGTGTATAAGCAAAAGGAGAGAACATGGCTGTAGAAATTTTCTTGAATTTGGATGGAATCAAAGGTGAGTCGGAGAAGAAAGGCGCTGAAGGCTGGATTGAAATCTTCAGCTTTTCAAATGGCGCATCAAATCCCTCAAGCGTGGCATTTGGTACCGGAAGCGGCGCTGGAAAGGTGGATCTCAGCAGCCTTTCGTTGCAGAAGCAGCTCGACAAATCGTCGCCTTTGATGTTCCAGAATTGTTGCCAGGGAACTCACATCGCGAAAGGGAACATGATCGTCCGTGAGGCAACTGGCGGCGACACGACCGAGATCTACTATCAGTACGATATGTCGGAAGTCTTCGTCGACAGCATTAGCTGGGGTGGGGCTGCCGGCGGCGGTAAGCCATCAGAATCCGTGTCGCTTTCGGCCAAGTCTCTGACTATTACCTATTGGCCGCAAGATTCAACCGGAAAACTGGGCACCAAGATTCCGTTCGGTTGGGACGTTTCGAAGAACACCAAAGCGTCAGCATAGGCATGTTCTGAATGGACGCCCAACAACTCTTCAAGGCCGGGAAGCTCTCGGAGGCTATCTCGGCCTTGAATGCCCATCTTCGAGACAATCCAGCGGATCTGAAGGGCCGAACATTTCTGTTCGAGCTGCTTTGTTTCAACGGCGAGTACGATCGGGCCGAAAAACAGCTGAACATCATCGAAGAAGAAGGAAGCAAAGACTCCTTTCTCGGAACTTTGCTATACAAGGCCGCGCTGCACGCCGAGCGTCTGCGCGACGAAATGTTCGAGCAGAAGACTTATCCCAAACAGGTTCTGAACGGGGCTTCGACAAACGTCTCCGGAAAGCTGAACGGAAAAGAATTCAAGACCTTGTCTGATGCCGACTCGCGTATTGGAGACAAACTCGAGTTGTTTGCTGGCGGCGATTATCTTTGGATTTCATTTCACGATATAGCAAGTATTCGCCTACAGGCTCCGCAACGGCTCCGCGATCTACTGTGGACGCCGGCCAAGCTGCTTACCGGACCCACCTTCCGGTCGCGCGATATAGGCGAAATTCTGCTCCCCGCTGTCTCTCCGCTTTCATGGCAACACCCGGACGAAGAAGTGCGGCTTGGGCGCGTAACGGAGTGGTGTGAGGATGACGCGGGAGAGGTGGCTCCCTTTGGATCGAAGAATCTCTTAGTAGATGGCGAGGAGTTTCCACTGCTCGAAGTGCGGGAATTGGAGATTTATCCATTGAACGCCGCACCTGTTGAAGTATCGTCCGAATAAGTAGTAAGCTGTTTTCGCCTGAACAGGAATGCCTGATATCGAACGTTTCCTGGAGCCTATTCCGGGTGACAACCCAGCCGGAGCGCGCCTCCGGTACGATCCCATCTACGCCAAAATCGAAGAAGCGCGCCGGAGGGAAGATCCCGCTGTCATCGCTAAGATGAACCTGGGCCGCGACGCCAAGATAGCCGATTACAAGCTGGTTGTGCAAACGGCCGAAGATGCGCTGATCAAGCGGACCAAGGATATTCAAATCGCGGCCTGGCTAACTGAGGCCTGGACATACCGTGAGCGCGTGCCTGGCCTTACGTCTGGCCTTCGGCTCACCAAGACGCTTTTGGAGAAATTCTGGGACAACGTTTACCCGGAGATTGATGAAGGCGATCTTGGCGACCGGCGGACGCCGCTCGATTGGCTTGGCAGTTCCAACGACTCGATCTACGCTCTTCGTAGCATCGCTCTGACAAAGACAGCGAAGCACACTTGGTTTGCGTATCAGGATGCGCGCGCCATGGGCTACGAGACCGATGTCGCCAACGACAACGCCAAGAAGGCCGTACGGCTCGATGCGGTGAAGCAAGGCAAAGTTCCTCCCGAAGAGTTCGACCTGGCCGTCGAACAAACCGAAAAAGCCTTCTATAAGACGCTCGCGCACGAACTGCAGGAGGGCCGGGAAGCCCTGCGTGATCTCGATACCTTCTGCACGGAGAAGTTCTCCGATGACCCGCCGTCCTTCACTCAACTGACCCGCGCATTTGAAGAAGTAGGAAACGTCGTTCAGATCCTGCTTTTGAAAAAGCTGGAAAAAGATCCGGATCCGATTGAGATCACCGAACAGCCGGCAACTGCTTCGGACGCCTCAGGCGAGCCTGGCGAACCAGGTTCATCTGCACCGGCCGCTGCATTCGGATTCGATCAGCTCGACCTTTCCGAATTAGGAGAGATTAAAAGTCCGGCGCAGGCGGTCTTGCATGTTGTGGCCGCAGCCCAATTTCTGCGGCAGAAAAATCCATCCAGTCCGGTCCCCTACCTCCTGCTGCGTGCCTTGCGGTGGGGAGAGGTTCGTGCAGCAAACGGAGCAGCCGGCTCGGAACTGCATGCGCCGCCTTCGGAGATTCGTGTTGCGCTGAAGACTTCCGCGGCCGGTAACAATTGGAAACGCGTTCTGGAGACGGCCGAAGGTGCTATGAGCAATACCACCGGACGGGGCTGGCTCGATTTGCAGCGTTATTCGATCAAAGCCTGCGAGGAGCTTGGTTACGCCGACGCCGCAAAGGCCCTTCGCTCGGAGCTAAAGGCCTTCTTGCTCGATTTTCCCGAACTGCCTTCCGCCACACTCAACGACGACACAGGCACCGCGAACCCGGAAACACTCGCCTGGCTTCGCAAGGAAGGATTGATCAGCTAGTATAAGAGGCACTCTCATGGCTCGGGCTCGCGGCGAAGCGCCGATCGGTCTCTCTGTACTGGATCGGCTGATTGATGAAGATTTGAGGATACCTGAGAAGCAGTTGACCCGCTCGGAGTCACTGCGAAAACTCCGCGATGCCGTGCGCCGGGACCTGGAATGGCTGCTCAACACTCGCCATCCTGTTGTTACTGCCCCGGCGGAATCGCAACTCGCTCGCTCACTGTATATGTACGGCATTCCGGATGTTACGTCCATGAGCGCAAAGAACAATCACGATCGCCAAATACTGCTGCAATCGATGCAAGAGACGATCACGCGATTTGAGCCTCGCGTGGCGAACCCGCGCGTAACGCTTGCGCCCGACCAGGATGAAAAAATTCCCGTTCTTCGATTTGTCATTGAAGGCTTGTTGCGTGTTGATCCCAGTCCGGAACAGATTGCTTTCGGCGCTGTGGTTGAGCTAGCCAACGGCGAATGCAAAGTGCAAAGCGAACTTCATGCGCGATGAGCTCCTAGAGTATTACGAGAGCGAGCTGTCTTTCTTGCGCACCATGGGTGCGGAGTTTGCGGAAAAGTATCCCACCGTCGCCTCGCATCTGCTGCTTGGCCCAACCGGATCTGAAGACCCGCACGTGGAGCGGCTCGTCGAAGCTTTTGCCTTCCTGGCCGCGCGCGTTCACCTGAAGATCGACGACGATTTCCCGGAAATTGTCGAATCCTTCCTGAACGTTCTTTACCCGCATTACCTTCGGCCCATGCCTTCCTTTTCGGTGGTTGAGTTCCACGTCGACCCCGAACAAGGCAAGTTGACGACGAACTTGCGCATTCCCCGTGAGTCGCTGTTATATTCGCGTCCGATTGACAGCATCCAATGCAAATTCCGTACTTGCTTCGAAACCATCGTTTCGCCGGTCCGCGTCTCGAAGGCTTGCTGGCGTGCTCCGGAACGCTTGGACCCGCCGGTAAAGGCTCCTGAGGCAGTATCCGCCTGCAGCCTGGAACTGTCGTGCTTTCCCGATGTACAGTTCAAGACTTTGGCGTTGGACACCCTGCGCTTCTTCCTGCATGGTGAGGGCAAAGACGTTTACGCGCTTTATGAGCTGCTCTTCAATAATTGCCTTCGCATCTTAGTTCGGAATCCGGATGATCCGAAACAGCGAACCATCGAACTGCCCGCCACTAGCTTGCGCGCGATGGGCTTCCGTGATGACGAGGCGGTTCTGCCCTATCCCAGACGCTCGTTCACCGGGTATCGCGTCCTGCAAGAGTATTTCACGTTCCCCGAGAAGTTTCTGTTTGTGGAATTGGGCAACCTGGACGTCTTATCGACTGAGGCGTTCTCGACAAAAGCGGAGATCATATTCCTGATCTCACGCTTCGAGCGCACCGACCGGCAGCAGGTGCTTGAGCTGAATATAACCGCATCCACTTTCAAGCTCGGCTGCACTCCTATCGTTAATTTGTTCCCTGTTTCGGCGGAGCCCATCATGATGGAACAGATCCGCTTCGAGTATTCGGTAATACCGGATGTACGGCGTCGCCATGCAATGGAAGTCTTTTCTGTCGATAACGTGAGGACTTCCAGCCCTGATCGACGCGAGGTCACTCAGTACGAACCGTTTTATTCAAGTCAGCACGGACGAACCAATCGCGACCAAACCTTTTGGAACGCGACCAGGCGCCCCTCCACTCGCGAACACGATTCTGGTACGGAGGTGTACCTCAGCCTGGTGGACATGTCTGGACGGGCGGCGAAAACGGGCACGGAAACGTTAAATATCCGATGTACCTGCACCAATCGGGACCTGCCGTCACGTCTTCCTCCGATCAGCGAATTTGAGTTAGAGGGAGGGTCGGCCGTGAAGCGGATTGTTTCGCTTCAGAAGCCGACGAACACGCTGCGCCCTCCTATGCGAGATGGTCTGCAGTGGCGGCTGATCTCTCATTTTTCCTTGAACTATCTCTCATTGACGGAAGACGGTCGCGGCGCACTGCAGGAGATACTCCGGCTTTACAACTTCACCGAGGAGCCCGCGCTGGAAAAGCAGATCGCTGGCATCACTGCCCTAAGCAGTAAACGCCACTTTGCGCGAGTCATTTCAGAGCATGGCATCAGTTTTGCTCGCGGCGTGCGCGTGAACCTCGAGCTGGACGAAGAGATGTTCGTCGGCAGTGGTGTTTTTCTTTTCGCATCCGTGCTGGAGCATTTTCTTGGTCTTTATGTCTCTTTGAATAGCTTCAGCCAGCTCATTGCGCGCACGAAACAACGGAAGGAGGTTCTCCGCGAATGGCAGCCGCGAGCGGGACAGAAAATCTTGCTCTAACGCGAAGCAACGTTGAGGACCGGCTCTTCGCTGAACCCTATTCTTTTGAATTCTTTCAGGCAGTGCGTCTGTTGCAGATCTTCTATCCGAACAAAAAGCCGGTCGGCCTTTTCAGTTCGCCCGATTCAGAAGTGATACGGTTCGGAGTACGCGCTGTACTCACATTTCCCGCCAGCGAAGTTCACGAAATCGAGGTGCGTCCCGGAAAACCTCCGCTGATGCGCGTGAATTTCCTCGGCCTGATAGGTCCGCTGGGCGTTCTTCCGCTGTATTACACCGAACTTGTAGCGGAGCGGCTGCGCGACCGCGACCGCGTGCTGCGCGATTTTCTCGACATTTTCCATCACCGGATGGTGTCGCTGTTTTACCGTGCGTGGCGGAAGTACCGGTTTCTGGTTGGATATGAGCAAGGAAGCGGTGATGCGTTTTCCCAATACTTGCTGGATATCATCGGCCTGGGAACGAAGGGTCTGCAAAACGGGCAGAAAATTCCGGACCTATCGTTCGCCTATTATGCTGGACTCTTGGCGCAGCAACCGCGTAGTGCGGAGGCTTTACGCCTGATGCTGCGTGACTATTTCGCAGTTCCGGTGAGCGTGGAACAGTTTTTGGGCGCGTGGTATCAGCTCGATGACTCTTCGCAATGCAATCTTGACGACGGGTTTGCGGCCTCTCAACAATTGGGCTTCGGCGCGGTTGCTGGCGATGAAATTTGGGATCCCCAATCACGCGTGCGCATAGTTCTGGGTCCTTTGAGTTTGAAAAGATATTTGGATTTTCTGCCTTCCGGCACCGCATTTAAACCTTTACAGAGCATGGTGCGTTTCTTTGCCGGTGAAGAATTCGATTTTGAAGTCCAGTTGTTATTGAAGCGTGAAGAAACACCCGGCTTACAGTTAGGAGCTACAGACGATGCGGCGCCTCAATTAGGTTGGGTAAGCTGGTCCAAAACTCGCGAAATGGAATACAATCCTTGCGAGACGATTTTGCAACTCTAGAAAATAGCTGACGCGTTAGTATTGTTGGCGCGAAGGAAAGGTAAAAGTATGAACGTCAATCTGAAATCACTAGTCGGGAGGATGGACGATGTCGCCCGAAGTTCGCTCGAAGCTGCGGCCGGTTTGTGCCTCTCGCGAACGCACTATGACATTGAGATCGAGCACTTCTTAACGAAGCTTCTCGACCAGCAGGATACAGATCTCCACCACATTCTTAAACACTTCGGAGTGGATAAGTCGCGCTTCACCACGGAGTTGAACCGCGCGCTCGACAAGTTGAAGACCGGCAACGCGCGCACGCCGTCCTTCAGCCCGTCTCTCGTGAAGATGTTTACCAGTGCCTGGACCATCGGTTCGCTCGAATTTGGCGGGGCGCAAATCCGTTCTGGTTTTGCTATCGTGGCACTGCTCTCTGACGACGAGTTGTCTCGCCTTGCAAAGGACTTCAGTCGTGAATTGCAGGTTATTCAGCCCGAAACCCTGCGCCGCGACTTCTTCAATATCGTGGTAGGCTCGCCGGAGGATTCGGCAGCCGCATCGGCGGGACTTCCGGGATCCGCGGCCGCTGCCGCTGCTGGTCCAGCCGCAAATAGCAAAAGCCCGAATCTGGACCAATACACGGTCAACCTTACGGAGAATGCCAAAAAAGGGAAGATCGATACCGTTCTAGGCCGGGATTCGGAAATCCGCCAGATCGTCGACATCCTCATGCGCCGGCGGCAGAACAATCCGATTCTTACGGGCGAAGCCGGCGTTGGCAAAACGGCGGTTGTCGAAGGCTTTGCAATGCGCGTGGCGCACGGGGATGTGCCGCCACCCTTGCGTAATGTAATAGTTCGCACCCTCGACTTGGCCCTCTTGCAGGCCGGTGCCGGAATCAAAGGCGAATTTGAAAACCGTTTGAAGGGTCTGATTGAGGAGGTGAAGAAATCGCCTGTTCCCATCATTCTCTTCATTGACGAAGCGCACACCATGATCGGGGCGGGCGGGCAAGCCGGTCAGAATGATGCGGCGAACCTGCTGAAACCAGCCCTGGCGCGCGGTGAGCTGCGCACTATCGCGGCCACAACCTGGTCTGAGTACAAGAAATACTTTGAAAAAGATCCAGCATTGGCGCGCCGTTTCCAAGTCGTCAAAGTAGAAGAGCCTAGCGAATCGCAATGCATGGTTATGTTGCGCGGCATCGTGGGAGCGCTGGAGAAGCATCACAAGGTGCGCATTCTGGATGAAGGGGTCACGGCGGCGGTTAAATTGTCGCACCGCTACCTGGCGGGACGTCAGCTTCCGGATAAAGCAGTTAGTGTTCTGGACACCGCCTGTGCGCGGCTTGCTTTAGGTCAGAATGCAACACCATCGGCCATCGAAGATCTGCGCCGGCAACTGGATGATCTGGCGGTTCAGGAACGTGTCCTAAGGCGCGAAACTGCCACCGGGGCGGACCACAGTGAACGAATCGATCAGGTACTCGAGCAAAACCGAATGCTCTCGGAGAATTTGGCACAACTCGAAGGAAAGTGGGAAAAGACCAAGGGACTGGTTGAGCAGATTCGTGATATTCGCAGTCAACTCGAATCGCATGCTGACGGTAAACATGCCGCACCTGCCAACGGAACCAGTGGAGGCCCAGCCGCTCCTGCTTCTGGCGGCGGGTCAGCGCCGGCGGCTTCGGCTTCGCAGGCAACCGGCGGAACGGCTGTCGCAACCGCTGAGAACGGTACGGAACTTCGTGCCAAATTAGCTGAGCTGACCAGAGAATTGGATCTCGTGCAGGGCGAAACCGCTTTGATGCAGGTTTGTGTGGATGCGTCGATTGTTGGTCAGGTGCTTTCCGGTTGGACCGGCATTCCTCTGGGCAAAATGATCAAGGATGAAATTGGCACGGTCTTACAACTCGACAAACACCTGGAGCGGCGCGTCATCGGTCAGAGTCACTCGCTTGCTTTGATCAGTCAACGCATCCAGACCGGACGTGCCAGTCTCGATGACCCCGGCAAGCCTCTCGGAGTGTTTATGCTGGTTGGCCCCAGCGGCGTGGGAAAGACGGAAACCGCGCTGGCGCTTTCTGACCTGCTTTATGGCGGTGAGCACAACCTTATAACCATCAACATGTCAGAGTTCCAGGAAGCGCATACGGTCTCCACCCTGAAGGGCTCGCCTCCGGGATATGTTGGTTACGGCGAAGGTGGAGTGCTGACCGAAGCCGTCCGCCGCCGGCCGTATTCCGTGGTGCTGCTGGACGAAGTCGAGAAAGCCCATCCCGACGTTTTGGAACTCTTCTACCAGGTCTTCGACAAAGGAATGATGGAGGACGGGGAAGGGCGCGAGATCGATTTCAAGAACTGCATCATTATCCTGACGACAAACGCCTGTACCGATCAGCTAGCCAAACTCACGGCTGATCCGGAGACCATGCCGAGCGCAGACGGAATTCTGAAAGCCATCAGGCCGGAGCTGAACAAAATTTTCAAGCCGGCGTTTTTGGGACGTATGGTTGTCATTCCCTATTTCCCAATCCGGGATGAAAATCTGAAAAAGATTATCGAGTTGAAGCTCGCAAAAATAAAGCGCCGTATGCTGGAAAATCATAAGGTCCAGCTCCAGTACGAACAGGATGTCATAGAAGAAGTCGCGAAACGTTGTACGGAAGTGGAAAGCGGTGCGCGCAACGTGGACAATATCCTGACTAATACTTTGCTGCCTGATATCTCGCGGCAATTGTTGACCAGCATCGCCGAGGGACAAAAACTCAGCTCCGTGCGCGTCAGCATCGCCCCTGACGGCGCATTCCAGTACGCTTGATTCTGGAACTCGAATTGACCGGAGGATCCGGAGAGAATTCCAACCCCTCGGATCCTTTTCAGCTGCAAGCGGTGCGCCTTGCCGGCCTTTCTAAGGAGTGGAATGCATGCCCGAAACCATTACACAAGCTAATCGGCTGCTCAAGTTGAGTACGCCGGCAGGCGACGACGTCCTACTGGTCTTTAGCTTCACCGGATATGAGGCTATCTCGCGGCCGTTCCGCTACGCGCTCGAAATTGTGGCCGACGTCATGAACAATATGCCGTCTAAGGTCCATCCGCATACCTTGGTCGGCCAGATGTTTACGCTCAATGTCACACTTGAGGGCTCCGGTGAACCCAAAGCAATAACCGGCTACTGCGAAAGTTTCTCCACTGGCGACGTCGACGATGAATTTGCGCACTACACCGCCGTATTGGTGCCGTGGTTCTCTTTCTTGAACCTCAATTCGAATATTCGGTTTTTCCAGGATCAGACGGTTCCCCAAATCGTCGCTAAGGTAATCAGCGAAGCCGGCTACTCCAGTGCCTTCCAGGACAACACCACCAAAGAATACACGTCCTGGGACTACTGCACTCAATATCGTGAAACAGATTTCGCTTTCATCAGTCGCATCCTCGAAGCAGAAGGTATTTACTACTACTTCGCTCCCGATGAGCAGCACGGCCATAAGCTGGTAATCGCGGACGCGCCGTCCTGCTATACCAGCCTGCCGGCGCAATCCTCGTTTGCGTATTCACCGGTCACCGGTATTCAGGATCTTCAAGACACCATCCGCGTATGGTCTTCCGAAGAGCGAATCCATACAGGAAAATGGACTCTTCGCGATTATCACCACGAAATGCCCAGCAACAATCTGGAGGGCTCTGAACCGTCTACAGAAGTTGCATCCGCTGGCCAGAGCTTTGCCATGTATGATTTCCCGGGTGAGTACGCGAAGAAATTCAACGAGCCCTCAAGCCGGCAATCAGATGTCAAGCCGGAGGGACAAAAGCTCAGCACTGTAAAGATGCTCGCCGAAGAGGCCACGCGAGTAGAGTGCAACGGAGTTTCGCGCTGCCGCGCTTTTATCACGGGCTACAAGATCAGTGTTACCGGCGGCGTCGCCGCTGGTAGTTACCTTCTCACGGAAGTGGTCCATCAAGGCCACCAACAGCCCGCTTACCGCAACCGCGATGACGTTCCCGACGCTTACAGCAATACGTTCAAGTGCATCGATGCAAGCGTAACCCATGTGCCCCGGCAGGTAACCCCGAAACCGCTTATCTATGGCTTACAAACTGCTCTCGTCGCAACCGACAGCAGTGGCGAGGAGATCTGGCCCGACAAGTACGGCAGAGTGAAGGTGATTTTTCCGTGGGATCGCGATGGCAAGAATGCCTGCTGGCTGCGAGTGGTTCAGCCATGGGCCGGAAACTCATGGGGCCAACAGTGGCTTCCGCGTGTAGGCGACGAAGTGGTCGTAAGTTTTCTCGAAGGTGACCCGGACCATCCAATTGTCGTCGGCAGCGTCTACAACGCCACCAACATGCCGATCTTCACGCTGCCGGACAACAAAACGCAGAGCGGGATTCTCACGCATAGCAGCAAGGGCGGAGGCTCTTCCGACTACAACATGCTGCGGTTCGAAGACAAGAACGGCTCCGAAGAGATTTACGTTCAGGCGCAAAAGGACTGGAACTCGCTCATTAAACACGATGAGACCAGAACCGTGAAGAATAATCGCACTAGCACGATTCACGTGGACGAGTCGCGAACCGTCGAGACCGGTAACGACACCATTGCCGTGCAGCAAGGCAAGCGAACCATCACGGTAATGAAGGATATTTCGGAAACGGCGCAGCAGGGGAACATCTCGGTTACAGCCAACCAGGGGAACATCTCTACGCAAGCCGATATGGGCAACATTTCAACCACGGCGAGCATGGGCAACATTTCAGAGACAGCCGATTTGGGCAATATTACGATACAGGCGTCGGTTGGCAAGATTAGTATCAGCGGTCTGACGGGCGTAACGATTACGTGCGGCGCCAGCTCGATTCAGATGACTCCGGCTTCCATTTCCATCAGCGCGCCAATGGTGTTGATTAACTCCTAATTAGCTCGTTTGATCGATACCGACGCTGTATCCTGACAGTGACCGCCACTTATGAGAAGGCTTCAACCCGTCATCTGGGCTAAGGGGACGTTTCTATCTCCCCAGCATCTGCAGGCGCAGGATGTCTTTCATGAAGATCTGCTGCAGTTCCGGACGGACGCTCTCAATTTCTCGCCATGGGGATTCCGCACACTTACATTGAGCCGTGAGGCTTTGGCGGCCGGTGAGCTCGCGATTGACAGAGCTTCAGGCATCTTTCCCGACGGTTTGGTCTTCGATATTCCGGACAGTGATGCCGCGCCAGCGCCAAAGACCTTAGCGTCCTATTTCGACGCTACGCGCGAAACGATTGAAGTCCATCTGGCTGTTCCAGCCTGGCAACCGGGGGCGGTGAACATCGCCACAAGCGTCAGTCCGAACGCCGACACCCGCTACCGTGCCGAAGTAAGTTTGCTTCGCGATGAAAACGCGTCCCAGATCGAACGCCCGGTCCAGGTGGCCCGCAAGAATTTCCGGCTGCTCGTCGACAATGAAGCGCGAGTGGGTACGCCGGTCATGAAAATCGCGCGCGTGACGCGGACGGATAGCGGGATTTTACAGCTTGATCCGGTATTTGTTCCGCCGCTGCTCGACATACAAGCCAGCGACTACCTGATGTCCATTCTTCGCCGGCTGCTCGAAATCCTGATCGCCAAGAGCGCGACGCTTTCTGGTATGCGGCGGCAGAAAAGTCAGGGTTTAGCTGATTTCAGCGCCTCGGACGTAGCGAACTTCTGGCTGCTCTACACCGTAAATACATTCTTGCCGCAGATGCGCCATCTTTTTGAGGTGCGGCGTGGTCACCCGGAAGTGCTGTTCAACGCGATGAATGCATTAGGCGGCGCGCTGACCACGTTCTCGACGAAAATTCTTCCCCGCGATCTGCCATTGTACGATCATCGCGAGCTCGGGCCGCGCTTTACCGACCTGGACGACAAGTTGCGCTATCTTCTCGAAACAGTCATTCCGAGCAACTTTGTCTCGCTCCCGCTGCGATATACCAGCGCGTCCATCTACGCAACTGCCATCAACGACGACAAGTACCTGCACAACACGAAAATGTATCTCGCGGTCAACGCCGAGATGCCGGAAGGCGAACTGATTGGCAAAGCGCCGCAGCTCATTAAGCCGTGCTCCGCGACACACTTGGAGCATCTGGTGCGTAACGCTCTCCCCGGTTTATCCATGCGCCATGTAATTCCGCCCACCGCTATTCCTGTGAAGCTGAATTATCAATACTTCAGCCTCAACCAGGACGGCCCGTGCTGGGAAGCAATCCGGCGCTCGCGCAATTTTGCGGTCTGGGCGCCATCTGATTTCCCAAATCCGCAGATGGAGTTGATTGTTTTGCTGCCGTAAGCGGGCTGGCTTCTGCGCTACTCCTCGTCATGCTGTGACGCCAGCGTCGTTACCACTGTCATGTCTTCCAATGTTGTGACATCGCCCGTCACCGAGTTTGACGTGACAATTTCACGCAAAAGCCGCCGCATGATTTTTCCGCTGCGTGTCTTGGGCAGCGCATCGGTGAAGCGTATCTCTTCCGGACGTGCAAATGCGCCGATCTCGTGCGTTACCCATTGGCGCAGCTCTTGCCCGAGTACTTCCTTGCTGTAGTCGCCCTTTTTCAGCGTCACGAAGGCACAAACTGCCTGGCCGGTGATCTCGTGCGGCTTGGCCACGACAGCCGCTTCGGCAACGGCCGGGTGATGCACCAGCGCCGATTCCACTTCCATCGTGCTGAGGCGGTGTCCGCTCACGTTCATCACATCGTCAACCCGACCTAGCACCCAGTAGTAACCATCGCTGTCGCGGCGCGCCGCATCACCGGTGAAATAAGCGCCGCGTACTCGTGACCAGTATTGCTCCTTGTAGCGCTCCGGGTCGCCCCAAATCGTGCGTGCCATACCGGGCCACGGGTGGCGAACAATCAAATAGCCTTCGCCCTGATCGCGCACCCGCTTTCCGCGGGCATCCACTATATCCGCTAGAATCCCCGGAAGCGGCAGCGTTGCGGAACCCGGCTTCATCGGCACGGCGCCCGGCATCGGCGAGATCATGATCGCGCCAGTCTCCGTCTGCCACCACGTATCGACAATCGGGCAGCGCTCTTTGCCAATGACCTGGTAGTACCATTCCCACGCCGCCGGATTGATGGGCTCGCCGACCGACCCGAGTAGCCGTAAGCTCGAAAGGTCGTGCGCGTCCGGCCATTTGTTGCCCTGACGAATGAGTGCGCGAATCGCCGTGGGCGACGTGTAGAACGTCGTCACGTGATATTTCTCGACGATCTCCCAGAACCTGTCAAAGGCTGGATAATCCGGCGCTCCTTCGTACATCAGGACGGTTGCCCCAGCTGATAATGGGCCGTATACGACATAGCTGTGCCCAGTTACCCAACCGATATCGGCTGTGCACCAGAAAGACGTCATCTTCTTTCAGATCGAAGACCCACTTCATCGTCATCGTGGTGTGCAGCAGATACCCCGCGGTTGTGTGCAGAATGCCCTTCGGTTTGCCGGTAGTGCCGGAGGTATAAAGCACGTACAAGGGATGTTCGGAATCAAGCTCCACCGCCTCGCAAACCCCGGCCGTCGATGGATTCGTGGCCGCAGCGGCTTCAGCATCATGCCACCAGATATCGCGGCCGTGTTTCATCGTGATATCAGAGCCCGTACGCCGGTGTACGATGACATTCCGAATATGCGCCAACCCCTCCAGCGCCTCGTCCACTGTCGATTTAAGGCGAACCTCCTTGCCCCTCCGCCATCCGCCATCCGCAGTTATAACCACGCGAGCATCCAAATCGTGAATGCGGGCGCGAAGCGCTTCCGCAGAAAAACCGCCGAAGACCACGCTGTGTATGATGCCCAGCCGCGCGCATGCGAGCATTGCAACCGGGAGTTCGGGAACCATCGGCATATAGATGACCACCCGGTCATTCGTTCTCAGACCCAGGTGCTTCAGCGCGTTCGCAAACCGTGTGACCAGCCCGTGTAATTCTTCGTATGTGATCGCGCGCCGGTCGCCGGGCTCGCCTTCCCAGAGAATTGCCGCTTTCGCCTTGCGTCCGTCCGTGAGATGCCGGTCGACGCAGTTATAGCAGGCATTGATGCGTCCTTGCGAAAACCACTTTGCGAAGGGCGGGTCCCATTCCAAAGTGGTAGACGGTTGGCTAAACCATGAGAGTTCGCCGTGTGCCAGGTCTCCCCAGAAGCGTTCTGGGTCGTGCCGGGCTTTTTCATACATTTCACGGTATGCTTCCATGCCGCTCACGTTTGCACGCGATGTAAACTCAGCGCCAGCAAGATACGTTTTCGATTCGCTCATAAAGGGGGCATTCCAGCGGTCAGTGTATCGCAGCAAATAGACGCAGAACCGGATGCGATTGCGTCACACTGAAGGCAGCATGAACTTAGGACGTTTACTCATCCTTGCCGGATTAGCCCTCGTCGGGCTTGGCATCGTTGTCCTGTTCATCAATAAGTTGGATTTACCACTGGGACGGCTGCCGGGCGACGTCGTCTTGCGCGGCAAGAACACGACCTTCTATTTTCCTTGGGTCACGTGTCTGATCATCAGCGTTGTCTTGACATTGATTCTCTGGATTGTCAACCGCAGGATGTGATCATGACGCGGAAAGTGGCCACCGGGCCGCTCAGGGATCATCTGAGGGGACAAGCCCACGCTTTCGTCGCATCGCTTCCGGAACCACGAGCGAAGGAAAGCCTGGAACGCGACCACGGCTACCAGTTCGATTCGGACGGCGAAGCAGCGGTGGAAATCGGCGACGCGCCTGATGACCGGCCGATGGCGCGAGCTAGGCCTCAGGAGTAAGGCGGAAGCCACGGACCTGGCAGTACTTTACAGCCGCCTATTAAGAGCCCAGAATGAAGATGTAGCCAATGAAGTCATCCAAAGAGTCGCCGAACACTTCCCCGAAGCCAGCCGGGCGCTTCTACAGCCAGTACGTCCAGAAGGGCGGCGAAGTCATCGCGGTACGGACGAGATGGCACCGGCCCGGTGGGAAGCCACAACCGGAAGGTCCGCTCGTGGTCGACCTGGATCAGAAGAACCAGACGACGACGAACGGGAACGCTCCCTCTTCGACGACAGAACCAACCACGAAGTAAATTCCGACGTTCAGCGCGATCGCGCCGAACTCGAAGGCGACCGCCTCACTGCTCAACTCAATTCCCCGCTCACGCGCGACGAGCAGCGTAAGAAACTGAAGCGCTCGAAAGACGATCCGCAGAGCGACCTGTTTGAAGACAATTCGCCGGCGCAAGGTTCGTTCTTCCTCGGCTCGGCCTGGGCGCTATGCAGCCGCTTGTCGACCGCTTTCTCAAGCAAGATGTCATTCCAACGGCAAAAAAAGCGGGCGAGGTCCTGCTCGCGGCAAATCCCTTATTCTCCTCAAGGATCACGCGAGCTTGTCCGACAAGGACCGCGCGATGTTCCTGCAAGAGGAGCTCGATCACGCATTGCAAGGCGCGGGCACCGGGCCGCTCAAGGATCATCTGAGGAGACAAGCCCACGCTTTCGTCGCATCCCTGCCGGGAGCACAAGCGAAGGAAAGCCTGGAACGCGACCACGGCTACCAGTTCGATTCGGACGGCGAAGCGGCGATGGAAATCGGCGTGCGCCTGATGGCAAACGGCCGGTACCGGGAGCTAGGACTTTCACACGAACAGGCGCACGCTGGCCCCGCAATACGTGCAAGCATTGAATAAAGAGTGTCGACCTTGATGCAACACTCGAAATCAGTCGCCGAATGAATGAATCGCTCCAGTAAAAAGGCCCTGCTAACTCCGAAGCGCTCCGGAACAGTGCTTCCGAACGGAAAAACTGTCATCGAAGCGCACACCGATTACTCACCGCTGCCGCTTGATCCGGAAACCGGCAAACCTATCCCGCCTCCCAAGCCGCGAATCAAGTGAAACCCATCACGCCAGAAATCGCTAAGGCGATGACGGCTATGCCGACACAAGACCGATCGCGCAACGAACATTGGACGCCCTCGCCCGAGCAGATCGCAGAAGGCCGCCGGCGCATGAGAGCAGCTCGCGCGAAGGGCAAGCAGATCGTCGCGACGGAGTACCCGCCGACGTGTCGCTGGACCGACCCGGAAACGGGCGAGGTCCTGGTACTGAGTTTGCCCGTGCCAAAGAGCCCCGTTCCAACAACGACGCCGAACGGCAAGACTCCCTCTTCCAGCCCCACGAAAACGACGAAGTAGCCGAATCCGCCGCGCGCGATCGCGCCCGGTCGAGCGATCCCGGTAACTAAACGTGCAATCGTTGAAGAAGGAGTACGGCACTGAAAGAGTCAACGGAATTAGAAGCAAAATCCTCGACGCGTTCCGATCCGGAGCCTCGGCGAGTGCAGAACAGCTACCGCGAGCAAGCTCTGGCCAGCGGAAAGAAGATCGTCCGCGCGCAGATCGATCGGGTCCGAAACCCCAAAACTCACATGAACTTTCCCTCTTCGACCCCGGCGAAAACGACGAAGTAGCCGAATCGGCCGCTCGCCGGCCGCCGCCTTCCTGCGGATTTTCTCTAGCTTCTCGGCATCCATTCCGGCGAAACCCTTCGCCACGCCAGTGACCTGGCCGCCCTTTCGCCCCAGCGCCACGGCAGCCGGATCTTTTTCCTTCGCCACGCCCCCATCTCAGGAAAGGAAACCGGGATCATGTGGGCTTGCGACAAATGCTACACCCCTTTTCGCTGGACGGACGGCACCCGAACCGATGATGTCTTCCGGCTTCTTGAAATCCTCGAATAGCTGGTCCATCAGCTTGGGAGCGATTCGTCCACTGTGCTCCTCGCCTGCTCACGCCCCGAGCAGCCTTACAAGTTCGTTTTAAGCCCTCAACGGAATCCGATCACGGCGATCTGAAAATTTCCTTTTCCCTTTCCCGCCAACTATTTAACCTGCCTCCGTAGCCTCGCCCCCGCACGCCCGCATTCCACAATGCACGCGAGGTCACTTATGCCGACATCCCTCCGTAAGCTCAAGGCCAATCGCGCCAATGCGCGGAAAAGCACCGGACCGAAAAGCGCCGCCGCGAAAGAAAAAGTCTCCCACAACAGTGTGAACCACGGCCTCTGTGGCCGGTTCTACGTCCTCCCGTGCGAAAACCAGGACGATTACGATCTGCTTCTGCAACGGCTGCACGAAGAAGAAAAGCCGGCCGGTACGGCCGAAATCGAGCTGGTCGTCAAAATGGCCCAGCACACCTGGCTCTGCCGGCGCGCCCTGGGTTTGCAGGAAGCTTGTTTCTCCATGGAGCCGCCCACGCCGGGGCAGACCCGCGAACAGCACACTGTCGGCGTCCGCACGACGATCGACAACTACGTCCGCTACCACGCAGCCCAGGATCGCGCTTATCGCCGCGCCTCCCAGGAGCTTCTGCAGCGCAGAAAAGAAAGGCAGTTAGCCGAGCGTGGCTTTGCTTCGCAGAAACGCCTCGAAGCCGAAGAAACACGCAAAGCTGAAAAGCATGGGCAGACGATGGCGCTGCAAAAAGCCCGCCTCCATATGGCAGAACTCGCCGCCGCCAAAGCGATGGCCGCCATGCTGCCCCCCGATTACTTCAATCAAAGCGCGTCGGGACTGAACCCCGACGGTTACCGAGCGGACATTTACCCAAATCAAGACCGCGCACCTCAGCCAATGCACGTTTTCGCGTCCGCGACCTCCCGTCCGGCCCGAAATCGCAAGTAGTCCGCTTAATCAATTCCCAAAACATACATATCTATGCCACGCTTACGCTACACACTTTCTGTTGAAGACCAGCAGCACGTTCGCGAACTAGCTACCTTCGGTGTGTCACCGGAGGATATCGCCGCTCAACTGCGTCTCCCCTTGCCGAAATTCCTCAAAATCTTTCAGCACGAACTGCGCGAAGGCGCAGCTTACGGCAGGACACAGGCTCTCCGAAAATTTCACGGCATTGCCACCTCCGGCGATAACGCGGCAGCTCTCACGTTCTGGATAAAGTCGCAATGCGGCTGGCGCGACACCGGCGCGCAGCAAGGCGCGTCCAGAGTTATCCGCGAATGTCTTGTTATCGGACCCCCCCCGAGTGGCCGTGCAAAGCCGTCACTTTGAGTTCGGGCTGTCCCACGCGCAGTGGGAAGTCTTTGGGTGTCCGAAGCGTTTCCGCGTCCTCGTCGCCGGCCGTCGCTTTGGAAAAACGCAGCTTGCTCTGGTCGAACTTCTTAACGCCGCGTGGCTCGACTCCGGCGCAACTGCTTGGTACCTCGCGCCCAGTTACCGGCAGGCGAAGCGCATAGCCTGGGAGCGTCTCAAGGATCTTGTGCGCGGCGCCTCCGCTACTATTAGCGAAACCGAGTTGACCATACGGCTTGATGCTGGTGGAACCATTGGGCTCCGCGGTGCGGATGCCTACGATTCGCTGCGCGGCAACAGTCTCGATTTCGTCGTCCTTGATGAGTTCGCCGGCATGAAGCCCGAAGTCTGGTCGGAAGTTCTTCGCCCCGCGCTCGCGGATCGCAAGGGCCGCGCCCTGTTCATCGGCACGCCCCAAGGTCACAATCACCTGTACGATCGATTTCAGTACGCGCAGTCCCACCGCGATTGGGCAGCTTTCCACTTCAAAACTATCGATGGCGGCAACGTCACCGAAGAGGAACTCGCAAGCGCCGCCGGCGAACTCGATGAGCGTCTCTACCGGCAGGAGTTCGAGGCCAGTTTCGAATCCACCGCCGTCGGCCGTGCTTACCACGCCTTTGATCGCGCTCTGAACGTGCGCTCCTGCGCCTATACGCCCGGCGCGCGCCTCATCTGGTCGCTTGATTTCAACGTCAACCCTATGTGCTCTGTCATCGCCCAGCGCAGTGGCGACACGGTTGAGGTCCTCGGTGAACTTGTTCTCGAAGACGCCAACACGTGGCTCGCCTGTGAGCGTTTTTGGGAGCGCGTTCAGAGCTACAAGCAGCCTTTCGGCGCGCTTCAAGTTGACGTCTATGGCGATGCCAGTGGCCATCAGCGCCGCACCTGCGGAGCTTCAACGGACTGGAGCCTTATCCGCGAGTTCTTCACCGGTCTCCGCGGTCAGGCCGTCGCTCACGTTCATGCCGCTGCCTCCAATCCAGCCGTTCGCGACCGCATCAATCTCGTCAATAGCCGTCTGCGCAGCGCCGCTGGCGAGATCCGTCTTTTCGTCGATCCCGGCTGCAAGGAGCTCATCTTGGATTTTGAACGCATCTGCTGGCGTCTCGACCATTTCGGCCAGCCCACCACGGAACTCGACAAATCCGACCGTCTGCGCACCCATTCAAGCGATGCTCTCGGCTACTACATCGCGCACGCCTTCCCAACTTGGGACAAAATTGGCGAAAGACGCGAGAGACTTTGGTAATGCAAGGCCTTCTCCTCACTTGGGCCTGTTACGGGACCCGCTTGCCAGGTCAGCCGGGTGTCGTAACTCGAAATCTTAACCAATTCGGTGGTCCTCTCCCCAACCCCGACGACCGCCGCGCCAACAACGTTCGCATGGTTCAGCACGCTTACGTGCTCGACATCCCGCGCAGCCAAATCGTGCTGACAAGTCTTCAAGACGTTTGCGAGCATCGCAGATGGACCTTGTGGGCGGCTCATGTTCGCACCAATCACGTTCATGTGGTGGTCGGCGCCTCCTGCCAACCGGAGATCGTAATGAATACGCTGAAAGCTTACAGCAGCCGGGCGTTAAATCAGTCATCGTTGGACGACCCCGGTCGTCGTCGCTGGGCGCGTCACGGCAGCACGCGTTATCTATGGACAGCGGATGCGCTATCAGCGGCAATTCATTACGTTGTCCATGAGCAGGGCGAGCCGATGGCCGTCTTTGAAAACACAGAACCGCGACGGTAACGGAGCGGAGCTTTCCCCGGCGCAACAGAACCGCGACCGTTAGGGAGCGGAGGTTTTCAATTTCATGTTCCCTTGTTACCCTAAAATTTCCATGCAGCTCGAGAAAGTCTATGAGCCTCAGCGCTTTGAACCGCACTGGGCTCAGTGGTGGATCGAATCCGGCATCTATCAGGTCGACGTTAAGCAGGCGCGGCCGGGCCGCACATTCTCGCTTGTTATTCCGCCTCCGAACGTAACCGGTTCGCTTCACATCGGACACATGCTTGACCACACCATCATGGATGTCGCCGTCCGCTGGCATCGAATGCAGGGCGAAACGACTTTATGGCTTCCGGGTACTGATCATGCCGGCATTGCTACCCAGATGGTGGTCGAACGGCAATTGGCCGCTGAAGGTCTGACGCGGAAGCAGTTGGGCCGAGATGAGTTCGAACGCCGCGTTTGGCAATGGAAGGAAGAGTACGGCGGCCGCATCAACAACCAGATTCGTCGCGAGGGCGCCAGCGTCGATTGGTCGCGCGAGCGCTTCACCATGGACCCGGGTCTTTCGCGCGCAGTTCGCGAAACTTTCGTTCGCCTCTGGGACAAAGGTCTCATCTACCGCGGCGAGTACATGGTCAACTGGTGTCCTCGCTGCCAGACCGCCATCTCTGATGTGGAAACTGCGCATGAGGCAATCGAAGGCCATCTTTGGCACATCCGCTACCGGGTGAGCGGGTCCGAGGAAACGCTAACGGTCGCTACAACACGCCCCGAAACCATGCTCGGTGACACCGCATTGGTCGTGCATCCCGAAGACAAGCGCTATCTTCATCTGCACGGCAAGTCCGCCATTCTGCCCATTATGGGCCGTGAGATTCCAATTGTCGCTGATTCGCTCGCTGATCCTGCCTTCGGAACCGGCGTCGTGAAAGTGACGCCGGCCCACGATCCAAACGACTTTGAGGTGGGCAAACGCCGTGGGCTGCCGTTCGTCAAGGTGATCGGAGAAGACGCGCGTATGACCAGTGCCGCTGGACCTTACGCGGGTCTTGACCGGTTCGAAGCGCGCAGACGAATTGTAGCTGCGCTCGAAGAATCGGGAGAGTTGGTCAAGACCGAACCTTATACGGTCAACATCGCCAAGTGCGATCGTTGCAAGACAATCATCGAGCCGCTAGTTTCCACGCAATGGTTCGTTCGCATGAAACCACTTGCCGCGAAGGCGATCGAAGCCGTTCGCAGCGGCAACATCCGCTTTGTTCCGGATGATCGCGAGGTGGTTTTCTTTCAATGGATGGAGAACATCCGCGACTGGTGCATTTCACGGCAGCTCTGGTGGGGACATCGTATTCCTGCCTGGCACTGCCGGAATTGTCATCAGATCACAGTGGCGCGTGAGACGCCCGCCGTTTGCCCGAATTGCCACTCGACCGAACTCGAGCAGGATAGCGATGTTCTCGATACCTGGTTTAGTTCAGGACTATGGCCATTTTCGACGCTCGGCTGGCCTGATGACACGGAAGACTTGCGAACTTTCTATCCCACGTCGCTGCTCATCACGGGTTTTGACATCTTGTTCTTTTGGGTGTCGCGCATGATGATGCTCGGTATTGAGTGTACGGGCAATGTGCCGTTCCGCGAGGTGCACATGCACGGCCTTGTGCGCGACGCGGAGCGCCAAAAGATGTCGAAGACCAAGGGCAACGTGGTTGATCCCCTTGAGTTGATCGATCGGTATGGGACTGACGCGTGCCGCATGGCTCTTCTTCTCTCCGCTGCATCCGGTGGGGATATTGCGCTGAAGCCCGATCGCTTCGAAGCGTCGCGTGCGTTCGCGAATAAGCTTTGGAATGCCTCGCGGCTTCTGTTCATGAATATGGAGCGATTAGGCATCCAAAGTTGGGACCCTGATCAGCCGGCCAACGCGCTTTCTACCGAAGACGTCTGGATAGAAGAGCGCTTAAACACTTGCGCCGCGGTAGTCGACGACGCTCTCAAGGTCCATCGCTACCACGAGGCTGCCCAGACGCTCTGGGATTTCGTCTGGAAAGAGTTCTGCGATTGGTATCTCGAAGTCAAGAAGCTTCGTTTCGATTCCCATGCGCTTTCGGTGTATGAGCGTATGCTCCGGCTCTTGCATCCCTTCATGCCTTTCGTGACAGAAGAACTGTGGCAGCGGCTTATGAATGTGTCGTCAACCGCGCACCCAAAATCGATTTCTCTGGCATCGTATCCTAAGCCGTCGGGTTCTTCGTCTGGGAATAACAAAGTAGAGGAGTTTCGCATGATCCAGCGCATTGTTACGAGGGCTCGTGAAATGCGCGCCGATCAGAAGACAGATCCGAAGCTGGAGCTTGAATCCACCCTCCAGTTGCGAGACAGTCTTTTGCCGGACACTGATGTCACCGTGATTGAGAACCTGGCGAAGCTGAAGATCACGCAAACCATGATGGGCCATGGGACGGATACCCCACCTCCGTTTACTCTGGCAATGGCGCTCGAAGCTCAAACGAACGGCGCCTCGCGCGCTCGACTCGAAAAGGACAACGCGCGTCTTGAGAAAGCAATCGAGAGTCAATCGCGCCAGCTCAACGACGAAACTTTCGTCAGGAAAGCGCCCGCACACGTAATTGAGGGTATGCGAGCCAAGCTCGCCGAGTATCAGGCGCAGCTCAGGAAGAACCGCGACTTGCTCGATAAATTCGAATAGGGATGTTCGACATTTCGCATCCGTCCATACGCGATACTATCGAGCGCGCGCTGGCTGAAGATATAGGCGCCGGGGACATTACCTCTGAGTTGACCGTCCCGGCGGATTTCCAGGCAGCCGGAACGTTCATCGCAAAGCAGTCGCTTACGCTCGCGGGAGTCGAGTTGCTTCCGCTGATCTACTCCATCCGGGGTGGGGCACGAGTTTCAGCGCTTACGGAGAGCGGTACGCAGCTTGCCGAAGGTCGGCACATCGCAGTCGTGTCGGGGCGCGCCCGGACACTGCTCGAATGCGAACGAGTGGCGCTGAATTTTTTGCAGCGGTTGAGCGGCGTGGCGACATTGGCGCGGAACTACGTGGACGCAGTTGCGGGTACGAAGGTCAAAATTCTCGACACGCGGAAGACAACGCCGGGGTTGCGGCATTTAGAGAAGATGGCTGCGGCTGCTGGAGGCGCGACGAATCATCGAAAAGGACTCTATGACGCGGTGCTCATCAAAAACAATCACATCACCGCGGCTGGTGGTGTACGTCAGGCATTGCAGGCTGCAGCCGGATTTGCTGGGCCCGTCGAAATTGAAGTGAGAAAGCGCGAGGAACTCGAAGAGGCTCTCGCCTGCCGGGCGAAGCATTTGCTGCTGGACAATCTCACCCCGGTTGATGCGGCGGCGTGGATTCGATATATCGCCGGCCGCGCAACGGTCGAACTCTCGGGCGGCATTCAGCTCGACAACGTCCGCGCTTATGCCTCAGCAGGTCCGGATTACATTTCTTGCGGCGCAATCACGCACTCCGCGCCGGCTGTAGACATCAGTTTTCGACTCGAGATGGAGCAAAACTAAGATGCCACTCGATGTAGAACGAATTCAACGTGCGCGTCCCGCAAACACGGTGTTCTATTACGCCACGCTTGGTTCCACCATGACTGAAGCCAGTTCGCTGGCCGGTTCCGGTGCAGCTAGCGGTACCGTTGTTCTTGCGGACGAACAGACAGCCGGAATGGGCCGGCTTGGACGGTCATGGGTTTCTCATGCCGGTGAGGGAATCTATTGCTCGATTTTGCTACGGCTCAACTTGAAGCCGGGGAGTTTGCCGATTGCGAGTCTCGTGTTGGGGCTTGCCACGGCGGAAGCCATTCAGAAATCCACCGAGTTGGTCTGCGATCTTCGCTGGCCTAATGATGTTCTGATTCACGAGCGTAAAGTGGCCGGCATACTGACTCATCTCACGGAAGGGTGCATCGTTGCCGGAATCGGCATCAACGCCAATCAAACGTCCTTCCCGCAGGGACTGCGCACACCCGCGACTTCGCTGCGTATGGAAAGCGGTGGGCGCGAACAATCACGTGAGGCCATCATTATTCATCTTTTGGAAGCGATCGATACTTTTCGCTCGATGCTGGAGACGGCCGGCCCCGACGGTATTCTGCGTGCTTTCACCTCGGCTTCGAGTTATGCGCTCCATCGCCGCGTGGTGATCGAAGAAACCGGCGAAAAAGGTACTACCGCGGGTCTGGATAACAGCGGGTTTCTGTTAGTGAATCTAGACTGCGGCAAACTGGAGCGAGTGGCAGCGGGCGGAGTTCGGCCCGATGTCTGAAGCCGAGCCTGACTGGCCTGGAAATTACTTCAATTACTTTACGGAAATCGAAGACCATTTTCAGCGTGCCCGGGGAACCGGATTGTTTCTGCTCTCGCCGCTCGACTGGGCACTGATTGAAAACTGGAAGAGCAGCGGAATCCCGCTCGACGCCGTACTGAAGGGTATCGACGATTCGTTCGAGAAGTGGCACGCGCGAAAATCCAAGCGTCGCCTGGTTAATTCTTTGGCGTACTGCACGCAAGCGGTAACGGAAGCGGCGCAGCGTGCTCCGCAGGCACGGGATAAGGGAGCCACTGCAAGCGCTCCATTTGCCCCTGAAGAAATTCGTCGCCATCTCCTCAGTTCGGCCGCAATAATTCGCGAACACCAGCAGCCGGCAATCGGCGAGATCGCAGCGGCACTCGAAACTCTCGCGTTGGATGCAGACCAACACGCTCAAAATCTGGAAGAGTTGGAACAACGATTAACGGCGATGGAAGAGAAACTCGTCGCGGCCGTTCGTGTTGCGCAAAGCGAAGCCGATCTGTTCACAATTCGGCAGGCCTTGGATAAAGAGCTGAAGCCCTACCGAGGGAAGATGACGGCTGACCAGATTTCGATGCTGGAGCGCCGGTATCTGGATTCTGCGTTGCTTGAACGCGCCAAATTGCCTCGCCTCAGCTTGTTCTATTTGCATTAATCGGGCTCGGAGCAGTCGCTCTGATAGAGTCTCTTTCGGTGGAGACCGTCCAACAGAAGCCTCGTCTGCTGCAGTGGATTGCGCTCGGATTGCTCGTGATCTCGGTGTGCATCAATTACGCGGATCGTGGCAATCTGGGCGTTGCCGCGAAGAGTATCCAAACCGAGCTTCACTTCAGTGCGCAGCAATTAGGCATTTTGTTGGCGAGCTTTTCGCTCACCTATGCGTTGATGCAGTTACTTGCCGGCCCGGCTATCGATCGCTGGAACGTGAATTGGTTGTATGCCGCCGGATTTCTGATTTGGTCGGGCGCAACAGGGCTAACGGGAATCGCGAGCAGCTTTTCAACCATCCTGTGTCTGCGGCTCGTACTCGGAGCGGGGGAGTCGGTTGCCTATCCTGCCTACTCGAAAATCATCGCGGCGGTTTTTCCGGAGAATCTTCGCGGGACAGCGAATGCGCTCATCGACGCGGGCTCAAAGATCGGGCCGGCGTTGGGCGTGATGCTTGGCGTCAAACTACTCAACCAGTTCACCTGGCGCGGGATGTTTATCGTCATCGCTGTAGCAAGCGCGTTGTGGCTGATTCCGTGGTGTGCCATCGCTCCCAAATTGTCGATCCGGACGCCAACGCACTATATAAGGTGGTCGCCCACCTATGGGCAACTCGTTCGGACGCGCGCTTTTTGGGGTACGGTGCTGGGCTTGTTCGGGGCTAATTATGCCTGGTTTTTTCTTTTGAACTGGATTCCGTATTATTTCGAGACGGACCGGCACATTACCGGTGACCGCCTGGCGCTCTTCGCTTCGCTTCCGTTTTGGGCAGTAGCGGGCTCCTCGATGTTCTTGGGTTTGTTTGCCGATGCTTTGATTCGCCGCGGGCATGATGCTGGACGAGTTCGGCAGGCGGTGATCTGCTGCGGCCTGCTCGGATGCTGCATCTTCATGGTTCCAGCAGTTCTGGTCCGCCAGCCAGTACTATTTCAGGTGTTCTTGTTCGCTTCGCTGGCCTCAATGGGTGGCTTTTCTTCCAATCACTGGGCGCTCACGCAAAGACTGTCAGGCGTAGAAGCGGCTGCAAAGTGGACCGGCTTTCAAAACTGCATAGGAAATTTTGCTGGAGTTGTCGCTAACTATCTGGGAGGTTTGACACTTGCGCTCACTCATTCGTTCATTCCTGCGTTTGGATTGGCTATTCTCGCCATGCTCGCAGGGGTGTCCGGATACTGGTTTGTAATTAGAAGGCCGATGCCTGTCAAGTGGGAAAATGTCAATATCCCTCAAAAAACTTGGGCATAGACGATTCGGAAGTATTAAACAGGCGTAATATGGAATCAAGTATAGTGACTGTCCTGAATTTCACGTTCAGGTCATGAATAGGTTCGGTTCGTGGTTGGTTTCGTGCCAGCCACTAACCCAAAAGCTGGCGCACTCTTGCGTAATGCTGCCGTGCGCCCACTCCGGTGGGTATCTTCCTCCGAGTACCCACCGGATCACCTCTCGGCTCAGCAGTACCTATTTTCTTGCGACAAGCGAGATGCGAAAAGCGGGCCGATGCACTGTTATCTCGGAATCAGAAACTCCTGCCCGCACTGCTAATGTTCGTAACTCCTTTTGTGTGAATGATGCGCGCACGGATATCGGCCCATCATGCAGGGTGATCGGTTGCCAGCCAAACAAGAACTTGGTCGTGGGCAGGAACAGATAGGGGAGAATGTTGCGTTCGAGATCGCAAACCAGAAGCGCCTTCCGCGCGATGCTATAGAAGGATTGCAGTAGCTCAACGACCCGGTCATCTTCGAAATGATGTAGGAACAAAGAGCACAGCACGTAATCGAAGCTATGCGGCGCAAACGGGAGTTGGAACGCATCGCCAATTACCTTGGGTTGCGGGGCAGCGCCCAGGTTTACCAGACTGCGGTCAAAGCTGAGTGTGCGCGAGAGCGGGAAGGCATCGCGAATCACTTTTGCGGTGTCTCCAGACGCGGCGCCGATATCCAGCAGTGAGAATGCGTCTTCGGGCTGCGCCACGCGTCTCACTGTCCTTAGAATTACGGAGTGACCACCGAATCTTTCGTTGATACGAATCAGATCCGCGAGGTTGAGACGTGCTTCTTCAGGAGGAGCATGGTCCAGTTTTTCTGGTTTGATTAGCCGTTGAGCGAACATTTTCAGCCGGCCCGGCAACGCCTGCGCTGGGCCGTGGACCTCATCACTTCACCTTAGAAGCAGTCGCGCGCCGGAAGTGGTACAACTTGTGTTGCAAGTTAAGATGACGCCCGCCAATCTTTCACGCCGCACTCTGCTGCAAAGCTCAGCGGCCGCGACGCTGCTGCCCCGAGGCATACGCGCCCAGAGCGCGCCTGCTCCGGCCAATCTTGGACCGACGACTTCGACCATTGAGGACCGAAACCGCCGGATGCAATGGTGGCACGAAGCCCGCTTTGGTATGTTCATTCACTTCGGTTTGTACAGCGTCTTGGGCCGCCATGAATGGGCTATGGAGCAGGAAGGAATTCCCGTTGCCGAGTACCAGCAACTGGCGAAAGTTTTCAATCCGCAGCCGCACGCCGCGCGCACTTGGGCGAAGCTAGCGAAGACCGCCGGCATGAAGTACATGGTGATGACTACCAAGCATCACGAAGGCTTTTGCCTGTTCGATACCAAGCTGACGGACTATTGCGCTCCTAAGCAGGCCGCGGGACGCGATCTGGTGGCGGAATATGTGGAAGCCGCGCGCTCAGAAGGCATGCACTTTGGTTTCTACTATTCGCTAATGGACTGGCACCATCCGGATGGCGCGCGCTGCAAGACAGACGAGGCGGCCCGCAGGCGGTTTGTCGACTATATTCACGGCCAAGTTCGGGAACTTTGCACCAACTACGGGAAGGTGGACGTTCTTTGGTACGACGTCAACTGGCCGCTGACCCCAGAGGGATGGGAATCCGTTCAGATGAACCAGATGGTTCGCAAACTGCAGCCCGATATTCTGATCAACAACCGGTCCGGCATTCCCGAGGATTTCCAAACACCTGAACAGCGGATTCAGTCTTACGATGTGCCATGGGAAACCTGTATGACGATGAACGATAGCTGGGGCTTTCAGCGGGCGGATGACAATTGGAAGTCTCCGAAAACTGTCGTCCGGAACCTGCTGACATGCACACGCGATCAGGGAAACTACCTTTTAAACATCGGCCCGAAAGGCGACGGCTCCATTCCGGACCCCTCTGTCACGATTCTTACCGCGGCCGGCCGCTGGATGGACAAGAACAACGGACTGATTCACCGCGCCGATCGATGCCAGGTTAAACGCTCGGAGTTTGCATCCTTTACGCGCCAGGGCAACACATTGTTTATTCATGCGTATTTCTGGCCTGGAGAAACGCTCGCTATCGGCGGACTTCAACAGAAAGTTCTGTCAGCCAAGCTTTATCCCAGCGAACAGCCGGTGCGATTTGAGCAAGAGCAGTTTCGAGTCCGGTTTCTCGGCTTGCCCACTTTTGCACCCGATCCAATAGCGACTGTTCTTCAGGTTGAGTGCGACGGCGAACCCACTCAGGACCAAAATGCAATCCGGGTGAATCGAAAACGGGAGAGCGTCTAAGACTTGGACATCGTTATCCCGAACGCAGGCTGGATAGAAGCAATCTGCGGCCCGATGTTTTCCGGCAAAACCGAGGAGATGATTCGCCGATTGCGGCGCGCGATGATAGCGCGCAAGCGCGTGCAAGTTTTCAAACCGGCAATAGACACACGCTACTCGGAGGATGAAATCGTCAGTCACGCCGATATACGGATGAGATCTGAACCGGTGAAGGACGCTCGCGAGATTCTAAACCGCATCGATTGGCGAACCCAGGTGGTTGGAATTGATGAAGCGAACTTCTTTGGCCCAGATCTGCTGGAGATTGCCAATCAGCTTGCAGATAGCGGAAAACAAGTGATCATCGCCGGGCTGGACACCGATTATCTGGGACGATCATTCCCGCCGATGCCCGACCTGCTTGCGATGGCCGAATCAATTACCAAGATGCTGGCGATCTGCATGCGGTGTGGCGCACCGGCGAAGCATACCCAAAGATTGATTGGATCAGAGGACTTGATCCTGATCGGAGCGGCCGGCGCTTATGAGGCGAGGTGCCGGCGATGCTTTGAGCCGGGCATACCGCGTCAGGAGACACTCGACTTTGCGTCTGCCGCGAGCAAGCATCAGGTTCGCAATTGAAACATAATAGAAGAACGATACGTCTAGAGTGCCATCAGCAGGGCGCACCGCGCCGGGTGTGTCTTCAAACACATAAAGGAAAGAAAAAATGAGTAGTTCACCTCAACAGCCGACATATATCATCCCGCCTCCCTCAGGTCCGAACTGGAAAACGCCAGTGCTGATAGGCGTGTTGGTAATCCTGGCGATTTCAAATATCTTTTTGTTCATCCAGTTGGATCACGTCAGGACCGAGAACCGGGCTGAAATGGATAAGCTCACGACTGCATTTAAAGCCGACCTGGAGCAGATTCGTGTGAGCTCTAGCGAAGAAGTCCGCCGTTCGACGCGGCGGCTGGAAGACGTCCAGAGCCAATTGGCTCAATCACGCCGCGAAGCATCTATGGCCGTAGGTCAGGCCAAGATCGACGCGCAAAAACGAGTGGAGGCTCTGCAATCCAAGGTAGCCAACGAACAAGCCGCCCAACAGCAGGTGATCGCAGCGGTGAAGCAGTCGGCTGATACCGCCAACACGCAGATCGCAAGCGTTTCCACCGATGTGGGCAATGTCAAGACGGACGTGCAGAACACGAAGAGTCAATTGGAACAGACAATTGCCAATTTAAAGCGCGCGACCGGCGAGTTGGACAACCATGAGAGCTTGATTGCGACAAATGGTAAGGAGTTGAAAGCGCTTCGTGAATTGGGAGAGCGCAATTATTCCGAATTCACCATCAGCAAATCAAAGAAGCCGACGCGCGTATCCGACGTGATGGTAGAACTGCGCAAAGCGGACCCAAAGCATAACAAGTTCACCATCCAGATTACGGCCAACGACAAAACGGTCGAGAAGAAGGACCGCAACATCAATGAACCTATTCAGTTCTACACCGGGAAAGCCGGACAGCCGGATGAGATCGTAGTGAACGAGGTGCGGAAGGACGCTATCGTTGGATATTTGGCTACGCCGAAGGTCCAGGCGCCGAGGGGAACAGGCTCGGGTTCGTAAGCTGGTAGAAGACACATGCGATATCCAGAACAATTGATTGCCGCGATGCGGCAGGATCTTACGCAATACGGAGTGGTTGAGACTCGCAGTCCCGAAGAGGTTGATCGGGCACTGGGTGCCAACTCCGGCTCCGTTTTAATGGTGGTTAATTCCGTCTGCGGTTGTGCAGCCGGCAAAGCGCGGCCGGCGGTTGGAATGGCGTTGCAGCACACTTTTCGGCCCGAAAAGACGGCGACGGTGTTTGCGGGCGCGGATTTGGAAGCTGTTGCGCGGCTGCGTGAATTGCTGCCCGGTGTTCCGCCGTCGTCACCTTCGATGGCTCTATTCCGAGACGGTAAGCCGATTTTTGTGCTTCATCGTCATCAGATTGAAACGCGCCAAGCTCCCGAGATCGCGCAGCTTCTGACGGAAGCGTTCGATCAGTACTGCATTACAGCGAAACGGTAGGTTGCGCTGAGCGGTAAAGCCCGCGATTCGCAATAAATTCACGAACCGAAGCCGGAAGTTCCGGCGTCGGTTCGCCCGCCGCCAGTTTGGCGCGAAGTACCGTGCTTGCAATCGGGAGCTGAACTTCATCGAGGCGCAGCACGCTGGCGCCGGACGCAACGTGATAACTGGTTCCGGGCCGTGACACGACTATGAATTCAGTCAGCCGGACGACCTCTTTCCAGCGGTGCCAAGTTTCCAGTTCATCGAAGGCATCCGCGCCAATCAGGAAGAAAAGGCGATCATCGGGTGCGAGCTGTTTTCGAAACCGCTCGAGCGTATGGACGGTGTAACTGCGCTCCCTGCCGTTTTCGATTTCGGAGACTTCAAATTTTGGATTGCCAATGCAGGCCAGTCTCACCATTTCGAGCCGGTCCTTGTAGGAGGTTACTCCTTGCACATCTTTGTGCGGCGGGTTCCCGGCGGGAACGAAGACGACGCAGTCCAAATTAAATTTCCGAATGGCTTCTTCCGCCATTTGCAGATGCGCAGTATGAACAGGATCGAAAGTCCCGCCGAACAGACACAAGCGCTTATCCGGCATCAGATTAGGTTGTGAGAGCCTGCTCCGCTGGAAATTTGCTCGCGTGCGGCGCGGGTTGCCAACTCATCGCACCGATTGTTGTCCTCATGAGAAGCGTGGCCCTTGGTCCACTTCCACTTGGTCTGATGCTCGTTCACAAGCGCGTCCAAAGCCATCCAGAGATCGCGGTTCAGCACGGGCTGCTTATCTGACTTTACCCAGTTCTTCCGTTTCCAGCCATGTATCCAATTGGTAATGCCGTTCTTCACATATTCCGAATCCGTGATAATTTCGACGGCACAAGTTTCTTTCAGACGCTTCAGACCCTCGATTGCCGCCGTGAGCTCCATGCGGTTATTAGTCGTGTGCGGCTCAAAACCGAACAATTCACGCTTGAGTTCGCCATAGCGCAGTATGCAAGCCCATCCGCCCTTACCCGGATTTCCCAGGCAGGCACCGTCGGTTATAAGCTGAATCTGCTTCAAGCGAGGCTCGCGTACTCTAATGCAGGCTGTGCTGGAACGTCGTCCGAGATCAGTTGGTCCGCGAAAAATTGATCCACAATTTCAAGAATCTGTAGCACCTGCTGCGCCCGATAGATCTCGGTGCGCAGCTTGGCTCCGTTGCGCACGCCGTGGGTAAAGTATGTAGCGAACTGCTTCATTTTCCCGATAGCATCCGATTCGCCATGCTCATGAAGCATTCGGTAATAGGTGCGCATGATGTGGTACCGTTCACGGTCAGGCGGAACTTCATACGCGCCAGTTCGCAAGTAGCTGTCGATTTGGGCAAATATCCACGGATTGTACGACGCGGTGCGGCCAATCATGACGGCATCACACCCGGTCTCCCGGTGCATTCTTACAGCGTCTTCCGGCGTGAGAATGTCTCCGTTTCCGATTACTGGGATGCGAACGGCCGCCTTGATCTCGGCGATGCGTGTCCAGTCTGCCCGCCCGCTGTAGCCTTGCTCGCGCGTACGTCCATGCAGCGCGACAGCAGCCAGCCCGCAATTTTCCGCCAGTTTCGCCAGGGGAACAGCGACCAATTCGCGGTCGTTCCATCCGGTTCGAAACTTGCACGTCAAAGGAATGGAAATGGCCGCACGAACCTTTGTCAGTATTTTTTCGACCAGGGGAAGATCGCGCAGCAGCCCGGAGCCACCGTTGCACTTCACCACCTTATTCACGGGGCAGCCGAAGTTGATGTCAACGATGTCGAAGCCCCGGTCCTGGCAAACCTTCGCCGCTTCCGCCATCACGTCGGGATCAGATCCAAAGAGCTGGCACGCGATGGGATGCTCATCCGGTTCGAAATACAGATACCGGAAGTTCCTGTTGGGCTTTTTCGCGTGCCGGGTACTTACCACCCCATGGGAACTGGTGAATTCCGTCATGAGGAGTCCGCAACCGCCCTGTTTGCGGATCAAACGCCGGAAAACCGTATCCGTTACACCAGCCATGGGGGCAAGGACGGTGGCCGGCGCGATGGTAACAGGGCCCACGGAATAGGCGGCGGGGAAATCCGGATTGCTTCGGTCGGTCATGAGAGGGGTCTTCGAGGCGAGAAACAACCCGAATGACACTATTTTAACTGCTGCGGGGCGAAACTCAGAACGGGGCACCCACGTTCTTGTCTATAAGGGGATTGGGCTAGTGGAGTCGTCTAACCTTGTCAAAGTAGCCGCGGCTTTCGTAGCCGGCATCGTAGTTGCACTAGGGAGTGCTCTGATCTACGTACGGGCCGGGGACACACCGCACTTATTACCGGCGTCGCAAACTTCCGTAACCGCGCCCGTAACTCCCCTGGAACTCCCCGATGCTGATAGCGATACTCCCCCGCAAGCACCGGTGACGCCCTCGCCGAAAAAAGTGGACCAGCAGCCAACTGCGCCGGAACGTCCGAAACATGAAACCACACTCAAACCGGCGCTTGAACGGCATCGCAGGTTTGTACCGGCAACCTCCGTGACCAGGACGCCGAAACCAATTCAGATTGCGCAGAACGAAGCTAAACCAGTTCTCCTAACGCCGGCGTCTACGCCCGCGGTGACTGAGCCCGTGCCAATGCAAACAGCACCCCAACCGGCGAACGAGCCAGACCAAGAGCCGCCGACGGTAAATTCTGCGCCGCCTCAGCCTGGACCCGTTACGGCCCCTGCTCCTGAGCCACATGTCGTAACGTTGCCGGCAGGGACTGTGCTTTCGGTTCGCCTAGGCGAAACGCTTTCGACGGATCACAATTACACGGGAGACACGTTTCGAGCGACGCTGCTAACGCCCGTCATCATGGACGGATTTGTTATTGCCGATAAAGGGTCTAAAGTGTTGGGTCGCGTCGTCAACGCGCAACCGGCAGGTCACCTGACGAACACGGCGGGATTGCGCCTGGCTGTAACAGAAATCAACACGACAGACGGTCAACGAGTGCAGGTGCAGACCAATGTTTTTGATCGCCGAGGACCCAGTAATGCTGGTCAAGACATGGCGAAGATTGCGGGCGGAGCCGCGTTAGGCGCCATTATCGGCGGAGTAACGGGCGGTGGTAAAGGCGCGGCGATCGGCGCTGGCGCGGGCGGGGCAGCGGGAACGGGAGCTGTCCTTCTGACGCGCGGAGCACCAGCGGCGGTCCAAAACGAGACGCCGCTCACCTTCCGCCTTGCTAGCCCGGTGACAATCACTGAGAAGCTGAACTAATAAACTGCCTCGTTAACTGATCAAGGCGATTTTCGGGTCTTGCTCAGCGTCTTCGGACCGCTGCCATTTGGCGGAATCCAACTGGCGCGGAGAGATGTCAATCTGGAGAGCTTCTTTCATTTCCTCCGCGCTCGCAGGACGCAACTCGCGGAACTTACGCGCCGAAGACAGGACGTTGCGCTCCATTGAGCCAACGGTCTGATTGTAAGTATCCACGGTCTTGCTAATGGCTTCGCCGAGCTTGACGAAATGATCATTCATTTTCGATAAGCGCCCGTAGAGTTCAATGCCGGTATCACGTATTTTGTCGATATTTTCGGCCAGGGTCCTTTGACGCCAGCCATGCGCCACGGTGAGCAACAGCGTAATGAGAGTAACAGGCGTGGCGATCAGAACGCGTCTTTCGGCGCCGAAATCGAGGAGCGCCGGATCTTGTTCCAACGCCGCACTGAACAGCGATTCGAGCGGTAGGAAGGCCACGACGAATTCGGGAGAACAGGGCAATCGCTGCCAATAGGCCTTGTCGCTGAGCGAGCGAACATGGGTCTTCACCTGGGCAGCGTGCTCCTTTAGGCATTGCTGCCGGTCAGCGTCCGTTTGCGCTTCGACCGATCTCAAATAGGCCTCGAGCGACACTTTAGCGTCAACGACTACCTGACATTGATTCGGAAGGCGGACGATGAGGTCAGGCCGCTGATTTGTTTCTCCAAACAGCGTCTTCTGCTCGGCGAAATCACAATACTCCAGCATGCCTGCCAACTCGACAACTCGGCGCAAGTGGATTTCGCCCCAGCGGCCTCGCTGGCTGGGCGAGCGTAGAGCCGTCTTAAGCTGATCGGTAGACTGACGGACGCGTTCCTGCAAGTCGGTTAAGGCGCGAACCTGAGCCGAGATGCCTTCGTAAGCTCCGACGCGCGAGCGCTCGATCGCTTGAACCTGTTCTTCGAAACGCTTGAGCGACTGATTCACGGGTTCGACGAGGTGCTGTATCTGATCACGGCTGCGGTCGAGAAACAGTTGGCTGTTGGACTGCAAAGAATCGGCCGCGAGCGCCTTAAACCGGTCCTCAATCTGCTGTTGAGTCTGCGCCAGCAACTTGAGCTGGACCCGCGCTAATTCCAGGTTTTTGAGGCTTTCAGCCTCTTTCTCAATTGCGATTCGCTGCGCCTGCTCTAATTGCAAGCGTAATTTTTCCTGCTGTTCAAGGCTTTCGCGAGAGCTTTGCCGCCAGCGGCGCGCCTCAGACAGTTGATAGGCTGCAAATCCAACTACTGCGAAAAGGGATACGAGCAAAACGATAGTCATTTGGCGAAGCCTGTCTCCGCCTTAAATTGTTCGAGAGTGTTATAGACAATCGGGCAGTAGACCGCGCGATCCGGCATGTGCCACATCCGGCTGAGCAGGGACCCGTTTCCTTTGACAAGGTGAGGAAAAAGTTCGCAAGTCTGTGGGCGAGCGTCGTAGACAGAGCAAAGATTGCCTTGTAAGAACACGCAACCGTCCTGAGTTCGCTTCAGAATGCGGCCTTCGGTGGCCTCCTCCGTGTATTCCTTGAGAAACACTGTCGGCTTGACGCCCAAATAGCGGGCTAAACGTTCTACGTCACGATCGTTGATCTGCGTGGTCGCCACACGGCAGCAATTGGCACACTTGGTGCAATCAATGGCTTCTTCCACCTCCTGAGCGATGGCCTTAAACCGCCGCTCGACGAAGTTGTGGCGCTTCATCCAGGCTCGAAAACGCTGGTTTTCGTCGCGCTGCTTCTCGCCGTAGCGCTTGATTTGCACGAGGTCAGTCAGCACACTTCCAGTATGGCAGCAGCAACGCGCGAATAGAACATTCAGGCAGCAATCTGTTTGGAATGCGAGCTTGCGATGAGGCCCGGATAATAGAAGCGTGACAGATCAATTGTTCCTGTCTATGTGGCTTAGCCGCCAGGCTCGCCGGGATCGAGTACGGCACTTCGAAAAAATTCTACGGTCGTTCCCGTTTTCGCAGCGGGAGCAGCCCCAATCAGTCGTGTCGATTCAGGCGATCTCGACCGCGGAGCCTCCATTGCTCGAACGACCGTTGAACGGCCCCTTGGATATGGATACCGTGACTCAGATTTTTCGCGATTACCAGGGTGAAGATATCGCTTACGTCCTTGAAAGCTGGTGGGACTTGTGGCAATTCGACACGGATTGGGAGTTACGGCCTGCTCGAGTGGCACTCGCGTGCTTTGGGCCGGCGTTCGACAACGGAACGGAACGCATTGCGGGTGAACAGGAAGACCTTCGCATAGATTTCGGCGTGGATAGCAACTTCTTACCGCGAACCGATCTCGCCGGCAGCGCGAGATTGACCGAATCCAACATCAAGAGTTTGCTGCGGCTGGTTCACGAAGTGGAACTCCTCCTGCCAGTTGAAATCCGGCGACTGGAAACCGAATCCGGAGAAAATTTTGCCGACCGGCTGCAACGCGCTGTTAAGCGCGGCCGGGGATGTGCAATGATTTCCCGAAACTGACTAAAAGAGAGTTAGCGGTATGTTTCGCGTGCTGAAGCTCATACCGAACGAAATTCTGTTATCCGATACGCCGCTGTAAGGTCTCAAGGCGCCGTAGTGGGTGTAATCGTAACGCACAAACATCCCGACGTGGCGAAATAGCTGGCGTCCATAGTTAGCGCTGAACACGGCGCTATCGTAGGCGGAACTAACTGTATTCGCCACACTGGTGAGGCGGTAAACGGTTCCACCAAAGCTGATGTTTTGTCCATGCAAGCTATACGAGTAAACACCGTTGGCGTAGATGTCGCGGGAGGCAAGATAATAGCCGTTTCCCGACCCTGCTATGCCCTCTCCGGCGGATGCCGAAAAAACGGATCGGCGGAAGGAGTGCGATACCGAGCCCGAAAAAGAGGGAAGAAAAGTGGTTTGGTTGTACGTCCCAAGCACGTAACCTCCTATCGCCTGGCCGCCCACGAGCAGTGTGACCGGCACTTCTACCGTGCCATTTGCAACGTTTCTTGCTGCGCCACCGAAAAGTGATACGTACCAGTGATTGCTAAATGCGTGGGAGTAGCTTGCCCCAATCTGATCCGCGTAGGATTGGCCTGCATTGCGTTGGAAGCTGAAATAGCTATGCGAATAGACAACGGATACGGTGTCGCGCGCCGTCAGCCGGTAGTTCACCGACGCACCGCCCGCCGCGCCTGCGCTGCCGATAGCTCCCGCGTAGTTGTACCGGGTCAAGAAGTAACTTCCGTAAACCGAGTAACTCAAACGCCGCGTCTGTTGGTAAGTCATCCCGACACTAGCGCCCAGATACCTTGTCTCCGGGCTAAACGGGCTTGTGACTACCGGGGCGATGTTGCCGAGTTCGCCAGTAAAGAAAGTTCCACCATACAGAAAGATGCCTCCTGAAGCGCCGACGTTAATGCTCAGGTGTCTTGTCAGGCGCTTTGTATATCCCAGCCCAAAACTCTGAGTTGTTCCGCTGCTGTAGTAGGAACTTTGGTAATCCCGATAGGCGCCTTGGTAGCTAAGTGACAGTTGGGCGTTCTTAAAGCCGTGCGACAGCGTGACACCGCCTCCAATATCGAATCCTGTGCCAAGAGAATTCCGTACCTGTCCCGTGTTTGTCACGATTGGATTGTTGGTATCCAGCACGCCATCGCCATAGGCGTAGACGTTCACATAATCGTGCTCGAAAAACTCACTCGCCAGGGTCACCAGCGGGTTAGGGCCAGGCGCTGTGGCGGGTGTTGCAACGGCCGTGTCTGGCAACTGCGCGAATGCGCCGGTGCCCAGCAGGCCAAGTAGAATAAGCGTGCGAAGCCTCACGCGAGTTTGGAACTCCCTTCGACTTATCAGTCTGACCAAGGCGTCCTTCGCTGTCAAGAAGCTAAGTAGCCTATCCTCGCTGCTAATCTCAGTACTTGCGAGTTGCGCTGATCGGATATGGGAATGTCGGTAAGGCGTTTGCCCGGCTTCTTGATTCCAAACGGGCGGTGTTCCCATTTCGCATTGTAGGAATACACACTGCCCGGCATGGTACCGCATACAACTCCAAAGGGCTTGGAATAGAACCGGCGTGGGACGCTCCTGCGCGATCCATCGAAGAGTTTCTGGACAATTCACAACCGGAAGTCGCGGTTGAAATCACCACTCTGAATCCCGAGAATGGCGAGCCGGCCATTTCCCACATCCGCGCTGCGTTCGCGCGTCACATTCCCGTCATCACGGCGAATAAAGGGCCGGTTGCACATGCCTACTCAGCGCTCCAGGCCGAAGCGCGGCGCGAGCAGGTGGAGTTCCGCTTTGAATCAACCGTGATGGACGGCACGCCTATCTTCAGCAACGTGCGCAATAATCTTCCGGGCGTGAAGATACTGGGCTTTCGCGGCGTTCTGAACTCGACGTCTAAAGTGGTACTCGCGGCGATGCAGCGCGGCCTTTCTATGGATGAAGGAATCAGTGAAGCTCAGAAGATGGGCGTTGCGGAAGCGGACCCCTGGTACGACATTGACGGTTGGGATTCGGCCGCGAAAGCTGCTGCGTTAGCCAACGTTTTGATGGATGCGGAAACGACACCGCAGCAGGTAGAACGCCGCGGATTGCGCGATATGGATTCGCGAGAGCCTGCAAGATTAGCCGAGTCCGGACAAACGATTCAACTGGTGTGCAGCGGCGAACGCGTGAACGGATCAGTGCGCCTGCAGGTTCAGCCGGAGGTGGCGCCGGCGACTGACCTTCTCGCGAGCATAACCGGAACTTCCAACCTGCTGCTTTTGAATACCGATCTGATGGGGACTATCGGAATCCTATCGATCAATCCCGGTGTTCAGCAGACGGCCTACGGACTCTTCAGCGATCTGATCGATATAGCGAAGTCAACTTTATAAACCCAACAGCAACCCGCATGGGCGGTCGGGCGCTTAATGCGCGACGAAACCGCCTGCGAGATTTTCAGTCGGACAACTGCATTGGCCGCGGCCGCTCGAGTTGGCCTGGATGTTAGTGCAGAGGCTGGTTAAGCCCGTTAGCTCGCCCAGACTCAAGCCTTTCGATTGAGCGTCCGTCTCAGCGATGTGCACCGGCAAGAGAACGGTTCCGTTTGGACCGGGAATACTGGCGCCATTAGTTGGGTGCGGATGGGTGGACCAGACGGCCATACCGGGGGCGAGATCGGTCGCTGTGATGCTTGCCGCGGTGATGTTGCCCGAGGTCGAAGTGGCGGCGTTGTAGGGAATATTGTTGCAGCCTACTGCATCGTTGGGGTTGGTAGCGATGAGCTTGACCACTGCCGAGTTGAACGGATACAGTCCGGGACCGTAGGTGGTGTTCCAGAGCAAGCCGGGAACTCCGCTGCCGCCGTATTGGGTCGGGACACCCCATGACGCCGAGGCCGATTCAGTCGGGCCGCCCAGGTTCTGGTAGACGATCTCGTTGTGCGTGACGCGGCAGGAGCAACAGCCTACCTGCTGCTGGTCGGGCGTGTAGATGTAGATGTTCACGCACAGATCGCCGGCTGGAACACCAACGCCAGTCAGAGGCGTTATGCCTGCGACCGTGCCGGCATTCGAGATGTTGATCACCGTGTCCGCATTATTCAGTTGCGAGACATAGGTGACCTGGAAGGCGTCTTCGACGCCCGAGCCAAACGAATTGACGAATGGGATCACGTTGACACTGGCGGTTGCCGTCAAACCCGTTCCGCTCTCGGTAGACGTCACAGCGCCCGTGACGTTGTTCTGCATGCCAGCGGCAATGGCCGTGACACTTATCGTGAAGGAGCAGTTCGTGTTCGAAGCGAGCGTTGCTCCACTCAGAGAAACCGTGTTGCTGCCTGCCGTGGCCGTTGGCGTCACGTTACAGGTGTTGCCCGTTAGACCGTTGGGGGTCGAGACGACGAGCCCGCTTGGCAGCGTGTCGCTGAAACCCACGCCGTGCAGCGTACTGCCGGTATTGGGGTTGCCTAACACGAACATCAATGTTGTGCTTTGACCAACAGCGATCAGGGAACTCCCGAACGACTTACCCAGTGTGGGAGGCAGGACGACTGTAACTGTCGCGGTGTTGGAAGTAGTACCGGTTCCGCCTTCGTTTGAAGTCACTGCGCCGGTTGTATTGTTCTTCTGGCCGCCGGTGGTGCCGGTCACGTTGAGCGAAATCATGCACGGAGAGCCTGCGACGACCGTCGCGCCGCTTAGAGAAACACTGCTGGAACCTTGAGTAGCCGTTATCGTACCAGCGCCGCAATTACTGCTGGTTAACCCGTTTGGAGTGGAAACAACTAGGCCGCTCGGGAAGATATCGGCAAAGCCGACCCCGGTCAGCGATCCGCTGCCGTTCGGATTGGTGATGGTGAAGGTGAGCGAGGTGCTGCCGTTCAGCGGGATCGAACTTGTGCCGAAGGCTTTCGAGATAGTGGGTGGCGCCGTTACATAGAGCGTGGCGGTTGCGGTATTGCCCGTGCCCTGAGTGGACGTAACCTGAACGCTGTTGTCCTTTTGTCCCGAGGTGGTGGCAGTAACGTTAACTGTGAATGAGCAAGAGGCGCCGGTATTCAGACTCACATTGCTGATGGAGACCTGGCCGGTACCGGCGGTCGCAGTAGGTGTCTGGTTGCAGGTGTTACCAGTTAAGCCGTTCGGGTTTGAGACGACCAGACCGGAAGGCAACGTATCCGTGAATGAAATTCCGGATGTTGAACTGGCTGCCGAACCGCTGATCTGAAAAGTAAGAGTGGTCGTGCCGTTCAGCGAGATGCTACTCGTGCCGAAGGACTTGCGGAGTTCTGCGAAGGTTGCAAAAATCGTGACCGACCCGTTGCCGCTGTTTGTGCCGGCGTTGGTGAAACCGGTGCCGCCCACCGCACTCGCCGCCACAAAAGAGCCGCCCCCGCCCCCGCCATTGATCCCGTCGCCGCCGCCGCCGCTATAGCCGCCGCCGCCGCCACCGCCATTCGCTCCGCCACCACCGCCGCCAAACCCGCCGGCGCTGCCCCCATCGCCTGCACTGCCGCCTGCTAAGCCATTCAGATAGCTTGCGCCGCCGCCACCCGCCGTCTGGCTTCCAGGTGCGCCGTTAACGCCATTCGTAGTGAACCCCCCGCCGCCGCCGCCGCCGGGATAGAGTCCAAAGTACGCTGAACCGCCTGTGCCGCCGTTTCCAGCGGTCCCTCCGGCATTGCCGCTGCCGCTTGCGCCGCCGCTTTGGGTTGCCTGACCCGGAGAACCAGCGACGCCTCCGCCGCTGACACCCGAGGCGGCTCCGCCTCCGCCGCCGGCAACGACGAGCGGGCTATTGCCAGGACCCACCACAAAGCTGCCGCCGCCACCACCTGCGCCTCGGGAACCGCCGCCACTCCTAAGGGTTCCCTGGACGCCCACAGCAATCGTGTACACCTGTCCTGCCGTGAGAAGGAAATTGCCGCTGGCGTTAGCGCCCAAGCCACCGGTGGGGGTGGCAATGCCCTCGCTGAGATTGCCGCCCTGGGCGCCAGACGCCGAGATGGAGTAAATGCCGGTAGCCGGCACCGTAAAGGTTTGTGTCGCGCCAGTCGCAGTAAAGGTGCATGAGGTATTACTTGAGTTGCATTGGGCATTCGCAATCAGAACGGCGCAAGAGCCTAGAAAAAGCGAACGGGTCAAAACAGAAATTCGAAGAATAGGGGCAGCGCTGTTCATGAAAAGTATGTCTGACGTACTATAATCCGCTAATATTCTGGCCAAGCCAAGCTTTATATCGGTACTGAAGGTTTAATTGACTCAAGCCTTTCGATTGGGCGCCGGTTTCGGTGATATGGACGGGCAAGAGCACGGTCCCGTTCGGGCCCGCCAACCGCGGGACAAGGGGTGTGGGGTTTTGAGATACCGGCCTGCAAACACGCTAGGCGAGCAGGTGCGCAACCGCATCCAGGTCGGCAGGGTCGCCGAACTTCGCGCCTTGGAGTGACGAATCGATACTGCGGCAGAGCCCAAGAAGCACGGAACCGGCGCCTACTTCAACGATGTGTGCAATGCCAGCGGCGGCAACGCGGCGGATGGTGTCGACCCAGCGGACAGGGTTAGGGACTTGTTGATAGAGACCTTCTCGTGCCTGGCTGCCCGACGTGATCTCCTCGGCGCGCCAGTTATTGATGAGCGGGAACTCCAGATCTCTAAATTCGGTCGCATCCAGGTCGGCGCGCAGCTTTTGCTGCGCAGGGCGCATGAGCGGACAGTGAAACGGTGCGCTGACGGGCAGGAGAATCGCTCGTTTTGCTCCCGCAGCTTTCGCCAAGTCCATGGCGCGTTTCACGGCTTCCGTATGGCCTGCGACTACGACCTGATCCGGTGAGTTCAGATTAGCGGCCGTGACTATTTCGCCCTGTGCGGCGGCTTCGAGAACTTCGTCGAGTTTACCAAGAGGAAGTTTCAGAATCGCAGCCATGGCGCCGACACCCTGCGGGACCGCTTCCTGCATGTAACGCCCGCGTTTTCTTACCAGACGGACGGCATCCGCAAAGGGCAGCGAACCTGCGGCCACGAGCGCAGAATATTCGCCCAAACTGTGCCCAGCCACGATTGAGGGGCGATAGCCGAGCGACTCCAGAACACGATAGGCCGCTATCGAGACAGTCAGAAGTGCAGGCTGGGTATTTTCTGTCTTCTTTAGTTCTTCGTCGGGCCCCTCGAAGCACATCCTCGACAAGGCGAAACCGAGAGACTCATCGGCTTCTTCAAAAACAGTGTTCGCGAGCGGATAGTGGTCCGCCAACGCTTTGCCCATACCTTGGTGTTGGGAGCCTTGTCCCGGGAAAATAAACGCAGTCAGCCCCATTAATTTGCCTTCATTGCTGCAAGAGATGTGGTGCTACATCGAACATTGCAATCTTAAAGCCTAGAACGGATGGAACTTGCGCTGAAGTAGAAAAATGAAAGCAGACGGAGGCGGGGAACGTCTCAAAATCGGAGGCACTACCGCTGAACCAAACGGCGAAAGAAAACCATCTCAGTATTAGGACGCGTCGGCGGTGCAGCCGGGCTGCTGTCTGCGACGTTTTGTTCTGCCGATTTGTTCTATAGTGAAAACAATGAAAAAGAAACCGATTGCCGAACCAATCATCTCGCCAGAGATTTTGGAGATGGCAAGGAAATCGGTCGAAGGGGAGCGTCCCTCTCCATCGAAGAAATGCGCCGTCTGTGGCGCGCTCAGCATTCCATTGACGGGACCGCAAATAGCTGATGAAGAGGACCTTTGCTGGGTATGCCGCCGGCTGAAGATCAGTGCCTGGCGCGATTCCGACCAGCAAATGTCAGCTCAGGAATAGTCTTTACCGGCTTCTGCAGCCGAGATTTTTTCAGCGCAGTGCGAGCGCTGCCGAGGGTACGGGGTTCCCTACCAGGTTGAGAACGGGAAGTTCTGATTTGCCGATTTTGGCTGCGACCTCGCTGTTTGGCTTTTGCGCGAGCACCAGGTGATCCGCCCAGTTGAGTAAACCATTCAAATCTGCTGCCATCAAGCGGCCGATGTGCGGAATGCTTTCCAGAATGAAGTTGCGATTGCTCCCATAGATAGTCTCAAGCTGAATATGCGGGTCAAACACCCGTACATCGCGGCCCTTGCCGATCAATTGCTCCAAAAGGCTGACCACCGGGCTTTCACGAAGGTCATCTGTGTTTTCTTTAAACGCCAGGCCGATTACGCCGATACGCTTGGCCGGCAAATCGAGCACCGCGGCAAGCGCGCGAGAGAGATGCCGGTCGTTGCTTGGCAAAACGGATTCGAGCAGCGGCAAATCTAAATCCATGTGGCCCGCGCGATACACGAGCGCACGCAAATCTTTTGGCAGGCACGATCCGCCGAACGCGAATCCCGGTTTCAAGTAGGCCGCGGAAGCGTTGAGTTTGATGTCCTCACATACGGTGCTCATCACTTCCTGTGCGTCGATTCCTAGATCCGAACTGAGTGCGCCGACTTCATTCGCAAAGGCGATCTTCACCGCATGGAATGCATTGCATGCGTACTTGATCATTTCGGCCGTGCGCAGCGAGACCAGGCAGGCCTTTATGCCGAGAGGTTGGTAAATAGAGGCAACGCGCTCGACGGCGGCACGGTTGGTACCCCCGACGACGACAAGCGATGGCTCCATAAAATCACGTACCGCGACGCCTTCGCGCAAAAACTCAGGATTTGAGACAACCTCAGCGGCCGAACGCAGTTGGGGAATGACTATCTCTTCGCAGGTGCCCGGAAACACGGTGCTGCGAATGGCAACGATCAGCGGCTTGCGCCGGCCATCGAGCGTGCCAGCAATTTCGCCGATAACGCGGCGAAGTTGTTCAAGCCCTAAATTGCCGTTTTTTTCCGAGGGCGTACCCACACAGACCAACGCGATATCTGCTTCTGCAACGGTTTCTTGGATTCCAGTAGTGGCGCTCAACCGCCCGGATGCGACATTTTCCTGAACCAACTGTTCCAAGCCTGGTTCGTAGAACGGCGCGCGTCCATCGAGGACGCTCTTGACCTTGTGCTGATCACGATCAACGCCCGTTACTTTATGACCTAAACTGCTGAGGCAAGCGGCAGTTACGCAGCCCACATATCCGAGTCCTATTACTGCGACGTGTGATGGATCGGCGGCTTGTTTCAATCTAGTTGGCCCTTTGAATCTACGACTAACGTCACCATTCTATCGGTCAAGAGAGGCTGTTTCATTAATGGTCAAACGCATCTCGAATGCAAGGGGCAGCTTGTCTTTTACGGTGACAAGTAAAGACTCGGCGGGCTGCTTCAGTCCGAAGGCGGGCGAAACCTTTGACGCGCGCCAGACGGGGTCGTTAGAAAACACGAAAGAAACGTGCTGCGCGGCTGGTCCCAGTTGCCAAATCTGCTCGCAAACGTGATCGCCCGGCGGGCCCTCAATCTCATCCAGAACCGCCAGACCCCCTGAATGGAGCCGTACGCTGCGGCGATGCAGAAAGCCTGCGTAACGGCAGGTTGCGACGATTGTTCCTTCCTCTGGCTTCCATTCCGTCAAGTTTGCTTCGGGCTTGGCCGACCAGCGGAACGGCCCTGATTGCGGGCCTTGGTCGAGCCCATCGATGCGAACGGTGTTGTGAGCGGCGGAGCCTCGGAACCAGATCCGCTCTGCTGCATCGCCGACGTAGGTGAAGGTGCCCGGATCAACCAGAACGTACTGCCCCGCCAGTTGGAGCGTGATGCTTAAGGTATCGGAATGGCTATGTCCTGCGCCGCCGAAGCCAAAGCCGCCGCAGTCCATTTGGAGAAACAGATCGCCGGCCTGCAAGAATGCGAGGCCGCTTTGTTCGAACACGCGCGAGCCCGTGGGGACGCGGCGAATGCCAACAGAGGTTTCGAGTGAACCGGCGCCGAGCCACCAACTCGCTTGCTCAGCCAAATCTTCTGAGGTTCCGATCCACTCTTCGCGATTGAAAAGAATGCCGCAGGTGGTGAGCGTGGCACGTCCGAACTGTGACCGGTCACCGTAGGGGTGAAACAACCGGCCTCCGTCGTCATCGCCCCAATACGTGATCCGGCCAGAGGGCCCCAGCAGCCAATGCAGGTAATCGGCCATTTTTATGAGGACGGAGTTCCAAAGAGGAGGACGCTGCGCTATCAAGTACGAAAAAACGAAGAGATCCAGAGCGTAGACGTGATAGTAAGAGGATTGCTCGAAGTGAGATCCATCCTTTTGAACCTGGAATTCAAGCTGCTTTTCTACTATTGAAAATCCACGTTCACGCCATTCGCGGGCGTGCGGGAAATTCGGAAACAACGAGCCTAAGGCATGCAGCGCAACTGCTTCGCCCAGCAGGTGAGTGTTGGGTGAAAAATAAGTCGACAGATTTTCGGCTAGATGCAAGCCGTGACGGTATAGGCCAGTTAGAAATTTTCGGGCGAATGCCTCGGGCATGTTCGCGCCGATGAAGTGATAGACCCAGATCCAGGAGAGTGCTCGAAACGCCACTTCCAGTGCGCTTGCCCAATTGATGCCGCGCTGAAACGGATTCTGCTGCAGCCAGCTTTCGATCTGCCTGAAGATTTCGGTGGCGTACTCTTCGCCGCCCGTGAACAGATAAGCCTGCGCCAGCACAACTAAATGCTGGTGCCGGTTTAGTTCCCAAATAATCTTGTGATCGCCGGCAATTCCGAAATCGAGGTAGGGCACGCGGCGGAAGTAGAGCGGTTCGGTTTCGATTTGGTTTACGTAATCGCGACGCCAACGAATCTCTTCGCCCGTTTCGATCCGCAATCCAAGCAGCGGGAACTTGTGGGCCAGGATCTCTTCCGCGGTCCACTGCACGGATTGCGCATAATCCGTTCCGCGCAATGCCTGCGCGACAGCGTGCGCATCGGGTAGGGCCAACGGCGAACGCCTGAAGCCATCCAATTCAGGCGGCTTTGCCGCCAGGAGCAGATTCATCACCTCCTGGCGCGCGCGGAAGCTTATTTCAGCGAAGCTACGCATCCAAAATGACTTAGAACAGCATGCTGGTAGCATTGTAGCCGTCTGGCCGTACTCGCAGCTTTCCTATGGCGCGCTTATCGAATCTTGGCGCGCACTCTGATTCGTTTTCTGCCGATTTCGCGGAGGAGCAGGCAAGCCATTGACCGGCTGCGAAATGACATCAACCAGCTTCCCGCCGTGGCCGCTTCGGCGAATCCGTGGTCACGGTATCGGCTTCGGCTGCGGCAGGACATTCTGACGAAAGATCCGCGAGCCTTCTTGTCCTGGGATGTCATTGCCGATACGATGGCGCCACCGCCGTATGCACGGTTCGCGCGAACCGAACGCCGGTTTCTACAGTCGCACGGTTGGGCGAGATGGCCAGCCAACACGAACGCGATCCACCAGGCGTATCATGTTGGCCGGTTTCAAAACGAGACAGCGACAGCTATCCAGGATTTCGGTCTGATCGTCGAATTCGGCGGCGGATACGGAGAGATGCGGCGGATCGCGCACAATCTTGCGTTCTCCGGCCGCTACGTCATTTTCGATTTGCCGGAGCTAAACGCGTTGCAACGCTATTACCTCAGTACCATCGGCAATCCGCGTACGGATACCGTGTGCCAGTTGCAGTCAGTGCGCGCGGCAATCGAATGCGAACCGCCGGATTCGCGTAAACTGTTTATCGCGACATGGTCCTTTGACGAGACGCCGCTAGAAGCGCGCTCCGGATGGACCGAACTGCTCAGCGGCTTCGATGCATTTCTTGTCGCCTATCAGGCGGAGTTCGCCGGAATTGACAATCAGGCATTTTTCTCAAGTTGGCAGAAGCAATTCCCGAGGATTCGCTGGACCACCCACGCGATCCCACAGGTGAAAGCGAGCTTCTATTTGTTCGGCATTTCTTCGTCGGGCTGCCCGTAATAAGCTTGGGGTCCGTGTTTGCGCAGAAAGTGTTTGTCGCGCAGGACGGTGGAGATTCCGGTTACATCGGCGCGAATGGTGACGGTCAGAAAGGCGAGCTGCGCCAGTTCTTCGACAACTGCGGCCGTGTGGGCCGCCCCGGCGGGCGATCGTCCCCAACAGAATGGCGCGTGTCCGGCCACTAGAACTGCAGGTGTGGCCAGCGGGTCCAGATTCTTGAAGCGCCTGATAATAATGTGGCCGGTGTTCCGTTCATATTCGGTTTCAATTTCGGAGGCGGTCATCTCCTCCGTAACGGGTATGGGAGTGCGGAAGTAGTCGGCGTGCGTTGTACCCAGGCAAGGAATTTCTTTCGCAGCCTGTGCCCACGCTGTGGCATAGCGGGAATGAGTGTGCACGATGCCGTTCACTCCTTCGAAGGCGCGATAGAGAGCGAGATGGGTTGGCAGATCAGATGAAGCCCGAAGATTGCCTTCGCAGATGTTGCCATCCAGGTCTGTGATCACGAGATCTTTGGGCCGCATTCCTTTATAGGGAACCCCACTGGGCTTGATCACAACCATGCCGGAATGCCGATCAAAGCCGCTGGCATTCCCGAAAGTAAAGACCACAAGGCCGCAGCGGACCAACTCTTGATTTGCGGCGAAGACTTCCTCGCGAAGTGAATCCAACATCAATGCACCTGCCTTTCGTGCTGCGCGATGAGGCGCGTTCGGCAGCACATCACGTGCCGCTGCGCCGGGCCCTCACGCGCGAAATCTAAGAATAGAGACGCTTGTAGAGCGAATACAGCTTCTCGTAGAGATGGAGGCGGGTTGAGGGTTTCATTTGTTGGCGCCGAGAGCCTTTTCAATAAGGATGTGCCGATTTTTGAGTGCGTTCAAATCCGTGTTTCTGTGATCCTCAAGGCGCTATCGATCATGGATAGCGCCATCGGCGAGCAGATCAACTGACCAATGACGGCGAAAATAAGACTGAAAATCCCTATAGCTCTGTCGAAATTCATGAAGGAGCAAACCTGAAACACTAGCGCAGCCGCCTATGCCTTTCCTCTGGGCCGCTTGTCTATCGGGTTCTTGCCGTGCTGGACCAGCAGCAAATTGATGGCTTCGGCAATCAGGCGGGACGGAACGGGCCCATTACGAAGATACGATGAAAGGAGAGCAAGAGCATGCCCAATCCTGATTGGTCTCAGTGCCCCGCCGTGGAAAGCGTGCCGGGAAGATTAAGCGGCGCATGGGTCTTTCGTGGTACACGGATGCCCGTATCCGCTTTGTTCGATAATCTCGAAGCGGGAGCCACGATAGAAGAAATTATTGAGCAGTTCGATATCACGCGGGAACAGATCAATGCCGTCTTAGCTTTCGCAGCTCGGAGCCTTGACGCACCGATATCCGTTCCTGTTAGTTCCCGCTGAATGTTCATTCTCTTTGACCACGTAACCCCGAAGGGTATAGCGGATTTTCTTCCGGGCCACACGATCACAAAGGCCAAAGAGCGAGGATGGGATACGCTCAGCAACGGCGAATTGCTGGCCGCTGCCGAACAAGCTGGGTTCGATTTGCTTCTCACCGCCGACAAGAACATGCGCCATCAACAAAATTTTGCAAAGCGCAGAATAGCCCTCGTGGTGCTGAGCACTCCACAATGGCCCGTTGTGAAACTACATCTGGAGAAGATCGCCGCTGCTGTGAATGCTGCCACGCGTGGGAGCTACGTTGAGGTACAGCTAACAGGTTGAAACGGCTCTGCCTGCCCCAAAGCTCCGGCGCGATAATGAGCGCCCCTCCAATTACTGTTTCTTGGGAAAAAATTTGATGAAGTAGACGAGGCCTATGAGGAGGAGAATGATACCCCACCAGAGGCTTGCGTGCAGGTTGAACAGGACGGGAGGATTCGCAGGCGGCGTGCCCAACTCGTAAAGTCCTGTAGCGGTGATCAATAGCCCGTAGGCGGTGAGCAGCATTCCGATGAAAAACCAGATGGAGATAAACCCAGGACCGTGCATAGCCTCCCTCTACCAGAAGATGATGTTTAGAACGATAAAGACGACGAACACAACGCCGGCCCAAAATATCGGGCGGCGCGTAAACGGAATCGAACCCTCGGACGGAATGTCCGTTGCTCCGTAAACTAAACCATTCAATTCCTCAATCGACTTGGGTTTGGTTATTGCGCTGACGGCAACTGTGACCAGGACGCAGATTATCCACGACCATAAAGCTCGATACATGTTTTCGGCCATGTCCTGGGCGTGCGGCGACAAGGCGATATAGCGGAGCGCGGACGGGTCAAAGTGCACCCAAGCAAACATACCGATGGAGGAAACGGTTCCCGCAAGCAGACCCCAAAAACCGGCGGCCGGCGTGGCGCGCTTCCACATCATGCCAAGTATCACGGTCCCGAACAATGGCGCAATAAAAAAGCTGAACAGCGCCTGAACATAATCCATGATGCTGAGGAATTGCATCACGACGTACGCCGTACCGATGCTAACCAGCACGCCGAGCACTGTGCACCAGCGGCCCATCGCGACATAGTGTTCGTCTGACGCGCGTGGCCGGATCAGGGCGCGGTAGATGTCGTAGGTCCAGACCGTGGCGAAGGCGCTCACGTTACCAGCCATGCCGGACATGAAGCCGGCGATCAGCGCCGTTATCCCGAGCCCAAGCAGACCCGGGCCGCAGTAGCGAGCGAGCATCAGCGGCAAAACTTCGTTGTACGTGTGCGCGCCCTTCATGGTCAAAGCTTGCGATTCGCCAACCAACTTCTCGGGCAAAACCGCCAGGGCTAATAATCCAGGCAGGATCACGATGAACGGCACGGCCATTTTGAAAGCAGATCCGATGATCGGCGCCATCTTGGCGCTACGCAGGTCCTTTGCCGAGAGAACGCGCTGTACAACCAGGAAGTCGGTCGTCCAATAGCCGAATGAAATCACAAAACCCAGGCCCATCACGATTCCTGTCCAGTGAATACCCATGGGGTTGGATGTAAAAGAGCCGAGTCCGGCCCACAGATGCGTATAGTCCTGGCCGGGGAAATTGGCGTGTATACGGCGTACCATACCGCTCCAGCCGCCCGCCTCAACTAATCCAAGGACGGACACGACAATTGCGCCCAGCCAGATGAGGAAGAATTGCAAAACTTCGTTGAAAATAGCCGACAACAAGCCACCCAGGAAGACGTACGCGGCCACGGTGATAGAGGCCATCCAGATGCTGAAATTGATGTCCCAGCCGAGCACGATTTTCATGACCAGCGCCATGGAATACATGTTGATGCCGCTCATCAGCAGCGTCATGAAGGCGAATGTGACGGCAGACAAGGATACGCGCGGGTTCGCCGAATCGCAATTTCAGGTAGCCGGGAACTGAGTGCGTTCGCGAGATGTAGTAGAACGGCATCATCACGATGCCGAGGAAGAGCATGGCGGGAATTGCGCCGATCCAATACCAGTGGGTGGCAAGAATTCCGTATTGGTAAGCAGACGCTGCCCAACCCATGAGTTCCAGCGAGCCGAGGTTCGCCGCGACGAAGCTCAGTCCCGCGATCCATGCCGTCATGTCACGGCCGGCGAGGAAGAAATCTTCGCCGGTTTTCGTGAATCGCTTCAGATAGAAGCCGATCCCGAGCACCATTACGAAATACAGGCCGATGATGACCAGATCGACGGGGCTGAGGGTCAGCAGCTTTTGGTTCATGCGAGGTCGAGTTCCAATCTTGTCACAGAGTGCGGCGCGAACGAGTAGATCATTGGCGCGGCTATCTGGACAGAGGTCGGCATCGTAGGTTTCACCGCTTCAGGCTGATCAAACGTATTGCGCCCGTGGATGTCGGTTGCTGTCAAGACCGTCGCACGAGCGCTCGAAACACGCGCACCTCCGGCAATTGCGATTTCGGTTTCCTGCGAGTTCTGCAGGTCGGGATTGGTTACGGTCAGCACCAGGCGCTTGTCGCGCATGGAACAAGATCCCGCCAGCCCGAATATTCCTTTGGCCGTTGGATCAGAGTTCTTTGGCGCTGAAAAAACGGTGCGAACCGCCGTGTTCCCTTGATGCGCGGCATACATTGCGAAAACGTGAAATACCGGTGTGACAGTGAACTTGTCCTCGGCCGCAAGGAAGGAGGTGTGAATATTGTTGATCATTTGCGCGGCGTTGGCCATTGCGACCTTCTCCGCATTGCGGTTGAAGGTATCAAGCGTAATGCTCGATACGAGCGCGTCGCGCAAAGTTGGATAGTAGGCCCACAAAAAGTTTGGCGCAATGGGCGGGTTGGCCGTATGGTGCCATGCACCCCATTCGTCGACCACCAGTTTGACGCGGCGATCAGAATCGTAGCCGCCCATGATCTGCCAGTGCCTGGTAACCAGTTCCTCCATGCGATTGGCTTTGTTTAGTAATTCGTACCAACCGGCCGTATCGAATTCATTAGCCACGCCGTTGCCGGTGGTTCCGCAGTAGTAATGAAGCGCAGTTCCGAAAACTCCGTTGAGGGCCCCTCGGCCGTGCTCTGTCATCTTTTGGAAAAAGCTGTGCGTCCAGGAGTAGTCGCCGCCGTTTGGTCCCGACGCGATGTACTTTAACTCCATACCGAACGTGGGAACCCACGTGGTGAAACGGCGAAACTCTATGGCGTATTCATCTCCGGTGAAGTCGCCGCCACATCCCCAACTCTCGTTTCCCACGCCCCAGTACTTCACGTTGAACGGTTCGGGATCGCCGCCTTGCGCGCGTAAGTCCGCCAGCGATGTTTTACCCGCAGGCGAGTTGCAGTAATCAATCCATTCATAGAAATCGAATGCGCTCAGACTGCGTAGATTGCCGGCGAAATAGGGCTGCGCGCCGGCCGCCTTGCAGAAGCGCGCGAACTCATTGGTGCCGAATTCATTGGGTTCATACTTCTGTGCGCCTCCGTTAGATTTTTTCAAAATGTCCGTTTCAGCCCAGAAGTTAGTTCGCGTGGGCCGTTTGTTGCGGGGCCCAACTCCGTCGCGCCAGTTGTAGCTGTCTGCGAAACATCCGCCCGGCCAGCGGATTACGGGGGCCTGAATGCGCTTGAGATGCTCGATGACGGATTTTCGGACGCCGCCCACGTTCGGGATTTTCGAGTTCTCGCCAACCCAGATGCCGTCGTAAATACACCCGCCCAGATGCTCAGTGAAGTGCCCATAAATCTCTGGCGAAATAGTGCCAATGGGCTCCTCAGGCAGAATCTCGATGCGGGCCGATGCTGCCAGAGAGGTGCGGGGAGCCAGTGCCAGAGCGGCGCTGGAAAGCAAGAACTCTCTTCTGTTCATTGCTGAAAAGCATATCGTAGGGGATGTTTGTATCTCCGCTTTTCATGCTGCTTGTACAGTAAGCGTTAATGGATCATTCCGCTCCAGTATCCGATCGCGCCGCCAAGACAACGGGTTTCATCCGTGAACTGGGGATGTTCGATTCGGTGATGATCGTGATAGGCACGATGATCGGCTCAGGCATCTTCATCGTTCCCGCCGATATGGCGCGCTCTATTGGAAGCAGCGGCTGGCTGCTTGTCGCCTGGGCGCTTACGGGTGTCCTGACCATTGCTGCGGCGATCTCCTACGGAGAACTGGCCTCGATGATTCCAGAGGCCGGCGGTATGTATGTCTATCTGCGCGAAGCCTTCTCGCCGCTCTGGGGCTTTCTGTACGGCTGGACGCTCTTTACCGTGATCCAGACCGGCACGATTGCGGCAGTAGCGGTCGCCTTTGCCCGTTATTCAGGGCTACTTTTGCCCTCCATTTCCGAGCAGCGCTATATTATTCCGCCAATCCATATCTCGTCGGGCTATGCCATTTCCCTTTCAACGACACAACTGATCGCAATCGCCGTCATCGCATTGCTGACCTGGACCAATAGCCTCGGCATACGCTACGGCAAGATCGTACAGAATCTTTTCACGGTCGCCAAGACCGGCGCGCTCCTCGGCCTTATCTTGCTCGGCGTGTTCATCGGACGGAACGCGGCAGCCATTCACGCGAACTTCGATCATTTCTGGCAACAGACGAATCTGACGCCGATATCCGCCGGATTCACAGCCGCGTCCGCATTCGGATTGTTCATCGCGATTTGCGTGTCGCAATCGGGATCGCTATTCTCGGCGGATTCCTGGCACGACATCACCTTTGCGGCGGGAGAGGTCAAAGATCCCCGGCGCACACTGCCGCGAGCTCTTATCATCGGCACGGTTGTGGTAATCGCGCTGTATCTTCTGGCGAACGTCGCTTATCTGCTGACGCTGCCTTTAGCGGCTATTCAGAATGCGCCTGCCGACCGCGTAGCGACGGCCATGGTGGAAGCCATCGCACCTGGTTTTGGCGGTGTGATTATGGCGATCGCCATCATGGTGTCGACGTTTGGCTGCGATAACAGCCTGATTCTGGCGGGCGCCCGCGTCTATTACGCTATGGCTCGCAGCGGGCTGTTTCTGCGCTCGGCCGGCACTTTGAACAAAGCGCATGTACCCGGGCGGTCTCTGCTGGTGCAGGGCATCTGGGCCTCCGCGCTGGTCCTGCCGCGGACGTTCAATACCGCCACGCAGCAGTACGGCAACCTCTACAGTAATTTGCTCGATTATGTCATTTCGTCGGCGCTGATTTTCTACATATTGACCATCGCCGGAGTGATCCGTCTGCGTCAAACGAAACCAAATGCCGAGCGGCCGTACCGCACGCTTGGCTACCCATTCGTCCCCATCCTTTACATCGTTGGCGCGGCGGCCATCCTGCTGGCCTTGTTTCTTTATCGAGCCTCAAGTACCTGGCCGGGATTGGTGATTGTGCTTCTGGGCGTTCCTGTGTACATTGCTTTGCGGCGGCGCGGGGCGACGGAGTTTTGAGGCCAGATCGGGGGATACCCTGGGGACAGATCAGAAGAGGAGCTCTCTGATGACCGGTGAGCCTTCAGAAACCCGTTGAATACTTCGGCCGTTCGCTTCGAACTTCAGGCGAAGTGTCCCGAAACGGGGGCTCGCGCGGGACTGCTTCACACCCCGCATGGCACGGTCGAAACGCCTGTGTTCATGCCCGTCGGGACGCAAGGCACGGTAAAGGCTCTCACTCCGCGCGACTTGCTGAACGATCTTGACGCGAAGATCATTCTCGCCAACACCTACCATCTCTTTCTTCGGCCTGGTCACGAACGCATTGAGCGCTTGGGAGGCTTGCATCAGTTCATGGCATGGCCGCGCGCCATCCTCACCGATTCGGGCGGGTTCCAAGTCTTCAGCCTCGACAGCTTTGCGCAAAGTGACGGATAACGGGGTACTCTTCCGCTCACATCTGAACGGAGATCAGCACCTGTTCACGCCGCAAAGCACTGTCGACATCCAACTCGCGTTCGGCAGCGACATTGCCATGGTGCTCGACGAATGCCTCGCTTACCCGGCCAGCCACGAGGCTACGCGCGAATCGACGGACCGAACTATTCGCTGGGCGCGCGCCGCCTTCGAGCACTACGAGAGGCGCGAAAAATGTCTATCGTGCGCGCTGTTCCCCATTGTCCAGGGAGGTATGTACCCAGATATTCGAATTGCCTGCACGGAAGCGCTTCTGGAGCTGGATGCGCCTGGGTATGCGATTGGCGGATTGTCCGTGGGGGAGCCGCGCGAACTGAGCCAGCAGATGGTCTCGGTGACTTCGCCCCTTCTGCCTGAGGGGCGCCCTAGATATGTCATGGGCGTTGGCATGCCTGATGAGCTTCCGCTCTATGTGGCGCACGGTATCGACATGATGGATTGCGTTTTGCCGACACGGAATGCGCGGAACGGTTACCTGTTTACTTCGCAAGGAAAAGTGATGATCAAGCAGGCCCAGTACATGGACGACCAATCGCCGCTAGACTCCGCGTGCGGCTGTTATACCTGCCGCACATTCACAAAGGCCTATCTTCGCCATTTATATCAGGCGGGAGAGATTCTTTTTTCGACCTTGGCAACGCTTCACAATATCCGGTACTACCTTGACATCATGCGTCTTATGCGACAGGCTATCCTATTTGGAAAGTTTCCCGAATTCCTCAAATCGTGCCGGGCCGGTTTGCTTGCTGACGAAGGCCAAAACCAGCCCCAATAGCTCCGCACGCTTTTGTAGCCTCGTTCCCGGCGAACTGCGAACGCGGGGGCTGGCTTTCGAAACCAGGCTTGGCAATTAAGCTGAAAACAGGACAAGAATGCTATATTCGATGATTTTTTTGCAAACTGCCGCTGCGCCGACCAGCTCTTTGATTGGCGGCGTTCTGCCGGTAGTGCTGATGATCGCCATCTTTTATTTTCTGGTGTTTATGCCCATGCGCCGCCAGCAGAAGAATCAGAAAGACATGTTGAAAACCCTTCAGAACGGGCAAACGGTACTAACCAGCGGGGGCATTATCGGCACCATTGTGTCGGTTAATGATGATACGCTTATACTGCGAATTAAGCCCGACAATCTGAAGATCCAGGTGGCCCGCAGCGCTGTGACGAGTGTCGTCAACGCAGACGAGCCCGTCAAGAAGTAGTCGAGCACCCGTTGTAATCTCTTTTAGCGATGAAACGCAACTTACGTTATAAATTCATCTTCATTCTGGTCGTGATCCTGGTATGCCTATACGGGATTGTCGGGCTGCCGCGCAGCAAAGACCAACTCGTTGCCAACTGGCACAACAACATTCACCTCGGCCTTGATTTGCGAGGCGGCACCTACCTGGTGCTCCGGGTGGAACAACAGGACGCCTTCAATGCCCAGGCGAACACCGACGCCGATCGACTGAAGCAAGCGGCGGCAAAGGCCGGTGTCACCTTTTCCGACGTGACGGTAGACGAGGCTAAGACTCTGGCCAACGCCACGAAGGCGGCAATTGTGGTCAAAGGCGTGCCTACGACTCAGGCTGGCAGTTTCCGCAGCGTGGTGAACGAACAGTTCTCGCAGTGGCTGCTAACGCCACAGAACGGGACAGATTACAGGCTGACCATGAAGCCGTCCGATGCCCTCGCGCTGTGGCAGCAGGTGCTTACCCAGACAAAAAACACGCTGGACAAAAAAATCAACGCTTTGGGCCTTAGCGAAGCGACCGTCCAGCAGCGCCGCGAGGATGCCGATTCGGAGTTGCTTGTGCAGTTGCCTGAGGTGGACGACCCCGGCCGCGTAAAGCAGATTCTGCAAACGGCCGCCAAGCTGGAGTTGTACGATGTCCGCGGCGGCCCGTACGCAAGCCGAGAGGAGGCCTTGGCGCAAAACAACGGAGTTCTACCCGTTGGAACGAAGCTGATTGGTGGGGCCAGCACCAACCCGTCGGGGGCAAGCGGCGGGGTGTACCTGGTAACCAACAGTCCCGTGGTGCGTGGTCCCGGATATCCGTGACGCCCGCCCCGAGCAGGCCCAAATGCCCGGTTCCTGGAATACGGCTTTCGTGCTGAGCCAGGATGCGGCCAAGCACTTTTCGGCCTATACCGGTTCGCATATCGGCCAGCGGCTGGCGATTGTACTCGACGGGAAGGTCCTGGAGGCGCCCGTAATCAAAGGCCAAATCAGTGACAACGGCGTGATAGAAGGCGCTTCGAGCCAGCAGGACGCGCAGGATCTCGCGCTGAACCTAAAGGCGGGAACGCTTCCCGCCAGTGTCACGTACGAGCAGGAAAACACGGTGGGCGCGTCACTTGGCGCCGACTCCATTCGCAACGGCTTCGCCGCGGGTATCGCGGGCGTCCTGGCCGTTATAGTGGCGATGCTCATCTACTACAAGAAAAGCGGCATCAACGCCACCCTGGCGCTTATCCTGAACGCCATTATTTTGATCGCATGCCTGAGCTACTTCGATGCCGTCCTGACGCTGCCCGGAATTGCGGGCATCATTTTGACCATCGGTATGGCGGTTGATAGCAACGTGCTTATTTTTGAGCGAATTCGAGAAGAGTTGCGAGCGGGTAAAGCGATCATTCCGGCCGTGGATACCGGGTTCAGCAAGGCCTTGTTGACCATCATTGACACACACGTCACCACCGTTGTTTCCTGCGCTATTTTGTTTCTGTTTGGCTCGGGGCCGGTAAAGGGGTTTGCGGTTACCCTGGTGATCGGCTTGGTGGCCAACCTGTTCACCGCGGTGTTCGTTTCAAAGGCTATTTTTGATTGGGAGCTTTCCCGGCCAATCCCGGTAAAAGCTCTGAGTATTTAAGCGGCGTCGCTCCGGGCAATTTTGCCGTCGGAGGCGCTGTCAATTGGGAACATTTGTTAATCGCCGGTGTCTATCTCTATTGAATGCCGGCTTCTAAAGCGGAATGGAAATCTTTAAGCACACGAATTTCGACTTCCTTGGTAAGAAGTGGCCGTTCATCATTTTGTCCCTGCTGCTTACTGCGGCGGGGGTTGGCAGCCTTTTCGTTAAGGGCGGCCCTAAGTATGGTATAGATTTCACCGGCGGAGCGCTCATGGATGTTAATTTCATAAAGCGGCCATCAGCGGAAGCGATCCGTTCCGCGCTGCACAAGAAAGTCTCCGGTGAGATTGAGGTGCAGGAAGTCAGCAATACACAAAACGTGGGTAACTCGCAGGAAGTGGTGATCACGACGGGCGCGAGTGTCACAGATCAGAACATCCAGGGCGTGCGTGCCGATATCGTTTCGGCGCTGAACACCGCGTTCAATCCGGATGCGGGTGGAAAGCTGGACATCAATATCACTGGTCAAACTGAACTCGCGGACCGGCTGCGGGATCCGCTGGCGCAGGCCGGAGCCGGTTTATCTGACGATCAGCTTCAGGCGTTAGCGAAGCGAATACTCGATTACCGTTCTGCCCATTCGGGCTTGATCCGCAATCTGGACGAGCTTTCTTCTGTGCAGGGTGTGACGCCCCAGGTTCTCAACGCAGTCAAGCAGCAATGCTTCTCGGGCGATTTCGCGATTCGCAGCGCTGAGGTGGTTGGACCGAAAATTGGCGCCGATCTCCGGCAGCAGGCGATTAACGTGGTGCTGATCGCGCTTGGAGCGATGCTTGTATATATTGCATTCCGCTTCGAGTGGATCTATGGAGTTGCCGCGGTCATCGCGGTATTTCACGACACCATCATTACGATCGGGCTGTTTTCGCTTTTCAATAAGCCCATCGACCTGACGGTGATTGCCGCGCTGCTTACCCTGGTCGGCTACTCCATGAATGACACCATCGTGACGTTCGATCGCATTCGTGAAAATCTACGGATGCAGACGCGCGGATCGCTCGAACATATCGTTAACCTGAGCATCAATCAAACGCTGAGCCGGACTGTTCTGACTTCCGGACTTACGTTCCTGACTGCTATCTCGCTATTTCTGTTCGGCGGTCAAGTGCTAAATGGATTTTCATTCGCATTAGTTGTTGGTATCATCGTCGGCACGTATTCGTCTATCTTTATCGCGAGTCCGATTTTGGTCTTCTGGCAGAACTTGTCCGAGAGCAGGCGCAGAAGGTCTCGTCCTGCTGTAGACAGCCGGGCGCGGAGTGTTGCGAATACGGTAAAGGCAGCAAAACCGGTGAAGACGGCAAAGTAGCAAAGCAATCGAGTTGGGCCCCGCTGTTATCCGGGGCAAAGCGAGGACACTATGTTCGATCAAACGTTCGTAGACGGAACACAGAAAACGAAGAAGCCGTGGACTATCGCACTTTCGTTGATACTCCAGATCGGCATCATCGGTGTTTTGATTTTGATTCCTCTGATCTACACAGAGGCCCTTCCGAGCGCGCAGTTGAAGAGCATGCTGGTGGCGCCTCCGCCACCTCCGCCTCCGCCTCCGCCTCCGCCTCCAGCGCCCAAAGTGGTTCAGGTCAAGCCGGTGATTAAGCAGTTCATTGCTAACCAGCTTGTTGCGCCGAAGGTAATTCCTAAACAGATCAACAAAATTGAAGAGGCCGCACCGCCGCCCGACGCAGGCATTGGCGTGGTTGGTGGTACCGGTGAAGCTGGCGGGGCTGCCGGTGGCGTGTTAGGTGGACTCATCGGTGGTGTTCCGGGTGCGCCGCCTCCTCCGCCTCCTCCGCCCAAGAAGGCTCCGGTAGGTCCGCAGCGTATCGGTGGCCAAGTAATGGAAGCGAACCTGATCCGGCGCGTTCAGCCCATTTATCCGCCGCTTGCCAAATCGGCTCGCGTGCAGGGCACTGTTGAGTTCACCGCAACCATCAGCAAGGAAGGCAACATCGAAAACTTGCAGCTCGTTCGCGGACATCCACTTCTTGTGAATGCCGCGCGAGATGCAGTGTTGCAGTGGAAATACCGGCCAACGTTGCTTAACGGTCAACCAGTGGAAGTCATCACTGATATCATCGTTAACTTCACTTTGAGCCAGTAAGAGGATAGTTAGATAAATTCAGCTTAGATTCAGCATTCGATTCAACTTAGGAGACAAGCATGGTTTTACAACTTCAAGTATGGGCGTTCTGGCTTCTACAGGAGCAAGAGGGTATCAGTTTCGACCCTCGTTCGGTTTGGGCGAACATGGGCGTTGCCGCCAAATTGGTCGTCCTCTGCCTTTTCATCATGTCGGCATGGTCGATCGGCGTCATGATCGACCGTCTGATTGCGTATAACGCGGCTCGCAAGCAATCGCGCGCTTTTGCGCCTGCGGTGGCTGGCGCCCTGCGCGAAGGCAAGCTCGACGAAGCCATCAAAATTGCCGACCGTTTCAACAAGAGCCATTTGGCAAAAGTCGTAGTCGCCGGACTTCAGGAATTCAAGGCTCATCAAATGAGCTCCGAAATTCCGGGCGAGGACATCGAAGCTTCACGCCGCGCTCTGGAGCGTGCCGAAGCTATTGTTCACGCCGAACTGAAACGCGGCGTCAGCAGCTTGGCCACCATTGGTTCTACGGCCCCCTTCGTTGGTTTGTTCGGAACCGTCGTCGGTATCATGAACGCGTTCAAATCGATCTCGACCTCTAAGTCGACCGGTTTGGGCGCTGTCGCCGGCGGTATTTCCGAGGCGCTGATCACAACCGCCGTCGGTTTGTTCGTCGCTATTCCGGCCGTCTGGATGTTCAACTACTTTACAAACCGCATTGAAGCGTTCGACGTCGAGATGGGTAACTCCAGCTCGGAATTGATCGATTACTTCCTCAAGCGGACGCAAAAGGCGACCGGCGCGGTTACGCGCTAGCGACCTGTTGCATTTAGTGGTATCTCGAGTTGAATCGATTTTGGGGCGAGGGGCCGATAGCCTCCCGCCCTCACTCAAATATTCTCGGGAACATTGATTTGAAGGAGTAAAAAAAAATGAAATTAGCCAAGGCGCCGCCGGTTGTTTCAGATATCAATGTCACGCCGATGGTGGACGTGATGCTTGTGCTGCTGATCATCTTCATGGTCATCACGCCCATGTTGACCAAGGGTGCGCAGGTCAATATGGTGAAAACGCGCAATCCTATCAAAATGCAGGAAGCTGATAAAGAAGACGCGGTGCTCATCGCCATCACGCGCGACGGAAAAGTGTGGCTGAGTCCAGGCAACACAGTGGTTCAGGTAGATCAGCTTGCCTCCAAGGTCAAAGACCTTCAGGCCGCTCGCACCGGCGATAAAACGGTTTACGTCAAAGCAGACGCGCGTGCCCGGTTTGGTAGCGTGACCGATGTCATTGATGCACTGCGAACAGATGGAGTGGATCAGCTCGGCTTATTAACCGAAGAGATCCAGGACAAGAACAAAAAGGGTTTGACGCTCTAATTTTTCAGCCGAAAGGGTTTACAGCTTATGTCAATGGCAGTTGGCGGCTCCGGGGGAGCCAAGGCGGATATCAACGTTACGCCGCTGATCGATGTTTTGCTGGTGCTTCTGATTATTTTTATGGTCATTACGCCCTTAACCCCACACGGATTGGATACGCTGGTGCCTCAACCACCGCCGCCCAATCAACCACCGCCGCCTCCTAACCAGGATCCTACGGTGGTTGTTGAAATACTGAAGGACGCGACCATGCAGATCAACGGGCAGCCGATCAAAGAATCGGATCTTCAGGCGCGGCTGGAAGATATTTTTAAAACTCGCGCCACGAAGGTCGTGTTTGTAAAGGGCGATCCCGATGTCGATTACCGCTACGTCGCTCGCGCAATTGACGATGCGAAAGGCGCCGGTCTTGACAAAGTGGGTATCATGACACCGAAGGTTGAGGCGGGGCAGTAAAGGGCCGGAGAATTTGACCATGCGATTTTCTAACGTATTGGCCTTTGTACTATGCGCCGGGGCGATTGTCTGCACAACCGGCTGCGCGAAGTTAGAGTCACGCGATGAGATGAACAAGGGTGTCCAGGCGTATAAGAACAACAAGTATACCGATGCTGTGAAGCATTTTAAGGATGCCGTTCGCCTGGATCCGTCGAACCAGAACGCTCAACTCTATCTGGCTACCTCTTACATGATTCAGTGGGTGCCAGGTGTGGATTCGCCCGACAACAAGAAGAACTTCGATGCCGCACAGCAGGAATTTACTCGAGTTCTTCAACAGGATCCGAAGAACTCGCTCGCACTGGCCTCGATGGCTTCGATGGCCTTCAATTCCGCTCAGGGCGCCGGAACGAACATGGACCAGAAAATGTCCTTCCTGCAGGATGCGGCTAAATGGAACGAACGTCGCATCGAAGTAGATCCGAAGGATGCCGAGCCCTACTATTACCTTGGCGTAATCGACTGGACCAGAGCTATTGTTCCGATTCAAACGGCACGCGTCGACGAAAAGATGAAGCCGGACGATCCCGGGCCGTTAAAAGACGCCAAGGTGAAGGAAGAGTTGAAGGCGAAGTATGCGAAGGACATCAATGATGGTCTCGATGACCTGAAGAAGTGCCTCCAATACGACAAGGAAAATGAAGACGCGATGTCCTACATAAACCTGCTTCTTCGTGAGAAAGCTGTTCTCGCCGATTCACCTGACGAAGCGAAGGCTTATGTTGCTCAAGCCGAGGACTGGTCGAACAAATCGTTGGATATGAAGCGCATCAAAGCTTCGCGGCCGGCCAAGAAGACCGAGACTTAGAGCTAAGCGATCGAATACGTCCGAAACAGCGCGTCGCGCTGTTTCGGAACGAATCCTGCGTCTCGAATCAACCGCCGAACTTCCTCTGCGCTCGGCTCGCCTTGAACAGATCCCAAATCGTCGGCTCCAAAGCGAAGGCTTAGCTGCGCCACTTTCGGCCCGAAGAGCTTCCAAGACCCCTGCACGTGGGGGACATTGTCCAAGTAAAGCCGCGATAACGAGAGTGCCTTCAGGTACTCCACGCCGGTGGCCGCGGTTTCCACCAGAGGCCTGAACGCCAGAATATCGCCACGTTCCTGCTGCCGCTGACGCAGCTTGTCTAACGTATCCAGGCGCTGCTCTATGCTGTCGCTTTGTCCAAAGATGTGTTCGACGATTGCTTCGTCCGGAGTAATCGCGTAGCTGACGATTCCCTCCGGACACAGACGCTTGCGAACCGCATCTGCTGCGCGGCCAAGCGCGATCAGGTCGTCGCTGCGCCACATCTCAGTTGCCTGTTGTCGCGTAAGCATCTTTCTTTTTGTCCAGATCGGCAAGCAGAAGAAACGTGCGAAGTCCCTCCATCTCTCTTTCGCCCAGAGTGAACCGGATGTGGTTGCGGAGATAGTTGGCGGCCACATCGCGAGAGACTCCGCGCCTCTGGTACTCGCTATCGAGAATTGCATCCAGTTTCGAACGGCCGAACGCGTAGGAGCCTTCAGTGATTGCGGAAAGCGCGGGATCAGGATGCTTGCCAGCCCAGGCAGCGAACACCATGGGAAGGCTCGTCAGCTTCTTCCATTCATCGCCCAGATCGAGCCATTCGTACGGCAGTCCCTCCGGATTAAGCCGTAGCGCTGGATCTCCTATTACCAGCGCGGCGTCCGCCCAAGACAACATGCTGCCAAGCGCAGGTTCCTGTTCTGTTATTTGCGGCGTAATGCCGAACCGCTCAGCCAGAATGACCCGGGCAAGTTGCACCGAAGTGCGCGAGCTTGCATCGGCAGCCAGCGTCCGCACTTCGCGCCACGGAACGCGCGAAAACAACAAGATGCTACGTACCGGACCGAAGCAAGCGATACCCACGCCGGGCACGGTCTCCAGCCCCTGCCGCGCTATCTCAGCCACCGGCACTAACCCAATGTCGACCTGTCCGTTTTCCACTTGTCTGGCGCATTCCGAAGGAATGGAGAAGCTCAGATCAACTTGCTCTTGCTGCTCGCCATGCAGCATGCCCCATACCAGCGGCACCGTATTCAGATAACTGACGGCGCCGACGCGGAAACGAAGAGGATTCTGTTTCAACCTCCATTCTAGATGCCGCGTCTGTCTCCCCAGAGATCCACATGCAGCCGGGGGCTGAAACGGTAGCCATGTTGTTTGCAAATCTCGGCTAGCCAGAGTCCCCGCTCACGCAACACGTCGCGATTTACGCCCTCAGGCATCAGCACAATGTTCCCGGCCGGAGCTGTCAGGTCCTTTTGAACCTTCTCGATCTCGGGTAGATCGGCGGGCGAGGCCACCACGAACTTGATTTGATAGGGGTACTCGGCGAGTAGTCTCTTGAGGACTTCCGGTTTGTAGCGTTGGCGTTCGTGTTGCGCCGCCCAACGTCCGTCTTCACGCTCCCAGGGCGTCGAATTTGCCAGCTTCGGGCTGATGCTCATCAAATCGCATCGCACTCGATGATATACCGTTCCCGCGGTTTCGATCGTGATATGCATTCCCAGAAGCGCGAGCGCCTCTGTGAGAGGGGCAGTCTCGGGAAAGATCATCGGCTCGCCACCGGTAATTACCACGTGCGAACTCCCGAACTGCTTTACCCGATCTGCAATTTGCCCGATACTTAGCTCGTCCCCCTCTGGTTGCCAGGACGTGTACGGCGTGTCGCACCAAGTGCAGCGCAGATTGCAACCTGACGTTCGGACGAACACCGAGGGTACTCCCACCAAAGTGCCTTCGCCCTGAATAGAATGAAAGATTTCCGCGATCTTCACGGCAGCGCCGGATCCGGTATATCTGCTTCTTCGAAACCCTTACGCCGAAGTAGACACGAGTCGCATTGTCCGCAAGGACGCCCCTGTGCGTCCGGATCATAACAACTGTGCGTCGCGCTCAAATCGACGCCGAGGGTTGCCGCTGTGCGGACAATGTCAGCCTTGCTCATAGCTATGAGCGGGGTACGAATGACAATGCGCGACGCGCCCTCCACGCCTGCTTTTGTCGCCAGGTTCGCCATCTGTTCGAATGCTTGGATGAATTCGGGGCGGCAGTCAGGATATCCAGAGTAATCCACCGCGTTCACGCCAATAAAAATATCTGACGCCTTCCTGACCTCCGCATAGGCAAGTGCAAACGAGAGAAAGATGGTGTTGCGCGCGGGCACATACGTCGTCGGGATGCCAGCGCCCATTTCTGAATATGCGCTATGTTTTCGCACCTCCAGATCGCTTGTCAGCGCTGATCCACCGAACGCCCGCAAATCGATGCTGACGATCTTGTGTTCGGTTGCCCCTAACTGCCGCGCGATACGCGAAGCGGCCTGCAATTCCAGACGGTGCCGCTGCCCGTAATCAAATGAAAGGCAGTAGCAGTGGAATCCGTCCCGCCGCGCAATGGCCAGGCACGTCGTCGAATCCAAGCCTCCGCTGAGCAGACAAATTGCGGGCCTTCCATTCATGGCAGGCATTCGTCCTCCCGTATGGAAGTTACTGCTGCCTTAAGTTCCCCGGAATGCAGACGGATTTCGAGCGTCTCACCTACACTCACTTCATTTGCAGCCCGAACTACATTGTTCCGAGAGTTTGAGACGATGGCGTAGCCTCTGCTCAGCACAGATAACGGGCTGAGCTGCGTTAAATGTGCCTGCGCGGCTTCATGCCGCCGGCGCGCATCAGAAAGTTTGGCCGCCGCCAGTTTCAGTAATTTCTGCTGTAGAAGTTCCTGCTGATGCCTGATTCGTTCGAAACGCAGACGCAGATTTGCTGCTTCCAGGCGCTTGAGCAAATCGGTCAGAGTCCGCGCGCGATCGTCATGCGCGCGCCGCTGTAAGCTTGTGACCCGGTCATGCAACTCGTCCAACTGCTGCACGCCCTTAGCTATGGTGCGATGCACAACCGCGCTGGCCCGTTCAGTGCCGCGTTGGTGAAGATCGCGCGACGCGAGAATTAGCCGGTACCGGATCGCTTGAACCGCCTTCGCGCGGCATCCGGCAAGCTGCTCGATCAGGCTCTCTCGCGTGCAGATGACCATTTCAGCGGCGGCAGAAGGCGTGGGTGCTCGCAGATCAGCGACGAAATCCGCGATGGTGAAATCGGTCTCATGCCCGATGGCTGAGATAACGGGCACTTCCGACGCCGCAATCGCACGGGCTACGCTCTCTTCGTTGAAAGTCCAGAGGTCTTCGAGGGAGCCACCCCCGCGGCCAACGATTACTACGTCCGCCCAGCCGCTGGAACTGAAATAGCGCAGCCCATCGCATACCTGTTGAACCGAGCCTTCCCCCTGAACCTGCGCCGGAAACAATCTTAGATGCAGGCCTGGAAAGCGTCGTTCCAGAACATGCAAGATATCGCGGATGACAGCGCCGGCCGGCGAAGTAACAACTCCGATGCGCCTGGGCAGTTTAGGGATTTCGCGCTTTCTCGCAGCGTCGAACAAGCCTTCCGCAGTGAGCTTCTTCTTTAGCTGCTCAAAGGCTAATTGCAGCGCGCCTGCTCCCTGTGGCTCCAACAGCTCGACTATGAGCTGATATTCGCCGCGTACTTCGTAGACTTCCAACCGGCCCCGCGCCAGGACCGCCAAACCGTCCTGCGGCCTGAACTTTGCAAACCGCGCATTTCCCTTAAATAGCGCGCACTTCAGCTGACTCTGCCCGTCTTTCAAGGAAAAGTAAAAATGCCCGGTGGTTCCAGTACGGCAGCCTGAGATCTCGCCCGCAACCCAGATATTCGAATACTCCGCCTCAAACAAACGCTGCACTGCGCTGTTCAGTTCAGAGACGCTGAAGACGCGGCGCTGCGGCTCCCATGTGAGCTGCATCTGCGCCGGCTCATTTGCAGTTCGTGCCGCCATCCTTATTTCTTAGTTTCAACCATGCGTTATCTCCGAAATTTCATTGCGTTGACCAAGCGCGTTGCGCACCAGGTAAGCCGAACAGGCGCAGTGTTATTCTAACGAGTTGCCGGGACTTCTCAGCGTCCTTGTTCGCCGCCTCGCCCCCGCATCAAAATAGCTGTTTTTTGGAGATCTCATGACCCCACAAGAAGCACTTGAATTTGCTAAAAAGAACGACGCGCGGCAAGTAGACCTACGTTTTACCGACCTGCCCGGCCTCAGCCAGCATATTTCGTATCCCATCACTATGCTGCGCGAAGATTCGTTCGAAGATGGCTTTGGCATCGACGGATCCAGTATTCGCGGCTGGGCAGCGATCAACGAAAGCGACATGTTGATCATCCCCGATCCGGCCACCGCATTCATGGACCCGTTTGCCGAAACTCGCACGGTGATCATGCTCGGCGACATCATAGATCCCATCACTCGGCAGCATTACGATCGCGATCCTCGTTGGATTGCGAAGAAGGCCGAGATGTATCTGAAGAACAGCGGAATTGCGGACACGGCATATTTCGGGGCCGAAGCCGAGTTCTTCATTTTCGATAACATCCGCTTCGACCAGAATCAGCACAGCGGTTTTTACTTTATCGACGCCGAAGAGGGCCGCTGGAACTCCAGCCGCGAGCACAACAATCTTGGTTATCGGCCGCGCTACAAGGAAGGGTATTTCCCGGTTCCTCCAACCGATCACTATCAGGACTTGCGTAGCGAGATGGTCACCACGATGATCGAATGCGGTCTGACCATCGAATGCCATCACCACGAAGTTGCCTCCGGCGGCCAATGCGAAATCGATCAACGGTTCGACACGTTGGTTAAGTCGGCCGACAACATGATGCTTTACAAGTACATCGTGCGCAATGTCGCGTATCAGTACGGCAAGAGCGTTACCTTCATGCCGAAGCCGTTGTTTGGCGATAACGGCAGTGGTATGCACACGCACCAGAGCTTGTGGTCAGAAAGCAAACCGCTGTTCGCGGGTGATAACTATGCGGGTCTGAGCCAGATGGCGCTCTGGTACATTGGCGGTCTCCTGCGACATGCTCGTGCGCTGTCCGCGATCATCGCGCCCACTACCAACAGCTACAAACGGCTGGTGCCTGGCTACGAAGCGCCGGTAAACCTGGCATATTCGCGCCGCAACCGATCCGCCGCTGTGCGTATCCCCATGTACTCCAATAGTCCGAAATCGAAGCGCATTGAGTTCCGTCCTCCCGACCCGGCTTCGAATCCTTATCTTGCGTTCGCGGCCATGATGATGGCAGGTCTCGATGGAGTGCTAAACAAAATCGATCCAGGCGAGCCGCTCGATAAAGATATCTACGATCTCTCTCCGGAAGAAATGAAAAAAGTTCCTTCCATGCCGGCGACGCTCGATGAAGCGCTTACCTGCCTGGAAGAAGATCACTCCTTTCTGACGAAGGGCGATGTGTTTTCTGAGGAGTTGATCGAGACGTTTGTAACTTACAAACGAAAGTCGGAAGCTGAAGCCGTTCGCCTTCGTCCTCATCCTTACGAGTTCGCGCTCTACTACGACATCTAGTAGTCCAAGCTGCAGAATGGGAAGCTACGGCGTAGGCTGATAGCTTCCTAGCACCTTAACAAACGTGGCCATCTCACGCAATTGGTCGAGGGCTCTGACAACCGTAGGATCCGCCTGTGCTCCTAGTAAATCCACGTAAAACAGGTATTCCCACGGACGCTCCGGCAATGGACGCGATTCGATCTTGGTGAGATTGAGATCGCGCAGCGCAAAGCAAGCCATTGCGCGAAAAAGCGCCCCGGGACCGTTGGCGGTTGAGAACACAATCGATGTCTTTGAAGTGCTGCTAGGCTTCGCTCGAACGCGATCTTGTTTCGTCAGCAGAAAAAATCGCGTAAAGTTTCTCGCATTGTCTTCTATGTTGCGCTTAATAATGCGTGCTCCATAGAAATGCGCGGCGATTTCCGAAGCTATAGCCGCTGTCGCGAGGGGGCGTTGTTCTTTTAGCATTTTCACACTTCCCGCAGTGTCATAGAACGGCACGGGTTCAATCTGGGGATGTTCTGCAAAGAAACGGCGGCACTGATTGAGCGCCACAGGATGAGAAAAAGCCCTGCGGATTTCCGCCATCTTGGTGCCGGGAAAAACAATTAAGTTGTGAGAAATCTTCAGCGTTGTCTCTCCGGAAATCGGCGTATCGAATTGAAGAATGTAATCGTAATTTTCGTGAACACTCCCGTGCAGAGTGTTCTCTATCGGAACGACCGCGCGAGTAGCGTCTCCGCAGCGCAGCGCCTCGAAGACCTGCTTAAAGGATTGGCACGGCAGGAGCGGCGTCTTGGGCCCGGCCAGTTTCATAGCCGCGGACTGGCTAAAAGCCCCCAATTCCCCCTGAAAAGCTATTCGACTTCTTCTGTTGGTTCCCATGAAATACAATTCAATTCACAAAATGTGTTAAAAACCGATTGAACGTTAACCACCTTGCGTTTGCTTACGCAGTTGCACACGCTTGTAATTGCACCGCTTGGCTGAACTCTTCGGCGTGCCTGAATTGCGCTCGAATTTAGGGCTTGAATCATAGACGACGCTAGTGTTACAACTGATCTGTTCTGATACCGGAACAAGGGACCAGGCGGTAATAGGTTTCAGCTATTTGGCCCGTTTGTCGATAGAATTCGGCGGCACAGGGTGGCTGCTAACAGGACCATAAGCTCACGATGCAATTGCCAGGAAAAAAACTACGCGAAGCTCGAGAGGCGCTTCGATTGCGATATCGCGACGTCGAGCAGGCGAGCCAGAAGATTGCGGGGTTGCGGGGGAACTGCGAGTTCGCAATCGGGCTTAGCCGGTTGGCGGATATCGAGAACAAGGGCACCTTGCCAACAGTCTATCGCCTTTACTCTCTGTGCGTGATTTACCGTCTGGACTTCACGACGGTACTGAACTGGTACGATATTCCGCTCGGTGGCATGTGGGCAGATGCGGCGCAACTCACTTTGGACGAGACGCACTTGCTCGGCTTTGGGGCTAAGGAAAAGGCGGCTGCTTTGGTTCCGCTCGAATTCGATCCCAACTTCGACCCTAAAACAACGTGTTTCATCTCTCGGCAAGTGCAGCGCTGGGGCCGTGTGCCAATGGCCTTACTAGGTGGGATCGATCTGACCAAGAATCGCTATGGCTATATTGGCGCCGATGACTGGTTCATGTATCCGATATTATTTCCTGGTTCTTTCGTACAAATTGACGAGACAAAGGCGCGCGTAGCGAAGGAGGGATGGGTACATGAGCATGAACGTCCATTGTATTTTGTCGAACACCGGTATGGGCACAGTTGCGCGTGGTGCAGCGAACAATCAGGATTGCTCATTTTGCAACCGCATTCCGCTTCGAGAGAACTGCCGCAGGTTTTTAAGATGCCCGGCGAAGCCGAAGTAATCGGTCAGGTAGTTGCAGTCGCTATGCGATTGGATCTGGCGAAGCGACGCCATACACATTCCTGAGCAAACCGAGAATAGCTTCAAAGTCGGAGATGTGTTTGCGGCGCTCGGGGCCCTGAATCGATGCGGGTACTAAATTCTTGTACGGGGTAAGGCGCAACCATGCGTCAATTAGCTCGGTGCGGTCCAGATCGTGGATGCCCTCGATATACTGCTCGACGTCCGTCATCTTTTTTTCGAGTGGATAGCTAACCCATTCGGTAAAAATCGACTCATGTATCCGCTTCAAACGTCTATTCACGGTTGCCATTTCGGCCGGCCCGCTTCCGTAATGCTCGTAACGCCCGGTATTAGGGTCCCGTAATCCAGCCAGGTAGACTAACCGCCCATAAGATGTTGCAATCCTAGATAGATCGCGAAGCCAAACTTCGTCCTCTACGGCTTGCTCTCTCCGGCTGATGTGCGCATAGCGCATTAGCCTTATCATACACGCGCTAGACATTTTCACAACACCTGCTAAGTACTGGGAGGGCTAAGTACCGTTCCGATGTCAGAAAACGTTGACAACATAGCCTCTTATCGTTGTATGGCTAAGTTATTGTACGGCTTGGCAATCCCAAAACAGAGTAATTAAGCAGGAATTGAGGAAAATATGAAGAATTTAATTTGCTCGTTCTGTTTGGCCGCAGGCTTCGCCGCAAGCCCTTCTTTGATGGTACAAGGTGCGCCGCTCACCGCAAACTATCAACGCTCAATGCAAGCTGCCGATATCGCGCTACCCTCTGCCACTAACATCTATTCGCAGGTTTCGATAACCTTTGGGCCGCCGCTTCCAAATCCGAACAGTCCCAACCCGCCGCTAGCTTTTGGGCCGCCACTTCCAAATCCGAACAGCCCCAACCCGCCGCTAGCTTTTGGGCCGCCGCTTCCAAATCCGAACAGTCCCAACCCGCCGCTAGCTTTTGGGCCGCCGCTCCCAAATCCGAACAGCCCCAACCCGCCGGTCCAATCTTGACTGGCTTCGGCTCCCGATCCGCCGAATTTAGCTGTTGCTCTCCCGGCTCTATTTGACTATTATTCAAAATACAGCCAGAAAGCAGCTCGATGGATTGGCCTTCGCTCGCACAATATTTAGAGCTTTGCCTCGGCTTTATTCTCGTTGCGAGATTGCTCACCCTTCGCCTCCATCGCGTTTATCGCTACTTCTCCGTTTTTCTCATAGCCGATATCTCCGGAACACTAGTATGGGCAGTACAGAAAAGAACTCAAGGCACCGCGCTTCAGTTCGATTATCGGATTGCCTGGCTGATAGAGAATGTGGTGGTTTGGGTTTTCACCCTTCTCACCGTGTACGCACTTCTGGATGCGATACTGACGCACCTGCCTGGCATCTTGAAGTTATCACGTAAATTCCTCAATATTTCATTTCTCGCCGCGGTACTTGTCGGATTGCTTACCGCATTTCCGGAATACCGGGCCGCTGCGAAAGCAGAAATTTTGCGGGGCCGTTTCGCTCACGTGATCGCGGGAGCTATGGTATTCGATCGTGTCATCGACTGTGTAGCCTTGCTTACGCTTCTCTGCATTCTTTTGTTTCTGATCTGGTTTCCCATCGAGATGTCTAGGAACCTTGTCACTTTTTTTAGCGGCTTCGTGGTTTATTTCGCGCTAAAGGCGTCCTTTATGCTGGCTCTGACTCTCGGGTCGAATGGAGCGCCTGAATTTATTCGCTTTACAAATATGCTAAATGCGGCCCTGGCATCCGTCGTTTTCGCTTATTGGGCCATTTTTATCACGAGCATCGGCGAGAAAGTGCCTGCCAAACTCCACCTTGCGGCCTGGCACCGGCGGGAGGAGGACCTTCTCATTGCCCAACTCGAGGCCATGAACGCTTCCTTGCTACGTGCCGTAAGGCGATAGTATCTGGTCCCTGTAATTGGCCGGTAACATTATTAATAGGATTTTTCTGATTTGTTCATTACCGCAGTGTTTTACCTTCTTTAGAGAAAAAATTTGCTTCTCTGCCACCAAACACCTAATTTGGTCTTGAAAACAGGTTAGTATTCCGGTAAGTTATATTCACGGTGACGATGTTGAGTAGCGTCGCGGTAGTTGTACCCTTGTTCGTGGGCGGTGTTACCCTTGCCCTCTTCTTCCCGATACTCCGTTGGCTGTGTCGAAAAGCTGCTATCGAGGAAATTACCCCGGAATGGCTGGAGAACTTCTCGGTTGCTGCCTATTACCCCATGCAGGGGCTTCTGTCCGACGAAGACTTCACTTTCTTGTCTCGTCAGCCCGGTTTCGATGAATCGCTGTACCGCAAGCTCAGGCGTGAACGGTTGCACATCTTCCGGCAGTACCTTCTTCGGCTGATTATTGATTTCAATCGTCTGCACGCAGTTGCGCGTATGATCCTTGCACGCGGCAATCAGGACCGATCCGATGTCGTAGGAAAGCTGATGAGGCTCAAGTTTCAGTTCTCACTGGCAGTGTTTCAGGCCGAGTGCAGTTATCTGCTGTGCTGTGTTGGCTTCCGTTTCCTTGCAGTTCGAAGGCTTATCGCCGTTCTGGAGAGCATGAGCATGGAACTCGCTGCCCTCTCGGAATCGCACGTCGCAGCCTGACCGTTACCCGGTTTCTTCCACAAACCTCTTCAGTTCCGCAGTCGCCTGATCGTATTCCTCGAACTGTTTTTCCGCAAATTTGAACTCTTTCGTGTGAACGCAACGGCGGCTCCCCCTATGCTCGGTGGGATAGCGCAAGTGCAGCATCTCGTGAAACATGACGAACCTGACGATCAATTCGGGCGCTTTTTCGCGAGTCGAGCAGAACACTAAGCACGATAGCGTGGTGGGGCGGATCGTAATGCCCTAACGTGGTTCGTGAGGGCCTGACGCTCCAACCCAAGTGGGGCCGCGCCATCAGACCGTGGAAATATTGGAAATTGAGATCCTCAAAAATCGCGCCTAGATCGTAAACTTGCCCTTTGGCATCACGCAGCGTTTTGCGGCCGCGTTGCTGCTTCGCCAAATGCAGTTTGCGGCGGACGTCGGCCCGATTTAAGTAGTGCCGGTAGCGTGCCAATACAGCGCGTTCAGGCGCTCGGCGGAATAACTTTGAAACCAAAATCGAGGCGAGCGCTTCCTGGATCGGCGCCGGAGCCGCTTCGAGCAAATCGCTGATCTCGACCAGCAAATATCCGTCTCTCAAGGAAATTCTGCTATTCGCGTTTGCGTAGCGGCGAAATTGAACCGAGATTTGCGGCAACGGCGTCCGAGGCTTGATGCTTCGGAAAACGCGCGCGTATATCTGCTCCACACTCTCAAAAAGGAGAGCAGTCTCGACTTGCATTTTCCCCAAAGATAACATGGTTGTTCGCGTTGTCTGTTAAGTTCGGACGACGCGTTTAAGTCGAAAAATGAACCGTAGGTAATCGTTTGCCAACCGCAAAAATAAGTGCCCTTGGATGCTCAGTTCCGCCAGGTGTATTGACTAATCAGGATCTCGAGAAGATGGTGGAGACCAGCGATGCCTGGATTCTCGAACGGACCGGCATCCGCGAGCGGCATATAGCCGATAAATCTGTGGCTACCTCCGATATGGCTGTGGCGGCTGCACGCGAAGCTCTTGCCAGCCGGGGCATCCCGGCAAATGAGATAGAGTGCATCATTGTCTGCACCGTCACGCCGGACATGATGTTTCCCTCGACGGCGTGTATTGTGCAGAATCGATTGGGGGCCGCCGGTGCGTGGGGATTTGATCTGATTGCCGCGTGCTCAGGGTTCCTCTACGGACTAACGGTGGCTGCTCATCTGGTCGCGGCGGGTAGCCATCGCAAGGTCCTCGTCATTGGCGCCGACACTATGTCGCGCATAATAGATTACAGAGATCGCTCCACTTGCATTCTTTTCGGCGACGGAGCCGGCGCTTTTCTGGTCGAACCGGCGCTAGATGGCGAGCAGGGCTTCATCGGCTGCCTAAATGAGATTGACGGGTCAGGGGCTCCCTACCTGAACATGCCTGCAGGTGGCAGCAGGTTACCTGCCAGCGAAGAGACCGTGGCCAAGCGCCTGCATTACGTCAAGCAGGAAGGCCAGCAAGTCTTTAAATTCGCAGTCAGGAAAATGTATGAGCTCTCGGAGACGCTGCTAAAGAATCACGGCATTCCCGCGTCTGAGATTAAGCTGCTCATCCCTCACCAGGCGAACATGCGCATCATCACGGCTACGGCGGAGCGCCTGGGGCTGCCTCCCGAAAAAGTGGTGCTTAATATCGACAAATACGGGAATACCACGGCAGCGACTGTCCCTTTGGCTACGCGCGACGCGATTGCGGACGGCCGTCTAAAGAAGGGCGATCTGGTCTTGTTTGCCGTCGTCGGCGCAGGATATACAGCAGGCGTCAGTTTGTGGCGGTGGGCGTTCTAGCCGTCGCGATTGCGTTTGCGTTCTGTTGCTGCGCCGGCCGAATGCCCGCCTGCTTCAACTGCCTTTCGTACTCTTTCAACACGCGCACTACATACGTGCGGGTTTCGTAGTATGGCGGAACGCCCCGGTACTTTGCCACTGCTGCGGGACCAGCGTTGTAAGCCGCCAGCGCAAGCACCGGATTATATTTATATCGCTCCAGAAGCGCTCGCAGATACCTGGCGCCCCCAGACGCATTCTGGTCAGCTTTTGCCGGATCTACGCCCAGTTCAGCGGCCGTGCCGGGCATCAGTTGCATGAGGCCTAGTGCGCCTTTGCTAGAGACTGCTTCCTGTCGGAGACCCGACTCGATTCTGGCAACCGAGCGAACGAAGATTTCATCGACGCCTTCGGTTCGTGCCGCTGCGTTCAGGACGGCCTGCGGCTCCGGCGAGACTAAAACCGCCCGCGTTGAGGCAGCGAGGGGTGCTTCGGCAATGGCTACGATGGCGCTAATTTCTTGCGCGGGATATTCGACCGTTCCATTCCCGACGTGGAGCACATAAACTCCGTCTGCCTGCGTATGAGAATCGGCCGTGATAGAAAACCCGGACGTAAGATAAACCGTCTCGCGAGCGAAGCCGGCAGCCTTGCGAAACAACAACCAGCAGAATCGACAGGCAGAGACGCAAAAATCAGCCTCGCTCGCTCATTACTGAGGTTCTGTCTTGCATTCCGGAGTAGGGAACTGATTCGGCGTCTTCTTCGAGCAACATAAATTCGTGTTCCAGCAGCGTAGCTGAAACCAGTGTCTTTACGGCTACTTCGGCGATACTACTGTTCTTGCCATAACGCGACGTGAATAAATCAGACACGTCCTGCAACTGTTTCCGAATACCGGAAAGGTACCTCGTCATGGCAGCGTGCTCATCCCGGCTTAGAGGATATTCCACTCTGCCTCCTAACAATAGTTGAGTTATTAATACTTATTCTGCCATAAGCTTCAGCCATTGAACATCAGGAAAAACTTCTATTTTGGAGCAATTCCTTTCAGGACGAGCCCTTGTCAGGGCCGAATATGAAGTGGGGCGATAGCATGCATTTAGATGGGCTTTCCTACTTCTCTTTCCTGTAGCCGCTGCGGCAAAACATTTGAACCTGAGCAACTTCTGAACCTTTGCCACTGCGGTGGCCCCCTGCTGGTGAACTATGACCTGGATGCGATTCGAACGCAGTGGCGTAAAGATGCACTTGAACGGTGCGCCAGCTACGATGTGGCGCTACGACCCCGTGCTGCCCGCCAGCCGCAATGAAGCAGTGTGTTTGGGCGAAGGGTGGACTCCTCTGATTAAAGCGGAGAAACTCGGCCAAAAACTTGGAGCGCATAACCTGTGGATTAAAGACGAAGGACAGAACCCGACGGATTCCTTCAAAGCGCGAGGGCTGTGCTGTGCCGTGACGATGGCGAAGAAGTTGGGCGCCAAGAAACTCGCGATTCCGTCGGCCGGAAACGCCGCCAGCGCGCTTGCGGCCTATGCTGCCGCCGCTGGTCTTGAAGCGAATATCTTCATGCCGCGCGATGTCCCGCAGGCGAACTTCGTAGAGTGCAAAGCCTATGGGGCAAACGTCACGCTTGTGGACGGCCTCATCAGTGATTGCGGCAAAATCGTCGCGGAGCGCAAGGACCGGGAAGGCTGGTTCGAGGTCAGTACTCTCAAGGAGCCATACCGCATCGAAGGCAAAAAGACGATGGGTTACGAAGTCGCGGAGCAGTTCGGATGGCAGCTTCCGGACGCGATTCTGTATCCTTGCGGCGGCGGCGTCGGCTTGATCGGTATGTGGAAAGCTTTTGACGAACTGCAGAAGCTCGGCTGGATCGTCGGCAAGCGGCCGAAAATGATCTCCGTGCAGGCGGCGGGATGCGGCCCAATCACGCGCGCTTTTGAGCAAAAGGCGGAATCGAGCGAATTCTGGCAGGACGCCCATACCGTCGCGAGCGGCCTTCGGGTGCCAAAAGCTCTTGGAGATTTTCTGGTTCTCCGTGCGATTCGCGAGAGTGAAGGCACGGCAATTTCGATATCCGATGAGGATATGCTCGATGCCGGCCAGGAGACGGCCAGCTCGGCAGGGATCTTTCCCGCACCTGAGGGCGGCGCGTGCGTGGCTGCTGTCAAACAACTTTTGCAGGCCGGCTTTCTGCGAACAGAAGAGCAAATTGTCATCTTCAACACCGGGTCCGGGCTTAAGTATCTGGAAGCCTACTCCACGCGCTTTCCACGGCACGCCGCCGGTGAGCAAGACAAACTTGGCGGGCTAATCACGCCGCGGTAAACGTGCAATCGACTGTTCCGTAGAACTGCTAGCTACCAGGGTTTTGCATCTACAAATACGCTGATTGTGTCACGATTAAGAAGTCGATCTGAAGTGAGGAGAGTGGTTCAGTGACAAAGCTTTTTGTAGGCAACCTTCCCTACAAGGCTACGGAAGCAGATCTTCAAGCGTTTTTTGAAGAGGCTGGCGTTCACGTGGATAGCGTGAACATTTTGCGTGACCGTTTCAGTGGTGAAGCCAGAGGCTTCGGATTTGTCGAGATCAATGACGACGCGGCAGCAACTCAGGCCGTCCAAGCGTGCAATGGCCGCGCTCTAATGGGACGCGCATTGGTCGTGAACGAAGCACGCCCGCCCGAGCGTCGGGAACGCGCGCAAGGCGGTGGCGGGGACCGTCAACGTGACTTCGGCGGAAGCAAAAACCGCTGGTAGTTCCCGGCTAAGTTCTTGCATCCCGCCGCATCACGCACTTCCTTATTTCGGCTCCGAACCTGTTTGTGATTTCGTGGAATTTGCCACTGCTGTCAATGGCATCACTCCTTCCCCGGCCATAGCCCGATTGAATGCCGGCAGTTCCTTGCTCATCAGAGCACGGTACTGAGCCTGCGCCGCAGTCAAGTCTTTCTCGACAGAGTCGAGCACAGCGATGGAGGTCTGAGTCGGCGGAAAATCCGCGCCGCCGGCTACATCGCCCGCCCCCGTACCGACCTCGCCGTTCAGCCATATCAAATTCAGGTACACCTTGTAAGGCTCACTGTAGTATTTGTCGTCGCTGTTCGCATCTGTTTTCGAAATGAACAGGTATTCGACGTTGCTCAGCTTCTGATTCATGCTTTGGACGCTTTTCAGAAGATCGGGTTTGCCATTCTCGGCGCGCAACATCTTTTGCACGTCGTCGATCTGCTTGCGTGTCCACTCAAGCTGGTTCACCATGTCCGAGGTCTGGTTGATGTCGTCCCGGATGCGAAGTTGCAGCTTGACGGATTCTGCCAGTTCGGCTTCGGTCGCCGCGGTCTTGGGCGATTTCAAAATCTGAAGCGGCTCGCTATAGTCCTTTCCGGCGACAGTTAGCTTCGCCGTGTACTTGCCGGGCGCTACGATTGGCCCTACCTGTGCCTGTTGAATGCCCCAATGGGTTATGGGCCGGGACTCGGCGTGACGGAAGCGCGGCTCTTCCCAGATGAATGCGTTTCCGGGTGCGTCGGTACGCAGCTTAACCAGCTTAGGCGGCTCGTAACGAAGGTCCCAGTTGTGGCGGTTGAGGCCGGCGTGGGCGGCAATGTTTTTATATTCGCGAACAGTCTTGCCTTGGGCATCCAGGATGGTTAGGTTCACGCGGGCTGGCGATTTCAATTCGAAATCGACGAACTCATGGCCGCCCGAAACCAAACGGTATGCCGTTAAGGGCTTGTACAGCTTGACTTGTGCGTCGACCGACTGCTGCTCGTCCTTTTCCTCCAGCGGCGTGATGTCGTCCATGATGTAGATACCTCGACCGTATGTTGAGACGACGACATCATGGAAGGTCTTCTGCACTTCGATCCATGTCACCGGGGCGTGCGGCAAACCAGATTGCATGGCGTGCCAAGCTGCACCGTCATCGGAAGAATAATAGAAGCCGTTGCCGGTCCCCGCAAACAGCAGGCCTTTTTTGTTCGGGTCTTCCGCCACCGACTTCACGTATGCAAGCGGTCCCTTGGGCAGACCGGCGGTGATCCTGGTCCACGATTTCCCAAAATCAGTTGTCTTGTAGATGTATGGATCGCGGTCGTCCATCAGATGGAAATCGACCGCAATGTAAGCCGTTCCCGCATCGAAAAACGAAGGCTGGATCTTTGACACGGTTCCCCAGACTGGCATGCCTGCGATATTTTGCGTGACATCGTTCCAGTGCCCGCCGCCATCCTTCGTGTACCAGACCTTTCCGTCATTTGTTCCCGCCCATATAAGGCCCTTCTGAATGGACGACGGCGCAATCGCGAACACGACTTCTCCATAGAACTGGCCGAGATTGTCCGCGACGATGCCGCCGGAAGGAACTATGCGGCTCGGGTCTTTGGTAGACAGATCGGGACTGATAACGTCCCAATTTTGTCCCGCATTTGAGGTCTTGAAGATCACCTGACAGCCGTAGTAAACGGTGTTGTGGTCGAAGGGATCAATCGCCATCGGAGGGGTCCAGTGGCAACGGTATTTTGTTTCGTTCGGAGGTGAATCGAGCGTATGAATCCACGGGCTGACAGACCTGGCCTCTTTCGTTTTCGCGTTGTAGCGCGTTACTTCGTTGCCGTAGCAGCTAGCCCAGATAATGTCCGGATCGGTGGGGTCTGGCAGCGTGAAGCCCGATTCGCATCCACCGAGGTTGTGATCCCAGCCATCGCCCGCCGCCTGGACTGGCATGCCGCCGACTGCCCCGGGAGCGCCACCGCCAAAGCCGCCGCCGCCTGCTCCACCACGTCCCGCGCCGCCAGCAGCGTTTCCCGCCGGATGGCTCCTCCGCAGAGGGCGCCTGAGCCTGAGCGGCAGTTGCACCTTGGGCCGATTCCGTTCGCGGCCGAGTTCCGGGAGCGCCAGCGCCCTCCGGTCCACGGGGAGCCGCGCCACCACCAGCAGCGGCACCGGCGGCATCCGGATTTTCTTCGCCGCCACCGCCGCCGCCCCCACCTCCGCGCCCGAAACCGCGCCCGGTGCTAGGGCCGCGCATGGTGCTGTTGTCTTGCATGTTGGTGTAGATCCAATATGGAATCTGATTGTCGACGGCTACGTGATACATCTGCCCGATAGGCAACGTGACGCGATGCAGACCCCGTCCGTGGACGGTCGTGATGTTCATGCCCGCGTCGTCAGTGACGACAAAACGATCTGCATTCGTAGGATCAATCCAGATATCGTGGGTATCGCCGCCCCAGGGAACGTTTCGAAAAGTCTCGCCGCCATCAAGCGACTGATGAAATGCGCTGTTGGCCACCAACACTTCGTTCTCATTTGCAGGCGAGACAGCGATACGGATGTAGTAACCGGCACGACCGATCAACTCGCGGCTGTGGCTCAATACTCGCCAGTTCTCGCCGCCGTCATCGGAGCGCCACACGGACCCCTGGTTTGCTGTCTGAATCAACGCAAAAACGCGGTTGGAATCGCTTGGTGCAATCGCCACATCGATTTTTCCTACTGGAGGACGAGGCATACCATGACCGGCAATGCGCGTCCAGGTGCTGCCGGAGTCTCGGGATACAAAGACGCCGCTGCCAGCTCCGCCGCTGAATTCGCCATACGTGTGCATCACAACTTGCCACATGCCGGCAAACAAGACATGCGAATTGTGCGGGTCCATGGCAAGTCCGGAGCAGCCGGTGTTCTCGTCGGCAAACAGAACGCGATCCCAGTGCAGTCCGCCATCGGTGGTGCGGAACACGCCGCGTTCCTGCTGCGGACCGGTGGCGCGCCCCAACGCGCAAACGAAGACGTCATCCGCATTCTGCGGATTGACCACGATGCGCGCAATACGACCCGTTTGATCCAGTCCCATGTGCTTCCAGGTTTTCCCGGCATCGAGCGAGCGGTAAACGCCATCGCCCATCACATCGCTGTCGCGGATGGCCCAAGCTTCGCCCGTACCGGCCCATACGGTGCTTGGATCGGACTGCGCAACAGCTAGCGCTCCGATGGCCGCCGCGGGCTGATCGTCAAAGATGGCTTGAAAGCGATTGCCACCATCTGTAGATTTCCAAATGCCACCGGAAGCGGCGCCCGCGTAGTAGACGCTAGGATCGCCCGGAATACCGGCAACCGCCGAAATTCGATTCCCCACCTGGGGGCCTAGAAATCGAAACCGCAGTCCATCCTGGTTCGCGCGAGCACCGCCGCCGGTCTGCGCCATTGCTGAGATGGATACGAAAACGCTGGTTAGGAAATAAACGCTAGCTTTTTGAAGTCGCACTACTGTTCCTTGAATTCGGGGTTTGCGACCAGTATATGAAATAGCGCTAACGGCGAGGCCGCTGGATGCGCTGTGTATGATCGAAGCCTAATGCGATTGTCCGGCATGATTTCTGCGATCGACCTGCATGCTTGCGGCGAGCCCGGCCGCGTAATCACAGGCGGCGTCCTTGACGTACCGGGCAAGACAATGTTTGAGAAGCGGCTCTATGTGGAACAGCACATGGATGATCTGCGCCTGCGTATGCTGCGCGAGCCGCGCGGCTATCCGGCCGCGAATTGTAATCTGCTATTGCCCCCCACTCATCCGGAAGCGGATGCCGGCTTCGTCATCATGGAGCAGGTGGAATATCCACCAATGTCGGGAACGAACACGATCTGTGTTGTTACAGCGTTGCTCGAAACCGGGATGATTCGCGCGTCCGGAGAACGAGTGCGCCTGAAGCTGGACGCGCCTGCGGGACTGATCGAAGTGGACGCGCAGATGCGCGACGGTCAGGTGATTGCCGTGACGTTCCGAAATCAGCCCGCGTTCGCAGTTCATCTGGACGCGCAGGTTGAGGTTCCCCAACTCGGCACTGCGAAGGTCGACGTCGCCTATGGAGGCATGTTCTACGTTATCGTCGACGCGGAGCAATTCGGATTGAAACTCACGCCGGACGAAGCGCGGGACATCGTTCGCATTGGTGAAATGGTCAAAGCGGCGAGCCGGGAACAGCTTCCGGCAGTGCATCCGGAGAACCCGGCAATTTCAGGAATCACCATTGCGCAACTTTCCGCTCCATCGCCCGGAGATGCAGATCGCCGAAATGCCGTGGTGGTATCAACTGGCGATCTCGATTGGAACCGCCCATCTTCCTGGACTGGAACACTCGACAGATCTCCGTGCGGCACTGGCACTTGCGCCAAGATGGCCGTGCTGCATGCCAAGGGGTTTTTGCCGCTCAACCAGGACTTCGTTCACGAAGGCATTCTGGGCACGACCTTTACGGGGCGATTGCTTTCGGAAACAAAAACGGGCCCATACAACTCAGTAGTTCCAGCCATCACCGGCCGCGCGTGGATTACTGGCTTCGCGAACTACGTGGTTGCGGATGACGATCCGTTTCCAAATGGGTTTGTCGTTGGCGATCTATGGCCGGCGGCAAAGTAGGTTCCTGTATTCGAACGCAGTTACTCAGGCAGCTAGCAATTCATTAACGCAATCTTTCTCCGTTTCGAGCACAGATAACGGGCTCTCATCGCCCTGCGCGTTTATGGCGCGTTCCGATTCCGAAACTTCGCAGGCGAGCTTGCGATTTAGGAGTTGCTGGTGCTCGATGCGAGCTTTTTGGAGCTGAACGGCATTTTCATGCTGCTCCTGACGTCGAACTTCGTTCTTCCCACGACGCGTTTCCTGCGCTTCGGCGCGTGCATCCAGCACTTCGCGGCGTGTCTGCGAATCAAAGCCAATTTCGGCTTTCTTCAAGTCTGCCTGCAATTTCCGGAGCTCGGCCGCATAGCGCTGATAGGCGCGATCATGGCTGGCCTGGTAACGGAGGTAGAGTTCCAGGTTCTTGCGGGTTTCCGGATGAAGGCTTTCATCTTTGAACGCGAGCGTGTCCATGCATTCATCCTGCAACTCGACGGCGCGGCGAGAGCGCCAAAGCGATTCGGCCATTCGGTCGATCAGCTCGAACTCGGTCGGGCTCGTTACGGTGAGATCCGCGACGAGATTACGCCGCATTTCGTTGAACTCTTCGCGGTCGTCCTTACTGAGGAAGATGAAATTGCCGGTCAGGCCATGCTGAGTGCGGTTTTGCGCGACGGCTTCTTTGCCCGCCTCGGTGGTGGGTCCTGTCGATAGCTGTGCATTTTCGCGATTCGCCTGAATTTGTTTGTCTGTCGCCACAGAAAAGCTCCTTTGCAAACGAAAACGCCGGTGGAGCGTCGCGGCTCGACCGGCGTTTGAGTTGAATATCGTGTCTGTATCCAGTGTGACATGCGGTTCCAAGCGAATTTCGGCAAGCCACTGAAAAGATGGGATAAATGCCGCGTGACTGAAAAATTGCCCGGGCTGGGAATTCGCTCGTTACATTTCATCTCTGTGACCCCGCAGCCTTGAGCGAGAGTATCCCGGCAGGACTTCAGTTGCAGGATTGTAGGACTCGGCGCCTTCGCCTATAAACAAGAAAGGTAGCTATCCCGAGGCCAGCCAGCGCGACCGAAGCCGGCTCAGGAGTTGGCGCCGCGCCTTGAATCACTCCAGCAGCGGGGTCGAAGGAGCCTACAGGTGTGGCCGCGCCTGTAAGCAAGTTGAGGGTCTCAATCTGATTCGTCATGTCATTGAAGGCGTACGTAGCCCCGTTCACTTCAAGGGCGGCTCCAATGCCCAGGTCAGTGGAGCCAATCAAACTGGCAAGCCCGGTTGCGGGATCGATTTGGTAGAGTTCCGGAGCCACGACGAGACTGCCAATCGTGAAGGAGTTTAAGTCGAAGGTCAGCGCGTCGTATGTCAAATATAGCTTTCCTCCGAACTCCCAGATGGCTTCGTCGGCCAAATTGAAGGTACCGTCGGAGTTCTGGGTCCCCGGAACGAACGAGGGATTCGGAAGACGTGAGTTCTTTGCGAGCAATGTCGCGGCGCCGGTTATCGGATTGACAGTATAAACGCTGTTACTGATATCGACTCCGTAGATCTTTCCTTCAAAGCTGCCAAGAGTGAACGCCGTTGTCGGACCGCAGGCCGGGGTCGCAATCACGCAACCGGGTAAACCGGTAGGGCCAACGAGCGTCGGAACGCCGGTCGCGGGGTTTATCCGATCCAGATTGCTCGCGTAAGTGAACGACACAAAGGATCCGTTCGGGCCCGGAGCTAAGCCGAAATAGCCATCCGGCTCAACCGGACCAATCTGCTGAAACGCTCCTGTTGTAAGGTCCACTGTGCCGAATATCCCAGTGCCGGTAAGGCCAGCGCTGACTACATACACCAGAGAGTCGGCGCTCGCACAAACAGCGGCTAGAACAAACGCAAGCGAAACGATGAGCTTTTGACGAGCGAGCACATCGGCGAAGCTCCTCCTCGAGACCGTCACCCCCAGCCGAACGAGCGCCCACAGTACGGCCTTTAAATTTTCTACCGACAAAGACATTCTTAGCGTTTGTTTCATGTTGTCTCCTCATTCGAAGCGTCTCGCCCGCTAGTCCTTATCCCAGCGATTCGGATCGGTTCGCTTATGGGGAATAAGGAATTTGGACGGAAAGGTTACAGCCGGTTGCCTATCGGCGGGCCGCTGTAACTTCTCCTTCCGGTTTCCTTAGTCCTGATAGCCATGGCGACGAACCAAACCCGATGAGCGAACAGCTTGATACACTTGGCCACGCGATGAAAACATTGCTGGTTGGGCCGCTCGATTTCCCAACCACTCGCTGGACTCTGGTGGTGGCTGCCGGCGATCCAGCGTGTCAAGAGAGCCATGCCGCTTTAGTCTCCCTCTGCGAAACCTATTGGTATCCTCTTTATGCATACGTGCGCCGCCGCGGTCATTCCGTCGAGGAGGCGCAGGATCTCACCCAGCAGTTCTTTGTCCGCGTCCTCGAAGGCCGGTATCTTGATCGCGCTGATCGCGAGAAAGGCCGCTTCCGATCTTTTCTCCTAAATTCCTTAAAGTTTTTCCTGGCCGATGAAGTGGACCGGAGCCGCGCATTGAAGCGGGGCGGTGCCGCAGTGTTACCGTTCGAGGTCTCCTCGGGCGAAGAGCTGTATCGACGCGAGCCAGTTCACGAAGAGACGCCCGAAAGCATTTTCGAGCGGCGCTGGGCGCATTCAGTGCTGGACAGTGTTGTCGCGCGGCTTAGGGACGAGTTTGTGCAGCACGGGCGGCTCGACCATTTCAACAAGTTGAAGGTATTTCTGCTTGGTCGGAACGAGGCGCCGTATGCAGTCCTTGCCGGCGAAATGGAAACGTCGGAGGGCGCCCTCAAAGTAACCGTGCACCGCATACGCAAGCGCTATCGCGACCTGATCAGGCTGGAGATCGCCGGGACAGTGGCCGATCCCTCAGAGGTGGAATCCGAACTGCGCTTTTTGGCAGCAGCGCTTGGCGTAAAGAAACGAGGATCGTAAGGCCGAATGCAAAAATGCCCGCAGTGCGGAGCGGATCTGGCTTCCGGGGACCCCGAAGGCCTCTGCCCGATGTGCCTGATGGCCGGCGCTTTCGAAACCGAAGCTGCTGTGACAGCAAGCTATCGTCGCGGGAATGATGCGCTTGGCGCCGGTGAGGAAAATGGCGAGGGGCAGGGATTCGGTCCCTATCGTATTCTCAGCGTGCTCGGAGAGGGTGGCATGGGGACTGTCTACTTGGCCGAGCAGTGTGAACCCATCAGGCGGCAGGTTGCTGTGAAAGTGGTGAAACTCGGCATGGATACCAGCCAGGTGCTCGCGCGTTTCAACAACGAACGCCAGGCTCTCGCCGTGATGGATCATCCAAACATCGCCCGTATCTACGATGCCGGGGCCACTCCGAAGGGACGGCCCTATTTCGTGATGGAGTATATCGGCGGCGTGCCCATCACCGAGTACTGCGACCGCCACCAGCTGACCACTGAGGAGCGCCTAAAGCTCTTCATACCTGTCTGCCTGGCTGTGCAGCATGCTCATCACAAGGGCGTGATCCATCGCGATATCAAGCCCTCGAACGTGCTCGTGATGGAACACGACGGGCACCCGGTACCTAAGGTGATCGATTTCGGCATCGCGAAAGCCACCGAACAACGCTCAGTGGAATTCACGCTGTACACACAATTCGGCCAGATGATCGGCACGCCTGAGTATATGAGTCCGGAGCAGGCCGACTTAGTCGGCGGGGACGTCGATACACGCTCCGACGTTTACTCGCTTGGCGTGCTGCTGTACGAGATGCTGATCGGGGCCGTGCCTTTCGAAGCCGCCCTTTTGCGCAAGGCCGGATTGGCGGAATTGTTGCGTATCATCCGCGAAGAAGCGGCCCCGGCCCTATCGGAGAAGCTCACGACGATGGGCGGGACTGCGACCGATATGGCCGCCCTCCGGCACACCGACCCGGCGACGCTTCGGCGGCAACTCGCAGGAGACCTGAACTGGATCGCGATGAAGGTCCTGGATAAGAATCGGGAACGGCGCTATGCGTCGGTTGCCGATTTGGCCGCGGACATCCGAAGACATCTGGAAAATCGTCCCGTTTTGGCTGGGCCCCCAAGCACCGTCTACCGCCTCGGCAAGTTCGTACAGCGGCACAAGACGGCAGTTTCGGCCGGGAGCGCAGCGCTGGTGGTGATCCTGCTCGCTGGAGTGTCCTTTTGGTACTATCAACGGTCCGAGAAACGCCACTGGGTGCGCGAACAGGCGATCCCTGAGGCCGCCAGATTGAAGGGCGAGAACAAACCGCTCGCGGCCCTCCGTCTGATGCTGCAAGCGCGCAGATACATGCCCGGCGATTCCCAAGTAGCGCAAGCGGTTGAGGGCCTTACCCACGTTGTTTCCGTCCGATCTTCGCCGCCGGGAGCTTCCGTTGAGATCAAAGACTACCTCTCGCCGGCTGACCCCTGGTTCCCGCTGGGCAAAACTCCTCTCGACAAAGTCGCGATTCCGTCAGGTTATCTGCGCTGGCGGGTTTCGAAACCGGGCGTCGGAGAGTACGTCGGCGCTCCTATTGTCGAGGACATGCAGGGGTATCTTCATGAATTCACCTTCCCGCTGGATACTGCAGCAGCGGCGCCGCGCGAGATGGTCCCTGTACCGGCCGGCCAGTCTTTCAGCGTAGTGTGGTCACTCGGCGACCTCGGACCCTTCGATCTTCCTGCCTTTTACATCGATCGATTCGAAGTCACGAATCGCCAGTATCAGGAGTTTGTTGACAAAGGCGGGTATCGAAAGCGCGTGTACTGGAAGGAAAAGTTGCTCCGCGATGGCCGCCAATTGAGTTGGGACCAGGCAATCGACCTCCTCCGCGATACCACCGGCCAGCCGGGGCCATCCACCTGGGCAAGCGGTCATTATCCCGCCGGACAAGCCAATTATCCGGTCGGCGGAGTGAGTTGGTACGAAGCGTCGGCTTACGCGGAATTCGCTGGCAAGAGCCTGCCGGTCATAGCGCAATGGTACCTGGCGGCCCCGAGCCCCATTGCAAAATACATCATGCCACTGAGCAATTTCTCGGCTTCCCCGGTGCCCGTGGGCAAGTATCAAGGAGTGGGACCCTGGGGCACCTACGACATGGCCGGCAATGTGGCCGAGTGGTGCCGAACCGAATCCGGCGGCGCCCGTTACCTTCTGGGCGGCGGCTGGAACACGACGACAAACGAATATTTCGAGCCCGGAGTGCAGCCACCGTTCTTTCGCGGCGCGAACAGCGGCTTTCGCTGCGTGCGGAACACCGCCCCCTTACCCGCGCAGGCTACTGCCGAACGCCGCCAAACGATTCGGGACTTTGCAAAAGCGAAGCCTGCGACAGATGCGGTTTACTCCATTTACAAAACGATGTATGCCTACGACCGCACGCCACTGAATGCGAAGCTGGAAAGCATCGCCCAGGACTCGACGAACTGGCGGAAGGAAAAGGTCACGTTCGATGCGGCGTACGGACGGGAGCGGATAACGGCGTACCTGTTCCTGCCCGCGCGTGTGCGGCCGCCCTATCAGACTGTCGCGTTTTTCCCCAGCGCCCGAGCGGTGGATATCCCCTCGAGCCAAACGCTGAGTGACATGAAATTTATCGACTACGTGATTCAGAGCGGGCGCGCGGTTGTGTATCCGGTTTACAAAGGTACGTACGAGCGGCCTGCACCGGCGCCCGGCCCGGACACAATCGCCGGACGCGAGACGCTCATCCAGGACTCGAAAGATCTGGGGCGGTCGCTTGATTACCTCGAGACGCGCACGGATATCGACCCCAACCGGATCGCCTTCATGGGCGAGAGCATGGGCGCGGCATTGGGCGTGAATTTTGCGGCCATAGAAGACCGGTTCAAAGCCGTGATCTTCATGGATGGAGGATTCTTTAGCGAGAAGCCGCTGCCTGGAACCGACCAAGCCGATTTTGCGCCACGTATCTACGCGCCGACCCTGTTGATCACCGGTAAGTTCGACTGGATTTTCCTGGGCAAAGACGCGCTCCTTCGGATGCTCGGTGCGCCGGCAGCCGACAAAAAGGTGATCATGCTCGACACAGCGCACGATGTTTCGGAGCAGCCGGCCGATCTCCAGCGGGAGGTCGTCGGTTGGCTGAACAAATATTTGGGAACGGTCAACTGAGGATTCAGGGTGATGGCGAGAATCGCATAGTTTCTTTCGGCACCGCGATCAGCGTCGGGGATCTCCCTCGTCGTTAGCGTAGAGGAATCCGCAGCCTGGCTGGGAATTGCGAGGAGAACAATAGTTGCCGACGAATTCACTAAGGACCGCCCTCGGACGCTACCATTTCTCTGACGGGGTTACATCATTCCAGAGAAGTCTCAGCGTCTCGCTTATGCGGCGCTCATTGCGGTCTGCTTATTCTGGGGCGCGACATTTCTTGCCATTCGCGTAGCTGTTGAGAACATACCGCCGCTGTATCTGATCTCGATTCGCTACATCATCTCCGGCGCGGTTTTATTGCTGGTCGCGCGTGTGGGCAAAGCCAAGCTGCCAAGCGGACGCGAACTTCTCTACACCGCCCTGTGCGGCATTATCTGCATCGGAATCGGCAATGGCTTTCTGGCGATTGTCGAACAGTGGCTCCCAAGCGGTTTGGCCGCTCTCTTCTACAGCACTTGTCCTTTCTGGATGGTTGGCATCGATGCGCTTCTACCAGAGGGCAACAGGCCGCAACGTTTCAGCATCGCCGGTTTGATCGCCGGTGTGTGCGGAGTGATTTATCTTGTACTGCCAGCGGTACGTGGCGAAGGAATGACTGGGCGCACAGTTACCGGATTTCTGCTGCTCCAGGTCAGCGGCATCGGCTGGGTGCTCGGGTCGCTGCTGCAAAAGCGAGTGCGAACGGAGAGTGCTCCGTTCGTCAGTGGAGCAGTTCAACAGTTTGCGGCAGGTCTTGCGGTAGGAGTTCCGGCGATTCTCTTCGAGAAGCTGCCGCAGGCTGTATCCGTCCGCTCGGAGCTTGCGCTTGGTTACCTGGTCGTGTTCGGGTCCATCCTTGGATTTACCAGCTATATCTATTCAATGGCCCGGCTGCCGGTGGCGCTCGTTTCCATCTACCTGTTTGCCAATCCGATTGTCGCGGTTTGGTTAGGCTGGCTGTTGTTGCGCGAGCCGTTCGGCCACCGCGAACTGATTGCGATGGCGATTATCTTTGCCGCCATCGGGCTCGTCCGGTGGAGCGAAGTTGGCAGGAAAGTAACTCTTCCCGTTCCCGCAGCAGACGGAGGCGGTGTGATTGCGACTAATGAATAGGTGAGTCAGTGTGCTGCCGCCCTGCCGAGCTCTTTTGCGCTTTCTCCATCACTTTCAACAGCTCAGCAGCTTCGGATAGACTCCCGTGAATCGTTTCGGTCGGCTCGCGATCGACAACAAAGACCACGGCCGCACGGCGCGTGACAAAGTAGGCGATCACAAATACTGTCCCTACCACTCCTAACGGGAGGCCGGCCTGACCGCCTTGTTTTGAGGAAGCAGCCGCGGCAGCTAATAAATAAGCTGCACTGGCGATTACCAGCAAACCCGGACGGGTAGTCTTAATGCGCTTGATCTTGGAAATGCACGGCAGTCCGATGACAGTTTCGACCTGCCCTTGCGGCGGCCTAACTACGATGAAGTTAGGTGTTACGGTCGCGAGCGAATTCGCATGTAGGATTTCCTCACCGGCTAGGGCAACGCTAATCGGCTCGGCCTGTTTTACAGCGGGGGATCTGTAAGGCACAGCACTTTTCATTATCCGGAACCGCTTTCGACCGGTTGCTGATCCGGTGACGGATGCCTTGACCTGTTTCGGATCGAGTTGCTCAACTGGAACGTGTTGCAACGCTTTTTGCTCCTGATGACTGCTGTTCTTATCGGTGCGGCTGGTTATTGGCTGAGGTTTTTGGCGCCAATTGGTCCGGAGTGGCGCGACCGTTCCGGTGGCGCGGCTTACGTGATCTTCTGGATCTTTGTTCTAGCCTGGTTTGGCTCCACGGATAAGGCCGTGGCGGACCGCGCTTGTGATCTTACTGATCACATGCGCATTGGAATTTGCTCAGTTGTGGCATCCAGCGTGGCTTGAGAGCATTCGCCGCACGTTTCTGGGGAGAGTCATCCTGGGGACCACGTTCGGCTGGTCCGATTTCCCACCCTATTTCGCCGGCGCTCTGCTCGGCTGGGCACTACTGTCCACCTTAATGTTTATCCTGAATACTCAAAAGCGCGGCGACGGATGGTGATTTCGTATCGTTGGCCTGTTCTGCGGAATCAATACAGGCGATGCCAGTCGAAAATTCGATCCAAACTCGTCAACTCGGCGCTACGGGTCCTGCGGTCTTTCCCATCGCTCTAGGTTGTATGGGAATGTCGGGCATGTACGGCCCGGCAGATGAAGCGGAGAGCCTCGCCACCATCCATGCCGCTCTGGACAGCGGCATTAACCTGCTTGATACCGGCGATTTTTACGGAATGGGCCACAACGAAATGCTGGTTGGGCGCGCTTTGAAAGGGCGTCGCGATCAAGCGCTGCTTTCGGTTAAATTTGGCGCTCTTCGAGCCCCGAATGGATCGTGGAGCGGATTTGATGGCCGCCCCGCCGCGGTTAAGAATTTCCTAGCCTATAGTCTCACTCGGCTAGGCGTGGATCACATTGATATCTACCGCCCGGCTCGTCTGGATCAGAGTGTGCCTATCGAGGATACGGTGGGCGCTATTGCGGATCTCATCAAGCAGGGGTATGTCCGGCATATTGGCTTGTCGGAAGTCGGTGTTGAAACCGTCCGGCGCGCAGCCGCGGTGCACCCAATCACCGATCTTCAGATCGAGTACTCTCTGATTTCGCGCAGTCCGGAGGAGAAGATCTTTCCCGTTTTGCATGACCTCGGAGTGGCGGTTACTGCCTACGGCGTTCTCTCCAGAGGTTTGCTCAGCGGCTCAAAACCAGCCGAGAAAGGCGATTTTCGGGCCAACCTTCCTCGCTTTAAAGGGCGGAACCTGGAGCAGAACCAACGCTTGCTCGAAGTATTGAACCAGATCTCCCGGGAGAAGGGAATTACCCCGGCCCAGCTTGCCATTGCCTGGGTTTTGGCGAAAGGCCAGAGCATCGTTCCGGTTATCGGCGCGCGCAAACGGAATCAGCTTAAAGAATCGTTGTCGGTGCTGAAAATCCAATTATCGCGGGAAGATCTGACTCGTATTGAAGAAGCGATCCCGCAATCAGCGGTCGCGGGCTCACGTTACGACGAGCATCAGATGAAGATGCTTGATAGTGAACGGTGAATGGCGGGCTTATCCTGGCAGTTCGAACAGATGCGCTTGTTCATGCTCCAGCAGCCAACGCTTGCGTTCCATTCCGCCGCCGTAACCGGTGAGTGAACCATCGGCTCCGATGACACGATGGCAGGGAACGACGATGCCGATTGGATTAGTGCCGTTAGCGCGCCCTACCGCGCGGCTGGCCCCAGGGCGTCCTAACTTCCGAGCGAGCTCTCCGTACGACCGAGTGTCGCCTGCCGGAATTTCTCGCAACGCCGCCCATACTTGACGTTGAAACGCGGTTCCGCCCGTCCGCACAGGCAGGCTGTCTACGGAAGTCAGTTCTCCAGCGAAGTATGCCTCCATTGCGGTTCGGTATTGAGCTGGAACTTGGGACCGTTTCAACTCACATTCACCGTAATGCGAGGCGAGCAGCTTTTGAAACCGTTCTTCAAACCCATCAAAGTCGAGAGCGCGCAATGCGCTCTCATCCCAGGTGAGGGTCAGTTTGCCGATCGGCGACGATATGTAACCAATACATAATTCCATGTGTTGTTTCCTTTCTGAGTACTCAGGCAGCGGCCCAAAGATGCATCACTGCATATGCTCGCCACGGATGCCAAGATTCGCCGGCCGCGAGCAACTTTTTGGGACTTTTTTCTCCTAGGGCTTTCACCAGAGCCAAATCTGTGTGAGGGAAAGCGTCTGGCCACGCGAGCGCCCGCATGGCAACGTACTGTGCGGTCCATTCCCCAATACCCGGAATCGTTTTCAGAGTCTGAATTGCTTCCACTGCATCGACGCCTGGCGTTAGGCGTAGAAGCCCCTGCGCGACTGCTTTAGCAATTTCGAAGATGGTTCGCGCCCGCGCGGTTGTAATGCCCAGTTTTGTGATCTCGTGGAGTTGTAACAGAGCAACTTCGTCCGCCGTGGGAAATGCGAAGTGGAGTTCGGGAAACGGCGAATCCACGGCAGTTCCAAACGCAGCGGCGAATCGCCCGGCTAGGGTTCGAGCAGCCGCTACGCTGATTTGCTGCCCCAAAACCGCGCGCACGGCGATCTCAAAACCATCGAAGGCGCCCGGTACGCGTAATCCTGGTCTTTTTGCCGCTAGAGGGCCGAGCACTTCATTCACATCCGCCGGATGACAGGAAAGATCAAACAGATGCTTCACTCGGGCAAGAACGGCCGGAATTACTTTGGTGAGCGAGCCTGAAACCAAGACGCGCATGGTTTGCCGCTGTAGCTGATGCGTGATTTCGACCCAACCGAAGTGCAATTTGCCGGCTTGGGTGATGCGAAAAATTCGGCGGTATTTCAATGGACTGATTTCTTCTACACCGGCGATGCTGCGTGCGCTCAGGAACGAGATGATGCCCGCCCAATCGTAGGGAGGACGGTAGCTTAATTCGAATTGCAACGCATCCGGCAAGTGACCGTTGCGCGGCCCTCTTCTTAACGTGCGCGGACTGAGGCGGTATCGCTGTTGAAAGAGCGAATCAAAGCGACGCACGCTCTGGAAGCCGGAGGCGAATGCGATGTCTGTCATGGAGAGCGACGTGTCGGTTATCAACTGTTTCGCTAGCAAGAGGCGTTGTGTTTGAGCAAAGGCGATGGGTGTCACGCCGAATTCCTGCCCAAAGACTCTACGTAAATGCCTCGATGTTACTCCTAGTCGCTCTGCGACCCCGTCCACGCCAATTTCGCTCAACACGCCTTCCTCAATCAGAGCCGCCGCGGCGCGCGAGATCCTTTCTACTGCATCGACGCTCGCATTTCCGGGAGCGAGTTCCGGGCGGCAGCGTAAGCAAGGCCGGTAGCCCGAGGCTTCGGCCGCTGCGGCAGTTGAGTAAAACGTGCAATTCTCTTTTTTGGGCGTTTTGACGCGGCACACGGGACGGCAGTAGATTCGCGTGGTCCGGACGGCGACAAAGAAGCGGCCGTCAAATCGCGGATCATGCGCCTTCATGGCGCGGTAGCAAGTGTCGGCATCAAGAACCACAATCAAATTCTAGGAAAGCTGAACCGGAAATGCTGGCCGTTTTCGGACATCATCACAAATTTATAAACGGTCGCAATCGGCCCGCATGGTCTTGTCAGGGCTCCCTGTTTCTGTGTTAGCATCCCTCACATGCAGCGTTGTAAATTCGCCTTCGCCCTAAGTGTTATTGCATTCGTAGCTTCTGCGCCGGTTCGAGCGGACCAAAAGCCGCTGAGTTTGCCGGATGTACTTGCCTGGAAGCGCATCCAAACGCCCGCCCTCTCTAATGACGGGCAATGGTTCGCGTATAAGCTCGTGCCCAATGATGGCAATTCGCAGGTCGTTCTTAAAAATATTCAAACCGGTGCGGAACAGCGCTTCGACATCGGCGAGGTTGTGCGCCCGAATCCTTATACGGGTGGCGGCCGTGAGATGGCCGGACCCGCTCATGACGTGGTGTTCTCCGATAATTCCAAGTGGCTGGCCTTTGATGTGCATCCGTCGGTGAGCGAAAGCCACCAACTCAAGAAGCAGCACAAGCCGCTTGAAAACAAAGTCTTCCTGGTGGATCTTGCGACCGGTAAGAAGACCGAGTTTGATCGCATTCGCCGCTTTAGCTTCTCTGGCGAGCGTGCTTCTGCGATTGCTCTGCAGAGATATCCGGCAACTCCTGCTGCCCCTGCCGGGGGCGGCGCTGCAGCGGCCTCCTCTGCGTCTGCGCCGAAGCCGGATGACAAGCCGCAAGGCTCCGATCTCATTCTTCTGGATCTTGCCAGCGGGGAAGAACTGAGCCTCGGCAACGTCTCCGATTTCGCATTTGACAAGAAGGGCAACTCGTTCGCGTGGATTGTTGATGCGCAAGACAAACTCGGAAACGGTATCAATCTGCGGAATATGAGCACCGGCACAGTTACTACGCTTGATTCAGCCAAGGCCACTTACAAGAGTTTGAATTGGACCGAAAAAGGCGATGGATTGGCTGCGGTCCGCGGCACGGATGACAAACGTTGGGAAGACAAGGTTTATACCTTAGTGGCATTCAAGAACTTGAGCGAGAGCGGGACACCTGAAAGGCTGGTCTACGATCCTGCGAAAGACAAATCTTTCCCGGCCGGGATGACGATCAGCGCTGAGCGGCGGCCGGCCTGGATGGCCGATTTGTCCGAGGTGACGTTCGGCATACATGATCTGAAGGCGAAAGAGCAAAAAGGACGAACCCAGGGCGCGCGGAATGGTGCAGCAAAAGCGGACGATTCCGCGGCTAAGACCGATGATTCCGCGAAAGGGGACGGTTCCCCAGCGAAAGCGGATGATTCTGAAGATAAGCCTGATGTCGTCATCTGGCATTGGAAAGATAGCCGTCTTCAATCCATGCAACAGGTACAGGAGAACCGCGATAAGAATTTCAGTTATCTTTGCGCCTGGATTCCAGAGCAAAACAAGTTTGTCCGCTTCGGCAGCCCTGAATTGAAAGAAGTCTCGGCCGTGCCGGAAGCGAAGTTCGCAGTAGGTATCGATGTACGTGATTACGAATTGGAAAGCAATCTGGACGGTAAGCGTTTTGAAGACGTCTACAAAGTTGATCTGAAGACAGGCGAGCGGAAGCTGGCTTTGCACCAGGCGCGCTGGTATCAGGGTTCATCTCCGGACGGCACTCACCTTATTTACTATGAGGACGGAAACTTCTTCAGCTACAACTTCGAAACAGGACAGTCTCAGAATCTGACTAAGTCCATTCCCGCAGTCTTCATCGATACGGATGACGATCACAACGTGGTCAAACCGCCGACGCGTTCGATGGGATGGTCAAAGGATTCCAAGTACATTCTGCTCACCGACAAGTGGGACATATGGAAAGTACCGGTCGATGGCGGCGCGGCTGTAAACCTCACAGCGAATGGCAAAAAAGACAAGATCCGATACGAATCCATTTGGAAGCTTGATCCGGACGATAAGGGCTTCGATCTTTCAAAACCGCTCTATGTTCGCGCATACGGCGAGTGGACAAAGAAGGGCGGAATTGGCGTAATTGAGCCGGATAAGGATGGCATCCGGATGCTGCATTGGGACGATGCCGCTTACACGAATCTGCTGAAGGCGAAGAACGCTGACGTTTTTGCCTACAGCCGGGAAACGACGCAAGAGTATCCCGATTTCTACTCGGCAGGAAATTCGCTGGAAAACGGTAAGAAGATTTCCGATGCCAATCCGCAGCAAAAGGACTTTCTCTGGACGAAAGGCGTCAAGCTTGTTGAATACACGGGAATCCGCGGCGACAAATTGCAGGGTGCGCTCTATCTTCCTGCGAATTACGATTCGCAGAAGAAGTATCCCACCATCATCTACATATATGAGAAGCTGTCGCAAGCGGCGAACGCCTATCCCCAGCCCGGGTTCAACGGTTTTAGCGTCGGATATTACACCAGCAACGGTTACGCGGTACTTACTCCCGACATAACTTACAAAGTAAATGACCCGGGTATCTCTTCTATCACCTGTATTCTTGCTGCTTTAAAAGCCGCGGAGGCGACTGGTGTCGTTGATCCGAATCGAGTGGCGCTGCATGGCCATTCCTGGGGTGGTTATCAGACGGCCTTTGCGGTTACTCAGACGAAAGCTTTCCGCGCGGCGATTGCCGGCGCTCCGCTTACCGACATGATCAGCATGTATAGCTCCATCTACTGGAACACCGGTTCTGCCAATCAGGCTATCTTCGAAAGTAGCCAAGGCCGTTTCAAAGGAGGCTACTGGGACAACATGGACGCTTACATCCGCAATTCGCCCGTCTATCACGCGACTAACGTGCAAACGCCGCTGTTGATTCTCTGCGACGACAAAGATGGAGCAGTGGATCACACGCAGGGCATTGAGTACTACAATACGCTTCGCCGTCTCCATAAACCCGTCGTCATGCTCGAATATGTAGGCGAGAATCATGGCCTTGTGAAACCAGAGGACATGAAGGACTACACGGCTCGCATGAAGGAGTTTTTCGACTATTACTTAATGGACAAACCGGCTCCGGCGTGGTGGACAGAAGGAGTGCCACTCCTGAAGATTGGAGACGAACTCTCGGCGCGTGCTAAGGAAGAACGAAAGGGCTCGGTGGCCCCGTCCGAAACTGCGCCTTTGCATTAACTGCTCTTTTCTGTCGTATTGAGCGGCGGGCTATTTCTGCGCGAAGAGGCCGCCGCAAACGCTTGCGCAGCTTCGCGGATTAAGATCCCCATCTTGGGATGGCTTGGCTCTAATTGGGGTGTGAGGCCGTATTCGAGGAGAGACTCGCTGCAGGTGGGCCCAATAGATGCGATGAAAATTCGCTTCAACGCCGAAACCGCTTCGTCGCGTTGATTTCGTTTCTCAGCGAACTCCAGGAAATGTTCTATTTGGACCCCCGTCGTGAACACCGCGCCGTTCAGTTTCCCGGCTAACAACGCGTCCAATGCCTGCGCCAAAGGAGCTGTGTCGCCCGGCAACGTCCAGCGATAAACAGGCACTCGCGTGACGCTGCGGCCTTGCGATTGCAGACCTTGAATCAACTCTGGATTCGATCGTCCATATTCCTGTAGCGCAACGGACCTCTCCTTCCGGTCTGCGATGGCGCCCAACAATTCGCGCCAGGTATTGGGTTCCGGAACTGTTACCGCAATGGGAACGTTCCATTCGCGCAGAACGGCTATGGGCTTGGGTCCGCGCGCAACTACGGTAAGGGTGCGCAAAGCATCCGGAAAGCGCTGCTCGCCATCGCGGATTGCCAACAGGCGGTGCAGATAACGCGCACCGACGCCGGTAAGGAAAATCATCATATCGAAATCGCCGGCATACAGCCGGTCTGCAAATCGAAGCGCTTCCTGATTTTCTCCGATAGGAACTTCAATCAGGGCAGGCGCCACTAGCGGCTCGCCGCCATTAATGCTAATGAGCTCAGCTATTTCTTTGGCACGGCGGCTTTCGAAAGCTAGAATTCTGGCCCCGTCGAATGACATTTCTCAGAATGTAGCGCACCTATCATTGCTGTTACCATACGAAGAGTCGATGTATGCACGGCGGTTTGTTAGTTTCATCTTTTTTTTTGGCGGCCATCGCGTTCCCGGCAGCCGCGCAACAAGTCACGGACCCCAATCCCGCTCATGTGCCTGATGCCAATATTGGAAATCACCGGCCGCTGATTTCAAAAAAGGAAAAAGCGCCGACTTCGCGGCTAGTCTCGGGCAAAGTCGTGGACGAGATCAGCGGTGTTCCGCTGAATGGCGCGATTGTGACGCTCACGGATTTATCTACGCACGACCGTCGCGAGATGATCACGAAAGAGGATGGACGTTACAACTTCGATGACCTGAGCTTTTCCGTAGACTATGAGCTCAGAGCGCGATATAAGAACTCCGTGACAGATGCCCGGAAGCTGAGCCAATACGACCACACAGTTAAGGCGGTTCGTATCCTGACCATTCCAGATAATTCGCCATCTTCCGCTGCCTTCAACGAAGCGAAGAAAGATACTCGCCCGGTCAAGAAGTAAGAACGGCGGCGGACAGATTAATGCGTGTGCTCGGTGAGCGACACCGGCGCGGCAAGCCGGAACTGCAGAGTCGTGTTTTCCGGCAAAATGAGGTTATGATGGCCTTTGACAAAGGGCGCTTCGCTGATCCAGGCTTCCGAAAACGCGCCAAAAACATTCCGCATGGCGCCGCCGGCTGGACGGTGTGACTGGTCCCGGCCATCCCAGGAAGTGGTCTCGATCCGCACATCCTGATCGTCGGTTGTGTGAATTTTTACCAGAATAAGCCGCAGATCCGGAGCACGCCCAAAGACGCCCGAGCGCTTGGACTCAATCACATCGCCGGTAACCTGCGAACCGGCTTCCGCAATAACGAAGCCGTCGCGCACGATCGGCGATTCCAAGCTAGCCAGGAAGGATCGACCCTTCTTGACGTGATCTGTGGAGAGCGGCTCCGCTAACTTGACTATCAAAGGCGTTCCGCTCCAGAGCGTTACGGTATGCGGTTCCGATTTAGCTGAAGCTGGGTGGCCGGCAGACGGAGGCACGTCATCGGCCGCGACATTGGACTCGCCCGCCGGTGCGGTCCAGGGGCGAATAGTGGAAGCCCGAGCCGTAGATGAGATCTCAACCGCCTGGCTGCTTGGCCGGTTCGAGGTTAGCTGTCCTGTAGTTGATACGGGTGTGGCCGTTGCTGCAGTGCGTGGCTGCGAAATCGACCCCAGGCCGCCGGACGGAACTGGCGTGCGCACGACGGTTGTTGCCGGAGCCTGAACATAAGCGACGGAAGGTTCGTTTGCCGGCGGCATCGGTACCTTAACCACCGAGTCAATCGCCTCCGGTTCTCGGGTGGCGGTTACCGGCGATATGCCGGCGGCGAATTCCGGCCTATGTGACACGCCGCTGCTTTGGTCCGGGTAGGCAGGTGGGCGATGAAAGGAGGGCCGTTCTTCACTCGACTGCGCCGCGACGGAATAGATCATCGCGCCACCCATCGCCAATACAACCCCGACAACGAAGACGGCTAACAACCGAATCGCTCGCGCTGTTTCCACACTGTCCCTCACACATGAAACGCTCTGAGAAGACTGAACGTTTCACCCGGCTTTGATGCGTGAAGTTTGCCTGTTTAGGCGCGTACGCCTCTTTCTGCGAGTATTTCGCCAATTGGTACACTGGATTACTAGCCGTTCGTTCCGTTCGGAGGCATGAGTGTGGCTGAGCCGCGCGGCCAATAGTGGCCGTTAAATGCCCCTCGGCGCCACGCAATCTCAACAAGGAGTCTTGTAGTTTCAATGAAATACATCTTTACGTCCGAATCGGTGACCGAGGGTCATCCGGACAAGATTGCCGATCAGGTTTCGGATGCAGTACTAGATGCGGTTCTAGCTGACGATCCTAACGGCCGAGTCGCATGCGAAACGCTGGTTACGACCGGTATTTGCGTCGTTGCGGGCGAGATAACAACCAACACTTATGTGGATGTCCCGAAATTAGTTCGTGGCGTTATAAACCACATTGGCTACACGGATTCTGCGATGGGCTTCGACTGCAAGACTTGCGCCGTAGTCAATATGATCCAGGCGCAATCGCCGGATATTGCCATGGGTGTGGATACAGGCGGTGCAGGCGACCAGGGGCTCATGTTCGGCTATGCCTGCGACGAAACACCTGAGCTGATGCCGCTTCCCATCATGATGGCCCATAAGCTGGTACGCCGGCTAAGTGAGGCTCGCCGGGAGGGCGAGTTGCCCTATCTCAGACCGGACGGCAAGAGCCAGGTGAGCGTAGAATATGTGAATGGCCAGCCGAAGCGCATTGATGCTGTAGTGATCTCGACGCAGCACGATGACGAGGTCACAACGGAGCAGCTCCGCAAAGACATCAAGAAATCTGTCATCAACGCGGTGGTTCCTGGCAGTATGTGCGACTCGCAGACCAAGTTTCACATCAATCCTACCGGCCGCTTCGTGATCGGTGGACCTCACGGAGACACTGGCTTGACGGGCCGCAAAATCATCGTTGATACGTATGGCGGCATGGGGCGGCACGGCGGCGGCGCTTTCTCCGGTAAAGATCCGACGAAGGTAGACCGTTCAGCGTGCTACACGGCTCGTCACGTGGCGAAGAACCTGGTTGCGTCGGGCTTGGCATCGAGAGCGGAAGTCCAGCTTGCTTACGCTATCGGTGTTGCTGAACCTGTGTCGGTCATGGTCAACACATTTGGAACTGGCAAAATTGAGGATTACCGGCTCGCTGAGCTGGTGCGCGAACACTTCTCGTTGACCCCGGCAGGCATGATCAAGAGCCTGGATCTGCGCCGTCCTATTTATCGCAAAACTGCTGCGTTCGGCCATTTCGGGCGCACGGAAGAAAGCTTTACCTGGGAATCCACAAACAAAGCCGAAGCGCTTCGGGAATCAGCTCAATTGGCCACAACGGCGGTGTAGCCGCCGCTTTAGGAGCAGCGCGGCAAGCCTGCGTCATCAAAGAGGAAAGCCACAGTGTCAGTAGATTGTAAGCGTTCGCTCGATATCGAGATTCCGCTCGAGGAGGTAGAACGGGCGAAAGAGCGCGTCACCAATTCCATCAAAGAACGTGTTCGCCTGCCTGGTTTTCGTCCCGGCAAAGCGCCCGTTAGTATGATCCAATCGCGCTTTGACAGTGAAATCCGCAAAGAGGTTCTGGACCTGCTTCTGCCGGAGGCCTTTCGCGAGCGTATTCAGAAAGAAGAACTGAAAATAGTCGGCACGCCTGACGTGTCTGAACTGCATTTCGAAGCCGGCCAGCCTATCCGGTTTAAAGCGGAATTCGAGATCGCGCCTGAAGTGGAGCTTGGGACTTACCGGGGTCTTCCCGTTAAGTACGAGGAGCCCACGGTTTCCGACGAAGAGATCGACAAGCGCCTGGAATCCATGCGCGAGAGCAAAGCCGAGTTTCCTAACCTGGATCCGCGGCCGATCGAGAACGGTGACTATGTACTGATTCATCTGAAATCGCTATCCGGTCTGGCGGAGGCAATCGACCAGGACGTTCAGATGCAGGTGGGCGCCGAAGATACGCTGCCCGAGTTTAACCAGCATTTGCTGGGTGCGTCACCGGACGAGATGAAAGAGTTCGACGTCACCTATCCGGAAGATTACGCGCAGGAGCGGCTCTCTGGAAAAACCGTACGTTTTCAGTTGACGCCGAAATTCATTCGAAAAAAAGAGCTGCCGAATCTGGATGACGAGTTTGCTCGCGATCTCGGTGACTACCAGTCGCTCGGCGAGCTGAGAGACGCAGTGCGAAAATCGATTTTTCACGAGAAGCAGTACGTCGCGCAACAGGCTGCCAAAGAAGAGCTGGTTGACAAACTTGTGGAAGGGCACGACTTTCCGGTTCCCGAAGCATATCTGGATCGCCAGATTGAGAATCAGGTTCGTATGCAGTTGCGCGACCTGGCCGGGCGCGGCGTCGATCCCAATACGATCAAGCTAGATTGGACCAAGGTCAAGGACGCGCAGCGCGACAAGGCACTGCGAAACGTAAAAGCCTCGTTGCTGCTCGAAAAAATAGCAGAGCGCGAGGGCATTCATGCGACGAAAGAGGAAGTGGACCACGAGGTGCAACGGATAGCTCGGCAGGAGCGTGAAACCGTTCCGGTCACGCGCGCGCGTCTGGAAAAAGAAAACGCGTTGTCGCGGATCGCGGGAGCCATTCAGACGGAAAAGACACTCCAATTTATGCTGGAGCAGGCGCAGAAGCATGCTTGAGGCTGAGTCCTAGGACTATTTGGCCTCAACCGCCCGACGCCCAGTAATCTTTATGTTTCTTAGCTTAAAGACTTCATAATGCTGATATACTGGGCTTGAAATCCAACAGCTCAGGGTAGGCGATTCTTTGATTTTTTTGGGTGTAGGAGAATAAGTTTGAAGCGCGCCGGAACCGACGATTCCCTTCGCTGCTCTTTTTGCCACAAGAGCCAAGACGTCGTCGGCAAACTCATCTCTTCCCCCAGTGACTATCCCCGGGCGTACATCTGCGATGAGTGCATAGCGGTTTGTAACTCGATCATCGAAGATGATCGCCATGAGCAAAGCTATGGAGCTCCCGGAAAACTTCCTAGACCACTCGAGCTCAAGGAATACCTGGATCAATATGTAATCGGTCAGGAGGCGACGAAGAAGAAGTTAGCGGTCGCAGTCTACAACCATTACAAGCGCATCCAGATGAACAAGCAGCGCGGCAGCGAAGTGGAGCTATCAAAATCCAACATTTTGCTGATCGGGCCGACCGGTACCGGCAAGACGCTGCTGGCGCAAACGCTGGCTCGAATCTTAGATGTGCCCTTCGCGATCGTAGACGCTACCACCCTGACCGAGGCTGGTTACGTCGGCGAAGACGTAGAGAACATAATCCTGCGTCTCTTGCAAAATGCGGATTGGGATGTCCAACGCGCGCAAACCGGCATCATCTACATAGATGAGATCGACAAGATCGGGCGCAAAGACGAGAATCCATCCATCACCCGAGACGTCTCGGGGGAAGGTGTCCAGCAGGCTTTACTCAAGATTCTGGAAGGAACCATCGCCAACGTGCCTCCACAAGGCGGCCGTAAACATCCGCACCAGGAATTTACTCCGGTAGATACAACGAATATTCTTTTCATCTGCGGGGGCGCTTTCGTTGGGCTCGAAAAGGTGATTGGCCGCCGCGTAGGCACCAAGTCGATCGGGTTTGTTCCGCCGGAAGACAAGGATGCACCGCGGCGCGGCAGTTCCATGCGACGCGATGTCGACTTATTGGGGCAGTGCCAGCCCATTGACCTGATCAAGTACGGCTTCATCCCCGAGTTTATTGGGCGTATGCCGGTAACGGCTGTGCTGGAAGACCTATCAAAGGACGCCCTGGTACAAATACTGACAAAACCGAAGAACGCGATCATCCGTCAGTATCAAAAGTTATTCGAGTTCGAAAATGTTAAGCTCAAGTTTAGCGACGACGCCTTGGAGTCAGTTGCGCAACTTGCGATGGAGCGTAAGGTCGGCGCGCGAGGTCTGCGCATGATCCTCGAAGATCTAATGCTTGACCTCATGTACTATCTCCCCACATTCAAGAAAGTTCGCGAGTTTGTAGTCACCAAGGAGATGGTGCTTTCGCAAAAGATCAATATGGCTGTGCTCGAAAAGGCGGGCTAGCCGGCCAACTATATATATTCAAGAGAGTTTTCATATTCAGCAGCATCTCACCTTGTAGCGCTGCCTCCTTTTATCTGTTCCCCGGTTCACGGGAAAACCCGCCTAGAAAGTCAAAATGGTCACAACCAAAGATAAGTCGGATACAAAAAGATTACCCATGATGCCCATCCGGGACGTGGTCATCTTCCCTTACATGATGACGCCGTTCGTCGTTGGAAGAGAGTCGAGTGTCCGCGCCCTGGAAGAGGCGCTGATTGGTGACAAGAAGATTTTTCTGGCCACCCAGCATGATGCTTCTGTGGATGAGCCCCGGCCGGATGAGATCTACTCCGTCGGAACTGTTGCCAATATCGTTCAAAGCCTGAAACAACCAGACGGCAATATCAAGGTCCTGGTGGAAGGCGTCGAACGCGGCAAAATCATCTCGGTCAGCGAAGAAGAAGGTTATTTCCGCGCAGTTGTCAAAACCACGACATTCAAGGTGGAGCAGGGAAGCCAGCTCGAAGCCTTGACCAGCCGTGTTACGACGCTCTTTGAACAGTACGTCAAGCTGAGCCAAAACCTGAACTATGAGACGATGATCGCCGCGATTCGCGTGGACGATCCCGGCAAACTGGCTGACACGGTAGGCGCAAACCTGCAGCTCACAATCGAAGAAAAGCAGGAACTGCTTGAGATCTTCGATCCGGTCGATCGCCTGACTCGTGTTGCCGATCTGCTCGACATAGAAATCGAAAAGCTAAACGTTGACCGCACGATTCAAGGCCGCGTGAAGCGGCAGATGGAGCGCGCACAAAAAGAGTACTACCTCAACGAAAAAATCAAGGCTATTCAGAAAGAGCTCGGCCGTGGCGAAAAGAGCGAATATGACGAGCTGAAAAAGAAGATCGATGCCGCGGGTATGTCGAAAGACGCGCATGAAAAAGCCATCGCGGAGCTGAAGCGCCTGGAAGGCATGCCGCCGATGTCTGCGGAATCGACGGTCTCGCGCAATTACTTGGATTGGCTGCTGGCAGTGCCATGGAAGAAGAGAACGAAAGAGATTCGCGATCTTCGTTACGCGCGTCAGGTGCTCGAAGGCGATCACTATGGCCTTGAAAAGATCAAAGAGCGAATTCTCGAATTCCTCTCCGTGCGCCGCTTAGTGCAAAACCCTAAGGGTTCTATTCTCTGCTTTGTGGGACCTCCCGGAGTCGGGAAGACCTCGCTCGGAATGTCTATCGCCAAGGCAACTGGCCGGAAGTTCGTGCGTCTCTCGCTGGGTGGTGTGCGCGATGAAGCTGAAGTTCGGGGGCACCGGCGGACGTATATTGGCGCGCTGCCCGGTCAAGTCATCCAGATGATGAAGAAAGCGGGAACCAAGAATCCCGTAATCATGCTGGACGAAATCGACAAGATGTCGATGGACTTTCGCGGTGATCCTTCGGCCGCCTTGCTCGAAGTTCTTGATCCCGAACAGAACTATATGTTCATGGATCACTATCTCGATGTCGAGTACGATCTGAGCCAGGTCTTCTTCATCGGCACTGCGAACGTGCTGCACACAATTCCGCCGGCGTTGCAGGACCGCATGGAAGTCATCCGCCTGTCCGGCTACACTGAACTTGAAAAGCTCGAAATCGCCAAGCGCTTTCTGGTTTCGAAGCAAATCAAGGACACCGGGGTCAACAGCGAGCAGGTTGAGTTTACGGATGCTGGTCTGCAGACTCTGATTCAGTCCTACACTCGCGAGGCCGGCGTTAGAAATCTCGAACGTGAGGTTGGGAATTTGTGCCGCAAAGTAGCGCGTAAAGTTGTGGAAGCGCAATTTAGCGGAACGGATGAACCCGTGCCTGAATCGGCGGATACAGCCGCTGAAGTTATCGAAGACGACGCGCCTGTAGAAGAAACGGTGGAGGCGGGGTCTGTTGCAACCGCAGTAAAAAAACCCAAAAAGAAGGTCAAAAAGGAAGAAATTCCTCTGGTTTCGATCGAAAAAGTGGTGATTGCGCCGCAGAAGATCACCGAAATGTTGGGGCCTGCGCGTTTCCGCGATCTCGATTTGGACAAGCAAAACGAAATCGGCGCAACCACCGGGTTAGCTTGGACAGAAGTGGGCGGATCTATTCTGACCACCGAAGCCGCCGTTATGGAAGGCCGCGGCAAGATGATGACTACCGGAAAGCTGGGTGACGTCATGCAGGAATCAGCCCAGGCCGCCATGAGTTACGTTCGTTCGCGAGCGCAGTACCTGGGGCTTCCGAAGGATTTCTATCGTCACCTGGACATACACGTTCATGTGCCCGAGGGAGCTATTCCGAAGGACGGTCCATCGGCTGGCATCACTATTGCAACCAGTATTTGTAGTGCGCTGACGGGCATTCCCGTTCGCTGCGACCTGGCGATGACTGGTGAAATTACAGTTCGAGGGCGCGTACTAGGAATCGGAGGCTTGAAGGAGAAGCTGCTGGCTGCGCATCGTCAGGGAATTTTCGAGATTGTTCTTCCTAAGGACAACGAAAAGGATCTTGCGGATATTCCGGAGAATATCCGAAAAGAGATGAAGTTGGACTTTGTGTTTTCGATGGACGAAGTTCTGAAAATCGCTTTGGAGCGGGAGCTCGTGGCCCTGCCGCTGGCGGCGAGTGCGGCCGAACTGGCGGCTCTGTCGAACGAAGAAAATCTGACGCACTGAACTGTTTCCTTCAGGCGGGAGCCCGTGTCTTTACAGGTCAAGCCGTGGTAGTTACGGAAGTAGCGAAGGCTGAAGCTGAGCTGATCACCAGCGCGGTAACGCCGGAGCAGTTTCCACTGGAGCGGCCGGACACAGATATCGAAGTTGCTTTTCTTGGCAGAAGCAACGTCGGGAAATCCAGCTTATTAAACAAGCTGGTGCGGCGGCCGGGGCTGGCGTTTACAAGCGCACGTCCGGGCTGTACGCAGCTCATTAACTTTTTTCAAATTGACGAGCGGCTTCGTTTCGTGGATCTGCCCGGTTACGGGTACGCGCGCGTCTCGTTGGAGGAACGCGCGAGTTGGAAAAAGTTAATTGATAGCTATCTTTTGCAGCGGCAAAGCCTTCGCTTGTCGCTCCTCCTCATCGACGCCAGGCGGGGATGGATGGATATGGACCTGGAACTGAAAGCCTGGCTTGAGTTCCACAACCGTCGGTATCAGGTAATTGCTACCAAGATCGACAAGCTAAAGAGTGCAAATCAAGTAAGAGCCGGATTGGCCGCGATCCAGGAACAAATAACGGATCAGCCGCCAGTGCCGTTCTCGGCCATTGATGGCCGGGGAGTGAGGGAAATTTGGCAAACAATCTCGAAGATCAAGAACAGTTAGTAGCCCCCGCGGCAACCACCGAAGGTGCGCCCACCGAGAAGCCTCAAGAGACGAACGGCGACGGCAAACCTGCGGCAACGGCCGAGGCAAAGAACATAGAAGCAGACGAAAACAAGCCAGCTTCGGAAACGAAAACGGCGGAACTGAAGGCGGAGAAGCCCGCCGTGACGCGACCCAGAGGGGCCGAGCCCCGGGTGCATGGCGGCAACGGACGTCCAGCAGGCGATGCTCCTCGGCGCAGCGCAATAGAAGCCAAACCTGCGGCTGCGGAAACGCGTCCACCCGCGGACGTTCGCAGCGCGCCGGAGAACAGCTCGGCTGCTGTCACATCCGGCGCGGCGCCGCCCAACGCGGTGCAAGCTTCGGCTGCTACACAGGGCGGGCAACAACAAGCCGCTCAGCAGCAACAGGCTCCGCAACAAGGTGGTCCACAACAGGGACAGCAACACGGCTTTCAGCGCCGCGGCCGCCACTCCATCGGCAACACCGGGGCGCAGGGCCAGCGCAATGGCGCGACCACTCTCGATTTGGTCGAGCTGAAAGACATGAGCATCCAGGCGCTCAACCAAATTGCGAAAGATCTGGGCGTTCAAGGCGCGGCCGGACTGCGCAAGCAGGAGCTCATCTTCAAAATTCTGCAGACGCAAGCCGAGAAGAGCGGCCTGATTTTCTCGGAAGGCGTTTTAGAATGCCTGCCCGACGGCTTCGGCTTTCTACGCGCGCCTGAATACAACTATCTTCCCGGGCCCGACGACGTCTACGTCTCGCCTTCCCAAATCCGGCGTTTCGATCTGCGCACCGGGGACACGGTCTCCGGGCAGATTCGTCCGCCCAAAGAAGGTGAACGCTACTTCGCGCTGATCAAAGTCGACGCAATCAACTTTGAGCCCCCGGAGGAATCGCGCAACAAGATTTTCTTCGACAACCTGACGCCGCTCTATCCCGATGAACGGCTGAAGCTTGAAACCAGCAAGGACAACTTCTCAGGCCGGGTCATGGACTTGATGACACCGCTCGGAAAAGGGCAGCGCGGCCTTATTGTCGCTCCGCCGCGCACCGGTAAGACGATGCTGCTGCAGAGCATTGCGAACTCCATCACAACCAATCATCCGGAGATCAATCTCATCGTTCTTCTGATCGACGAGCGCCCAGAAGAAGTCACCGATATGCAGCGTTCCGTGCGCGGTGAAGTCATCAGTTCCACCTTCGATGAGCCTGCCTCCCGCCACGTGCAAGTTGCTGAAATGGTCATCGAGAAAGCGAAGCGGCTTATCGAGCACAAGCGCGATGTGGTCATCCTGCTCGATTCCATTACTCGTCTTGCGCGCGCATACAACACGGTAGTCCCTCCTTCGGGCAAGGTCTTGTCCGGTGGCGTGGATTCGAATGCTTTGCAGCGCCCCAAGCGCTTTTTCGGGGCGGCGCGCAACATTGAAGAGGGTGGGTCTTTAACTATCGTTGCTACGGCCTTGATCGATACCGGAAGCCGCATGGATGACGTGATTTTTGAAGAGTTCAAAGGCACGGGCAACATGGAAATCCACCTCGATCGCAAACTGGTTGATAAGCGCGTCTTCCCGGCCATTGACATCAATAAGAGCGGAACTCGTAAAGAAGAGCTCCTGATGCCTCGCGAGGAACTGAATCGGGTATGGGTTTTACGCAAGGTGCTCAATCCGCTGTCGCCAGTAGAGTCGATGGAGCTCTTGATTGACAAGCTCGGCAAGACCAGAAGCAACGCCGAATTTCTTGCCGCAATGAGCGGTTGACCGTCTATCACGACCAGCTAAACTGTTTCGGCGCACGCTGGCTTGCCGCAGTGTGTCCTCACGACAATGGGCCGCATACGAATCCTCTCCGACAACGTCGCTAACAAGATAGCGGCGGGTGAGGTGGTAGAGCGGCCCGCTTCCGTTGTCAAAGAGCTTCTTGAAAATTCGCTGGATGCGGGCGCGTTCGACATCCGCATTGACGCGGAAAATGCCGGCCGCCGCTTGCTCCGCCTTCAGGATGATGGGTGTGGCATGCTGCGTGACGACGCCTTGCTCGCGTTTGAGCGCCACGCCACCAGCAAGCTCAGCGATGTGAAAGACCTGCTTGCCATATCAACCCTGGGCTTTCGCGGCGAGGCGCTTCCATCCATTGGTTCGGTGAGCCGTCTGCTGCTCGAGACGCGATCCGGGGAAGAGCAGACCGGAACTGCCGTCGAAATCACAGGCGGAAAGCTGTTACGCTGCGACGAAATCGCCCGCCCGCCCGGGACCACCATCACCGTTCGCGATCTCTTCTTCAACGTGCCCGCCCGCAAAAAATTTCTACGCAGCGATCAAACGGAGCTGGCGCACATCGGCTCTCTGGTTACGCATTACAGTCTCGGCCATCCGAATAAGCGTTTCGAGCTGTATCACGAAGGCCGTGAATTGCTGAGCGTCACACCCGTTTCCACCTTGCGCGACCGCGCCTTCCAAGTGTTCGGCTCCGAGATTATGCAGGACCTGGTCGAAATAGCGGCGCGCCCGTTCGAATTGCGTCTACCGCCCCCCTATGTCCCGCCTGGATCCCGCGCTACCGAACCGCCGCAGCCCGAAACCGTCGAGTTTGTGATCGAAGGTCTTGTCTCTGGCCCCCACGTTCAGAAGCCAAACCGCAATTCCGTGTTTCTGTTTGTCAACGGCCGTTTGATCCGCGACAAAATGCTGCAACATGCGCTGCTTGCGGCGTATTACAACCTAATGCCGGCGGGCTGCTTCCCGTTTGCTCTGCTGTTTCTTAACTGCGATCCCGCCGAAGTGGACGTGAATGTCCATCCTTCGAAGACGGAGGTTCGCTTCCGTCACGGCAGCGTAGTTCACGATTTCGTTCGCGATACGGTGCGCGCTGTCCTTATGGAGAGCCGTCCAGTGTCGAGCATCCCGCTGCCGCCCAGTTCGCCAGCAGCCGCGGCTTCGGCCCGTCCAGCGCCACCGCAGGCGCCGGTACAGCAAGCCGCCGGACTACCGTTTTCAGAGTTTTCGGCGCGCGTCGAAGCAATCTCTCTTGACGAGCCCGAAATAGCCGAAATCATAGTTGCCGAATCGGGCTTACACTCCGACGCGGAGATTCCGGAAGTCAGAGTAAGTCCTATTTCCCGGCCGGCGGAAATGCCGAATTACGCTGCTGTCCCTTCAGCCTCAACAAAGGTCCGGCGCGTGCCGGACACGCACGGCACGCTCGATCAGCTCTCAACCGATTGGGACCGCGTCGACACGCTCGCCGCTTTGCCCGATCTGCGGCCGCTCGGGCAGTTGCACGACAGCTTCATCATCGCTGCCGGGCGTGACGGACTCTGGATTATCGATCAGCACGTTGCCCATGAACGCATTCTGTTCGAGCAAATTCTCAGACAGCGCGCAGCCGGGTCGGTTGAGATTCAGCAATTGCTCATGCCGCTGGTGCTGCAGCTATCACCCGCTCAGCAATTCGAATATGCCCGCATTGCCGACGAGCTAAACGCACATGGTCTCGACACCGAACCATTTGGCCAGCGCACCGTTGCAATCAAGGCAGCTCCTGCCGGAGTAGGCGCGGGCGACGTTGAGAAGATTATTTTCGAGATTCTGGACATTGCCGAAAGCGAGCTGCGTTCAGCCTCGCTCGATGAGATTAGACGGAACGTCTGCGCGACCATCGCGTGCCGCGCCGCTATCAAAATCAATACGAAGCTGGAGCCCAAGAAAATTGAGTGGCTTTTGCGCGCGCTGGCCGCATGCGAGTACCCGATGACCTGCCCGCACGGACGCCCCATCGCGCTCCGCTACAGCACAAAGGATATTCTAAAGAGCTTTCACCGGATTTGATCCGGCACGCCACTCGACCAGTTCGCGCGATTTCAGTTTGGCGTTGGAACGCGCTCGATGTGGTCGATCACAACCACTTCGACCTGCAGCTTGCGCCGCTCCAGTCTCAATCCTAACGATTCTCGCACGGCCGCAAAGACGTCATTTTCGGCAGCACTGGGTATGCTGGCTCCGGCATCCTGCGCGGATGGTCCCAAGTGATCCGGCGCCCAAGAGAGGTCAATGTCGTATATTCCGCTAAGTCCGGTAAGATCTTGCACCGGAGCTTCCAGCTTGTTCGAAAGCTGGTGACTAAGCGAGCCAATGGTCATGGCTCCTTTGATCCTGGGGTGAGCCGCAAAGCCGAACATGACTTGGCCAGCATGCAGACGGGCGGAAGGGGAATTGGGGTCGGACTCCGTTAGCTTCGGGCCGTTCTTGTCGAGGACGAGAGCATATCCCGAACGCAGGCGAGTTTCCGTATGCGAGGCGAGCTTGAATCTTTCGATCAGCAGCTCATGAAACATCTCCGGGAGCTGATCTTTGGTGGCGCCTTCCGGCATCTTGGCGTTGACCGTGATGCAGTCTGTATCCAGCCATGAAGGTCCGATGATCTGATCTCGTTTCATCTTGAACGCTTCAGTAAGAAGTACTGAGAGAGGGTCGCCATTGAGCGCGACCATACCTGGGTCGACGGAATTCTGAAACACGCACCGGTCAATAGTCTTCACCGACGCTGTTTCGAACTTGGGCTGCTCTCCGCCTGTTAGCGGCATAATCACAAAGAACACAGACACAGCAACCGTTGCTGGCAGAGAGATCTTTGTGAGGCAGCTTATAGCTTTCATTGTTGGCAGCGATAATCCCAATCCGGCTATTCCCACTCAATCGTGCCTGGTGGTTTATTCGTCAAGTCGTAGAAGACCGCCGCAATCGGCTTCAGAGCCAACAGTTGCTCCGTGAGCCGGTCGAGTTGCTCTGGAGACATCAGTACGACATCGGCAGTCATCCCGTCCACCGAATTGATGGGCCGTAGCACCACGGATTCACGTGCCTCTTCCGTTCCCAGCGGCAGCAGAACAACCGGGAATTGCCAAACCTTGTCCTCGAAGCCAGTCTCGATACAGAACTGTCGCACCATTGCGTCCGCATCCCGCAGTGTGTCCAGCCGTTCCTTTGTCAATGGCGCTCGAAACACCCGCATGTCAGCCAGCGCCGCCTTCGCTCCGCACAGCGACACCACGCGATTAATATCCGAGCGGCGATTCGTCAGTTCCGGCGCAACTGTTTGAATCGCACGGAGCGATGGTTTCGCTGTAAGCGCCAGGGCGTTGTGATAGCTGCGTGAATCGCCTTGCACCCCTACCGACCGCACGGGCAAAATAAACCCGTCATCTGTAGCTCCAACCTCTGCTTGCATTTCCGAGCACAGGCAGCGGATCGCCAAACCGGGTCCCGGAAACGGATGCCGCGCAAGAAAGCGCGCCGGCACACCAATCTCACGCCCAATCTCACGCACCTCGTCCTTGTAGAACGAAGAGAGCGGCTCAATAATGCGTCCGGCATTAATAAGAGTCTGAATTCCGGCAACCCGATTGTGATGCGTCTTAATGAGATCGGCTTTGGCTGTACCGCCGGATTCAATGGTGTCCGGGTAAATTGTGCCCTGGCCCAGTATCCAGTTTCCGCTCAGAAATCGCTCCGTCGCGAGAATGCGTTCCTGTACTTGGACGAACTGCTCGCCAATCGCCTGCCGCTTCTGCTCTGGATCACAAATATTTTCGAGTGCATCCAGGAACTCTCTTTGGGCATCGTCAACCAAGAAGTTGGTCGCGCCAAGTTCCTGGAAAATCCCGCGCACAAATTCGGTTTCGCCTTTACGCATGAGACCGGTATCCACGTAAATGCCGTAGACTCGATCCGCTCCGAGCGCCCGCAAACACAATGTGTACGCAACGGTTGAATCCACGCCGCCACTCACAAAAAAGAACACATTACGGTCTTGTACGGTCGAGCGGATTTGCTCTTCGACAACAGGCACGCGCTGCGAGACATTCCAGTCTCTGATTGCGCCGCAAATATCGAACACAAAATTTTCGAGGATGCGATTGCCGGCATGGGTGTGCGCAACCTCCGGGTGAAACTGCAGTCCAAAGAGTTTTCGGTCCGGCGCCGACATGGCCGCTATGCCGGAGGTGTCCGTTGACGCGGTCACGTGGAAGCCTTCTGGCACCGCCTGCACGGTATCGCGGTGACTCATCCAGATCTGCGAATGCGCAACGCCGTTCCAAAGAGCATCGGGAGCCGTTACAGTCAGGTGCGCAATCCCATATTCCCCGCGTTCGCCTTGCCGGACCTTGCCGCCCAAGTGATACGCGATGAGTTGGTGGCCGTAGCAGATTCCCAAGACCGGCGCTTGCGCGCGAAGAATCTCGGGGTCGATGTCCGGGCTACCCGGCTCATACACGCTCGCCGGACCGCCAGAAATGATAATCCCTTTGCGTAAGCGCAATGCGGCTGCGGGTGTATCGCTGGATTGAACGTCCGCGAAGACACCCAATTCCCGCACGCGTCTGGCGATTAAGTGAGTGTATTGACCACCGGTGTCAAGCACCGTGATCTGAGGAGCCGTTATGGAATTAGCCAAGCTAGGGAGCGGCCCGCTTATCGCAGGCTCGCCCGCTGTTTCTGATACCGATTCTTCGACATCGCCAGCAGCTTCGAGGCTTCCGGCATGGCCGCGATGGCCTTCTGGACCTCTGGATCCTGCTCCACCCCGATCTTCAGTGAATCTTCATAACTGAAGGCGGTGACGTACATCTCTTGACGAAGCTCGTCCCGCATCCAGGAATGATCGCGTGTCCAATCGGCTTCGCTGAACTCTACTCCCTTCTTCATCAGGAAGTCATGAAAGTCATTCAGGACGGCTTCATCAGGCACCCAGTTCTTCGGAAGATTGGTCGGATGATTTGCAAAGTAATAGGCCGAAAAATCGAAAAATGAGTTCTTCCGCATCGCGGCGAGTTCGAACGCATCCATCTTCGGCGCATCATATTTTTCGTCCGGCGTTATGCCGCCGCCGCCATACACCACGCGACCCAGGTCCGTCTGCTTCACGTCCATCGGGTTGTTCACCTGCGTACGTTTGCCGTAATAGTAGTCGAGGAACGACAGATTCGAGTAATCGCGCTGAATCAGCCGCCCGCTGGGGGTGTAGTAGTGCTGGGTTGTCAGCGCAAGGCCGGTATTGTCGTTCAGAGGGTAGACGGTCTGCACCAGACCTTTGCCGAACGTAACATCGCCCAAAATCCACGCCCGGTCATGATCCTGTAACGCGCCCGCGACAATTTCCGCGGCGGAAGCTGAGTATCGATTTACCAGCACCACAATCGGGTAGTTCTCGCCATACTCGCTGCCGTGCGCAAGGTAAGGCTTCTCGGCGTAGACGCGGCCTTTGTGTGAAACCACAACCTGTCCCTTATCCAGCCAATGCCCGGCGACCGCGACCCCTTCCTGCAGTAGGCCGCCCGGATTTTCTCGCAAATCGAGTATCAAACCCTTGATGTTCTGTTCGCCCAGGCGCTTCAGGTTGTCTTCCACTTCTTTGCTGGTGGTCTCAGTGAACTGCTGGACCCGCATATATGCAATGCCCGGCTTCACCCAGAACGCCTCGTCAACGGAATTCCGTGGAATCTCGTCGCGCACAAGATTGAACACCAGCGGCTTGGGGCTGCCTTCCCGGCCCACGACCACCTGCACCTTGGTGCCTTTCGGTCCCTTCAACATGTCGGCGATTTCCGTGCTGGTCGCAGTGTCCACTCGCTTGTCATTGATTTCGAGCAGTACATCGCCTGGCCGCAAACCGGCTCGATAAGCGGGCGTCCCGCCGAACGGGTGAATGACCATGGTCTTGCCGGTCCGCGGTTGCGGCCCTATCGTCATTCCGACGCCAAAATAAGCGCCATGCTGCTCTTCGCGCAGCCCTGCAAATTCCTTCGGGTCGAAGAAGTTCGAATGCGGATCTAACGTCCGCAGCATTCCAGGGATCGCCCCTTTGTAGATGGCCTTATCTGGCGACAGCTTATCGGCGTAGTTTTGATCCACAACATCGTAGATCTTGGTAAAGGATTCGATGCTGGCCTTCAGATCATCGTCTGAAGTGGGGCTCACGTTCCGCTGTGCAGCGGAGGCGCTGAAGATGCTGGGCCCATACTTGCCGCCTAGAAAGGTGCAAGCGGCCAAGAATAGGGGTACAAATAGGAGATAACGGCGGTGGGACGACAATCGGCCTCCAGGGGGTCTTGACTTCAGTATAGACGTTGCCGGAGCCGATAAAGGCTTAAGAAAAAAAGACCTTATCAGATCGACCAGTTAGACTGCCGCCCGGAAGCGTCGAGGCGTTAACGTCTCACTGCGAATACCCTTCTTGGGGACTTCGTCCAGCCGTTTCACCTGATCGCTCACGCATACCAGGAACATAGGCTGGCGCGCGTTTTTCAGCAAATCGATAATGCGTTCCTGCTGCTCTTCCAGATAAATAGATTTGCCGTCGGTCAGAAGGTGCAGTTTTGAGTCCGTGGCCATCACATCGGCCAGACGCCGCCCCATCTCCCGCTGCAGGAACCGCAGAACCCGCCGGATCTTCTGCAGCGAAAAGCCCTTTCGGCGGAGTTCCGCGATCACGGTAATCTCAATCACTTCTTCGGAGTTATAAATCCGTTTGTGGCCTTCATGGCGCGGAGAAACCACCTTGCGCTCATCCCACCACTGAAGCTGGCGAAGGCTCACCTGGGCGATCTTCGCAACATCCGTACTCGTGTAGGTCCGCTGCCCACTGGGTAAATCAGGACGAACTTTCCGTGTTTTGAACATGACGCCCTATTTGTGTTTTTGAATCGACCGGCTCCCTGAATTTTACTAGACTCGCGCCAGGAGTCAAGCAGGAATACAGTTAGCCCGAACCAACTAACCGCCGCCGACAAACTGCACGATCTCAATTTGAGAACCGTTCTCAACTACAGTCTGTTCCCAATTGCCCTTGCGAACGATGCATTTATTGAGTTCTACGGCCACGCGGTCCAAGGGAATTTCAAGCGCGCCGAGCAAAGCGCTCACCGTCAAGTCTGGCGGCACGGATTTCCGCTCGCCATTAACTGATATTTCGATTAGCTCCCCTTGCACGCCAATCCTCCGCTTTCTCCGTCTATTATAGGCACTTAAGTAACGTTGCTACTCTGGTATTTCGATACCATGCCTACCACTTACGCCGAGACTTGGTTCCCCGTTTTGATCCAGATCCTGATTGCGTTGGCAGTAGCTTCGGCAATGATAGGCTTGTCTGCGCTCCTGGGCAGACGGCTTCGTGATCCCATCAAGTTCATGCCCTACGAATCCGGTATGAAGCCGGTTGGCAATGCGCGCGAACGCTTCAGCGTCAAGTTCTATCTTGTCGGCATGGTTTTCATCCTCTTTGATATAGAGGCCATCTTTCTTTACCCCTGGGCGGTCATTTATCGCCAGTTGAAGTTATTTGCATTTTTCGAAATGCTGCTTTTCATCGTCCTGGTGCTTTGCGGATTCTTTTATATCTGGAAGAAAGGCGTGCTCGATTGGTCCACCGACGAACAGCGCCGCCGCCAGCGTGAAGCGGAGATTCGACGTGCTGCCTGACGTCATCGCCGAAAACGCTACGGCCCTCACGGTAGCTCAGCAACTTCCTGATGCCATTGTCGATGCGCAGATGGCCGTTGACGGCCCAGTGTTGTTTATCCGCCCTACGCAGATACTCGCGGTTTGCCAGCTTTTGAAAGAAGCCGGCTTCGAACGGGTAAGCGGCATAACCGCGGTCGATTGGTGGCCGAAAGAGCCCCGCTTTGAAGTAATCTATCTGCTGCACTCACTGCGTCAAAACAAGCGGCTTCGTTTGAGCGTTCGTTTAGGCGAGAATGACGAAATCGAATCAGTCTGCTCAGTTTGGCGGGGCGCAAACTGGTATGAGCGGGAAGTATTTGATCTCTTCGGCGTGCAGTTTCGCAATCATCCGAACCTGGAGCGCATCATGATGCCGCCCGATTGGGAAGGTCACCCGCTTCGGAAAGACTATCCGATTCATGGCGGCAAATACTCCTATCAGGATGAGTGAGAACTCATGATGGAAGGCAAAGCGCACGTGGCGTCGCTTGACGCGCAACATGAACTCGCGGTTGAAGATCCGTCCGGCATCGAACTGGCCGATCAGCATCCCTCCGCCCGAAAGATGACCCTGAATATGGGTCCGCAGCACCCGTCTACCCATGGCGTGCTGCGCGTCGTTTTGGAACTCGACGGCGAGACCATTCTGAAAGCCCGGCCGGAGATCGGGTATCTGCACACCGGCATCGAGAAAGAATGTGAGGTCAAGAAGTACCAGCAGGTTGTCCCGCTGACAGACCGCGTAGACTACCTGGCAAACCTTAATAACAACCTCTGTTACTCGCTTGCGGTTGAGCGGTTGCTTAGCCTGGAAGTTCCGCCGATGGCGCAGTGGATGCGCGTCATGTTGTGCGAGTTGACGCGGGTTGCAAGCCATCTGATTTGGCTTGGCACGCACGCGCTCGATATCGGCGCAATGTCAGTTTACTTCTATTGCTTCCGGGAGCGTGAAGAGATCCTGAAGATCTTCGAAATGTTCTCCGGGCAGCGTATGATGACCAGCTACATCCGCCCGGGCGGACTAGCGCTTGAACCGCCGCGCGGTTGGCATAAGGCGGTCTCGAAATTGCAGGATCAACTGGCTCGCGGCATAGAAGAATACCAAAACCTGCTCGCCGCGAATCCAATTTGGGTCAATCGCACAAAAGGCGTCGGTCAATTGCCGGTGGATGTCATGATCGAACTCGGCGTTACAGGGCCGATGCTGCGTGCTGCTGGCGTCAAGATTGACGCCCGAAAGGACTCTCCGCATTCGAGCTACGAGCTCTTCGACTTCGAAGTGCCGACACGCCAGGAAAATGACGTCTACGCTCGCTTCCAAGTGCGCATGGAAGAAATGCGCCAGAGCATGCGCATTGTCAAGCAGGCGCTTGAGGGTATGCCCGCGGGGCGTTGGCAAGCCGACGCGCCCCACATTCTTCTGCCCGACCGCGAGCAGATGAAGACGCAGATGGAATCGCTCATCTACCACTTCAAGATCGTCACTGAGGGCTATCGCGTGCCGCCCGGTTCTGTTTACCAGGTGGTGGAATCACCTCGCGGCGAACTCGGGTACTACATCGTGAGTGACGGCACCCCAAATCCGCATCGCGTTTTCATGCGAACGCCCAGCTTCGGAAATCTTCAGTCGCTTGGCGCCATGCTCGAAGGAGTTCTCATTGCGGATTCCATCGCCATTATGGGAAGCATGGATTTCGTGCTGGGAGATGTAGACCGGTAGCCATGACGTTTTCACCGGAACTGGAGGCGCGCTTCGCCAGGCTCTTGAACAGTTATCCGCCCGGGCGGCAGCGTTCTGCCGTCGTGCCTATGCTGCTTTATGGCCAGGATGAGATCGGCTGCGTCACCCAGGAACTTGTCGAAGAAGTAGCGCACCGCTGCGGCGTCACGCCCCTTCAAGTGGATGAAGTCATCGGCTATTATTCAATGCTCCATCGCAAGCCGCTCGGCAAATACCACGTGCAGGTTTGCACCAATATTGCATGCCAGGCTGTCGGCGCCGAAGAGCTATGGGCGCACGCCTGTGAAAAGCTGCATTTGGGGAATAAGGAGATTTCGCCGGATGGTCTCATCTCTCTCGAAGAAGTGGAGTGCATGGGCGCGTGTTCCTGGGCGCCTGCCATTCAGATCAATTACGATTTTCATCACTATGTCACGCCGGAGCGATTCGACAGATTGATGCAGGCTTTGGCGGACGACACCTATTCGAAAAAGGCTTCCTGAGAATCATCTATGCGCTACAACGAACCCAGTCCGCTTGAGCAGATGATTATCTCCTACCGGTTCGACCTCCCGAACTCTGCCTCTATTGATACTTATCTGGCGAACGACGGTTACGTCGCCATCCGGAAAGTTGTCGGCATGACGCCGGAAGCGATCATTGAAGAGCTGAAGGTCTCGTCGTTGCGTGGCCGGGGCGGCGCCGGTTTTCCCACCGGTATGAAGTGGAGTTTTGTTCCGCGTACTACCGGCAAGCCCACGTACATCATCTGTAACTCGGATGAGAGCGAGCCTGGCACTTGCAAGGATCGTCTCCTGATGGAAAACGATCCGCATCAGCTCATCGAAGGAATGATGATTGCCGGCTGGACGATCAAATCGAACAAAGGCTACATCTTTATTCGCGGCGAGTATCGTTATCTCATCGATATCGTTGATCGCGCCATTGCTGAAGCCTACGAGCGCGGTTATTTGGGCAAAAACATTCTTGGCTCCGGTTGGGATTTCGATGTTTACACGCACACCGGCGCCGGCGCTTACGAGTGCGGCGAAGAATCGGCGCTGCTCGAGTCGCTCGAAGGGAAACGCGGCATTCCGCGCTTGAAACCTCCTTTTCCGGCAGTAGTCGGCGCGTTTCAATCGCCCACGATTCTGAACAACTGCGAAACATATTCGGCCGTCCCCTGGATCTTTCGAAACGGCGGCGCGGCATTTGCGGCACTCGGCACCCCGAAGAACGGCGGCACCAGGCTGATGTGCGTCTCGGGTCACGTCAACAAGCCAGGAGTTTACGAGCTTCCCATGGGCTTTCCCTTGATGCGCTTGATCAACGAAGTATGCGGCGGCATGCGAAATGGGAAAACGTTGAAGGCCGTTATTCCCGGCGGCTCATCGTCGCCGGTGTTGAAAGCCGAGGAATGCGACATCCCGCTCGATTTTGATTCGCTCGCGAAAGCGAAGACCATGGCCGGTTCCGGTGGGCTGGTTGTGCTCGACGAAGACACCGACATCGTTGCCGTCGCATTGCGCACCATCAAGTTCTATGCCCACGAAAGTTGCGGCTGGTGCATTCCCTGCCGTGAAGGGACAACTTGGCTGAAGAAGATCTTGTCGCGCTTTCACGACGGTTTCGGCCAGCAGAGCGACGTTGATCTGATTGCGGAACTGGCGAACAACATGCTGGGGCGCACGTTTTGCGCTCTGGGCGATGCCGCGGCTATGCCGACAGCCGCCTTCGTTGCGAAATTCCGTGACGAATTTGAAGCCTATCTGAATAAGTCGCGCACCACTCAGCCACTGCCGGAATTGGCAATCGTTTAAGGGCAATGCGAAAAGACGAAATGAACGAACTTTATGGCTGACCTTGTTAATTTCACTATCGACGGCCATTCACTGCAGGCAGCGCCTGGAACTTTGCTGATCAACGCAGCTAAAGAAGCGGGCATTCCGATCCCTGCGTTTTGCTACTATGACAATCTTTCGCTGCAGGCCGCTTGCCGTATGTGCCTGGTGGAAGTGGAGAAAACCCCCAAACTGCAAGTCGCTTGCACATTACCTGTCGCGGAAGGCATGGTAGTCCATACCGACTCGGCGCAAGTTCATCAGGCGCGCAAGGGAACGCTGGAGTTTCTGCTTACCAATCACCCGCTCGATTGCCCTGTTTGCGACAAAGGCGGCGAATGCGAGCTCCAGGACATGGTCTTCCGCTACGGAGCAGGTTCCAGCCGTTTTCGGGAAGCGAAAATCCATGTGGATGAGAAGCAGTGGTCTCCCATTGTTTTCTACGATGCTCCGCGTTGCATCCTGTGCTACCGCTGTGTTCGCATCTGCGGTGAAGGGCTGGGCGTCAGTGCTTTGGGTATTGGAAATCGCGGCGCCGCTGCCGAAATCGTCCCTAATCGCGGCGATCATCTGGAGTGCGACGAATGCGGCGCTTGCATTGATATCTGCCCTGTGGGCGCGCTGACGAGCGGTCCTTACCGGTACAAAACGCGGCCCTGGGAGATGGAGCACGTTGGAACCATCTGCACGCATTGCTCGAACGGTTGCAAAACTACGCTCGGCGTTCGCAACGGCCAGATTATACGCGCCAATAATCGTGACCGCTCCGGCGTGAACGGCGAATTTCTTTGCGTCAAAGGCCGGTACGCGTTCGATTTCTGTGAACATCCCGATCGTTTGACGGCCCCTCTGGTGCGCCAGGGCGGGGAGTTGCGGGCAGTCTCCTGGGCGCAAGCCTTGGCCGTTGTCGCGAAGCGCTTCACGGAGATTCGCGCCAGGAACGGCAAGTTCGCGGTGATCGGCTCAAACCACACGACAAACGAAGAAGACTACCAGTTGCAAAAATTTGCGCGGCAGGTACTGCGCACTTCGAATATCGATCACCATCGTACCGGCGATGTCGCGACGCTTCTCGATGCGCTTCAAGGCCGCGCGGGTGCTCTCGCCACCACCGGGGATCTCTTGACTTCGAAGGCCGCGCTGGTTATCGACTCCGACCTGGCGCAGGAACAGCCTTTCCTCGCCTTTCAGCTTCGCTCGAACTGGCGCTTAAATAAAGGTCACGTCTACGCGATTACGCCTGGCCCGGTTAGAGAAGACAACTATGCCACAACGGTTCGAGCTGAACTAGGCCGCGAATTTCATTACCTCGACCTGCTCCGCGACCGCCTTGCTGCTGAACCCGAACTGGTGATTCTGTTTGGCGCTGCGATCAAAGGTGACGACGTGCGCCGCCTGGTGGCATTTGGCGATTCGCTTGGCATCCCGGTAAAATACGTCGCGCTAGTGGATTATTCAAACTCCCGCGGCGCTTCGGATATGGGCCTGCTTCCCGACCTGTTGCCCGGCTATCGCCCCGCATCGGAAGCCGGTCTTGAACCGGGCCTCGACTACGATGAGATACTCGCGGCCAACGATCTGAACGCCCTTTGGGTGGTCGGTGCAAATCCTTTGTCGCGTCAACCGATCGCCTCGCAGGAGGCGTTTGTTGTGGTTCAGGATCTTTTTCTGACGGAAACCGCACAACGCGCTGACGTGGTTTTACCGGCGCTTTGCGCCTACGAAAAGAACGGCACTGTCACCAATGTCTGCGGCGAAGTGCAAAAACTCAGCCGCGGGCCCAAGACTATGGGACCGAAGCCGGACCTGGAGATTTTTGCGCTTGTGGCGAAAGAGATGCGCGAAAATTTAGGCCCCACGAAGGTGAATGAGGTCTTTGCCGAAATCCGCAGCCAAGTGCACGGCTATGCCGTTCCGCTTGCCATCGTCGAAACCGGCGGAGCCGTGCAAGCCCTACCGCTTAACGGTCACGTTCAGATTCAATCGCGTCCGCAGGTGGTGCGATCGGCAGGGAATACACTCTATACTTCAGGAACGCTGGGGCGTTACTCTCAGATGCTGAATTCAATCCTGGAAGCGCCCGGCGCGCTTTACCATGATCCTCACATCCAACCATTTGTCTCGAAAGGCAGTGTTCAGGTAGAAACGACAGAAAAGTACCGATGAGCTTCTACATCATTAGTCTGATCAAGATCGCCATCGTCTTCGCTGTATTTATGACCACCCTTGCTTATCTGCAATGGGTGGAGCGCAAAGTGCTGGGGCACATACAATCCCGCACGGGCCCGCTGCGCGTCGGCCCGCATGGGCTCATGCAGCCGCTCGCCGACGTATTCAAGTTGCTCACCAAAGAAGATCTTCTGCCGCCGTACGTTAACCGGTTCTTTTATTTGCTCGCCCCGTTTATCGCGGTTTCGCTTGCGCTGATCTCGATCTCAATCATCCCGTTTGGCCCGGAGGTCACTATCTTCGGCTATCACACGTACATGCAGATCAGCGACGTGAACGTGGGTATCCTATTTATTCTCGCGATTGGCGCAGTTAGCGTTTACGGCGTGGCGCTGGCAGGCTGGTCTTCCAACAATAAGTATTCTCTACTTGGCGGACTGCGCAGCAGCGCACAGATGATCAGCTATGAGCTGCCTTTCACGCTGGTTATCGTTTCCCCCTTGCTGCTTTCAAATCACCTGAGCTTTCGCGCAATTACCAATAGTCAGGCTGGTTATTACCTCGGCTTTATTCCCCGCTGGAACATCTTTCAGATGCCGTTTCCCCAGATCTTTGCCTTTATCATCTTTATGATCGCCGGCTTCGCTGAAACCAACCGCGTTCCATTCGATCTGCCGGAAGCTGAAAACGAGCTCGTCGCAGGTTTTCACACCGAGTACTCCAGCATGAAGTTCGCCTGCTTCTTCATGTCCGAGTACGCGAATATGGTGACAATCACCTGCGTTGCCACGCTGCTCTTTTTGGGCGGCTGGCGCCCGCTGTTCCCGGCGCCGTATTCGAACTGGGTGGCCACTGCCGTTTTTCTGCTTGCCGCTCTTGATGTGCTTCTATCATGGAGGCCAGCCGGCGCGCAAAGGGGATCGCGTCACATTTCCAATTTTCGGCGTTGGCTTCCTGATACTCGCGGTACTTTTTGGAATTCCGTTATTTCAACCGGTTCTGGTACCCGCGTTCTGGTTCTGCGCAAAGGTCGGTTGCCTGCTCTTCACTTATATCTGGGTGCGCGGCACTCTACCGCGCTTTCGCTATGACCAGCTCATGAAGTTCGCATGGACATTTCTCTTTCCTTGCGCACTGATTAACCTGCTGCTAACCGCGCTTTTCGTAGCGGTGTTCTAACGGCGGCTCCATGGACACTGTTCTATTTATCATCTTTTCAGTAATTTCAATCGTGTGCGCGTTCAATCTGGTCTTCCAGAAACACCCGATTTCGAGCGCGCTCTCTCTCATTGGCGTCATGGGTTCGCTTGCGGTGTTATACCTGCTGCTCGGGGCTGAGTTCATCGCTATGGCCCAGATGATCGTATACGGGGGCGCTGTCATGGTGTTGTTTATCTTTGTCATCATGCTGCTCAATGCCGGAACCGAGAAGGCGAGCACTAAATCCTGGTTTGCGCAGTTTGCCGGTCTGCCGCTCCTATGCGCCTTTGTCGCGGTGCTCGCCTTTTTCATTCGCGCTGCGCTGCCGCCTTTACGCAGCGTGCAGTTTGGAAGCTGGGTGGGCGGTACCGCGGAGCGCATCGGACAAATGCTGTTCACGCAGTATCTGCTGCCGTTTGAGGTGATCTCGATTCTGATTCTGATTGCGATCCTCGGTGCTGTGGTGCTGGCCCGAAAGGAGATCGATTAAATGTTGCCCCCCGTCCCGCTCTCCTGGTATCTCGTCCTGAGCGCGATTCTGTTTGCTCTGGGAGTCGCGGGCTTTCTCTACCGTAAGAGCGTCATCACGGTGTTCATGTCTATTGAGCTGATGCTGAACGCCGTGAATCTCAGCTTTGTTTCTTTCTCCTACGAGCTCAGGCGCATCGACGGGCACATTTACTCGTTCTTCGTCATGGTGGTAGCGGCTGCTGAAGCGGCCGTTGGGCTGGCCATCATCCTGACGATCTTCAAGAATCGCGGCACGCTGCAAATCGACGAAGTCGATTCCATGAAGCTCTGAAACTCATGACCCTCTGGCTCATTCCTTTTTTTCCGCTGATTGGGTTTCTGCTAAACGGCCTCTTCGGCAAGCGCTTGTCGAAATCCGTCATCAACATCATTGCGATCGGCTCGGTAACGGTTTCGTTCTTATACGTAGTCGCCCTGCTGGTTAAACTCTGGCCTTTGGCAACGGTCGATTCCGAGCATTATTTCACCTGGATACAGAGCGGATTCCTGCAAATCGGTTTTGACTTATTCGTAGATCGCCTGACAGCGGTGATGCTTCTGGTGGTCACCGGCGTCGGTCTTCTTATCCATATCTACGCGATCGGCTACATGCAGCACGAAGGAGGCTATTACCGTTTTTTCAGCTACTTCAACCTGTTCATGTTTTTCATGCTGCTGCTGGTCCTTTCCTCCAACCTGCTGCTAATGTTCGTAGGCTGGGAAGGCGTCGGTCTCTGCAGCTATCTGCTGGTTGGCTTCTATTTCACGGAAGACTACGCCACCAACGCGGGAAATAAGGCATTCATTGTCAATCGTATTGGTGACTTCGGTTTTTCGCTCGGCATTTTTCTCACCGCTGTCACGTTCAAAACCCTGGACTTCGGCAAGCTCGCCGCCGCTGTATCGGGGTTGCCTGTGGAAGCCAAAGCCGGAGTTATCACCGCTATCACGCTTCTGCTTTTTGTAGGCGCAACCGGCAAGTCCGCGCAAATCCCCCTTTACGTTTGGCTGCCCGACGCTATGGCGGGCCCGACACCCGTCTCGGCCTTGATTCACGCCGCCACCATGGTAACGGCGGGCGTTTACATGGTCGCGCGCGTTTCTTTCCTCTATGATCACGCGCCAAGCGCCATGACTGTCGTCGCGGTAATCGGACTTTTAACCGCCGTGATGGCGGCAACCATCGGTATCACCCAAAACGACATCAAGAAAGTCTTCGCATATTCCACCGTTTCCCAGCTTGGTTATATGTTTCTCGGAGTCGGAGTCGGTGCTTATTCGGCTGGAATATTTCATTTGATGACGCATGCGTTCTTCAAAGCGCTGCTCTTCTTGGGGGCTGGCAGCATCATTCACGGGCTAGGCGGCGAACAGGATCTGCGGCATATGGGCGGCCTGCGCAAGGTCATGCCGATAACTTTTTATACGCTGGGGGTCGCCAGTTTGGCCATCTCCGGCTTCCCTGGGTTCTCGGGCTTCTTTAGTAAGGACGCGATTTTGTCGGCGGCTTATGCCCATGCGCCTTGGATGTTCTGGGTGGGCGTAATCACCGCGGGAATAACCGCCTTTTACGTTTTCCGCGCTTACTTCCTGGCCTTCTTCGGCAGTTACCGGGGCCATCATCACCCGCACGAATCACCGGCTGTGATGACATTCCCGCTGATTGTGCTAGCTCTTCTTGCGGCAGGTGGGGGATTCATAAGCATCCCTGCGTGGCTCTCGCCTCAATTCCCCCTCTCGGAACAGGAAAACACCACGGCCATGATCATCTCCGCCGCGTTCGGAATTTTCGGCATTTTTCTCGCCTGGTTCCTGTACGTTGCGCGCCCGGCCCTGGCTGAGTCGCTCAAAACCAGCGCCGGTCCGCTCTACACTCTGGTTGCGAACAAATATTACGTCGACGAATTCTATACCGGCTTCATCGTTAAGCCGCTCGAAGGAATATCTCGTGTTGTACTATGGCGCGGCATGGATGAACGCATCATCGATAGCGCTCTGGTAAACGGCTTGGGGCGCACCATTCGGGGGTGGGGCGGGTTACTGCGTTATTTGCAATCCGGCAGTATCCGCAACTATGCCACTTGGGTCTTCGCCGGCTCGCTTTTGGTGATTTTCGTTCTCGCCTTGGCGGGAGGTTTCCGATGAGCCCGCTCGCTATTATCCTTGTCCTCCCGCTGATCGGCTTCTTCGTTATCCTGTTTACGCCGCGCGAATCGAAGGTATCGTTCGGAGTTGCATTTTCCTTTACGGTCTGCGCCTTTTTCGCGTCTCTTGGGCTCATCGCTCCTGTTCTTGCGAATGGAGCGCAATTTAGCTCCGTCGTTAACTCGATCTGGATCGATAGCCCAGGCCTACAGATTCGCTTCCACATAGGCGTTGACGGCATCAGCCTATGGCTCGTTCTTTTGACGACGCTGCTGTTGCCTATCGGCGTCTGGATCTCTCGCACGATGATCCTGGAGCGTCAGAAGAGTTTCTTCGCACTCCTGTTGCTATTCGAGTTCGGTCTCATCGGCGTCTTCAGCGCACTTGACCTCTTTGTCTTTTACGTGTTCTGGGAAGTCGCACTGGTCCCCATGTACCTGATGGTCGGCGGTTGGGGCGCATCACGGCGCGGTCCCGTTGCCGTCAAATTTTTCGTTTACACCATGCTTGGTTCGGTGCTGATGCTCGGCTCCATCATTTACATACACAGCCAGGCCGGCACATTCGACTACGTCGAGATCATGAACGCGCTAGCCTCGGGGCGCGTCATACTCACCTCTGCCCAACAGCTTCTGTTATTTCTCGGCTTCTTTGCTGCCTTCGCGGTAAAGACTCCAATTTTTCCGTTTCACACGTGGGTCCCCGATACATATACGCAAGCCCCTGCGCCTGCGACGTTTCTCCTGGCCGCCGTTATGTCGAAAATGGGCGCATATGGATTGCTGCGCTACTCCATCACGGTTGCGCCGGCGGGCGCACATCGCTGCGCGAATTGGATCATAATCCTTGCCATCATCGGAATCGTTTACGGTGCGCTGCTCGCACTGATTCAACCGAATATCAAACGGCTGATTGCCTACTCTTCCATCAGTCATCTTGGCTTCGTCGTTCTTGGAATTTTTGCTCTTGACCAGCAGGGCGCGGATGGCGCGGTTTACCAGATGATTGCGCACGGTCTGTCAACGGGCGCTTTATTCATCCTGGCCGGCCATCTGGAACAACGCCGTCAATCGCTGGAGATTTCCGACTTTGGCGGTATCGCCACCCCCGCCCCCGGCCTCGCTACCGCGTTTATGATCGCGCTGCTAGCCAGTATCGGGCTGCCCGTGCTCTGCAACTTCGTCGGAGAATATCTGATTCTGCAAGGGGCCGCCATTGCGCACTTTTCGTGGGCGGTGTATGCGGCTATCGGCGTCATCCTGTCCGCCGCCTACATGCTTTGGATGTACCAGCGGACCTTCTTGGGTAAGACCAACGAACGCAACAGCGGTTTTGCCGACCTCACCGGTCGCGAATGGGCCCCGCTGCTGCCGCTCATTCTGTTGATGGTGTGGCTGGGTACGTACACGCAATCCTTCATGCCGTCTATCAGCGCTGCCACCGCACATCTGCTCGAGCAGACCAGCATGAGCAACGAATACCGCGTGAACCTTTCGCCGCCTTCGAGTGGAATCCGCGCTCTAGAGGTTACAGATGTTCGGTAATTTCCAGCCCGCGTCAATCGAGTACTTACGTTTCCTTCCGGAGATTCTGCTCAGCATTTTCGGAATCGTCATCATGATGCTGGAAGCTGTGGCGAAGGGCAAACGCACCTTTCTTGGTGTCATCTCGCTTGTTGGCATCGCCGCGGCCTTCGCTGCGAACGTGTGGGGCTATTTCTATGGCGGACCCGCGTTCCAGGACATGATTCTGGTCGACGGCTACGGAGCATTCTTCCGTGGGCTCGTCCTCATGGTCGGATTCCTGTGCATACTCACGGCGTTTAGCTACCTCGAACGCGAACACGCCCAAACCGGTGAATACTACGCATTGATCCTGTTCTCTCTGGTCGGCCAGTGCATTCTCTCCACAGCCACTGACCTCATTATGGTCTTCATCGGTCTCGAAATCTCGTCCATAGCGACTTATATTCTTGCTGGCTTCCTGCGCGATGATCGCCGCAACAACGAATCAGCTTTGAAGTACTTCCTGCTTGGATCGTTCGCTACCGCATTCTTGCTCTACGGAATCGCTTGGATCTACGGCCTGACGGGATCCACAAATCTCGAAGAGATACGGCGCGGGTTGACGCAGGGCCAGCAGCCGGTTGTGCTTGTTGGGCTTGCAGCAGCGTTGCTTTTCGTCGGTTTCGCGTTCAAAGTTTCTGTCGCGCCTTTCCAGATCTGGGCGCCCGATGTCTACCAGGGTGCGTCTGCGCCCGTCACGGCCTTTATGTCCGCAGGCCCGAAAGCGGCTGCCTTTGCAATCTTCTTTCGCGTGTTCTTGACGTCGTTCCGGCCGTTCAGTGACCGTTGGCTTCCGCTTGTTTGGGGATGCGCGTTGGCCACGATGATAATCGGCAACTTCGCTGCGCTGCTGCAAACGAACGTTAAGCGGCTTTTGGGCTACAGCTCTATCGCGCATGCCGGCTACGTGATGATCGCGTTCACCGCCGCTTCCCAAGTAGGCACTGCCGCCGCCATGTTCTATCTGGTTTCTTACGCGCTCATGAACATCGGAGCGTTCGCCGTTATCAGCCACGTGGCTGCGCGCAACGAACGTCACGTAAAAATCGAAGACCTGGCTGGCCTCGGCCGCCGCGAGCCCGTTATCGCCGCGCTGCTCTCCATCTTCGTCTTTTCGCTGATCGGCGTGCCGCTCACGGGCGGGTTCTTCGGGAAATTTTATGTTTTTCAGGCGGCCCTGAATGCCCACCTGGTCTGGCTGACCGTTCTCGGTCTTATCAACAGCGCTATCGCTGCCTACTACTATCTGAAGATCCTCGTTGCCGTTTACATGCAGGAGCCTTCTGCCACCATGGAACACCTTCCCGCTGCCTGCGCCCAGCCTGCGTTTCGCTATCTGGGCTAGCGCATTAGGAACGCTATTCCTCGGTATCTTCCCGTCGGCGTTATTATCGTTCGCGTCCTTTTCAGCGGCTGCGTTCCGATAAGTATTCTCAGAAGTATCGCGTCAAATCTGAAATTCGCTCCACCCGCAGCAATCTTGGATGGTCATCCGGCACAGATTCATTTTCCAGCGACCACGTGCGCGGATGCGGGACAAAGACCGCGTGTAAACCCGCAGCCAGAGCCGGATTAATATCCGACTTCGGAGAGTTCCCGATCATCCACGTCCGGCTGATGTCGAATCCTCGTTCCTCGGCTAACTCCCGGTATGCCGATTCGTGTTTCTCTTTCACGATTGCCGCATGCACGAAATGCCCGATTAAGCCGGACTGCTCAATTTTGAGCCGCTGTTCTTCCGGATCGCCTTTAGTGAAGATGGTCAATTCATGTCGGGACGATAGTTCCGCAACCGTTTCCGCCACTCCCTCCAGCAACTGCATTGGTTGGGCCAGAATTGCGTGCGCAAATGCCGTCACCGCCTCCAGATCCGCGCGCGAAATCTCACGCTCTGCCAGGCGTTCGTAACATTGCGCCAGGTTGCGTCCGAAATTTCGCGACCCGTATCCGTGGATTTGTCCGTTGATCCGCTCTATCTCGTCCAGCACTGCGCGAACTTCAGTTGACGGCATCGAAGAGTGATTCAGATACGCGCAGAACTCGTCAAACGCCGCTTCGAAGTATATGTTGTTTTCCCAAAGCGTGTCGTCGGCGTCGAAGATCAGGTGATATCGAGGCATCGTTCGTGGCGTTAGGCTTGGGTCACGTGCTTCGCATGCCCGTTCAATGGGCCTACACGCTTCGCTAAGGCGACCTGCTCACGCTCCAGCAGATACTGGGGAACAATTTTGACCAGATACTCTAAGCGCTCTATTTCAGAACGCAGCGACAGAACTGTCTGGCGCTTATCCACATCGCCGATAAGCTGCCCAATTTGAAAACTGAGCCGCCCGGGACCGCCACTAGTCTCAGCCGTAGCGGAAGGCCGTTCAATCGACATCAGCCGTCGATACGTGGCGCTCGCCCGCTTCTGCAGCTCCGTGGGCACTTCTCTCATATCTTCATCGTCGAAATAGGAAACATGGGCGCGCAGATAAGACTTTTCTTCGTCCAGCGACTCGATAGTGAAGCGCCGCTGTCCGGCCGCGATCAGATCTAGACGCCCGTCGGGATATTGGCGCATCACGCTTACAACACTCGCGGTGCAGCCTATATTGACGATGCCGTCGTCTTTTGCCAGAACGACTCCAAACTCGCCCTCTGCGGGGATGATGTCGCCCATCAATTCCTTGTAACGCTCCTCAAAAATGTGCAGCGGCAGCGGCATCGTGGGCAACAACACCAGCGAGAGTGGAAATAATGGAATTAGCTGCGTACCCACATGACCATTATCGGGGTCAGTCGACGAGACGGAGAAGAATACCAGTGATTCTAAAACTGAAACGTACACCTGGGTTGTATCTACTAGGCTTCATGGCCAGCGGCAAGACGACTATCGGTAAGGCCGTGGCCGAAAAACTTGGCTGGTCTTTCGCGGACGTAGACATCGAGATTGAATGTGAGCAGGGTATCAGCATTGCGGACATCTTTGCCCGGCAGGGAGAAGCGCGCTTTCGCCACTTGGAGTCAGAGGCAATTCGCCGGCATGTGGGACGCGTGGAAGCGGGCTTGCCTTGGGTGATTGCTTTGGGCGGCGGCGCGATCATCCAGCCTGCTAATTGGGAGCTCATCCAAAACAACGGCGTAACCGTTTGGGTGGATTGCCCCCTCGAAATTGTCCGTCGCCGCCTGGGTGACGATGTTACTCGGCCGCTCGCACGAGATCGCGCCGGGCTCGCCCGGCTTTACGACACGCGCAAGCCGCTATATTCGCGCGCCGATTTTCGCATCGAAATCGATTCGGATGATGTCGCCGAAGCCGCCAATCGCATTCTCCGCCTGCCCATTTTCTAAACTCGTGACGTCAACCGGCAGAAAACTTCGTCGTGATGCTCTCGCCATTTTCCGCGCCGCCTTGCGTGCCGCTGATGCCGGAAACGCCGTACGCAATCACTTTAGCCTGGTGAACGGCGAACTCCGTATCGCCGCAGCCCGCCTGCCCTTGAAGAAGTTCGATCGCGTTTTCTTGCTCGCGGTAGGCAAGGCGGCTGTTCCCATGTCCAAAGCCGTTGCGGATGTCCTTGGCCGCAATCTGGATGGCGGCATTGTCGTCGTTAAAAGAGGGGCATGCAAAACACCGGTCGAAGCAAATGCACTGTCTCGAATCCGGCCATCCCATTCCGGACGAACGTGGCGTTCTTGCTTCGGTGGCCATTGAAAAAATGCTTTCCGAATTGAACGCCCGCGATCTTCTCATCTGTGCGATTTCAGGCGGGGCCTCAGCCCTGCTTCCTGCGCCGGCTTCCGGGCTTACTCTTGCAGACAAGCAACACGCGACCGATCTCCTATTGCGCCGGGGCGCAAATATCAATGAGCTCAACATCGTTCGCAAGCACCTTTCGCGGCTCAAGGGAGGCCGTCTTGTGGCGCGTGCTTATCCGGCAACTGTGGTGAGCTTGCTTCTGTCGGATGTGATTGGCGATGATCCGGCTGTAATCGGTTCCGGGCTAACTGCTCCCGATTCTTCGACGATCGAAGATGCGGTTGCCGTGATCAGGAAATTCGGTCTGCAATTGCCCAAGGTTATGCGCAGTCTGAATGAGACGCCTAAGCCTGGTGACGAAATATTCAAGTATGTTCGCAATGTGATCGTCGGCAGCAATCGCTTGGCGCTTTCCGCTGCTGCGGCAGAAGCGAAGAAACTCGGCTATCGTCCGCTCTTGTTGTCTAGCACGATACAGGGTGAAACTCGCGAGGTGGCCAGCGTGCACGCGCAAATTCTGCGTGAGATCAGTTCGTCGGGTAACCCGGTTCGAGCTCCGGCCTGTATCCTGTCCGGCGGTGAGACCACCGTGCATGTCCGAGGCACAGGCAAAGGCGGCCGCAATCAGGAGTTCGCGCTTGCTGCTTCTCTTGAGATCGGCGGAATTCAGGATGTCCTTGTTCTAAGTGCGGGTACCGACGGAACTGATGGACCAACCGATGCCGCTGGTGCAATTGCTACAGGCGCTACTCTGGAGCGCGCGCAACGACTGGGCCTCGACCCCCGCGATCATCTGAATCGCAATGATTCATATCCGTTTTTCGACCGCTTGGGCGACCTTGTCAAGACTGGCCCCACGGGGACTAATGTCATGGACGTGCACTTGCTAATTGCTGGTTAAGTCTGTTGCATAAAAACTTAGCGAGTTATCTCCCTGCCGCAAAACGCGTATTTTTTGAAGTCGCCCATAATTTGAATCCAGAACCATCTTTGATGGATGTTGCGCAACCACTAGCTCCACCTGAGTGGCAGCCAACGCATTTAGCGAGTCGGCATATTCGCCGGCCTGATCGTACGGCGGATCGATGAACGCGATATCACAAGGATAATTGTGCAAGAGAACGGTCGCGCTTCCCCGCACCACCGTTGCTTCGCGCTCAATTCCCAGCGTGCCCAGGTTTTCACGCAGAACCTGCGTTGCCTTTCCGCTCCGCTCAATTAGCACCGCATGCTTCGCCCCGCGGCTTAGCGCCTCAATGCCGACTGCTCCGCTGCCCGCGTACGCATCCAGAAACGTCGTGCCCGGCAAGCGCGGAGTCAGTACATTGAACAATGCTTCCCGCAGGCGATCGGGCGTTGGCCGGACAGCCAGACCTGGAACCGATTTCAGTCTCCGGCTGCGAAATCGCCCGGCGATAACCCGCATCGCTTCAACCCACCTGCACCAGGCCATATCGCCGCTGCCAGTGTTCCTGGATATAGCGCACCACATCGCGTAGCTCTGCCGTATCTTTGCGGCCTTCAATCAGCGCCGTAGCCTCGGTTCGCGCCATATCTAGAATGTCCGCGTCGCGCATCAGGTCAGCCAAACGCAATCCCGGAATACCCGATTGCTTGGTTCCGAAAAACTCTCCCGGCCCTCGCAGTCTCATGTCCATCTCTGCGATGTAGAAGCCGTCGTTCGAATCCACAAGCGTTCGGATTCGCTCTCTCGCGATCTCGTTCAACTTCCCGGTCACCAGAATGCAATAGCTCTGATGCGGGCCGCGCCCGACGCGCCCGCGGAGTTGGTGAATCTGCGCAAGCCCGAATCGTTCTGCCTGCTCAATCACCATTACCGAAGCATTCGGCACATCGACCCCCACCTCGATCACGGTCGTCGCCACCAAAATCTTTGTTTTTCCGGTCTGAAAGTTCTGCATGGCTGCTTCTTTTTCCGGCGAGGGCAAGCGGCCATGCAGCAAACCTACCGCGATCCCCGGAAACACCTTGCTAGACAGATGCTCAAACATCTTCTCTGCAGCCTTTACGGCTGGGGTCTCCGTCTCTTCCACCACCGGATAGACAACGTAGGCCTGGCGTCCCGCTCGAATCTCCTGCGCGATAAAGCTGTAGATGTTTTCAACGGCTGCTTCAGCGACATGTTTGGTCACAACCGGTCTGCGCCCAGGCGGTAACTCATCGATGGTCGACACATCCAAATCTCCGTAGATTGTCAACGCGAGAGTTCGTGGTATTGGCGTTGCAGTCATCACCAGCACATCGGGCTGATTGCCTTTTTTCATCAATTCCAGTCGCTGCCGAACGCCGAACCGATGTTGCTCATCCACTATCGCGAGACCCAGGTTGGCAAATGAAACGTCCTCCTGAATCATGGCGTGCGTGCCCACCACCACGTGAACCAGTCCTTCGCGAATCAGGTTTTTGATCTGTTGTTTTTCCCGTGCGCTCGCCGAGCCCGTCAATAGCGCAACTACATACCCAAGCTTCTCCAACAGCCGTTTGAAGTAGGTACAGTGCTGTGTAGCCAGGATCTCCGTCGGCGCAAGCACAGCCACCTGGTGATTGTTCTCAATGGCAATTACAGCCGCTTGCGCAGCGACGATTGTTTTGCCGCTGCCCACATCGCCCTGCAGCAGACGGTTCATCGGATGCGGCCGCTTCATGTCGTCCGCAATCTCCTGCATAACTCGGCGCTGCGCTCCGGTCGGCTTGAACGGCAGCATCGTTTTTATCTGTTCGCGAATCCGCTCATTCAACGTGAACGAGATGCCCTCCGCGGCCTTGGCTTTTGTCTTTTTGAGCGCCAGCCCGCATTCCAGCCAGAAGAACTCATCAAAGATCAGCCGCACTTGGGCCGGCGTGCGAAACTCGTTCAGCAGCACTAGGTCGGTGTCGTGGGCCGGGATATGGAGTTCGCGCAACGCTGATTCCAGGCTCGGCAATCCCGTGTGCAGCCGCACTGTTTCGGGCAGTGCATCTTCCGGCAGAGGACATTCGTCCAGCACCCGGTGCAACAGCGTTCGGAAAACGCGAGTCGAAACCTTCGAAGCCGCCTCATACACGGCTACGATTCGCCCCGTGTGCAAACTTGGGTCTACGTCTTCCTCGGACGAGAGAATCTCTGTCTCAGGCTGTACCATCAGCCTGCTCCCTTGGGCTCGTTCAAGTTCTACTTTTCCAAACAGAGCCACGCGAACATCGGGAACCAGCGTCTCCGCGTAGCGTTCGCCATGAAACCAGCGGCCCAGAAGCCGGGCACCGCTGCCGTCCTCGAAAACCGCCTCAAATAGGCCGGAAGCTCCGCGCCGGAACCGAGAAAGCTTGGCGCTCCCCACGCGCGCAAGCACCACGGCTTTTTCCCCCGGGGCCAGTTCCGCTATTGCCTTAACGTTGCGCCGGTCTTCATACCGAAATGGCCCGTAATAAAGCAGATCGGCTACTGTACACAGCCCTTTGGCAGCCAGCATCTGCGCTCGCGCCGGTCCGATCCCTTTCACATACTGCAGCGGGGTCGCGAGATCCAATCCCTAGCGTACCTTGCCTTTTCTTCGCCTACTCGCGCTCGGCTGAACCAGAACCCCTGCAAAACTCGTATCCATTGCTAGACTGAACATGACGATTCCTGTGAGCACCTCCACCGTTTCGCCCGGCTTTGATGAATCTGCCCTAGTAGCGCGCGCCAAGGCGGGAGATGCGGCCGCATTTTCCGAGCTCGTCAGCCACTATGACCGCCGCGTTTTCCGCATGGCGAAACAAATTACCCAGAATGACGACGACGCGGAGGATGTTCTTCAGGAGACTTTCCTTAAAGCCTACACCCACTTAGACAATTTTCAGGGCAACTCCAAGTTCTATACCTGGCTGGTCAGAATAGCCGTTAACGAAGCGCTCATGAAGCTTCGCAAGCGCCGTTCGGACCGCACGGTCCCGCTGGACGAGCCGATCGACACCGGCGAAGACGAAATGGTCCGGGAAATCGCCGTTTGGGACGAAAATCCGGAGGAAAGCTATTCCCGGGAGGAGTTGGGTGAAATCCTAGACCAGGCAATTCAAAGTTTGAAGCCGGCCTACCGCACCGTTTTTATCCTGAGAGACATCGAAGAAATGTCCATAGAGGAGACTGCGGAAGCTTTGAATTTATCGATATCAGCGGTGAAGAGCCGGTTATTAAGAGCGAGGTTGCAGCTTCGCGAGAAGCTCACCCGGCAATTCAAGCGCAAGGGGGACGACGCGTTTGCTTACCTGTAAGCAGTTTCTCCAGGATTTGAACGATTTCCTCGAGGACACACTTGACCCCAAACTCAAGGCCGATCTGCAGAAACACGTCAACGAATGCCCGAACTGCTGGGTGGTCTGCGACACCACCGAAAAGACGCTCAAGGTCTTCAAAGGCATGGAGGCAAAAGCAATCCCTGAGCATGTGCAAGCCAAGCTGATGCAGGCCCTGGAGCGGCGCATGCGAGAAAAGGGTTGCGATCCTTGCGGTGGCGGCCGTAAAGCCGACGTATGAGTCGCCCTATTTGGCCCAAGTTATCTCTTTCTTAACGTCCGAATTAACCTTCTCCTTCCATAAACACGCGGCTATCGTCTGTAAGTACAAGTAACTGCGTAACTCGACCGTTGGGCACCAAAGCGCCTCTATAGTTCACGTCTCTCAAGGAAAACGAGAGAGATCGGAATCAAAGATTCCGAAATCACTAGGAGGCTCAAATGAAAAGCCAATTCGTACGTATAGTTCTGGCCGCAGGGCTCACAGTGCTCGGGAGCCTCACTCTCAGCGCTCAGGACACACAAGAGAACGCAAAAGTTCCGTTTGCGTTTCAAGCCAGCCACACCTCGTTCGCCGCGGGCAACTACAGCGTGTACTTGCTCAACCGCGGGGGTCTATTCCAAGTTACGAGTAACAGTGGAGGCCACTCGATTTTCATCAATACTGCGCCGGTCGGTGAAGTGAAAGGTTACTCCGAGCCTCACCTGACATTTGCGTGTTACCAAGGCGATTGTGCTCTCTCACAGATATGGATGCCCGGCAGCAAGGTGGGGTATGGACGCTCGACCGCTTCCGTTGATCGCGACCTGCAGAGAAAACTCGGAATGGCGACGATGATCTCGGTGCGCCTCACCGCTCACTAAAAATCCAAAAGGCGGCACCACTTGGCCAGCAATCCGAAAGGGTTGCTGGCCCTTTTTTTGGACCAGGCGATCACCACGGTACCTGTTCGGACCCATCCAGAACAAAGCAGGTCTTGCCCTTTCCGTAGCGCCAAAAATCGGAATGCATGGTCGCGACGCCTTTGCCGATATTGCCGGAGGTAAAATCGGCGCAAAGTTCGTAGCGATTCCCGCTTTTCGCGTGGTACTCGTACGGTGCCCGCGTGACCGGGTCGGCAGCAGCATCCAGTTGCAAGACGCCGGTTCTAATCAGCGCCCCAAGATTAGCCGGAATAGTGGCGTTCGGGTTCTGCAGCGATGCGCGGTTGTGCCAGATCTTCACTGCTTCCGCGATCCCATGCAGGTTATCAACCCGCGTCCGGTCCGCTTCGACGGAGCGCTGTTGTTTTGGCGTGCCCGCCACTACTAAACCGATCCAGAACGCAGCAATCACCACCAAACTCGAAACCGTTGCGAAGGTCGCGTTGCGAAGCCTTGCCCCGGTGACACTCGCCGCTCGTGTCCAACGCAGCGAACTTAGATAGTAAGTGAAAATGCCTGCGCAGATGATCATTACCGTTGCCGATTTCAAAACGAAACGTAGCGTGATCTCGCCGGTCAGCAGGTAATCCAGAAACCAGATCAGATCGCAGATCATCGTTCCAGCCGTTCCCAGCAGCGCGATATACGTCAGCCATTTGCGCACGCCGGATTGCAGCCGGTCAGGTTGTTTCGCGGCCTCCTTCACAGTGAATGTAGTCACCACCAGGTAAATAGGAAACGCCACCGCGATCCGAGCCATCTCCCAGGTCATTGCTGTACGTAAATCCAAGACGTTGCCCCGGCTGATGGGGTCCGCAACCCAGTGGTTGATGAGATCAAAGATCAGCGCGCCCAGCGATGTCGCCCAAGTCGCCAGCGTTGAGAAAGAAAGCAGGTATAGAAATGCGTCACGCGAGGACTCCCCGGCTCCACTTCGTCGCAGGAATCGAGATGCCCGTCAGGCCCTGCCAATATTGCGCCAGCATATCGTAAACCTCATTGGCCGGCCATCCCTGCCGTATCAACAACGTGCAAAGAAACTCATCCGAAGCACCTTTGCTTTTTGCGGCCGCTACAAAGTCCTGTAGCGTGCCGGAAGTGTTGTTCGCCATTGCGCTCCTCCGCGCATAAGGAAGGCAAATAGGCGGCCCATCTGCCGCAATCTGGAATCAGCTACTTAGAGGCATTCGCCTTGGATCCGATGACAATTCGTGCCAGGTTCAGTACAAAACCTGCACCCAATTTCCGCGAGATCGCTTGTGGCGTAATACAATGCGGGTCGATGCTAAAAGCAAGCTCTATATCGGGGGCTGTATTTGTAAGTACCGTCCTCGCGCTGACGCTTCCACAGCAAGAAAACACGCAAACACAACAACACCAGCCTGCAGCCACCACGCAGCCTGGCGTTACTGTCGAAAATGATGTTCAATACGGCTCTGCAAACGGGGTGGCGTTGCTTCTCGATCTCTACGAACCGGCTGGCCCCGCCGCTGATCTTCATCCGGCCGTGATCCTCATTCATGGCGGTGGCTGGACCGATCTCGATAAGAGCACCATGCGCACCATGGGACAGTTTCTTGCGCGCTCAGGCTTTACGGCATTTTCGGTAGATTATAGGCTTTTCGACGGCAAGCAGAACCGCTGGCCCGTGCAACTGGACGATGTGCAGCGAGCTGTGCGTTGGATACGCGCAAACGCAGCCAAGTACCACATACGAACAGAGAGGATCGGCGCATTCGGCCATTCTGCAGGCGCTCAACTCGCCGCCCTGCTGGGTATGGAAGATACCCGCGACAACTCCGATCCCGCTCTGGCCAAATATCCTAGTAGAGTACAAGCGGTTGTGGATGTTGACGGCCCAACCGATTTCACCGCGGAACGCGATTCCGAAGGCGAATTTCTGGCCAGTTTCTTCGGCGCGCCTTACTCACAAGATCCCGCCCTCTGGCAAGCAGCGTCCCCGGTTTTCCACGCCGCGAAAGGCGACGCGCCGTTTCTGATCGTGCATGGCACGCGCGACGAAAGCGTTCCTATCTCGCAAGCTCAAGAGCTCTACGACAAGCTGCAGTCGGCCGGAGTGCCCGTGCAATTTGTGAAAGTGGATGACGCGCACACATTCAAGACCGCTGAAGCTCGCCGCACTCTCGCCATCGATGCGCTCGAATTCTTCAATCGTTACCTGGTGGTCACTCAATAACCTATCGCTTACACATCTGCGGATACTGCTTCTTCAGGGCTGCCAGCTTCGGCAGATCGTTATAAACGATGTACGGCTGGTCTGGATGGTTCTCCAGGTAATGCTGATGGTACGATTCCGCCGGATAGAATCCCTTCAGCGGAACCACCTGCGTCACGATCTTGTGCGAATAAACCTTTGCCGCATCCAACTGCTGAATATACGCCTCGGCAATCTTTTTTTGCTCGTCGTTTGAATAAAAGATCGACGAGCGGTACTGCGTGCCCGAATCAGGCCCCTGGTGGTTCAATTCAGTTGGATCGTGTGCAATCGCGAAGTACACCTTCAAAATCTGTCCATACGTGATCTGATTCGGATCGTAGGTGATCTGTACGGATTCCGCATGGCCCGTTCGCCCCGTACTCACGGTCTCGTAATGCGCCGTGGATTTTTCGCCGCCTGCGAACCCGGAGACCACGTTTGTCACGCCTTTCAAGTGTTCGAAAACAGCCTCCATCCCCCAAAAGCAACCGCCCGCAAGAACGGCCGTCTGCGGCCCGGTCATTTCACCGGCAGGAACATCCACGGCGGGATCGGGGAAAGGCTCTTTGGTGCGCGCCGATACCAATAACGCGCCTGTCGAGCAAAGTAAGCAGCGCAAAAATCAACGGTCTGGTTCGCATAGATATTGAGCCTACTTGCATAGATTAATCGCGCATCGTGACGATTCAGTTACTTCCATTCCGGGTTCTTCCCAAGGCTAACTAAGTTAGCCAGAATGCGGTACGCCCCCGGCACCCCGGCCGGCAACTGCCGGTATAAAGCGAAGGCATCATAAATGTAAAAACCTTTTCCGTATTGCGCCAGCAGAAAGCCGCCCTCCTGAGGCTGCTGCCCCGGATCATGCGTCTCCACCAATGCCTGGTAATGCGGGTCCCATTTACTCATGAACCCATGGCCGCGCTCTTCTTCCCATCCTGAAAAATCGGCTTCGCTGATCTTATTGGGCCATGCAAACACCGGGCTCTTGGCTTCCAAAAACTTCACGATCGATCCCTCATCCACTACTTTTTGTGGATTGCTGCCCAACGTAAACGGATACGGCCCGTAGTCGTGGTCGAAGTTCTGCAAATTGTACTGCACTATCAAAACTCCGCCGTTCTTGACGTAATTCAGCAGCCGGTTGTTTGCCGATCGCAGATCCGGGCGCACGGCATACGCGCGCACTCCCAGGACAATCGCATCGAATCCGCTCAAATCTCCGCTTTCGATATCGCTGCCCGATAGGGACGTGACATGCAGCCCCAGATCTTCCAAGGCTCGCGGCACGTCGTCGCCCGTTCCAGGAATAAAGCCGATGTGAAGATTTTGCGCCGTCTTCACGTCCACGCCAACCGCCTTGTAAGAAGCGGGACGATACAGCGGATACGGCCGCAAACCCGGATAACCGGTCAGCCGGTATCCCTCCTGATAATTGTGCCCGTTGTACTCTGCTACCGCTCTGATCTCGTAGCCTTCCTGCTGTATCGACCGCGGCGTCACCTCGAAATCCACCGTCTCGTTTTCCCCATCGCGTGTGAAAGCGAAATCATGTTCCATCGGCTTTGATTCCCAGCCTTGTGGCAGCCGCAGCCGCAATATGCCCTTTGCTGGTCCTTTCACATTCGTGTGGAGCGTGCAGGAAAACGTGAATGAAGTCGTGGTCAAGGGAATCGCCCCCGCTGCAGGTGATACGGAAACCGAAAGAGCGGGCGCCATTAACAGCGGATCTTCCACAATCCCGATGCCTTCAATCCGCTGGTTGGCCTGCAGAACCTTTTGGATTGTAATATCCGTTCCGTGATAGCTCAGCTTCGCCGTCGCATACAGCGGATATGGACCGAACGACAAGTTTCGAAATCGTTCATCGGTCAAATCGTAGTAGGCTTGCTCCAGGTTCGGGCGCGTAAAATACGGCCGCGTCAAACTGGCATCCTCGGGGGCTTGTATCGCAAATCGCAGCCGCAGATCTTTTTCAGGCTCGAGCGAAGCAGCCGGTGAGGATTCAGCTTTGATCTTCCATGTTTTGCCATCCGAGGGCGTAATCTCGATTCCGCCGACTGACACTGTCTCTGCCCCGTCGTTCAGCAAGTGCGCCTGGGCGGAAAACGCTTGGCCTGGAATAGCAATCCCAAATGTAGTGGAAGTCTGGGCAAACGCAGCCAGTGGGCCGCCAGCCTCTCGTTCCGGTGCAACCACCGCATCGAAGCTCACCCCAAGCGCCAGCGTTAACGCGCGCTCGAACTGTTTTGCTTTCGCGTTCAGCTCAAAGGCGACATCGCTCTTACCTGGCTCAGCCAGCGAACTTGCGTTGACTTCGCGCAAAAGTTCGCGCGTGGCAGTCAATCCCTCAGCGAGCGTAGGCGCAATGCCTGCCGGCTTATCGGGCCGGTAATTTGTGAACGTCTCTTCGGCGCATTTTGAAATCCGCTGCAGCCCCTGCTTCAGGAATCCTGTGTCTCCAGCGGCCAGGCTGGCGATGCCTTCGAGCGATACGTCGATGCCCTCGTAAAGCGAGTCCTCCTTCTCCGGAACTTGAACCTTCGAGCCGTATCGATGGTATTGATTCGTCGAAAGCGTTGGCTGCGGAATCGTGCCGCCGCCATTCTGGCTCCGCTGATATCCCCACCCTTCGCGTCCAATCTGCAGAAAAGTATATCCAGCCGCCGGGTCCATCGTTCCCGACGGGATTCCGATGTTCGCTAGTGGCCTTTCCGCCGACCACGTACCGGTAATGTAGTTGAAAAAGCGAATCGGCACATATTGGTCCGTGGCGTAGTCGTAAATTGTTTTCTCCTTCGTCGGCTGGAAAAACGGAGCTCGTTCATAGACCTTCAGCGGCTGCCAGGGTCTAAGCCCTTCCCGAATCTGCTCGGGAAAACGATGCGGATCGCCCGCCGCTACAAATGCCTCCTGCGCCATTTGTCCCGCTACCTGATGATTGCCATGACCATCAGTTGCCGCCCCAATAAACACGGAGGTCACCACCAGCGGCCGCGTCATGCGCACCACTCGTACTACATCTGAAAGCGTTCTCTCGTAACCCCACTTGTCCAGCGCTTCTTCGCGCGTTTTTGAGAAGCCATAGTCAATCGCGCGGCCCCAATACTGGTCCACACCGTAGTACCGGTCCGCCGCGAGCAACTCCTCCGTGCGAACCAACCCCAGCGCGTCGTAAAGATCCATTGACATCGCGTTCTGTCCGCCCTCGCCCCGATTTAGGGTCATCAGCGCCCCGCGCGCCCCGATTCCCCGAGTCTGGTACGTCAGCAGCCCGCCATCCTCATCATCCGGATGCGCCACAATCATCAGAATGCTGGCTCGTGTACGAATCGCCGCAAGCCATCGCGACAGCCCTGGCGCGCCCAGGTCGAAATTAACGTGCATCGCGTCCGGGCTCACCTGAGCCAGTTGGCGAGCCTTTTCGTTATCGTTATCCGCTGCGGCCCAAATCGCGCCCGCCACCGCACACGCCACTACGGACACCGCGAGTGTCCTCTTTAACGCAAATCTTTTGTGTTTGGATTCGAAGCTTGCCATCTTAAATGTGAGTGCATTTTGGAAAATCATTGACGCCGCAATGATTCTCCCCTATCGTGATCTGAAAGGTACGCTTAATGCAAGTTTCCACTATCGCTCATCAAAGCATCTCGCCGCTTAGGTCCGCTCTCCTACTTTTAGTGCTTATTCTGGGACTCGCCCCTGGGGCTCTTCTCTGTCAAACGCAAGCCATCAACGGCAGCATTCGCGGTCGCGTGGTCGATCAAACCAATGCTCCCGTCACCGCCGCCACCGTCTCCATCGAGAACTCGCAAACCGGGTTCTCACGTTCCATGCAGACCATGGATGACGGCTATTATGTGTTTCCCAACCTGCCGCTTGGTTCCTATTCTGTCACCATAAGCAAAGCAGGATTTGACACTCAACGTCACACCGGAGTGGTGCTTGACGCAGGTACGGAAGCTTCCATCGATGCGCAACTGAACGTAGGCCGTGCCAGCGTCACTGTCGAAGTGAGTGGGGGCGCGCCCGTCGTTGAACCCGCGCGCGTTAGCATTGGCCGCACCATCACGCATCAAGAAGTGGACAATCTGCCGCTCACCTCCCGCAATCCCTATAACTTCATCCTCTTTCAGCCGGGTGTGAGTGGCCATCCCAATCCCGAACTGGGTATTCCCCGAACCATCAACACCAATGGCCTTCTCGATCGCATCAACTATCAAATGGACGGCATGGTGGATACCGAAAAAGATCGTTACGGTCTGCGCCTCTTCCCCATCGCCGACATCTACGTGGACGAGGTGCAGACCATCTCAAATAGCTTCGCGCCCGAATTTGGATTTACGTCCGGCGACATCTACAACGTCATCAGCGGTTCTGGAACCAATGTGGTTCACGGTGAATTTCAGTACATCGGCCGTCCAGTAGACGCTGTCGCGCGGCCCATTCTTCTCTCTCCCACGCAGCCCAAGCCCAATCTCGGACTGAACGACACTGCGTTCAATGCCGGTGGTCCGCTGTGGAAAGACAAGTTGTTTGTCTTCGGAGCTTATGAACATCTCAGTCGCGGGCAGCCGTCGCCGATCACCATCAATCCGTCTGATGCGGCGCAAATCGGAATTCCCTCAACTCTGCTGGCCACTCCGGCCAGTATTGAACATGCGCAATTCGTAGACATTCGTCTCGACTGGCAGGCCACCGAAAAAGAGCGGCTCTTCTTGCGCTGGAACTACTTCCGCAACCAGTTCCCGTTCAATACCAACGTCGGAGCACTGAACGCTCTGAGTGTCGCTTCCGATTTTCGCGATCGCGCTTACATCGGGGGGGCCCAACTGCTCTCCACCTTTTCGGCGAACGTGCTCAACGAACTACGCCTCTCGGAACCCTATCGCAATGAGCGTCATGTTGCAAATCCGCTGACTGGTACCGGGCCAGATATTGAAATAACGGGTAAGGCCAACTTTGGTGGTTCCCTTGGCGTCGGGGACGTCTTCGATGAGAAAATTCCCAGCCTTAGCGACAGCGTTACCTTCATCAAGGGTTCTCACACGTTTAAGGCCGGCGGCAGCTTCGAGCACATCCTCGACAACCAGCTCGCCGATACTTACAACGAGTACATCTTCCCCGATATTCCCAGCTATCTTGCTGCGCTCTCCGGCGCCACCCCACGCTCTTATTCCAGCTTCAAAGCCAGCATAGGGCTCGTTGGCGCGGGCTATCACTCGATGTTCTGGGATGTCTTCGGCCAGGACACCTGGCAGGCTCGCTCGAATCTGGTAGTCACCTACGGCGTACGCTATGACAGATTTCAAGGACCGCCCGCAAGCTCCAGCGCTCCGTTTCTCTATTCCCGAAGCTTCCGCACGCCCGAGGCGAATTTTGCGCCGCGGCTAGGCATTGCCTGGAGTCTCACGCCTAAAACGGTGTTGCGAGTCAGCTCCGGAATCTTCTACGAAGCGCCCCCTACCAATCTCTGGTTCAACGCTCTCTACAACAGCGGCTCGACACAGGCGTTCGTCGGCTCTATTGCTCCCACTTCGCCCAACGCTCCGGCGTTCCCGAACGTGATCAGCCTGCAACCCGGTCTGCTTCCGGCTACGCCCAGCATCCAAACCGTAACTCCGAATTTCAAGAATGCTTATACCTTCAATTCAAGTTTCCAAATCGCTCAACAGCTTTCAGCGAATGACGCCCTGACTCTCGGGTACGTGAATACGGGCGCGCGCAACCAAACCTATCTGCGCAACATGAACCTCATCAATCCGATTAGCTATCTTGCCGATGGGCGCCCCATTTTTTCGGCCGCCATAAACGCGGCCACCCGTCTATATCCACAGTTTGCCGATATCACTTTGCAGGACGTCGGCGCTATCGCGAGTTATAACGCTCTCATCGTGAACTACCAACACCGCTTCAACCGTGGTTTCCTGGCTAGCGCTTCTTACACTTGGTCCCACTCCATCAGCGACGCTCCCGATGCCAACAGTTTTGAGCAAAATCTTGCCATTGAAGACAACACCAACCGCAGCCGCGATCGCGGCGATAGCCTCATAGACCGGCCGCACGCGTTCACGCTCTCGTCGTTCATCGCGCCTACCTTCTCCATCGGGAACGGATTTCTGCGCGCCCTTGCAAACAACAATGAGCTAGCCATCCTCGCCATTGCGCAATCCGGTGACGTGCAAAACATCGTCGCCAATCAGCTTTTGAATGGTGACCAGCTTGCCTCCGGGGTGACCAGGCCGCTATACGTTGGCCGCGATACCGCTCGTGCGCCAAACGTCTATCAAGTAGACCTGCGCTACACCAGAACCTTCTTTACGTTCTTCGAGCGCGTAAAACCAAAGTTCTTAGCTGAGGCAAACAACGTCTTCAATCACCCGAACATCACCAGCATCAATACGACTGCAACCGTAAATTCAGCCGGCGTCATCACCAAGCAGCCGACCTTCGCCCCGGTTTCCACCGGCCTTGAAGGGCGCATCATTCAGCTTGGGGTGCGAGTTGATTTCTAAGTACTTTGCTGCGTAACTTATTGCTTAATCAGCATTAATATGCTCGCCGTTGGCAATTCGTATCTCAAAGCCCGATCGACGCGTCAATCTATTAGGCCGCCAGTCGAGCGAGCCAATGGAGAGGCACATCAACAATGCGAACCAAAAACATAGCTTTCACAATTCTGGGGGGAATTTTGACTGTAGGCTTTACAGCAGCTCCCAGCTTCGCCCAAGATCCGAATCAATATCCGCCGCCACCGCCCCCGCAGCAACAGCAGTATCCGCAACAACAATATCCTCAACAACAGCAGTACCCGCCGCAACAATATCCGCAGCAACAAAACCCGCAAACGCAGCAGTATCCACCTCAGGGTCAGTACCCGCCGCAAGGGCAATATCCGCCGCCTGGTTACCCGCAAGGGCAGTACCCTCCCCAAGGACAATATCCTGCTCCGCCTTTGATGGCGCCTCAGCAGTTGGATCAGTTGGTCTCCCGCATAGCGCTTTACCCGGACGGTCTGCTTGCCCAGATCCTGACCGCTTCCACGTTCTATAACCAAATTCCGGATGCCGCCAACTGGGCGAACCAACACGCCTATCTCCGCGGCGATCAGCTAGCTGGCGCTATCCAGGCGGACCGCTTGCCCTTTGATCCGAGTATTCTCGCGCTTCTGCCGTTTCCGCAGGTGCTGCAGATGATGGCTTCCGATATGGGATGGACCCAAGCACTCGGCAACGCCGTCCTGGCGCAACGCAACGACATTATGGATGCTGTTCAGCGCGAGCGTCAGAGAGCCTACGACTATGGCTATCTGCGCAGCAATCAATATGAACAGGTGAGCGTCGCCGGACCCGGCGAAATCGAGATTGTCCCGGAAACACCCGGCTACTATTACGTGCCCACTTATGATCCCTACGTCGTCTTCGCCCGGCCCCGCGCTGGCTTCTTTGTCGGCGGTGCGATCCATTTTGGGCCTGGAATCACCGTCGGCGCCTTTGCTCCGTTCGGTTGGGGCACCGTTGGATTCGGCTGGCGTGACCACTCCATCCTGGTTGGTGGACGGCCTTGGAGCCGCACCTGGGTAAATCGCGGTGCCTACGTCCACCCTGGCTATGCATATCGTGCTCCCGTTGGACCGCGTATCGAACACCACGAAATCCGTCGGGATGAACATCGCGACGATCGCCGGGACCATCGCGATCACTGATCTGACAATCAGAACTTAGAACGGACGCGGGCGATGTTATCGTCCGCGTTTCCGTTTATAGTGGCAATATCTCTTCGCGCTGCGTATCGAAATCAATTCTTCTCCGTTGTAGATAGGAGATATTCCCCAAGTGCGACGCCTGTGCCGACCGGTGCCCAATCAGCACGTCACCGTTCGGAAGTCTCCTGCTCTTCACACACTCCACGAAATTATTCACATGGCTCTGCGTCAGAGAATCACTAATTCCCGGCATAACTTCGGCTTTGACAACTTCGGCCGGTTCCTTCGCGTGTAGCGGGTAATATTCATATCGTGACCGGTCAATCCACAGCCGCCCGTTGGTGCCGCACATCTCGATTGCGTCGCCAGTAATCCCAGGCGCCAGCGTCGCTTCAAATGTCGCGGTAAATTCTTTCGGTCCCGGATACTGCAACAACACGTTGATTGTGTCCGGCGCGGTCCTTCCATCTTTGTAGTGATACACGCCCCCGGCAGCGGACGCCGAAAACGGTATATCCTTTCCCATGAACATGTGGACCACATCGATCCAATGCGTAAAAAGATCGGTCACCTGGCCGCCGCCGTAATCCAGATAGGCGCGCCAATTGAAGTACTGCTGCGGATCGTAATCCCGCCACTTAACTGGTCCAAGAAAGTGCGCCCAATCCAGATCCGCTGGTTTTGTCTGCAGAGAGGCGGGCGCTTTGCGTAGATGCCAACTGTTGCCGTGCCACCACGTTCTTGCCAGGGTGATGTCGCCCAACTGCCCTGAGTCGAAATACTTTTCTTTCGCCTGCAAGTAATGTTTCGCCGACCGCTGTTGCATCCCCACCTGGCAGACACGGTTGTTCTCCCGTGCCGCTTTTACAATGACGGGCCCCTCCTCTGGAACTCGCGTAAGTGGTTTTTCGACGTAAACGTCTTTGCCCGCGTTCAGCGCATCGGTCGCAATTGCGCAATGCCAGTGATCGGGTGTGGCAATCAGCACCGCATCTATATCGTTCCGCGCCAAAACCGCGCGATGATCGGCGAAAGCTGCGGACCCCGGAGCGTTCTGTTGCGCCGCACTCAAGCGCTGGCCGTAGATATCGCATACCGCTACAACTTGAATCGCGGGGTTCTTCTGGAAGTGGCCCAGCACATCTGTGCCCCGGCCGCCTGCGCCGATCAGTCCTAGATTGATCCGCTCATTCGCCCCCATGACGCGCGAGTACGAACTCGCTGCCACTGCCAGGGCGCTGCCTGACGTCTTCTTCAGAAACTCACGCCGGCTGTTCAAATCCATGTGCGAATTATATGCCGGGTACTTCTTGCTGCAACGGGTTGTCGGTTATCTGGTTGGATAGGCGAGCTAAAGGAACCAGGGCCTTCACCGAAACTCTTCCTGCAACTTCTCTAAGACCCCGGAACCCGGACACAACTTCTCGAACGGCACTTGCGATAGCGGTGTCTCAGTGGAATTGTTCGCTTCGTGCAGGCCAGGCGCAAGTTCATCGACAAAAAGCAGTCCCGTCACGATCTCGCCCTTGCCCTGTCGCTCCTGCAAGTAACTCATCACCTTGGCGCGATCCCTCGGATCATAACCATCGGGCACGGATCGGAATCGAAGAATGCTGCCATCATGCATCGTCACGGCTGTCACGCCGTGCGGCGAAATACTGGCCACGATCTCGTTCGAAGGCGGTACAAAGTCGGCATCCGTTGCGCTCACGGCATGTTTGCGCGTATACAAGTAGCTCTTCGTAGAACCGTTATGGTCGTTGAAGGTCACGCACGGCGAGATAACATCCAACAATGCCAGCCCGCGATGCCGGAACGCCGCTTTCAATATCGGCACCAACTGATCCTTGTCCCCTGAGAAACTCCGCGCCACAAACGTAGCCCCCAGGCTCAGTGCCAGCATCACCGGGTCGATTGGTGCAAGTTGGTTCGGTTCGCCGCGCTTGCTCTTCGACCCGACATCCGCGGACGCCGAGAACTGCCCTTTCGTCAGCCCGTAGACGCCATTGTTCTCGATGATGTACACCATCCGGGCATTCCGCCGGATCGCATGGCACATGTGCCCTATGCCGATCGAAAGAGAGTCGCCATCTCCCGATACTCCGATGTACGTCAGTTCGCGGTTTGCCGCAATTGCCCCGGTTGTAATTGCCGGCATACGCCCATGCGCCGAATTGAACCCGTGCGCGCCGTTCACGAAATAAGCCGGCGTCTTTGAGGAGCATCCGATGCCGGACATCTTCGCCAGCATATGCGGCTCCATCGAAATCTCCCACAACGCGCGTACAATCGCCGCTGTGATCGAATCGTGCCCGCACCCGGCGCAAAGCGTCGACATTGATCCTTCGTAATCGCGGATCGTCAACCCTAACTCGTTCTGCCGCAGCCCTGGGTGCGTCGCCAGCGGCTTAGTGATGGACGGCATGATCGGCCTCCAAATGACTCACAATTCCTTCAATCACAGTTCGCGCGCTCAGCGGGAAGCCGCCGTACGCTAATATCGACCGCAGCCGGTTCTTCGGTACGCATGTTTCAAGCGTCAATAATGACCGAAGCTGCGCATCCCGATTTTGTTCCACGATGAACGTGATGTCATGCGCGTACAAAAACTCTTCCACGCTTCGATGGAATGGAAATCCGCGAATGCGCAGGTAATCAAGCGGAATATCGCGGCCGGCCAGCAGTTCGACTGCTTCGCGAACCGCCAGATCGCAACTCCCAATCGCAATCACGCCAAATTTCGTACTAGTACCGTCTTGGACCGTCGGCGCCGGCACACACTCAGCCGCTGCTTTCTGCTTACGCGCCAATCGATCCACCACCTCCTGATATTCAGAAGGCGTCTCCGTGTACCCGCCAAATTTGTTGTGGCCAGATCCCCGTGTCACATAGGCGCCCCTGGGACTCACGCCTGGCAACGTCCGCGGCGGAACATAAAACTGATCTTCATCCGAGTAGCGGTGAAACTTGGGGATGTCTTTCAAATGTTCGGCTGACAGGACGCGCCCGCGATCTGGCCGGTATGAATCGTCCCATTTCAGTTCCGGCACTACCCAATCATTCATGCCAATGTCCAGATCCGACAGCATCATCACCGGCGTTTGAAAGCGTTCCGCCAAGTCGAAGGATTCCAGCGCAAATTCAAAACACTCCGCCGGATTCGCAGGGAACAACAAGATGTGTTTCGTATCCCCGTGTGAGGCATACGCGCACTCGAGCAAATCCGCTTGCTGCGTCCGGGTCGGCATTCCTGTAGATGGCCCCACCCGCTGCACGTCAATGACGACGGCCGGTATTTCGGAATAGTAGGCGAGTCCCAGCAGTTCATTCATAAGCGAAATGCCCGGCCCTGATGTCGAAGTGAATGCCCGCGCGCCATTCCAGCACGCCCCGATTACCATGCCGATAGCCGCCAGCTCATCTTCGGCCTGCAGAATCAAATAATTGTTGCGCCCTGTTTCTGCGTCTTTGCGATATTTCTCGCAGAATCGCCGGAACGCATCCATCACCGATGTCGCCGGCGTAATCGGATACCACGCCGCTACCGTCGCGCCCGCATACAGGCAGCCCAACGCGCTCGCCGTGTTGCCGTCTATCAGGATTTTGTCTTCGTTCGCGTTCATCTTTTCCAGATGAAACGGCAATGGGCAATCGAAATGCTGTCGCGCAAAATCGCAACCTATATGCAGCGCCTCTCGATTTGCTTCGCGCAGCGCCGTTTTCCCCGCGAACGTCTCCCCCAGCAGGTCTTCCACAATTGGCACATCAATGTTCAGCAAACCAACTAGCGCGCCGGCATACGCGATATTCTTCAGCAAAATGCGTTGTCGCGGCTCGCTGAACCGTTCGTTCATCATCTGCGCCAAAGGAATAGGTAGAAAGTGTACGTCTTCTCTATACAAATCACGCTCTAGCGGCCAGCTCGAATCGTAAAGAACATACCCGCCCTCGTGCACCTCTCGAATATCCTGCTTGTACGTTTGCCCGTTCATTGCCACCATCAGGTTGTAATCCAGCGAGCGGGCCGTATGGCCATGGGCATTCACTCGAATTTCGTACCACGTGGGCAGCCCTTGAATGTTCGAGGGGAACAGGTTCTTGCCTGAGACCGGAATGCCCATGCGGAATATCGCTTGCATGATCAAACCGTTTGCGCTGGCTGAACCGGTTCCGTTGACGTTCGCCAGCTTAAGAGCGAAGTCGTTTATGCCGGGACTGGGCTGTTCATGCATGATGTTGTGCCTGCGTACGCAATGGAAAGCTCGAACTTTTGCATGTCCCACGCCGCCGTAGGACACCGCTCGGCGCAAAGTCCGCAGTGAACGCAGATATCTTCGTCCTTCACCATCACGCGCAGCGTCTGCGGCAGCGGCGGTGAAACATAAAGCGCCTGATCGGGATTCGACGCCGGCGCCGAAAGCCGCGATCGCAAGTCCAGCTCATCGCCGTTGCGTGCAATCGTGAGGCATTGCACCGGACACACGTCGATGCACGCATCGCATTCGATACATTGGGGCGCGGCAAACACAGTTTCGATGTCGCAGTTTAAGCAGCGCTCCACTTCACGCGCGGTCTGCTCCGCATCGAACCCCAGTTCCACTTCAATATTCAACTTCCGGAACCGCTCCGTCAGCTCGACATGCTTCATCTTCTGGCGACGCACCGGATTGTAATCGTTGTGGTAGCTCCACTCGCTGATCCCCATCTTTTGGCTGATCAGGTTCATGCCCCACGGGGGCCTCTCCGAAACCGGTATGGATTCGCAGTGATTGTGAATCGAAATCGCTGCCTGATGCCCGTGCTCCACGGCCCAGATGATGTTCTTCGGTCCAAAAGCCGAATCGCCGCCAAAAAAGACACCCGGGCGCCGCGACTGCATCGTCGTTTCATCCACAACCGGCATGTCCCATTTGTCGAACTCGATGCCCAGGTCGCGCTCAATCCAAGGAAACGCGTTCTCTTGGCCAATCGCCAGAATCACATCGTCTGCCGGATGAAAGACCTCATCGATAACTCGCGACCGTTTGGCCTGCGGATCCCATTCCAGTCGCTCAAACAACATGCCCGTGAGCTTGCCGTTCTCCAGCACAAATTGTTTCGGCGCCTGGTTGATGACAATCTCCACGCCCTCTTCTTCCGCATCGTCGAGTTCCCAGGCCGAAGCCTTGAAAAATGGCCGCGGCCGCCGCGCCATTACTTTGATCGTCTTGCCTCCGAGCCGGCATGACGAGCGGCAGCAATCCATCGCCGTGTTTCCTACGCCGATGATCAAAACTCGCTCACCGATCGAATCTATATGCCCGAACGCAACCGATTCCAGCCAATCGATTCCGATGTGTATGCGACCGGCTTCATGCCGCCCCGGCAGATCCAAATCTTTACCGCGTGGCGCGCCGCTGCCGACGAACACCGCATCGTATCCGCTTGCCAGCAGTTCTTTCATGCTATTCACAGGCGAGTTGTAGCGGATATCCACGCCCATATCCAGAATCAGGTTCACTTCTTCGGTCAACACCTGTTCCGGCAACCGAAAAGCGGGAATGTTGGAGCGCATCAACCCGCCGGGCTTATCTAGCTTCTCGAATATCGTGACCTCATATCCAATAGGCATCAGGTCGTTCGCAACAGTTAAAGAAGCCGGGCCCGCGCCGATGCAAGCCACTCGCTTTCCGTTTTTTTGCGCCGGAATCTTCGGCAGCAGGTGATCGATCTCGCCTTTCAAATCGGCTGCAACACGTTTGAGCCGGCAGATGGCTACAGGATGCGTATCTACGCGCGCTCTGCGGCACGCGGGCTCGCACGGCCTGTCACAAGTGCGCCCCAGGATCGCCGGAAAAACGTTCGACTCTCGATTAACTAAATACGCCTCGGTGTATTGCCCTTGCGCAATCAGCCGAATGTATTCCGGAACGTTCGTGTGCGCGGGGCACGCCCATTGGCAGTCAACCACCTTGTGGAAGTACTGCGGGTTCTGGGTGTCAATAGCGTCCAAACTTCGCCTCCGCGTCCTACTTAAGGACCGAGTCTTCCTATTGGCTCGCATTATACAAACTCGTTTCCGTAACTTCTGCTTGCGCGCATCCGTCGCTTTAGATAATCATTGAATTGGCAGTCTGCGCGGTGCTTGGATTGCGTAAACAATTTTCCTGAACCCCGCGCTGGCGTTGCCGGTTAGTAATTTTGAACGGAGGCTGCGTTGCCTGCGATAATTGGGGTTCCTCGTGAGACGTTTCCGGGCGAGCGTCGTGTTGCAATCACGCCGCGCCATTGTGAAGCGCTGCGAAAATTAGGTCTCGACATCATTGTCGAGACATCTGCTGGAACTGAGGCCGGTTACCCGGATGAGGCCTACGTCTCGCGTGGCGCGCGCTTCGCCAATCGCTCTGACGTGTTTTCGGAAGCTGGCATTATCGTCCAGGTGCGCTCCCTGGGCGCAAACCCCGACCAGGGCCAGTCCGATATTGCGCTCATGCGCCCTGGTCAAGTCATTGTCGGTTTTGGCGAGCCGCTCACATCGTTGAAACAGGATGTGGACCTGGCCCACAGCGGAGTGTCGTTCTTCGCGCTGGAACTGATGCCGCGCATCACGCGCGCGCAAAGCATGGATGCGCTCTCCTCCATGGCCACCATCTCCGGCTATCGCGCCGTCCTGATCGCGGCAACACACTTGCCGAAAATATTTCCCATGTTGATGACCGCTGCCGGAACATTGACTCCGGCTAAGGTCTTTGTTTTGGGCGCTGGTGTTGCCGGGCTGCAAGCTATCGCAACTGCTCGCCGTCTCGGGGCAGTCGTCTGCGCCTATGACGTCCGTCCGGCCGTCAAAGAGCAGGTCGAAAGCGTCGGCGCAAAATTCATCGTGCTCGACATCGACGCTAAGACTTCTGAAGACAAAGGCGGGTACGCCAAGGCCATGGACGACGCGTTCTATCGCCGTCAACGCGAGCTTCTAACCGAAGTCCTGCGCGAGCAGGATGTCGTTATTACCACTGCCGCGGTCCCGGGCCGCAAATCGCCCATTCTGATTACCGCTCAAATGGTCGATGCCATGTGTCCCGGCTCGGTTCTTGTTGACATCGCGGCGGAGCGCGGCGGCAATTGCGAACTCACGCGCCCTGGCCAAGACTTCGTCCATCAGGGCGTCACCATCGCCGGTCCCCTAAACCTGCCTTCCATGGTTCCCTATCACGCCAGCCAGATGCTCTCAGCGAACATCACTTCTTTTTTGAAGCTCCTGATCGCCGGCGGCGATATCAAGATCAATCTTGAAGATGAAATTATTCGCGAAACTCTGGTGTCGCACAACGGCGCCGTCGCCCACTCGCGTATTGCAGAGCTTCTCGCGCCGCAATCCGACCCGAGGAGCGTAACCGCATGAACAACTACGAAATCGCCATCTGGATCTTCATGCTGGCGGCGTTTCTCGGTTTCGAACTCATCCGCCGCGTCTCTCCTCTGCTGCACACTCCTCTCATGTCACTCACAAATGCGATCTCGGCTATCGCGGTCGTCGGCGCAATTCTAATCACCGGCGAAAAAGACGCAACGCTCTTTAGCCGCACGCTCGGGTTTATCGCAGTCGTGGCATCCGTCACGAACGTGGTCAGCGGCTACTTGATCACGGATCGAATGTTGAAGATGTTCAAGAAGCGGGAGCCGCAAAAGTGACCCTCGAAAGCATTTTCCCGGCGCTATACATCCTAGCCGCCGCGGGGTTCATTCTCGCCATCAAATGGATGAACTCTCCCGCCACCGCCCGTCGTGGCGTTCTGGTCGGCGAAATAGGTATGCTGCTGGCCGTCGTCGGGACGCTACTGCGGCATGAAATTGTCAGCTACCAGTGGATATTTATCGCTTTCTTCATCGGCTCGGCTATCGGCGTTCCCATCGCCTACATCATGCCGATGACCGCCGTTCCTCAGCGGACTGCTTTTTCTCACGCGTGCGGCGCTCTGGCTTCTGCTCTCATCGGTACCGCCGAATACTATCGCCTCAGGCCGCATGGCTTCATCATGTCGGCGCTCATCATTGAAACGCTGCTCGGCTTTCTCACCTTCACCGCCAGTTTGATGGCGTGTGGGAAATTGCAGGAGATTCTGCCCACTCGCCCCATCACCTATCGTGGCCAGAATTTCGTCAACCTCGGCATATTTGGACTCGCCATCGCCATCGGCGTCATTCTCGTCTTTCATCCGGAACAAACATTTCTATATCCCATCTTTGCCGCGCTCTCGCTCATCTTCGGCGTGCTTCTCATCATTCCCATTGGCGGCGCCGACATGCCGACGGTCATCGCGCTGCTCAATTCCTATGCGGGTCTGTCCGCCAGCGCCATGGGCTTCGCTCTCGATAACAAACTGTTGATCGTTGCCGGCGCGCTGGACGGTTCCTCGGGCTTGATTCTGTCCATCATCATGTGCCGGGCCATGAACCGTTCCTTCAGCAACGTTCTCTTCGGGGCATTTGGCACCATTCAAACAAGCGCCAAACAAACTATCGACCGCAACGTCCGCTCCGCTTCCGCCGAAGAAGCTGCCGAGATTCTCGATGCAGCCCGCAGCGTCATCATTATTCCCGGTTACGGTATGGCCGTCGCTCAGGCACAGCACAAATTGCGCGAATTGCACGACTCGCTTTCGAAGCGCGGCGTCGACGTGAAATTCGCTATTCATCCGGTCGCCGGCCGGATGCCGGGCCACATGAACGTCCTGCTTGCCGAAGCCGACGTGCCCTATGATCGCCTGTTTGAAATGGACGACATCAACTCCGAATTTCCACGCGCGGATGTCGCCCTCGTGATCGGGGCCAACGACGTCGTCAACCCAGCCGCCCGCAACGATAAGACCAGCCCTATCGCCGGCATGCCCATCCTGAACGCGTGTGAGGCACGCACCGTCATGGTCATCAAGCGGAGCATGAGCCCCGGCTTTGCCGGCATCGACAACGAACTCTACTACCTCGACAAAACCCTCATGCTCTTCGGCGACGCCAAGGCCTTCGTCAGCAGCATCGTCAAAGAACTAAACGTCGTTGCCGGCGCAGCGGTGCATTGAAGCTCTTTGCCGCTTTACTGAACCTGTAAAGTAATTGTGAAGTTATGTGCGCGTTAGGGCCAGGTAAGCCAGTCGCCTGATAAAATTAGCCTCAAGGGGTCCTCGTGAAAGACACGAGGAGGTTAATTCTTATGAACTATCAGGCTACTCTCGCGCCGCGGCCGGCTCTGCCGATCCGTGCGCTTGCAATTCTTCTGGTTTTCGTTGCGGCCATGTTCGCTCAGAGCACCGGCGGCATCCAGGGAACTGTTACCGACGCCACTGGCGCCGTCCTCCCGAACGCATCCATCACTGTCACCAATCAGGCCACCGGTGAAACTCACCCGGCCAAAAGTGACAGCGCTGGCCTGTACGCCGTTTCCGGTCTCGCACCCGGCGACTACCGCGTGCAGGTGGCTGCCCCAGGGTTGCAGACGACCGTAGCCAACAACCTCGTTGTCTCGGTCGGCACCAACACCACGCAGAACTTCTCTTTGAATGTTGCCAGTACCTCTACAACTGTTGAAATCTCAGCCAACGCTCCCGTTATTGAGACCAGTTCCGTTTCGGTCGGCACCGTCGTTAATCAGAGAACGGTCCAGGAGATCCCGCTTAACGGCCGTCATTTTGTCGACCTCGCTCTATTGATTCCCGGTTCCGTGACGCCTCCGGCCAACGGTTTCCTCACAGCACCCTTGCGCGGACAGGGTTCTTTCTCCTTTAACTCCGCTGGCGCTCGCGAAGACAGCGTCAACTTCATGATCAACGGCATCAACCTGAGCGACCCGAACCAGAACCAAATCACGTTCCAGCCGACCATCAACACGGTGGATGAATTCAAGGTCGATAACCAAACGTTCAGCGCCGAATACGGCCGCAACTCCGGGTCCATCGTCAACATCGCAACTCGCAGTGGCGCAAACACGTGGCACGGCGAAGCCTATGAGTTCCTTCGTAATAGCTACTTCGATGCGCGTAACTTCTCCAATCCCACGGAAGTAACGGTCGGCGGCGTGACGCAGCCGAACCTCCAGTCTCCCTTCAAGCGCAATCAGTTTGGCGGCGATGGCGGCGGTGCCATCAAGAAAGACAAGGCCTTTATCTTTTTAAGTTACGAAGGCCTGCGCCAGCGGCAGTCGGTGCCGTTATCTTCAACAACGCTTTCGTTGGCCCAGCGCGCTCAGGCCATGTCTACCAGTGATTCTATGGTCAAAGCTCTATTGCCGCTCATCCCGCTTCCTAACTCGGGCTCGAACCAATTTGCTGGTGCCGCTGTCGCGCCCGTGAATATTGAGCAAGGTACAGCGAATTTCAACTACAACTTTTCTCAATCGAATCGTCTGAATGTGTACTACGCTATTCAGCGAGATCAGCGCAACGAGCCGCCCTCAACTGACTCCAACAGCTTTCCGGGTATGGGCGACCAGCGCAACGGTCAGCGCCAGTTGCTTGCGATCAATGACGTTCAGACCATCAGCCCTACTCTCGTGAACGAAACGCGGCTCGGCTTTAACCGCATTCACATCGTTTTCGCCGCCGACAACATGGATAGTGCCGCGGCTTTTGGCATAAATAGCGGTGTCGCCGCCGCCATCGGTTTACCGCAGATCACCGTCACCGGCAATTTCACTTTCGGCGGAATCAGCGGATTTCCGCAAGGCCGCGGTGACGACGTAGGAGTCGCCTCCGACACCGCGACTTGGGTTCACGGTAAGCACACTATCAAGTTCGGTGGCGAATTCCGGCGTCAGAACAGCGACAGCTTTTCGTACACGCCAGGGACATTCAGCTTTCCTACTATCAACGCTTTCCTCGCTGATCAGGCAACTGGATTCACGGCCAACACCTCGAATCGTTCTAGCCGCGTCTATGGCAACTCCCTCGGTGCGTTTGCTACGGACGCCTGGAAAGTCACCCCCACGCTCACGTTGAGTCTCGGCCTGCGCTACGACTGGTACGGCACCCCCACGGAGGCTGAAAACCGTTTCGTGGTCTTCGATCCAACCACCGACACACTTCAGCATGTTGGGCAATCCGGCGGCCCGGCGCTCGCATATAACCAAAGTGCTCTGAACTTCGAACCGCGCGTTGGTCTCGCATGGTCGCCATTTGAAAGCGGCAAAACGGTAATTCGCAGCGCTTACGCGATCATGACGGATCAGCCCACGCTGGGACTTGTTATCGGATTAGCTTCGAATCCGCCTTACGCGTTTCCCATCTCTTATGCGTCCACTACGGCAGTGCCCTTTGTGACTCTCGGCAATGCTTTTTCAGCGGCCGGGGGCAGCGTCGCTCCCGCGTCGGTTGCGCACAATTATCGTGATGCCTATGTGTCCCAATGGAACTTCAACATCGAGCAGCAGTTGTCTCAAAGCTTCGGCATGATGATCGGTTATTTCGGCAGCAAAGGCACTGACCTGAATATCGAACGAAATTATAATCAGCCCATCAACGGAGTGAAGCCCTTTCCGGCCCTCTCTGCCAGCAGTCCCATCGATCCGGGAGTGGCCCTCGGCAGCGTCATCGGTGTGTATGAAAGCGACGGCAACTCCTCGTACAACGGGCTTTGGCTCACCGCGACAAAGCACTACTCTCATGGTCTGCAATTCCAGGGCTCGTACACCTGGTCCAAGTCCATCGATGACAATTCCCGTAACATCCAGGGCTTAACGCTGCAGAACAGTTACAACATTGCAGGTGACCGTGGTCTCTCTGATTTCGATGCCCGCAATCGCTTTGTTCTGAACGCCGTGTACGACCTACCGTTCAAAGGCAACCGGCTCAAAGAAGGGTGGGAATTTGCGCTTATCAACACTCTCCAAAGCGGCAATCCCATAAATTTCCACCTCAGCAACACATCCTTTGCGGGTGCAGCCGTTCTACGTCCGAATATTCTGGGCCAAGTCATCGCGGGCGTTGCCCCGGCCACGAATGGCAGTCCCACTACGGTGACCTATATCCAAAATCCTTCGGTCTTCGTCAATCAGGGAACAACTCCCGGCACAGTCCTCGGATTCGGCAATCTTGGCCGAAACGTGGTTATCGGACCGGGCTTCTCGGATTTGGACTTCACTCTTATTAAGAACACCAAGATTACGGAACGTTTAACTTGGCAGGTACGGGCGGATGCCTTTGATCTGCTGAATGTCGCTGACTTCAATCAGCCAGTGTCAACAGTTGGATCATCTACTTTTGGGCTAATCACAGCGGGCACTCGCGTCCCTGCAGGAGATTCCGGCTCGTCGCGTCAGTTGCAGCTCGCCATGAAACTGATCTTCTAGTTCTTAATTTGATCGCCTGGATTCGCCGAGGGATATCCCCAGGCGAATCCCCTCTTCCGCCCGGACCTGAATCGCGGTATTATTAACTCCAATTAACCTGAAGCAGATGCATTCTGCGCGAAGGAGGAGATGATGAGTGCTGCCGCGGCACAAAAGACTGTGCCTCTCTATCAGGAAGGCAATCGCTTCTGGCAACGCCTGCTCGACGAGTGCCGGCGTCATGTTCAGGCCATCAACAGCGCCGCCATCGCGCGCGGCATATCGCTCGACAGCCTGGTACAACTCCAACCCGGCTGCGACATTCACATGTTCAAGACCGGCTACCCGTCGACGGACGTTAAGGCTTTTTTATCTTTTTTTGCATGGGGACCGGTTATCCAGTGCACCATCTCGGGCGCCCGGGACGCGGAGCACCGCTTGCTCACCTGTGAGTTTGAAATGCCCGTCGCTCGCGACCTCGATGGCAACACCGTGGCGGTGTTTGATGAAGGCCTCAGTTTCTGTCCCTTCGATGTAGCTTCGTATCTCACACAGGCGTTTCGCGGCTGCTTCCGCAACATTCCGCTGCCTCTTTGTCGCGAGAACCCGGTCTAAGCCGCGCAGCTAAAATCGCATACGCGAGCCACTCGGCTACGTGTAGACGAATTTGCTGACGTTTAAGCCTTTGCCCGTGTTCTCCGCCACGGTTTTCATCTGCGGGTCGTCCATGCCGAAAGCCGCCAACGTCAGAATTGCGCGGAGCGGCGCGAAAACGTCTGTATCGCCGACCCGCTCGATGATCAAGATAAAAGCCTTCGGCCGGTGTTCCACTTTGCCCACGGGGCTTGTCAGACTAGATGGCCAAACCGTCCTGGTCCAGTTGAGTAGAGCGAGCATCGCACTGTATTTCGCATCCGCTGGGCAGTTTGCAGCTTTGACGTACTTCTTTGTCGGGACGTCATATTTCAACTGGTTGACAATATCGACAGTCGCCAGCGTGGCGAAAGATTTGCAGACGTTATCGGTGCCTAGATTTTGAAGCTGTTGATAGATATAAAGCTTCTTAGTGGGCAAACAGCGCATGTCCGTTGCCGACGGGTCATGCGCCTCGTCGAGGCACGTCGAGACAAACCTGTCCGTATACGTTTCCAGCTTGACCACGGACTTCTTCATGTTCTCTGTGCGAACTTCCGTAGAAAGCTTTTGAGCCGCTTCGGCGTATCCTTTCATAGTGAGGCCTTCTATTTCGGCTCGCCTGGTGCCCCATCTGAGGACTTCATCCTTGTAATCCTTCATCGGCGTGAAGTCGCCCTTTTGAGCGGCGTTGAAAGTCTCGAACACGAATCCGTCGGCCATATCGTCCGGGTTGTTGTTGTGAGGGAAGGTGATCTCGTGCTTTGCGGGGTCGTAGTGTGGTTTTTCGCCTTTCGCGAACTTCAAGCTGGAATCGCTAAGCACGGTCTCCAGATGTTGGCGCAGACTGTCCGATGCGCGAATCTGCTTGAAAACGATTTCGCCGGCCTGCTTGCATTTAGTGCAGCAACTGTTCAGAAAAACTTTGTTCTTTATCTTCGTCTCAACTTGGCTTGCTAAGGCGCTGCTTGGGCTTGACATATTGCGGACTCCTTACTTTAGCGGAACTCGCCTATTGTATCGCCAACCTACGGCAATACCAGCCCGGTTCCCGGTATACAGGGAGTGATCTGGATTCAGGCCGCGTGTGGCGCCCTCATGCTCGCAGAAGGACCCGTCGTCCCGGCCACGGCTCGGACGCGGGAAGATCGAACGGCTGCACGCACAAGCGCATTTTCTGGTCTTCTGCGACATCTTCGACCACCCGCCTTCCACGCCGCCAAGCCGATAGGTCCGCGCGTTGTTGCCCAGCGTTTTAGGAACCATCTATGCGCGCCAACAGCGTAGAACGCTCTAGCCGCCCAATGCCACCATAGCCGACTACACAGACACTTGGATCTCTAGACTGCATCGCAACCGCCTGCGCTACACGCAGAAATCGATCTACCGGGCGTTGCGGTTTTCCAAACTGTCCCTAATAGTCCTGAGCCCAATGGAAGCCGCCTTTGACAAGCGGGAATTTACTTTGATCAATGAGATGCAATCGCATGCGAATTCTACGGCTATCCATGTTTCCATCGAGGATCAGTTGATCCTGCTCAGCGCGCTGGAAGGCGAAATTAGCCTTCCAGTTTTTGTCGCTGGTTTTTGTGAGCGTCATAGTCTTGTCTTTGAGGTCGATCGAAGTGCCGTACCTGGCGAACGAATCATCCATGCGCTGAAACGCCACCCTCTCGGGGGTGACAAAGATCGCGCGACGCCAGCGGCCCTGGTCTGTGAGAAGCGGCGCGCGAAGTTGGCCATCTATCGAAAGCTCGTCCACATTCCAGATTCCGTAGAGTGGCGACTTGGGACTTCCGTTCCCGTAAGTGCTCCATAGGGCAGTACCGAGCCGGACGTTCATCCCCAGCAGCCAGATACCGAAGATGACCTGGGCGGCGAGCGCGATTCCATTGGCACGGCTGGTTTTGAAAAGCAGATATTGCCCCGACGGACCAACGGCGCGATTGTGGAAAGCGAAATCCGCTAGACGCCTGAACTCCGGCCCCAGCAGAAACAACGCCAACAGAAGCATATGGAACGAGAAGAGCTTTACCGGGACATCGTAGGTCATGTTGAGCATCCAAACCTCGGTCATGTCTGCCAATGCAACAAGCGCTCCGAGCATGGTTGTCCGTGGAATGATCAACAGTACTCCCGCCAGCACCTCGGCGCATCCGGCGAAAATTTCATACGCCGGGGAAGCGCCGACCGCAGTCCAGAGCATTCCATAGTTGGAGAGTTTACCGAGCGGCGTGAGCAGCCAGGTGAGAGACGGAAAAGGCATTTGGTTGGGAATGACCTTCGCCATTCCGAAATACAGCAGCTCTGAGGCAAGCTGAAAGCGAATGAAAAGCCGAAACCACTTGTGCAGCGAGCCGTAGTGTTCGCGCTTATGGTCGAGAAGCGACCAGAGAGCGGCTGCTGCCAAGGCGAATACAAGCAGGCAGAATGTCATTACCCAATCGAAAATCTTGTCGTCGCTGCCGGAGCCTCGGTAAACCAGGGGAGCTTGGCCCCGGAAAATATGGGCGGCGGTCCAAAAGGTGATCTCCCGCAATGGCCAGAGAGTGCCTATACCCACAGTGTCATCAGTTCGTAGAAATGGGTACAGGCCGCCGAGAGTGTTGGCAAGACAGAATAATCCGAAGTACACGAAACAGAGTCGAAACGCCACGCGGGCTGTAAGGCTCCAGCGCGGCAGATGCGAGCCTTGCTGAACTTGCGGGATCGTAGGCTGAGCGGCCATCCTGATTTAGGAGGACTAGAGTATACACCGAAATCCTCTTAAGTTTCGGTGTTGACCTGGCACCTTTTTGACCTGGCACCTTTAAGGATGTCGGCCAAATCGTCGGCCATCTGGACAGAACCTGCCTCAAAAGTTGCTAGATCCGCTGTGGCCCCGCAAAGGGTACCGCAACCGACAGTCACTTGGACCGGAAACGCGCAAACCAAAGAAGTGCCGAATTACACCGTCGACACGATCCGCGTACTTTGTGACGCTGCTCTACGCGGCTGGGCTGAGTCGCGTGCCGAGGCTGCGATTGAAAATCAGCTACGTTGACACCTCGCTCATGTCGATCCGCGTGCATCAGGCGAAGGGCACGCGAGATCGCGACCCGCCGCCCACGCTTTTCGGCGCTCGTTATCCAATTGGGCCTGATCTCGCCGCTCTGACAGCCGCCTCATCGGCGCAAAGGTCCATGATCTCTATCAGAGCTTCTGCCGCTCGTTTCGCGTCCGAGTCTAACTTCAGTTCAGCCCGGATGGTCGTAAGCCGTTGCATCGATTCTTTGTCGACGCCAGAAACGGCATTTGGCACCCTGAAACACAGCCCGACGAATTCCTTATTCGTCATAGCGGCATTGCCGTTGGTCGGTTTCCGCAATTGAGCGATTGTGTCGCGGGCATCGCTTGCGCGTTTAACCAATTTCTCCACTCGGTCACCCAAGAGATAGTGTGGAAAAATTGCCGCTAGATCGCGGATCCTCTTCGCCTTTGCCCATTCGCGGAAAACCTCGTCTGCTTGAGCCTTCTCGCCGAAGTAGATCTTCTCAAATTGATGTTCCATTTGAGGCCAGCGGGCACACTCAGCCAGCATGCACACTAGCGTCGATATCGCGCCGGCAACGTCTCCCGTCGTAACTGGGCCAGTCTGAAATGAAAAGTGCGCCAGTCTTGAGCTGTCCTGCAGGTTCGCCATCGCGTAGATACGACCCCGCACTCCGGCCCTTCCTTTGTTCGGCACAAACGTCCCCAGCGAGTTATGATCGCTGCCTACGTTGGGCAAAAGCGTCACAGTGCCGCCGCCATTTTTGCTTAGCATTCGCACATATTCATCTGCCTTGTCGTCTTTCAGCACGTATGTTTTGTCTTCTCCCCGGAACGCAAAAATGTATCCATTCTTCCGATCCATGAAAAGGGTGATCGTTTTTGCCTCGCTCGGCTTCCGCAACGGCAGCGTGACCTCTGCCTCCACCACTTGCGGTTGATCCTCGCTCTTCAGCAAGACGTTCTTACGAATCCAGTCGACCGCTCGGGTAAATCCACGAACGGTACTCAAATCGAACTGCACTACGGCTGCCATACAGATTCACTGTTATTCCCTTACACTTTTCGGTCCATCTCTGTAGCATCATTCTTGGAAAGCAGCGATCATCCGAGCCGCATACGAGAAACGGCATCACTTTGGCAAACCAGCCAAACCGGTCGTGGCCCTACAATTACTCCAAAACCTCGCGAATGCCGCCGAGCAAGACCGGCTCAACCAACAAATCGCTGAGCTGATTGCGTACCTGGAAAGGCCGCGCCGCTCTGTCCGGTGACAACGCATAGTTCGCCACACCTCGCGGGACGCATATGGGCGATCCGTCGGCGACCACCGCTCCTTACTGGGAATCCGTGGATGGAAGCAACCCGCGCTGGCGGAGCAGCCCTTTCGTGGTGGGCGGTCCGCCGCGCCAGTGTTCGTACATCGTTTCGAAATCCTGGCTGCTGCCGGGGGACAGTATCATCTGCCGGAAATGGTCGCCGTTCGCTCGCGTCATGCCGCCGTGCTGGGTAAACCATTCATAAGCGTCATCGTCGATCATTTCGCTCCATAGATAGCCGTAATAGCCGGCCGGATAGCCGCCCGCCCAGATGTGTTCGAAGATGCTCGTACGGTAACGAGGAGGCACGGCGGAGATCCAAAGCCCTCGTTTCTTAAGAGCTTCCTTTTCGAAGACGTCGGGGTCTTTAGGGACGGCGCCTGGTGCAAGCAGATGCCATTGCATATCCAGTTCAGAGGCAGCCACCATTTCAGTGGTCAGGTAGCCCTGGTTGAACGTGAGGGAGCGTCGGATTTTAGCTACCAATTCAGGCGGCATAACCGCGTTCGTCTTGTAGTGGCGGGCATAATGCGCAAATACATCGGGGTCATTGCGCCAATGTTCGTTGAATTGCGAAGGGAATTCGACAAAATCACGCGGTGTGGAACCGCCTTCGTAAACAGCAGAGTCGAAGATTTCTGCCAGGGCATGGCCGAACTCATGAAACATGACGCGTACATCATCGGAGCTGATGAGCGCCGGCTGCCCGGGTGCGGGTTTGGGCAGATTCTCGACATTGGAGACAACGGGCAGCAAGCCGTTGAGTTTGGAGGGGTAGACGAGATCGCCGGTCCAGCCGCCACCCTGTTTCTCGTCGCGCTGGAAGAGATCGGCGTAGAAGAGGGCGAGCGGTTTGCCGTTTGAGTCGCTAACTTCGAATACACGAACGTCGGAATGGTAAACCGGAATGCCTTTGCGCTCTGTGAAGGTGATGCCGTAGAGCTTGGTTGCAGCGTAAAATACACCGTCCTGGAGAACACGATTCAGTTCGAAGTAGGGCCTAATCTGGTTCTGATCCAGGTCAAACTTGGCTTTGCGGACCTGCTCGGAATACAAATCCCAATCGTAGGCGGCGAGCGGAAACGGGCGCGGCTGTTTGTCGATTATCGCCTGAATGTCTTTCGCTTCGGCTGCGGCTCGTGCGGACGCCGGAGTACTAAGGGTGTCTAAGAACTTCAAGACTGCATCAGGACTTTTCGCCATTTGGTCGGCGAGCATCCAGGAGGCGAAGTTAGGATAACCGAGAAGCCGGGCTTTTTCCGCCCGCAGGTTCGCGACCTTGAGCAGAGTTTGACGCGTGTCGGTATCGCCGCCGCGTTCGGCCCGATTCCAGCTGTTGTTGTAAATGGAGGCGCGCGTCTCGCGATCGGCAAGCGATACGAAAACAGGCTGCTGGACGGTGTTCTGAAGGGGAAGAAGGTAACCTGGCTGGTGGCGGTTCTTCGCTGCCCGGGCGGCGGCATCGATCTGATCGTCCGTGAGACCTTCAAGGAGCTTCTTATTTGCAGTGGAAAAGGCAGCGGCTTCGGAAGCTGCCAGAAGTTTGTGATCAAACTGGGCGGAGAGGATCGAAAGCTGCTCGTTGATCTGCTTCAGGCGCGTCTTTCCGTCTTTTCCAAGATTGGCTCCCGCCCGGCTGAAATCGCGGTAAAGGACCTCGACTGCATGTTTAGCCTCGCTATCAAGGGAAAGCATCGGGAGTTTATCGTAAATGGCCTTTATGCGTGCAAATAGCTTCGGGTCGAGATAGGTCGAGTCACTCAGGGCAGCGAGTTCGGGAGAAATGACTTCCTCCACTTTTCGGAGCGTAGGGTTGGAAACGGCTGACACGACGGAAAAAAACGGCGCGACGGAGCGATCGAGAAGCTGACCGGACTTGAGCAGCGGAACGATGGTATTTGGGAAGTCGGGCGGCGCTGGGTTGTCGGCGATGGCCCGTATCTCTCGCATCTTCTCTGCAATGCCGGCTTCGATCGCGGGCTGATAGTCGCTGTCCTTGATGCGATCGAAGGGCGGCGCATGGAAGGGGAGCGGACTCGGTGCACAAAACGGATTTGCGGGACTAAGTGACTGCGTTTGGGAGTGGCAAGCGAATGGCAAAGCGAGAATAATGAGTCCCGTTTGAAAGGAAAGCTTGAAGTTTCGCATCCGAGTAGGCCTTATTGTATTAATTTGCGGTCGCGGAAGTCTAAGCTTAAAGGCACTCCTGGATGGACCTAACCCGCGTGCCAATAACGCAATTGTTCGGACTAATCGCTGTGCAAGGAAGTCCCTGTGTGCTGGTTGCGCCGTTAGGATTCCACGCGGCTCAAGAGGGAATCAGGGATTGCCACTGACGTCACTCCTCCGCAGCGGCCTCTAGAGTGGCGATGTCGAACTTGATCATTTTCATCATTGCAGCCATTGCTTTCGGATGCTTCAGGATCTCGCCAATGTTCTCCGGAACGATTTGCCAGCACAGTCCGAACTTGTCCGTCAGCCAGCCGCAAGCCATGGCTTTGCCCCCCTCAAGCAGCTTGTCCCAGTAGCGGTCGATCTCGGTTTGGTCCTTGCACGTAACGGAATACGAGAAAGCCGGCGTAAGGGCGTACGCGGGGCCGCCGTTGAGAAGCGTCATTTTCTGGCCCATCACTTCGATGGTGATGGTCGCGATCTTTCCGGCGGGCCAGGGCCCGACGCCGCTCGAACGCAGTTCCCCCGTCTTCTTCGCTTCGGGAAATACCGAAAGATAAAACTCGGCAGCGTCTTCGGCATTGTCGTTAAACCACAGAAACGGTGTGATCTTGTTCATGCTTGGCATCCACTTCGATGGTATCCATGGCCGAAGCCGCAGAGAACGTAGCTATCGATTAGAAAGCCTTATGCAACGAACTCACGCGCGTTCATTTCTGCGACGGCTCCAACGGTCGCACCTCCATGCCAGAAGTCAGCGAATCCGAGGGATTTTCGATGATCGCGTCCTGGGCTGTAAGGCCCGAGAGCACTTCCACTTCCGTTCCATAATCGCGACCGATGGTGATCCCAACCAGTTCCGCTTTGTTGTTCCGAACCACCGCCACCTGCATGCCGCTGGAGCGGAAGATCAACGTGTTGACGGGGATCACTATGGCGGCCGTCTCAGACTTCAGCTTGAGGTGCACCGATAGAAATGCGCCGGGCAGCAGTTCGCCGGTCGGGTTGTCGACGTCAACTTCGGTCAGCAGCGTGCGCGATGTCGGGTCAATCGAATCCGAAGTACGGACGATCTTTCCGGGGAACCGCCTGCCCGGGAATTCCGCTTGAGTGAGATAGGCTGCACTGCCGGGCTTCACATCGCGCGAATACTGCTGGGGCACGTTGATGTAAACACGCAACCGATTGGTAGCGGCAATGTCGAAAAGTTCTTTGCCTGGGGCATTTCCACCAGCATCGATCAACGCCCCAATATCGATGTTACGCGCAGTGATTACGCCATCAAACGGAGCATAGACGTTCTGAAAGCGCTGCGTCTCTTGTAGTCGCCGCACATTGAAGGCGGCCGAATCCAGCATCGCCTTCTTCGCCTGCAGGTCGCCGATTCGGTCGTCCACGTCCTGTTTTGCGACCGAGTCGGTCTTGAATAACGTCTCATACCGCGCTGCGGTGGTCTTAGCGAGATCATAATTGGCCTGAGCTGTGGCCAGATCGGCGCGAGCCTGCTCGAGTTGGCTGTCGATTTCCGGAGTCTCGATCACCGCCAACAACTGGCCGCCTTTGACACGCGCACCAATATCGAAATTCCAGCTCTTCAGGTAACCGTTGGTGCGGGCATAAATCGGCGTGGCGACATAAGCCTGGGCATTTCCCGGAAGCACTACCTCGTCCACATTCCCGCCGGATTTCGAATGGATGACGCTCACAGTAGGGATGGCCATCTTCAACGACTGCTGTTTCAGAGCGGTCGCCGCGTCCACCCGCGATTCAATGCCATTGAAGATGTCCCAGGCGATTGCTGCCACTACGGCACAGATCAAAACCGCGATCGCGATGCGGAAGGGTGCGGAGATGCGCGGCATCGATTTTCGATCGGGACCGGCGGTTTGCTGGGTGCTCATCGACCGGAAGCTCCAGCGGAGCCGGCACGCGCGCGATTATGCAGAAATGCGAAAACGGCCGGGACAAAGGTCAGGGTCGCAACTGTTGCGAGCAGCAGGCCGCCGATAACCGCCCGCCCGAGCGGAGCATTTTGTTCCCCGCCTTCGCCCATCCCCAGCGCCATCGGAACCATGCCTATAATCATTGCCAACGCCGTCATAATTACGGGACGGAAGCGGGTGAAACCAGCGGCCATTGCCGCGCCCACAGGATCGCCAGATTCCAGCAGCGCCTCTTTCGCGAAACTGATCACCAGGATGCTATTGGCCGTAGCGACACCCATGCACATGATGGCGCCCATCATTGCCGGAACGCTGAGAGTTGTATGAGTTGTAAAGAGCATCAGAAGGATACCCGCCAGCGCGGCAGGCAACGCCGTAATAATGATGAACGGATCCAGCCAGGATTGAAAATTGACTACGATCAGCAGATAGACCAGCAGGATGGCGAATAACAGGCCACCGATCAATCCTACAAACGATTCACGCATGGTCTCGATCTGCCCCCGGATTACTATCTCCGAGCCGCGCGCCAACTTCGGGCGATTCGCATTCACAATCCGTTCCACATCGGCGCCGACGCCCGCCAGATCCCGGCCGTCCGATGCGCCGAAAATATCGATCGTCCGCTGAATATCGTAATGATTGACTGCGGCCATGCCATTGCCGCGGCTGATGGAGGTGACGTCGTTCAGTATCTCCGAGGTTCTCGGCTGGTCTGCCGTTAGCGGCAGGTTGCGCAGGTCCTGTAAGGATTGGACATCGTATTGGGGGGCTTGCGTAACCACGCTGTAACTGACGCCGTTTTGAGGATTGAGCCAGAAGGTTGGCTGGGTCTGAAAGCTGCCGCTCAGTGAGATCAGCAGACTTTGCGCGACATCGGATTGTGTATAGCCGCTTTCGGCAGCCTTGGTGCGATCAGTGAACACGTGCAGCTTAGGCTGATCGAAAGTCTGCTGGATGCGAAGATCGGCCAAGCCCGGGACGGGGCGCATCTGGTTGATGATGCGATCGGCCAACTCGCGATTCGCCTCCACATTCTTACCGACAATTTGAACGTCAATAGGTGCGGGCAGGCCAAAGTTTAAGATCTGGCTGACGATATCGTCGGGCAGAAAATAAAATTCGATACCGGGAAATTCCCGCGGCAAGCTACTGCGCAAAAGACGTACGAATTCCTCGGTCGGGCGGTGCTTTTGAGCGAGCGAGACCATGATGTCGGCATCGGCCGAGCCCACCGGCGCCGAATTGCTGTAGATGGTGTTGATGCTGCTATATGGCAAGCCGATCTCGTCCAGGATGTTGAGCAACTGATCGGGAGGGATCTGGCGGCGGATGAACGTTTCCACCAGGTCGCAGACTCGCGCGGTCTCTTCGATGCGAGTTCCTGTTTTGGCTCGAAGATGCAACTTGAATTGGCCTGCATCGGATGCCGGGAAGAAGTCCTGGCCGATCCAGGGGTAAAGCAGAAAGGCGGAAAGGCACAGGAGCAGAAACAGCGGCAGAAACAGGGCCCGCCGGCGAATTAGTACTGCAAGAACAGCCTCATACACTTCGCGCAGGCGGTCAAAACCGCGCTCAAATGCCCGCTGGAACAGCACGAAAGGATTGCGGCTTGGCCCGTGATACTGGTGCTTCAGTAAGTATTTCGCCAGCGTCGGCACGAGAGTACGCGACAGGCCATAGGAAGCCAGCATCGCGAACACGACCGCTTCGGCCAGAGGTACAAACAGGTAGCGCGCTACGCCGCTGAGAAAGAACATCGGCAGGAAAACGATGCAGATGCATAGTGTGGATACTAAAGCCGGGACAGCAATCTGCGAAGCGCCGTCCAGGATGGCCTGCTCGATTTCCTTACCCTGATCCAGATTCCGGTTGACGTTTTCGATTTCTACGGTCGCGTCGTCCACTAGAATTCCCACCGCCAGCGCCAAGCCTCCGAGCGTCATGATGTTGATGGTTTCGTGCAGCAGACTGAGCACGATAATCGACGTAAGAATGGAGAGTGGGATCGAGATTGCGATGATCACGGTGCTGCGCCAACTTCCCAGGAACAGCAGGATCATCAATGCGGTGAGGGCCGCCGCGATCACTGCCTCGCGAATCACGGCATTGATGGAAGCTCGCACGAAGATAGATTGATCGGCGAGAGGCTGAATCTTCAATTCCGGCGGCAGCGTCGCCGATACGGCCGGCAGCAACTTGCGGATGCCGTTCACCACCGATAGAGTCGAAGCATTGCCGGCCTTTAGAACCGTGAGCAACACCCCGCGGCGGCCATTCTGACGAACGATATTGGTTTGCGGTGAGAAGCCATCCCGCACGTAGCCGATATCCCGGATGTAGATCGGCGAGCCGTTCACCACCTTTACCGGAAAGTTGTTGAACGCCTCTACCGTGGCCGGAGATGAATTCAGATCCACGTCGTACTCGAACTGGCCGATTTTTGATGTGCCGGCCGGAATAATGAGGTTCTGTTTGGCAATGGCTGCAGTAACATCGGCTGGCGACAAGCCTTTCGACTCCATCGCCGCCGGGTTGATATCGACCATGATTTGCCGCTGCTTACCGCCGTACGGGTAGGGAATTGCACAGCCGGGAATAGTCACTAGCCGCGTGCGGATGAAGTTTACGCCATAGTCGAATAGCGCCTCCTCTGTGAGTCCTCGCCCGGAGAGCCCCAGTTGGATAATGGGCACGCTCGAAGCGTAGTAGGTCAGAAGGAACGGCGCGGTTGTGCCCGGCGGCAAACTCCGCAGCACTGGCTGCGAAATAGCGCTGACCTGGGCCATCGCCGCGTTGATATTGGCGTCGGGCTGGAAAAACACCTTGATAATGGCCCGCCCATTGATCGATTGAGACTCGATGTGCTCAACGTCGTTGACCGTGGTTGTTAGGGACCGCTCGTATATGGAGGTAATCCGCTCTTCCATCTCCTGGGCATTCAGACCCGTATAGTTGAAGGCGGCGGCCACTACCGGAATATCGATGTTCGGAAAAATATCGGTCGGGGTTCGGAGAATGACAACTGGAGCCAGAATCAGTATGAGCAGCGCCAACACAATAAATGTGTACGGGCGCGCGAGCGCGACTCGAACTATCCACATTCCTGGTTATTCCAAAACATTGCGGCCGTCGATCAAATCGCATGTAAGCGCACAGGGCGGACAGCCTTGAGCTTTCGCCTCGCTGAAGAGGCGCGGGCTCAAAATGCCCGTTGTGCGCGAAATAGTAGACACGGCGTCTCGTAATTCGTATATTCAAGATTGTCGCACGCGATAGCCACTTCGCCAGAACACGTACGCGGCAGAGGCCGGCCGCGTGACGAGTCCGCGCGCCGTCGAATACTTAAGGCGGCGCTCGAACTGATGGACACAACGGGGTTTGCTCAGATAACCGTCGAAGGTATCGCCGAGCGCGCCGGCACCAGTAAGGCGACCGTATACCGCTGGTGGCCAAACAAGGCGGCAGTGGTAATTGAGGCTTTCCGCGAAGTAATAGCGCCCGAATTACCTCTGCGGAACACTGGAACGCTGCGCGACGACCTCACTAACCAGCTTCGGAACTTCTCGCGCGTGCTGTCGGGCCGGGGCGGGCGCATGCTGCGATCTTTTGTGGTCGCGGGCATGAGCGATCCTGATGTGGCGGCGGCGTTTCGCTCCACCTGGAGCGCACCCCGGCGGGCCGAGGCCAAACAGATGCTCCGCCAAAAACAGGTCAGCGGACAATTGCGGGAGGATGCCGACCCTGACTTGGTGCTGGACCTCTTGTACGGCCCACTGTATTACCGGTTCCTGGTAAAGAATGAGCCACCTTCTCAGAAGTATGCCGAAGCAGTCGTTGAGTTGCTGATCCAGGCGTTACAGCAATTCGATCGCATAAGTGGATCCGGCATGTCATAATGTCTCGTTAGCACCACCGGTCCCAAGCCGTTACGCTTTCGGCCTCTTCTGAGCCGTCCTGCTCCGTCCCCAAGTCTCGCGCTAGGAGCGTCGCCTCCCGGCCGCAGTTCCCGCCCGCCACACGCTGTTGTGTCCCGCGTCCGCGGCACATCTCTCACAAGGAACAGTCTCACAATGTCTGCCACTGCCACTCAAATGGTGGCGAATGCCGCCAATGCCCAACTCTCTCGCGGTCCTGTTACCGAAGAGGGCAAGGGTATCTCTTCTTTGAATCGCCTTACTCATGGCCTCGCCGGTGCCTTCCGCGTTCTGCCCTGGGAAACTCAGTCCGATTTCGAAGCGCTTGCTGCCGCTCTGCGCGAAGAGTATCATCCGCAAACTGCCACTGAGCACATCCTGGTGCAAAAAGCCGCCGAGCATCACTGGATCTGCGCACGCGCTGGTCGCCTGCAGGAAGCCGTCATGCCGCAGACGCGCGCAGATCAGCCCGATTCGAGCGCTCTCAGCCTCTATATGCGTTATCAAACGACGCATGACCGCGCTTTCCAGCGCTGCATCCGCGAGCTTCGTGCCATTAGGAACGACAGGCGTCGCGAGCAAATTGGGTTCGAATCGCAAAAACGCGCTGGAGCGCAGGAATATCGTCTCGATAACCAGGAACTTCGCCGGGAAGCGCAAGAAGTTCGCCTCCAGGAGGAGCACCTTCGCCGTCAGGAGATGCACGAAGCTCGGCTTCGCGCCGTTAACGCTCGGGCGGACGGCCGGGAAATCGATAACCAGATTCGCCAGACCGTTGAAGCTCCCCTTCCCGGCCATCTGCGCGTTCCCTTTGACACCATGAAGGATGCATTTCGCTTCGCTGTGCACGAGGTGAACCGTAATTTGTCCGCAAACGGGCAAACGCCCTAACTTTTCCGGGCGTACGTAAGAGGCAAGCGATAAAACTGCGCCCACCGCCACTATTACGTTGACTGGAGAAGAACCCATGAGACGTTTTTTGGCCGCTCTCGCGGCCGCGGTGTGCCTATCCGCCGGACTTTCGTTTGCCGCGCCCGCAACTACTCGCCCTGCCTCGGTGCGCAACGCTACCACCCCTTCTGATATTCAAATCGAAAGTACGATACGCACGAAACTGGCAAAGTCGAAGATCGGCAAGGATGGATTTCGCTTCAAGGTGGCGCGTGGCGTGGTTACCTGGGAAGGAACGACTAACGTAGTCCAGCATAAGGGGTCCGCCACCCGTATGGCCCGCAGCGCCGGAGCCGCTCAGGTTGTTAACAATATTCAGGTCAGCGCCGCTGCGAAAGCGAAAGCCGGCGCGAACCTGAAAAAGGCCTATGTTCAGCAGTAGGCAGGGGTCCGGGCAAGCCCTATTTGCATGTTAAAGTTGGAGAACGAGTCCAAATAGTTAATGAAATGTAGTGTGTCTCTTTTAGCTCTGGCGTTCTACGCTGTAACAGCATTCGCCCAGAGCACCTCCACTGCGCCGAAGGCGCCCAATGCCCCGGCCAGCTTGCAGCCCAGGGGCCCGGAAGCGGTCGCCCAGCAGGAACCTAATAAGGTGGTTGCCACCATTAATGGCAAACAGATCACTGCGAAGGAAGCGGCCGATCTGATGAACTCGCTGCCTCCGCAGGATCGTAAGCGCTATGAAAAGAATCTGGAGCAGTTGGTGCAACAGATCTACATGGAAAACCAGATAGCCGCCGTCGCTTTGAAGGAGAACCTCGACCAGAAGCAGCCCTTCAAACAGCAGTTAGAGATGTCGCGCAACAACATTCTGACTCAGGCCTACCTTGGGAATCTGCTCAATAGCCCTGCGGCTGCACAACAGGCGAAGCAGTACTACGATTCACATCCTGTCGACTTCGACCAGGTAAAAGTAAGCGGCATCATTGTCGCCTTTAATGCTCCCGGGACCCCCGCCACCAGTGCCGCAAGCTCAAGAACCGAAGCCGATGCGGAAGCAAAAGCGACGGAGCTGGAAAAGAAAATCAAAGCCGGCGGCGATTTTTCGGCCTTAGCGCGTGCCGATTCCGATCAGCAGCAGAGTGCCACGAAAGGTGGCGATATGGGCAGCTTCGTGATGGCTGATACCAATATTCCCCCAGAGGTCAAAACGGCTGTTGCAAAGTTGCAGCCGGGCCAAGTGGCCGAGCCCGTTCGAGTCACCGGTGGCTATATCATCCTCAAATTGGATTCTCGAACCCGCCTTGCTTTCGATCAGGTCAAAAACAGTTTGATCCAGAAGCTCGAGTTAGATAAATATAAGATTCACGTGGATGATCCGGAGTTCTTCAGTGCCGCGCCCCAACCAGTTGTCCCATCGCTTGCGCGTCCCAATCCCGCAGGGAGCCCACCCGCTCCGGCTAAGCCTTCCGCCAAATAGCAATTTCACCGCGTTCCTGGACGAATTTCTCCTCGGGCTGCCGGAACTCTCCGGCAGCCCGATTGTCGTTAGTACGCTTCCCCAACTCACTGCCTCACGCGGCCGGTTGCTTTCACAATCGCCCGGGCGGGGAGCCGCCGTACATGCTGCCAGCTTTATCCGCGGCCGGCGCATAATCCTCGAATCCCGGCTGCTTCGTCACCGTCGCCTTTTCCGGCTAATACTTCTCCATGAAATCTTTCACTTCGTCTGGGTAAAGCTCGGCAACCGGGAGCGTGCCGAGTTCGGGCATCTTCTTGAGCAGGAGTTCGTTGCTCAAGCCAGAGGTGAGCTTGGCGAATCGGCGCAGTTGAAGAAAGCCGCTCGTCCCGTTCCCGGCACGCGTGCTTGGCGCGACTATGTCTGCGAGAGCTTTTGTGACACAGCCGCCTTCGTCTACTCGGGCCTAAATCGCCATAGCTCGTTTACACTTGCAAACCGCTGGACGGCACAACGGCGTGTCTGGCTTGCATCTGTTTTCGCATCCGGTTGCCGCTGTTGAACGCGGGGCGGGCATTCCCATTTTCGGACACTGACCAGTCGCTCTGTGCCAACCAAACGCTTTGTCGTGTATGGAGATAAGAATTGGTCTGTCCCGTGCTACGGCCCACAATGAGTCTCGGATGGCAGAGTTCCTTGAGGATATCCGGTTCGCCCTGCGAAGTTTCAGAAAGCGGCCTGTCTTTGCCTCCGTAGCCATTGCCTCGCTCGCTCTTGGGCATTGCCGTCAACGCAACGGTCTTCTCGTGGATGCAGCGGATCATCCTGAGCCCTCTGCCCGGTGCTGCGTTCGGTCACAAGATGGTGGCGATAAAGACCCTCGCTCCGGATGGAAGTTTGATCGATTCCTCCTACCCGGACTTCAACGATTTTCGGATCCAATCTAAGACATTCGCCGGCATCATCGCCTTCAAACCGAGACCGCTCTATATAGGCAATGCTCCGGACACCGAACGTGTATGGGTCGAAATGGTCTCGAACAATTTCTTCGATGTGCTCGGCGTCAAGCTCATCCTTGGCCGTCCTTTCGTTTTCCCTCACCAGGCCGGCTCTGGCCCCGCTGCGCCCTATGCCGTCATCAGCGAGAAGCTCTGGCGAAGCCGTTTTCAGGCCACCTCTAGCATCATCGGCAAGACCATCAAGCTCAACCAACAGACCTTCACAATTATTGGGGTGACACCAGCCGGCTTTGCCGGCACTGTCCCCGGTCTAAGCTTCGACCTCTATGTACCCCTCACGATGCAGGCGCAACTAACCGGATCTTGGAATTGGCTGGAAGACCGAGACTCGCGGCCACTGGCGCTGATGGGCCGTCTGGCTTCAGGGCACAGCTTGGCTGAAGCACAGGCCGAACTGGCAATCATTGCAAAACGGTTAGCACTCACCTATCCCGAAGACCGCCGGCTTGGCGTTGCCGTCCTCCCCGTCTCCGACTCCCCCGATGGCGTTCAACGCATTCTAGGAAATCTGCTTCGTGTCCTCCTCGTCGTGGCAGGCGCCGTGCTGCTCATCGTCTGCGCCAACGTCGGCAATCTTCTGCTCACGCGTGCTCTCTCGCGAGAAAAAGAATTCGGAATTCGGCTGAGCCTGGGTGCTACGCGCGGACGCCTCGTCCGGCAGTTGTTCACTGAAGTCTTTGTGCTCACGGTCGCTGCGGGAATCGTCGGCTTGATCGCGGTGTCGTGGTTATCGGGCGCGTTGGGCATGTTTCTTCCCGCTACTGATTTGCCGATCTCTCACTTCCATGAGCAACTCCAACCGGCCGAACTCCTGCTGGCAATAGGGCTGTGCTTCGCCGCCGCCGCGCTGTGCGCCCTCGCTCCAGTAGCACAACTCTTCCGGCGCGATGTTCGGGATTCGCTCAGAGAAGCGTCACGGTCGATTTCTGCCGGCAGACGCTCCCGTCATCTCCACCGGCTCTTCGTCGTTTGCGAGTTATCGCTCGCAGTCGTCGCCCTCATTGGCACTGGGTTGTTCGTTCGAAGTTTTGAAAATGCGAGAACGGCGAACCCCGGCTTCAATCCCGAGAACGTGCTTCTTGCCGGGCTCGATCTCTCCCAAACTCGAGTCTCCGCTCCCGAATCCATCGTTCTCTTACACCGCATTCAACATCAGATCCAAACAGTTCCTGGCGTACGCAGTGTCAGTCTATGTGAAGACGTCCCGCTCGGTTTTTCGAGCGGCTCCTGGGAGACAGTTTCAGTGAATGGCTATGCGCCCCAGCCGGGTGAAAGTATGAAGCTCTGGCGCAACTTGATCTCGCCGGATTACTTTTCTACTTTGGAAATCCCGCTTGTCGCCGGCCGTGACTTCAGCGACCGCGATGCCGCAGGGTCCCGGCCCGTCGCAATTGTGAACCAGACTTTCGTCAAACGGTTCCTCTCTGGCAAGCCGGCCGTCGGTCGCCAGTTTCATGTTTGGGGTGAGCAGGTCACGATTGTTGGCGTGGCCCGGGATGCCAAGTACCATCTGTTGAGCGAGGCGCCAATGCCATATTTCTACCTCCCCATCGCTCAGTTCTACACGCCCGACCGAGGCATCGGAGTCGAAATACGTACCGCCGGGCGGCCAGAGCTTTTCGCGGCTAGCCTGCGCTCGGCAATACACAGCGTTGCGCCTAACCTCGCCATCACCGGCACTGCTTCGTTTGTCAGCTATATGAGCGCCTCCTACTTCACTCAGAAGGTGGGCGCGAACTTGCTCGGCGTCCTTGGTTTCATTTCGCTGCTGCTTGCCGTGCTCGGCCTGTACGGCGTTATAGCGTACTCCACCAATCAGCGCAGGCGCGAGATCGGCATTCGCATGGCGCTTGGAGCGCGCCCCGGGCAAGTGTTGGGCGATGTGATGCGCGAAGGCGCCGCTTTGTGCGCGATAGGCGTGGCTATCGGCATCGGGCTGTCATTGTTCTTGGCCCGGCTCGCTGCTAGTGCGCTATATGGCGTACGTAGCAATGATCTGCTCACCTATTCAGTCGGCCGTCTTCGTGCTCGCCTGCTTTGGAATTTTGGCAACTTGGCTGCCAGCGCGCCGTGCTGCGCATATTGACCCGGTCGAAGCCCTTCGCTGGGAGTGAGAGTAAGAAGGTCCAGCGATACACTGGAGTTTGAAGATGTCATCGTCCAGAGTTGCCCTCTTGCTTGCCTGCCTGGTAGCAGTGGGACTTGCGTGTTGGGCGTTTTCGCGTTCCTCCGCGTCCCGTTCGGCGGCGAGCATGCAACAGGCTCCGAAGACGCTTAAGGCCCGCAAGCCCGCCCCTGATTTCACTTTGAAAGATGCCACCGGTCAGGCCGTCAAGCTTAGCGACTATAAAGGCAAAGTCGTCCTGCTGAATTTCTGGGCGACTTGGTGCGGTCCTTGTGCGCTCGAGATTCCCTGGTTTGAACAGTTTGAGCAGCAGTACAAATCGCGTGGTTTTGAAGTTGTCGGTGTCTCTATGGATGAAGACGGCTGGAGCGCCATTAAGCCGTTTATCGCTGAACACAAGGTGAACTATCGCATTCTGCTTGGTAACGACTCGGTCGGGGAATTGTATGGCGGAGTTGATTCTTTGCCCACAACCTTTATCATTGATCGTGATGGCCATTTCGCATTTCCGCCGCACGTGGGTCTTGCTGCAAAGAATGAATACCTCAGTGAGATTCAGAGCCTGTTGGGCACACCCCAGACAAGCGCTCAACTTGTTCGCCCTTTGCCTTTGTCTGCCGTTATTTTCCCTGGCGCAGCAAAATAAGCTGGCCGTCAGCGCGCCCGATACTCTTACCATTAAGCGCGGCTCGACAGCCGCCGAGAAGCTGCAGGTCGAAGTTCTCCCCGGCTTCCACGTCAACAGCGATCATCCTAAAGATGAGTACCTCATCCCTTTGAAGCTGACCTGGCAGGACGGCCCACTGCAAACAAAGACCATCAGCTTTCCCAAGCCCGAAGAGATTCAGGTGGGAAATCAGGACCTGCTGGTTTTCACTGGTACTTTCGAGATTCGCACTGAATTCGCCGCCCCCGCCAATGCTCCCGCCGGTTCCACCGCGATTACCGGAAAACTTCGTTATCAGGCATGCAACAACCTGATGTGTTTCCGGCCTGCCTCCATCGATGTGAAATTGCCCGTCAGCATCGAGTAACTCTCACCGATGCGAATGTTGCCGATTGTTGGTGTCCTACTGCTGTGCCTTGCCACCGGATGCAGTAGGCCATCAGGCTCTGACCCTTACGTTGACGCGTCGCTTCAATCCGAGCTGCGCCAGGTCTCGGCCATCGACAACCACGCGCACCCCATGGCCGTCGTTTCCAATGGGGAAGAAGATCACGATTATGATGCTCTCTCGATGGAAGGCATCGAAGATATGGCTCTGCCAGCCCCCTTTCGCGAGGGAAACCCTTTTTTCCCTCAGGCCTGGCGCGCGCTGTACGGATTCGATGAGACCAGCGACGCACGCCAGAATCTAAGTCGCCTTCAGGGCTTGCGGCAGCAAATGGAGAGGAAGAAGGGCGATCTCTATCCTGCCTGGGTCCTCAATCAGGCGCATACCGAGATCATGCTTGCAAACCGCGTTGCCATGGGCCGTGGGCTTACGTCCGACCGTTTCAAATGGGTCCCGTTTGTGGACATGTTCTTGTTCCCGCTCGACAACGCGTTAATGGCAAAGGACCCCGACAAAACAATTTTTTTCAGGCGGGAGCAGCAGTTATTGCAGGAGTACTTGAAAGGCGCGCAGCTCAACCACATTCCTGCCAGCTTTGACGACTACCTCACATTCATCTCCCACCGGCTGGAAAGGTTCAAATCGAGTGGTGCGGTCGCTCTCAAATTTGAGCTCGCTTATCTGCGGGACTTGAACATTAGCGATCCACAGCGTGAGGCGGCGGAACGCGTTTACGCTATCTACGCGCAATCGTCCGAGCCTTCGCCCGAAGAGTACAAGCTTCTGCAAGATTACCTGTTCCGGTACATCGCTCATGAGGCAGGCCGGCTCAATCTGCCCGTGCATATCCATTGCGCGCTTGGCGGCGGCAGCTACTTCCACGATACGAATGCCAATCCCTTGCTGCTGGAGCCTCTATTCAATGACCCCACCTTACGGAAGACGAAGTTTGTTCTCCTGCATGGCGGCTGGCCGTTTTCTCGTGAAGCTGCCGCCATGATCCTGAAGCCCAACGTGTATCTCGATTACTCCGCCTTCATGTACCTGACCTACCCGCTAGAAGGCGCTCGCGCTGTTCGCCTTTACCTCGAGGCTGCGCCTGAAAAAGTGCTGTACGGCTCCGATGCCAGCCCGTTCACCGACACTGTTGGATGGGCTGAAACCGATTGGATCGGCGCGCACACGGCCCGCGAAGAACTCGGCCTTGCACTCACCGGCATGATGCATGATGGGGAACTGAATCTTGATCGCGCGAAACAGATCGGCCATATGGTTTTGCGCGAAAACGCGCGGCGATTGTATGGGTTTTAGTTGCGCCGGCTGATCATTCGCCCCGGCGCAATCGGCGATTGCATCCTTTCGTTCCCCGCGCTCGAACATCTTGTGACGGACTATACGGAAGTTTGGGTGCCTTCGCCCGTCGTTCCCTTGATTCAATTCGCGGACGCAGTGCGCTCGATTGCCTCAACGGGGCTCGACTTAGTTGGAATTCCCGACCGTGACATTCCCGATCGGCTGGGCGCTGTCCTGCAGTCCTTCGATTCCATTGTGAGCTGGTACGGATTCAATCGGCCTGAGTTCCGCAATACGATGTTGTCGCTGAATCCGAACTGCGAATTTCATCCTGCTCTGCCGTGTGATTTCTCGTTTCACGTGACGGATTTCTATGCTGCCCAAGTCGGCGCGCCGCTGGGTCTGATTCCGCGAATTCGCGTTGCAGAGCAAAAACTACGAGACAGCGCTGTGATTCATCCGTTCTCGGGAAGCAAGTCTAAGAACTGGCCGCTTGATCGCTATCAAGAACTCGCTGGGTGCCTGCCGTACGAAATCGACTGGCTCGCAGGTCCCGAAGAACATTTGCCGGAAGGGCGGCGATTCGAAAATCTAGCCGAGCTGGCGGCGTTCGTCGCCGTCGCGCGGCTTTATATCGGCAATGATTCGGGCATCACGCATCTCGCGGCTGCGGTCGGAGTGAAGACTCTTGCGATCTTCGGCCCGAAGTCGCCGAAGATCTGGGTGCCGCGCGGCAAAAACGTCGAAGTGATTGCTGTATCGGATTTGGCCGATCTCAAGCCGAGCTTCGTAGCTCGTATTGCTAATCGGCAGCTTGACTTGCGTTAGTCTTTGGCGTCCAACGAACAATGGGCTTGCGTGCTGCGGTCACTTCGTCGACCCGCAAAGTACGGGTAGAATGCGGCGCCTTCAGAACGAGTTCGGGGTTTTCCTCGATTTCTTTGGCAATCGAGATCATCGCGTCCACAAACAAGTCCAATTCGCGCTTGCTTTCCGTTTCCGTTGGCTCAATCATCAGCGCGCCGCGAACGATCAAGGGGAAGCTCACCGTGTAAGGATGAAAGCCGTAGTCGATCAGTCGCTTAGCGATGTCTCCAGTGCGCACGCCTTTCTTCGCCTGGCGGTCATCGCTGAACACGCACTCATGCATGCTCGGCGCTTTGTATGCGATCTCATAGTAGGGCTCCAGCAGTGCACGTAAGTAGTTCGCGTTCAAAACGGCATCGAGCGTTGCCTGCCGGAGACCGTTGCCGCCATGCGCCATGATGTACGCCAGCGCGCGAACCAACACTCCGAAGTTGCCGTAGTACGCGCGCACGCGGCCGATGGAGTCCGGCAGGTCGTAGTTCCAGTGCCACTCATCGCCTTCGCGCTTCAAACGCGGACTTGGCAGAAACGGCGTCAGTACCTTTGCCACCGCTACTGCGCCGCACCCCGGGCCGCCGCCGCCGTGCGGAGTCGAAAACGTTTTGTGCAGGTTCAGGTGCATGACATCCACGCCGAAGTCGCCCGGCCGGGCAATGCCCACCAGCGCGTTCATGTTGGCGCCGTCCATATACACCAGACCGCCCTTGTCGTGAATGATCCCGCAAACTTTCCGGATGTTCTCCTCAAACACGCCCACGGTATTCGGATTCGTGATCATCAGCCCGGCGACATCCTCGGTCATGACGCGATTCAAGACTTCCACGTCCAACATGCCGCGCTCATTGGACTTGATGTTCTCGACGCTGTAGCCGACCATCATCGCGGTCGCCGGATTCGTGCCGTGCGCCGAATCGGGAACCAGAACCTTCTTGCGCGCATTGCCGCGCTTTTCGAGTAACGCACGAGTCATCAGAATGCCCGTGAACTCGCCGTGCGCTCCCGCAGCCGGCTGCAGTGTCACGGCATCCATTCCGGTAATCTCCGCCAGCGCTCGTTCTAACGCGGCAACTGTTTCCATGCAGCCTTGCGAGAGCGAATCCGGCTGATAGGGATGCGCCCAGGCGAGGCCTTCGGTCCTTGCAACCAACTCATTCACGCGCGGGTTGTACTTCATCGTGCACGAGCCAAGCGGGTATAACCCCAGGTCAATCGCGTAATTCCACGTGGAGAGCCGCGTGAAGTGACGCACCGTTTCAAATTCACTGACTTCGGGAAAGTCTTCGATCTCTTGCCGGACGTTCTCGCTGCCCAACACAGCGCCCGCATCGACGGCGGGTACATCGAGTCCCGGAAGCTGATAGCCGCACTTGCCCGGCGAGCTCAGCTCAAAAAGCAGCGGCTCTTCCTGAACGATATGGCGTGAAACTTTTTTGATCATGTTCGCCCGGGTCTCACTGCTTCACAAACGCCGCAGCCAGCGTGTCCATGTCCTGCCGCTTGTTCATCTCGGTCGCGCAGAGCAGCACACAATTCTTTAGTTCCGGATAAAAGCGGCCCATCTCCAAACCGCCGATGATCCTTTTCTGCAACAGTTCGGAATTAATCGCCGCTGGAGACTTGCCGTTGGTGCGCACAACAAATTCGTTGAAGAAGGGAGCGTCAAAATTGACCGGCAGCTTGTTCGCAAGGTAATGCGCCTTCGCAAGGTTTTGTTCGGCCAACTCGCGTAAGCCTTCTTTGCCGTACAAGGTCATGAATACCGTCGCCATCAGGGCCAGCAGCGCCTGGTTTGTGCAGATGTTCGATGTTGCCTTTTCACGCCGGATGTGCTGTTCGCGCGTAGCAAGCGTCAGGCAGAAAGCCCGTCGTCCGTGCGCGTCAGTCGTCTCACCCACAAGACGTCCGGGAATCTGTCGAATGTACTTCTCACGCGTTGCAATGATCCCGGCATAAGGGCCGCCGTAACTCGGCGAAATAGCAAAGCTCTGCAATTCGCCCACGACGATATCAGCCTCGCGGGGCGGTTCGATTATTCCCAGCGCCACGGCTTCGGTAAACACCACCACCAGCAACGCGCCCTTGCTCTGAACAATTCGAGAAATCTCCGGCGCCTGCTCCAGAATGCCGAAGAAGTTCGGCGTCTGTAAAATGACCGCCGCTATCTCTTCATCCAGCTTTTTCCTCAGATCATCCAGATCCAGGCGGCCATTCTTGCCGTATGCCAGTTCCTCAACGGGGATGCCTTGATGCTTCGTACACGTGCTCAGCACTTCGCGGTATTCCGGATGCACAGTGCGGGCGATAAGAATCTTGTCGCGCCGTGTGATGCGCACCGCCATCATGGCCGCTTCCGGCACTGCCGATGATCCGTCATACATCGACGCATTAGCCACTTCCATGCCGGTTAGCTGGCACACCATCGTCTGAAATTCGAAGATGCTGGTCAGCGTGCCTTGTGAGATTTCGGCCTGATAGGGCGTGTATGAAGTTAAGAACTCGCCGCGTGAAACAACCGTATCCACGACGACTGGCCGGAAGTGATTGTAAACGCCTGCGCCTAGAAAGCTGGAGTATCCAAGCGCATTTTCAGCGGCGCGCTGCTTGAAATAATCGACGATTTCGTACTCGCTCTTGCCGTCTTCGATGTTTAGACCCTTGTCGAAGCGCACATCGGGCGGCAAATACGCGATCAAATCTTCTTCGGTCTTCGCGCCGATCGTCCCGAGCATCTCGCGCCGCTCGGAATCTGATTTCGGTAGATATCTCAACTAGCTCTTCAACCCCGGAACAAGTCGCAACGCCTGCTATTCAGAGCCGGCATATTGTTGATAATCGGCCGCCGCCATAAGTTCGTTCATTTCTTCTGGAGATGAGAGTTTCACCTTGATTAGCCAAGCGCTGCCATGCGGATCTTCGTTCAGTTTCTCCGGACTCTTGGAGAGAAGGTCATTCACCGCAGTAATCTCGCCTGAAACCGGAGCGTAAATGTCCGATACCGCTTTCACAGATTCAACAGATCCGAACGTGTGTCCCTTCGTGACCTTGGTTCCTACCTTCGGCAGATCAACGAACACGATGTCGCCGAGTTCATGTTGTGCATGATCGGTGATACCGATCGTGCCTTCATCGCCTTCAACATGAACCCATTCGTGTTGCTTGGTGTATTTGTAGCTTTCCGGGTAGGTCATCACTTTGCTCTCTTGTAGAACGGAGTTGGAACGGTGAGCGCGTTAACAGGCGCATTCCGAATCATCACCTGAATCGCCTGGCCAGGCGTCGCTTTGTCAACCGGCAGATAACATAGTCCGATGTTCTTATTCAGTGTTGGCGAAGGCCCGCCGCTGGTCACCCAGCCCGCCGGTTTGCCATCCATCCAGACTTCGTAGCCATCGCGCCCAATCCCGCGTTCTTCCATCTCAAAGCCCACCAGCTTGCGAGTGATGCCATGCTGCTGCACCTTTTCTAAGGCTGGCCGCCCGACGAATTCACCCTTGTCCATCTTTACGATCCAAGCCAGATCTGCTTCCAACGGGTTGATAGATGCAGTGATTTCGTGGCCGTAGAGGGCCATCTTGGCTTCCAGGCGAAGGGTGTTGCGCGCGCCTAAACCACACGGCTTGATCTCGAATTCTTTGCCCGCATCGAGCACCGCATTCCATACACGCCCGGCCGATTCGGGCGCAACGTAAAGTTCCAAACCGTCTTCGCCGGTGTAGCCGGTACGCGCAATGCGCGCAGGCACGCCCGCAACTTCTCCATCCGTGAACCAGTAGTATTTGATCGCGCTCAGGTTGGTATCGGTTAGCTTCTGAACCGTCTCCAGCGCTTTCGGTCCTTGCACGGCCAACTGGGCGTAGCGATCGCTGGCGAAAATAACGTCCGCGTCGAAGCGATTATGAGCGGAGATATGCTCAAAATCCTTGTCCTGATTCGACGCATTAACGCACAAAAAAAAATGGTCGTCGGACACTTTGTGGACGAGGATGTCGTCGACAAACCCGCCGTGCTCATAAAGCAGGCCAGAATAATGCGCCTGTCCGGTTTTCAGCTTGCCGGCATTATTGGTCGCGACGTAATCCACCAGTTTCGCGGCCTCGGGGCCATGCACCTCGATCTCGCCCATGTGGCTGACATCGAACACCCCGACTGCCGTTCGTACCGCGTTGTGTTCCTGCAAGATGCCCGAATACTGCACAGGCATATTCCAGCCGCCGAAATCCACCAGCTTGGCATTCAAAGCACAGTGCACTTCGAATAGCGGAGTTTTCTTCAGTTCGGCGATATCGGGCATCTAAATCGAGGTCTGCGCTGGGAGCAGCGCCGCGCAGGAAACCCTAGCGTAACATGCGGCTCTCGCCCGTCTAGGCGGGCACTTCGCCGTCTTGAGCGCCGTATTCTTTCAGCTTATTGAAGAGTGTTTTCAAGCTGATACCTAGAATTTCGGCCGCCCGTGTTTTGTTGTTCTTCGTATGCGTCAGCGTCAGGTGAATGAGGGCTTTTTCGGCCTCGCCCACTGTAGTTCCCACAGGCAATCGAACGCTGTCGGGTTCAAATACCTGCGGCGGCTGCCTCGATCCTACCGATACTCCGAAATCAAACGGCAGATGCGCCATCTGGATTGTGCCTTCGCCCGCCATGATCACGGCGCGTTCCAGCACATTCCGCAATTCGCGCACGTTACCCGGCCAGGAATACTTCTTGAACGCATCGGTTACTTCCTGCGTGACGCCTGACACGTTCGTCGAATGCTTCTTGTTCAAATGCGCAATCAGGGTTTCCGTAAGAACCGGCAGGTCCGAAAGGCGCTGCCGTAGGGGTGGAAGAGCGATTTGAAAAACGTTCAACCGGTAATAGAGGTCTTCACGTAGATCGCCTTTTTTAAGCGCGTCATCGACGGTGCGGTTGGTCGCCGCAATTACGCGCACGTCCACCGAAATCTCGCTCTTGCCGCCTAATCGCCGTACCCGCGAATCTTCCAGAACCCGCAGCAGCTTGGCCTGGGTACCGGACGGCATCTCCACGAGTTCATCGAGCAGCAATGTCCCGTGCTGCGCCAGCTCAAAACATCCTGCTCGCCGCTCCAGCGCGCCGGTAAACGCACCCTTTTCATGCCCAAACAACTCGCTTTCCATCAGCGTTTCAGGCATGGCGGCGCAGTTGATGGCGACGAAAGGCCCGGCACGCCGGGGGCTGAGCTGATGTACGGCGCGCGCCACCAGTTCCTTGCCCGTGCCGCTTTCCCCTGTGACCAAGATCGCGGCCTTGCTGGGCGCCACTTGCTGAATGGTGGTAAATACCTGCTGCATTTGCGGCGAGGCGCCCACCATATCCACCAACACGCCGGAATACGAGAGCACCCGGTGCAGGCGTTCGGCTTCCTGCGAAAGTTGGTTCTGGGAGGCGGCGCGTTCCAGCAACACCCGCAAAGCCGCGGGCTGGATCGGCTTTTCCAAGAACCAGAATGCGCCTAAATCGTGAATGGTCTGGATAGCGGTTTCGATGTTGCCGAACGCAGTTAGCACGATTGCCGGCGGCATCTCGCCATCGCCGTTCAATCGCTTCATCAGCTCAAAGCCGTCCATGCGCGGCATCATCAAGTCGGTGACGATGACATTCGGCGGGAAGGAAGCCATCTTTTCCAGCGCTTCTTGTCCATCGGCTGCAGTTTCCACGTTGAAACCCCACGCGGAAACCATCGCCGCCAGCGGCGCGCGCTGCGATTCCTCGTCGTCGACAATTAGGACATTGATAGGCTGGCGTGTGGATGAATTGGCCACAATTTTCCCGTTTACGGCCTAAGGCATACCAACCGGTCTGGAAGATCGGTTCCTCCGGATGCTGGTCCGTTAGCGCTGCTGGAAATCCTAGGGTATCGTCTTTATTCTAAAACTGCCACTGAGTGTATTGCATACTCTCTAGCCATAATGGAAACTCTTCACATCGAAAAAAAAATAATCGATGAACCTCCGCCCTTCCTAAAACGGTGGAGTAGGGTCTATGTAGCCGTCCTGCTCTATCTCGGTTTACTCATTGTTGCGCTATACGTGATCACGCGAATATTCCGGGTTGAATCGATCGTTTAATGAGAGCGCTCGATTGGGTGGTCATGGGCCTCTGGCTGGTGTCACTGGTCTCGTTCGGTCTCTATCGCGGGCGCGGCAGCAGCACGACTAGTAAATACCTGCTGGCCGGAAAGAGTATGCCCTGGTATGCAATGGGCCTCTCCATACTGGCAACCCAGGCGAGCGCAATTACGTTCATTTCCACCACCGGCCAAGGATTTGTGGACGGCATGCGCTTCGTCCAGTTTTATTTTGGCTTGCCCATTGCTATGGTGCTGCTCTCCGCCACCGCCGTACCCATTTTTCACCGGGCCAAGGTCTTCACCGCCTACGAATATCTGGAGCAGCGGTTCGACGCCAAAACCCGCGCCCTGGTGGGATTGATTTTCCTGATTCAACGTGGTTTGGCAGCGGGAATCGGGCTTTATGCACCGGCCGTTGCGCTTGCAGCGGTGCTTGGTTGGTCAGACCGTTTGATAACGGTTCTAATCGGCGTGCTGGTTATCACTTATACCGCTACCGGCGGCATCAAAGCGCTCACCTGGGCAGACGTTCAGCAGATGAGCATGATTTTCGTCGCCTTGATTTTGAGCCTGATCGTGGTGATCCATGCGCTTCCTTCGAATATTTCCTTTCTGGACGCTTTGCATTTAGCCGGCGCGGCCGGCCGTCTGAACATTGTCGATCTCCGGCTCGATTTGAGCGATCGCTATAACCTCTGGAGTGGGCTCGTCGGCGGCGGGTTTCTCGCGCTTGCGTATTTTGGCTGTGATCAAAGCCAGGTGCAGCGCTATCTTACGGGCAAATCCATTGCGCAAAGCCGGTTGAGCCTGTTATTCAATGCGACGGTCAAGATACCCATGCAGCTTTTCATTCTGTTCATCGGTGTCATGGTCTTTGTGCTGTCGCTATTTGTTCCGGCGCCGATCATTTTTCAGCCCGGGGAAGCGGCGCGGGTTGCCAAGACTTCTGGTTGGAAGCCGGTTGAGGAACAATTCCGACACGCTTTTGAGCACCGGCGCGATGCCGCGCAACAGCTTGCGCAATCTATAAGAGATGGCGGAAAAGACGCCGGCGCACTATCAAGCTTCCGGTCTGCGGAATCGGATTACACGAAGGCGCGGGGACGAGGGCTGCAAATCGTCCAGACGCTACACGGCGGTGAGCGTTTTGATGATACGAACTACATCTTTCTCTCATTCGTGCGCCTTTATCTTCCGGTCGGCCTGGTGGGCTTGGTCATTGGCGTCATCTTCTCGGCGTCCATGGGTTCAACGTCGGGCGAGATCAATTCGCTTGCGACGGTATCGGTGGTTGATATCTATCGCCGCTTTTTCGTGCGCGGCAAGAGCGACACGCATTATCTGATGGCCTCACGTGCTCTGACCGTATTCTGGGGCGCGTATGCCATTGCTTTTGCAGCCTGGGGAGCGCGCGGCTTCGGCGCCCTGATCGTGCGAGTCAATATCGTTGGTTCGCTCTTTTACGGCGGAATGTTAGGCGTTTTTGTGCTGGCGTTCTTTTGCAAAAAGGTGGGCGGAACAGCGGCGTTCTGGGGAGTTATCGCGGGAGAGATCGCCATTTTTTCTGTCGCGCGATTTACTCAAATTTCGTTTCTCTGGTACAACGTGGTCGGCTGCATCGTTGTCGTAGCGGTTGCGTTAGTCATTTCCAAAACGCGGCCGGTAGCAGATTGCGGCCCCAATGCCGCTCACACTTGAATTGTGGCGACGTCCACCGTCGATTGATGACCTTCGACGACTACGATTCCGCTCTCCGTGACGTGGTACTTCTTGCGATCTTCTTCCAGATCGTAACCGATTTCCGTATCTGCCGGGACCTTGACGTTCTTATCCAGAATCGCCCGCTTCACCTTAGCGCGCCGTCCGATGTCGCAGTTGTCGAAAATGACCGCACTCTCGACGTATGCCCCGGTGTGAATGCGCACGCCTCGGCCCAGGACAGAGCACTTCACCATGCCGCCGGAGACGATGGTGCTGCCCGCAATGATGGAATCGATCGCCATGCCGCGGCGGCCGTTTTCATCGAACACAAATTTTGCCGGGGCGTCAAAGTAGCCCGCTGTCCGCAACGGCCACTGCCGGTTGTATAGGTTCAGTTCGGGCGATACTGCACGCAGATCCATGCTGGCTTCGTAATAAGCGTCCAGTGTCCCCACATCGCGCCAGTATTGCGGAGAGCCAATGGGATCACCCGGAATGATGTTGGTTTGAAAATCGTATGAGAACATGTCCACGCGGCCAATCAGCGAGGGCAAAATGTCTTTGCCGAAGTCGTGCGAACTGTCTTCATTCTTCTGGTCGTTGTAGAGTTCCCGAAGCAGCAGATCGGTGGAGAACACATAATTGCCCATTGACGCGTAAACCTGGTTTGGATCGTCGGGCATGGTGGGCGCGTCGGCCTTTTTTTCATGGAAGCCGATAATCCGGCCATCGGGCGTCGTCTCTATTACGCCGAACTCAGAGGCAAGCTCCTTCTGAACGGGTATTGCCGCAACCGTGACACCGGCACGTTTTTCAACGTGATATTCGATCATCTGCCTGATATTCATGCGGTAAATATGATCGGCGCCGAAGATTGCGACCACGTGCGGATCGGCCTGCTCAATGAGATTGATGTTCTGGGAGATAGCGTCAGCCGTGCCGCGGTACCAGTCCTCCTGCGCCGAGCGCATCTGGGCGGGCACCGGAATAATGAAATTGTTCTTTAATAGACCGCTGACTTCCCAGCCCTCCCGCAAGTGCTGCAACAGCGACTGGCTCTTGAATTGGATTAGTACATAAATTGAATAGATGCCGGAATTCACCAGACTGCTGAGGACAAAATCTACGATTCGATAACGTCCGCCAAATGGCACCGCCGGTTTAGCGCGCTCTTTGGTTAGGGGATAGAGCCGCGTGCCTTTGCCCCCGGCAAGGACAAATGCAAGCACACGAAGTTGCATCCTGATTACCTCCGCCGACTTAGCATATCCGAAACACTCGCGGCGACTGAGTTCAAACTGCTAGACGATATCGGCGTTAGATGATTACCCGAGACTTGTTCGCGTCTAGATCAGGCCCTCATCGTGTCATCGCGGGAGCCCAGTCCTGAGCGAGTTGAATAAAGGTTCGAACTCCGACTCCGGTCGGGCCTTTAGACAGCCATGCCTTCGCATCGTCCAGCCACGCCGTTGCCGCGATATCCAGATGTACCCAGGGCGTGGGATCGGCAAACTCGCGCAAAAACCAGGCGGCAGTAATGGAACCGGCATGCCGGCCGCCCACATTCGGTAGATCGGCAAAGGCGGACTTTAAATAGTCCTTGTAGTCATCATCCATTGGAAGCTGCCACATTTTTTCGCCTGCTTGCCTGGACGCCTTCATGACGTGCTCTAGAAATTCCTGGTTATTGGTGAAAGCTCCGATATTGTGGTGTCCCAGAGCGATACCGATAGCTCCGGTCAAAGTAGCCGCGTCTACTATATGGGTTGCGCCATTGCGAATCGCGTACGTAATCGCATCTGCGAGAAGCAGGCGGCCTTCGGCATCAGTATTCAATACCTCAATCGTCTTCCCGGAAAGCGAGGTGAGGATGTCTCCGGGCCGATAGGCGTTTCCGTTCACCATATTTTCCGCAGTGGGGATGTAGGCGGTTACCGGGATTGCGGGCTTCAACTTCCCAATAGCTCGCATTGCGCCAATCACGGCCGCAGCTCCGGCCATGTCATAGCGCATTTTTTCCATGCCTTCCGACGGCTTAATCGAGATGCCGCCAGTGTCGAACGTCACACCCTTTCCGACCAGCGCCAAGTGATTACCGCCGTCGATAAAGCTAGGTCGATACTTCAAGACAACTAGAAAAGGATCGTTGCTGCTGCCCTGTGCAACACCCAACAGCGCGCCCATTCCTAACTGCTTCATTGCGTCTCGGTCGAGCGCCTCGTATTCCAAGTTGACTTCCTGCGCGACACCCTTTGCTGCTGAGGCCAATTCCGCCGGGTTCAGGATGTTGGCCGGCTGGTTGATCAGGTTCCGGGCCAGATTCTGCGATTCGGCGATAATTTCGGCGTGCTGCGAGGTCTTGTCAAGCGATTGCGCGGCAGAGTCGGGCAACACGACCGTGAAACGCTCCACACGAGTTTCGTTCTTTTTGGGGTCGGTCTTCAGCGCATCGGGCTCCCACCCGCCAAGGATGGCGCCCTCTAGCGCCGGCCCGGCATGGTCGGCATGCTTCCGCGCCCTCCAAGAGCAACGCGATGGTTTTGACGCCCTTCGATTTCAGACCGCGTACCAGCGCGCCGCCGATCCGCCGGGCCTCGGCAGAGGTAAACTTCTGCCGTTTCCCGCCGCCGATTACTACCAATCGCTTCGCGGCCAGCGTCTGGGGGCGATAGAGAACACTCATTTCGTACAGCCGCCCGCTGAATTCACCACTGGCCCTCAACTCAGCCAGCCAGCCGCCCTGACCAGCAATGTCGGGGTCCGAGGACTGGGACGGCGCAACCGCCGTGGTAGCTTCAGTCGTCTTTTCTCCCGCTTCGAAACAGATAACGGCTACGGCGTCTGCAGCCACTTTGTCAATCGATGAAATTTCAATCTGGATTTGCATCAGTTTTCTATTTTTGGAAGGCCAGTCTTGCCCATCAGGTTCGAGCGCGACGGGCCACCTCCGCCTTGGCCTCGGCCTGCATTTCTCTTGCTTTGACGGCTTCTCGCTTGTCGTGAAATTTCTTGCCTTTGGCTACGGCTATCTCCACCTTAATTCGGCCTGCCTTCAGGTAGAGCTTGGTGGGGACAAGCGTCAGCCCCTTCTCGCGCGTTGCGGTCTGTAGCTTTTCGATCTCCGACCGGTGCAGTAACAGTTTCCGCTTCCGAACCGGGGCATGGTTCATGATGTTGCCGTGGGAATATTCGCTGATATGCGCATTCATGAGCCAGGCCTCGTTCTCCGTGACCTCCGCATAGCTCTCTTTGAGTTGAATTTTGCCGGATTTGGCAGATTTGACTTCGGTTCCAGTGAGTACCATTCCAGCCTCATACCGTTCGAGGAGATGATAGTTATGACCTGCTGAGCGATTGTCGCTCAAAATCTTGATTGCTGGTTCCTGGGCCACACGACTCCTAAGTGCCCGGCAAGCCTGCCTGGAGGCTGCCAGGGTGCTTGTTTCTCATCCAAAATCTTTTCAGAGCCGGCAATCACTTGCACGGCGGATCACTCCGTAACGTCTTCCATTCGAAAAGAGAGAATTAGAGCCCCCGTGCGACAGTGTTTCTTGAGGCGAAGTATCAAATCTGGTTTTGGCCGAAAACGTGCGTCGTTACGGGAGATGCTCAAGGGAGCTTCTGCGCTTTGTAGTCTAACATGGGCTGGGATTACTTAAGGTGAATCTTTCGAATAGATTGCGCGATTGCGTTGCGCTCGCGTGTGTACTTGGACTCGCCGTTCCGCCTGTCCAGGCACGCAATAAAAAGAGCGATAAGATCTACAAGCTGGGTCAAAAGGCCGAGGCCCAGAACGACTTCGACGCGGCCCTTAATTACTACGATCAGGCCGTAGATGCCGACCCGCAGGAACCAGAATATGTGATCGCAGACGAGCGCATGCGTGCAAAGGCGTCCCAAGCGCATTTGGCGGAGGGCCGTCGGCTCCAGCACGAACAAAAGCTGGATGAAGCGTTAGCCCAATTTCAGAAAGCTTTTCTGGATAATCCATCCTCGCCCATTACGCTTGAAGAAATCCGCCAGACAACCGAGATGTTGAAGGAGCGGACCAAAATGCCTGCGGGCGCCCCGGTCTTGACCCCGGCCGAGAAAGCCCGGCAGCAAGTTGAGCAACGGATTAGCTCGCTTGAGGGGCCACCCACTCTAAGGCCGCTGAATACGCCAATTTCTCATTTGGCAATGAACAATCAGCCCTCTCGTGTTCTTTACGAAAGCGTTGGCAAGCTGGCCGGAATTAACGTTCTGTTTGACCCCCAGGGGATTGACACTCTACAGACCAAGAACTTCAACCTCGACCTCAACAACGTCACTTTGGAAGAGGCGTTGGACTACATTGGCCTTGAAACGCATACGTTTTGGAAACCGATTAGCCATAACGCGATTTTTGTCACACAGGAAACTGACCCGAAGCGCCAGGAATACCAGGACGAACTGGTTAAGGTCTTCTATATCCAAAATGCATCGACGCAGAACGAGCTGATGGATATTTTCAATGGCGTAAGAACCGGAACGAAACTCAATGTGGGAATCTTTGCGGTTCCCAGCCAGAACGCGATAGTGGTCCGCGGCGCCTCAGATGCGATAGCGCTGGCTGAGAAGCTGGTTCATGACCTGGACCGGCCCAAAGCCGAAGTGTCCATCGACGTCATCGTCATGGAAGTGAACAAGACTGTAATCAACACGTTTGGGGCGGCGCTGCTGGGCGCAAACGGCCTGTCAATTCCTGTAAATTTCACTCCGCGTTCTTCGATTGCTGTCAACGGCACCACTGGAACCGGCACTACGACCACGGGTTCGACTACAACACCAGCAGCAACAACAACAACGACAGGCACCTCAGTAGGCATCAACAATCTGCGTCACCTTTCTTCCGCAGACTGGTCGACCACGCTTCCGAGTACCGTCATCCAGGCACTGCTCAGCGATACACGTAATCACGTGATGCAGCGGCCGCAGTTGCGAGCAACCGATGGCGGAAAGGCTTCGCTGAAGATCGGCGAAAAGATTCCCTATGTCTCTGGATCTTTGAATTCTGCCGTTGCGACGCCGGGCTCAATCCCATACGCCACGACCCAGTTCCAGCAGGTGGATGTCGGTACAAATATCGATTTGACTCCCCACGTGAATGGCGCCGACGAAGTCAGCATGCACGTGAAGGTTGAGATCTCAAACGAGTTGAATACGGTTACTATCGGCGGCATCCAGGAGCCGATTATCGGACAACAGGTGGATGAGGCCGATATCCGGATGAAGGACGGAGAAGTGAGCATTCTCGGCGGCCTGAGCGATAAGGAACTGGCTTCCACGCTGTCAGGTGTGCCTGGATTCGCCAATATTCCGCTGCTTGGATACCTGTTCGGAACCAAAGGCCGAACCAGTACCGATAATCAGGTGCTGATTGCATTGATTCCGCATATCCTGCGTCCGGTGGATATGAGCCATGTTGGCGATGAGGGTGTCTACGCAGGAACCGAGCGCGTCACGCATGTGGAACACAAACCGGAAGGCACGCCGTTGACAACCAACGCGCCTTTGCCGGTTCCACTCAATACGGTTCCCCCGAAACCGGCCACGCCCTTGACACCGCTGCCCGGATCGAGCCCGCAACCGACTGGCAAGAAGCCGCCGGAAGATAACACACAGCCAGTTTCCGCTTCGCAGCCGGTTTCTGTCTCACAGCCCGTGCCGGGAGCGGTCCAGCCTGCGTCAGCCACACCTCCTCCGGGCAATCCACCACCCGTCGTGAAGCCGTAAAATGAGAGTTTGCAGTACATGAGGAGGGTTAACCAAAGCGCGTTCACGCGCGCGAACGGCGACAGCCTGCGCCGGCGGCGATCTAGTCAGGCAGGCCTCACATTGGTTGAGCTCATTGTGGCGTTCAGTATTCTCCTCATTCTGTCGACGATGGCCGTGCCGCTGGCCCGTCATCAAGTAATCCGCCAACGTGAAAAGGACCTGCGGCGGGACCTGGATGACGTGCGGGCCGCCATTGACAAATATAAGGACTACTGCGACGCGGGTAAGCTGGAGCCGACCAATCCAGAAGCTTACTGTTATCCGCTAACCCTTGAGGCGCTTGTGGATGGGGTAAAGCTTGCGAACACTCTCAGCGGCAACGGGCAGACCGGGAAGATGCGCTTTTTGCGAAGAATTCCAAAGGATCCATTCACGGGCGATACCGACTGGGGGAAGCGCAGCATGCAGGACGAGCCTGATTCGTCCTCTTGGGGTGGTCAAAATGTCTTCGACGTGTACTCGAAGGCGATGGGTAACGGAAGCGACGGCACTCCGTACGCGGAATGGTAATGCAGCAGTCACGAAATCACTTGGCGAGGGTAACAAGAGCCATTCGCGGATTTACGCTCATCGAGTTGATGGTCGTGATGGCCATTATCTCGGTGCTCTTAGCCATTGCTCTGCCGATTTATTCGAAGTCGATTACGCGTGCCAAAGAAAGTGTATTGCGCAACAATTTGTTCACTTTGCGCAGCATGATTGATGAGTACACGGTGGATAAACAAAAAGCCCCCGAAACCCTGCAGGATCTGGTCTCGGAAGGCTACCTGCGGCAGATTCCGCAAGATCCGATGACCTCGTCCGACCAGACTTGGCGCATCATTATGGAGGACACGCCCATCGGCGGAGCCAACAGTGCGCCCGGAATTTTCGACGTTCGCAGTGGCTCGGATAAATTGTCGCTGGATGGCACCGCCTATGCGGATTGGTGACGCGCCGCTCAAGATCGCGTCTCCTGAGTGCTTGCTAAACTGATTTTGCGTCAGATCCCCGATCGTCTAATGGTAGGACAGCGGCCTTTGGAGCCGTTAATCGTGGTTCGAATCCATGTCGGGGAGCCACACCTTTTCTTTCCGTAAGTTATAAGCGATTTTCTCAATCGTTGTACCGATTTGTACAAAGCGTCTTTCCGTGTAAACGGCTGCTGTTGTTGCTCTTAGCTGATAGGGCATGGATTCGAAAATGGAATCTGTCATTGAGTGGTATGGATCGGCGAACGCGAAAACCGAATGGCAAGTCCTCAAAGCCTAAGAGTGTCAATTAACGCCGCCAACGCAGGGGGCTGCTGCCGTCTGCTCGGGTAATACAGGAAGAAGCCGGAGAACGGCTGGCACCAATCGTCCAGCACGCGAATAAGCGCGCTGCTCGCAAGATGCTGGGCAACCTTATCCTCGCCCACGAAAGCGAGGCCGATGCCATCGAGCGCGGCGCGTATCACGACCTCCACGTCGTCAACTATCAGCGGCCCGTTGACCGCAACTGACAGCGATTTTCTGCCCTTTTCGAACTCCCACCTGTAAACATCACCGCCATGCCCGTGGCGGAAATTGATGCATCTATGGCTGAGCAGGTCACGCGGAGCTTTCGGCTTGGGGTACGACTTGAAGTAGGCAGGAGAACCGACGATAGCGGCGCGATGGTCTTTGGACACGCGCACCGCGATCATGTCCTTTTGGATATATTCGCCGAACTGGATGCCTGCATCGTAGCCGCCGGCAACGATATCGAGGTGCGTGTCATCGGCTGTGATGTCAAGGACGACGTCCGGATAATCGCGCGTAAATTGCACCAGCTTCGGCGCGAGCAACTCCGTGCCCGCCAGCCTGGGCAGCAACAGCCGCAGACGGCCCGAAGGTTTGTTGCGCAGGCCGGAGAGCTGGTCCAGAGCTTCCTGCACTTCGTTAACTGCGGGACGCAGACGTGCAAGGAGCTGCTCTCCCGCTTCGGTCGGAGCGACGCTGCGCGTGGTGCGCGACAGCAGGCGAACGCCGATGTCTTCTTCGAGCCCTCGGATTGCATGGCTCATCGCGGAGGGCGAAACGCCATGCCGCTTGGCAGCGCGCGTAAAGCTGCGTTCCTCGGCGACAGAAAGGAAGGCGGCCAAAGTACTGAGATCGTTTCGTTCCATTATTGAATCCTGCTCATAAGCCTTTGTCTTTAATACATACTACTCAAAAGATATAAAGAGCGTAATTTGGAATTAGGGACAGCGGGAAACATTGGAACGACTTCAAACCAAAGAGGGCTCACCTATGGAAATCATGCGTAACGGATCAAGGCCATCTCAAAAGGGACCTGAACAGTACTTCACCGGTGTTGTGCGCATTGACCCGATTATCCAGGCGCCGGAGCCGTCGCGGGTGACCGGCGGTCTCGTTACTTTCGAACCGGGCGCGCGTTCGGCCTGGCATACCCATCCATTGGGCCAAACCTTGATCGTCACCCAGGGCGTCGGCTGGACCCAATGCGAGGGTGAACCCATCGTTGAAATTCGCGCAGGCGACGTCATCTGGTGCCCGCCCAACCACCGGCACTGGCACGGAGCGACGCCGACCACCGCAATGGCGCATATCGCCATTACGGAGCAACTCAACGGCAAGAATGTGGAATGGATGGAAAAAGTCACCGACGAGCAATACCTCGCCGGTCCGCAAACCAACGGGAAGGATCAATAGCCATGCCAGACAATGGACGTAAAGCATTTGGAGATATCGCGCCCGCGCTGGCGCAATATACAGACGACGTTTTGTTCGGCGATGTTTGGGAAAGGCCCGGTCTTAAGCCGCGCGACCGCAGTCTCGTCACCGTCGCCTCTCTGATATCGCTTTACCGCACGAACGAGCTGCCGTTCCACCTCAAGAAGGCGCTGGACAACGGCGTGACACGCGACGAGATTATCGAGACAATTACCCACCTCGCCTTCTATTCCGGCTGGCCGACGGCGAGCACTGCCTTGTCGATCGCGCGGAAGGTTTTCGAAGAAGCAAAGTAAGAGCGGAAGGCGACAGCTATCCGCCAGGTGAATGTAGGAGTGAACTATGGACTTATCATTCGAAGGAAAAGTCGCCCTCGTTACGGGCGCTGCTTCAGGCATGGGGCTTGCGACGGCCGAGGCTTTCGCAGAAGCAGGCGCGGCGGTCGCACTGGTCGATCTCAACGAAGCGGCGGCGCGCAACATCGCGGATCGGATGGTTGCTGCGGGTCATAAAGCAATCGCCATCGGTTGCGATGTCACGAATGAAGCCCACGTGAAGAAGATGGTTGAACAGACCGTCGCTAGCTTCGGACGGCTGGATGCCGCTTTCAACAATGCCGGCGTCCAGAGCCTTGCTGTTGAAACGGCCGACTCGACCAGCGAAGAGTTCGACCGCGTCAACGCGATCAATCTCAAGAGCGTGTGGCTCTGCATGAAATACGAATTGCTTCAGATGCGCAAACAAGAAAGCGGCGCCATCGTGAACAATTCTTCGATCGGAGGCCTTATTGGCATCCCCGGCCGCGCGATCTACCATGCCACGAAACACGGCGTGATTGGGCTCACCAAGAGCGCTGCCCTTGAGTATGCGGCGCGCGGCATTCGCATCAATGCCATATGTCCCGGCGCCATTGACACGCCGATGGTTGCGGCCATGATCGCTAAAGAGCCCGAAACGATGAAAGACATCACGACGGAGCAACCCATTGGCCGGCTCGGTAAGCCAGAGGAGGTCGCCTCGGCGGTACTGTGGCTTTGCAGCCCCGGCGCGGGTTTCGTGATTGGACACGCGCTCGCCGTCGATGGGGGCTACACCGCTCGTTAGCGCCAGAAAGATCGGCTGGATATCGAGGACGTAGGACAAGGCTCTACACGAATTCAGGCCGTGAGATGCGAAGTATCAGAAACGGATTGAGAACGGAGAACGAAGATGATCAAAGACAAAGTCGTGATAATCACCGGGGCATCGTCCGGGATCGGCCAAGCAACGGCGAAGCTGCTCGGGAGCAAGGGAGCGAAGGTCGTCCTGGGTGCGCGGCGCGAAGACAGGTTGAAACAGATCGCCGACGCGATCGGGAGCGGCGGCGGAGCGGCCGCCTATCGGGAATTGGACGTGACGAAACAGTCCAACAATGACGATCTTGTCAAACTCGCCCTCGATAAGTTCGGACGCGTAGACGTCATTTTCCTGAACGCGGGTATCATGCCCAACTCGCCTCTTTCCGCGCTTAAAACCGGGGACTGGCACGAGACCGTCGATGTGAACATCAAGGGCGTCCTGAACGGAGTAGCGTCCGTACTGCCGACCTTTATCAAGCAGAAGGCCGGTCATGTGATCGCGACGTCGTCGGTCGCCGGGCTCAAAGCCTACCCTGGTGGCGCGGTGTACGGCGGGACGAAGTGGTTCCTGCGGGATTTCATGGAGGTCCTCCGCATGGAATCAGCCATGGAGGGAACGAACATCCGTACGGCGACGATCTACCCTGCCGCTATCAACACTGAATTGCTCGGCATGATCAGCCACAAAGAGACGGCCGAGGCGATGAACAACGTGTATAACCGGTATGGGATTTCGCCGGACCGCGTCGCCGATGTCGTGGCAATGGCGATCGATCAGCCCGAGGACACGACGATCAATGAATTCACGGTGGGTCCGGCGAATCAGCCTTGGTAGCGGATCGGAAAAGCGTCTGGCGTTCAAGGTAAGAGGTTTTTGGGGAGGCTTCACGTGCAAAAACGGTGCTCATTACAGGCGCTAATCGCGGCATCGGTCTTGCCATCGCTCGCCAGCTCGCCGCGCAATAATATCGACGGCGATCATTTGATCTGCATCCTCAGCGAAGGCGCGCCGGAAGATTATCTTTCCATGCTGCCCGACAAAGGCATCTCCTACATCGTTGCCGGAAAATCCGAAATGATCTCCGCACATCAGTAGGCCTGCTGGGCGAGCATTTCGGAATTCGCCGCTTGCTGCTGGAAGGCGGCGGTCACATCAACGGCGCATTCTTGCAGACCTCGTCGATGAAGTGAGCCTTGTACTGGTGCCCGGCATCGACGGCCGCCATGAGATTCCGGCTCTGCACGCCATCGAAAACAACTCGGCTGGTTATTCCTTGCCACGCCCGCTTGTGATCGCTGAACAAGCATCTCTAACCGCGCTACTCAGAATCCGCGTGGAGTTGCTATAAATCAGGTCTTCTTTCTTGTTGAATACGGCGACCTTGTTCCCGTGTACGAAGGGGGTTGTTGGATTGATCGCCTCGTGATCCAACTGCACGAGGTACTCCGCTTTCTCGCGATTTGCTGTCACTACGACAGCGGGGCAGTATCGAGCGAATGCCTTTATCACTTCAACGTTCTGCGGGCTGGTACCGCCCGTAAACGCCAAGGAACTTTTCGCATTACCGTCAGCGACATCCCCGGACGCCTGTGCAGCCGTGCTCTCCGTAATGAACACACGCGGCTTTTCGGCGGCCGCCGCCAAAGCGCACATTGTAATGCCTATCAGGGCTGAGCAGGCAACTTTGCTCTTCATGTGGTCCTCCAACGATATTCTCCCGGACCAACCCACACAGGTTAAGTGCCGTAAGGCTTATCTGCCTTTTCAGACGGCAGCATTAAAGTACACGTTACTGTCGTTGTGACGGTAGCCCATGGCGGGACTCGCAGACGGGCGGACGGAGAACTCTACACGTTCGGGCCGGAACCGCCAAAGGGAATGCGGACCACAAAGTTGGTCTCACCGGGGCGCGACGTGAATCGCACATCGCCCCCGTGCTTTCTCACGACGCGTTGCACCATCTCTAATCCCAAACCCGTTCCCTCTCCCACAGGTTTTGTCGTGAAGAAGGGTTCAAAGACCCGGCTGCGAAGTCCTTCGGGTATTCCGGGCCCGTTATCGATTATTTCTATTCGCACGCAGCTGCCATCACGCGTGGTCTTGATCGCCAGCTTGCCACTGCCTTTCATTGCGTCGATGGAATTCGAGATCAGGTTGGTCCAAATCTGGTTCAATTCGCTTCCGTGCGCGCACACCTTCGGCAGCGTACGGTCATATTCGCGCGCGATTTCTACTCCATTCTTCAGCCGATAGTGCAGCATGACCAGCGTGTTCTCAATTCCCTGATGGATATCGATCTCCTGTTGCGGCGCCTGGTCCATGTAACTGTACTCTTTGATGGCCTGAACCATCTCGGAAATACGGGCAGCGCTGCTTTCGATCTGTTCGGCAAGCCGCGAGATGGTAAACGCAGCGCTCATTCTCAGCAGAACGTCATCTAGAAACCCAAGCGGAACGCGCCGGGCGATTTCGTCTAGAGTTTCTCTGCGGCAGCCGAGATCCACTAACGAAGCCGCCAAATCCCACGGCTGTTTTATGTTGTGCGCCGTCAGCCAGTCGGCAAGCGCCTCTTCACGCTCGCTGCGCTCCAGGGTATCCAGGGCGGTTTGTGGCCCTTCGCGGGCAGCCCAGTTCTGTTCCAGCTCAGCAAGAAAGAGTCGCGAGTCATTAGGCAATCCCCGCTCGTCGAGTCGCACCACCGCGGCTCGCACTGAGGCCAGCGCCTTGCGCAGTTCATCGGCTGCTCGCCGCGCGGCGGATGCCGGATTATTTAATTCATGCGCAAGCCCTGCCGACAGCCGTCCCAGAGCCATCAGCTTCTCTGTCTGCTGCTCCTCTTTCGTACTCTCGCGAATGCGGTCTGCCATCACATTCACGAGCCGTTCCTGCAGCACCGGCATGCGCTGGCTCATCTCGGTGAAGTGATCCTTGTGAAGCACGGCCACGCGCATCGCAACGTTACTTCTGGAATCGGAGGGATAGCGGGTCAAGCGCGAAAACGGCAGCAGTCCCGCGACATGACCTTTTGGGAATAAGAAGAGCCGGCCATCGGGTCTTTCGGCGCGCATTTCACCGTCTAGAATCACAACCAGATGCTCGGCCGGGTCACCTTGGCGAATGATCAATTCACCCGCTTCTACGTTGATCGCCGCCATGCGCTCAGCCAACCAATCCAAATCTTCTTTCCGCAAATCGGCTAAGACGGTTACGGATCGCAATTCATCCGCCGTTGGATGGGTCGCGCCCGCTGCTCGCTCGCTTATTGTGCTCATGTTAAATCTTGCTGAGATACTGGTGCACGAATTGAATGGCGACCGAGCCTTCGCCGACCCCTGACGCTACACGTTTCACCGAGCCATGGCGCACGTCACCCACGGCAAAAACTCCCGGAATATTCGTTTCCAGCAGCCCTGGATCGCGATCGAGCGGCCAGCCTTTCGGCGGCTTGCCGTCTTTCATCAGATCGGGTCCGGTGATTATGAATCCTTTCGGATCACGTTGAATCACGCCGTCCAGCCACGCTGTTTTGGGTTCCGCGCCTATAAAGATGAACAGCGCGGTCGCAGGCACGTCGCGCTCTTCGCCAGTTTGCCCGCACGCGATGCGAATTGAGTCCAGCCGCTCTTCTCCATGCACGGCTGTAATGCGGGTGTTGCATTCAACCTGAATGTTCTCTGTCCGGCTGATCTGGTCAATCAAATATTGCGACATGGTTGCCGCAAGCGACGGGCCGCGCACGAGCATAATAACTCTACGGGCGAACTTCGAGAAATTCATGGCCGCTTGCCCTGCAGAATTTGCGCCGCCCACCAAGTAAACATCTTCTTGACGGCATGATATGGCTTCGCCAGACCCCGCGCCGTAATAGACGCCTGCCCCTTGCAGACGGTCCTCGCCCGGGATTCCGAGTTTCCGCCACTGCACGCCCATGGCGAGAATCAGCGCATGACAGGAGATCTCCGTATCGTCACTAAGCTTTAAATACCGATAAGGCCCCTCGATGCGGATGGCTTCAGCGGACTGTGGCGAAATAATTTCCACTTCGAAACGGCGCGCCTGCGATACAGCGCTACGCGCGAACTGCGAACCGGAGACGCCCGCCGGAAAGCCGAGATAATTCTCGATGCGGGCGCTCAGCCCAGCTTGCCCGCCCGGGGCTTCACGCTCCACCATAATTGTTTTGAGCCCTTCAGAAGCGCCGTAGACACCGGCAGCGAGTCCTGCCGGGCCGCCGCCTATAATTGCGACGTCATAAAATTTCAGCTCGGCGCTGGTGCGCAGACCCAATTTTTTCGTGATCTGCTGGGGTTCCGCGCGTTCGAAACGTTCCCCATCGGGGAAGAGCACCATAGGCAACTTCAGTTCGCCCTGCCCGAAGCTGTCTACAAGTCTGCGCACTTCCGGCACTCGCTCAGCCGCTTCCGCGTCCAGCCACTCATACGGGACCTGGTGCCTCGCCAGGAAATCGCGTATTGCATACGATTGCGGCGAATATCTGGTTCCAAGGACACGCACGCCTTCGAACTCGGGACGGTGATTCGCCCGCCAGTCATCTAGCAGTTCATCTATTACGGGATAGAGATTCTGTTCAGGCGGATGCCAGGGCTTCAAGAGGTAATGGTCCAGATGAATTTCGTTGATGGCCTTAATCGCCGCTTCCGTGTCGGCGTATGCAGTCAGAAGCACGCATTTGGCATCCGGGTAGAGTTGCTTTGCTTCCGCAAGCATTTCGATCCCGGTCATCTTCGGCATACGATGGTCAACCAGAAGCAACGCCACATCATCACTTCTTTGCTTCAGGCGGCGCAATAAGTCCAGACCGGCAGGGCCGGCATCTGCCTTCAAGACACGATAATCCTGGCTGTACCGATGTTTCAGATCCTGCTCGATGGATCGCAGCACGTCTGGATCGTCATCGATGGTCAATAAGGCAGGTCGCGGCATGTTTGTATTGCTGTTTCCAACTTAAGCAAACTTTCTACTGCTTAGCAGGATGCAACGAACGACTTAATTGTCTCGAAAAATAGGACGGGAATTGGAAGTTAGTACAAGGTGCACTGATGTGACCGCGTAAGGCGCATCTACTCTCTATATCAACTTGTCGAGCGTAATCGGCAGTTCGCGCACACGCTTTCCCGTGGCGTGGAAAACGGCATTGGCGATTGCCGCCGCCACTCCCACAATTCCAATCTCGCCCACCCCTTTCACTCCGATCGGATTCACAAGCGCATCGTGCTCTTCGACAAAGATGACTTGAATATCATGTATGTCCGCATTCACCGGAACGTGATACTCCGCGAGATTATGATTCATGATCCGGCCGTAATGCTGGTCGACCATGCTCTCTTCTTCCAGAGCCATTCCAATCCCCCCTACGACACCGCCAATAATCTGACTGCGAGCGGTCTTCGGATTGAGAATTCTGCCTGCGGCTACGGCGCTCACCACGCGCGTGACATGCAGCGTGCCGAGATCTTCGTCAATCTTGACCTCGACAAAAACAGCCGAATGAGTGTTGCTGGCGTGCTTGTGCTGTTTGAGCTTCTGCTTGCCGAAAGTGACGAGCGAGTTTGTTTCTTCCTCGAGCATGGAAACTTCGTTCCTGCGCATGACGTTGGCGATCTGCACGGCTTCGGAAGGAATAGACTTCACTGCCATGTTTCCGTCAGCAAAAACAATATCCTCAAACTTCGCTTTGGCAAACGGACTATCTTCCAGCTTCTGGGCCAGCTTGAACAGTTTCTTAGCAATTTCATCGCAGACTTCTTTGACCGCCGAGCCGCTCGAAGCCGCGGTCCATGAGCCGCCTTCTACCGGCGATTTTGGAAGGCTCGAATCGCCCAGCTTGAAGCTCACATTCTCGATCGGCAGGCCCAACGTCTCGGCTGCGATCTGGGTCATAATCGTATAGGTACCCGTGCCGATATCGGCGGTGGCGTTGCTGACTTCCAGGCGGCCATCGGCGGTTAAGACGGCCTTCGCGCTTGTGGGTTGATAAAAGGCGTCCCAAACGCCGGTAGCCATTCCCCATCCAACAAGATTTCTTCCATCTTTCATCGAGCGCGGTTCCGGGTTTCTTCGGCCCCAGCCGAAAGCGTCTGCGCCCTGGCGGAAACATTCACTCAGCTCTTTGCTCGAAAATGGCTTGTCCTCGTCCTGATGGCGCTCGGAATAGTTCTTCAGTCGAAATTCGACGGGGTCCATTTTGACCTTGTAGGCCATCTCATCTATAGCGGACTCAAGAGCCCACAGCCCGGTAGCCGCTCCGGGAGCACGCATATCCCCAGGCGTTGCGAAATTAAGGGCCGCCACTTTATGGCCCAGTTTCGAATTTTCGCAGCGGTAAAGGAGCCCAGACCAATTCACTAGAGTTTCGCTGTAGTCTTCGTAGGTGGACGTCTCGCCAACCGCTTCGTGCATGATGGCTGCCAGAGTTCCGTCAGAAGAAGCGCCTAGAGAGATGTCCTGCAGTGCGGCCGGCCGGTGGACAAAAGTGAACATTTGCTGGCGCGTGAGAGTAAGCCGTACTGAACGTTTCAGGTCGAGGGCTGCCATGGTGGCCAGAAATAAGTCATACTGCGGCCGTAATCCGGAACCAAACGCGCCGCCGACATACGGAGATAGAACACGAACCTTGTCGCTAGAAAGCCCGAAGACGCTGGTGATGTATGCCTGACAGTTTTGAACGCCTTGCGTCTTGCAATAGATAGTAAGCGAGTCATCGCTCTCGTAGACAACGGTGGAGCCAAACAGCTCCATCGGGTTGTGATGCTCGATCGGGATCAGATATTCTTCCCGTTGGCGCACTTCCGCCGCGTGAAAAGCTTGTTCCGGTTTCCCTCGATCTTTCGGTGTTGCTGGGAGGCCCTCTCTTGCTTTTGGTTTATAGGCTTTGCTTCGCTCGGCTTCTAAATCAGTTTTGTGGGTACTGCTTTTATATTCAACCGCGACGAGTGAGGCCGCGTAGCGAGCTGTTTCGAAGCTGTCTGCCAGCAAGAGAGCGACCGGCTGCGCATTGTAGACAATCTTCTCGTTTTGAAGAGGACGAAACGGCGCCCCCGGAGGGGCGACCTGATCGTTGTAACTGCGATCCAGGCGCGCACTGCCGGGCCGATTCTCATGCGTATAGACCTTAACGACGCCCGGTACCGCGAGCGCCTTCTCCACATCGACCTTGGTAATGTTTCCGCTGCTGATCGTGCTCGAAACAACATATCCGTAGAGGAGGTGCGGGACATTGTATTCGGCGGCGTATTTGGCGGCCCCAGTGACCTTGGCCGGACCGTCAACGCGGCTCTGTGGTTGTCCGATGTATTTGGCTGTCATTGATATTCTCCATTGCTACGGCTTGCTGCAAGGCGCGAACAATGGCCCGTTTCGCCAGCTCAATCTTGAAAGCGTTGTATCGGTAGCCTCTTGCTCCGGAAAGAAGGCGTTCCGCTGCGCGCGTAAAGTTTTCCGCAGTGGCAGGTCCTCCAATCAGCAGCTTCTCCGCATCCGGAACGCGCCACGGCTTGTGCGCCACTCCGCCCAGCGCGAGGCGGGCATCGCTGATCTGCTCGCCAGCGAATTCGAGTCCGACCGCCACCGAGACCACCGCGAACGCATAACTTGTACGGTCTCTTAATTTGAGATAAGCGTGGTGGTCAACGAAACCTTTAGCGGGAAGATCGATCGAGACGATGATCTCGTCACCTGCGAGGTTGGTATCGATCTCAGGCGTGTCGCCCGGCAGGCGGTGGAAATCGCGGAACGCTATCGCGCGTTCGCCACCCGTGCCCTGTACTCTTACCGTTGCATCCAACGCTGCAAGTGCGATGCACATGTCGCTTGGATGAGTCGCAATGCAGTTGTCGCTTGTTCCCAGGATGGCGTGGATCCGGTTCAAGCCGTCAATCGCTGAGCAGCCCGAACCGGGCAGACGCTTATTACATGCGGTTGCTACGTCGTAAAAGTAATAACAGCGGGTGCGCTGTAGCAGGTTACCGCCGTTCGTGGCCATGTTGCGAATCTGCGCGGTTGCGCCGGCCAGAATAGCCTTCGAAAGCAGCGGGTAACGCGATTCCACTTGCGGATGGTAAGCAGTTTCCGCATTGGTAACCAGCGCGCCCAGCCGCAGGCCGCCATCTGCTGCTTCCTCAATTCTATTGAGCGGCAGACGCGTAATGTCGACAAGATGCGAAGGCCGCGCGACATTCTCCTTCATCAGGTCCAGCAGGTTCGTTCCACCCGCAATAAATTTGCTATTCGCGGATGCGGCAATTTCCGCTACAGCGCCGCTGAGATCAGTGGCAACGGCGTAAGAAAAACTGTTCATGCTCGCTCGCCCGCATCCATCATTTGCGATTGCCTGTTCGATCGCCTGAACGATGTTCGGGTATGCTCCGCAACGGCAGATATTGCCGCTCATCAGCTCGCGAATGTCATCTGATGTCTTCACTTTTCCTTCGTGGATCAGACCTACTGCGGAGCAGATCTGACCCGGTGTGCAGTACCCGCACTGGAAGGCATCGCATTCCACGAACGCCTGCTGAAGGGGATGGAGCTTATCTCCCTGCTGCAGCCCCTCGATGGTGACGATTTCGCCGCCATCCTTCATCACGGCCAGTGTGAGGCAGGAAAGAACTCGTGTACCGTTCAGCAGAACGGTACATGCTCCGCACTGCCCGTGATCGCAACCCTTCTTAGTGCCCGTGAGGTTTAATTGCTCACGCAGTAGATCGAGCAAGCTGGTCCAGGGTGCAACATCGATCTGTTTTCTGGCCCCGTTTATCGTGAGCTGAATGTGAAGTTTGGCCGGGAGGGAAATGCCGGTCGACGCATTAAGCGCCGGCGTGGAACTGCTCATGAAGGGTAACCTCTTTATCCGTTGGGCCTGACCCACCGACTGCGGCCCACTCCCAACCTATCTCTGGAGTTGACTGTTAGTGACCTCGGATTAGTTCGGATTGGCGAGACGAAGACCCAAGAATGGCAGCGTTGTAACATTGCGAACAGTGTGCCCTCGGTGCAAATCAGACCATGTCAGCCCGTCCAAGAGCTGGCGCCTGCCCGATCTGTTGATGCGCATGTGGGCGATGCGGGCCTATCGTTGCCGCGAGTGTCAGACTCGGTTTTATATTCCTACAAGTCTTGATAAGAAGCTCACGGCGGAGCGCCAGTGGATTAAAGCTGCGGAAAAAAGTGAATCCGAGCCGCGCAGCCGGAAAAAACCTTAGCTACGACGGCGCTCCAGTATGCGTCCTGCTCGCTATAATCGCACCATGGTTCAGGCGACGGAAAAGATTTGGCATAACGGCCGGCTTATTCCATGGAACGATGCGAAGATACATGTTCTATCGCATGTTGTCAGTTATGGCAGCTCAGTTTTCGAAGGGATTCGCTGCTACGATACTCCCCGCGGCCCGGCGATCTTTCGCGCTCGCGAACACGCCCAGCGTCTGTTGGACTCGGCCAAAATCTATCGCATGCAACTGTCTTACACACTCGACGAGTTGACTACAGCAATGGTCGATACCGTTCGGGAAAGCAGGCTGCAAGACTGCTATATTCGCCCAATTGTTCTGCGCGGTTATGGTGACGTCGGGGTATTGCCGCGCGAAACCCCGATCGAAACCTACATTGCGTGTTATCCGTGGGGCCGATATTTGGGCGAAGAAGCGCTCGGCGGCGGGGTGGATGTTTGTGTTTCTTCCTGGAATAGGATCGCGCCGAATACTTTGCCGGCACTAGCCAAGGCTGGCGCCAATTACATGAACTCGCAATTGATTCGAATGGAAGCGGATATTAACGGCTATTCGGAAGGCATTGCATTGGATGAGGCCGGCTACGTAAGCGAAGGGTCTGGCGAAAATTTGTTTGTTGTGCGCGACGGCAAGATCGTGACGCCGCCGCTGGGCGCTTCCGTTCTTCCCGGCATTACGCGCGACACGATCATCCGGATTGCCAGTCAGCTTGATATTCCGATAACGGACGCAATCATTCCGCGGGAAATGCTGTATATTGCGGACGAGGTCTTTTTTTCGGGCACCGCCGCCGAGGTTACACCCATTCGTTCCGTGGATCGCATTCCCGTTGGAAATGGGCGTCGCGGACCAATCACGGAGCGTATCCAGAAACGGTATTTCGAAATTGTGAAAGGCCAAACGGAAGACGAATTTCAGTGGCTCACAATGGTGACGCCCGTACCGGAGCCCGTCGAAGCGTAACGGGCGAGTTGCGTCAAGATCTAGAAGCGATCAGGGCAGCAAGCGCGCTCATGAACGTTGCGTTCTTCAGCTCAGCTTACTGCCCTGATCCTTGGACCGCCGTTGCTGGCTATCCAATCTCAAATCGTTGTCTGGCGCGATCACTCTGCCCGCAGCCACCTCCCCCGAGATTACCTGCCGACCTAGCGCCCGCGCCGGATCTATGTATGTTTGTAACCGAAGACGGCCTGCATTGCCAGAGCGATGTTAGAGTTTTTGGCCCTTTTCAACACCTTTTATGTTCCCTGTTTGCGGGTATTTACAGACACGTGCTTGTGCGTAACGTGTGAAAAAAACAAGGATGGGCTCAAATGTCTGATTCAGCGGGTGGATCAAGCCGAACGAGCACGCTCGTAGGCCGCGTGCCGGGATCGTCTTCTGTCGTGCAAGTGGATTACGATGGCGTTCTCAGCGCAGTGGATGAACTGATCCGCCCACCGGAAACTGCTGACTTCCTCGCGCCGGGGTTTATTGACGTTCAGGTGAACGGATTCGCGGGGGTCGATTATAACGATCCGGCGGCGTCGGGCGAGCAGATCGCCAAGTCGGTGCGCCGCATGTTCGTTACCGGCGTCACACGCTTTTTTGCGACAATCATCACTTCTTCAGAAGACCGAATCGTCAAAGCCCTGCGAAATCTCGCCCGCGCTAAAGAAGAATTTGCCCGGAGCGGGATGCCGGAAGCACACGCGATGGAAGCGTTTCATGTGGAGGGCCCTCACATCTCGCCGGAAGATGGGCCGCGGGGAGCGCATCCCGGCGAACACGTCCGGCCTCCGGATTTTGAAGAGTTTCAGCGCTGGCAAGAGGCGGCTGATGGAAAAATCCGGCTGGTAACCGTTTCGCCCGAATGGGACCAAACCCCTGCGTACATCGCCCAACTGATTCGCTCCGGCGTTGTAGCCAGCATTGGACACACAAAAGCAACCGGCGAACAAATTCATGCCGCCGTTGCCGCGGGCGCAACCATGTCCACCCATCTGGGCAACGCCGCCCACCCCGTGCTGCCCAAAACACAGAACTACATCTGGCAACAATTAGCGGATGATAAGCTGACCGCCAGCTTCATCGTTGATGGCATTCACATCCCGGAGGCTTTTTTCCGCTCTGCCGTTCGAGCCAAAGGCGCTGAACGCTCCGTCCTGGTGACGGACGCCGTCATGCCCGCCATGTGCCCTCCCGGACCATACCGGCTGGGACAAGTGGACGTGGAGTTACTGCCCGATGGCAGTGTCGTTATGCAGGGCACAACGCGCTTGGCCGGATCGGCGCTGCGCATGGATTCGGCCATCGGAAATGCCGTGCGAATGGGGCGCCTGCTGCTGCGCGATGCCGTGACAATGGCGACCACCAACGCAGCCCGCGTGGCGCGCATCGCAGGCCGCCAGCGGGGTCTTGCCGCAGGCGAAAAGGCGGACCTGGTGAAGTTTGGCTGGGATGAGAGCGCATCCCGATTAACAGTTTTGGAAACAGTTGTGTCCGGTACGACGGTCTACCGCATCTAGAGAATGGTTCCAGAAGTCAAAACCGCTTAGTTTGGAGAAGACACGTATGGCATTCACGCTCCCCCCTTTGCCCTATCCCGAAGATGCACTAGAACCGTACATCGACAAGATGACGATGCAGATTCATCATGACAAGCATCATGGGGCTTATGTCACCAATTTGAACAAGGCGCTTGAATCGGCGCCGGACCTGCAAAATAAGTCCATTCAGGACGTTCTGTCGAATAATCTCGCAAGCATTCCGGAGTCGATCAAAACCGCGGTCCGTAACAATGGCGGCGGACACGCGAATCACTCGCTTTTTTGGACTCTTATGAAAGCGAACGGCGGAGGCTCGCCGAGCGGCAAAATTCAAGATGTAATCAGTTCGAATTTTGGCAGCTTTGATGGCTTTAAAGAAAAATTTAACGCGGCAGCCAGTGGACGATTCGGTTCCGGTTGGGCGTGGCTCGTGCAGGACGGCTCAGGCAAATTCGAAATTCTATCCACCGCGAATCAGGACAGTCCATTGATGGAAGGCAAGACGCCGATCCTGGGTCTTGATGTTTGGGAACACGCCTACTACCTGAAGTATCAGAATCGGCGGCCTGAATACATTAGTGCTTGGTGGAACGTTGTTAATTGGGACGAAGTTAACAAGCAGTTGAAGTAAAGTTATGGCGGGCCGTGTGTCTGCGGCGGCCCGCACTTTCACCGCACCACCAAGTCCAGCCGCCGGAGCGCCGCCCGCGTGGTGTCTAGCGCGGTATGCTGTATTGCCGTAAAGCCAATCTCACGGGCCACATCGACAAACATCTCCCGGTCATCAATGTAGATCGATTCTTCCGCAGTAACCTGCGCCAGGTTCAGGGCCAGCCGCCAGATTTCGAGATCGGGCTTCCGGAAGTGCACGTAATGGGAGATGACCATAAAGTCTGCCACATCGCGCAAGCCGAATTTGCCCACGCGGTGTTCTGTAATGCCGCGACCCTCGTTACTAATCAGGCCGAATTTTAGAGCGTTATCACGCTTCACTCGCGAGAAGAATTCAATGTTCTCCGGCCACGCAACGGACGCGTTGTAAGTGTAATCGCGAATCTCTTCGAGAGTGAACGCCCGCGGCACGTTGAAAAATACGTAAGTGAGGTAACTCTCAAAGCTCATGTATCCGCGCTCGAAGCTGTCGAACATCAGATGATGACGGCCCTCGATCGCATCGGACTCAACGCCGAACTGATCGCAAACTTGCGTTCTGAGTTTGGTATCCCAACCGTTGGTGCCCAGAACACCTCCAATATCGCTGTAAATTGCGCGAAACCGGGAATGAGGCATGGATCTAGGGTGGCACAACCAACGCCGGCGACCATTGGTTTAGAATCAAGAGGTTCCTCTCGGGGCGCGTAGCTCAGTTGGTTAGAGCGCCTGCTTCACACGCAGGAGGTCCGGGGTTCGAGTCCCTGCGCGCCCACCATTGCCACACACGTAAATTGTTGAATCTGTAATCCCCGGCCACTTTCCGGCCGATAGCTTTGCATTTCCTGGTGTTCACTCCGGTACCGGGATATGAAAGTCTGATCCTCAATGAAGAGCAGTAACCGCGCAACCGTTTATGCTGTGACTGCATGCCCCCGCTGCAGGAATATCAGTCCAGGTTAAGCCGCTGGCGCGGGCGACATGCCATTCTCCAGCGACAATTCATCCGAATCGGGAATTGGCGCCTGATCCTTGGCATCGCGGAAGCGGTTTTGGCCTGGCTCACTTTTGGACCGCACTTAGTTAGCGCGAGGCTGCTGCTGTTTCCACTCGCTGCCTTCATCGGCTTGGTGGTTTGGCACTTGCGCGTGATTCGACGCCGCACGTTCGCGGAGCGCGCCATCAAACATTACGAACGCGGTCTCGCGCGCATAGAAGATCGGTGGCACGGAACCGGCAACACGGGCGAGCGTTTCCATGACCCGTTGCATCCTTATGCCGAAGACCTTGATCTGTTCGGCAGGGGATCTCTTTTTGAACTGATTGCGTCCGTGCGCACGAAAGCTGGCGAAGATACGCTCGCGTCATGGCTGCTGGCTCCCGCAACACGCGGCGAAGCGCTCGACCGTCAGGAATCCATCGCGGAACTGCGCCACCATCTTGATCTGCGTGAAGAAGTGGCTTTGCTGGGGGAAGACATCAAAGCCGATTTGGACGCTAGAGCCACCGAGACCTGGGCAACGGCTCCTCCGGTGTACTTCCATCCGCTACTTCGCATAGCAGCGGTGATTCTCTCGATAGCCGGTCTGCTTGCAATCGCCGCATTCTTTGCGCAATTGCTGCCGCCCTGGCCCGCCCTGCTGGTGCTTGCTTGCGATTTCGGCATCATCTATGCGCTGCGCGAAAAAATTGGGCTCGTCACTCAGGTCATCGACACTCCGACTCAAAGCCTGCGTATTATCTCGCTGTTACTTCAGCGTCTTGAACAGGAACACTTCGAATCGCCCATGTTGCAGCGTCTCTCAGCGCATCTGGATATTGACGGACTACCCGCCTCGAACCGTATCTCCCGCCTCGGACAATGGATGGATTGGCTCGATTCAAGCGATCACGTGCTTGTCCGAATCATTCGCCCCGTTTTGCTGTGGCGCGAACAGATCGCTATGGCGATAGAAGCATGGCGGCAGCAGAACGGAGCTTTGGCCGTAAAATGGGTTAGATGTGTGGGCGAATTTGAGGCTCTCTCATCGTTTGCGTCGCTGGCGTTTGAACGGCCCAATTGGTGCTTTCCGGTTTTCGACGAATCGAAACTTTGCTGGCACGCCGACGCGCTTCAGCACCCGCTTCTCTCGCCGGCCGCATGCGTCCCGAACGACGTTGCTTTCAATGATGGCTTGCAACTGCTGATCGTGAGCGGCTCTAATATGTCGGGCAAAAGCACGCTGCTCCGCTCTATTGGCCTAAACACCGTCCTCGCATGGGCTGGCGCCCCCGTTGCCGCACAGGATCTGCAACTCAGTTGCCTTCAAGTTGCTACTTCCATGCGCGTGGTCGATTCGCTGCAGGACAATCGTTCCCGTTTCTACGCCGAGATCACGCGTATCCGCCAGATCTTCGATCTTCTAAAAAAAGGCCCTCCTATTCTCTTTCTCCTTGACGAGTTACTCAGCGGTACCAATTCTCACGATCGCCTTCTTGGCGCGGCGGGCATCGTGCGCAATTTGGTGGAGGCGGGGGCGATTGGGCTTATCACCACGCATGATCTTGCGCTGGCAGATCTGGAGCGCAATTTGGGCTCCCTCGCGCGTAACGTGCATTTTGACGATCGTTTCACGGACGGCCGCATCGAATTCAATTACAAGCTGAAGCCGGGCGTGGTGACGCGCAGCAATGCACTGGAGCTTATGCGCGCGGTTGGTTTGCGGGTCTAATTTCGTCGAAAGTGCGTCGCGGTCTCGACAGGGGTGTAAATCATGCGCGATACAACCGGCGCCGTCTGTTCCTTTTGGAATGCCCTCACTTTTTCAATCGCCGCTGTGTCGTTCATGGTCAAACGCTCGCGCTGCCGAAGGTATTCCGCCCATGATTCCACTAAAAAGTTTTCCACGTAGCGTTCGGGGTTGGCAGCGTCGTGAAACAAGCCCCAGCGCATTGCGCCATCGCGCAATCGAATAGGCCGTAAGCACTCCATCGCTTCAACAAACCGGTCCGCATCTTCGGGATCGATGTCGTACTCAACCGAAATCAAGACCGGACCGTCTTCGGGGCGCAGTTCAATCATGACCGTTGGATCAGATCGATTCAGTCCACGTGCCGATGATAAGTCCACCACGCGGCCAGAGGGTAGGCGAAAGCGCCTCGCGGCAGGAAGTCCAATCAGCAATCCGGCCGCGGCTGCAGCGAGCGCCGTAGATGTGCCAAAGTGCTGCGCCACTAAGCCCCAAATGGCGCTGCCAATCGCCATCCCGGCCTGGAACACCATTTGGTAGCTTCCCAGCAATCGTGCCTGCACCCAAGCCGGCGCGGAAAGTTGCACAGCGATGTTGAAGGTAGAAGTGGTACTCGTCCAGACAAATCCGCCGAGCAGCAGAGCCGGGACAACGAACCTGGTCTGATGCGCAAACCCCATCACCACCAGGACAAAGGCAAACGCGACGGAGGAACAGATAACGATGGCGTCAGAGGTGAAGCGCGCGCGCACTCTGGGTAGCAAAATCGCACCGGCTACGGCGCCCAGCCCAATGCATCCGTTCAAAAGTCCGTAGCCAAGCGCTCCGGATTTTAGGTCCTGCTGTGCGACAACCGCCAGCAGAGCCCACATAGCCGCGACGCAACTAGTCATCAGAAACGCGCGAATTAGAATCCGCTGAATCTCTGGTGCATGCAGGACATAGCGCAGCCCGGCACGTATCGATCCCACCATTCGCTCGGCAGGCAGGTCGCTGGTGTGCAGCGGCTTGCGCTTCCACGCGTAGAGGACGAAAATAACGCAAATAAACGAAGCGGCATTGATCGCAAAAACGGTCCCTCCGCCCAGCATCGCGCTGGCAAACAAGGCCATTGCGAGTCCGCCTAGCGCGGGCCCCACCGCACGGGCCAAGTTGTATCCCGCGCTGTTCAGTGATATGGCCTGAGGTAGTTCCGATCGGGATACGAGTTCTGGAACGATCGCCTGCCACGCTGGATTGTTCATCGCCGCCCCGATGTTCAGCATCAGTGTCAGAAACAGCAGCATCCAGGGGCCTATCACGCTCAGAAATGCGAGCACGCTTAGCACTGCGGCAACGGCCAGCATCCAAGTTTGCCAGAAGATCAACAACTTCCGGCGGTCAAGAATGTCTGCGGTTGCACCCGCGGGAAGCCCCATTAGCAGAACCGGGAGGCTGGCGGCTGTTTGCATCAATGCAATCAGCAGTGGCGAGCGCGTTAGCGATGTCATCAGCCACGTTGCGCCCGTGTCCTGCATCCACCCGCCAATATTCGATAAAACCGAGGCAATTAGCCGGTTCCGGAATAAGGGCTGCCGTAACGGGCTCCATGCCGATTCCGCAGTGTTTGGTGTCGCTGTAGTTTGGCCGGTCATGGTACTGCGGGCACAAGGCCAGTTTAGGGCACGCTATGCTGTTTGCCTGCTCAAGCAGATAACATTGAGTCAACGTAAATGATTCGGGGTCTCCTGTGCAGGGGTGTTCTTATCGGGTTGCCGCTCTTTGAGTTGGCGGCCTCGCTGCACGCGCAGACATGTCTACCCGGAACTCTGCGCGTTCGCGTCAAGGACTCACAGGAAGCGCCCGTCTTTGACGTACAGGTTCAGATCGCATCCGGCGATAAGACGCTCGCCTCGCAGCTTACCAGTGCTCAAGGCATTGCCGATTTCGTAAACGTTCCGTGTGGCGTGTGGAAGGCAACAGCAAGCAAGGTGGGTTTTGATATTGGCAGCGCTAATGCCCAAATCAGTTCTGCCGGTACTGCTGAAGCCACTGTCGTCCTAAGCCCACAGATTGTCCGCTCCAGCGTCACCGTGGAAGAAAAAGCGCCGCTGGTGGAACAGCGTTCTTCTGTAGAGACGGAAGTGCACCCGGAGCAGGTGAAAACGCTTCCTACTAATCCAGCTACCGTGGCGGAGACGTTGCCGCTGGTCCCCGGCGTGGTTCGCGCGCCGGATGGGCAGTTGATTTTAGACGGCTCAGGTGAACAGCGCAGCAGTCTCGTAATCAATCAAAGTGATCAAACTGATCCGGCCACAGGCAAGTTTGGTCAAACCGTTCCCCTTGACAGTATCGACACGGTGAACGTGTTAAACACGCCTTTTCTCGCACAATATGGACGCTTCACGCAGACGGTGGTAGCTATAGATACCAAACGCGGCGGCGACAAATGGCATGCTGACCTCAACGATCCCTTTCCGGATTTCCGGGTTCGCAGTTATCATCTGGTCGGTATTCGTAATGAGACGCCGCGCTTTGCCGTCGGCGGCCCCGTCATCGCGAATCGCCTCTATTTCAATACGGCCATCGTTTACATCATTGATAAAGTGCCCAGCCGGACGCTGGGGTTCCCGCGTAATGAGTCCAAGCAGGAGTCCATCAATTCTTTCTCGCAGCTTGATTACATCGCCTCTGCGCGGCAGATCATCACTGCAACTTTCCACTTAAGTCCGCAGCACACCAATTTCGTCAATCCCGACTATTTCAATCCGCAGCCGGTAACGCCCACTTACGCGCAGCACAATTACGTCGGCACCGCCGCAGACCATTACGGCCTCTGGGGTGGAACGCTCGACAGTTCCGTCTCTTTCCAGCGATTCAACGCCTACATCGGATCGCAGGGTCCGGCGCCTATGATTCTTACGCCAGACGGCAAAGACGGAAACTACTTTGCCACTCAGCACCGTACAGGAAGGCGTACGGAATGGCTTGAGATCTGGTCTCCGGCGCCACTCACGCTGTTGGGAGTGCACCAGTTGAAGATCGGGAGTTCTTTAACGTATTCCGGCGATCAGGGTCAGTACTCGTTTCGTCCAGTAGAGATCGACAACTCGGCCGGGCAAGTGCTTGAAAAAGTTTCATTCACGACTCCTGCCGGTTTTAATCGCGACGATACCGAAGTCACTGCTTATGCGCAGGATCACTGGTCAGTAACTCCGAGGATCGCGCTGGATTACGGTCTCCGCTTCGAACATCAGAAGCTCGCAGACAGCTTGCGTATCGCCCCCAGGGTAGGCGTGGCAATCACACCTTTTTCTGACGGACGCACTGTTTTTCGCGCGGGCTACGGTCAGTTCTACGATCACATTCCGCTTGACATCTATACATTCGGACGCTATCCCATCCGCACCATCACTGACTATGATCCCAACACGGGACTTCCGCTTGGTCCGCCAGTTACGTACACAGATGTCATAGGAAGCATCACCGGACCCACTTCATTCCTCGTTCGCGGGCAGCGAGTTTCCGGCGCCTTCTCGCCGCGGGGCAGCACCATCAACTTACAACTGGAACACGCGTTCTCCCGCTCGCTCAATGTCCGTGCAGTCTATCTTTATAACCGTTCAGTGGGCCTGATCGTTCTAGATCCTGATTTGCGTGGTGCGACGCACGAATTAGTTCTAAACGGAGATGGCAGTTCCAGTTACCGCCAACTCGAGGTTACTGGCAGGTACGCGATCAAAGAAGGACAGCAACTTATCTTTTCCTACACACGCAGCCGCGCCCAGGGAAGCCTGAACACATACGACAACTTTGTAGGTAACTTCCCGGTAGCCGTGCTGCGACCCGATGTTTATTCGGTCTTGCCCGGTGATATTCCGAATCGCTTTCTTATGTGGGGGAGTTTCGATCCAGGCATTTGGAAACTTACTGTGGCCCCGATCATCGAATACCGGACCGGCTTTCCTTATGCAACTTACGATGTCTTTCAGAATTACGTAGGCACGCCCTACCTGACGCGCTTCCGCGATTTCTTTTCTGCGGACGCTCGTTTCTCGCGCGTTTTCAAAGTAAACGCAAAGTACTCCGTGCGTCTCTCCCTTACCGGCTTCAATCTGACGAATCACTTTAACCCCTTGTTGGTTCACTCCAATACTGCCGACCCGCAAAACGGAGTATTTTTCGGCAACTATCACCGCCGCTACCGCTTCGATTTCGAAGTTCTCTTCTGATGGCGAGCCCCAAACGTAGAGATCTGGAGCGCGAGTTGACTGAAGCTGCCGATCCGGAACGCGCAAAAAATCTCGCTTGGTTCTTCAAGACAGGCAAAGGGCAATATGCGGAGGGCGACCGCTTTCTTGGCCTAACCGTGCCACAAATGCGGCGTATCGCGCTGCGCTATCGGGATCTCTCCTTGCCGGATCTCGCGCGCGTTCTCGCTTCGCCCTTTCACGAACACCGTTTGGCGGCACTCGAAATCCTGGTTGCCAAATTTGAGAAGGCGAGTGATGGCGAACGGGAGCAGATGGCTGAATTCTATCTTCGGCAAACGGCTCGCATAAACAACTGGGACCTGGTGGATGCTTCTGCGCCATACGTCTTGGGGGAGTATTTACTAACGCGTCCGCGCGAGATATTGGACCGGCTTGCTGCTTCAGATAATCTGTGGGAGCGGCGCATCGCCATTGTTTCCACGTTCGCATTCATCAGACACGGCGACGTTCGAAGTACGTTCCGCATTGCGGAGCGTTTGCTGGGTGACCGGCACGACCTCATTCATAAAGCAACCGGCTGGGCTCTCCGCGAAGCGGGGAAAGTCAGCCAGCCTGCTCTGGTGCGTTTTCTGCGTAAGCATTATGCGAGGATTCCGCGAACGACACTCCGCTATGCCATCGAGCGTTTTCCTCCGGAGCAGCGCACACAAATGCTGCGCGGCGTATTCGATAACTAAACTCGTTCCCTACGTTGAGGCAGCAACGTTATATAAAACCTAACAAACGGCAGGGCCGATCGTGCCACTAATGGGAATGGGCTAAAAAAGTCGTTGACTTAGCTTTCGAAGATCCTTACATTTAGGGTACGCACACGTTTGCACGACTCTGGTGAGCGTTCCACGTCCCGCGCAAATTGGATTTTTTTCAAAGGGAGCTACTATGTCTTCTCGTTCTATAGCTAACCGGTTTTTCACGTTAGCCATTGGTCTTATCGCATCGGCTGTCTTGGGCTTTGCTCAGTTTGAAGCTGGAACCGTGCTGGGCGCGGTACATGATCCAAGCGGCGGAAGCGTAGGCAACGCGCAAGTTACGCTCGAGAACACCAGGACCGGAGTTGTCCTCCAAGACAAAACAGACCAGAACGGCAACTATGAGTTCGTGAATGTTCGGTTGGGCACGTACCGTGTTCGAGTGGAGGCTCCGGGTTTTAGAACTTCCACAACCGACCCCTTCGATTTGACCGTGAACGCGCGGCAGCGCGTCGATATTGGGTTGCAGATCGGACAGACCTCACAGAACGTGACCGTCACCGACGCGGCAGCTCTGTTGGAGACCGATAACAGCTCTCGCGGGCAAGTCATCAACCCGAAAGAGATTGTTGACCTACCGCTCAATGGGCGCTCTTACGCAGACCTGACGCTGCTAGCGCCTGGAGTAGCCAAGTCACCGCTGGAAACTCAGACGGACTCAAGCAGAGAGGCGTCCTTCAATGTGAACGGGCTGCGCAGCGAATTCAACAATTTCTTGCTGGACGGCATCGACAACAATGCTTACGGCACCAGTAATCAAGGATTTTCGAATCAAGTGGTTCAGCCAAATCCCGACGCACTAGTTGAGTTCAAGGTTGAAACTGATAACTACAGCGCTGAATATGGACGAATGCCCGGTGCAGTCATCAACGCAACAATCAAAAGCGGCACGAACCAGTTTCATGGAGAGCTCTGGGAGTTCGTCCGCAACACAGAATTTAATGCCGTTGGATTCTTCAAACCCGTATTAGGCGGCACGCTGCCATTCAATCAGAATCAGTTTGGAGCGGCATTCGGAGGCCCGATTATCAAAGATAAGATGTTCTTCTTCGGAGATTACGAAGGATTTCGCCGGGTCTATCACGCGCTACTGTTCGCCACAGTTCCGACGACGGCCGAGGATCAGGGCAATTTTAGCGCCTACAACGTGACGTTGAAGAACCCATTGACGGGGCAAGCGATATCGGGAAATGCAATACCCGCTACTATGTTCACGCCTCTGGCAACGACGGTATTGGCAGCTCTACCGGCTCCAAATCTGCTGGGCAATTCCAACAATCTCGAATCAGCACCGGCCGATACCACCGATTACGATAAAGGCGACTTTCGGTACGACTATTTCATTAGCCAGAAGCTATCGTTGTTCGCGCGGTATAGCCAAAGCAACGTCAACATATTCAGTCCTTCTCCCATACCCGGAATCGCCGGCGGAAATTCGAACGGCAATGTGTACATCTACAACAAACAGGCCGTACTCGGGAGCACGTGGACGGTCAACCCGAACACAGTATTGGAGGCCCGATTGGGCGTTAGCTACACGCGGGCGGGCAAGACTCCGACCACATTAGGGGCGTCCACGACAGGATTGACGATTCCGAACGAACCGACCGATCCTTCTCTCGCAGGTGGATTATTTACAGTTAACTTGAGCGGCGGTCTATCGCAGCTTGGACGGCTGAACAGCAACCCGCAGTACCAGGATCCCTTTGTTGCGGACCCGAAGGTGAATTTCACTAAGATTATTGGACGGCATAGTTTAAAGCTCGGCTTTGAATATCAACTGATCGACACGGCTGTGAGTGACTTTCATCCGCAGTACGGGACGGAAAATTTCACTGGATTTTTCAGCGATGCCGGGTCGACGGCAGGTTTGAGCGGTGTCCAGCAGCAAGTTTACAGTCTGGCCGACTTTATATTTGGCGCGCCTAGCCATTACGAGCTTGATAACAATCCGGTGGCTCACCTCCGGCAGCGCATGTACTTCGCGTACGTTCAAGACGATTTCAAGTTGAACGGTAAGCTCACATTAAATCTGGGGCTTCGATATGAGTTCGCAACCCCGCAATATGAGCGGGACAATAAATTGTCCAATTTCAACTTGCTGACCGACAGCTTGAGTTACGCAAGCAGCGGTAGTCTTTATAACCGAGCCTTAGTACACCCCGATCCCAACAACTGGGCGCCGCGGCTGGGTATGGCGTGGCAGGTAAGTCCTAAGACGGTAATTCATAGCGGTTACGGAATCTCTTATGTGGAGTTCAATCGCTTGGGCGGCGAAAATCTCCTCGCTTATAACGGCCCTAATATCGTCGATGCCGCTGTGGACCAGACGCCGGCGCAAGGAATTTGCACGTCTATAAGCGCTCCGGCAAACACGTGTTTCCGTACAACCGCACAAGGATTTCCGGTGAACTTCGCGACACCGTCCTCATTCAGCACGGCCCTGAGCCAGGTTCGCTACATTCCCCAAAACAACCGTCCCGGATATGTGCAGAGCTGGGATTTTGACGTTCAACAGGAACTTGGGCACAACATGTTACTCGATGTAGCGTATGTCGGAAATCATGGCGTGGGCCTTACGATTCTTGCCGACGCAAATCAGGCAGTTCCAAATCTATTGGGACAGAATTTATCGGTGAACGCACGAAGGCCGATTCCGAATTTTACGACTATTGAAGAATCCTGGGACGGCGGCTTTAGTACCTACAATGCGCTGCAGACGAAATTCGAGAAGCGGTATTCAGTGGGCCTCTACTTCATTAATTCTTTCACGTGGTCAAAGGCGATCGATAATGCGCCCGGTCACTTAGAAAATTACGATGGGGATAACTCGCGTGTGAATTACTATAACATTGCCGCCAATAAGGCTGTCTCCAGTTACGACCAGCCATTTAACGATACGCTTTCGGTTGTCTATGACATTCCTTTTGGCAAAGGGCGCCATTTCGATCCGCACAATACCGCCTTGGACCTGGTCGCTGGTGGATGGGGGCTGGATCTAATCAATACGGCAACTTCCGGACTGCCGCTGAACATTACGTACAGTCCGACGACGCAAGGATCGGTTAGCCCGCTGGTCACTCCAATGCCGAACCTGACCGGCGCTTCGCTCTATCTCAACAACGGAAACCCAATCAATTACTTGAATCCGGCAGCATTCAGCACACCGAGCTATACCCAGCCCTTTGGTAACGCGGGACGTAACATAGCCCGGGGGCCATCGTTTCAGGAATTGGACTTCGGGCTTCACAAGAACTTCAATCTCTGGTCCGAATCCCGATACCTGCAGTTTCGTGCGGAGGCGTTCAACCTTCTGAACAAGACGAACTTTTCGCCCCCCGGCACGCTCAGCTCAAACAGTTCCGGCTTCGGAGTTTTCACGTCTACGTTTCCGGCCCGGCAGATTCAGCTCGCCATGAAGCTGTACTTCTGATATCGGCAGTTAACTTACTGATTGTGCCGCTCGATCCATGCATCCAACCCGGAGGTGCGGCCGTTGAGAAATCGGATCGCAAATCCGACCTCGTCCGGGTGGCTTGCTGACCAGGCGATGATACGCTCCAGCTTCGTGATGTCGTCCTGAATTGCACTGATCTCGATGAGTTCTTCTTCAACGATCTGGGGGTCTCGCACGAACCGAATCTAACATGCTCTGGCTCTGCGGGTAACAATGGGATGTATGGCTGCGCGCGCGGTGGTAATTGGTAGCGGCCCCAACGGTCTCGCAGCCGCCATAACGCTTGCCCAAGCCGGGTTAGCAGTAGAAGTCCGCGAGTCCGCCACCGTCCCCGGCGGCGCGGCGCGCTCGTTTGAATTGACACTTCCCGGCTTCTTGCACGACTTCGGATCGGCCGTATATCCGTTCGGCGTTGCCTCTCCATTTTTCTCTGATTTACGGTTGGATCTGTACGGGCTTAGGTGGATTCATCCACCGGTGCCCCTCGCCCATCCTCTGGATGATGGAACCGCTGTTGTTCTTGAGCGTGACCTCACAGCTACAGCGGCCAATTTAGGAAACACCGATGCGGCAGCCTACCGCGACCTCTTCTTGCCGCTCGTTGAGAATTGGGACGCTCTATTGCCTGAGCTTCTGCGGCCGCTCTTGCGCCTGCCTCGGTATCCGTTCCAGCTTGCGCGCTTCGGCTTGAGAGCAGTGCAACCGGCGACGGTGCTCGCAAGAGCCGTCTTCAAGGGCGTACGCGCTCGTGCCCTCTTCGCCGGGCTAGCCGCGCACTCGTTTCTTAAGCTGGAGGCCCCGCTCAGTTCAGCTTTTGGAATCATGTTGGGCGCATCCGCGCATGCTGTTGGCTGGCCCGTCGCCGAAGGCGGAGCACAACGGATAACGAACGCTCTCGTTTCGGTTCTTACCAGGTTGGGCGGCCATCTCGTCACCAGTTCGCGCGGTTGATTCGCTCGAAAAGTTAGGCGCTCCCGACCTTACCCTATGCGACGTGAGCCCCAAGCAATTCCTGGGCATCGCAGCTAACCAGCTTGTAGGGCGGCCCTTCGCCGATTTGCTGCGTCAATACAAATATGGCCCAGGAGCATTCAAAATGGACTGGGCGTTGCGCGAACCAATTCCCTGGCGCGCTAAAGAATGTTTTCGAGCGGGCACCGTGCATTTGGGCGCAACACTCGAAGAGATTGCGGCATCCGAACGCGCGGCATCGGATGGCAAAGCGCCCACGCGCCCCTTTATCCTGCTTTCCCAACCGAGTCTCTTTGACGCCAGTCGCGCGCCGGCCGGCAAGCACACGGCCTGGGCTTACTGCCACGTCCCGAATGGCTGGCCGAATTCGGCGCAGCAACAGATTGAAGATCAGATTGAGCGGTTTGCGCCCGGCTTTCGAGAATGCATCATCGGCCGCTCGTGCCTGAGTCCGCTTGATCTCGAAAGACGCGATGAGAATCTGGTCGGCGGCGATGTGAATTGCGGATTGCCGAATATGAATCAGTTCGTCTTTCGCCCCACGTGGAGGCGGTACGGAACACCGCTTAAGGGAGTGTATCTCTGCTCCTCAGCAACTCCTCCCGGGGGCGGCGTCCATGGTATGTGCGGACATAATGCCGCGCAAACTGCACTCACCTGGCTTGATCGGCAGCGCCGCGATTCACGCTTTTTCCTTCTCGCACACTAGCTTCAGGATTAGTCCGCCTTTGGGCGTGCTGACGTGGCTGGTAGTTGTCAGGGTATTTCCGTCATCCGATAATTCCCAACGGTCTTCAACCAGTTCCTCATCGCCATTTGAAAGCTTCAGCGTTGTTCTGACCATCAGAGCCGGTCCGTCCCAGAAGGTTTTGCTAGTCGCTTCGCGATTGTTGATTACGTTTGTCGATAGCGATCCGTCTATGAAGTAACTCACGTCTGCACTCTTGGTTACGGTGCCAGTTGTCTGAAGCGTGTGTATGTTCATTGTCGAACCACGCTGGTCGATGACGCGCACGATCATGTCGGGCATGTTCGCGTGAGCGAAGTCGCTCTTATCCTTCACCATGCGCCAGCGGCCCGAAAAATTCGGGTGTTCAGCGGTTGTGCTGGTCTGAAGAGAAGTCGCGAGCGTGGAGCAAACCGCGCCAGCAACGCGCTAAGGCAAGTAGAAAAAGCTTGCAGTAACGAATCATTTCTTCAATAGCAGAACGATTAGAACAATCAAGAGAACCGCCAAAACGCCCAAAATCACAAAAAGGAGAACCAATTTGTTCTTGTTTTGGGGTGGAGCAAGTGTTGGAGGCGCGGGGGCCTTTACAGCGGGCGCTTTGAAGCTCATGGGCGGAGGCGCTGCCGTGGGAAGGTGCGGACCAGCTACTTGAGCCGATGCCGAACCCATCGGCCCGGACGCAGAAACGCTCCCACCGCCGGCATGTGCTGCTGGTGGAGGAGGAACGTGCAACCCCTGCAATGGATTCGGCGGGGGTGCAACATTCATTTGCACCTTGGGCAATGGAATGCCCGGAGCGGCCGCTCCACCGCTTGGGGCGGGGTGATTTGACGGATCAGCCGCGGCTGCTTCGGGAGGACGACCAGACATGACCAGCGTGTATTCGCTCGGGCCTCGTACCGATGGCGGGGCTGGCGCAGGCGCGGGTGGACCAGCCGTTCCAGACAAGGGATCATCCGAGATCTGGGCGGCTGGCTGCGCCACAGCCGACGGTTGCTGCACGGGAGGAGCTTGCGCGCCGGAACCGAAGATGCGAGTGTATTCACTCATCGGCTTAGTTACAGGCGCGGGCACCGATGAAGCAGGCTCGTCAAAAAGACCGCCGCTTGCGGGCGCGGCGAATGGGTCTGACGCACCGCTCCCCGCATTTCGCGGGGGAGCGGGCGGAGGCGGTGCGGAACTGCTACCCCCGAAGCCACCTTGCATAAACATCCGGGTGAATTCGCCTGGCTCCGTTCCCTTTTGGGCGGGCGGAGGCGGAGCCGCCGGGGAGGCCGGCAGCGGGGTATTCGGACGCTGCACAAATCCGGTTCGCCCGAAATCCGGATTCGATGGACGTTCCGCGCTCCGCGCTGGTTCTGGAGAAGACTTCCGTTCCGGCGGATTGGCTGTTTTGAAAAAGCGTGTGAACTCGCCCAGTTCTGAGGGCGGTTTCGGCGAGGCCGGACTGGGCTCTTCTTTTGCCGCGGGTCGGGAGTCTTTCGGCGCGGCAGCCGTCCCGGCCATAAACATGCGAGTAAACTCACCCGGTTCGCTTTTCGCCGGCTCAGATTTCGGAGGTTCTGGTTTTGAAGGTTCGGGCTTTTGAGGTTCCGCTTTTGCCGACTCCTCAAGGATAGGCAGTGCTGGGTCCGTATCTTCGAGGGGAGACGGTTTAGCTGTAGGAGGCGGCGCAGGCAGACACACCGGCCATGAACATTCGTGTAAACTCGCCCGGTTCCTGCTTCGCTTCCGTATGCGGCGGTGGAACTGATTTAGGTACGGCGGGCGCGCCTTCAGGTTTTGCCGCCGGCTGCGCAGCCGGTTGTGGCGGCGCTTCCGCGGGAACCGCTTTTGGCGTGACGCTTGGACGAGCATTGGCCTCAGCGCCTGCTGCCTGATTTATTTCAAGCTGCAGCCACTCTCGCAGCAACAGGCATTGGTGTTCGGTCTCGGTGACAACATGGGCGAACCCATCTTCCTCCACCACGTCCAGTACTAACTTTCTTGCTTTGGCAGACCGGATCAATGCGGAAGACAATAACAGGGCCAATTGCTGAGCGACCGGGTCGTTCGAAGCCACGCGATGCACATACACATCACGCCCGGACGCCGCGTCCACCGCACGAAATGTCTGAAGAGCACCGGACAGAATTTGAGTGCCCTGCTGGTATTTGCCCCCCAGAAATTCGAGCGCTTCCATATAGAGATTCTTCCTAATTCTGACACTGGTCTAGCCAGGTTGCCACTATGATAGAGAATCGGGAAATTACCTAGCAAATTGTGAGACATCTTTCGAGAATCGTTTGGGCCGAAGGGATGTACCTGGGGCCTCATCACTTTCAGGCCCAAAGCCGCTATTTCGAAGACATCATCCATTTCACAACCGACTCACTGTGGTTCTGCCCCTATGGCTTACTCGGTTATGAGTTGAATATGGAGGCGCTGCGCAACGGGACATTGCTTCTGAGTCATGCGCGCGGCATCTTCGAAGACGGGCTCGCTTTCGATATGCCCGCCTCTGATCCATTGCCCGAAGGACGACAAATAGAAGAAGCTTTTTCTCCCATTTCAGATAATCTGCTGGCGTACCTCGCCGTGCCGAACAGAAGACTGCTGGGCGGCAACTGCACTTTGGAATCGAACGGGATCCTCAACAGCACGCGTTTCGTTGCTGAAGAGCATCCGGTATTCGATGAAATCAGCGGCGGGGAGGACAAGTCCGTCCGGTTCGGACGCAAGAACATTAAGTTTCTGTTCGAGGGCGAGAAGAAAGACGGTTGGCAAACGCTCCCGATCGCGCGCATTCGCCGCGGGGGAGCGGGCCACTTCGTGTTCGACGAGAAGTACATTCCGCCGGTGGTTCGTATCAGCGCTGCGGAATCCCTCCTTGCAATCGTTCGCCGCCTGATTGAGATCCTCACTCAGAAAAATCAGGCATTCACAGGGGTCACGAGCGGCTACGACCGGCAGCAGAGCGGAATGTCCGCGCAGCAAGTTGCCAGCTTCTGGTTTCTGCATGCCGTGAACAGCGCGCTGGCGACACTGCGCCACTTATACTTATCCAAGCAAGGACATCCCGACGAGCTCTTCACTGAAATGCTGCGGCTTGGGGGCGCTCTGTGCACGTTCGGTCTGGGTTCCTCGCCGGCGGACCTGCCGCTCTACGATCACGTTAACCTGCAATCGTGCTTTGAAGCGCTTGACAGCCATATCCGCGAGCACTTGGAACTGCTGATCCCCACGAATTGCATCTCGATAAAGCTGGAGCCAGCGGAGCGCTACTTCTGGGAGGCCGACCTGAAGGACACGCGGCTGTTCGGACCATCGAAGTGGTTCTTCTCCATCGCCTCCGAGATTGGAGAAGCAGAACTCATTACCGCCACTCCCGCTCTTGCAAAAGTATGTTCCGCGCGCTTCGTTCCCGAGTTGGTAAGGCGTGCGCTTCCCGGGATGCGCTTGACGCACGTTGCCAATCCACCATCAGCCATATCCCCGCAGATCAATAGCCAGTACTTCAGCGTCACGAGAAGCGGGCCATGCTGGGATCACCTGCTTGACACGCGCCGGGTAGGAATTTATGTTCCGGGCGACATCCCTAATCCCAAATTAGAGTTGTTGGTGCTGCTCGACACTCAATAATTGTCCATGTCTACAACTCCGCAGTCCCATCCCGCGCCTGCCAACGCAGAAATGTTGAAGCGCGCTGACAACCTCGCTTTGTTATTTCAGGAGGTGCTTACCGTTGTCATCCGCTTACGTGCGAATCGGCAGCGCGTCACTAATTCCGAGACGTTCCGGGCACAGGTCCAGAACGCGTTGAAGCAGGCCGAACAGGATGCGCTACGGCGGGGCTACTCGCAGGAAGATGTCCGGGTCGCGGTGTTCGCCGTAGTCGCCTTCCTGGACGAATCGATTCTGAACTCACAAAACCCCATGTTTGCCGACTGGCCGCGCAAGCCGCTGCAATTGGAGCTATTCGGCGTCCAAATCGCCGGCGAAATCTTTTTCCGCAACGTAGAACGGCTGCTCTCGCGACAAGATTCCGAACCGCTCGCTGATCTGCTGGAAGTTCATCAGCTTTGTCTATTGCTCGGGTTCCGCGGCAAGTACGGCGCCACGGGGACCAGCGAGATTCGCACCATCCTTACGCAGATTGACGAAAAGATGCGCCGCATTCGTAAGGTCTCCGGTCCACAATGGCAGGTGCAGCCGGAGGCGGTCGTGAGCCCCGGCGACCGCTGGATTCCCATACTCCGCTGGAGCCTAATTGGCTGCATTGTGCTGGCTCTGATTCTCTTCGCCGTCTTCAAGTTTTCGTTAACTTCCTCAGCAGGCCAGTTGAGTACGATCGCGGCCGGAGCAAGCCACTAAAAAAGGATAGGAATGAAGTTTTCACGTACAGGCTGGACCGTCATCGCGGTTCTCATTCTGGTTGTCTGGCTCGTCCTCACATGGTTTGCGGGCGATTGGTTACATTTGCATTCGCCGGTGCTCTGGATCTTAAGAATAGGCTTGTGGGTCATCGGCATTGCTGGGTTTATCGGCTACCTGTGGCTGCGCCCGAAAGATGAAAATGCTGCTGCGGACGCTGCAGCGGGAAACCCGGAGATCGACTTCGCATTTAGTGAAGCCTCCAAAAGGATGCGCGCTGCTCGCGGAATCAAGAAGCTGGGCAGTATGCCCGCCATATTCCTGATTGGCGAATCTGCTTCCGCCAAGACGAGCGTCATCGCCAAATCGGGCTTAGAGCCGGAGCTAATAGCGGGTCACGCTTACGACAACTACGTTGTCGCTCCCACGGCGGCGCTCAATCTCTGGTTCGCGCAGAACACGCTGCTGATTGATCCTGCCGGTCATATTGTTGGTGACGCGCCTAGCCGCCGTAAACTGTTCCGAAAGTTTTTGCCAGTTGGGTTGAACTCGGTTCTAGGCGCGCAGTTGCCGCCCTCACGCGCGGTCGTGTTTACGGTCGATTCCGAAATCTTTCTGCAGGCGGGCGCGGCTGAAGCGTTGACCGTCAAAGCGCGCCAGTTCCAGAACGTGCTGAGTGAGCTGGCGCAGATACTCGGCTCGAGCTTTCCCGTTTACGTGCTGTTTACGAAAGCGGACAAGATCGGCTACTTCCGCGATTACGCCGAGAATCTCACGGCACCCGAAGCGTCTGAAGTTTTCGGCGTCACGCTGCCATTGCAGAACCAGCACGGCCAGGGCGTTTACGTGGAGCAGCAGAATCGCCGGATCACGGACGCCTTTCAAGAGCTATATCGCTCACTGTGCGATAAACGCCCGCTCTACCTGGCACGCGAGCACGATCCGACGAAGCTCCCGAACGTCTACGAATTTCCGCGTGAGTTCAGCAAGCTGCGCGCGCTTCTAGTTCAGTTTCTGGTTGACCTCTGCCGGCCAAGCCAACTGGGCACCAGCCCGTTTCTGCGCGGTTTTTACTTCACGGGCGTGCGGCCGGTCACTGTTACCGATTTGGCGCCTGCGGCGGCGCAGGTCGCAGCGCGCGAAGAACAACCCATCGATGCGGGAGCGACACGCATCTTCAGCGCGCGTGCTCAGGGCGCCCCGCTCGCCGAGGCGCAGCAAGGCCCGCAAGCCGGCTCGCGGAAAGTACCGCAATGGGTGTTCTTAGGGCATCTCTTTTCCGATGTCATTCTCGCCGACCGGCCCGCCACAGCCGTTACACAACGCAATGTGAAGATCAACGTTGCACGCAGGATCATGTTTGGCGCAGCAGCCGCGTTGGTCCTTCTCCTGGCTGTGTGGTGGATTGTGTCGTTCAGCAATAACAACAGTTTGGTACACGGCGCTATCAATGACGCACAAACCGCGCAGGCCGATAATCTCCCCTCAGGCCAGTTGGCCTCCGCAGATACCCTTCAGCATCTGACCAACGTCAAAAGAACTCTCGCACAGTTGAAGGGTTACGGCCAAAATGGCGTTCCGATGAGTTACGGCGCATTCCTTTACGCCGGAGACTCCATGCGACAACCTCTGCGCACGATCTATTACAACCTCTTTCGAAAACTACTGCTTACTCCCACCCAGAACAACCTGGTTCAAATCTGTAGCCGGCCAGACGCGGTAGGCAATCCCGATAAGGTGTACGACAGCTTGAAATCGTACTTGATCACGACCCAGTACGCGAACAAAGTAAGTACTATGCCGACGCTGGCGACGGTCTTGGTGGATCGCTGGAAAAAAGACCAAGCTGCGACCCGAGCGCAGCAGGACCTTGCGCTTGAAAATTTCCAGTTCTACGTTGACGACCTCGCCCAAGGCAATCCCTACTCCGACACGCGGCCGAATGAAAACGCGGTGTTCAGCGCACGCGAATACCTGAAGAACTATAACCAGGAACAGCATATTTACCAAATGATGCTGGCCGATGCGGGGCGCGGGCAGAAGACCATCATCTTCAATCAGGACTATCCGGATTCGCGAGGTATCGTCATCAACTCCTATCCTGTCGATCCGGCGTTTTCGAAGAACGGGTCCGACAACTTCGTGAAAGAACTCGCCGACCCCAAACGCTACTTCAGCGGTGAAGAATGGGTACTGGGTCCCTCTGCAGCCGTGACGAAATCCGCCGCACAACTCAAGCAGGAGTTTACGGCGATGTACAGCAAGGACATGATTCAGCGCTGGCAGGGGTATCTGAATGCAACTTCAGTCGCGCCCTACACCAGCTTGACCGATGCCGTTACCAAACTCGATAAATTAGGCGGGGGCCAGTCGCCGCTGATGCGAGTCCTATGCGTCGCCTCAGATAATACTTCGAAGATCAACGATGCCAAAGCGGTGTTCCAGCCGCTGGAAGTGGTGACTCCTCCGGGGTGCCTGGATCAACCGATGGGCGCAAATGCCAGCAGCTATCTGGCCAGCCTGATCGCGTTGAAAGGAGCGCTGCAGCAAGTTGCAACTGTGCAGCCTCCGGATCCGAACGCTTTGAATGCCGCCAAGCCGGTGGCGATCCAAGCGGAAGGGGAAGTCACGAAGCTGTCAGGCACGTTCAGGCCTGATTCGCCAGTCTTCGCAAAAACTACACAACTTCTGAAGGATCCCATTACGCGGGTGCAGCCGTTGCTGGAAGGCGAAGCGGGCGCGCCGGTGAACGCCGGCGCCGGAGGGGTTTGCGCGGCAATGAATCCCATGCTCGCAAAGTATCCTTTCAACCCGAGCGCCAAGGCGGAGGCCACCCTCGACGAGGTGAATCAACTCTTGAACCCGCAAAGCGGGACGTTGTGGCAGTTTGTAAACGGACCTCTCAAGCCGTTTGTGATGCTCGCCGGAAGCGACTACGTGCCGAATCCGGCGCAGCAGAAACCCGTCGTTACGCAAGCTGTATCTACGCTTCCTGAATCGCGCAAAACATCTGACGGATGCCTTGTACAAAGGCGGCCCAAACCCGAATCTGACCTTCTCTATCCAGCCGCTTGCGGCTCAGGACCTGGATCACGTCACACTTACCTTGGATGGAACCACTCTTTCTGCGGACCCCAAGCAGAGCACATCAAAGACGTTTACCTGGCCGGGCACGACGCCCAATGCCACTCTGTTGGCTCGTTACGGAGGCGCTTCGAGCGACTTTACCATCGCCGACAAGTCCGGTCTGTGGGCGGTGTGGCGCCTGCTCGATACTGCACAGAAGGTAGCGCTCACTGGCAATCAGTACCAGGTGCAATGGGCACCGGAAACTTCCGCCGGTCCTACTACTGTCCACGGTCATCCGCTGATCATTCCGTTTTCGCTCGACGCGCAAGGATCGCAGATCTTCAGCAGAGGCTACTTCGGCGATCTGAAATGCGTTAGTAAAGCCGTGCAGTGAAAAGGCGTTTGCCGCATAACGTCAAAGACACTGCGAGCGCGAGTTGCTTTGTTGTGAGTAATACTGACGTGATTTCAGGCGGCGATTTGTTGATTTTGAGGCGGCGGCGCGGCGTCCAGCTTGCTTTTCCGCAAGCTTCAGCTTCGTTTCGATGAGCTGAAGACGCTTTTCGGCATGCGCTACGGCGTATTTGTGCTGTTCGATGTCGCGATTTTCTTTCGCATCGCGACGCTTTTCCTGCTTTTCCGCCCGTTGCTGCGATTCAAAGCCAGCCTGCGCTTTGAGCCTTTCTTTTTTATGCTTTGAGAGTTCGTTAGAGTAGCGCTGAAACGCCCGGTCATGGTGCGCCTGGTAGCGCAGTGTAGCGTTCGAGCTCCGGGCGCACAACCAGTCCGATTTCGGCATTCTTGACGTCTTCGCGGGATCGCTCCATAAAAACAAAGCACGGGTCCTGGAGGTTGCGGGCACGGCGCGACATCCAGAGCGATTCGGCCATTTTCTTCACCAGTTCGACTTCGAGTGTGCCGACCGGCTGTTCTTCCACAATGAGCTGGTCGAGAAAATCATCGAAGGTATCCTGATCCTCGCTGTCGATGACTCGGAAGCGGCCGGTCAAGCCGTGGACCGCGCGATTTTGGGAGACCTTGGCTTTGCCTTCCGGAGAGGTTGGCCCGGTGGACTTTTGCGCATTCGCGCGATTGGAAATGAGTTTACGCCAGGAGGTAGGCATGCCCGAATTATGAAAGCAGGGCGTACGGGAAAGGAGCGCGCGTGGGTTAAGGCGTTGTGAATGGGCGAGATATGGTTGAAGTGATTTTTGTCACCGACTTGCAAAACTCGCCGAAAGTAGGCCGGCGGGGTCTAAGCTTGACGAGGTCGCTCTATATCAGAAGAAGAACCGTTCGCGCTTAACGGCCTCTTGATATTCTTTCCTTGCCGCGATTGCCGTTTCCACCTCAGAAACTTCCGCTACGGGCACGTCCCACCAGGATTCGTACCCCGGCACGCGCGCCTCTTTGTCTAGATCAACGACGATCACCGTCGTCCGGCTTTGCCGCCTTGCTTCTTTCATCGCCGTCTCAAATTCGCTTTTAGTTTTGGCCTTTATAACGTGCGCGCCGTAGCTCGCCGCATTGGCGGCGAAGTCGATTTGGATGAACTCGCCATCCAATTGATGAGAACCGGACTTCCGGTAACGATATTCTGTCCCATACCCTTGCGCTCCCACAGCTTTAGACAGTCCGCCGATGCTTCCGAAGCCGTGATTGTTAATCAAGATGATGTTGAGCTTATATCCTTCCTGCAATGAGGTGGCAATTTCCGAAGACATCATTTGGTAAGAGCCGTCGCCCACCATCACATATACTTCGCGGGACGGGTCTGCCATCTTGACGCCAAGACCACCGGCAATTTCATATCCCATGCAAGAGTAGCCGTACTCGAGGTGATAGCCCTTGCAATCTCTCGTGCGCCACAGCTTATGCAGATCGCCCGGCAAACTTCCAGCAGCACAGACAACCACATCACGCGGCTCCGAAAGCGAATTCACGAGCCCGATTACATTACCTTGGACCAGTTCGGCTCCGTCAGAGGAGTTGTAAATGCGATCTACCTCTGATTCCCACTGCTGTTGAAACTCTTGAATCTTGGTCTCGTATTCGGCCGAAACTCTGAAGCCCGCCAGAGCCACCGTGAGCTCCTCGAGCGTTATCCTGGCATCTGAAACTAAGGGCACGCCGCTATGCTTAAAGGCGTCTAACTCCGCGACATTGATGTTGATGAACTGCACATTGGGATGTTGAAAGGCAGTCTTGGACGCGGTAGTGAAATCGCTGTAACGAGTGCCTATGCCGATGATCAGATCCGCATCTCGCGCAGCCAAGTTTGCTCCGATGGTTCCAGTAACTCCTACTGCGCCGAGTTGCTGGGAATGGTTATAGGGCAATGATCCCTTACCGGCTTGCGTTTCACAGATGGGAATGCCGGTCTTCTCGCTGAAGGCTGCCAGGGCGCGCCACGCCTCCGAATAATGAACCCCCCCACCGGCAACAATCAAAGGTTTGCGGGATTTTCGAATAAACTCCACAGCCTTCTTTAACAAAGCCCGGTCCGCCACCGGTCGCGCGATGTGCCAGACTTTTTTTTCGAACAGCCGTTCCGGATAATCCCATGCCTCCGCCTGAACATCCTGGGGAAGTGCAATGGTGACAGCTCCAGTCTGCGCGGGAGAGGTCAAAACTCGCATAGCCTCGCTCAACGCGAAAGGAAGCTGGTCGGGGCGATTAATGCGATCCCAATAACGCGAAACCGGCTTGAAGACATCGTTAACCGAGATGTCTTGCGAAGCATCCGATTCCAGTTGTTGCAAAACCGGCGCGACATTCCGCCGGGCGAATATATCGCCAGGAAGCAGCAAAACCGGCAGACGGTTGATGGTGGCCAAGGCTGCTCCTGTGACCATGTTTGTGGCGCCCGGGCCGATAGAACTGGTACAGGCGAACGTGCTCAGCCGGTTTTTCATTTTGGTATAGGCGACGGCGGCGTGTACCATTGCTTGCTCATTGCGGCTGAGGTAATACGGGATTTCGGGGCTCTGCTGAAGAGCCTGGCCGAAACCGGCAACATTGCCGTGGCCGAAGATGCCCCAAACGCCCGCGAAGAATAACGTCTCTCTACCGTCTCGTTCTACGTACTGCTGTTTCAAAAAGGCCGCAACAGCCTGTCCGGTTGTCATTGGCTTTGTCTTCATCGTTAAACTAACTCCTCAGTTTCCGGATAGCCAGTTGAGTCCGGAATGAATAAGGCCGATCGGAGAACAGCCACTGCGGCACACGTATGCAAGCGACAAGTATATCCCTGGTCTGCCGCTGCCAACACGCAGCATAAGCCAGCCGCGTTGTCTTGACGGGTTGGAACGGAGGGGTTACCATGACATGCAGAGAAGCACACGTGTTCATAGGCGAACGCGCCTGTCAGAATAGAACACGCGGCTACTTGCTTGGGAGCATTACTGCATGCCTGTTTCGCCGACTATCGCATTCAAAAGTCCGCTTCATGAAATGACACAGACAACTTCGACTTGTTTGTGGAACGATTCAGCCTCCCTCACGGAACTGTCGTATTCAATCGAAAATGGTGCGGTAGGCGCAACCTGTAATCCAGTTATCGCGGTCGGCACACTCAAGAAGGAGATGGCCGACTGGAAGCCGCGTATCCTCGGACTTATCGAACAGAACAAGACCGCCACGGAGAGTGAGATTGGGTGGCGTTTAGTGGAAGAGATGTCGATTCAGGCCGCAGCGCTTCTCGAACCAATATTTCATCAGCAGAAGGGAAAAAACGGAAGACTCTCCATCCAGACTGACCCGCGCTTCTTCAATAACCCCGAGGCAATTGTAAACCAAGCTGTTCACTTTGATGGCTTAGCGCCCGAACATGATTGTGAAAATTCCCGCTACGTCTGCGGGGATCGTAGCCATTGAAGAGGCTACCTATCGCGGCATCAGCATCAATGCGACCGTGTCATTCACTGTGCCGCAGTGTATCGCGGTCGCCGAGGCGATCGAACGCGGCTTCCGCCGACGCGAATCCGAGCATAAAGACATCTCGACCATGGGTCCGGTATGCACCATCATGGTGGGTCGCCTGGATGATTGGCTTAAAGTCCTAATGGAGAAGCAGCGCATTTGCGTCGACCCGGGATATTTGGAATGGGCGGGCGTAGCTGCTTTCAAACGGGCTTATCAACTTTTCCGCGAACGAGGATATCGCGTCAGGTTGCTCTCGGCTGCCTTTAGAAATCACATGCATTGGAGCGAGTTCATCGGGGGAGACGTCGTCATTTCGCCGCCCTATGCCTGGCAGGTTCGTTATAACGCAAGTGATATCGCCGTAATCCCACGCATCGATAATCCAGTTGACAAACAGATAGTGAATACGCTGAGCACTAAGTTCGAGGACTTTCGGCGCGCTTATAACAGCGATGGCCTTACGGCCGGCGAATTTGATACGTTTGGACCGACTCGACGAACGCTTCGTCAATTTATTGCCGCATGTCATGATCTTGAATCATTGGTTCGAGATATCATGATTCCGAATCCCGATTGAAAAGGCACTCTACTTCAACCACCGAGACAGGAAACTTTTAAGATGGTGGCGTCAGAAAATTTGTTAATCCGCCCGCAGATTCCGCAAGGGTCTTATGGGGAGACAATCTCCTTCACTCCCGAGAAGGCCGGATGGGACCATCTTGGCTTCAAGGCCATTAAACTTCGGCAAGGCGAGCAAATCTCATCTGTCACGGATGGGACCGAAATTGCAATTGTCGTGCTTGGCGGCCGGTGTTCCGTCACATCTTCAGCTGGTAAATGGGATGCGATTGGAAGAAGAAGAAACGTATTTGACGGCCTCGCCTACACGCTTTATTTGTCCATTCAGACGGAATACGTCCTAACCGCGGAAACAGATTTGGACATAGCGATCTGCTCCTGCCCGGCGCAGACGAGATTCCCGGCGAGGTTAGTCTCTCCTGCGGATGTAAGAGTGGATTCTCGCGGCGGTGGGAATGCAACTCGGCAGATTTGCAACATCATCTCGCCCGAAGACCCTGCGGATCGGCTAATTGTAGTTGAGGTGTACACTCCCGCAGGTAATTGGTCCAGCTTTCCACCTCATAAGCACGATGTGCACAATCCTCCTTCAGAGGTGGACTTGGAAGAGATCTACTACTATCGGATCGAGCGTCCTGAAGGTTATGCCATTCAGCGGGTCTATTCATACGATGGAAGACGCGACGCGACACTAACAGTGCGGGATGGCGAGTTAGTTCTGATACCCGACGGCTACCATCCTGTAGTCGCAGCTCACGGTTACAACGTGTATTACTTGAACGCTCTCTCAGGTACTGCACGCTCGCTTGCAGCTTCGCTGGATCCAAACTACGCATGGGTCACTACCACATGGACCGAAAAGGATCCGCGGATCCCGATGGTGACCGAACCTATTAGCTGAACGTAAGACCTTAGCTCCGCAATTACAATTCAAGCAATCTCTAAGCTCCTGAAGGTAAGCGTTAGCCGGGGCGGCGCTATTCTGGGATTCGTGAAGGATCCTCTTGCGATTCTGTCCATTAAGGATATAGCCCGTGCGGCTAACGTATCCCACTCGACAGTTTCGCGGGCCCTACGAAACAGCCCATTGGTTAGCTCTGAAACAACTGAAAAGATAAAGCGGATTGCTCGCGAATCAAATTTTCGAGTAAGTGCTGTCGGCCGAAGCCTGGCAACTGGCCGTACACACTCCATAGGTGTTGTTGTCACAACAATTGCAGATCCATTTATGGCCGACGTCGTTGCCGGCATTGAAGAAACCGCGAACGCCCATGGATACTCGGTAATTCTTGCAAGCTCAAAAGCTGATCCGGAACACGAAATGAAGCTTGTTCATTCGTTCGAAGAGCGTCGTGTTGACGGCATTATCATCATTGCTTCGCTGGTGGGGTCAACATATGTTCCGGTTTTGGCGGAAATGAAAGTGCCGATAGTATTGATCAACAGCCACCATCCAGGTGAATTTGCTTATTCAGTTTCGATCAACAACTTTGAAGGTTGCCGTGCCGCGACACGCTTTCTGATTCAACTTGGGCACCGCAAAATAGGGTTCGTTGCGAACCGTTATGGAGCGCAGGCAAACGCAAGCCGTCAAGATGGTTATTGTCAAGCTCTGGAAGACGCGCAAATTCCATTCCGGCCGGAATTGATTTTCGTGGGAGATGCCCGCCTGGAGGGAGGTTTTCAATCGCTGCAGCATTTTCGATCACTTTCAGATCCTCCAACTGGGGTGGTTTGTTACAACGACCTTACCGCCATCGGCCTGCTGAATGCAGCCTATCGAAACAAGATCACTGTGCCGGATGATCTTTCCGTAATAGGATTCGACGACTTAATCATTGCGTCATATTCAGTGCCCCCGCTAACGACGGTACGCCAACCGAAACATGAAATGGGGCGAACCGCAACCGAAATCTTCTTCAACCTGCTTGCCGGGTCCACAACGGAAAGAAGTTCGTTGTTCCAAGGTGAATTGATTTTGCGGGAATCAACGGCGCCCCCGATGCTCGGTGACGGTTAGTCCTCTGGATAGAGAAGTACCTTCAAGGCCTTCTTTTCCGCACAGAGGCGAAACGCTGTTTTCCATTCAGATATGGGCAGCTTCTCAGAAGTAATCCCAATCCGAAACACATCTCCACCAGCTTTGTGGAACGTCAGAACTCAGCATGCGGATGCAGATGCGCCGATTTTCTATGAAGAGAAACGCTCGCCAGCCACGGGAACAAGAACAGCGCAGCGCTGGCGGCGGTTGCGGAACCGAAGATGACAAACACCCCAAAGCGCAGGGTAGGGGGGAAATTCGAAAGCAGAAAGAGCCCGAACCCGCAACAGATCACTAGGAAATTCGTTCCGATCGGGCGCCACAGATGCGAGCAGGCCTTCGACCATGGTTCCCAGGAGCTGAGGTTTTTATGATCACGCTTGGCGAACATGGTCAGATAGATCATGGCGTCCACTCCCATGCCCAGATCGAGGTTGGCGGCTGAAGCGGTAATGAAGCCCAGTGGCATGCCGAGGTAAGCGATATATCCACGCACGACGACTGGGATGATGGCCAGGGTTATCAGCATGGCCAAGCCCGTACGCAATGAGCGGGAGAAGACAAAACCCATGACCGTGAAAACGCCGGTCAGCAACAGCAAGCCGGTAATGATGCTGGATTTGATCAGCCGGCCCATGTCACCCAATAAGCTGTACTCGCCACCGACAAGAAGCGTGCGAAAGCCCTCGCGGTGAACCGTGCCCTCCAGGCGGCGGATGACCTGTTCGCGCGACGCGTTCCGCACAGTCTCCCGCATGCGCAAAAGAAAGAGTGCCTTTTTGTGATCCGGAGTTATGAACTGCTGCGCCGGGTCGCCGTGTTTCGGGCTTTCCAGCACGCCTACCTCTTTCTGTTTCTTGGATTTTCCTTCGAAAAATCCTTCTATCGATAACAGTTTCGAGTACCAGCGCCGGTCGATTTCGCTCTCAAGGACCGGCAGCGACATAGCTTTGCCCACGGCGGGGTCCTTTTCCAACGCATCGTTCAGCGCCCACAGCCGCTTATAGGCCTCGTTGGTATCGAGCGGAGCGCCGTGAATGTCTTCCACTTCGAGTTTCAGCGGACTGCTTCCGCCGGAGCGATCAACCGCCTCGAGTCCTTGTCGAATGTCGCTTCCTTTCTTGAAGTAGAAGAACAATGGCGGGTCCGTATTCAGGCGCAGCATCCCGATGGCGCCAACGACGCCGAAGATCAACAATGCGACCGCAATCACGCGGTGGCGCTCGGAAAAGAACGAATGCAGCCGCGATGCGATGCCTTTGGTCCAGCCGAACTTTGTCTTTGGGGGTGAGGCCAGAGCCAAGAACCAGGGATACAGGATGTATGCGGAGAGGAATGCCATCGCCGCGCCGACCGCTCCACCCGTGCCCAGGTGCTTCATGGACGTCGCGGAAACGAGCATGAGGCTGATGAAACCCAGCAACATGCATATCGCACTCCAGAATGACGGCGCAACCGTTTCCTTCACCGCGCTCCACACAGCCGCGTGCCCGACCAACTGTTTCTGCTGTCGAATCCGGATCCAGTTGTAAGTCAGAAAGACCATGGGCGAGAGAGTCATCACCAACACCATCGTCGACAGGCTCGCCGTGACCGGCCCAATCGGAATATGAAGGCGTTGATTAATGATGAGTGTCGCAGCGCTCGAATTCGCACATGCGACGAATGCGCCCAGCAGGATCCACGGCGAGCGAAAGACAACGAACAAGACCACGCCAAACACGCCGACCGCAGCCAGGCTGAAAGTTCGCAGGTCCCTCGCCATTGTCCGCGAAATCATTTCGGTGACATAGGGCAGGCCCGAGATCGTGACTTCGAAACCGGGCCGGTCGAACTTCTTCTTAAGAGCCTGCACGCCGTCGATCGTTTTCCCCCCGATGTCGTCTTTTACCGTGGCAATGATATCTGTGGAGCGGTGATGCTTGCCGATAAGAATGTTCGTCCAGAGGGGGCTCTTCAGTGCGTCTTTGATGTCTTTTGGTCCGTGGCCCTTCGGCCCGGGGTTTATTGATATGACAGCGGTGACTCCGGGGACCTTTTCCAGTTCGAGCGCCAATGCGTGGATGCGATCCGCATACGCCAGTGACGCGATATCGCCGCTGACAGTCAAGTCGATCTCGTTCATTTGTCCTGGGAAAGTTCTGGAGATCTCGTTGTCAGAGCGAACTGCAGGGTCGTTCTTTGCGAAAAAAAAGTTCTCTCCCACGTTCGGCTTCAAATCTACGGAATGCAAGAACACCATCGCCACTATGGCGGTAATTCCAAAGCACAGCAAGACCGGAAGGAACCGGAGCAGCAACTTCGGCCTGGTGCCTCCGGGTAGCTGACTATCCACGGCTGCAGCTCGCAATCGCACTGGCAATCACCGCGGCAACAGTTGCAGTGTTCCTGAACTCATCAGAACTCTCGGTTCGAGTGTTTGTCTTGGCCGCGCTTGTCGGTTTCGCGTTCGATGTCGCAAAGCTGTTCCCGTTCACGATAGGAGCACAGGTGAATACTGCGGAACACAGCCGTTGTTCGGCCGGCAACGACTTGCGTGTGCTGTCCGCAAATGTCCACGTCAGTAATCTCCGAGTAGATGAGCTGCTGCGGCTGGTGGACAGAACCAACCCCGATATCGTGCTGCTGATGGAAACGGACGCGTGGTGGCATGAGCACCTGCAGGCGTTAAGAGAGAGGTATCCGTATGTTGTCGAGCACATGGAGCAAGGCCCGTAGCAGAAGCCGATTCCAATGGTCATCCGGTTCTCCTTGAGTTTTCCCCAAGGATACCGCCGCTGCTTGAGCGGTGTATGGGGGCAGTTTGGCCGATAAGTTGCGGCATACCCCCGAAGCGCAAAGGGGTCAAGAAATCCAAACTGACCCACCACCAAAGCTCCATTGAAGCCGTGACCCATGCCGCGACGATGTTTGCAAAAAATGAAGTCGCCTGACCGGCAATACCTACTGGCCGCAAGTAACCGCTGTAGCTCCTAGCTTACTGTTTTCTAGCCAAATTGGACTTAGCCTGCTCCAGATTCTGGCGGGCTACTTGATGGTTGGGGTCGATCCTGAGCGCTTGTTCAAATGCCTGAACCGCTTCGGCCAAGTTTCCTGTCAGGGCCAAAACAGTACCATAATTGGTCTGAACATCGGCATCACCTGGACTCAATCTGACAGCCTCGCGAAGATGGACCAGCGCCGCGTCGTATCTGCGCAATTTGAAGTAAACCGTACCCAAATCCGACTGCGCGCTGGCGTCGGTTGGGTTCTGCGTCAATAATTCACTAAATTCGCTGGCAGCGCCGTCTAAATCGCCCGCCGCAGCAAGAGTACGCGCGAGATTAAATCGAGCATTACTATACTCACGATCAATCGTTAGCGCTTCGCGAAACTGCTGCATCGCCTCATCAGCCCGATCCTGCAAAAGGAAAGCAGTGCCTAAGCTGTTGTGGACGGTGGCATTGGCGGGCTGAGCACGAAGTGCTACGCGATAACATTCGATAGCTTCATCAAGCCTGCCTCGTTGTTGCAGGAGTGCCCCGAGGTTGTAGTGCGCAATAAAATCTGCCGGATATTTTTGTATGCGGCGACGCATCACTGTTTCCTGCAATACGGCTCGGGGGTCTTCCTTCTGTCCTTCCACTTTTCTTGGCAATACTTGCAGCCAAACATGGCCCATCTCATCTGTACTCAAATCGCCGGCCCTGACTTGCTTAGGTGGGCTGTTTGGATTGCGCGGGTTCGCCGCCGAATTGTCGTATGTTATTCGCATGGAAACTTTCGTTCCTTTGGGGAGCGACACTGGCTTACGATATTCGTAGACGGCTTGCCAGTTGATATCCCATTCGGGAATGCGAATGAGCCACTTACGACTTCCGTTTGGCAAAGTTGCCCAAGCCTGGATGAGTTTCCCCAGATAATGCGCGTGCGGATAGATTGCTAGCACGTCCACATCTAAAGGCAGCGTCAGTTCGTCCGTGATCGTAAACGAAGGATCGCCCGGAGGGATATTAATAGCGCCGTCGTGCTCGAGTTGCAACAGCATAGGAAATTCGGACGGGGGATGCGAACTGAAGTACAGCCCGATTTGAGCCTGAACAAGCTCGTCCTTGCCTGTTGCCTGGAGATGGAGGTTCAGTATCAGATCCGTCGCCGGATCAAGACGCCAGCTCATCTCCGGAGGTTCGGGCCGCAGCACTGATCCTGGCTTCCAGAACAAGAAATGAGAGTCAGGATCGAAATCGTTGGCCGCCGCTTCTGTGATTACGTCCATTCCGGGAAAGCCAGGGGACCCATCTTCACCGTCGCGTCGACGAAGCGACTGCGTGCGGTCGAGGACGATGTTGGCATGATGGACCACGCCTGTGTTGCTCAGCCGGACCTCAAGCGCTCGAACGTACTTGGTTTGTTTGAGGCCTGAGGGAATGACGAAATTGCGAAATATATCACTGCCGCTGGCGCGCATGCGAAACGGCTGAGGCATGCGAAGGATTAGATCTGGAGGTCCCAGTTGCCACTCACTGGTAAATTGAGGCTTCGGCGGCAGGTCGTGCAAATCGCCTTCCGGTGTACCTGCTTTGAGCCATTCGGCAATTAACTGAATTTGCTCGCCGGTTAGCCGGCGATCTCCTACGAAGTCGCCATATCCGGGTTCAGGCGGCCACGGAGGCATGTAACGACGTTCTGTAACCGCTTTGATCTGTGCCGCGTGTTTGCGAACATCCTGATAGGTAACGAGCGGGAAAGGTCCAATACCACCGGTATGATGGCATGGCGTGCAGTTCGCGTACACCAACGGAGCGATCACCTTGTTGAAAGTGACGGGAGTCGCCGTGACTGGCTGGCCCGATATAGATGTGGCCGGTATCCAAGACAGCAGAAGCAGTATTCGAAGAGCACGATTGCTGCTGTTGCCGGAATCCAAAAGAAGTGCTGAAATCTTTCGAAAGACGTTTAGAAGGCGCGGCAATTACAATTCCTACGGCCGTTTCAGGCCGCCCAATCATCGCGATATATAAACCATTAGTGTAGATCGAGGGTTCGCGAGTGGCAAAGGAGTTTCAATTTCGTATGGCGGTGTTCATCCACTCTGCTTTCATGAAAGACATGACGCGATCTCATTTAGTCATTGCCACGATGTTGCTCCTCGGTTTTGCCCTGTCTGCCGGTGCGGCGACGCCTGAGGCTTTCGATGTCGCAGTCTATGGCGCCACGGCCGGAGGAACAATGGCTGCAGTGGCCGCGGCCAAAAAGGGGATGCGTGTCGCGTTAGTTGAACCGGGCAACCACGTCGGCGGTATGCTTTCGGGCGGTCTAAGCAACAGCGACGTGGACAATCAACAGCAGCTTATAGGAGGCCTTGCTCATTCGTTCTTTGCAGCCGCAGGCGCACATTATCACCAGCCCATCGCCTGGGCTTTCGAACCGCACGTCGCTGAAGAAATCCTGCGAGAAATGCTCGCCGCGGGTCGCGTCCAGATCTTTTTCCATTCGAGACTGATCAGCGTGGAAAAACGCGGATCCAGCATCGTGAGCATTCGCATAGAAGGTGGCCGCGAACTCAGCGCGTCTGTGTTCATCGACAGTTCTTATGAAGGCGACTTGATGAAGGCCGCCGGAACGTCTTATGTTGTTGGGCGCGAGGCGCGAAGCCGATACAATGAACCCTTGGCCGGGCGGCAGGATCTTTTGCCCGGACGCCATCAGTTTCGTTTCGCAGTTTCCGCCGATGCACCGCAGGGCGGACTGTTGCCTCTGGTGGTTCCCGCAAACAACGTAGCTCAAACCGGGGACAGCGACGCCAGGTTTCAGTCATACTGCTTTCGCCTGTGCTTGACGGAAGAACCGTCCAACCGGCTCCCGATTACCCGCCCGAACGGCTATGATCCAGCACGTTATGCGCTCGCCAGCCGATATCTGCAGAGTGCAAAGGGCGACCTGTCGCTGGACGATTTTCTTGGCATCGTTCGCATCCCGAATGGCAAGTCGGACGTGAACAGCACGGGGCCGGTCTCAACTGATTTGTTAGGCGCAAGCTGGGAATATCCGGAAGCAAGCGTTGCGCGAAGAAAGCAGATTTGGGATGAGCACCTGAGTTGGGCACAGGGTCTCCTTTATTTTTTGCAGAATGATGGGGCAGTGCCTGAATCGATTCGCCAGCAAGCCAATCACTGGGGGCTTCCGAAAGATGAGTTCATAGACACTGGCCACTGGCCGCACCAACTTTATGTTCGAGAAGGCCGGCGCATGTTGGGCGAGTATGTCCTCACCGAGCGCGATCTCGAGACTGTTCGCGAGAAGTACGATTCAATTGGAATGGCAGGTTACAACATCGACATCCGCGAAGTCGAGTGGGTTGCTCACCAGGTGTATGTCTTTCCGAATGTCATCAACCAGGTGTTCACCGAAGGGTACTTAAGTATGCCCGTTAAACCTTGGCAGATTCCTTACCGTGCGCTATTGCCAATTGAGCAGGAAGCCTCCAACTTACTGGTGACTGTCTGTATATCCGCTTCAACTATCGCGTACGGGTCGTTTCGGATGGAGGCGAATTACATGATAGCTGGAGAAAGCGCCGGAACGGCTGCGGCCCTGGCTGTAAAAAGCAAGCGGCCGGTGCACAAGATCGATATCGCCGAACTGCAAACGCAGCTTCGGAGGGATGGGCAGATTCTTTCGCAAGCTGACGCCCATTAAGCCGATGGCATCCGCTCCCATCGATCCACGGTATAAGCGAGGCCGTAAGCCGGTCCCGATCGTTCCAGCTTTCCGCTCGGTTCATTTTTGTTCCACGAGATCGTGACCCGAGTGAAGCTTGGCGCTATAGAGCCATCGTCTTCGTACAATGTGGCGTTTCGCCCACCTGAACCATATGCACGAACCGTCAACGCAAACGCTTTGGGATCGTTCGTGTGCAAAGTAGGCTGGGCTAACGGCAGCAGCGTACCGGATTTCACAAACACTGGAATGCGATCCAGTGGCGAAGTTACTTTGAGGGTTTGTAATCCTGGGGTGCGCGCGCCTGTCCAGAAGTCGGACCATTCGCCATTCGGCAAATAGACTTCCCGTACATTCTCGCCTGCAAATAGCGGAGCAACGAGTAAGTCGTCACCGAGCATGTACTCATCGTCTATAGTCCAACATCGGACGTCGTCCGGATAATCCATGACCAGCGCGCGAACGGGTGGAAGGCCTTCCAGATGATACCGGACAAAAGCCGCATATAGATAAGGCACCAACTGCATACGAAGCTCAACCAGCTTCCGGCAGAGGGCTTCCAGTTCCTGCCAATTTTCACTGAAATTGCCGGCGTTATTTGCATCGCGGTCCACCTGTTTCCATGGCGGATTCTTGATATACCAGGCATTGACCATCGCGAGAGGCGAAAAAATCACGGTCTGAAGACGCCGGACGAGATCTTCGCTGTTAACGGCATCGCGCACTTCCGGGCACCACAGCAAGCCTGAAAACCCGCTATTCACCAGCGCGCGTACAAACTGCCGGTGGTCGTACAGATCGCTGTATAGAACGTAGGGAAACGGCGCAGCTAGCGCATGCGAAGATCGCACCAGGCCGAGGGTGCGCAGCTTCCGGCGATCATAAAACGATTGAATCGTCTCCTGATAATGCAAGCCGAACAGACAGTGCATCTGCTCGCCGTCGGCATGAGAGGAAAATCGACTCAGTTCAGGGAAAGACCAGTTGCCGGTGTAATCGGAGTTATCACACTCGTCTAACTTGAAACCAGCGACGCCTTTCGAGATGAACTCACGGTCGTGATATCCGCCGAAAACAGCGCGAGCCTCTTTATCTAAGAAATCCGGCACAAGCCCGTCCCAAACTTCGTAATCGCCGGAATGTGAATACAACGCGCTGTGCAGTGGCGAGCTTGGATGCGTGAACGCGTGCTCCCACAGATTAACGTTGTAATCGGATTGCTTCAGTTCGGCGAGCATAGCCGCAGGATCCGGGAACTGATCGCTCCACACGAATGAACACGAATATGAATGCGATTGCCAGCCTGGCTCCAGCCCGATAACATCGCAGGGAATGTTTTCATGCCTCAGCTCCGCGGCAATATCTGTGACTTGTTGCTGATTGAACTTGCCGTAGCAGCGATACCAGAAACCGAGGCCCCAACGCGGCGGCAGTGAACCGCCGCCGGCGAAGAGATTGTATCGTTGCACGGCGTCCCGGATGGTAGGGCCGGCGAACAAATATAGATCTACTCCTTCCGCCTCTGGAATTTCAATCAGTACTTCGCTGGGCTCGGCCATGTGATAACGCTCATAGGCGGCCGGCAATTGCGCAACGCGCGAAATGACGTCGGGTGCTACAGCAGGAGCGCCGCTAGCTTGGTGCTTCTTAACCTTGTTTCCACAGTAGATGTTTACGTAGCGAGCCGAATCGATCAGCACTCCGTAACCCAGCGTAGAGACGTAGAACGGCACGGGGGCGTGTGAATCGCCAAGGTCCGCGACGGGGTCGGCATTCACACGAAGCTTTTTTTTCAACCCGCGCTGCAGCAGAGAATGAAATTGCAACCCAAGGCCGTAAATCATCTCGCCCGGTTGCAGCGGAAGTCTGACCTGAAATCCGCGCCTGGTTGCCTGGCCGGCAATGGAAGGCTAATGTCAAAGGCGGTTTGCTGATAACGGGCAAACTCGCCATGCGGTCTAATGCGGGTTGGTAATAGCGTGTCGTTATCGGGGTCAATGCCTCGGGAGTGCCGAAGCGCAGACGCCAGACTCCAGGTGGATTTCCGCTTTCCCGGTTGCCTTGGGCACTCGCAGTGACTACCGTACCTATTCCAGCGGTTACTTTCCCGAACTGTCTTCGAGTCACGCGGCTAAGTTCTCCGGGTGCGAATGTCAACTACGGCTTCCGCAATTTGTCCCAAATATTTGTCATCCGCCAGTACATCGAGCGCGATCGCAACCCGCGACAAAGGATTCGACCAGTTTGCAGGAATGGAGATGGTGGCGTCTGTCTTAGCTTCTGACTTGGCGTCTACCGCCAGGGAGATTTTCGCGGGACTAGCACGCCATCCCTCGGGCAAAATAAACATCCCTGTGATCTGGACGCGGCGCGGCCGATAGTTTCTGACGTGCACTTCAACGCGCTTACTTTGGCCCGGTAACACCATCATCTGGTATGGAGAAATCCTGATCCAGGACGGATCGACGCCCATATTCGGATCAGGATCGGCAATCAGATCCGAGAAAAAAGCATCCTGCTTCTTGGCGCGCGCCTCGAAGTTCAGGGCCGCCTCTCTATCCACAAGAAAAGGTCTGCCATGACCAGGCGCAATCAGGTTCGGCTCAAATTCAAGAACGTTGCGTATCGATTTGAGGTGATCGCCGCTCTTCACCTCGTTTCGGTAAATAAGATTGTGCCGCAGCGAGTTGGCATGATCCGGATCGTTGAAGAATGCATCACCGCTGAAGACGACGCGCGCGCCGTCGATAGTGGCGAACATAGCCATTTGGTAATTGGTGTGCCCAGGCGAGTGTACGACCGTGAATTCGAACTCCTCCCATTTGAAGGTTTCCTTGTTGCGGAAAGACCGGTCCACCTTGATCGGCTCGCCCAGAATGCAGCCGACGTTCAGCATTCTGGGGTTCTCCAGAATGTCCACCATGTTCTCGTAGCACCAGATCTTCGTGTCATAGCGCCTGGCCAGGTATGGAAACCCGTTGACGTGATCGTCATGCATGTGGCTTGGCATGGCCACGTCGATGGATTTCATGCCGTAGCGCGCGCGAATCTTCTCGATGCTATGTTCGACGAACCGCATCCGATCGAATGTGCCGACATAGCGTGTAAAAACTTGAAAGAAAGTCCAACTCGCCGATCCATAATCGACAAACAGAGTCTTGCCGCTATCGCTGACAATTGCATAGAAAGAAGAAGTGGTATCGGTATTGGCGATCAGATGAGGTGTAACAGCGTAAGGCTCGTAATCGGATGTAGGGGGATGCGCGTACCAATAATGATGCCAATCGCGCAGCTTCTGCGAGAGTTGTTCCATTCCGGGCAACGGGTCCGGCACAGGGCGGCCATGCGAGGGGCACAGCAGATCAGGTTTTAGCTTCGCCAGTTCCGTCAGCGAGTAAATGGAAAGGTCAACGCCTTCGTGCTCCTGATAGTAGTACTGGAGATCATACAGCGTCTGGACTTTTCCAGCCGAGTGCATAAGATCACCTGAAAAAGCGGTCTTCTTCCCATCCACATCACACACCAGCGTTATCGAACCGGGGGTATGGCCCGGCGTAGGCTGAACGAAAATCTCGATATCGCCCCAGCGGAACGTAGCATAGTCGCGCAGGAGAGCGGCCACGGGAACGTTCTGCGTCAGCGAGAAGAAATCATTCTTCATATCGTAGAGTTCGAAAATTCGCCGGTTCCGCCAGAAGTTCTCGACGGCCTCAAAGAACTGTCGCTCGTGCTCGGGAACGGCAATGGGAACCCGTTGCGCTACTGCAAGCGGGTCGCCTTGCGCCTGGTCTCGGTGATGATGCGTATGAAGGATCCACTCGACACGTGTAACGCCGAGATCGTTAAGAAAATCCAGAATTTTGCCCGACCCGAAATCAACGAGCAATCCGCGATCGCCCCTTCGGATCAGATAAACATTGCAAGTGTCTTCGAGGAGAAAGAGATTGTCCGACAGTTTCTCGGGTCTGGCGTTCGGCTGGAAGCCCTTCGTGTCCAGCGGCGCCGGCGACGCGATGGGAGCGGCAGCTATTCCGGCGCCCGGTACTTTGAAGAAACCGGCGGCGCGACAAGTCTTCAGGATTGTGGTTCTTAGACACTTGCAGTAACCTGACGCAACGGCGTTTTGCGCATCCATGCTTCCGTTTCGGCTGTTGGGAGAATTCCTTCGACGGCCCCGATCTTCTGCACACTCAACGCGGCGACAGCGTTAGCAAACTGTCCGGCGGCGGCGAGCGAGGCCCCTCGTTGCCGGGCGGCTAAGAAGCCGCCGACGAAGCAATCTCCTGCACCTGTTGTATCGCTCACATTCACCTCGAACGCGGGACAGACAATCTCGCCCTCCGCCGTATAGCTGACACAGCCACGAGAACCGAGCTTAAGAACACAAGCCGTCACCCCGTGCGCCAGAATCGCATTGGCGCCCAGAGCAGGGGTCGAATACCCAGTTATCATTCTTGCCTCGTCTTCGTTCATGAATAGCAGGTCTACATGCGGCAGGCACGGCTCGAGTGTGCGCATCCATTGCCCCTCCGGGTCCCAGTTTGTATCCAAGGAAGTAGTCAGCCCCGCATCGTGGGCGCGCTGCAGCAGATCAGGCGCATGGGCACGAAGACCCGGAAGCACAAAAATTCCGGCCAAATGAAAATGTGACATGCCGTCACATAATTTATGGTCGAATCGTACTGCTTCCGCGAATGCTTCCCCATGACTGCCAAGGCGGTGAAAGAACTTTCGATTAGCGCGGGAGTCTACCAAGGCGACGGTGGCGGCGGTCGGTACTGATTCCTGCCTAATGTACGAAATGTCAACACCGGACGCGCGAATCACGTTCAGCAAAAAGCGCGCTTGATCATCTGAGCCGACAGCACTTAGCAGGCGAACCGGAATGCCTAGAATTCCAAGCGTGCGGGCGGTGCTGGCTCCGCTACCGCCACATCGATAGTCAATCGTATCCACGAAAGTGGTGGCTTGGCTCCAGTCCAGCTCATTGACCGGCTTGACTATTGTGTCGTAGACGATATTCCCGCAGCAGAGAACACCAGATGGCTTCAAACCGTGATAACTCCTTGTGATGGCGCGTTCCAATTCACTTCACTCACGGGCCCGACCACAAGACCCCACATCAACGCGCCTGCCACAACAACGGCGGCCGAAACTACAAACGCCGTCTTCGATGAGCCGGTTGTCTGCACGGCGAAACCGGCAATCATAGGCGCTGCGATGCCGGACATGTTTCCAATGCCGTTCTGCAGACTGGTCCACCGGCCTGCCATGCCGGGACCTGCGAGTGTCTGGGTGATGGCCCAATGATTTGAGGTATATGCGCCGAAAGCGATACAAGACAGAAACAAGAGAACGATGGAAATTGCCGCACTTTGGACGAATGCGACAGGCAGAATGATGGACGAACAAGTCAATCCACTCACCACGACGCCTTTCCTGACTCGCGTAGGCGAAGCGCCTCTGGCAATCAGGCGGTCAGAAAAAAAACCGGCGGCGAGCGTCCCAACCGCAACAACAGACAAGGCCGCTGAATTGATGACCGCCATCTGCTGAATGGAAAAGTTTCGCTCATGGACCAGATACGTGGGTAGCCATGTCAGCAGGAAAAACCAGAAATAATTACCGCAGAAGTGACCCAAAAAAGTGCCCCACGCCGAACGGATTCGAAGCATGCCGAACATGCTGGGCAGCCCTGCCACAGAACGTCTGCGTGCGTACGAACGCGGCATATGTTTGAACCACGGTACGAGCCACAGTAGACCGGCAAGCCCGAGAATCACAAAAAGCAGACGCCAACCTGCGCTAAGCAGCAGAATTCCGCCCAACAACGAGCCCATGGCCGGCCCGAGCTTCGAGCCGGCATCCAGGAATGCGTTCGCGCGGCCGCGATGATGTTGGGCAAAGTCGGTGGCGAACGCTCGCGAATAGCACGGATAAGCAACTGACTCGCCTGCGCCAAGGAGAAGGCGTGCTGAATAGATTGCCGAGAAGCTCGATAGCAGACCGGTGCTAAAAGTCGCAAAGCACCATATCAGAAATCCCGCGGACAACACGAACCCGACGGGCAGGACATCGGCGAGCCACCCTGCAAACCCCAGTAATTGCAGAAGAGAATAAGTCCAAAAGAAAGCGGAAAGCAGCATGCCCATCTGAACGGGCGAAAGGCCAAGGTCTTTCTCTATTAGAGGCGCAGCGATGGAAAGATTTCCGCGGTCGATGTAGTTGATAAAGATGGAGGCGACCAACAGCAGCAAGAGCGTCCATTCGGATCTGGACATTGCCGCTGGACTTGCGCTTGAGACCATGCCGCGCACCTACTCCAACCAGCGCTGCCAGGAAAATGCATTCGACAACAGGTGATTAATCGCCTGTATATTTTCCGTCCCTGATGTCCGAAGCCATTGTTCCAATGCGGAGGTATCGAAGCTGGGGCCCGGCTTTGCGTAAACGGCCACACCGTCCTGCCAGGTTGCCCTTCCGCACAGCACACCCGAGAATCGGGAACCCGCATTGATCGCGAGACGCAGGGATTCCAGAAACTCTGGACCGCTCACACCGGCACTCAAAAAAACATAAGGAACTTTAGCCGCGATGTCTGCGCGGCGAAATTGCTCCAGGGCCTCCTCCATCGAATACGCACGCCGCCCCGTGTAAACCGAACTGCTCTCCACGTAAGAAGCGATAACCGGGAATTCAATTTTCAGGACATCTACGTTATAAACGTCCCGAGAGAACAGATCGACAGTCTCGGTTACCAAGTCTGGCTTTTGTTTTGCAAACTCAATGCTTCTAGGGTCGAGGCCGCCCGGGTCATAGACTACTGGCTCCAGAAAGAAGGGCATATCGAGATCGCGGCATTCGCTGCCGATTCGTTCAATCCGGGCGCACTTCTCATCGTTCACTGCCGCATGATCTCGCGGCGCGTAGTGCAGAAGGACTTTAACGCCTGCCGCGCCGAGCTCTCTAAGCCGCCGAACAGAGAAATGAGGCATCAAAGCGAGCATGCGGTGGGGCCGCGGATTCTCATAACCGTCAAGTTCGTAAGCGAACATCAGCCCACAGTTCGACGCCCGGTGCTTTACTGCCTGCAGGCCGAATTCGGGATCCAGCAGAACCGCGCTTGCATAAGCAGTCAGTTCACGTGTAACCACATTCTTGAATTCCGTAACGTTCGAATCCGGAATCTGGTCGGCCGAAACCTGCGCGGCTCGAGCAAGCAACTGCCGCAGACTCTTGCGCTGATCCAGCGCTAGAGCTGCAATCACACCAGTAGCTGTCGACAAGCGAAAGAGCCGTTCTTGCTTGGCCGTCTTGATATGCAGACTCGGTTTGACGCTCGGCATGGTGCTTCAGGCCGTTTTGTTTCCAGCCATTTCCCCGAACTTAGGACGCGCGAACGTATCGTGGAGTGCCAGACAAACAGCCCCGTGCAGCAGTGAATCGTCGGCCGACAGGTGGGCGGGACGAATGGAGTATTGAAGATGGGATGAACCACATTCAGTCTCAATCTGCTGATGAATCATAGGCCAGATCGCGGTAATACGCCCGGCAACGATCACCTCCGCGGGGTTGAATGCAAAACCGATATTCGAAATACCCAATGAAAGGTAGCGTGCAGTTTCGCGAAAACTGTCAAGCGCGCGCGTGTCCCCTTCCTGGGCGGAAGCCAGAAGTTTAGAAAATCCTTCGATGCTGAAGGCAGTTTTTGGATGCACACGACGCCACGTTGCGTCGTTGCTGATGTAAAGCTCCCAGCAGCCTCGCCGTTCACAGCGGCAAACCGGGCCGGCTGCATCCACAATCATATGGCCCACCTCGGCTGCAAAGCTGGCATTGTGGCCGAGATAAACTTCTCCATGCAAAACAGCGCCGGCGCCCGCGCCGAAGTCGCTCACATTCAGAAAGATAAAGTCTTTTATGCGATCTTTTTGCTCACCGGTCGAAAGCCATAGCTCGGACAGCGCCCCGGCATTGCAATCGTTGTCCGCCACGGCCTCAATTCCCGTTTCGTTATGAATCTGTTCGGTAATGGGAAAAGCACTTAATTCGCTATGAGTGGGCGTCCATAAAATACGCCCGGTGGGCACGTCCACGTGACCGGGAATAGCGATTCCGATGCGGCGGAACGTGTTGGTGGCCCCGCCATTTACTCGCCTGCGTAACCTCTGGATAGCTTCAGCAACGGCGGCAACTAATTTGTTAGGGGAGGTCGGTGTTTCGAAGACGAGACTGCTTTGAATCTTTCCGCTCAGGCCCGCGGACGCCATTTGGCAGTATGCTGGGCGGATATTCAGCCCAAGAACTCCGTTACCTAAGTCGTTCATACAGAGGCTGATAGGAACACGGCCGCGCTGGGAAGGGGCGCTTCGCTCTTCGGTAATCAATTCATCCGCTAATAGTTCATCGACAATGTCGGAAACACTACTTCGAAAGATTCCGGTAAGGCGAGCCAGTTCAGCCCTGGATATCGGCTGCCGCCGCCGTATCAGTCCAAGCACGATGGAACGGTTCACCGCACGAACGCTAGAGGGAGTTGCGGTGCGAATGTCGAGCGAAGAAGAATGTGTGTTTTCCCTTGACATGACCCGGGCGTTAGCAGTATACCCTTTTGTAGTGATACCGTACTAAAAAAATCTTCCGGTACGGAAATCCAGGGGGGAAGTTGTGTTGTCTCGCATTTCAGGTTTACTCATTTTGCTAGTCTTTGCCTCGCTTGGCATTGCCCAAACGGGAGATGGAACGGTGTCGGGAAACGTCACCGATGCCAGTGGCTCCGGCGTTCCGAACGCGAAAGTCACCTTGAAGAACTCGGGGACGCAGGTAGGAATCGATACCCGGACGACCGGAACGGGATTCTATACTTTCCAGTTCGTTGTGCCGGGCACATACGAAGTAAGCGTCGAGGCGGCGGGATTCCAGCGCGAGGTGCATCCGGATATCACGGTGCAGGTGGCGCAGAGCGTGCGTCAGGATTTCTCGTTGCAGGTGGGACAGACGCAACAGGAAATCACCGTCACCGGCGGGGCGGACTTGATTCAGGCAGACAATGCTTCGATGGGCACGGTTATTACGAGCCGCACCCTGGAGGAGCTTCCGTTGAATGGTCGTAACCCGCTGGCCCTGGTCGCTCTGACTCCCGGCGTGGTCCCGGAAGGTCAGTCTCAACAGAATGGGGCCGGGACAAACAATTCAGCATATGGCAACTTCCAGATCGGCGGCGGGGTAGCGAACCAGAGCAACTGGATGCTGGATGGCGCCACCATGGTCATTCCCTTCGGCCATGCGGTCGAATTGCTCCCGTCCCAAGAGCTTGTGAAGGAATTTAACGTCATGGAGAACAATCTCCCGCCACAATATGGAGGGTTCGCAGGCGGCGTTGTGAACCTGACGACGAAGACCGGCACGAACGAATTGCACGGCGATGCGTACGAATTTCTGCGGAATAAGGTGCTGAATGCGAACAACTTCTTCAACAACCGCAACGGCATTCCTACAGGCGCGTTTACGCAAAATCAGTTCGGCGCGACATTTGGCGGTCCCGTAACCATCCCGAAGCTCTACAACGGAAAGAACAAGACCTTCTTTTTCGCGAATTACGAAGGGTTCCGGCTGCGGCAAGGCGCACCGGTTCTGTTGTCAGTTCCAACGCAGGCAATGCGTAACGGCGACTTTTCGGCCATCGGTAATATCTATAACCCGTTCACAACCACGGCGACCGGCCCGAACACATACTCGCGCGCGCAAGCTAGCTGCAACGGCCAATTGAACGTGATTTGCGCAAGCCAGATGGATCCCGTCGCTGCGCATCTAATAAGCCTCTGGGCGCTTCCGAACATACCGAGTGCCGGCGCAGTGAACAATTGGGCTGGGAATGTGGCCACCGGCGGCAACACAGACCAAGGCACCATCCGAATCGACCATACGATTAGCGATAAACAACGCCTGTTCTGGCGCTATACGTACTGGGCGGATCTAGATCTGGCCGCTGATGCCTTTGGCAATCAGACCTATGCCGGCAATCTGGGTACTCCTGAAAACTACAACACTCTGCAAAGCGTAATAGACGATACCTACACGTTCTCTCCGCATACGGTAATGGACATTCGCGCCGATGTTCTGCGGTTCCGGTATTTGAGAACACCCCAAAGCGTTGGCTTTGATGCCACGAGTATCGGCTGGCCATCGTATTTCAACAGCCAAGTGGCAAGCCAGGTTCGCACTCTCCCGAATATCTGCGTAAACGATGGCATTTACAACGAATTCTGCGGAGGTGAGACGGGCAGCGTAATCGCCGGCTTCGATACGGATGTCGAAATCGCGCCGACCGTCACCACGGTTCACGGCCACCACACGATCAACTTCGGCGGCCAATGGACGTCAGAGCGGCACAATTATGGCCAGACGAACAACGGTACTGGCGGTTATAACTTTACTTCAGCTTTTACGGCTGCGAACGCACTGACTGGAGCGGGCGGCGGGTCGGCTTTTGCGTCGTTCCTGTACGGCGCGGTGCAAAGCGGATCTGTGCAAGAACCTGCTTTCACTGCCAGCCAAGAACTCTATGGAGCGGTGTACGTCAATGATGTCTGGCAGGTCTCGCACAAGCTCACTCTCAATGCAGGTCTTCGTTGGGAACTGACCGGCCCCTGGACGGAGCGTTACAACCGAATCAACGTGTTCTTCCCGAACACGCCAAGTCCACTGGCAGCAACCACGGGTTTGCCGATCAAGGGCGATCTGGGGTTCGTTGATTCATCCATGCTGCCGCAGCGGACCGCTGTGAATCCCAACTACCATGAGTTCTCTCCCCGTGTCGGCCTCGCCTACATGTTGACCCCAAGTACAGTGATCCGCAGCGGCTACGGAATCTTTTGGCTGCCGGAAGATGTGAACCTGTTTGCTTCGCCGGATCACGATTCGATTAATGCAATCACGGAAAACATGACCAGCTCCCAGGGGAACAACGGGATTATTCCCGCTAACACCCTGTCGAATCCGTTTCCGAGTGGAATAATACCCCCGCCTCAACGGACTGCGGATCCCAATCTGGCTCTCTATGGCAATGGTGTGACCACCCAGATTCCACAAAATCCGCTGGGATACTCGCAGCAATGGAATTTTGACATCCAAAAACAGTTTGGCCCCAGTTTCCTGATCGATATCGGCTACGTGGGCTCAAAGGGCACCCATCTGCCGATTCAGACGCAATCTATCGATTACCTTCCTATTCAGGAGGTGCAGCAGCAAGCAGCGGCACTGGGAGCAACGGCATTTCTTGGAAATGTAGCTAATCCGTTCGCCGGAAAGGTGCCTGCCACCTCACCTTTCTCAGGCAGCACTATTGCCTATGAGCAACTGCTGAGACCGTACCCGCAATTTAACGGCGTATCATTAGCATCCCAAGGTGATGGTGACAACCACTATGAGTCACTGCAATTGAAGGTTCAGAAACGCTTCAACAAGGGCGGTACTCTTCTGCTGGCGTATACAAAAGCAAAGCTGCTGGGCATAGATGAGACCCAGACGTCCTGGTTGGAAACGACCGGCCCTGCTGGCTTCCAGTACTGGGGCAATCTGAACCTGGAAAAATCTCTTTCCAGCTTCGACGTTTCACAGCGCACGGTGCTCAGTTACGTGGTAGACCTACCGGTCGGAAAAGGGCGAAAATTCATGTCGAATCCGAACCGGTTCCTTCAAACGGTAGCTGGCGGTTGGGGTCTGGACGGTATTCTGACCTTGCAAACCGGATTTCCCCTTGCAATCTTCACGGGTACGAATAACATCCACGATGAGGGCGGGGGTGCGCGTCCAAACTTCAATACCGCAGCCTGCCCTAATGGAGCGGCACAAAGCGGTTCGCGCGAGAGCCGGCTGAATGAGTGGTTCAACATTACATGCTTCACAGCAGCCCCTCCGTTCACGCTCGGAACCGTTAGCAGAACGCTTCCAAACGTTCGGATGGACGGCATTCACAACTTAGATTTCGCGTTATTCAAGAATTTCCCATTGAGCCCCGAAGGACGCGTGTTTCTGCAATTGCGCGGTGAGGCGTTCAATATGCTGAACACGCCGCAATTCGGACCGCCAACCAGCAGCAACTGCCCCTGCAACGGTACAGTCGGCGCCAACGGAATACTCAACTACAACGGCCGGTTTGGCGTCATCACCTCACAGGCAAATAATCCGCGACTCATCCAAGTAGCCGGCAAAATTGTCTGGTGATGGCTTCGGCTAGCATCAAATAAGCGATGCTAGGCCTCGTCCTGATGGGTCTTTCGCTGGCAATTTTGCTGCCGGCAAAGCAGCAGCAGGCGGCTAACGAAGCAATAGCGCAGAAAGCAGTGGAAGCGGAGAGGCGCGGCGATTTCGCTGACGCCGTCTCCGCATTTCAGCAGCTTATTTCGAATGGAGCGGACAGTCCCGAGCTGCGCAGCAATCTCGGGATCGCTTATTTTCAATTGCATGAGTACGGGGAGGCGCTGCGGCAGTTCCGCTTGGTCTTAACCAAAGATCCGCGCTCCACCCCGGGCAACCTCTTTTCGGGTTTGTGCCTGCTGAAGCTCGAACGACCGAAAGAAGCACTTACGTTCCTCAAGAAGGTACATCAAATACAGCCGGCCGATCCGGAGGTGTTGGTGGCGCTCGCCCAAGCGGAAGTGGCAACGAACAACCTCTCAGAGGCGCAGTCCTTCTTCCAGGAAGCGACACGGCTCGACACTCAGAAGGCGGAAGCATGGTACGGCCTCGGCATCACAGATCGAGCGCTATCCGAACAGCGGTTGAAAGTAAGCGGCGGTTCCGAACGACAGGAGTCGCGGGCGCTGATGGATGCGGCCAATGCCGCAATCTCACGCGGGATGCAACTTGATCCAGAGGCGATTGACGCTTACATGATTCTGGGCGAGAGCTTCCGGATTGCTGAACGATATGACGAGGCGGTTGAAGAGTACAAGACAGCAACCGAGCGTAAGCCGGACTTTGCGCCCGCGTGGGCGGGCCTGGCGGAGGCATATAGTGCCGCAGGAAACGATGAGCGGGCCTTGGAAGCTGCCAGGCGTGCCCTCACGCTTGACGCGCATGACGCCGCCACTAACGTGTTGATTGCCGCAACATACCTGAGGCAAAGTGACTACGAAAAGGCCAAGCAATTCGCTACGCACGCGCTTGAGCTACGGCCGGATCTCTCCAGCGGACACGTGGTTCTTGCGAAAGTGGATCTCGAAGAACATGAACCCGCCAAAGCGCTGCCTGAGTTGCGTGCGGCCGTCAAAGATGATCTCGACGGGAGCACGTATTATCTGCTGGCAACAACGCTTCGTCAACTCGGAAAGCAGAATGAAGCAGCGACCGCGATGCAAAAATACAAGCAGCTTCACGCTGTTCACGTCAGACCGGAAGCAGGCACGCCTTAGTATCGAGATCACGCGATACCGAGTTTCCGCTGCATATCTTCCAGCGAAACGGCTTTAGTTTCCGGAAACAGGAACAACACCACAAAGAACTGCGCCACAGCCATGACGGAGAAGAACACAAACGGCGCTGCGTGTGAATAGGCAGCGACCACCGGAAAAAAGCCCGAAACAACGGCATTCATGGCCCAATGGGTGAAGCTTCCCAAGCTTTGGCCTTTCGCGCGAACGCGATTTGGAAAGATCTCGCTGATATAAACCCAGATGACCGCGCCCTGAGAAAACGAAAAAAAAGCAATGAAGCCGACCAGCAGCCACACTAACAAGGATTGATGACTTTGCGTTCCGAAAACCCAGGCGACTCCGCCCAGGCAAAAGGCGCAACCGACGGATCCAATTAACAGAAGCGTCCGCCGGCCGGCATAATCGATCAGCGCCATGGCGATTATGGTCGCGATCAGATTCGTGAATCCGATAGCAACGGCCTGCAAATCGCCCGAAACCTTACTGAATCCGGCCCTGGTGAATATGTCGTTCAGGTAATAAAGGATTGCGTTCACGCCCAGAATCTGGTTAAAGAAAGCGACGGCTACGGCAAGAAAAATGGGCCGAGCATACTTGCGGGAAAATAAGGGCTCACGGCCGTGTCCATGCTCAACATCTATGGATGCAACGATGTCTTTGAGTTCTGCATCCACGTTTGTTTCACCGATTGAGGTGAGCACTTGCCTTGCCTCTGCTACACGCTGCTTCGCCACCAGCCAGCGTGGGCTGCGCGGTATGAAGAAAAGCAGGAGCAGAAAAAGAGCCGCAGGAACTGCCGATACTCCAAGTTTCCAGCGCCACTCGATCACTCCCAACCCGACTTGACCGATGACATAGTTCGACAGGTACGCAAGCAAGATGCCGACGACGACATTGAACTGGAAAAAGCCTACCAATCGTCCACGCCATTTAGGCGGTGAGACCTCGGCAATGTACATCGGCCCCAGAACGGAGGAGCCTCCAATTCCGAGCCCACCCAGCAGCCGGAAGGCCAGCAGCGCATACCAATTCCAGGCGAATGCGCAGCCGACAGCGGAAAGAACGTAAAAGATCGCCATGGCACGCAGGCTGTCGCGGCGGCCGTAACGGTCGCCCGGCACCGCGGCGAACATCGCGCCCAGAATCGTGCCCCACAGAGCGCTTGCAACCGTTACGCCGATCATGCCGGGCGATAGATGATAGGTTACCCGTAGCGCCTGAGTTGTTCCGGCGATTACAGCCGTGTCGAAACCAAACAGTAATCCACCGAGTGCTGCGACGGCCGAACTTCTAAGCAAATAGGAGTTTAGTTGCACGCTTATTCATTCTTCCAGTGCATTTACTTCGCGAATTTCATGCGTTCCAACGTTCATGCGGAGAGTTTTGATTTCATAGGGCCGAAAGTTGCCGGTCCAAAGCTTTTTCGCAAAGCCGAAGTTGATAGACGCTATGCCCGCATTCCCGTTTGTTTCAAAGCAGCGGATAATCAGGTCGTCCCCTTCTTCAGACTTCTTGATCGCGGATATAACGATATTCCCCGCAGTGACATCCAGGAATGATGCCGATTGCGCCCGGCTGCCTGCGTGGATGCCTTGCAACAGCAACGGAAAGGGGTTTATGAAATTTTCGGAGATCCGTTGCAGCCCAGCATCCTGCCAGCTTCCTTGATGCGGCACCAGAAGCATACGGAATGTCTGGACGCCCTGGTCCTGCCACAGCGCGTCACTCTGCGGATCTACCACTTGAGGTTGATGATTCGCGAAAGCGGCACCTCTGACAACCGAGATTCGCATATCGTTCCCGTTCACGCTGTAACCGTACTTGGCATCATTGACGACGGCAAATCCCCGCTGCTGACCGTCATCACTGCCAGACACGTCAATCCAGCGTTGCCCCGGATTTTCGTCGCCGTTCGCCTCACGAACGATATTTCCAAAAGCGATTTCGTAAGTAGAACGCGGCTGCGTGACCGCAACCGGGAAGCTGAATTTCAGCATTTTCTGATGTTCATGCCAGTCGAGCGATACTCGCCCTTCGACCGTTCGCGCATCGGCATAAAGCAGCCAATCAGTGGTTAGGGTTGACGAATTGTAGGTGGATTCAACGCGCAATCTGGCGCGCAAAGGACCGCTCTCGATCAGCTTGGCTGTAGCGTGCGTGAACGCGCCAATCTGGCTGGCATATGACCGCACACCGTGGCTCCAGGTGTCGCTCGGATCATTCAGCACGATGGCTCGATCGCCAGATTGTCCATCTGCAAAAACGTTCCGGCCGGTGGTCTTGTCGAAAAGGAGGATGCTGCCGTCCGGCTGTATGGTGAGCCGAAGATAGCGGTTCTCTAAGGACCGGTCAGTTACTTGCAACGCGCTGGGCGAGGGTTCCGCTGCGGTTTTGATAATTCGAATTTGCCGGTACCCAAATGCCGGGAGCTGAACTTGCGCAATTAAGCGTTGCCGGTCGTTCACTTCCGTGGTCGGACGAGTCAACTGATGCGCTATAGGCTGACCGCGCTCATCTTCCACCCGCGCGGCCGTCCCTGGTTTCCAATGCAGATCGTATTCCAAATTAGCGACGACCGGCCAAGGCTGCAAATTGAAAGCGACCAGGTACTGCGAGTCGGCATCGGTGGCCGGAATTTGCCATGCCAACTTCTCGGCTGCCTTGTACATGGCCTGTGCCGCCACGCTTTCCGCAAAGCCATAGCCTTCGGGCGCTGTCTTCCGATAGTGCTCCGGGAGCGCTGTTCCCGCAAGGCTATCGTGGAATTGCAAAAAGAGAACTCGCTTCCACGCGGCAGTGAAGTCTTCCTTCGGATACTTCGCTGTCCATACGATGGAGCCGATCGAAGCCAGCTTCTCCGCTGCGGTCAGACTGATCTCAGCGCTGCGATTCCACTTCTTCATGTCTGATTCCGCTGTGTAACAGCCAACGGAATGGTGCTGCAGATCGCCCGTGACCACGGGCAGTGTTAATGCACTCTGTGACCGAATCTCCGCAAAGTACCGGTCGGGAGTACTGAAGAATACGTCGGGGGCTCCCGTTTGCTTCGCCAGCGATTCAATGGATTGAATATTATCCTTAGTGGCGCCCCCGCCATGATCGCCAGCGCCGTAGAAGGCCATGAACGAACCCGGCAGTGGCTTGACATCGTGAAGAATAGCCTGAATGCGACCCGCAACGTTGCGATCGTCGTTGTAGCTGATGGGGATGCGATAAGTAAGAACTCGCGTTCCATCCGGCGCTTGCCACCAGAAAAGGGGCCCTGGTAACGTTTTTTCTGCGGGTGAAGGCCGCATAAACACGTAGTTGTTCATCCCTTGCAGATGGAGGATTTGCGCTAGCGTGCCGGGATGTCCGAAAGAATCCGGGTTGTAGGCCGTAGTTGCCATCGTGCCCAGCAATCTCTTGAATGTGAGTTGTCCGTAAAGGCCTTGCCGCACAAGAGCCTCGCCATCCGGCAGATTCACATCCGGCTCCACCCACCAGCCGCCAACTGCGTTCCAGCGCCCCTGCTGCACTCGCTTGCGAATTTCGGCCAGCATGGTTGGGTCGCTCTCCGACATCCACTCGTAGAACTGAGCCGAACTCGCGGTGAAAGCAAACCCGGGCGTCTCATTCATTCGATCAAGGGCAGACCGGAAGGTACTGTGAACAACCGCGACACCTTCGTACCAAGGCCAGAGCCAAACTGGATCAATATGCGCCTGGCCGATCATATGCACTCGATAGTGGCTAGCATCCTCCGGCCACGACGACTGTTGAGCTGGGACACTGCCAGCTAGAATCAACAGGCAAACAATAGTAATGAACGTGACGGTCCGAACAGGTCTGACGGACCTTCCCAAGAACTTCACGCGACGAGTTTTAACGCAGACCGATATCCCGTGATTGTACACAGGACCTTATGCAACAGGTATCGTTTCCGCCTGGATTATTTTGCTTCCGCAGCCGTTACTAGCCGTGTGACCGGCAGGACAACCATCTCCGGGATCGTTGTGTTCGACAAGCAGTGGCACGCTTGAATAGCTGCGGTTCCTGAAGTCGCAGGTCGGCTGTCACACTAGATATGTACTGATGAAGCGCTCCGGGTTTGCCGACCTTCCGCTGCATGGCGGTCGCGTGCCACCGTGGCTCGCGGAGCGGATGACCTTACTGGGGGCGGCGGTCGGGGAGAGTGTTATCGCGCACTACGGCGCGGCGGAGTTTCTGTCGCGGCTTAGCGATCCATTCTGGTTTCAGGCTCTCGGCTGCGTGCTGGGGATGGACTGGCACTCGTCCGGAATCACGACGTCAGTGCTAGGAGCCCTCAAGCGCGGTTTGAATCCGAAGGCGCACGAACTGGGAGTCTATTTTTGCGGCGGCCGAGGTAAGCAGTCGCGTAGAACGCCGGCGGAATTGCTGGCAATTGCGGATAGCAGAGGGCTGAATGGAACTGAGCTTGTGCGCACCAGCCGGTTGACTGCGAAGATCGATAACAACGCAATCGGCGATGGGTTCCAGATTTATTTGCATGGCTTTGTGGTGACCGCGGCAGGTGATTGGGCAGTTATTCAACAAGGGCTCAATCAGCAGAACGGGCTGGCCCGCCGTTATCACTGGCACTCCGCTTCTGTCCGCGACTTTGTGAGCGAGCCGCACACGGCGATAGTGGGCGCGAACGAAGGGACCATTCTGAACCTGGTGGACCGGCGCGCTGGATTGGCTCAGGAAGCGCTGCTCGATATATCGAGAGCTTGTCCGGAAAAGACACTGGAAACTGTCCGGAAGCTCGCAATGCCGGCGCATCACGAAGTGCGTGCGGAAGATATCGACCCGAAGCGGCTGGGAGCAGTGTTGGCCGTGAGCTACGAGCGGCAGTTGCGCGATTTTGCTTCGCTGTTGTTGACTGAAAACCTAGGTCCCCGTACTTTGCAAACACTGGCGCTGATCGCGGAGGTGGTTCACGGTGCGCCCAGCCGGTTTTCCGATCCGGCACGCTTCTCGTTTGCGCTCGGCGGCAAGGACGGGCATCCATTCCCCGTGCCGCTGAAGACGTATGACGAATCGCTTGGCGTTCTGCGGCGTGCACTGAATGCCGCGAAGTTGGGTCACACCGAAAAAGTTGACGGCTTCAGGCGGCTAGACAAACTTGTTCGCAGAGTGGAGCAGCAGTATCAACCGGCGGCGGAGTTCAATGAAGTTTTAGAGCATGAGCGGGCGATTTCGAAAAGCATTGGCGGGCGCACCGTCTTTGACGGCAAGCGGAAAATGAAAACGGTTCGGCGAGGAGCAGCACAGCAGATGTCGCTGTTCCTGCCGAACTGAGTTGTCGCGTGGAACGTTCTGTTATCGGATTTCATCGCGATGAGGCAGGACATTGGGTGGCCGACCTGGAGTGCGGGCATACCCGGCATGTGCGGCATGACCCGCCTTGGCAGAACCGGCCCTGGGTAACCACTGAACAGGGCAGAGTACAGTTCATCGGGACAAAACTGAATTGTGTGAAGTGCGACTCGAGCGAGTTGACTCATGTCGCTGAATGAACTCAAAACTCAGTTACATATACTCTAGAAATGCTTGCAGGGATCGAGGCCGGGGGCACCAAGTTTGTCTGCGGTGTCGGTACTGGCCCAAGTGATCTGAAAACGGCGCAGTTCCCAACGTCTGCGCCGGAGGTGACGCTTCCGGACGCGATTAACTTTCTCAAGCAAGCGGCAGGGAGTAAGTTGGATGCGGTCGGTATCGGTTCCTTTGGGCCGGTAGACCTTGACCGCTCCTCGGCAAGCTATGGTCACATCACGTCGACTCCCAAAGCCGGATGGGCGAATTACGATCTGGCCGGCGCGGTGCGAAAAGGTCTTGGTGTTCCGGTCGGGTTCGACACCGACGTGAATGCGGCCATTTTGGGAGAAGCGCGGTGGGGCGCTGCGCAAGGGCTCTCAGACGCGGTTTACCTGACCATTGGAACAGGTGTGGGCGGCGGCGCCATTGTTCATGGACGCGTCGTACATGGCATGGTGCACCCCGAGATGGGACATCTGCGCATCCCACACGATTTCGCGAGAGATCCGTTCGCAGGTGTTTGTCCTTTTCACGGCGACTGCCTTGAAGGACTGGCCTGCGGACCTGCAATCCAGGCTCGATGGGGTTCACCGGCCGGAGTGTTAGCGCCGGACCACCCGGCGTGGGCTTTGGAAGCGCATTATCTGGCGTTGGGTTTAGTGAACCTGACGGTAACGCTGTCAACCGAACGCATTTTGCTGGGAGGAGGAGTCATGCAGCAGCCCCATTTATTTGAATTGATCCGCCAAGAATTCGCGCGCCTGCTGAACGGGTATGTTCGCCACCCAAGTATCTTGGAGGGGCTGGACAACTATATCCGGCCGCCTCAGCTTGGCAGTAAAGCAGGCATTTTAGGCGCTCTAGTCTTGGCGGAGAGTGCGCGCGTATGACGCTCACCGGAACGCTGATCAAAAGCACCATTGTCGCTGCCCTGGGCGGACTGCTTTTTGGCTTCGATACCGCCGTAATAGCCGGAACCACCGCGGACCTCACGCGCACATTTGATTTATCCACTAGGGCGCTCGGTTTCACGGTGGCGGTCGCATTGATCGGAACTGTGTTGGGAGCAATTTTCGCCAGCGTTCCGGGAGATCGCTATGGACGCCGCGATAGTTTGCGGGTGTTGGCGGTTCTGTACCTCATCTCGGCGCTGGGATGCGGCTTCGCCTGGAACTGGCCCTCCTTGTTGTTCTTTCGATTCATAGGCGGGCTGGGCATCGGTGGATCGTCTGTGCTGGGGCCTATGTATATCGCGGAAATCGCTCCGGCGAAATGGCGCGGCCGCCTGGTGGGCTTGTTTCAGTTCAATATAGTCGCAGGTATTTTGCTAGCTTACTTTTCGAATTATGCGATCGGGCAAGCGCATTTCGGTGAGCAGGAGTGGCGCTGGATGCTGGGAGTTTCTGGAATTCCGGCCCTGCTCTTTTTCGTCATGCTCTTCGCGATTCCACGCAGCCCACGCTGGCTCATGCAGAAGCGCCGGGCCGACGAGGCGCGAAACGTGCTCACGGTCATCGGAGAAGAAAACGTCGACGCGGAACTGGAAGATATCCGGCTATCGATCGATGCCGAGCATGGGCACGCCAAGGAGCCGTTGTTTATGCGGAAATACCGGCTGCCGATCTTCCTCGCGATCACGATCGGCATGTTCAATCAGCTCTCGGGTATTAACGCGATTCTTTACTACCTAAACGACATCTTCGCGAAAGCCGGGTTCAGTAAAATGTCCGGCGACCGTCAAGCGGTTTTGATCGGCTTCACCAACCTTGTTTTCACAATTTTCGCAATGTCGATTATTGACCGCGTGGGGCGCAAGAGACTGCTTCTAATCGGTGCGGTGGGGTGCGCTTTCTGTTTGGCGGGAGTCGCTGCAATCTTTTTAAGCGGCAGCCACGAGGGATTGTTGGTTTGGTTGCTAGTCGGCTTTATCGCTTCGTTTGCGTTTTCACAGGGCGCCGTCATTTGGGTATACCTGAGCGAAGTCTTTCCCAACCGCGTGAGAGCAAAAGGGCAGAGCCTCGGCAGCTTTACGCACTGGATCATGAATGCGGCCATTTCATTCAGTTTCCCCATCGTGGCCGGCAAATCGCGCGGCGCGCCGTTTGTCTTTTTCGCAGCGATGATGATTGTACAGTTTTTCGTTGTTCTGTTCATGTACCCGGAGACGAAAGGACATTCTCTGGAAGACATGCAGCGAAGACTCGGAATCGCGTAAAGCGTAGCAATGAGCGTTCTGACGCTGATCGATTATTCGTGGTTGGCCATCGGCATTCTTTGGCTCGTGACCAGCATTCTTGCCAAGCCGGCCATGCGCGTACAATCGGTTAGCTCGCGCGCAACTCAGGCGCTTTTGAGCATTGCGGGATTCCTGCTGATCTTTAAATCCAGTTGGAATCTGGGCCCACTGAACGAGCGCATTGTGCCGTCGTCCGCGGCAGTTGATTACCTGGGCTGCGCGCTGACGTTAGGCGGTATTTTGTTTGCGATTTGGGCGCGTTTCTTTCTGGGCACAAACTGGAGCGCCTCCGTCACAGTGAAGCACGACCATACCCTGATTCGCAGGGGACCATACTCGGTTGTGCGGCACCCCATTTATACCGGATTGTTGTTGGCGGCTCTGGGCACCTCTTTGGTGTTTGGCACAATCCGGTGCTTTGTTGGGGTTGTATTGTTGACCGTGGGATTTCGACTGAAATCTCTGCTGGAAGAGCGCTTTATGCAGGAGCAATTCGGTGCTCAGTATGCGTCATATAAGCACGAAGTGAAGGCGCTGGTGCCGTTTATCTGGTGAGCGCCGCGCGACCTGTCCTGGGCCAAGGCCATTCTCCGCTTCGACGGGCGCGGAGCAGATAAGCCGCTATTCCGAAACCGACCAGTGCGACCCCGCTCAGAATATAAATGACCCCGCTTGTCACAAGGATGAAGATCCAGCCCGCTAACGCAATGACTGCGGGAACGGGAAATAGCGGCATACAAAACGGACGGCGCATGTCGGGCCGAGTCTTCCTGATGATCACAACCGCAATACACTGCGCGGCGAACTGAGTGATGATCTGGATTACCAGCAGCGCCTTGATTAAGGACTCCAGGCTGAGCAGACATGCAACCGACGCAACCAGCCCCATGTAGACGACTGAGAAAGACGGAAAGCGGCGCTTGGGATGCAAACGCGCGAAGGCGGCGAAGAAACGTCCTTCCGCGGCGGCTGCAAAAGGCACGCGTGTATAACCCAACAGAACGCAAAAGACGGAACCAAATGCTATCAGAAGGATCAACGCCGTCATCCAGGAAGCGGCTGTTGGCCCGTAGAGGCTCTGAATGAAATCCGAGACGATGGAGCGGGAAGTCATCGCCTGACGCCAAGGCAAAACGCCGATGATCGATAGATTCATCGCCAGATAGAGAATGGCTAAAACAGCGATCGACAACAGCACGCAACGTGGTATTGTGCGGGCCGGATTCTTAACCTCTCCCCCAATCAGGCAAACATTGAAATAGCCGCTGAAATCGTACATGCTGATGAGCGTCGCCGAGCCGAGACCAGCGAAGAAAACGGGCGAAATACGAAATGCACCGGGGGGAAAGGCGAAAGCCACTTCGGGGTGGAAGTGACGGAAACCACTCCAGATGATGATTGCCATTCCGGCGACTAAGCCGATCCACATTGCAACTGAAATTCTTCCGATAGAGCGGATATCGCGATAAAGGAGAACGGTAGCGACCAGGCAGACTGCAATTGCGAGCAGAGTGTGTTCTATATCATTAAGCCGCGGAACCAAAAAGCGCGCGTAATCGGCGAAGCCGACTGCTCCTGATGCCGCTGTAAGCGGCGCAGCCAGCATAACCTGCCACAGAAACATAAAGCCCATGAGCCGGCCCAGTGATTTAGGTCCGAATGCCTGCTGCAGATACTCATAGGAGCCGCCCGAATCCGGCATAGCAGCTCCCAGTTCAGACCAGACCAAGCCATCGCAGCTTGCGATGATAGCGCCGAGCAGCCATCCCAACAGAGCTTGTGGACCGCCCATCGCTGACAGGATGAGCGGCATGGTGATGAACGGCCCAACACCGACCATGTTGAGCATGTTTGAAGCGAGGGCAGGGAACAGACCCAGGCCGCGATCGAGGCTTTTCATGGATCGCGCACGATCCTGGCCAGAGGGCGCCCGCGTAAAGGATCGGCGCGCTCTGCGTCAGTTTGCGCCAGACGGCCTCAGCGGCTTAACGGCGATTTCTTTGAAGAAGACGATGTCCTTTGCGCTATGGTTCTGCAGACCTATGTAGCCGTAATTGGGGCGCGGCCCGCGTTCCGGCTCAAAGCTCAGTTTCTTGGGCGGTACCGGTTCGCCTTCGGTATAGTCTGTCACCTTCACGCCGTTCAGCGTGACGATGGTGCGCGGCCCATCGAGCGTGATCTCCATAGTGTTCCACTCTGGACCGGGTTTGCCGGGCCGAGCTAACGGCTTGGTCAATGAATAGAGCGTGCCAGTCACGTGATACTCGTCCTCGCCGCCCGCTTCGGGATGGTTGTCAATCTGCACTTCGTATCCGTAATTGACCGGCATCCAGGGCTCGGTGGGCGCGACCGGGATGCGAATAAAGACGCCGGAGTTGTCGTTTTCGTCGCGCATTTTGTAGACCACGCGTATCATGCAATCACCGAGTTTGCTACCGGTCCAGTAGAGCAAACCCATGCCGCCGTGAGTTTCAATGAGACCGTTCTCGACCGTCATCTCACCAGGGCCGACGTGTTTCCACCCGTTCAAATCTTTGCCGTCGAATAGCTGCTTCCACCCGTTCGAAGAATGAGCCCCATACAGTAGCGCTGCGGTGACGCAGAGCAAGCTCAACGATCGCTTCATAATCGAAGACTATAACAACAACCCCGAAAGGGCTGGCTGAAAACGAGAAAAGCCGGAGAACGGGATAACCCGCTCTCCGGCTCAAAACAACTTTCCGAACTGCTCTTAAAAGGTGAACCGCAACTGGATGTCCATGCGGCGCTGATTACTCGCAGTTGCTTCAGCTCCGAAGCCGCCGGAGATGCCGGTGGATTCTAGGAAATATGGTGACGTGATGGAGCCGACGGGGGCGCTCAGATTCTCGTGATTGAGAATGTTGCGAGCATTCAGCGAGACCGTGACATTGTAGCGATGGGAAGTTGATTCTCCGCCTGGACCGCCGCGAGGGCCGCCGCCGAACCCGCCTCCGCCACCGCCGTGTCCGCCACCACCGCGCGGACCGCCGCCGCCGCCACCCGCGTGAGCGCCGCCGGAAGTGCCGGCAAATTTTGTCGTACCAAAGCCCCAGGTCTTGCTGACGCGAAGGTTCACACCCAGAAATCCGGGACCAGTGCCAGAGTTGCGCTCGATCATGTCCATCGCATTCATCGCGGGTCCGGTCGTAATAAGAAATGGATCAGCTACGACCCGGCCCCAGCGATGGTATGCCGTAGTAGTACTGGAAGGTTCCTGCACTTGTCAAAACGGCTGGTCTGGCCGTTCCCGTTCCGAGTCCCTGGAGATAAAGGTCGCTGCCCGCCGTCACGTTAAACGGATTTCCGCTGTGCGCCACAATAAAGGGCGAGAACCGTAATCCCCACGGGCCATTGACAGAGCCGCCGATAAACAGGTTATGTGCGATGTCTAAGGATGAACGGCCCCAGTCTGCCGCGAAGTAGTATGGGTCCGCCGGGATAGTGCCCAGTCCATCAGTGTCGCTGTGCGCGATCCCATAAGAGTAACGAGCGAATATGGTTGCCCACCTGCCCACCTGTGAATTCACGTTCAACAGAAGCTGCGTCTGTTTGAAAATTCCGTCAGACTGGTAGTCGTAGATGTCGCCTGCGCTGTTTCCAAATGGACGATTTCCACCGGTGTTCGAGTTCCCGTATAGTATTCGAGGCGCTGGATCGGTGGGCGATACATACGGCGCGTTAATATCCACGGTTCGAAATTCGTGCACGCCGCGCGAGTTCATGAAGTTAAAGGACAGCGTTGTGTGCCCAAACATTTGCCGTTCGATTCCGATGGCCGTCTGCATGATACGAGGCGCCTTCAAATTGTTGTCGATCTCATATCTCTGCGAAGCACTGCTCGAAGTGCCGTTCGCGGTCAACACGGAAAGCGGTATTTGGGTGCTGAACGAAGCGTCATAAGTTGTCGGCGCATCCAGTGTGTATGTCTGGAAGTTGTTCCCTTGCAGGTATTTTTGCGCCACAAGCACGTTATTGATAGCAAATCTGTCGTAGAACATGCCCCAGCCGCCGCGTATAACGGTTTTCGCGCGGCCACCGCCCGCCTTGGCATCAGGAGACCAGGCAAATCCAAAGCGCGGAGCGAAATCGGTGTAATCGTGAATATTGGTCTGATCCTCCCAGCGCAGACCGAAGCTCAGCGTCAAGTTCGGGCGGGCGCGCCAATCGTCCTGGATAAATGGGCCGTAATCCCATTGACGTGCCGCAATGTAGGGATTTCCGACGTTGACCGTATATTTGGAAGGCCCGTAGCCCGCTTTCAAAATCTGTGCTGGCGTGTTGTTCGCTTGCAGCATCTGAATTGTTGTCAGATATTGCTGAATTGAAGAGATGTTCTGGCCGTTAACTGTGGTGCCCAGGAACGAGTAGGCGCCGTTGAAATCGGAGAGAGCCAGATTGTCTATCCATGTCGTTCGCGTTCGGACGCCGAACTTCGTGACGTGAGCGCCCCAAGTGATAGAGGTGTAGTTCTGAAGCTCGAAATAATTCTGCAGACTGTAACTGTGCGGGTAACCAGGTGCACTAAAGCCTGAGCCGCCTGACACGAACGCCTGACTTACGTTAAGCGTCGGTGAGTTGCTTTGGCTGGTTTCGGTTGTGTACTCGTGATCGTATTGCAGATGGGTCTCGTTAACCACCTTCGTACTCAGAACAGCAGTCTCCACTGCCTGAATTGTGTGTTCAATCGAGTTGTTCGTATATCCCGTGCTAGGGAAAGAAATGCCGCCGATGGTATTTGCCGGGATATCAAAGCCCCCAATTCCGGTAAGCACGCGATCGTTGTTTAGATAGCTATACCGGAAACTCAGCGTATTATTTGCGCCAAGTTGATAATCGACTCGCGGGCTCACCGTGGTGCGGCGCTGGGGTGTCGAATAGTAGATCTGGTAGGGGCTTGTGCCCAAAAAATTGGACGACGGAATAGTTGCCGTCACGATGCCGTTGTCATCAATTTGCCGGCGCTCAGCGTCGATAAAAAAGCTGGCGTGCTTACCCAGCGGGCCACTGACGTTCCCGCCGAATAGCTGTGTACGGAAGGGCGGATCTTCAAACCCCGGTGTAATCAGAAAGGGATTGCGGGAATTCCAAATACCGTCGCTGATGTTGTAGTAACCCTGCCCGTGAAATTTGTCGGACCCCGGCTTCGTGAAGATTTGAATCCGGCCGTAACCGAGCTTGTCGAACTCAGCCGAAAACGGATTTGAATTGATGCGGATTTCGCGAATCGACTCTTTCGGCGGAAGGCGTCCGCCGCTGAAGCCGTCAATAAAAATCTGATTGCCTCCAGGACCTGCGGCCGGACCGGCCAGGGCCTGCAGGTCGGCTTCAAGATCATCCGGGTCGTCTGGCAGCGCGTCCAGGTCTTCCGCTTTGAGGACTAGCGCGGTGGCGTTATTTGAAGGCTCCGTACTCACCTGGTTTGTGCTGGTATCTGTGACGGTCACTTCCTGCCGTTGTGCTTGCACGGTCATCGTGAGATTGCTGGTTTCTGCCTCGCCTGCTGTGACCGTGATCAGCGCGGCGCCCTCTTGCTGGAGGCCGGAGTAGGTTGCCGAGACGGTATAGGTACCGGGAGCGACGTTGTGAAATACATAAGTGCCATCACCGCCGGTTTGAACCGTTTGCACGGTTCCGCTTTGGGTAGCTAGCGTCACCGTTGCGCCGGGGATAATGCCGCCGGTATCGTCTTTAATCGTGCCCGAAACAGTTCCTCCACGAGTAACCCGGCGCGCCGGCGCCTGAGCCGGGCTTTGCCCGGTGCCCTGGGGAGCCGGAGTTTGTGCGGACAACATGGCCGCAACACCCAGCCCGGCGATAAGTACACGTATTGTCGTTTTGTTCATGAGACCTTTATTCCTCTAACCGCGCACAACGAGTATCCATCGCCCTGTGCACTGAAGCTTAGTTGAGACCGGAACTGCTGGTCGAAAATTTCTATTGTGGAGGGCCGCCGCCACCGGGCATCCCTCCCGTATCGCCTCCACCGCCGCCCAATGCAGCCCCCCAATCGCCCAGGGTCTGTGACTGCCGGGAAGCAGACTGGAAGATAGGTTCAACGCCAGCGATTACGTTCGTGGCAATCAAATGAGATTTGTCGGAACCGACAGGCGTTCCCGAAATAATCACAGCGTCGCCGTTCTTCAAATCTGTGGTGCCGATCTTCGGTAAGCGATCGAGCATTTGCGACAAATCGCCGTTGCCTGCGCCTCGCATCCCGCCCGCTCCGCCAGCGCCCTGACCCGGAGGCCCACCTGCAGCCTGACCGCCGCGCCAATTGCCGGATTGGCCGGCCTGAGCTTCACCCGCTTTTGCGCCGTCGGGGGGAGCGCCCGCGCCATTGCCCTGTCCGCCCCTGCCTTGTCCGCCCTGCCCCTGTCCGGCGTTTTGCGGCATCTTAAAATCTGGATTGAACCTGCGCGCCAGCATAAAGGCCATCATCTGCGGCAGCTTGCGCACTGAGGAGTCGTCGTTTAGCGTCACCGTTACGGGTTGCTTCGTTTGCAGATCTTTTATGGTGATCTGCTTCCCGTCGGCAGCAATCGACGAAACAGTCCCAACCACCGTGCGGAATGAACTCGAGTAGATTTTACTGGCGGTCATCGATGAGCCGTCGGGACTGAGTTGTCCGATGATGCGAACCTGATCCCCAGGTTGAACGTCTGAGAATTCGGATGGCGCTGCAACCTTCGGATTTTCCGACGAATACCGCGTGAATTCAGCCGCCGAGGTGTTCACGGTGATGCTTTTCGCCCCATCTGGCGTACGCGCGCTGACAGTTATCGTGTGAGCGCCCGGATCAACCGCGCTTACAACACCGGGCGTGCTGTGCTGCCAGGCCGCCGTTTCTTCCTGATGCGCTTTTTGCAGATCGCGTGCAGACATCAAAATGACGCTCCGCGCAACCAGCGTGTTGGGCTCGCCCTCTGATTTGAGAGCGCCGATCTGAATACGATCACCCACCGCAAGATCTTCGGCGGTGATGCGTGTCGCGTTTTTCAAGTCTTTTGCTGCGGGTTCGACTTTGAGCAGCGTTTTAGTGTTGCCCACCTGAACCACGTATTCCGTTCCGGTTTTGTCCTCTTTGACTGTGACGGTATGAGCAGCCGTATTTACGGCTGTGATGGTGCCAATGACGGGTGTGGGTTTAGAGGCGGCTGAGTCTTGGGCCAAAGCCGGGCCTAAAGAGATCAGCCCTGCGACCAGTGAAATGGAGATGAACTTCAACATATATGTTTAATTCGGCTACTGGATAGTATCCGCCCTGCAAGTAAATAGGAGGCGCATACCCACACCGATACGTTACGTGTTGAGTTCAAACGAGATGCGAGGATTCTTGTTGCGAAATGTAAAAGGGAGGACGTTCGGGTGCTACGCAACGGGCCTGATAGCACTTAGACAAGCAAAAAGCGCGGCTGAACCCAAATCAGCCGCGCCTCTGCGAATTGAATATAGCTGTATCTGTTTAAGCGGCGTTCACGAGCATATCTTCGAACATCTCGTTGCCTTCGTCATGATTGCGGTCCGCCTGTTCCTGGCACTGAATGCAGAAGGCTGCCCAAGGCACGGCGTTCAACCGTTTCGGGCTAATCTCCTCTTCACAGTGCAGACAGGTTCCGAACGAACCTTCTTCAATCCGGCGAAGGGCCGACCTAACGTTGCGGAGCAGGTTCGATTCGCGATCGAGATTTCGAATGGCCAGCTCGCGTTCCGCGGCATGTTGCACTTCATCTAATGCATCGGCGCTTTTTTCAATCGTGATTGCGTCGCGATTGCGAACAATTCGCTCCAGCTCGTCCTGCTTGTTCTCCAGGATCTTTTTGAACTTGTTTAGTTCGGTCTTCGTCATTGTTCTTCTCCTTCTTAACGACTAGCGTTGCCCCACTAAAAAGTAATTCGAAGCTGCCAAGTCTTCCGTTTAGACGTAGGCATATTCAAAAAGGGTTCACCAACGGTAGCACAGATTTTTGTTTCGCGAACAGTGTTTCGTACCTGGTACGCGAAGTTAAAATCTGAATGATTGGCGCAGCGATTGGTTCGCCGCCGGGCGCCACGGGAATTCAGGACTAAAGTCCCAATGCCCATCGCCTTGGGTCCGATCAGACTACGCTTTTCGGATCTTCGAATCATACCACATCGCCCGAGCAATTCAAGAGCCAAATTGTTTTGCCTACGGAACGAACTGCCGTGCGGGCTTCCCGCCTATCTTCCATTCCCTCTTTCGGATACAAAACCTAATCGGTCAGATTCGCCAAAACCTTACACTGCATTCAGATGCCAATAGGGGGCTAAAGGCAGCAAGAATCAACCGCTCTGCGCACCCACTTTACGCAGCGAAAGGCCCCGCGCCTTTACCCGATCCAGCAACCAAGCCTTTGCGTCCTCCTCATGCTTCCGATGAGTATCAGTCCAACCACACGGAAGAATCTCTCATCTCAGATGGAAAGAAAGTAAATCCGAAGGTAAAGTCGCCAGTCTGGTTAGTTTACGAGAGCGCGTCCGGATTTGTTCCAGGCAGCGCCTTTGGTTTTGTAACCGGCAGTACGTCGACAAGGCAGCTATAAAATGTAGGGCCGCCTGCTATGTCAGTCAGTCGTTCGGAAGTGAGTTGATTGATTCCCAATCGCGAGACGGACGATTTACTCCAGCGCGTGCTGTGAGCGCGCACCACTCCGGGGCGCACGTTTGCAGATAGGCGCACGTTGAAGTAACAGGCGCCTCGATCATTGCGCGCCTGGATCAGCATTCCATCCACGATTCCGCGCGCTGCTGCGTCATCTGGGTGGACTTGTAGAATCGCGGTTTGTGCGTCGACCTCGGCGCGATGACCGAGAGTGGAGTTCATACTGTCGTCGTTCTTTGCCGAGATCAACTCAAGCGGATAGCGGTGCGTCAGGTCTGAGTCGCCGAATCTTGACTCCACCGGAGGAGTGTACACAAGGCATTCTGATCCGAACTCAAATTTGCCAGAATTCGTCTTGAAGTCGCCATGGGCAAAAGGCAGAAACGGCTGGCCTGCCGGGCTGACGTTCAGGCGAACTGAACGTTCGGTTTTCAGTTTCTCTAGCGTGATGCCCTTCAGGTAAGCCGAATCACTATTCAGCAACGAGCGAATCATATCGTCTTCGCTGTCATCAAAACAGGCATCATCGAAACCCAGCCGCTTGCTTAAGGCGCGGAAAATTTCAACATTCGGCTTCACTTCTCCCGGGCGATCTAGCGCCGCGCGTTGCCAATTGCAGATAGTAGTGTCCGTAGGCGAGGTAAAGATCGGTGTGCTCCAGGAAAGTCGTGACCGGTAGCAGAAAGTCTGCATAATCGGCAGTATCAGTCTGAAGCTGTTCCAGCACGACCGTGAACAGGTTCTCGCGCCGCAGCCCGGCGACAACTGCGCTTTGATGCGGCGCAATGGCGGCTGGATTCGAGTTGTAAACAATCAGAGCTTGCACCGGCGGATCGCTGAGATCATTGAGCGCGTGACCCAATCGGGACATGTTTACCAGCCGGGATTCACGGCCCAGAGTGGACCGAAGTTGCAGGTCCGGGCGCTCGAGCGCCGTTCTGTTCAGTTCGAAAGCGCCAGAGGTAGTTAACTGTAGCCCGCCGCCGGGCTCGCGCCAGGCTCCTGTTAAAACCGGCAGAGCGGCAATTGCGCGCACAGCACTGCCGCCCCGATCGCTTCTCTGAACCCCGTAATTCAGGCGGATAGCGGCCGGTTCAACCATGGCGTATTCGCGAGCCAGCGTTTCGATCTCGGCGGCCGGAATGCCGGTCCATCGTTCTACTGCATCGGGTGGATACTGTGCCGCCAGACATTGAAACTCGGCAAAACCATTCGTGTACTTCGAAAGGTAGCCAGTATCATGCAGCCCCTCCCGCAGAATGACGTGAGCCATGCCAAGCGCAAGCGCGAGGTCAGAACCAGGGTTGATGGCATAATGCCGGTCCGCCAATTTGCCCGTTCGATTCTTAACCGGGTCAATGACGTAGAATTTGGCTCCGTTACGGCGTGCCTCGACTATCCAGGGCCACAGGTGAACATTCGTGCCCAGTATGTTGGCGCCCCACGCGATGATTAGCTTGGACTGCGCGAATTGCTCGGGTGACATGCCCAAACGTGCCCCTTGCGAAAGCATCAGCGCAGCACCGCCAGCCGAGGAACAAATAGTACGATCCAGCCGGGAGGCGCCGAGGCGATGAAAAAAGCGGCGATCCATGCCCGAGCCGTTCAACAAGCCCATCGTGCCGGCGTAACTGTAGGGAAGAATGGCTTCTGGTCCGTATGCGTTTGCGATCTGCGCCAGGCGAGCAGAGATCTCATCCAGCGCTTCGTCCCAGGTCACGCGCTCGAAGCGTCCTTCGCCCTTCGTGCCGACGCGGCGCTGCGGATACAGCAGCCGGTCCGGATGGTACTCGCGGTCCAGGTACTTGGTCACTTTGGCGCAAAGAAAACCGCGGGTGACAGGATGCTTCGGATCACCTCGGAGGCGAGCCGCCCGGCCGGAGCCATCGATATCAACAAGGATAGAGCAGGCGTCCGGGCAGTCAAGTGCGCAGACGGTCGGGCGGGTTTCGAACACGATCCTTTATTGTCGCTGAAATTAGGCGTGCCGCGCAGTCCCGGCCCTGTACAATTCGAGTAAAGCCTGAATGGCCTGTATGTGACAGTTCCGGCTCCAATCAGCTTTGATCCGCGGACGGCCAATCTTCGCGAACAGATAGATGCTTTGCCGGCCGCTGCCGGCATTTACCTTCTTAAGCCGCAGACTGGATCTCCGCACATCGCCAGGTCCTCAAACTTACGGCGGCGGATGATGCGTCTGCTATTCGGAGGCAAGCCAGCAACAGACAGCCGGTTTACCGGTTTGCGCGAGAGCATCGCTGCAATCGAGTGTTGGATCACTTCGTCTCGCCTGGAATCCGGGCTGCTGATGCACTCCCTCGCTCGCAAGCACCATCCTGAAGATTACCTTTTTCGGCTGAAGCTGCGCATCCCGTGGTTTGTTGGACTCTCGCTGGCCGACCGCTTTCCAAGACTGACTGTTACTAACCGTGTTCCGCGCAAAGAAACTTTGTTATTTGGGCCATTCGCGAGCCGCGCTTCCGCTCAGATCTATGAGCAGCAAGTCGCCGGGTTGTTTCAGATCCGGCGCTGCACAGAGGTTCTGAAGCCCTCACCTGAACATCCGGGTTGCGTATACGGCGAAATGAATCAGTGCCTGAGGCCTTGCCAGTGCGCTGTTACCAGAGAAGAGTATGCAACGGAAGCGCAGCGCGTCAGCGATTTCTTAACCACTAACGGCCGGGCAGCTCTGAGCGTAATGACTGCCGCCCGTGCGCGAGCGGCCGAGCAAACCGACTTTGAACAGGCTGCGCACATTCATAAACAACTCGAAAAGATGCGAGCGGCTAGCGGGGCGCGCGATGAGGTCATCGCCAACGTTTACCATCTGAACGGCGTGGCCCTTACCCCAGGCCTGAATGGCCGCGAATTCCGGCTGTGGACGATGCTGGAAGGATTTTGGCAGAGCTGTTTGCGACTGGAAATTCCGCAGGATGATTCTCAGGCAAAGTCTCTCGATCAAACTCTTCGCGAACTGCTCACGGAGAGACTGCAAGGTCCCGCTAGGGAAAGCCGGCGAGTAGAAGATCTGGCGATCTTCGCTCGTTGGTATTACTCATCCTGGCGCGACGGCCAGTGGTTCTCTTTTCGCAAGATCGAAGATCTCAACTACCGGAAACTGATAAAGGAAATCTCCTCCATGGCGAAAGCGGACCGGGCGCACGCAGGCTCATAACCCTCCGTGGTAGCTTGTCCTCATGTCCGCGCAGGAAGAAGTCGAAGAACACGTTCATCATGCTCACGAACCATTCGACAAAATGGTAGCGGCGAGCATGGCCATTATCGCCGCCGTGCTTGCCGTAGTTTCAGTGCTGGGGCAGCATTTCGTCACGGAGCAGCTGTTGATGCAGGCAAAGGCCTCTGATGAATGGGCTTACTATCAGGCAAAAGACATTCGCCGTTTTACGGCGGAGGCTACGCGTGACATCCTTGCAGAACTGAAGCAAGGAGCCCCTTCCGGAACCAAGTACGGCGAACAAGCGGCACGTTACAAAGATGATTCGGCGCAGATTCAAGAGCAAGCGAGAGACTACGAACACGAAAGTGAGCGTAGCGGCCGAAAAGGCAGCCGGTTCCACTTTGGGGAAATCTTTCTAGAGGTCGCAATCGTGTTGTCGTCGCTCGCGATTCTGACGAAGGGGAAAGCGCTCTTTATTGCTGGAACCGCCTCTGCTCTCGCCGGAGTGATTATTGCTGTGACTGCCTGGGTAATTTAAGGTCGCGGTGTGGCGCCGGTTTGAAGCCGTGGTGCGGTCCGGAAGTCATTCCGGAGTCTGCCAATTGTTCGATGCTCTTTTCCGGAATCCCGATGCTGGCGTGAAAATTGTCGCCCGAGGCATTCAGCGTCATGCTGTCGAGCACAGACGCCAGGGCCTCAGCATGGGGATCATTTTGCCGCTGCATCTGTACGAAACTAGTCATAAAGCGAACAACGTCGGTTAACGACGTAGCATCCTGCGGCGAGCGTGTCACCGCGTCGAAGCTCAACTGAACCGGGTCGCCAAATTGAATACCGCCGGCGGCCTGCCGCACGGATTGAAGCGCTTGAGCCTGAGGCTTGACCTGTTGGCCGGTTGCGTCGTTTATGTGTTGAGTCAAATAGGAGCCCGGCAAAATGGAGGCGAACCAGGCGTCGTTATCCGCGCTCACTTTTGCAATGAGCGACTGCAGGTTGGGATCCAGCACCGGCGAACTCGCGCGATTCGCTATGACTTGCTGAACCGAAGCTAAGTCGCCAAACACCGCTATCCCCGTATCCGGCACTGCAAAAGCGGTCTGCTGCTGCCCGTCATGCTTGCTGATGTAGACATCCACCCCACCGATGTTTTGCAGAGCGCCGCCATTCGATAGAATCTGTTTACCAATGATCTGTGGCTGGAAATTACCTCGCGCCAGCACCACGAAAGCGGATTGGGCCTTGTTTGCCGCCGGCCCGGAACTCGCGAAAACAACGCTTTGCAGATCGCTCCGCGGGTCGAAACCGGTGTGCTGGATGAACATGTCGAAGTCGTGGGAATCGGAGTTCATCTTGCTCAGCAGAAACTGCCCGAATGGCGAACTGCGGGCCTGCTGAACATTCACACTCGAAACCAGCTTCGAATTTGCCGGAATTAGCGCCAGTAAGCCGCTATCCGCTGCGGCGAAACCCGCCGCGGCCGTAAAACAGAACAAAACCGGAACAACAAGGAAGCGGTGCATAAGCCCTCTCATTCACTTTACGAGACAAATCGGGAGAAGTTCCCGGCTTTTTTGGCCTAGGCAAGCACACGAGAGACCAGGAGCGTCATGTCGTACTGTTGTCTCACCGCGCGAGCGGGTACTTGGGAATCAGGCGGTATCTACCGAACTGTTCCAGCTCTGTTCGAGTAACAGGGCGTATTCGCCGGACGCGTATAGATCAAAGATGAATTCGTTTGGTTCGGGCCGATGTGACCCCGATTCGCGGAGCCGGTACTCGTACCACTGATCGAGATGGCGGTGATAACGGCGCAAGAATTCAGGCGTGAAGTCTTCTACAGAGCCCGGGAACTCTCGAAAAATCGCATGCAGGCCGACGGAACGGCGAAACAAAGCGCAAAAATCGAGTACTCCCCAGCCCTCCAGCTTGGACCGCACGTGAACGGGAACATGCTGAACCAGAACCACCGCGAAGCTTTCCGGACGAATGCGAAGGTGCTGGAAGTCGCCCGATGCCACCACAGTTTCGGCGCATTGCTCCATCCAACGGGTTAGGTCTTTTCCGATGTAATACAACATCCGGAGTTCGGCGTAACGTCCGCGCAGAAGCTGCTGATCCAGGTCCTGACCGTTGCCGGCATCTGCTGGCAGGAAGCCTTGCAAAGCCAAGCTCGCGCGCGAGCTTTCCATTAGGACCGACGCATCGTCCGGTGCCGAAAAAGGATGCAGAATCAGCGGCGGTAGCCGAAAGGGAGCAGGATTGTTGATTCCGCTATTCATGGGTGTTTTTGCGATCTTCGAAAACTCGTGTTGAAGCACACAGGAACCTCTTGGAGCCCAATGGGAAGGAACCCTGCATACGTATCGGCACCATCCATTCCCATAATTAGGTTGGCATTCCGATCCGCGTCCCCCATTATTCCTTAAGGTTGGGTTATTTGCTACCAGTCATTGACGGCAGGGCACAACATTTCGCCAAGGGGTTGGCGATTTCTTTAGGACGGTTCAATTCCATCTGAATGAGCGTATCCAGAGATGACCAGGGCAGCGCACCGTTCACGGGACGGCCGTTGATATAGAAAGTGGGTGTGGAGGCGATCATAAGCTTGTCTCCTTCGGCAACGTCCTTGTTTACCTGAGGCGCAGAGGCATGGCTATCTATGCACGCACGAACCTTAGCTGCATCCACCTTCTGTCCTTCAGCAAGAGCAGCGGCGGTGTCCCGCAGATAAACCGGGAATTCGGATTTTTTGTCCTTGAACTCTGTGTTTATCGCGTTCTGGTGTTCAAACATCCAGTCGTGGTACGCCCAATAGGCGCCTGTACTTTGATCAGCCAGGCAAGCGCCGGCTTCGGCAGCCGCCCGCGCCCACGGATGAATTGTGTCGATCGGGAAGTTCTTGACCACCACACGAACGTCTTTCGGGTACTTGAGGGGAATATTCGTCCGCAGATCCTTGGCCAGATCGCGGCAATATGGGCATTCGAAATCGCTAAACACGATGATCGTCACTTTGGCATCGGAAACGCCAAAGGCCGGGCCGCTGGCAGTTAACTGATCGAGCGTATCGGTAAAAGGCGATTCATTGAGCGACCAGAATTTGCCATCCACAAGCCGTTGGCCGTCCTCACTAAGGTAATAATGCTTGTCCTCCTTCTGCGACCCCAACACAAGGTGCACGTTTAACCGATAGAACCCGGGGAACGAACTGGGCAGCGGATCGTCCACCTCGACTTTGACGTTCGAAGGCACGGCTTCTGCGTAGCGCACGTACGCTTCGAGCTTCTGTTTGTCAACCTTGGGGGAGGCGGTCGCGGCCTTCGCTGCTGCCGAACCGGTCAACAAGACGGCCATGGCGGAGAGCAGCGCAAAAATACTTCGCATGTCTATTAGTGTAAGTGCCGCTAAGAACTGCCTGGCAGTGCGGTGCAGAGTTGGCAGGCGATACTGAGTATTGTCTCGATTGCATCGTTTTCTGCCCTTCGCAACGCTTGCCTTCGGATTAGCAGCTCTTTACCTTTTTGATCTGGGCGGAGTTGGCGTACTACAGACCGATGAGCCCCGCTATCTTGCCATCGGCCACGCGATGGCTCGCAGCGGCGATTGGATTACACCGAAGCTTTGGGGATCGCCGTGGTTTGAAAAACCACCGCTTCTGTACTGGATGACTGCGATGGGGGCAGCCGCCGGGTTGGGCCTCGAGATTTCCGGAAGATTGCCTGTTGCCGTTCTGAGCCTGGCGTTTTTGTGGACAGCCTATGGCCTCCTCACGCGCGAATTCGGACGACAAGCGGCGGGAGTGACCGTAGCCCTGCTGGCGACCTCCGCCGCTTGGCTCGCTTACAGTGAATTTGCAGTGACCGATCTGCCGTTAGCGGTGTTTTTTTCCCTGGCCGTATTCCTGGCGCTCCCACTGTTGACTCCGCAACCCCAAGTAACACATCTGAATGGCCGGCTTGTACTTCTGGGAGCCTGTTTGGGAATGGGAATACTCGCCAAAGGACTGGTACCGGTTGTCCTCGCGCTCCCGTTCCTCTGGTTCCTGCGCCGCTTCTGGCGCAGATGGTGGCTTGCTTTTCTAGCGGGCGCAGTGCTGGCGCTTCCGTGGTATGTGGCGGTCTACCTCCGAAACGGATATCCCTTCATCCAAGAGTTCTTTCTAAAACATCATTTGGAGCGGCTTTACTCCGCATCCCTGCAACATGTGCAGCCCTGGTATTACTATTTCCCGGTGCTGCTGCTGGGCCTATTTCCTTGGACGCCGCTGCTTGCGCTCTTCTTCAGAAAAACGATCGCGTGGGATGAACGGCGACGTTTTCTGACCAGCATCGTAGTGTTTGGGTTTGTCTTCTTCAGCCTCTCGTTGAACAAACTGCCGGGGTATCTGCTTCCCCTGCTGCCGCCTTTGTTCGCGCTGCTGGGAGCACAGTTTGAAAAGAAGCCCGTAGTGCAGTTATCACGCTGGTGGCTGGCGCCTTCGGCGTGTTTGATTGCCCTAATACCGTTATTGGTCTCGGTGTTACCGTCTTCGCTCTCCGGCGGCCGATTTTCCTTGCCTGCCATTCATGTAACCCGAACAGAATGGTTTTATATTTTATTGCCGCTGGCCGCCCTGGTTCTGGCGAGGCGTTCCTGGGCCTCCCCCATTTTGGTTTTATGCGTCGTGCTCGCAGGTATTTATCTGAAATTGCAAAGTTTTCCGGTTATGGACAATACCGTGTCCCCACGCCGGCTGTGGCGCGACATTCGGGACAAATCAGATTCGCTTTGCGACGCCGGTACGAATCGCGAATGGCTTTATGGGTTGGAGTTCTATCGTGGAGCGGCTATTCCGGCATGCACGAGTGGGCGGGGGTTTGCCTTTCAGATTAGTTCGTCCGGGCACACCCGGCCCGTTCTCGTGCCGTTCACGCAATAGGCATCGAGAGATTTGCATCTAAACCATTTGGGTCTTTGGGCCCGCGAAAGAAGCGAAAAGTTTCCAATACGGTTCACGTCAACAAACTTATGAATCAACTGCAACCGCTGGGCAATAGTGATCTGGAGATTACGCCTTTGGGAATTGGCGCGTGGGCGATGGGTGGCTCAGGTTGGAAGTTCGCGTGGGGCGAACAGGACGATAACGATTCCATCGCGGCTATCCACGCCGGTTTAGATGCAGGGCTTAATTGGATAGATACGGCGCCTGTGTACGGGCTTGGGCATTCCGAAGAGATCGTCGGCAAAGCTGTTCACGGAATGTCGAATAAGCCATTCATCTTCACAAAATGCGAGCGCCTATGGAACGAGCAAGGCGATATTTATCCCTCGCTGAAAGCGGCTTCCATTCGCCGGGAATGCGAGGAAAGTCTGCGGAGACTGCGCGTCGACCAGATCGATCTGTATCAGATGCATTGGCCGGAGCCTGAGGCCGATCTTGAAGAAGGCTGGACCGAGATGGCGCGGCTGCGCGAAGAAGGCAAGGTTCGCTGGATTGGCGTTTCAAACTTCAATGTGGCGCAAATGAAGCGTGCCCTGAATATTGCGCCTATCACGTCCTTGCAGCCTCCCTATTCTCTGCTGGTCCGTAAGGCGGAGCCCGAGATCTTACCGTTCGCGCACGCGAACGGGATCGGTGTAATCGTATATTCACCCATGCGCGCGGGTCTGTTGACGGGCAAGATGACGAAGGATCGCGCCTTGAATCTTCCGGATGACGACTGGCGGAAGCGCGACAAGGATTTCCAGGAGCCTCAACTCGGCCGCAATCTGGAATTAGTCGAGCTGCTGCGCGAAATCGGGGAGCGTCACGGTCACACTCCGGGCGAAGTAGCGCTTGCGTGGACCCTCCATAATCCGGCAGTGACCGGCGCTATCGTTGGCCTCCGGCGACCGGATCAGATCAACGGCACGGTGGGAGCGCTGACGTTTCGACTTAGCGACAGCGAAGCGGACGAGATCGGATCTTTTTTGCAATCGATAGAGCAACGAGCAACAGCTTCGGCGCGTTAACAGTCCCGGGAATTGATGGGCAGAGATCCCTCACAGAAGCCGTTCCAGTTCCAGTTCGTATAGAGATTGAACCAGCACGTCAGGTTTTGCCTGGGCGAGTTCGCGGGCGTCCGTCAAACCCGAAGCTACCGCGATTGCCTGGAAACCGTTTGCCTTGGCTGCCTCGATGTCATTCATGTGATCGCCAATTAGCGAGACGCGGGCGGCCTGACTCACAAGATTTGCTTTTCGCGCTCGTTGCCAGGCAATACGCGCCAGCCGCGTACGGGAGGCGCCGTCCTCCGCAAAAGCGCCTACCGAAAAGTATTGGCGCAATCCGGCGAGCTCGACTTTCTTCCAGCCGATGTCGCTGAGATTACCGGTTACTAAGCCCGCGACAGCTCCTCTCTTCGTAAGTTCAGCTAAGAACTCAGGGACACCGGCGCAAACGGCGCCGCTGAGATCGGGCGCGCAGTTGGCAACGTAAGCGCGCTGGCAGGCGTTCATAATTTCGCGTAGCGCTGCCCGGGTGCGGCGCTGAGCATAACCGCTCGCGCGGAGCATGTGAATGATCAGGTCGCGGTCGAGCATCCCGGAGGTTGCTACGCCGTTCAAGTGCGTTTCGACTCCGGTGACTTGTCGAATCCCTTCGATCAGCGCTTGTTTGTGATGCGGGCCTGCGCCGCGCAACAGGGTGCCATCTATATCGAAGAGCACCAAAGCATCACGCCGACTCATTGTTGCTCTAACGAATCCAGTCTTGGAAGAATGCCGCTCAGCAATTTGATGAATTTCGATGCCACGCGACGCCCGATCTCCAGAACTTCCGCGTGATTCAGCTTTTCGCCGCTTAATCCGGCTGCCAGATTCGTCACGCAAGATATTCCGAGCACTTGCATACCCGCATGATTGGCAGCGATCGTCTCTAGTGCCGTTGACATGCCGACCAGGTCCGCTCCTATCATCTTCAAAAACCGGATTTCGGCGGGAGTTTCATAGCTAGGACCCAACATGGCGGCGTAAACGCCTTCGTACAAATCAATGTCCAAATCAACGGCAACGTCGTGGGCAATCTCGCGCAGCTCTGCTGAATAGGCTTCTGTCATATCCGGAAAGCGAGGGCCAAGTTCGCTGATATTGGGTCCAGCCAGCGGGTTCGCGCCCTGCAGATTGATGTGATCGGAGATCAGCACAAGGGCGCCTTCACCGTAATCGGGATTAATTCCGCCGGCAGCATTGGTCAGAATGACCCGGCGCACGCCCAACTCACGAAACAGGCGGATGCCCGCTACAACCTGCTGAGGCGAGTACCCTTCATAAAGATGAAAACGGCCCGACATGACCGCTACGTCGACGGCCGCTTTGCCGTTTGCGCCTTGGGTGCCCAATATGAATTGCCCAGCATGCCCGATAGCCGTCGAAACGGGCATTCCTGGAATTTCGTGATAAGGAATTCGTACAGAATGGAGCAGCGAATCGGCGAAAGCGCCCAGCCCGCTTCCGAGGACGACACCTACTCTCGGACGGATGGAAGTTTTCGATTCAATAAGCCGGGCGGCGTCCCGCATGGTCTGAGTCTACCCTCGACGATTTACCCGTTCAGAGCAATATTCCCGCGATGCAGGCCGACATGAAATTGGCTAAGGTTCCGACGAACATGGCTTTGAGCCCCAGACGCGCCAAATCTGATTTGCGCGACGGCGCAAGCCCCCCGATGCCGCCGATTTGAATGGCGATTGAGCTTAGATTAGCGAACCCGCACAGCGCGAAGGTAGCGATGATGAACGAGCGGTGCTGTAGAGTTGCGCCTACTTTGCCGAGATCGACAAAAGCAACAAATTCATTCAGCACCATTCGTGTGCCCAATAGATTTCCCACCGTCGCGCAATCGTTCCAACTGACGCCCAGGCACCAGGCAATAGGCGCGAATATGATTGCGAGGATGCTTTGCAGTGTTGGTGGAACCCAGTGCGCGAATCCGTGAACCCATCCCAGAGCGCCGTTGCACATCGCGATGAGCGCGAGAAAGGCGATCAGCATACCGGCGATGTTCAGCGCTAAATGCAATCCGTCGCCTGCGCCCCGCGCGGCCGCGTCAATAACATTGACGCCCTGCTTCTCGACCTCTACTTTGACGCTGCCTGCCGTTAACGGCTTGCCTGTCTCGGGGACAAACATCTTCGACAGCATGATAGTTGCCGGCGCGGTCATGATGACGGCCGTTAGCAGATGGGTGATAGAAACTCCCGCGATGGCGACATAGGCTGCCATCACAGCCCCAGATACGTGCGCCATGCCGCTGGTCATGACCGTGAAAAGCTCAGATTCGGTCAGGCTTGCCAGGAACGGGCGGATGGTGACTGGAGCTTCAGTCTGGCCCATGACAATGCTCGCGGCAACGCAGGTGGATTCCGCTCCGCTGGTCCCCATGAACTTTTGCATGAAGACCGCCATTCCTTTGACGAAAACTTGCATGATGCCCAAGTAATAAAGAATGGCGAAAAACGAGCATATGAAGATAACGATGGGCAGAACTTGGAACGCAAAAATGACGCCGAATTCTGGCGTTCTTTGCCCGAGCTTGTCTCCAAAAACGAAAGTGGAACCAGCAAGAGTGTAGTTCAGCAGCGCGTTTACAAAGAGACTGACGCCGTAGAAAATCTTTCCAAGTTCGGTCTTCAGAACCAGAAACGCGAAGGCGAACTGGAGACCCATGCCCCACAGCACGATCCGCTTCTGAATAGCGCCCCGGTTTCTGGAGAACAGATAAGCGGAAATGACGATAGCGAATAGGCCGACTAGCCCGTCAAATCGCGCCATCTAATTCGTGTTAGCTGACTACTTCCAGGATCAAATCGCGTTCGTCCACAGGCTGTTGCGAGATGCGGAAGGCATCTTCGACCAATTCGGCGGCCTCTTCCAGATGCTCCTCGCTCGTATAGTAAATGCGGCACAGAATGCTGCCGGGATCGATTTTCTGGCCTACCTTCACCTCAAGAATGACGCCGACTGCCGGGTCGATGGAATCTTCTTTAGTGTTGCGCCCCGCTCCGATCAAGGACGAGGCCTGCCCTATCGATTCGGCATCGATGCCGCTGACGTACCCGCCGCGACTCGTGGTTATTTCCTGCGCGCCCGTGGCGTTTGGCAGCAATTCGAAGCGGTCGAGCACGCGCGGGTCCCCACCCTGTGCCTCGATAACATCTTTCAACTTGCGGTACCCGGAGCCGTCCAGCAACTTCGCCTGCGCCATCTCGCGAGCTTCGTCCAAGGTCTGCGTGATTTTGCCCAGGTAGATCATGCGCGCGGCTAATTCGAGCGAGATGCGGGTAAGGTCGGCAGGTCCCACGTTTTGTAACGTCTGCGAAACTTCCATTACCTCCAGTGCATTGCCGATTGCGTAGCCGAGGGGCTGGTTCATGTCGGTGATTAACGCTTGAACGCGCTTGTCTAGCCTGCGGCCGATGCCCACCATCATCTGCGCCAGGCGGCGCGCATCCACCTGTTTCTTCATGAAAGCGCCGGAACCAACCTTCACGTCCAGAACCAAGGCGTCCAGACTGACGGCCAGCTTCTTGGACATAATGGAACTGGCAATCAAAGGGATGGATTCCACAGTAGAAGTGGCATCGCGGAGGGCGTAGAGTTTGCCGTCGGCAGGGGCTATCTCTTCTGTCTGGCCGATGAATGCCAGGCTGTGCTGCGCCAAAAGTCCCCGAAACTCCTCAATACTAAGGTCAGTCCGGAAGCCCGGAATGGATTCCAGCTTGTCCAGCGTTCCGCCGGTATGTCCCAAGGCGCGGCCCGAGATCATAGGTACCACCACGCCCGAAGCTGCGGCTATGGGCGCAGCGATCAAACTGGTCTTGTCGCCCACGCCCCCTGTGGAGTGCTTGTCAACTTTGAGGCCAGGAATGGACGAAAGATCGACAATGGAGCCGGAATTCATCATCGACTCGGTCATTGCGCTTACTTCGCGGTCGGACATGCCCGAATAAAAAACGGCCATCAGGAAAGCCGCCAATTGATAGTCCGGTATGTCTCCGCGGGTATAACCTTCTATCAGTTGTTGCAGCTCTTCCGGAGCGAGTTCCTCTGCATCTCGTTTGCGACGAATGAGATCGACAGTACGCATTTTTCGAATACTAAGCGTAACATCCCGCCGGTGGATGTTCTCCGCGGTCTAGTGTTTAAGTCGTAAGTAATCTCACGGACTCTATAGTCGCGGAAGTTGATGGCGTAGGCCATGTCAACGCCTTTTGGATGACTCTAAGAATCAGTGCGTAACTCGCCTGCAAAGCTAGCTGAGATATCGGCGGCCGCAACCCGCATCCCCACGTAAAAAGCGCCGAACAGCGCATACACTGCGCTGACTTCATCGAATCGCATTTCATAGATCAGCTTCTTGAAGACCAGTGGATCTTCTGCAAACAGATCGACGCCCCACTCCCAATCGTCGAAGCCGATAGAGCCGGTGATAATCTGCCGTACTTGACCCGCATATCGACGGCCTATCATTCCGTGCTCGTGCATCATCCGCTGGCGCTCGTGCATGGGTGCCTGGTACCAATTCTTCTGCTCATCGCGTTTCCGGTCCATCGGATAGAAGCAGATGTACTTGGCGGGCGGGATTTCCGGAAACAGACGCGGCGTCATTGCGGCTGATTGCCGTGCAATGACCTCGGCGATTCCAGCGTTCCATTCTTCCGAATGAGGTTCCAGGCCTTTTTCGGAAAGTTCGCCATAGGTCTTTGCGGACGATTCGTAAAGGCCAAGTTCCACGATGGAGAGGTACGAGTGAGATGGTTCCAGATAGTCGGAGACACCCAATCGCGTCAGTGACAATTCAGCCCGGTGCAGGTCCTCCAGTGAATCGCGGAAATGCACCAGCATCAAATCGGCTTTGTGCCCTATCAATGAGTAGACTGCGGATTGATTCGGATGGCCCGATTTCGAGCCTTGTTCCATTACAGCCAATACGCTTTGCGCCTCCCGGGCCAGGGCGTTTTGTTCCGGCTCCGGCAACTGACGCCACGCCGCGCGCTTAATACGGAACATCTGGTGCAGCATCCACGCCCCTTCGAGTGTTAAAGGAACTGGCGGAAGCTCAGCCATGTTGCATTTCCCATTCGGGCGCAGGTAGCGGTGGCATGTCGTATCGATACTCTCCGCGGAAAATGGCAGCGAACAGATCCAAGACCTCCTGGTGAATGCGGCCGTTATCGGCAAGCACATATCGGCCGTGCAAGTCGAACGGCTCTCCGGCCATGCCCGATACCTCGCCACCCGCTTCCTCAATCAGAAGAATTCCAGCAGCCATGTCCCAGGGGTTCAGGCCGAATTCCCAAAACGCTTCCAGGCGTCCGCAAGCCGTATAGGCCAGATCGATGGCCGCAGAACCGCCGCGTCGCACGCCGTGTGTGAGCATCGCAAGCTGATAGTAGAAGTGAATGTTCACATTCTGATGCCGTTTGCGGCTGGGAAAACCTGTTGCTACCAGCGAGTCGTTTAATGTTGGTGTTTTGCTCACGTGAATGGGAGCGCCGTTCAGCCGTGCGCCGCCGCCTCGTTCGGCAGCAAATAATTCCCGATTCAGCGGGTCGTAAACCACCCCGGCGATCACCTCGCCACGCTGCGCGAGCGCCAAGGTGACGTTCCACATCGGAAAGCCATGCGCGAAGTTCGTCGTGCCATCCAGCGGATCGACATACCAGCGCAGTTCCGATTGCATTTCCGCGCGCCCGCCTTCTTCCGCTACAATGCCGTGACCGGGATATCTCTCGCGCAGCCGCTTAACCACAAGCTGTTCGCTCGCGCGATCTGCGGCGGTCACCAGGTCGTAGTCGCCTTTCAGTTCGAATCCGACACCACAGTGGGCGAGCAAGACCTGTCCCGCCTCGCGAGCGATCTCAATCGCCGCGTCCACATAATTCGACATATATTTTCAGTTCAACACACGGTGTGCTGCAGCCTGCCCTTAAGGCTCGTAGTACCCGCTGCGCGCCGAGATGCGCACGGGTGCATTGGGAACATCCACCTTGACGGAATGAAAAGAGCGCGGCTGTTCGCGCACATCCCGGGGATAGTAACCCAGCAGATATTCTGTTCGCAATTCGCGCAGGATATCGGCGAAAGCAACGTCCAGACGGTCGAAACCTTCCGGATAAAAGATCCGGCCGCCGGTGGATGCGGCGAGAGTGGCCAACGCGTGCTCGCCGCCGGTATTACGCCCGGCATCGCCGGCGATAGGAATAACCACTATCGGATAAAGGATAACGTCGGCTCTTTGGGCCGCAGCCAACGCATCTTGATATTTTTTGTAGCTGGTGGTATCGCCGCCATCCGTCACGATGACCATAACGTGACGGCCCTCCCGGGTAGAGAGGGTATCGCTAACCAGGTAAATCGCATCGTAAAGCGATGTGCCTCCTTCTCCGTGCAGCGCGTGCAGTGCGCGCTCCGCCCGTCTGAGACTGCGCGAGAAATCCGCCTCCAGGTTGGTTCGCCAATTGAAACTGAACAAGGCGAACATGTCGTCCGGGTTACCGGCGTTCAGCAGAGTGGGAACGAAACGGAGAACCGATTCCACTTCATAGTGCAAGTCGCCCCGCGTGCTGCCGCTTGTGTCGATCATCAATGCAACCGAGAGCGGCAAGCGATGTGTTGCGCTCGAACACCGCGATCTTTTGCTCTACTCCGCTGTCGAGCACGCGAAAATCCTGGCGATCCAGATTCGTGATGATAGCCCCCATGGAATCGCGAACAGAGACGAGCAGTCTGACCAGGTTGACTTTGACCGAAAACAGCGGTGGTTGGGTGGACTGAGGCGGTATGCCGGGCTGTTGAACCGGCGAAGCGCCGGGCGGGGGATTCGCTGGTTTGAACTGTGCAACTGAAACAGCAGCCACAACGAATAGCAATCCGGCTACCGTCAGGCCCAGCCTAGGACGCGTCATTCCGGACCGGCGATGCCCGCAATCGTTCATCCCACTCGCCGTCCACCCAGACGGCGCCATCTGCAAAAAACTCTTTTTTCCAGATCGGCACTTCGCGCTTCAGCCGGTTGATAGCTTCAAAAGCCGCTTCGAATGCTGGCTTCCGGTGCGGCGCTGTAGCTACCACGGCGACGCTCGCTTCGCCAATCTCCAGCCGTCCTAGACGGTGTACGATTCCAAGTTGGCCGAGCGCAAATTGCCCGGCGATCTCGTGTCCAATGCGAGTCATTTGCTGCAGCGCCATGGGCTCATAGCACTCATATTCCAGATACAGAGTGGCCCGCCCTTTCGTGTTGTTGCGGACCACACCCTCAAACAGCACAACCGCTCCGTCTTCCGGCCTCTGCAATTTGCTGGCGAAGCGCCTGGAGTCAATCGGCTCTCGCGTGAGCGAAAAGCAATTTTCATCCATCGTTCTGTCCCCGGATCCCCCGCTGACGGGTGGCAGGAATGCGATTTCGTCGTTTTCGGCCAATCCCGTTTCCCCCGTTGCAAAATCCCGATTCCTGGCAAATAGAATCGACGGACGCTTGTTGCGGAGGGTTTCGAAACGCTCAGCGTATGTTGCGAACACGGCCCCGAGCGTTGCGCCGGGCGTTACCTCAATGATGTCTTCAGACGTGCCGACAATGTCTTTCAGCACGCCAAAAAACAACACTTTTACGCGCATGTCCAAATGCTAGCAGCAGCTACGGCGTCAGACCGCTATATTCGGACAGGAGATCTGATGTACGGGAGAGCGGCTTAAAGCGCGTGAGGAGACACGAAGCCAGGCTGCGTGTTCGCTATGCCGAAACGGACCAGATGGGCGTCGTCTACCACGCCAATTATCTCGTGTGGATGGAGATCGGGCGCGTGGAATATGTCCGCTCTCTGGGCGTGAACTATAAGGATTTAGAAAACCAAGGCTATTATCTGTCCGTGGTGGGGACGAATTGCCGCTATCTGCATCCGGCCCGATATGACCAGGAGATTGTTGTTGCCACCGAACTTCTAAATACCAATCCTCGCGTTGTGGAATTTGGATATGAGATTCGCTTGGCGGAGCAGGGGAAGTTGTTGGCGGAGGCGTCGAGCCGGCATCTATGGTTATCGCGCGATTGGCGGCCCACGCGCTTGCCGCCTGAGTACCAGCAGATTCTTTATGCCGAGACGAATCAGAACGTAAGCATCGAAATATGATTCACGAGATCCTGCCGGTTGGAATGCTGCAGTGCAACTGCTCGATTTTCGGCGATGAGCAGAGCAGGGAAGCGATTGTCATTGATCCGGGCGCTGACATCGAAAAAATCACGGCAATACTCGACCAATATCAACTCAAACTCAAAGCGATAGTCGTGACACATGGTCACATCGACCACGTAGCAGGTGCAGGTAAACTGCGCGTCTTGACGGGAGCGCCGGTCTACATGAACGAGCGCGATTTCGAGCAACTCGATATGCTGCCGTTGCAGGCCGCCTGGCTGGGTACCGCTGTTCCGGAACGGACCGAGGTGGATGTGCGCGGCCAAGGAGGGCACGGTGCTACAGTTGGGCTCGGCTGAATTTCACGTGCTGGAGACGCCCGGTCACACGCAAGGTAGTCTGAGCCTCTGGATTCCGCAGGAAGATAAACTTATCGCCGGCGACACACTGTTCCGGGATTCCATCGGCCGAACAGATCTGCCGGGAGGGAACGCGCGCCAGATTCTGTCCTCAATCAAAACGAAATTACTTGATCTCCCAGGCCAGGCGCTTGTTATTCCCGGGCACGGGCCAGTGACGACAATCGAGCGGGAAAAACGGCAGAATCCGTTTCTGAGATCACTCTAATCCTTCTTTGCGCGGAGTGGGCGCTTTTGCTTCGAGCACGCTGCTGATCAGTTCTTTCGCGTCCGTCAAACTCTTCGTGATCAGTTGAATGTCCATTGCAGGTTTACCTAACTGGCGTACGCTCTGGCAGTAAACGCCATGCTGTCCGACCAGGACGAGTGCGTCGGTGATGCAATCCAGGGTTACCGCCAGCCGGCCCTTCTCTCTACCCAGCATGAATTCATAACGGTCCAGATCGTCTTTGCGTTCTTCGTAGACGGACATCTGCCCAATTTTTGCATGCAGACTGGAAATGGCCACCAGTGCGACAGTAGAGAAATGCACTGCCGGAACACGCCTCTAGTCGCCTTCACGTCAGATTCTGCCGCGGTCCAGTGATGAGTGCCCGCATCCGTCTTCCGCACTGGCCGCAAGCGGGCGAGCGCGAGGCTGAACTTCTCTGCACCGTTCTGGAGAGCCAGCAATGGGGCGGTTTTCACCCTTTTATACGTGACTTTGAAGAAAGCTTCGCTGCTTTCCAGCATTGCCGGCACGGCGTGGCGCTGTTCAATGGGACCGTCAGTCTAGAACTGGCGCTGTCGGTGCTAGGTGTTGTGCAAGGCGATGAGGTCATTGTTCCTGCCATCTCGTTCATATCAAGCGCAACTGCGGTTTCGCGGGTCGGCGCAGTACCGGTTTTTGTAGACCTCGAGCCCGAATCCTTCAATCTTGACCCGGATCGGGTCCGGCAAGCCATCTCGCCGAAAACGAAAGCTCTCATGGCTGTGCATTTCGGCGGAACCCCGTGCCGGATTGACGAACTTGGTTCCATTTGCCGGGAGCGCGGCCTCATCCTTTTGGAAGATGCGGCGCACGCGCAAGGATCGGAGTGGAATGGCAGACGGGCGGGAAGCTTCGGCGTGGTTGGATCATTCAGCTTCCAGAACGGGAAAGTCCTGACGGCCGGAGAGGGCGGGATTCTCGTAACGGGTGACGCCGATGTTGCCGAAAAAGCGCGTTCAATAGCCAATTGCGGCCGCGTTGCCGGCCGCAGCTTCTACGAGCATCACAACTTGGGTACCAACTTCCGCATGAGCGCGTTTCAAGCGGCCGTTCTGCTGGCGCAATTAGAGCGTCTGCCGGACCAGATCCAAGTCCGTGCTGCCAATGTGCAGTTACTAAAAAGCTTGCTGGCGGATGTGGCGGAACTGACTTGGCAGTCGCAGCCGCCCGAAGTAAGTCAAAATTCGTGGTATTTGCTCACTGGACGCTTGAAAAATCCGATTTTGCGTGATCGGTTGTCCGCGGCGCTTACCGCGGCCGGTGTGCCAAACGCCTTCTACCCGCATCCTCTGTATAAGAACCCGGTCTATGAAAGCACTCCATGCCGGGTGACGCCGTGCCCGGTCGCGGAGGCGATGACCAATGATTCTTTCTGGCTACCCCACCGCGTGCTTTTAGCCGAAGAGGATGCAATCCGGCAGATTGCGGAGCTTATGCGGACCACAGTTGGCAGTGCGCAATCTAAGGCTGTGCCGGTTTTGTCGCGTCCGTAGGTACTCCGGAATTTTTCCCGGCGTCCGGAGCAACATGCTGGCCGAGTTCTCTGAATTCGGTAGCCCCGGGACGTATTTTGCCTAAGCGCTTTTCGACTTCCACCTCTTGCGTACCCGGATCGCTCTTCAAGCGTTCGAGACGCAGCTTCTTGGCTTCGATGTCACGCCGCATATTGGCGTTCTCTTCCTCGAGCATGCGAATTTCATGCCGCTTCTCCGCCAGGGCGCTCAGCCCTTGGGGTCCGCGCAGCATAATTATCGCGTAAGCAGCTAGGCCGGCCAGCGCCGCAATCATCGCAACCGGCCTGAGCATGGAGCGTAACACTCTGAACAAAATCTCCCTACATATCTTTATAAGCTTGTTTTACAGAAAGGTCTAGACAAAACGGAAATTTCTCATGTCAGATGCAGTGATTGTCTTTTCAACCTGCGCGAGCCGCAAGCAGGCGCAGCAAATTGCGAGAGTGATTGTGGAAGAGCGGCTCGCCGCCTGCGTTCAGTTGCTGCCGCCAATCCAAAGCGTTTATCGGTGGGAAGGCGCTATCGAGCAGTCGAAGGAGGTGTTGATGCTGTTCAAGACTACCGCTGCCCGTTTCTCGGAGTTGGAGAAGCGAATCGCGGAACTGCACAGCTATGACACGCCCGAGATCGTTGCCGTCCCGGTGATTGCCGGAGCAGAGAGATATTTGGCTTGGTTGCGGGAGTCGACCGCCGTAACGCCGGGCCACCATGCACCTGCCACAATCTAATTCATGCGCGCTTGCTCGGTTTTCTTCCTGCTCTTGGGGACTGCTCCCCGGCTTTTCTGTCAAGAAACGCCCCTTACCGCTCTGCCGTACACGCCCAGCCTCGATACCGAATTTATGGATCGCTCTGCCGATCCATGTACGAATTTCTATAAGTATGCGTGCGGCAATTGGAACAAACTGAATCCCATCCCTCCCGATCAGGCGGCCTGGGATGTTTACGCCAAGCTCGCGAACGACAATCAGCGTTTCTTATGGGGCATTCTGGAACAGGCCGCAAAAACGGATGCTACACGCACGGCCAACGAGCAGAAGATTGGCGATTACTTCCATTCCTGTATGAACGACCCGGCTATTGAAGAGGCCGGGTACCGGCCGCTGAACCCCATGCTCGCGGAAATTGCACGCCTTAATTCGGTAAATGCCATAGCCGCCTATATCGGCGACCAGCACAGGCAAGGGATAGATCGTGGCGTACTCTTCGGGTTTGGCGCTGATCAGGATTACGACAATGCGTCGCAAGAGATCGCCTTCGCCGCAGCGGGTGGGTTGGGCCTTCCAGACCGCGACTACTACACGAAAACCGACGCAAAATCGCAGGAAACAAGGCAGCGCTATGTCCAGCACGTGCAGCGGATGCTCCAGATGATTGGTGAATCCGAGCCGGACGCCAAAGCCGATGCGCAAACCGTCATGTCGATTGAGACCGAACTCGCCAAAGCGTCGCTAACGCGGGTCGAGAAACGGAACCCGTATAGTTTGAAGCACGATTATACCCGTGCGGAACTTCGCGGGCTGGTTCCGAATTTCGACTGGGACGTGTATCTTGGCCGGATTCACGCCCCCGAATTTCATAAGGTAAACGTGACCGAGCCCAAGTTCTTTACGGCGCTGAATGGTCAGCTTGGAGAGCACGATATCGCCGCATGGCGTGCCTACCTCCGATGGCATCTCTTGCATTCCGAAGCGAGATACCTCTCATCGAACTTCGTCCGTGAGAATTTCGAGTTTTTCGATAAATATCTTCGCGGCATTCAACAGATTCCCGCCCGCTGGAAGACCTGCACCCGGCTGGTTGACCGCCAATTAGGCGAAGCGCTGGGCCAGGTGTTCGTAGCGCGAACGTTTTCTCCGCAAACCAAGCAAGACGCCTTGAAAATGACGCAGGAGATTGAGTCTGAGATGGGTCGCGACATCAAAGATCTGACCTGGATGAGTGAACCGACCAAGCAGCAAGCTTTGGTTAAGCTTCACGCCATCGTGAACAAAATAGGGTATCCGGATCGTTGGCGTGACTACAGCTCTGTTCACGTAGATCCCGCCGATTTTCTTGGCAACGTAACTCGGGCCTCTGAGTTTGAAGAGCATCGCAATCTGGCGAAGATTGGCAAGCCGGTAGACCGCGGGGAATGGTTCATGACACCGCCCACCGTCAACGCGTATTACAACCCGCAGATGAACGACATAAATTTCCCGGCCGCCGTGCTGCAGCCGCCGTTGTTCGATCCTCGGATGGATGCGGCTCCGAATTACGGAAATACCGGCGCAACCATCGGTCATGAATTGACGCATGGCTTCGATGATGAAGGCAGGCAGTTCGATGCTCAGGGCAACTTGAAAGATTGGTGGACGCCGGCCGATGCGAAGGCCTTTGAAGAACGTGTGAACTGCGTCCGCAATCAGTACGCGCAGTATGTGGTTATGGACGACATCCATATCAATAGCAGTCTGACGCTGGGCGAAGATGTTGCGGATATCGGCGGTACGCTGCTGGCTTATGTCGCCTGGAAGCACGCTACCGCTGGCCAGGATCTGAAGCCAGCCGATGGATTGACGCCCGATCAGCGCTTCTTCGTTGGAATGGCGCAATGGGCCTGCGGCGATGTGCGGCCGGAGAGCAAGAGAATGCGCGCCATTACCGACCCCCATTCGCCCCCGGAGTTTCGCATCAACGGCGTAGTCGCCGACCTGCCGGAATTCGGTCAAGCGTTTAGTTGCAAAGCCGGTCAACCTATGATCCGTGAGAACGCGTGCCGCGTGTGGTGATGCGTCCCGGCCTGCAAGAAATTGAGGCAAGCTAATCCGCACGCGGACGCCAAAGACCATAATACGAGCCCTTGCGGACCACAACTGGATGCATTTGAGATCTGGCTTCATGTCAGAGGTCCGCTGGCAATGGGTGCCGCAATGTGTATCCGTCACGTAGCCTGCCCAAGTGAAATCCGCGAAACCAAATAGGACAGGTACACAAGTCATCAGGAACACGGCTAATAGTTGACTCGTAGTCTCATTCTCGCCTCGTTACAGGGAATCCGGGGTCAGCCTTGATTTCGCGGATTTGCAGGATGTGGCGCTGGGCGTGCGTTGAGATTTGAAGAAACCATTGATAGGCGTCAACGTTCCATTCGCGAACGTCGTGCCCCCGCAAGTCATCGTTGGTCGTTCTGGCATATTGCAGCATTGTGTCGCGAAGCTGAGCGTAGTGCGCGAGGGCTTCTGAGATTTGTATTGTCTGGCCGCGTGGATCTTGGTCGGTCGACGTTGTTTGGTGGCGTGTGCGATCTATCCCATACCAGAGAACATCTGCGTCCGTAGCTCTCGACTTGAACCCAGCCGCCAGCGGCCGATGTACTCCGTTTTGCAGCAGCTTCCAGTAGTTCGGTTCGGCGATGACCAGATGCTGAACTACTTCCGCGATGGTCCATTTTTCGGGCGTCGGCCGGTAGTCCAGTTGCGCCTGCGACAAGTGCGCGACCTCATCGGGGAGCCAGGCGCCTGTCATCTGCAGGTGAGCAATGAGGCGGTCCCGATCGCGTTGCGTCATCGATGCAGCCCCAAGCGGGAATGTGTTGCCGGCAGCTACGGCGAGACAAAGCAGGGTTGTTGCGAAAGTCTTCAACGTGTTCTCCTTTGGCGTATCCACCGCAGGCGGAATACCGTTGAAAGCAACGTCAGAGCACCTTATTTATAAGGTGGCAGCGCTTGTGATTTGACTAATTCGGAAATTCACTGTGCGGAATCGAACAGCGCAGGCGGATCTTTGCTCGATGAGTTGGCCTACTTCCCTGCGTACGGGTTGTGCATGAACGGCGGACGGTTCGTCCAAACCGGACGATCCGGCGATTGCGCAACGCGATAACCCACCTCCAGCAGCACCTGAAGGTCTTGCACTGCGCCGCTCAGATCCCAGTCGGGCTTAATTTGATCGGTCGGTTTGTGATAGTCCGTTCGGATGTACTCTAGCCGTTTCTGATCGCCCCACCCGGCGGGTTTGCCCACAAAGTCGATCCCCGGACTCGTGGCGAGTGAAGGCACGCCGGCCATGGCGAACTCCACATGGTCCGAGCGCCAGTAGAAGCCCTCCACCGGATCGGTATCGCCCGTGACCACCCTGCCTTGGCGCGCAACGGCTTCCTTCGTCAGATCGTCCAGAGAACTCATCCCCAGCCCGAGAACGCTGAAATCCTTCGTTCGGCCCCAGCCCCAGTCGCTGAAGTAATCCAGGTTGATGTTGGCAACCGTTTTCGCCAGCGGATACAGCGGATGCTGCACATAATATTTCGCGCCCAGCAGTCCCCGTTCTTCCGCCGTTGGCCACAGGAACAGTACCGTACGCTTTGCTGGCTTCGGCAGTTCGCTAAACGCGTGCGCCAATTCCAAAACGCCCGCCGTCCCGGACGCGTTGTCGCTCGCGCCGTGGAAGATGTTGTTGTCCTGCCGTCCTAGGTGATCCCAGTGCCCCGAGTAAATCACGTATTCATTGCGCAGCACCGGGTCGCTGCCTTCGATCTTCGCTATCACGTTGTTCGTGTCGATCTCCCGAACCTGGTTATGAACCGTCCCTGACAAACTCGCCTTCAGACTCACCGGTTTGAAATCGCGCGAAACGGCAGCGTCCCGCAGCGCGTTTAGATCCAGCCCCGAAGCGGTAAATAACTCCACTGCTTTCTCATTGTTCAGCGAGACCGTTGCACCAATATGGTCCGTTGAGGAAGCATCCCGCACGATCATCGTTTCCCGCGTGATGTATCGGTTCGGGCCTGCGCCGGCCCCTGGAGGACGGGCGGCGAAGCGGCTCGCCGGACCTCCCGTAATCGTAATCACTGCCGTCGCGCCGCGCTCGTGCGCAAGGTCGGCCTTAGATCCGGGCCTGCCGTAAAACGAGAGCTCCGGCCCCAGAAACATCTTCGGATCCAGCTTCGATGGATCGTTCGGGTCCGTCAAAGGCGGATCGCCCCCCAGAATCACCACCGCCTTACCTTTTATGTCCAGGCCTTTGTAGTCGTCCCAGCCATATTCCGGAGCGACAATTCCGTACCCGGCGAAAACGATCTGCGATTCCGGTATATCGATTGCAGACTTCGGCTGCGAAGACGAAACCCTATAATCACCCGCCGCCAGCGGAAAATCGGAGTCTCCCGAGTTGATGGAGATTTTGCCGTCAACTCGCGTAATGCCCCACAGCGCGACCTTCTGAAGGTAGGTGCCATCCGGGTTGCCGGGCAGCAATTTCATCCCACGGCAGGTGCTCACCAGGTAATCGATTGTCTTCTGCTCGCCAACTGAAGCCGGTGCGCGGCCCTCGAATTCGTCAGATGAAAGCACCCGTATGTGCTTCAGCAATGCCTCGGCTGTAATGGCATTCCAGGCGCGGGCCGGAACCGGTCCGCTGTCCGTAGCGAAAAGAAGCAGGCTGCCCGCAACGGAAATCGCAATCGTGAAGCGACGAAACATGGGGCTATGTTCGCACGAGTGCCTGTAATTGGATTGCTGGTAGAGTACGGTCATGAAAATCGTAGTTGGAAGCCTCATGGCGCTTGTCTGTCTAATGGTCTGCCACGGGCAGACCGCATCTGACGACATCTCACCGGCTCAACTGCAGACCCTCCTCAATCTCCCGCTGAATCAAGCAGTGAAGCAGCGCGAGACGTATAAGGCGCCGCTCAAATCTGCTTATGAGCGTCAGATCGCCATGGCAGGCAAGGACTGTCAGGCCGAGAGCAAAGTGGGGCAGCAGCCATACAACGTCTGTATGGGAGAAGCCGACGAGCAAGCGGACAAAGATTTTGCGATCTTCTACAAAAATCTGCAAATGCTGTGTCATGACGCAGGATGAGCTCACCACGCTTCAGGTCTCCCACAAAGCATGGCTGTCGTACGAAGAGAGTGCCATGAAAGCGGCACACGCCGCTTGGCCGGACGGTAGCGGAGCACCGGGATTTGCGGCCCAGGTGTATTTGTCACTGCTACGTGACCACATGCGCGAGTTGAACGAAATCTACGGGTTGAACGTCGCACAGTAGGGCTTTTAATCCAGCATCGCGTTTCGTTCAATGCAGGTTTCCAATACAATACTCGCGATGACGCAGGCGGATCTCTACAGCTTTTTGCTGCACTGCAAACTCGGCGTGCTGGGTACCATCGGAGATCGCAACGCGCCGCAATCCGCCTTGGTCGGCATCGCTGTCACCGAGAATCTGGAGATCATTTTCGATACGGTAAAGAGTTCTCGAAAGTACTCGAACCTAATCGCCCGGCCGGCATGTTCCCTCGTAATCGGCTGGACCGGAGAACAAACCGTACAGTACGAAGGCGTAGCTGATGAGCTCAACGGAAGCGAACTGCATCATTATCAGGGGGTATACTTCCAGGTTTGGCCCGAATGTCGCAGCCATGTTAGTTGGCCGGGTATTGTGTACTTCCTTGTGCGGCCTCGATGGATTCGTTACAGTGACTTCGACCAACATCCGCCCGAAATACGAGAGTTCACGCTCTAACGTGTCTTGTAAAGACTGTGTGAAACAGGACCGGCGAACTCATCAAAAAGCGGGTCCATTCAGAACCTTGTGCCGGCTCGCCATGGCCGAACGGCCCACATCCTTTGCTCAGCAAGAGATCCTCCCACCATTGGAGCTGACGAAAGGAGAGCTTATCTATGTCGCAAAAAAAGATTTCTAGCGGCGTGGTGCACGAATTGCCCGCGGATCTAAGAAAAGCACTTACATCCGACCCGCAAGCGTTAACAGCGTGGGAGGATATAACACCGCTCGCACGGAACGAGTGGATATGTTGGATTGAGTCGGCTAAGAAAGCAGAAACTAGAAGCCGCCGCATCGAGTGGGGCTGTTCAAGCCTTAAGGATGGAAAACGACGCCCCTGTTGTTGGCCCGGATGCGCCCACCGCTAGTTCCAAGGTGGTCAAACTGGACACTGCGACCGGCGGACTGGAGTCGGCCAACTTCCGGCTTACCCGTCATACAGAATCAATCCGGAAACAATCGCAAAGAGTACTGCTAAACACATCCCGACTAGCGGTTCGCAATCCTAAGTTTCCGGGTTGCCGACCAACCATTCCCTAGTCGCACAACGCCTCTTAATGAATCGCTTGTGGGTGAATTGCGAATGCGTTTGTTGTTATTCCCACCTGATGGCTTGCTGTTGGCCTATGTCACGATCGGCACCGCCCTCGCGGGCTTAGCGTGAGAACACCACGCCGTGGGCCTGGGCCGAGCCGCTCCAGCCGTGTGGCCAGGAGCGTCAGGACCGGTGGCGCGTATCAGAACATTAAGTCGAATCGCGCGACCGAGCTTTGAGTAGGGCTTGCAACAGTTGCGCTCCGAGCGCTCCCGTTGCTCCTGTGAGTAACAAATCCATGGGGTGGCCTACAGGTGCTGGATCTATTTCAGCGATGAACCGCCGCTGTTGGAGCAGCGTAGATCAGCTCTTTTTTGCGATGCGGCAGCGCAGCGCCGATGCCTGCGCCGATGAGGGCTCCCACTCCGCCACCGATCCCTATCGCCGCACCGCGAGAGACAAGAAAACCGCAGAAATTAGGCACGAGTTGCCCGTTCGATGCTGAACTCTTGCAGCGGCTGGTAGCGGCAGCTATTCCGGCTCCCGCTCCGAACCCGATGAGTGCACCGACGGCTGCCGTCTTTCCGCGGCCCCATCCGCCCTGTCGGTACCGCTCCACTTTAAGCACCTCGGCTTTGTTTCCGCTTACTCCTCCAACCGTAATTTGTTGGGCAGTCCAGTTTTCAAAAGGACCGCCTAAGTGCCTGCCATCTTTGAACGAGACGCGGACCTTATCATTCGTTGTGAGCCTGCCGAGTGAATCCCAATCGGCCGAATCCTGGGCGATCAATCCCGTTGAGAATCCGAATAAAAGAATCAACGGTAAGAATGAGCGCAAGGAAACGTTTACAGTGTGCTTGTGTTGCATGGTGCTCCTTCGGACGGGAGTATTGCACTTTAATCGCCTGAGATCAATTGCCGTACGTTCAACGATTTAGTCCGGGAACAGATTTGGGCACCCGTAGTCAAAGTACAATTGCCGTATAGTCGCGCACACAAAACGTACACGCACTGCCCCGGGACTATAGTTTTTGCACCACCGTTGATCGCTCGGCTAGTGCGACGGCGGCTAGATTCCCAGTCGGCGATGAACGTAGGCGGTTCCGCGGCGATTAGTTAACAACAGTAGGCGACCATGCATTACTGATCTCTGCTCGTCTTTCAGAACCACCTCCGACATTCGGATTGGCGGACATTTGATTTCTGCGGGAATGATCTAAGTCCAATCGCTGTAACTTAAAACCCTAATTACAACTCGCCCTGCGACGTCGATGCATGACAATGCTCAACAACCCCAGACCGAGGCCAGTGATAGCGAGCGTCGTCGGCTCAGGCGTGGACCTGTCTGCCGCCTGTTCCGGAGCACCTATCGTGAACTCAGCAGAGGTCGGATTAGCAACCGGATTCATCCAGCTGATTTGCGAGAACGTTCCATTGAACTGAATCACTCCGCTGCTAAAACGTACCCCTTTCCTGCTATTGTCGTGCACTTGCCGTGTTCCTCCTCTGGGGAATATAACGGAAACAGGTGAACGCCACAACACAGGCGAGGTTAGCAGCCAATCGCGCGAACGCGCAAAAGTCCACCGGGCCCGCGTACCGCGGAAGGCGAATCCGTCGTTGCGAGTGACGCTCGCGCCTGTTTCGGACGGAGGCGTTCCTGAAACATGGCCGTTGGGGAGAACCTATCCGAATCTGATTTTCCGCTCAAGCTCCGGTTTGCCCGTATCCAGGAGCTATCCGGAAAGGCTAAATCGATTAGTAAACCCTTCCGGACTACACCGGAGGAACCGCGCAGCCAGTTTGCTTTCAAATCGCCGGCTGCCTTTTAAGAGCAGCGCTGGTGTCCGCCCCGGCTCGCAGTGTTTCGTGGTATACCAACCGCATGGCCGGAGGCTCCTTAAATGATTCCAAAGTGGTACCGCGGCCTGTTGCTCGCCTTGCTGCTTGTCGTGTGTTCGTCCGCCGCATCTGCCCAAGCGGTTTCCGGGACGATCAACGGAACCGTCGTGGACACCACGGGCGCAATCATTCCTGGCGCTAGTGTCACCATCGCGGATCAAGATCGCGGCACCATCTACAACGCCACATCCGACGCCCAAGGCAACTTCTCACAAATGCACTTGCTCGGCGGCCAGTACCAGCTCAAGTGTGAAAGCACCGGCTTCTCCCCATTCATCGCAAACGCCACGGTGCAAGTGGACGCCGTCACTCGTGTGTACGCCACAATGACGCCCGCAGGAGAACGAACAGAAATTACAGTCGCGACGGAAACCCCTCTATTGATCGCAGATCGGGCCGAAATAGCTACTAGTTTCGCCAGCCACGAGATACAATCCCTACCGATTCTTGATCGCAATGTGACAAACCTAGTTCCTGCTGTTCCCGGCGTCCAGCTCAATTCCTGGCAGCATGGTATCAGCGAAAATCCGCAGCAAGTCATCAACGTCAACGTGAATGGGCAGTTTTTTTCCTCTAACGGTTTCCTGCTCGATGGCACTGAAAATCAGAGCGCCATTCTCGGCATCGCAGTGATCAATCCTAATCTGGATTCCTTGCAGGATTTTAAAGTCAGCACCGGCAACTACGACGTGGAGTTCGGCTCCGCGGCGGGCGCCCTGCTGCAGGCCACCACTAAGTCGGGGACGAACCGAATTCACGGCTCACTTTTCGAGTTCCTGCGCAACAGCGCGGCGAATGCCGCTGATCCCTTCACACTGCAGAATCCGCCTCTGCGCTGGAATCAGTTCGGTGGCTCCTTCGGCGGACCTATTCGCAAGGACAGAGTCTTCCTTTTCGCGGATTATCAAGGCATGCGCCGCCGCACCGGTGGATCACTCCTCACCACGGTTCCCACTCAGGCTGAGCGCAACGGCGACTTGTCAGGTTTGCTCGGCGATTACATCTGCGCGGACGGCAGCGTGTCGACTATGAACTGCGCTCGTCCGACGATCGTCCCCACCACGGAAGGCGGCACAGTGCAGGCCCGGGCGGGAATGGTGTTCGACCCAAACAGCGGCGACACCACGGGCGCGCGCCGCCGTGTGTTCACCCAAAAGGGCCAGATCAATGTGGTTCCCGTCGCTGGTCCGATCGCGAAACTCCTCGCCACTCTGCCCCTGCCGAATTCCGGCAGCAAGATCTTTAACAACTTCGTCTCGATCACGAATCAGCGCTTCGACAGCGACCAGTACGACGGTCGCATAGACTACAACATCACTGATGCGACCCACGTATTCGGACGATACAGCATTGCCGATTTCAACATTCTTTCCCCCGCCGCGTTCGGTGACGTTGCTGGGGGACCGTCCGCTTTCGGATTTTCCGGCCAGTCGCTTGACCGCAACCAGAGCCTTTCCGTCGGCCTCGACCACGGTTTTGGTCCCGCCCTGATAACGGATGCGCGCTTCGGCTTCTACCGCTATCGCGTCCGGGTACAACCACTCGGGCTTGACACGACGCCGGCAACGGATGCTGGTCTGCCCCGCCTGAATACCGGATCGGCGGAAACGAGTGGTATGCCTGCCTTCTACGTGAACGGAAGCGGTGGATTCTCCTTCGGTTACGCCATCGGTGTCAACGGCTGCCGCTGTCCCACCTTCGAGACCGAAAACCATTTCCAGTGGGTGAACAATTGGACCAAAGAGCTGAACAGGCACGTTCTAAAGTTTGGGCTCGACTTTCGCACGGCGCAACAGCAACGGATTCCTGGCGACTCGCATCCGGCCGGCGAAATACAGTTCATAGACGCCAGCACCGGCAATTCTGAGCTCGATGCGCTCGCTGCGGGGCAAGCCAGCACAGGTTCCGGGCTCGCTTCCTTTTTTCTCGGCCAGCCATATTATTTCGGGCGTTTCGATGTGAATTCGACGTATCACCCCGGTCTGCGCCAGACTCGGCTGTTCCTTTACACAGGAGACTCCTGGCGGGTGACCCCGAAGCTCACCGTCAACTATGGCTTGCGCTGGGAAGACTATTTGCCCCAAACTGCCGCCGAACCGGGCGGGGCAGGCAGCTTCGACCCGGCAACCGGCGAGGTGCTGGCTGCAGGCATCGGCTCGGTCCCGCTGAACTTGGGCGTCAGACCCTACAATCTCGGCTTCGCGCCGCGCCTCGGCGTTGCGTATCGGGTGTTAGCCGGCACTGTCATTCGCGCGGGCTTCGGCCGCAGTTTCACGCCGGGCGCCCTGGGCGCAGTGTTCGGTCAGAGCGTCGATCACAACCCGCCCATCGTGAATGCGCAGAGCGTGGCGTCATCGAATTTTTATGTGCCCGCCTTCAACCTCTTAAATGGTCCTCCCGCGGCGGCGCATGTGCCGGTGGCGGCCAGCGGACGGTATCCGTTACCGGACGGGATTGCAGTGTATGGCTTCGTGAACCCGCCAGACTCCTATCGAATCCCTGAAGTCGAGTTCTGGAACTTCGCCGTTCAGCACGAGTTCCGACCCGACCTCGCACTGGACGTCGCTTACGTCGGCAACGTCGGCCGCCATCAATTCGTTGCCTTAAACCGCAACCAGGCGATTCCTGGACCAGGCGATCTCGATGCGCGCCGTCCTTTTTTCAAACTTTACGGTCTCACGCAGCCGCTGGACCAGAACTGCAACTGTGACAACTCTAGTTACAACGCTCTGCAGACCAAGCTGCAGAAGAGCTTTGGGCATGGGCTGAATTTTCTTCTTACTTACACGTGGGGAAAAGCCATGAATAACGGCGAGGGTGGCATGGGTGTTTCCAATAACTACGACCTGAGGGAGAGCCATGGTCCTGCCTCCTGGGATCGCACCCATACCGTTACCGTTACATACAGCTGGGACTTGCCCTTGGGCAAGGGTCGGCACTGGGCATTGGGCCAAAGTGCAATCGCCGAAGCCATCTTGGGAGGCTGGCGGCTGAGTGGTGTACACGAGTTCGCATCGGGCCTGCCCTTCACGCCGATCGTCGCCAATGCTCCTTTGTTGAATGCCGACTTCAATTACGTGCGCGCCGATCTCATCGGCGATCCCCACGTCCCGGATCCCAACCGCAATCTGTGGTTCAACACAGAAGCATACAGCGAACCGCAGCAGCCTTATCGCAACGGCACCGCCTCTCGCGACTCGCTGCGCGGGCCTAGGTTGGCCGTCTCAGACGTCTCTATCGCGAAAAATGTCTTACCCTCGGAGGGGAAATCGTTAGAACTGCGTGCGGACGCGTTCAACGTGTTCAATCACGTAAATCTCGGGTTACCGAGCTCTTATATCGACTACTTCGGAGCCGGACAGATCACCACCACCCAGGTACCCATGCGCCAGTTGCAGTTTGGCCTGCATTTCCAGTTCTGAGGCGAAGAGTTTCTCTAAAACCCCTCGATCAGCCAAGCGTTGCTGTAATGGATGGCGCCGGTCAGCGCGAGATAGTGGCTATCTGGAGAAGGAACGCCGGCAATGAACGCACCACCTCCTAATTCGCTGGATTGCGCTACCACCTGCGCAGCGCCTCTGAGATCCACGTACAGAAGAGTGCCGCTTTGCGAAGTCACCGATGCACAGTACAATCCCTTCCCGTCGGACGACCAGTCCATACTTTCAACATTCGGCCAGTCGTTCACAGCGATGTCACGGTCCAAGCCGCCTGTCAGAGAAAGCAGGCGAATGTGAATTGTGGGCTCGTCTCCTTTCGCTAAGGCAAGAATAGATCCGTCAGGAGACATCGCCGAAGCGAAGCCTTCGTGGGGCTCCTTCTTTATGGTCCTGATCATTTTCCCTTTGCCGTTTACCGGATCAAGCGCCGAGACCGTCAGGCGCCGTTCATCGTGATCCGCCTCGATGACTACACACACACTTGCCGGCGAACGAGCACACGGATAATCCTGGAGCTCAGCTTGTGTGCTCTCATATACCAGTCGGGGCGGCCCGCCATTCAAAGGTAACCGCATCACACGGGAACCATGCAGCCGGCCGCCTTCGGCCAGGAAAGCTTCCGAATAAAGCACCCATCGGCCGTCAGGACTGACACGGACCAGATTGGCGTTCTCTCGTCCCTCAATGAGTGGCTGGGCTGCTTCTTGCCTTATGCCCTGTTTGAAAATGCCCCATTTACCGCCGCGGTTAGATGTGAACAAGGTAGCTTTGCTGTCGGGTGTCCAGGCTGTGGCCCAGTCGACCGCCTCATCATTTGTGAGACGCTGTGGAGCTTGCAGGCGCTTTGTGCCGTCCGCAACGCCTCCTATAAACACCTGCGATACATAAGAGTCCTTTCGCAAGACCAGCCGGGTTCCATCCGCGCTAGCGCTCAAGTCCTTCACGTCGACGGCTGCCCAGTGCGTGATTCGTCGCGGCTCGGCCACCCGTGTTCCGGTCTCGGTGTTCACACCGACTTGCCACAGATTCGCTTCTAGATCAGCGGCTTCTGCTTTCGAGTAGACAATCCGGCCGTTCGGAAGCCACCAAAGACTGCGGACCCATCGCTCCAAGCCCACAGCCCGTAACACCATGGTCCGATTCATCCCTTTCAAATCACAGGTCTCGAGAGAATTCCCGGACGACTGCATGTTGATAAAGGCAAGGCGCCGACCGCTCGGGGACCAGCGCACGGACCACAGGAACTCGCCGGCAGTCAGCCCAAGAACTTTGTGCGCATGCTCTCCATGGTTATCCATCACCCAAATTTCCGGGACGGGCCTACCCGCACGCGCTGGGCTGAAAGCAATGTATGTTCCGTCGGGAGAAACGCTCCAGGCCACGGCGTCCGTACGGAGTTCGCGCGGTGATCGCCCCATGATGGAGATGGCCCAAATTCCACCTCGACCCCCAGCTTCCCGGGAGTGGCCGAGCAATTCTGTGCCGTTCGGGAACCAGGAATCAACCCATGAGGAGGCGCCCGCAGGAGCTACTGCCGTCGCCGGAATGAGGCGCTCTTCCCCCGTAGAGAGCAGCCGGATGTGGATGCCCGCGGCATCGGAATAGGCAAGATATTTACCATCGAGTGAAATGACCGCGCTACCAACCTCGTTCGCGCTGGAGTTGAAGGTTAATCGGCGCTCTAGAAGTTCCGATGGGGTACTCTTTGACCGAAGGTGCGTGCCTATCCAAAAGATGGCAGCAACTGAAAGCGTGGCCGCGAGGCTTGCCGCGATGACGTAACCGCTCCGTTGCCTTCGTGAGCCCTTCATCGGCAACTCCGACCCGGCTTCTGGTGGAGCCTGGATATCAGCGTTGCTAGGCCGCGAGCTTCCCGCCTTCAGCTCCGTAACCGGGGCAACGAACTGATATCCCCGTCCCGCGATGGTGGCGATGTAGCGGTGATTCTTGGGACTGTCACCGAGGAGCTTTCGCAAAGTGAAGATGCTTTGGCTCAGGTTCGCCTCGTCCACGACAGTGCCTGGCCAGATGAGCGACAGTAACTCGTCTTTTTCGAGGAGACGTCCACGGTTCTGAATCAGCGCGGCCAGCGTGTCGAGCGTCCTTCCGGCTATTGGCAGGGGCGCTCCCTCCCGCAGGAGAGCGCGGGATTCCAAGTCCAGAAGAAATGGGCCAAAACTGAAGCGCGGCATTCGTTTCAAAGAGTTAGGACGGCAGCGAAGACGATATTGAGAACAATTGAGAACATTTGATTCTCTGCAGAAGACCCTGAGATGCGTTCGGTTGCAACATCCATGGCATGCCATGCCGCCTCAACAGCCGATGTACCCGAGCACTTGCTGTCGGGTTCCTCACTTTTTCTATGGTCGGGATGGCCACACAGGCTGCCAAAGTCCCGGCCGACGCCGCAATAACATCCACTCCTCAGCTGAGAGTACGAGTATATAGCTTTCCGGGTTTGTCACCCGGGGTGCTTCGATCGGCAGAGATCGAAGCAGATCGCTTACTGCGCGCCGGGCATATCAACTTCGAGTGGATAGACTGCACCGCACGCAACATCTCGGCTACCTGTGGCTTAGATCCAACGCCCCAGGACTTAGTGGTTCGCCTGATTCCTATAGCGCTGCCTCAGGTGACAACCGACGCTCTAGGCATCGCTGGTTCCAAAAATGGCGACGCAATCGCATTTCTCTTTTATGACCGGATGCTTGCTTTGCGAACTTACGAGCGACCTTTGCAATCGATCGTCGGACGGGTCCTGGCACACGAGATCGTTCATATGCTGCTGCCGGACCAAGGTCACGCTCAGCTTGGATTGATGCGAGCGCTGTGGAGCGCCGACGACTTACGGCCGACGAGCTTCGCATGCACTGACCTACCGTTTGCCTCGGTGCTGCTCATGAAACAGGAAGCGCTTCGACGCTTGGTCAGCGCACACAGTCTTTTGAAGTGATTTGATCGTAAGTCTCGTGACAAGGAGGTCACAATGAAGGAACGAACTTTGAGAATTTCTTTGCGCGCAATGCCAATAATCGTCATTTGCGCTTTAACAATCATTACTGGACCGTCTGCTCGGGCTGATTCGGACGAAGGCGCTTGCTCGAACCGAACGCTTCGAGGTGATTACGGATTCGCAATCGAGGGCGTGATCCTTCCCGCTGCCCCTATCCGCGGCGTACACATAACTCACTTCGACGGACATGGCAGTTTGCGCCAGCTGGACTGGGTCCTGGTCGCCGGCGCTCCCATAAGCGATGGCAGTCCCGTTAGCGGCACGTATAACATCAATGCCGACTGCTCTGGAACGATCAATCTGATTGCGAGTGACGGCGGCTTTGTGAATCTTCGGATCGTGGTGGTCAAAGCCGGCAAAGAGGTGCACACAGTGGTCTGGCCTCCCTTTGATGGTCCGGCACGGACAGTCACCAGCGTTGGCTTGAAAATCGAGTAGTCACCGCCCTAAGTCGCGGTCGTGATTGAGGGATGCATAACGACTAGAACTTCATCAGGGGTCGGGCCACCCCGGGTGAAACATGCCGGAACGTGGAGTTCTTGTAGCCCAACAACGTGACCTGCCATTTCTTGGAAAAGACAGCAACAGTCTTCGATGCCTCCGGGCAAGCAAGAGCCTATTTTGCCCGGACGTTCAGGATGGTCGTCGGAGCGCCGCGCAATCCTGGTGCAATCGGCAGCTTTTTGCCGCAGGCGGCAGCGAATAAGTCGTGACTAACGTTAGTACTCAATCTGAAGTGATCCGGCGCGACAAAGCGGAGCAGTAGTGGGAGGCAGATCGCCGGATCAGTTTAGATTGAGCCGTTTGAAGGAAGGCGAGCGCGTTTGCGGCGGACGCGGCCAGTTTGGCAAAGAGCCGCTATGGAATTCGAATGCGTTTTCGAAGCTTCGGATGAAGCTTATAAGAGGCGGCGTGTTCAATCTGATGAGCTGGAGACATCCGCGGAAGCTCAGATGCCCGGTTTTCAGCCACGACAATGCGCCTGAAAACGCTGGAAAAGCCGTGAACGCTGCAATCCGAACACACGGAGAGCGCAGGTGCCGGCGCATCTGTTGAGTTTGCCGCAACTTGAGATTTGCTAAGAGCTATCAATGTGAATCGTCCGTTGCGCCGATTGCGATTTGAGTTCCGCAGCGGTAAACCGCTGCATCAAGAGCATCGAGCCGCCACAATGAGGGCACTGCCATACAGCCCGAGAACACGCTTTAGGCTGGATGGAATCAACATTGCGCGGAGGAACCATCTGTAGCAGTTGTCGGCAGAGCGGCAACAGGGACTTACGTCGTCGATTGCTTAAGAAGCCGAAGAAGCGGATGCGCACAAAGCCATGCGGAAGCACATGCAAAAGGAAGCGGCGCAGGAACTCATCGGCTGTCACAGTCATCAGTTTTTGTTTGCTGCGGTGGGCGTAATCCTTCCAGCGGAACGTCACGAGGCCATCGGCGAAGTGAACGATTCGATGATTGGAGATGGCGACACGATGGGTGTAGCGGGCCAGGTAATGAAGAACGTGCTGCGGGCCGCCGAACGGCGGTTTGGCATACACGACCCAATCTTGACGGAAAAGCGAACGAAGGAAGGAGCGGAATGCCGCTTCCTGCGCAAGCGGTTGAAGACTGCCTGGAAAAGTTAACTGTCTTCTCCGAAAGGCTTTCTTCAACCCAGCCGTGAACTTGCCGCGGAACACCCGGCTGAGCACTTTCACGGGCAAGAAGAATGCGTAGCGTGGATGAACCCAGTGCTGATGATCGAGCGAAAGACCCCCAGCCGGAATCACGCAATGGGCATGTGGGTGGTGCAGGACGTTCTGACCCCACGTATGCAGCACGCTCATGAAGCCGATCTCAGCGCCCAGATGCTTGGGATCGGCAGCGATTTCTAAGAGTGTTGCCGCACTGGCACGGAGCAGCAGATCATAGAGGACTCTCTTGTTCGCGAGTGTGAGTGGGGAAAGCTGATGCGGCAACGTGAAGACCACGTGCACATAGGGAACGTTCAGCAGTTCCTTTTCACGATCTCGGAGCCACTGGTCACGCGCGTTGGTCTGACACTTTCCGCAATGGCGGTTCCGGCACGAATTAAAGGAGATGGCCTGCCGGCCGCAGCGAGAGCACTGATCCAGATGGCCGCCGAGCGCGGCCGTACGGCAGCGCTCGATGGCGCGCAGCACACGGAGATGCTGCCAGGTCAATCGGGATCGATTCTTCTCGATAAAGTCTTTGCCCGCTGCTCGAACGATGTCGGCCACCTCGAAGGGTGGCGCGTTCATCTCTTGTGCAGTTTGCGGGAGCGCTTCGCTTGTTGCGGCTCCGAGAACTCGGCCTTGTCGATGGGCGTGCCTGCCGCTTTCAGATGACGTTCGGAAAGGTGCAGGTAGATAGAGGTTGCTTTCAGGTCGGAGTGTCCGAGCAGCAACTGCACGGTTGGCAAATCTGCCCCGTTCTCGAGCAAGTGCGTCGCGAAGCTATGGCGCAGTAAATGGGGGCGAACGTCTTTGGTGATGCCGGCGGCTTGTGCCGCTTCCCGGCAAGCCTCCCACAGCACTTTGGGCGTGATCGGCTTATCGGCTCGCCAACCGTCTTTCGTACCCGGAAACAGATACGTCTTGGGGTGCATCCAGCGCCAGTACTCGCGCAACGTCTCCAGCAGTTTCGGACTGAGCGGCACATCGCGATCACGGTTCCGCTTGCCATGCCGGATGTGGATCAGCATGCGCACGCTGTCGATGTCAGCGACTTGGAGATGGCAGAGTTCGGCCCGGCGCATGCCAGTCGAGTACAGCGTCATCAGCATGGCGCGGTGGAATAGATTGCTGGCTGAATCAATGAGCCGGATGGCTTCTTCTTGTGTCAGGATGATCGGCAGCTTTCGCGGTGCTCGCGGATACGGCACTTCTTCGACTGGATAGTTCCGCTTCAGTGTCTTGCAGAAGAAGAACCGCAAGGCTGCCGTCTGCGTACCTACCGTTCGTACGCCCTGCTTGCGTTCGTGGAGTAAATGCAGTTGATAGGCCCGGATGTCGTCCGGTCCGAGTTGGTCTGGCGGTCGCTGAAAGTACTTTGCAAAATCCGCGACGATCTTGATATAGCTCGTTACGGTAGTCTGTGAATAATTACGGCGCTGCAGTTCCTGCAGCATCAGTTCGCGTAAATGGGTCACAAGTTAGCTCCTTGTGACCCCACACTCTATCGAGCCTTAACTATCGGTCACCGCCCACGCGTAGCGTCCGCCGCGCGGTCGGCTTCGTTCTAACGGCGAAGGATAGATCTACGCTGCGCGACTAGTCGCGATGTCTGAGGATTGGGGGATTGTTTCCTTGTGGCCGAATCTGGACTGGGGTTCCTCAATATTCGGTTCCGATCCCCGCGAGCGACTCCGACCCGCACGATCACTCAGGCTCGATCAGGTCATGTGTAACGCTATGCCGATTCGCCCCCACCTGCGCCCGATGCTCCGGACGCATTCCGCTTTGCCAGCCCAAACAATTACGCGATATTCTAAATGACGCTGCCGCGATAGCTCTATCCGAGCGCCTGCTCGAATTCACAATACCGGTGCGATGAGTTTCCCGGCTCAGGTTGTTATTGTCAGCGGAACTAAAGCCGTCGGGCATAATTGAAAAATTTATGATTTTGAAACAGTACTACCTGGGTTGCCTGGCTCACGCGTCCTATCTAGTGGGCGATGAGGCCAGTTCCACGGCCATTGTGGTCGATCCTCAGCGCGATATTCAGAAGTACCTGGAGGATGCCGGGAACTTCGGTCTTCAGATTCGCCACGTTTTCCTAACCCACTTCCATGCCGACTTCATCGCCGGCCACCTGGAGTTGCGCGACCGTTGCGGCGCGACCATCCATCTCGGCTCCCGCGCACAGGCCGAGTACTCCTTCGTGGGAATGAACGACGGCGATGCGCTCGATTTTCCAAATCTCCGTCTGCAGGTCCTTCATACGCCCGGCCATACCATCGAGTCGATCTCAATCTTGCTATTTGATCTTCAGAAAGAAGCAAAACCTTACGCGGTCCTCACCGGCGATACGCTATTCATCGGCGATGTCGGGCGCCCCGACTTGCGCGCTTCGCTCGGATGGACAGCGGACGACCTTGGGGCACACCTGTACGACTCACTCCACAACAAACTAATGAAGCTGGATGATGAGACCCTCGTCTATCCTGCCCACGGCGCTGGTTCTCTCTGCGGGAAGCAGCTCTCCTCCGACACTGTTTCGTCCTTTGGCGATCAGCGGCGCTTGAATTATGCCCTGCAGCCAATGTCCAAGGAGGATTTCATCCGCCTTGTCACGGCCGATCAGCCGGACGCTCCTCCATACTTCACCTACGATGCCGTCCTCAATACTCGTGAGCGCGCCACGCTGGACAAGAATCTCGAGCAGGTTCTCCATCCCATCGGTCTGGCCGAGGTGCTTCGGATGGGGCAGGCGGGTGCTCAGATCCTGGATGTCCGCGACGCCGCCGAGTATGCGAAAGGCCACCTTGCCGGTAGCATTAACATTGGACTCGGTGGGCAGTACGCCACCTGGGCTGGCACATTACTGGACCGCGCCAAACCCATCGTCATCATCGCTGAGCCCGGACGCGAGCACGAAGCCGCCGTGCGCCTGGGCCGGATCGGGTTCGATCACGTCAACGGCTATCTGCAGGACGGCATGGAAGCGCTCGCTCATAGACCGGACCTGGTGTGGCCCACGGAGCGGATCAGCCCGCAAATGATGGCAGAAGAGCTGGCGGGCGTCGATCCGCCTTTGTTGCTGGATGTAAGGAGTCCGCGCGAGTGGGCGGCCAGGCACATTGACGTGAGCCTGAATGTGCCACTCAACCATTTACAGGAGCGCATCGCTGAAATCCCGCGCAACCGCCGGGTTGCCGTCCACTGCGCGGGCGGTTACCGGTCTTCCATGGCCGCCAGCATCCTGCATCAATATGGGATCACCGATTTAATTGAAATGGCCGGCGGCCTCGCGGCTTGGGATGCCGCTTCCCTCAGCCTCGGTTCCGCCGCGCACTAGAGATTTTGGCATTAAAGCATGACGCCGAGTGGCGGGGCCCTTTTCATTTGAGGAGCTACTGGCCGATTCGGTACAGCGGCAACGTGACCCCCCGCCCAACTTGGTCACAGATCGAGAAAATTTTCCTAATTGCCTCCAAATTCAGACCCTTAACCCTAAAAACGCAAATGTAAAAAGTTCGTTTTCGCCCTTCGGCATGCTACGTTTTACCAGGCTCGCAGAGGACACGTCCTCATTGCGGGCCCTTTCATTTAAAGGAGCCATCTCATGTCGAAGTCGCCCTCCATAACCGAACCGCGCGCGTCAGCAAGCGGAGCCGCCCCGTCCCCCGACGCTCCGGCCTTTGACTCGCCCATCTCCCCGGCCCAGCTCGCCGCCAACCGGGCGAATGCTCTGCTGTCCACCGGGCCGCGCACGCCTGCAGGTCTCGCCAGATCCTCGCGGAATGCGGTCAAATCCGCACTGACAGGCCGCACCGTTCTTCTCCCCAGCGACGATGTCGAAGAATACGCCGCATTCCTCGCCGGCTTTCAGCAGGATCTCGCTCCCATCGGGCCGGCCGAATGCGAACTCGTTCAAATGATCGTTGATTGTTTCTGGCGTCTGCGCCGTATCCAGGCTCTCGAGTTCGCTTTGTACGCTCACGGCCACCAACAGTTTGAAGATGCCTTTCAAGACCACCCGGAAGAAAGTCGTTACGACATGATCGTGCTGCAGACGCACATGACTTACGAAAAGCAATTCCGTAATTGGCAGATCCAGGAAAATCGCCTGGACCGCAAACGCACCAAGGCTATGGCCGACCTCGAACGCCTCCAGGACGGCCGAACCGCCGGCGAAACGGCCGAGGCCCCATCCTCGCAGCAGCACATGTCCGAACAGGAAGCCTCCGCGGCGCTGGATGCCGGCTTCATACCTTCGTCAATCTCCTCCCAACCAGCATCAATGAAAAGGCTTACTGAAAATGGGTTCGAATTTTCAAATACTCGTGTGCCGGCTTCTCAAAGGCAAATCGCTCAGGCCGAAAATTCAAAGGAGCAATCAACAGCCGCTTGATAAACCGGGCAATGCGCCAGAAATGCTCTTCTGAACGGGCAAGTAAAGTAGAACTTCAGGCTTGCTTGGGATTAATGCGCGCTCGGTTAACCACGCGGCGGGGTTGAGCGTCAACCACCGGTGTAGCACGCAGCGGCCGCTCTTGCAAAATTAACTCATTGGCGTGGACACGTGGCTCGGCATGGAACCAGCGCTGAAACGCCGCATCATGAAAGAGGTTGCATATAGACGTTAGCGTCATGCCTTGATGGTGGGACATCCAGCAGCGGACCAGCTTGTATTTACGTGGTCTTAAAGCGGTAGCGCGAAAAGGCGTGTAGTCAGCGGACTCATAGAAGCCGTATTCGGCCAGCCACTTGACGCGCTTCATGCGGCGTAGGTTTGCAACCGCAGTCGCCGGGTCGACAAGCAGCGCTAGGCATGTTGAATAAGGCGAGACTACCAGCGAACCGGCGCGCGCCACATTCAACGCCAGCCCCGGAACGCCAAAAGCAGCGTACTGATAATTTCCGAGTTCGTCCGTTTTGCTGTAGGCCGCTTCTGAAATTCCCCAGGGCACGCGCCGCGCGGACGCATAACGCCGTTGGGCTCGAACTGCCGCGCGGATGGACCGGTCGAGCAGTGTGTTCGGGTGAGACCGCATCCAGATTACTGGCATCAGATACTCGAACATAGTTCCGGTCCAGGAAATCAGGACCGTTTCGCCTTCGCAAACAGTATGCTGGCGGCCGAGGCGGAACCATGTTTCTTGGTCCGCCTGACCTTTTGCCACAGCGATGAACGCGCCGATGCGGGCCTCAGACGCAAGCAGGTCATAGCAGGACTTTGCCAACTTTTTCGCAGAGACATCGTAGCCCACAGAAAGCAATCTCCGGCGTCGATCGATCAAGATCTCGAAGTTCATTTCACGTACCAGGCGATCGCACTCTTTAGCGATCTTGAGCAGGCGAGAGGAAAGACCCGTGACCGCCTTATTGTCGGCCTGCAACTCCGCCTGGATAGCCGCCAGACGTGAATTCGTTTGATTGAGCCACCATTGCTGTTCCGGCGAAGTCTTCCCGGCTGGGCCGTCGACAGATGTCGGCAAATGTTCTACGTCAGCCGGCGCTGTATCTTTGATGCCCGACAAACGGTAGTAATCAGCTAATCCGGAAATCAGATTCTTGTTGAGAACAGGATGCCGGTACAGTTCCAGACAATGCTGCTTCAAACTCCACAGTGAGGCCACCAGATTGCCGCTGTCGACAGTTGAGACGAACTGCGGCTCCAGCGGTGAAAGCGTAATGTTGTCGTACCAGTTGAGAAAATGTCCGGAATAGCGAGGCAGCAACTGCATGGAAGCGAGTGTGCGTTCAGTCTGGGTCACGAATTCGCTTGGAGTCAGATAACCGAATTCCAGCGCGACCTGACGAGAGTTGAGCAGCAGCCCCAGGTTGGTTGGGGATAATCGTTCCGCAACGCGGTAGGGTTCTTGTTGAACGTTATCCGGAATGAGCCAATGATTGTTTTCGTTGCTGAACTCGCAAAAGTAACGCCATGTGCGCAGACAGACCTCACGCAGGAAGGCGCGTTCACGTGCCGTCAATTCGACTTCTGCGACTCGGGGTGATCGGTTGAGCCAGAGCGAAATCAATCTGGAGCAAGCCCAGGCGGCAACGAAGGGCAAAACGTACGGCATCGTCCCTGGACGGAAAAACGAGGCGATTCCGATAGGTATTGCTAAAACCGGAACCCAATCCAAATAGATATCGACCGGTGTGCGCCGTCGAAGGCCCAGTTCGGCCTCGGTGGCCGTTTCCCATTCCAGCAGGCGGCTGTGTGTAATGCTGCTGCGGATGAGAGTGCGAACAATCGCGTCTAGCGCGACCAGCGTCTGGTGAGCGAGAAACGCGATATTCAAAGCGATGCTGACATGCGACATGGCAAAGTCAGCCAGTGATTCCTTTGCCGCCGCCTTACTGGTAGCCCAGGCTGCCCGGATGAGCCCAAACAGAAGCCGCAGATAGATGGGCAGAAACAGCAGGCACAGCGTGACCAGCGTCCAAAAGCGCGGTCCGCCGGGCAGAAAGAACCAGCCGGCTATCAGGAGAGTGAACGTGGCCGGCTCAATAAGACTTCGACGCAGGTTGTCGATGATCTTCCAGCGCGACACAAGCGAGATGGGGTTCCGGACCAGGTGACGCGATTCATTCGGGACGCGATTGAAGATCCAGCGGACAATTTGCCAGTCGCCTCGCAGCCAGCGATGCTTGCGGCGATTGTAAGCGCTGTAATGCGACGGATAATCATCGATCACTTCGGTGTCCGACACCAGCCCTGCGCGGGCGTACGCGCCTTCAATCAAGTCATGGCTCAGAAGGGTATTGCGCGGGAAGCGATGTTCAAGCACCTGCCGAAGCGCATCGATATCGTAAATTCCTTTTCCGGTGAAAATGCCTTCGCCATACAGGTCCTGGTAAACGTCTGACACCGCCCGGGAGTAAATGTCAAAGCCCGTTTGGCCTGAGTAGATATTGGCCAGATTGGAACGTGTAGAAGAATGTACGCTGATGCCGACTCGCGGCTGAAGAATTCCATAGCCTTCCGTGACGATGTTTAGCTCCGGATCGATCAGCGGCCGGTTCAAAGGATGAGCCATCGCTCCAATCAGACGGTAGGCGGCGCCGCGCGGCAGTTCGGTATCGGAATCGAGCGTCAGGACGTAGCGGATGAACGGCAAACGAGACATGTTTCCGGCCTTCACCGGAAACGGATCGTATGCCCCGCGCAGAAGTTGATTCAGGTCAAGCAGTTTGCCACGCTTACGCTCAAACCCCATCCATGCGCCTTCCCGGGGATTGTAAACACGGTGTCGATGGAAAAGATAGAAGCCGCCAAACGGCTCATCAGCGTACTTGGTGTCCAATTCTTCAATGAGCTCGATCGCGAGTTCGATGCGCTGATCCTGTTCTTCTGCTGGTTCGGCCGTATCGGGCAAATCGGTCAATAGCGCATAGAAAATGTTTTTGTCGCGATTGACCAAATACCGGACTTCCAGATCTTCGACAAGCTGCCGGATCTGTTTTTCGTTAATCAGCAGGGTCGGAATTGCGACGATTGTGGCCGACGAGGCGTCCACGCCTTTTGAGAAATCGATCTTGGGAAGGATGTGAGGCCTTAGGACAGTCGTTACCAGATAATTGATAACCTCGACAGCGGCTTGCGTTGCGGGTAGCAAGAGAAACAGCGCCGCGAAAATAAGGCCCCAACCCCCGTTTGTGCTGCGCACCAGGCTCATCATGAGAGCCACCACTGTGATCAGGCTTAGAGATTCGATACCCAGGACGTAGATTTCGTCGGGAAAGCGCCGGAAGAACTGTTGGACAGATTGCGGCAGCGAAGGCCTGTAGCCGATTTCATGAAGGAGGTCTCTGGAACCGGACTCATCGATAAGGTAGTAGCCAACATGTGTCAAGCGCTCGCGAAGCGCTTGCGGCGCGGACGGCGGAGGCGATGCCCGACGGGCCCATTGAACGGCTCTTCGCGCGAGTTCGATTTCGCCGATGTCCGATCGCGCCGCGATCTTCTCAATTGCTTGACGGTAGAGCCCGCGAGTGTCGAAATCCATCCGCGGGTAAACGCCGGACGGGTCAAGCAGCAGCGTGCGATGCACAATGGAAAGCTGCTCCAGAAGTTCTTTCCAATCGACTTCTCCGATGAGGCGGAACGAAGCGATCAGAGACGGCATCCCAAACGCCGGCGCCGCCAGGCCCGCAGCGGTGAATGCGTCGAGAGCCTTTTCACCAGTACTTACGAGCGCTTCAAATATGGCGAGTTTCAGGGCCGGCAGCATGCCCCAGAGTTCCGCCAGGCGCAAGGGCTCTACTTCCTGAACCGCTTCCAGAAAGCCGGTAAAATGAGCCTCGCTCAGGTCGCTACCGCAAGCGGCTAGCAGTGCAGTTGCAAGCACCAGGCAGCGAGGTGTCGATTCCTCGGAACTGGTTCGGACGGCGGGTAGTTTCGAGAGCGACTTCGTGGCTCCTTTCAGGTCACGCATGTCGGTTCGAATGAGGCGGAGATTTTCGTAGAGCGCCCGGACGTCTTCAGTCGGTTCGCCGGATTTCAGATTATAAAGGCGGCGCTCAAGTCTCTTGAAGCGGGCTGCCGCATCGAAAAACTGGCGTCGGGGCCGATTCGATCTCTTGTTTGGAAGCCACGCGCAGGAGCGCGCTGCCCGGATGGCAGCTTCGCGCAATTTGACTTCGTCGGTAGGGTCCAACAAAGCGTCTTGCGCCGGGTGTTTTAATTGCGGAGAGGGATCAGCCACTTTGTTAAGAACCTACCGGTAGCTGGAGGCTTGCAATTCAAACATCTCGGCATAGCGGCCCCCGCGCCTCATCAGATGATCGTGACTGCCTTCTTCTGCGATCGCGCCGTTTTCAAGAACGATAATGCGCTCGGCCATCCGGACTGTTGAAAAACGGTGAGAGATGAATAGAGCCATTTTGCTTTCGGTGAGCTCACTGAAACGCTCAAACACCTCGTATTCAGCGCGCGCGTCAAGCGCCGCCGTGGGTTCGTCCAAAATCAGCACTTGCGCCTCGCGAAGATAGGCGCGCGCCAAAGCGATTTTTTGCCACTCGCCGCCGGAAAGGTCGACACCGCCCTCAAAACGCCGGCCAAGCATCTGTTCATATTTACCTTGCAGCCGCGAGATTACACCATCGGCCAAACTCTTATCTGCAGCGTCTTGAATCCTTCGCATATCGGACAGGAAGTCTACGCGCCCCACTCCAATGTTCTCTCTTGCCGTCATTTCATACCGCATGAAGTCCTGAAAGATGACGCCGATTTGACTGCACAAATCGTCTATATCGTAATCGCGTAGATCGATGCCATCCAGGAGAATTCGGCCTGCCGTGGGGTCATAGAGGCGCGTGATCAATTTGACTATGGTCGTTTTGCCCTGCCCATTCTGACCTATCAGCGCGATTCGCTCCCCTGGTTCCAAGGTGAAGTTGAGGTTATGTAGGACCTGACGAGTTGTCCCAGGATAGACAAACGTGACATCGCAAAATTCGAAACCGGAAACTATAGGTCGCGGGGCAGGCAGGGCGTTTGGTTTAGACGTGACGGTGGGGCGCATCTTGAAGAAGGCCAGAAGATCTGTCAGGAAAAGAGCTTGGTCGGCGATGCTGGACAAGGTGGAAAAGATCTGCGAAATGTTCGAAGACGCGTTGAGAATCGATTGCGTGAGGAACGAAAGTGTTCCGATCGTGAATACGCCGATTGCGGTTTCGTAAATGACCCAAACGTACGCGCCATAGTAGCCGGCAGTACTAAGAAGTGATAAAAAAGACACTGCCCAGAGACGGCGTCGGAACAGTGCAAGGTTTTCGTCGAAGATAGCGTTCGAAATAGAGGTGAAGCGATCCGCGAGGAAGGCGCTCAGTCCGAAAAGCTTCAGTTCTTTTGCCGCTTCCTTGCTACCGCCCAGTTGCCGGAGGTAATCCAACTGCCGTTTTGCGGGAGTCTGGCGGAAGTTTTTCGCGTAATTCAAGAATGCGAAGTGACTCTCGCCTAGGAACGCAGGAACAAGGCATGCGATGAGGATCAGTAGCAGCCACGGAGAAAACCAGAGGATGGCTGCTGATAGCGAGAGGGTTGTGATGACCTGCTGAAAAAGGCGTCCCATCGACTGGATCATCCCCAGGCGATCCGTCGCCTGCACTCGCGCACGCTCGAGCCGATCATAAAAAACGGGATCCTCATAGGCCTGAAGATCCAACTGGGACGCGTGGCGCATGACTTCGATGCTCACGTGGCGTGTGTAGCGGTCGGCAAGTACGGCGTCGTAATAGTCAATCAGACGGCCAGCGAGATTGCCGATGACAGCGAGAAAAAACTCGAGACCGGCCAGCCACCAAAGGTGCGTCGCCGAAGCAGAAAAGGTAGTGGCATGGCGCACGATTGCAGTGATGTTGTCGATGATGAGTTTGCTGACATAGGCCGTGCTGACTGGAATGAGCGCGGCTATGATGCGATAAATAAGACCGAAGGCGACGACATACGGGCCGGACTTCCAGACGATGTGCAATACGGGCGGAATGTTTTTGAGCGCGTGAAGCCGGTCACGCCAGGCGGCGCTCGTTGACTGTTGATGATCTTCGGCCACGCTCAATTAGTAGCCATACGCGGGATTTAAGTGCAATCGGCGGCACAACAGGAACGCGGACGCGATGCTGGTACTGGTTTGTAGAGTCCAATTGAAGACTTACGGTTACTACTTCGCCGAGGCAGATGTGTGTAATATGGTTGAGTCGGTTTCCATTACTGCTGGAAGTTTACTGAGCGGGAGTAATTCAGCGGTAGAATGCCAGCTTCCGGTATCAGCCTGATCTCTCAATCATTTAGCTAACTTACTGGCCGCTTTACTGTCCACCGTAGCCTCCCCGACGAGTTTTTCGCGTCGCCGCCCCATTTCGTGGTATCGGGAATGGAACGATGGCGCGCGTCAATATTGTCAAACAGATCAAGATCGGCAGCCGGTGGGTGCTTCGATCGATCCCCCGCAAAGCAAACGGCGAGCGGGATTGGAAAGCACTGCCGGAGGGAAGCTATTTTCTCGAATGGCGGGAAGCCGGAACGCGGATGCGTCTTCCGGCCGGGCGCAGCGTCTCACAGGCGCTTGAAGCGCAGCGCATCAAGAAAGCCGAGCTCGCGGCGACAGAGGTAGGCATCCTCCAGCGATACAAGCCCGTCGAGCCGCCTCCTCCACCCGAGCCGGTGCTTCTTTCCGGTCTGATCCGGCGCTATTTGGATCAGACCGACACGCTCAAAAAGAGGAACACCTACCGCAAGTACAATGCAGTACTGACCCGGTTCGAAAAACACTTTGCCGGCCGGCGCCTGGAACAGATCTCGATCGAAGAGTTGGACGATTTCATTGTCAAACTCAAGAAGAGCGGGTTATCCGCCAACACGGTCCTGCACAACGTGATTATCATCGCGCAGTTTTTCAGGCGTAACGGCCGGCGCGACATCACGCGCGAACTGCAATTGCCCGAAGCCATCCTCTGCCTCCCCAAACTGTATTCAGAAGAAGAGCAGTCACGTTTTCTCTCGGCGTGCGATGCCTGGGAATTGGCCCTGTTTTCCACTTTTCTCCTGACCGGCTTCCGAGAGCAGGAAGTGATGCATTTGTTCTGGAGGGACCTCAATCTGAAACTGCGGACCGTGCGAGTCCTCTCCAAGCCCGAGTTGGGCTTCTTTCCCAAACGCTGGGAGGAACGGGAAGTACCTGTGCCTGTCGATTTGGCGCAGGTGCTCGCGAATCACTCGCAGTCGATCGATAGCCCGTTCGTGTTTCCGTCACCCACGGGGAATCGGGAGCAGAACTTCCTGCGCCGCTGTAAGGAGGTCGCGGCACGTGCCGGACTGGATCCCTCTACCTTCGATCTCAAAACCTTCCGCTCGACCTACGCGACCAGCATGCTGCGATCCGGGTTCGACATCCGCACGGTGCAGCACTGGATGGGACATAAGTCGGTCGAGACCACCATGCGCTACCTGGTACCCGCCCAGGACGTGCATGATCGCCTGGACCGGATCGGAATACCAGGAAGAAGGAAGAGTTCCTCCACAGTTAAGCCGGGGAAGCCGAGTGGCCAGTCCGGATCCAATCGAAAGGCGAGCCGCGCATCCTGAAACTAGGTTCTTTCTGCGGAAGAATCGAGTAAGACGCGCTCGAGCTGATCGCTGCGCGGGTGCCTTGGCGAATCCTGCTGATTTCACTGGAGTCAAGGGGGATCGGACGTTACAGATTTTTGACTGATACCGGCAAGAACGGTTAGAAGGGAAGCAAGGCGGCCGTCGTCAGAGAAAGCCGCACGCCGACTCGAAAGAAAGGAAACGCTTGATGTCGACCTCCCCCGTGCTTCCGCAACCCTCCAGTCCACTTTCGGACGACATCTTCGAGCGACTCTTGCAATGTCCAAAGCTCCTCACCGCCAGAGAGCTGTCCGGGATTATCACGATCAAGCCGAAGACCCTGTATAGCTATGCTGCTCAGGGTCTGATTCCGCATTACAAGATCGAGTCCAATGTACGGTTTCGCGGCGGCGAGATTGCCGATTGGCTCCGAGAACACGCATGCCGGAGAGCCAACTGGAATCCGGGTGGAGCGCGAACAACGACCGCGATAGGCGGAAGTCAAGGCCGTAAGGGCCCCCGCGCCTAACGTGCGTTTAGCACGTCGGCATTACACGCATGAAAGAAATCACAGCACATTCAGATCGGGCGATCCAGCCTGTTTTTTTGACCTCGGTTCGGAAAGCCGATACAAAATTTTCATGACGAGCTTAGTTCCAGTTCTTCTCTCCACCGGTCTCCGGTCTCGCCGTGTCGCTCTATTCAAGGCGAGCTTTCGACGGACTGCCCCGAAAAATGGCCCGTCATTTGAGTTGGCCTACCAGGCCCGGGTTGCGATCGATCGCATTCGGTTTGCAATTCGGCAAGGAGAAGCAGTCGCTCCAGAGCACCCCATTCTCGTCGAGGCGAGAATGCAGTTGCTTGATGCGTTGGACCGACTTGAAACTGCCGAACGGCACTTTCAAGAACACTTCCACCAAAAATTATCTGCGCCCAAAGGGTCCAATTTGTAAGAAACTGTCGGGCTTTAATTGCTGGCAGGAACGAACACGTATCCTAGACATCTCGGCCACCTCACCTCGACATCGTGAGCATGGGCAGCATCGAACGGCTGAGCAGTTGGGGGATGCGTTCGGGGCTTCGCTTTCAGAAATTGTCGTACCTGATGGATAAGGCTACAACCCAACACCTCTCCTCAGGCTCATGGATTCGTTCCCAGCAAAATCGAGCATATTGCGAGTGCACGTCGGAATCGGGAGTGCAGAGCTCTGTTCTATTCAGCGCGTTCCTAGAGAGATAGTGTGGGTCGCCAACGTTGTAATCACCAGTTTGGCTCAGTTCCAGAAAGTTGGTGGGCAAAAGTGATTTCCGGCGTCGCCGCAAGTTGGTGGGCAAGAGTGCTTCGAAGCTAGTTGCGGAGAATCTTGCAGGCATTTCAAATATAATGAGCGCCTGGTTCGCGACCAGGAGGTCGGTGGTTCGAATCCACTCGCCCCGACCAGTTCTTTCGCACGCAAGTCGCTTTGCATTCAGCGACTTGGCAACAGAATAAGAGGGGCTCTCTCGAGTCCCTCTCTCGGTTTGAGTGCCTGTTTTTCACCCTTCAAATGCAGATATTGGACGGCTAACGGACGGAAGCTCTGTGCCGTAAAGCTGCTGTGACCGACCGCAGCCGACGTAAGTACTCTCCTGATGCGGCTGCCAAAGTGGAAGTGTGATTCGTGTCGGGCCGGCTGGCTGGAAATATAAGGACTGGGAGGGTGTTGTCTATCCCAAGCCAAAGCCTCGCGGCTTTGATGAATTGGCCTATTTATCTGCCGATACTTCGACGCCATCGAGATCAACACGTCACACTACGGCCCGCCGCGCGCCGGTACGGCAAAAAAATGGGTTGAGAGCGTCGGTGCGAACGACAGGTTTAAGTTCTCGGCCAAGCTCTTCCACTCGTTCACACACGAACGCAGCCCGGCTCCGAATGACGAGAAGGAATTCAAACAGGCCATTGCGCCGCTCGTTGAAGCGGAGCGGTTTGGTGCATTGCTGGTTCAGTTTCCTTGGTCATTTAAATCTTCGCCGGAAAATCGTGCGTACCTCATCGACTTGCAAAAGCGGTTTCGCGAATACCCGCTGGTCGTGGAAGTCCGGCATGCGAGCTGGCTGGAAGAAGACATCCTGGGTTTGCTCAGCGAGCTGGGCGTAGGAATCTGCAATATCGATCAGCCTCTGTTTCACCGCTCGGTCAAACCAGCCGCACACGTGACTTCTACGGTCGGTTATGTGCGCCTGCACGGTCGCAATTACAAGAACTGGTTCTCCAAAGAAGCGGACGTGCGCGAACGATACGATCATCTTTATTCTGCTGATGAGCTTGATCCATGGATTACGCGAGCCAAGCACGTCGCTCAGGAGGCACAGGATACGTACGTGGTCACAAACAATCACAATTTGGGGAAAGCGACAGCCAATGCACTAGAGATCGCCTCGATCCTGAAAGGCAAGCCGGTTGCGGTCCCACCAACCCTCCTCGACACCTATCCAGAATTGAGAGATTTCAGCCGATAGTTCCCTAAGACGTGTCCACGCTAAAAGCCAAAGCACGGTTTATCGAACCGATGCTGCTACTTCGCACCAACATGCTGCCCGAAGGTGCCGAGTGGCGATACGAGCTGAAACTCGATGGCTATCGCGCGCTCGCCATCAAGACTGGTGGAAAGATACAGCTCCGCTCGCGGAACAACAACGACTTTCGGTCCGATACCCTGCGATCGTCAACGGCCTCAAGGCCACGCCCGACGAGACGGTCATTGACGGCGAGGTGGTCGCGTTTGATGATTCCGGTAGACCGTCGTTCAATACTCTTCAGAATTACGGCTCATCGAAAGTTCCGATCTTCTACTACGCGTTTGACGTGCTCATCCTCGCGGGCCGCGATTTGCAATCAGAAACGCTCGATACGCGCCGGGAGCTGCTCAGGACGAAAGTTCTTTCGAAGCTGGACGAGCCGATCCGCTACTCAGCGGATTTGGATGCCGGCCTGCCCGATCTCATTCGATCCGTTCGTGAACAGCGACTCGAAGGCTTGGTGGCCAAACGTCGGAACAGCGCATACGAACCTGGTCAGCGGTCTGGCGCTTGGCGGAAGATGCGCATCAATGAAGGGCAAGAATTTGTGATTAGCGGATACAGCCCAAGCCCAAAGAACTTTGACGCGCTGATCTTCGGGTACTACGAAGGCACGAAACTGATCTACGTCGCCAGGACTCGCAACGGTTTCACGCCTGCGTTACGAGAGCAGTTATTCAGACGGTTTCGCGGGTTGCAGATCTCCGAGTGTCCATTTTCGAATTTGCCCGAGAGTCGATCGGGACGCTGGGGACAGGGTCTAACGGCAGCAAAAATGAAAGCGTGTCGATGGCTCAAGCCGGTTCTGGTGGGCCAATTCGAATACGTCGAGTGGACCCCCGATAATCACCTGCGCCATTCCCGTTTTGTCGCGTTGAGAGACGATAAACCAGCCCGAGATGTTCATCGGGAGTAACGGCTCACTGGCTCATCCGCGTCTGGCTCCACTTCGGCGTCGGTTAATCCGCTCGTAAACTTCGTCATGCTGTTTTTGGGCTTGTTCATTTGCCCACTACTCCACGTGTCTGCTTGCCCGATGTCCTCGTGATGCATCGTGATTTCGCGAATGAGTTTTGTGCGCTCAAGCTGCGCTTTGAGCACGTCCGCCTGGCCTTGTGCGGTGCGATAGGGTGCCGATTCCGTTTGGATGACCTGTTCTAACGTGTTTCGACTCGCCTCAAACAAGGGCGAGATTTGGTGCAAGTAGGCCAATTTGAGATACGCTGCTTTTATATCGTGTGTGAGCACTGCGGGTGCCACCGTGATCTGTGCCTGCTGAACATCAGCGGCTCGATCCGCCGCTCTCAGCTCCATTCAAAGCCGGCATTCTGTCTACAGCGCGCACTCTGAGTCGTTCACTCTGACGAAATTCACCGCCGTGGTGTACCGTGGTGAATAGTGATGAAAAACCGCGAAGAGGTGAATCGAAAACCCTCCGCGAAGAAACCTCTCAAAAACCGGCCGGCCTTTATTAGGGCGTCGGTTAGCTTCCCGACGCACATCTATAGATCGCTCGAACACATCGCCAGGCAGAAGAAGGTTTCTCTGGCCTGGGTCGTACGCGATGCCATCGAACGGTACCTAGCAGATCAGAAAATATCGAGCGGAGCAAGATAGGGCGTGCAGTTCAACGGACGAAATCGTGGAACCCGTCGGCGGGGTCGCGACAACGAGATCACTGATGATCCGCGGACAGCAGAGCAGCCCGATCAATATAGATTCGTGCACGTTCGTCCGACACAGACCAGAGGATGAGTCCGCAATGGAGATTTCAAGCGGCGATCCGACGTGGATGGACCGGGGCGATCTCATCAGCTGCTTCTGTGCGCGCCCGCAGAATTACGCCTGGTTTCTGGGAGCCGGAACTTCCGCGAGCGCAGGCCTCCCCACCGCGGCAGATGTGCTCTGGGACCTTAAGCGGCGATACTACTGCCGCGAGGAGAACCAGGAAATAACGCGGCAGGATCTGCAAAACGATGCCGTTCGAGCAAAAATCCAAATCTTCATGGAGACGCGTGGCTTTCCGGAGTTATGGGCTGATGACGAGTATCCCTCTTACTTCGGGAAGATCTTCGGGAACGACAAGGAGCGGCAAAGGAGATATCTGAAGGGGATTCTCGCCGAGGAAAAAGTGTCCTTGTCAGTGGGCAACCGCGTCCTGGGGGCTTTGATGGCCTGCTGCTATTGCCGGGTGGCATTCACGACGAATTTCGACAGCATCGTAGAAAAGGCCGTAGCAGAAGTAGCCGCTCGATCCTTGGCGGCATTTCACCTCGAAGGTGCCCACGCGGCGAATCAGGCCCTCAACAACGAAGAATTCCCAATTTACTGTAAGCTTCACGGCGACTTCCGCTATGACAGCCTTAAAAACCTGTCGACAGATCTCGCGCACGCAAAATGCTTCGCTTGCTGAGTGCCTGCGCAATGCAGGCAGCAGGTTCGGCTTCATTGTCACCGGCTACAGCGGGCGCGACCAGAGCATCATGGATCTCTTCCGGGTGGTTCTGCGAGCAGCGAACCCTTTTCCCCATGGGCTGTTCTGGACTGTCATCAAGGGCTCCCAACCCCGCCGGCCGGTGGAGGAACTGCTTCAACACGCGCGAGCAGTCGGCGTCGACGCGCGGCTCGTTCCGATAGAGACGTTCGATGCCCTGATGCTCAGGTTCTGGCGCAACATCGAGAACAAGCCAGAGTCCCTGGATGCACAGGTCCGCAGGACCAAGAGCACGACGGTTAGTATTCCGTTGCCGCAACCCGGCGTGGGACAACCGCTGGTGAGGCTCAACGCGCTCCCGATCGTTTCGCTGCCGAAGCGATGTTTGGAAATCTCATTCAAAACCCCAAAGAACTGGAAGGACGTCGTCACAGCTCGCGCGATTGCCGGGCGACAAACTGATCCTGACAAAAGGCGAGTCTGTCTGGTGCTGGGGTAGACAGGATGCGGTGCAGAGCGTTTTCGGAACCGACCTCCTCGACGTGATTGAACGAGATGTGCCGTCCGATATGCTCGCCCCGAATAACCTGTATGTAAAGGGGTTCGTGGAAGAGGCCTTGTGCAGGGCGCTCGCGCGGAGCAAGGCCAGTGACGCCTCGCATTTCCCGCTATGACACGGCGCTCGTCGCGAGTGAAAGCGCCGAGGCGCAAGCAGCGCTGCAGCCTTTGGCGACTGTAGTGGGAAAGACGTCCGGCATTGTTCCCGGCGTTCTAACGCCAGTCACAGAAGGTCACCCGGTTGCAGAAAAGGTCCAGTGGGCAGAGGCCGTCAGGGTCTCAATTGATATTAAGGATGGTCGCTCGTGGCTCCTGCTCGAACCCCACGTGTGGATCGAGCCCTCACATGGGCGAAAGGCTGCGGTTACGTTTTTGGAGGCCCGGCGAGGGGATCGCTATAACAAGAAATTCAATAACCTGCTCGACGCTTGGATCCAGATCGTGCTGGGCACGGCCGATCGAAATGTCGAAGTGTGTTTGGAGGCCTTCGACGACGGCACAGAAGCTGAAAATCCATCGTTCCGGATTTCAAGCCGGACAGCGTTCACAAGGAGGGAATCGCGGTGAGCTCCTCCGCCAGCGAATTGTGCGGTTACTCAAGCACAAAAGAGCCCGACCTTCTATTCGCCCGTAATCAGACGGACAAGCATCCGCTTCGCGGCCTCATAGACAACGGACCCTATAGCCTCAAGTTCGGAGCGCCGAGCCGTCTGCGCCTCGCATTGCTGGCGCCGCAGCAACAGTTACGCAAACTCATCGCGCTTGTCGAAGAACTCAAGCGAACAGCTCAACCTCGCGAGGCGGTTAACTATTACCCGCCATATCCGGGCTTTGAAACGCTGTTTAGAATCCCGATCGCTGATCTGGAGGATCGCTTGAGAGTAGAACTTCCGGACGAGTTGGGTCGACATGCGGCGCGCAGAGAAATGCGCGAATTGGCGCGCGGTCTTTTTCAATGCATCGCTCAGTTGAAGGTGCTGCGAAGCAGTTTCGATTGCGTATTGGTTTTCTTGCCGGAGAGCTGGGGCGCTTGCTTTCAGGGCGAAGACTTCGATCTGCACGATTACGTAAAAGCGTTCTGCGCACCGTCGAACATCCCTATCCAGATCGTGCTTCAGTCCAGTCTGGACAGAACCTGCCGCGCCAACGTGATGTGGGGACTCAGCGTCGCACTGTTCGCCAAGGCAGGCGGCATCCCGTGGAAACTTACCGGGCTCAATCGGAATGAGGCGTTCATAGGGATCAGCTACGCAATGAAGCACGGGCTGAACGGCAATCTGTACACCACCTGCTGCAGTCAGGTCTTCGATCCGGATGGCACTGGGTTTCAGTTCGTGGCATATGACGCGAAGGAATTTACTCAGGACGCGCAAAAAAACCCGTATCTCTCGTATTATGAGATGCAATCCGTCCTTTCCCGGAGCCTCGAAGTCTATCAGCGCGGTCATTTCGGCCCGGTGCCGCAGAAAATAACTGTACACAAAAACACGCCTTTCAAGGAAGAAGAGATCCTTGGGGCATTGGACAGCTTTCGCGAAGGCACCGAGGTTGAACTCGTGCAACTGGTCAAAGAAGTCCCCTGGCGCGGCATTCGGTTCGACAATAATGCGCCGCCCCAGGCTTACAACTACCCCGTTTCAAGGGGCACGTATCTGCCTGTTTCAACAACTGAAGCGCTGCTGTGGACACAGGGGAGCGTCCAAGGCGTTCACATCGAAAATCCGAAATTCAACGTCTACAAAGAAGGCGCGCTCAGGCCGACGCCGTCCCCGATCTTACTCCGCCGGTATTCCGGAGCCGGGGGCTGGTTTGAGACCTGTTCAGGGGTGATGGGCCTTACAAAAATGGATTGGAACAACAATACTCTCTACAAAAAGCTGCCGGTGACGCTCGTCTACTCAGGGGCCTTTGCGAAGATCATTCAACAGAACCCTAGTATGGTCGATGCTGTTTACGATTTTCGCAACTTCATGTGATTTGCCGACGAGACGTTTTTGACTTTGTAGCACGAACCCGCCGAATCAATAACGTCTATCGTTTGTGGGTCGACCGACTTGTGATGCACGTGCGTCTCGGCGTAATCGATCGTAGCGACCATTCCGAATGTGGCGAATGGACGTAGCTGAGCTGAGGCTGAGCCTTATCTGCTGAACGAACTTTAGGTAAATTACATATTTCACGTCGAGATCGGCGACACAACCCGCAAGCCCGTCGTGGTTTGACCGGATCAGGGCAGACATGCGCCTGTCCTTTAGGAAGGAATTGCTATGGACGTTTTTGCGGTTCGCGACCGCTTAATTGATGACTACTCGGATTACGTTCGCAGTTTTATCCAGATTCGTGACTCTGGCATTCGGAACGAGGTGATCACGGCACTCGATTCGGGTCTCCTTTGGCCTGATCCGTTGATCCAATTGAATCCGGCATTCGAGCCTGGCGATTCGATTGACGATCTCGTCGAGCCCGGCATCCTTCATGAAGAGTGCGGCCGAGTGTTTCGAAAAGATAAGGAGCCCGGCAGCAATAATTCAGGAAAGTCGCTGAGACTTTATAAACACCAGTCGGATGCCATTCGTTGCGCCGTGGCCGGGCACAATTATGTCCTTACCACAGGTACGGCTTCTGGCAAGAGTCTTTCGTACATTGTCCCGATCGTTAATCACGTGCTTCGGCGGGGTAGCGGCCGCGGAATTCAAGCGATCATTGTCTACCCTATGAACGCCTTGGCAAACAGCCAGTGCGGGGAGTTGAACAAGTTCGTTCAGTTCGGATATCCCGAAACCCGGCCCGCCGTGCGTTTCGCGCAGTATACAGGGCAGGAGAGCGACAAGTTGCGCGAGATGATTATCGCGAATCCTCCTGACATCCTCATCACGAACTACGTGATGCTCGAATTGATCCTTACGCGGCCCGTCGAAAAACAATTGATCGAAGCGGCACGTGGCCTCCGATTCCTCGTTATGGACGAGCTTCATACGTATCGGGGTCGCCAGGGAGCGGATGTTGCGCTTCTCATTCGCCGTGTTCGCGATCGAATCGGCGGTCGCGATCTGCAATATGTCGGGACATCTGCAACGCTCGCAGGCGCCGGTACGTTTGAGCAACAACGGACTGAAGTATCGCGAGTCGCCTCGAAGTTTTTCGGGACCCAAGTGCTGCCTGAGCATGTAATCGGAGAGACGCTGCGCCCTGCAACAACCCTCACGTCTTTAACTGACTCAACCTTTCTGCGACATCTGCGCGAACGCGTTTCGGACATGCAGCGAAAGCCGAGTTCGCATTACACGGAGTTTGTAGCCGATCCACTGTCGATTTGGATTGAGCATGAGCTTGGCCTTCAACGGGAGGATGGTACGGATCGTCTGATTCGCGCTGCGCCCCAGAGCATTTCTGGTGAGAATGGAGCTGCAGCGAAGCTAGCGAGCGCCACTGGGTTGTCGGTCGAAACGTGTTCCGCAGCTCTCGAGCAACAATTATTGGCCTCTTACACCTGTTCACGGCACCCCGAAACAGGATTTCCTCCTTTCGCGTTCCGCTTGCACCAATTCATCAGTAAAGGCGATACGGCCTATGCATCTATCGAGCCGGAGGAGCGCCGATTCATAACGGTTCACGGTCAGCAGTTTGTGCCTGGTGGTCGAGATCGGATCTTGCTCCCTCTTGTGTTCTGTCGTGAATGCGGGCAGGAATACTACTCCGTCATGGTGAAAAACTCGGATACTCCTGGCCAACGCGTCTTCGAGCCTCGGGTTGCAGCCGATCAAGAGGCGGACGGCGACAGTCTGCCGGGATATTTGTACCTCAGTACCTTAAACCCTGGCCAACAGATCCCACGGAGATTTTGGATCGACTGCCGGAAGACTGGGTCGAAGAAGAACGTGGTCAGCGGCGGGTAAGGAGAAATCGGCGAGAGAGCTTACCGCAGCTCATTCGCGTCGCGGAGGACGGCACAGAATCGGATCGTGGGACTGCTGTCCACTTTGTTCCTGCTCCGTTCCGTTTTTGTCTTTGCTGCGGCGTCGCCTACGGCTCGCGCCAGAAGTCCGATTTCGCCAAACTCGCTTCTCTAAGCAGCGAGGGGCGATCGACGGCGACAACCATTCTCAGCCTGTCGGCTGTCCGGAGCCTAAAAAACGAGCGAACACTTCTTGAGCGCGCGCGCAAATTGCTCAGTTTCACCGATAATCGTCAAGATGCATCGCTTCAGGCTGGGCATTTCAATGACTTTATAGAAGTTGGTCTCCTAAGATCTGCACTTTATAAGGCCGCGGCAGACGCCGGTCCCGCCGGCGTAACACATGACGAACTGCCAGAGAAAGTTTTCCGGTCGCTTGATCTCCCTGTTGCCTTATACGCCAAAGATCCTGAAGTCCGCTTCCAAGCGCTCAAGGACACGCAGGCTGCATTCCGAACGGTTCTTGGCTACCGCTTATATCGCGACCTCAAACGGGGCTGGCGCATCACGCTCCCCAACTTGGAGCAGTGCGGACTTCTGGAAATTCGGTACCAATCACTAGAAGAGCTCTGCGTCTCGAATGAAGACTGGAAAAACTGCCATACCGCGCTGGTGAGCGCATCTTCCGAGACCCGTCAGAAGATATGTAAGGTCTTGCTCGATCATATGCGGCGCGAGCTCGCCCTTCAGGTTGATTATTTGGACTCGACCTATCAGGAGCGGATAAAGCAGCAGAGTAGCCAGCATCTTAGAGAGCCGTGGGCGATTGACGAGAGCGAGCAGCTTGAACATGCGGCGATCCTGTTCCCGCGTCAGTCCGGAGAAGAGGGAGACTATGGCGGGTATTTGTACCTTTCTGCTCGAAGCGGGTTCGGCCAGTATCTACGTCGCAATACGACCTTCCCTGATTTCCAGCAACGTATTCCGCTCAATGAGACTGAAGCGATCATTCGGCAGCTCTTGGAATTACTCCGGATTGCCGGCATCGTGAAACAGGTTATTGAACCCAAAGATAAAGAGGATGTCCCCGGCTATCAATTGGCAGCTTCTGCCCTGCTTTGGGTCGCGGGAGACGGCACCAGATCATTCCATGACCCGATCCGTGTGCCGAATATGCCTGCTTCCGGTGGTCGCACGAATGCGTTCTTCGTTGAATTCTACAGGAATATTGCGCACACCGCGCTCGGGATGGAAGCCCGCGAGCACACCGCGCAAGTACCGGCCGAGGTCCGTATCGATCGTGAACAGAGATTCTCTGACGCGAAGTTACCGATCCTCTATTGCAGCCCGACGATGGAACTGGGTGTTGACATTCGTGAACTGAATGCTGTGAATCTCCGAAATGTTCCTCCAACACCAGCCAATTATGCACAGCGGAGTGGCCGAGCTGGGCGAAGCGGTCAGCCCGCATTAGTGTTTTCGTATTGTGCAACTGGCAGCTCGCACGATCAATATTTCTTTAAGAGACCGGGACTGATGGTGGCTGGGGCCGTCAGCCCGCCACGACTCGATCTGGCGAACGAGGATTTGGTTCGCTCTCATCTCTACGCAGTCTGGCTGGCTGAAACCGGATTCAGCCTCGGCCGCACATTGAAGGAAGTTCTGGACCTTTCCGGCGAGGAGCCAACGCTTGAATTGCTGCCAAGTGCGAAAGATGCGATCAATTCCGAGATTGCACGCGAAAAAGCAAAGATGCGGGCAAAAGAGGTCTTCGGCCAGATTAGCGATGAATTTGTTTTTGCGGACGGCGATCTGGACAAGTGGGTCGATACGGCTTTGGCGCAGGTTGGCTTGCATTTCGAACAGGCGTGCGCCCGATGGCGTGACCTGTATCGGGCGGCCCATACGCAGGCAAAGCTTCAGAGCAAAATCATTCTCGATGCGACTCGCAGCCCCGATGCGAAAAAGCAAGCCGAGCGGTTGCGGCGTGAAGCCGAAGAACAGGTTCGGCTGCTGACGGAAGCCGAGAACGTCGTCCAATCGGACTTTTACAGCTATCGGTATATGGCAAGTGAAGGATTTCTGCCTGGCTACAGCTTCCCGCGCCTGCCGCTTTCGGCTTTTATCCCAGGCCGTCGTCAGACCAAGAACCGGGAGGAGTATCTCTCGCGACCTCGGTTCCTTGCGATTTCTGAATTCGGCCCCCGTGCGGTGGTTTACCATGAGGGCTCGCGCTATCGAATCAACCGTGTGATTCTGCCGGTCGGCGAGAACGAAGAACTGGCCACTCGCAGAGCGAAACAGTGTGAGTCGTGCGGTTATCTCCATCCCATTACGACGGGAGAGGGCGTTGATCTTTGTGAACGGTGCCGGAATTCCCTCGGGGCACCTATGTCCTCGCTTTTCAGGCTGCAGAATGTCACGACCAAGCGAACCGACCGCATCAATTCCGACGAAGAAGAGCGTCTGCGTCTGGGGTTTGAGCTTCGGACTGCCATTCGCTTTACCGAGAGTGCTGGGCGGCCGACACATCGCTTCGCGAGCGCCGAACGTGATGGCGAAACTGTCATTCGCTTGGATTACGGTACCGCAGCGACTATCTGGCGCATCAATCTGGGTTGGCGCCGCCGCAAGAACAAACAGCTATTCGGTTTTTTGCTTGATACGGAACGCGGTTATTGGGCAGCGAATGACGCTAGTCCCGATGACGATAAAGAAGACCCATGTCCCCTCGTGCCACGCGCGTCATTCCTTTTGTCGAAGACCGCCGTAATTGTCTGCTGATCGAGCCAGCCGGCAATCTCACCGCACCGGTTATGGCATCGCTAGGAGCCGCGCTTAAAGCCGCTGTTCAAGTCCGCTATCAGCTCGAAGATTCCGAGCTTGCCGTTGAACCGCTCCCTGATGGCGACAATCGCCGCTTACTGCTTCTTTACGAAGCCGCTGAGGGGGGAGCCGGTGTACTTCGAAATCTTCTTGACGATCCTCTGGCTTTGCAGGATATCGCAACAAGAGCACTGGAAATCTGCCACTACGATCCGAAGACGGGCGAAGATCGGCGTCGCGCCCGGGAGCCAAAGAGGACTGCGAAGCTGCCTGTTACGATTGCCTGATGAATTACGGCAACCAACGCGATCATAAACTTCTTGATCGCAAGGCGTTGCGCGAATTCCTGTTGACCCTGGCGGCTTGCCACGTTGTCGCGTCTCCCGGTCACCAGCCTCGAACCGAGCATCTTACGTTGCTCGAGCGCCTTTCTGAAAGTGAGCTCGAACGAAAGTGGCTTCGTATGCTCGACAGCGGAAACTTGCGCCTGCCCACGAAAGCACAGTACCTGATTGAATCCTGCCACACGCGGCCCGACTTTCTTTACGAAGATGCCCTCGTGGCCATCTACGTAGACGGTCCGCCGCATGACTTTCCAGACCGGCAACAGCGAGACAGCTTGCAACCGAACGAATGGAGGATCTTGGCTATACGGTGATTCGATTCGGGCATCAGGAGAACTGGAAGGAGATCGTGGCTCACTATCCCCACGTGTTCGGGAGACACTCATGAGCTTTGCCGTCGGCTCTCTCGTCAAAGCGCGTGGCCGGGAATGGGTGGTTCTGCCCGAATCGGACGACGACCTCCTTGTTATGCGGCCTCTTGGCGGCACGGATGAAGAGATCGCTGGTATTTATCTTCCGCTCGAAACAGTGGAATCGGCGAGCTTCGCCTTGCCCGATCCAATGCGGATTGGAGATCACCGTTCCTGCCGACTTTTGCGTGATGCGGTTCGCCTTGGATTTCGCTCCAGTGCCGGGCCATTCCGCTCGTTCGCCCGGCTGGGCATCGAACCGCGCCCGTATCAGCTTGTTCCCTTGCTGATGGCGCTGAAGCTCGATCCTGTGCGGCTGCTCATCGCCGATGATGTAGGAATCGGGAAAACGATTGAAGCCTGCCTGATTGCTCGGGAACTGCTTGACCGGGGCGAGATTCGGCGGCTGGCTGTGCTCTGCCCGCCGCAACTGGCGGAGCAGTGGCAGAGGGAGCTCGATTCAAATTCATATCGATGCCGAATTGGTCCTGCCGGGAACCGCGACGCGTCTCGAACGCCGCTGTCGTGTAGGCGAATCTCTGTTCGATATCTACCCTTTCGTGGTCGTGTCTACGGATTTCATCAAGAGTGACCGGCGCCGCGACGACTTTCTGCGCGCCTGTCCAGAATTCGTGATCGTCGATGAAGCCCATACTTGCGCCTGGTCGGGTGAAGGCCGCACCGGCAGACATCAGCGGCACCGGCTTGTCTCTGGTTTAGCGGCACCCGAAAAGGGCAGGCATGTCATTCTGGTTACCGCCACACCGCACTCTGGCAACGAGCAAGCATTCCGCTCCTTGCTTGGTCTGCTTAATCCGGAATTCCTGAACTTGCCGGACGAAATCAGCGGCAAAGAGAATGAACAAGTCCGTCGGCGTTTGGCGACTCACCTTGTTCAGCGAAAGCGTGGCGACATTCGGCATTTCTTACGTCCGATACTCCGTTTCCCGCACGTGAAGAAACGGAAGAGAGCTACAAGCTGAGCGACGATTACCGCCGGCTGTTTGCTCGAGTTCTGGAGTATGCGCGGGAAACAGTGACCGAGGAAGGAGTCTCTCAGCACCGGAAACGCGTGCAGTGGTGGTCTGCTTTCGCCCTTTTAAGAGGTCTGCCTCCAGTCCCGCGGCAGCGGCGGCTACGTTGCGGATGCGTGCGGCTACCGCGAACACGGAGACGACCGAAGAGGCCGACGATCTTGGTCGACGCACCGTTCTGGATCTGTTCGATGAGGCCGCGGCGGAAGCGAATGACGTTACGCCAGGCGGCGATGCCGAGACGGAGGAAGGTGAGCAGGCCCGCAATCGCCGGCGTTTGCTGGACATGGCGGCGCAGGCCGATGCTCTGTGCGGCGAAAAGGACGAGAAGCTGCGGAAATCCGCTTCCATGGTTGAGGCGCTTATTAAAGACGGCTTTCGGCCTATTGTCTTCTGCCGATTCATTCCGACTGCCGACTATTTTGCAACCCAGCTCCGCCAAGTTCTCCCGCGCGATGTTGCTGTGAAGCAGTTACGAGTGAGCTCGCTCCAGCGGAGCGTGAGGCCCGTGTCACCCAGCTCGCCAAATCTTCAAAGCACGTACTTGGTGGCAACCGATTGCCTGTCCGAAGGAATCAATCTACAGCGCGACTTCGATGCGGTCCTCCACTATGACCTCAGTTGGAATCCCACGCGTCATGAACAGCGGGAAGGGCGCGTAGATCGCTATGGGCAACCCAGTCCGAAAGTCCGTGTCATCACCTATTACGGTGTTGATAATCAGATCGACGGCGTCGTGCTCGATGTCCTAATCCGCAAGCACAAGAAAATTAGAAGTTCTCTCGGCATCTCGGTTCCTGTGCCGGTCGATACGGAACAGGTCGTCGAAGCCGTTTTCGAAGGATTGCTGCTGCGGCGCAAGCCCGGCAATGAAGATCAACTGCTGCTCGATTTTGAAGAGTACTTCCGTCCACGCAAGGAGGACCTTTTTGCCAAGTGGGACTTGAGCGCGGAGCGCGAGAAGCGCTCGCGGACCATGTTCTCTCAGGAAGGCCTGAGTGCCAGCGTCAAGAGAAGTGGAACGAGAACTCACGGAAGTGCGCCAAGCGATCGGGTCCAGCATCGATGTTGCGGGTTTTACAAAGGACGCTTTGTTGGCCCATGGGGCTGTCGTGAACCAGAATGGCGCGCTCAAAATCGACTTGGCTGAAATTCCGACGCGGCTTACGCGATGTCCTTACTCCTGATCGCAACCTTCTGGTGCGGTTCGAGCCGCCAGCCAAGACAGGCGAGCTACTACTCACCCGTACACATCCGCTCGTGGAAGGTCTCGCCGGCTACATTCTGGACACTGCTCTAGATCCGAAAGCCGAGAGCATCGCGCGCCGCTGCGGTGTGATCCGTACGCGACAAGTGTCACGACGCACCACGCTTCTGCTGCTGCGTTTGCGATACCACATCATTGCTCGCCGAGGCGAGCAAGACGAAGCTCTATTAGCCGAGGATAGTCTTCGCGGCGGCATTTGCCGGACCGCCGGGTAATCCAGAATGGCTGAGCCGCGAAGCGGCGGAGGAATTGTTGCGAGCTACTCCTGACACGAATATCAATCCCGACCAGGCTGCAGATTTCGTTCGGAAGGTAAATCAAGAGTTCGCGACACTAGAGCCGTATCTGCGGGACCTCGCCGCAATTCGCGGCCAAGAGTTGCTTGAAGCGCATACCCGCGTGCGCGCAGCCGCCCGAATCCAAGGCGTTCGGTATCGCGTGGAAGCGCCGCCATCGCCCGATGTGCTCGGTGTGTTTGTCTATCTGCCAGTTGTCCAAGGGAATTGAGTCATGGCAGTAAAACAGCGAGACCTATTCCTCACTGTCAAAACTGAGGGCGCGATCCTCCCTACCGATCTATTGCAGCGGATTGTAGAGGGCGACGCGGAGCTTGGCGGGCTGACGCCGGACGCCTATCACTTAGGTGGCGGCGAGAAACTTACCGAAGCAACCAGCCGGTCCTGGAACCGGCTATTGGGGTCTTGGTCCACTTTCCAAGGTGTAAGAGAAAAGCTGTCTACCAACGATCCCGGCACGAAGATCACACGCGAGCATTGGTTATTGCCGCTCTTCCAAGAACTGGGTTACGGCAGGCTGCTATCGGTCAAGGCGATTGAGATCGAAGATAAGAGCTATCCCATCTCGCATGGCTGGAACCGCACCCCGATTCACCTGCTCGGCTGTCGCGTGGATCTGGACCGGCCAACGCCGGGCTTGGCCGGGGCGGCGCGTAGCAGCCCGCACAGTCTGCTGCAGGAGCTCTTAAATCGCTCACCCGATCACCGCTGGGGTTTCGTGTCGAACGGTCTTCAATTGCGAATTCTGCGGGATAATGCGAGCCTCACGCGTCAGGCCTACGTTGAATTCGATCTTGAAGCAATGATGCAGGGCGAAGTCTATTCGGATTTCGTTCTGCTCTGGCTTCTCTGTCACGAATCTCGCATCGAAGCCGAGCGGCCGGAAGAGTGCTGGCTTGAAAAATGGTCTCAGGCCTCGAAACAGCGTGGTGTGCGTGCCCTCGATCAACTTCGGGAAGGCGTGGAGACGGCTATTAAGGCCCTAGGACGCGGGTTTCTTGCCTGGCCGGGCAACGGGGATCTTCGTGAGCGTTTGCGGCGCGGCGAGATCGTCGCTCAGGAGTATTACCGCCAGGTTCTCCGTCTTGTTTACCGCCTCCTGTTTCTGTTTGCAGCCGAGGACCGCAATTTGCTGTTGCTTCCCGGAGAAGTACATTCCGTGGCTCGCGAACGCTATTTGCGGTATTACTCCAGTATTCGTTTGCGCCACCTGGCCGAACGCCGGACAGGGACTAGGCACGCCGATCTGTATGCAGCTCTCCGTCTGGTCATGCGCAAGCTGGCAAGCGATACTGGATGCCCGCAGCTCGCGCTGCCGGCCCTCGGAGGTTTTCTATTTTCCGATCGCGCTCTACCTGATATTGAAGCCTGTGATATCAGCAATCACGACCTCCTCGATACAATCCGCGCTCTCGCGATAACAGTCATGAATGGGGTGTGGCGCTCCGTAGATTACAAAAACCTTGGGGCCGAAGAACTGGGCAGTGTATACGAATCGCTGTTAGAGCTTCATCCCCGTCTTGACCTCGACGCTGCAACCTTCGATCTTGGTATCGCCGCAGGCCACGAGCGGAAGACCACCGGCTCCTATTACACGCCAACCAGTTTGGTCGAATGCCTCCTCGATTCCGCGCTCAATCCTGTGCTGGAGAAAGCGAATAGGAAACCTGAACAGGAAACGGCAATCCTGAAGCTCAAAGTAGTCGACCCGGCTTGCGGCAGTGGCCATTTTCTCATCGCAGCAGCGCACCGAATTGCGAAGCGCTTGGCATCCTTAAGGACGGGAGACGATGAACCGTCGCCGGAAGCGATTCGCGCGGGCCTCCGAGACGTAATTGGCCATTGCATTTATGGCGTTGACGCGAACCCAATGGCTGTCGAGCTCTGTAAAGTAAACCTTTGGCTGGAGGCTCTCGAACCCGGCAAGCCGCTGTCATTTTTGGAACACCGCATTCAGGTCGGCAATAGCCTGCTCGGCACAACTCCACCATTGCTCGAGGCTGGTATCTCAGACGAAGCGTTTCAGCCCATTGAAGGCGATCTGAAAGAAGCCTGTACGAAGTGGCGCAAAGTAAATAAGAACGAAAGAAAGGCCCGAGAAATCGGCGCAACGAAGTTCGGATTCGAAGACTATCCATGGCTCAAGCTCGGTAACTTCGCACAAAGCTTAATGAAGCTGGACAATCTGGGTGACGACAAGATTGAGGGTGTTCGTGCTAAAGCGAGATTGTGGGAGGAAGCTGTCCGGTCCAGTGATTATCTGGATGGGAAACTGCTTGCCGACGCCTGGTGTGCTGCATTCGTTTGGAAGAAGGAAAGCCTGACCGAGTTCCCGATCACGGAGGAGGTATTCCGTCGCATCGAGCGGAACCCGCACGCCTGTGAGCCGCGCATCAAGCAGGAGATCCGACGGCTGGCCAGCGAATATAACTTCTTCCATTGGCATTTGGCATTTCCGGATGTTTTTCGGGTCGCTGGCTTAGGAGAAACTCCAGAAACCGAGCAAGCCGGCTGGTCCGGCGGATTCGATGTACTCCTAGGTAACCCACCATGGGAGCGGATCAAGCTGCAAGAAAAGGAGTGGTTCGCTTCGCGCCATCCTGAAATTGCGAACGCGCCGAATGCCGCGGCCCGCAGACGAATGATACGGGCGCTGAAAGAGACAGATCCCGGTCTGCTTACGGAATTTCAGGAAGCGTTACGGTCGGCTGATGGCGAAAGTATTCTAATCCGCAACACTGGACGGTACCCGCTATGCGGCGTCGGCGATATCAATACCTATTCGATCTTTGCCGAGAATGACCGGAATCTGCTTAATGCCAGCGGCCGAATGGGTGTCATCGTTCCGTCCGGGATTGCAACGGACAACACGACGAAAGATTTCTTTGCGTCGCTTGTTGAAACGAACACGCTGGTCAGCCTCTATGATTTCGAGAATGCGGTGGGAATGTTCGAAGGCGTTGGACACGGCCGCTTTAAGTTCTGCCTGCTGACCGTTTCCGGTTCCGCGCTGTCGAAGGACCATGCGGTCGATTTCGTCTTCTTTGCCCATCATGCATCCGATCTCCTCGAAGGAGACCGCCACTTTACGCTGACCTCCGAAGATATTGCGCTCATCAACCCAAACACGCGCACATGCCCGATATTTCGCTCCGCCCGCGATGCTGAAATTACCAAAGCCATTTATCGGCGCGTGCCGGTTCTCGTGAACGAAGCGAAGAACGAGAACCCGTGGAGTGTTTCCTTCAGCACGATGTTCCATATGTCCAACGATTCGCATTTGTTCCGCACAAAGGAGCAACTCCTTGGCGACTCTTGGGTTCTGAGCGGCAACATCTTCAATCGGGATGGTGATCGTTATCTGCCGCTTTACGAAGCCAAGATGATGCACCAGTTCACGCATCGTTACGGCGATTACTCGATGCGGCCTGAGGGCAGCCTTGACACAGAACTCCCGCGGATACCGTCGGCGCGCTTAGCCAATCCTGATTATGTGATTCAGCCCCGATATTGGGTACCCGAATGGGAGGTTGTGAAGGCAACTGCCAACGTGCCTGGCGCCCTGCTCCAGGCCCTCGATGCTGATTCCGAAAACGTGATTGCGAAGGTGCTTGCCGTTTGGTTCGCAGGTTATCACCTTAGGCGAGGTGTCGAGAAGGTCGGCGTTGAGTTGTTGATTCAGTTCACCGGGAGTATATTCAAGTCGCAATTCGAGAACTTCAACGACTGGCTTGCTGCTAGAAGCTGGGATGAAGAATGGCCGCTTGGAGAGAATGATTTCGCCATCATCCACAGTTCGAAGTGCTACAGAGAAATCGCTGAGCGGCTTATTTCGGCTAGAACGCCGAGCTGGCTGTTTGGATTTCGAAAGACCGCGCGCAACACCGACGCAAGGACACTCATCACCGGCGCGATCCCGTTTGCTGGAGTCGGCGACAAGATGCCTCTCTTATCAGTGAAGGAAAGTGCAGAGTGTCTGCTGGCGAGCATGGGGTCATTCATTCTCGATTTTGTTACGCGACAAAAACTGGGAGGAACTGATCTGAGCAACTTTTACGTTGCACAGCTCGCGATTCTTCCGCCCAGCTCTTATACATCCGAGCATCAGAACTTCATTCGGTCGCGCGCTTTGGAGCTGACCTTCACAGCGCGAGACATACAAGGCTTCGCCGAACAACTCGGCTATTTAGGCGAGCCGTTTCGTTGGGACGAGGACCGCCGGTTCCTGATCCGCTGCGAACTAGATGCGTTTTATTTTCACCTCTACGGCGTTTCCCGCGATGACGCTTCCTATATCCTCGATACGTTCCCCATCGTCCGCCGCAAAGACGAGCAGCAATATGGCAAGTACCGCACCAAGAGCTTGATTCTCGAAATCTACGATGCCATGGCCGAAGCCGAACGCTCGGGCATTCCCTACGAAACTTGCCTCGATCCACCGCCAGCCGATCCACGCGTTGCGCATGCGCCGCGAGAGAAGCCGGAAGGTGTGTTGATATAAGGTCCCGGAAAAATCGAAGCGGCTGTCTAAACAAAAATCGTGAGTTGGGCCCCAAGGAATCCTTTCAAACGCAATTCGCGAAACACAGCTAACCAGCCGGTTGAAGCCGACCGTAATGCTAAGAAACGCACCGCGCAGGTCGGCGCGGATAAGCCCATTCGTAAGGCGGAAGATGATGCGCTGGGGCGCGCGAGAGCGGCCCGATCCTTTGCGGAGCAGATCCTGTCGCTGGATGCGACGGCGGGAATCGTTGTCGGCGTCCTCGGCGCGTGGGGTTCAGGAAAAACGTCGTTCGTGAATCTGGCGCGTACGCACTTTGACGAACTTGGCATTGTCGTACTTGATTTCAATCCTTGGATGTTCAGCGGCGCTGAGCAACTTGTAGAATCATTCTTCGTTGAGATCTCCGCACAACTAAAGCTCAGGCCTGCTCTTGCTGAAATTGGCAAGAATCTTGAATTTTATGGCGATGTCTTCTCTGGTCTCGGTTGGCTCCCCGTAGTTGGGTCGTGGATCGAGCGCGGCCAGAAGGCATCGAAGCTTCTTGCGCAGGCCCTACAACACCGCAAAGTTGGGGTCGGTGCTCGCCGGGCGGTATTGGAGCGTGAGCTGGAAGCTCTGCAAGAACCCATAGTCGTGGTGGTCGACGATATCGATAGGCTAACTACTCCCGAAATCCGCGACATCTTTAAGTTAGTTCGACTAACAGCGAGTTTCCCGAATATCGTGTACGTCTTGTGTTTTGATCGTGTTCGGGTTGAGGAGGCGCTCACCGAGGTCGGAATCGCTGGCCGGGATTACCTAGAGAAGATTCTGCAGGTGAGCATTGATCTCCCAGCCGTCCCGCCCGCTACGTTGAATTCGCAAGTTCTTCGAGCCATAGAATCAGCACTGGCAAACGTAGACAACCCAGGGCCCTTCGATGATCAGGCTTGGCCAGACGTTTTTGCCGAGATTATTCGCCCGCTCATCAGGAACATGCGTGACGTGCGCCGCTACTCCGCCGCGATTCACGGGGCCGTTCGACATCTCGAAGGAGGAGTTTCTCTCGTTGACGTGTTGGCCCTTGAGGCTGTTCGCCTATTCCTTCCCGATGTATTCCGCGAAATGTATGGCGCAGTCGATGGACTCACAACCACGTCCGATTCTGCTGCCGGCCAACACCGTCGGCCTGAACTAAAAAGACAAATAGATGACTTGATAAAAGCGGCTGGGGATCGCGCCAGTATTGTTCAAACGCTAATCTCGCGACTGTTCCCAGCAGCGGCGTGGCACATAAGCAATTATCATCACGGGGCAGACTGGAAGGGCCGGTGGCTCCAAGAGCGACGAGTCGCTCACGAATATGTCCTGCGCTATTACCTGGAGCGAATTGTTGGCGAAGGGCTTCAAACGTTTACAGACGCTGAACGTGCTTGGTCGTACATCGCAGATCCGGTCACTTTCGAGAAGTATCTCCGCTCGTTAGATCCCGAGCGATTGCAGGACATCATTGCCTCGTTGGAAGCCTACGAAGACAAATTCGGTCCGGAAAATGTGGAATCGGCGACCGTCGTTCTTCTAAATCTTCTGCCCGAAATTCCCCAGCGCCGGGGTGGCATGCTCGGTCTCGACAGCAGGCTCGTTATCACTCGCGTTGTTTACCGTCTTATCCGGTCGCTGAACGATACGAAAGCGATTGAGTCTGCTGTTCAGCGTGTTCTCCCTCAGCTCTCGTCGCTCTCCTCAAAATGGGAACTCATCAGGTTAGTCGGACACCAGGAGAATGTGGGACACAAGCTGGTTTCCGAAAGTGCAGCAGCCGAATTCGAGGCAAATTGGCGCGAGGAGGTGCGGTTGGCAGACCCGCACGCACTCGCCCGCGAGAGAACTCTTTTGGGCATATTGTTTGCCGCTAAGAGCCGGGCAAGTGCGATGGAGCCGTCACTTGTAGTCCCAGATGCGCCGTTTATGACATTGGCGATACTTGTCTCCGCCCGCGGCGAAGTTGTGAGCCAGGCGCTCGGCAGTCGAGCCGTTCGCCGCTCCGCGCGGCTGGCATGGGATGAATTGGTTCAGGTTTACGGTACCGAAGACGTCCTGGGCGAGCGCATCAGGCAACTCCGTACCTCGCCGCTGGGGGCCGAAGAATCGCTACTCGAGTTGGCGGAGAGATATGCAAGCGGATGGCGCCCGAAAGCGTTCGAGGAGGATTAGGTCAGAAAACAGATTGGCTGACGCCGTTGCCTCAGCCAGGGAGAAACCATCGGATCGGGTTACGGCGGGTTCCGACTATTGCGGGTCGGGTTTCTTGCGTTCCCTGAAAACGTCGTTTAGTACGTCCTCTAACGTTTCTTCGGACGCGCCGCTTGCAGCCATAAACGCCCGCGCCATGTTGCGATGCGCTTTGATGCTAAATATTGGCTCGCACAGCAGGTCGCGTTTTACCTGTTCGTAATCCGGGCGATCTCGCCGCACAATGCGATCAAACTCCTCTTCAAAACCGGCCCACCCGCGATCCATAAATGCATCCAGGATTTTGCTGTAGTTCTCTCCTCCGACTGTCTTCGGGCCAGGTATTGAGGTTAGATCCTCGACAAGCGCGATGAGCTGGACGGTTAACGGGTCTGTAGGTGGATTGACAAACGAATGTAGGAACCACGGGATTTTTTCTTTAGTGTCGGCGCGTTGTTTCCGTAACTGTTCGATATACTCCAACTCTTTATGTGCAATGTCGTTGTCGGGTTCGAGTCGCAGTGATTGCTGTAGCGCTGCTTCTGCTTCATCAAGCCGGTCCAGGTCTATCAATTGGACCCCTTTTCCACGTAGCGCTCGTGCAGTCTGGTCAGGCGGCGCCCAGTCGCGAATAGTCACGGCTCGGATGTAGCAGTCCAGCGCAGCCTCATGTCGTTTAAGCTTCCCTAGTACGACGCCTTTCTGACTCCACAATTCGGGATGGTCCGGTTCCAGTTCAATGCCGCAATCAACGCAGAACAGCGCGTGCTCCAAACGGCCCTGCTTGGAAGCCAACGAACTCAGGACGTACCATGCCCTGGAATATGATTTGCCGATCCAGAGCACTGATTTGGCCTTCGCGTCTCGGCCGCGTACGTAGGCGAAAAACTCCTCTTGATCCCAGAATGCGACCCGAATGAATTCTGCGTCCTCCTGAACTGGTTTCCACCCACGCGGCATCTTTTGCATCGCGTTTTCCAGAAGCGTGCGCGCCTCTTCGAGCCGATTTTGGGCAATCAGCGCATTGGCAATCTTGTTGAAATCCTGATCCACTACATCCGATTTACCGCAAACGGCTATACACGATCCTGTTCGGGATCTATTTGGTAGTGGATGCAGCTCCGAAATTCTCGGGCTCCGATTGGTGACGCAGCATGCACATTGTGGGGACATGCTAAGAAAAGCCTTATAGACGAATCCCACTTACGAGAATTGCGGATACGCTTGAGTTCAAGCAAAGCACGACATTGAGA
>CAWJUG010000012.1:0-301750 GCA_963846025.1 Terriglobia bacterium | reverse complement strand
CCGCTCCGCTGGATTTACCGTTCCATCCACACAGTCGCCCCGCCGGGCGGCACATTGCGTTGTCCCAAAAGAATACGCGCGTTCATGGCCGCCGGGATATGTTCGGTTTGGCTGGAAAAGTTTGTGGCCACCCAAAAACCGTCCCGCCAATCCACCAGAAAATCCGGATCGAGGTTCTCTGGCGACGCCCCTGCGGTTTCAAATATGCGATGCACAAGCGTTCGCTCCAATTCGCCATCCAGCGTGTCCACACCGATATACGACACAGTTCCCTTCCCAAGCTTCCGTGTAAGGGCCGCGGGTCTGCCCGCATAAAACTGATCTGCATAGGTAGTTAGAACTTCGGTTCCGTTATCGGGCTGTAGAATTTCTCCCCAGGAGCCCCATTGATAGGTTTTTCCGGCTGCCGAAACGTGCCCGTTCACGCCAACAGGCAGGTCATCGTAGAACGGAATCTTGGCTCCGATGAGCGGAATAATCGGCATCGCCCATGGGCCTTCCCATAAATGGCCCTGCATGTCTTTCTCACCCGTTCGGCACGTGAGAATCAGATGACCGCCCGCTTGCACGTACTCGGTAAACCGCCGAATGATGTCCGCATCCACAAGTTGAAAAGCGGGTGCAACCACAAATGGATGCTTGGAAAAATCGCGATCCGGCGTAAGAACATCGATCGGCGCTTCCACGCTTTTCAGCGCGCGATAGTAGCGCATCCAATGGGCGACGGTGTCCCACCGAATTGTCTCTTGGTGATTCGAAATATCCCAGCGATTGTCGTAAGCGACGACAAACGCCGTGCGTCGTGCGGCATAAGATTTCGGCTCTTGCGCGTTAGGGTTGTACTGTTTCCGAAGCTGCAAGACATCGCTCATTGCCTGCGCATATTCGCGGCCACCCGGCGAAGGCGTGACGCCGTCTGTTTCGACCAGCCCTTTGTGATACAACTCCGAGCCGTAAAGCGGTTGGCGATAACGGTACGTGCATACCATGCGCGCACCCGCTCCAAAAGCACGCAACAACCACATGTGAATCGCCCCGGGCAGAGGCCACGGATTGGTTTCGCCCCAGTTCACTTGTCCGGGCTGCAATTCCATGGGGCCCGAGAGTCCGTTGAACGAGCGCATGAAGTCGTGCATGAATGACATTTGTGCTGCACTGCCGAGCCGAAACCCAAGCGGGCCTTCGCCCAAATCGCCGTGCACTGGATAAATGGTCCAGGAGAAGACATCGAGAGCGTTTTCCGACAGCGATGGATCCACGTCTTCGTGCAGCGCCATGAAGTTCGTAGTGATCCACTGATTCCTGCTATAGCGGCGCAGCACGGTGGCTTGCATCTTGATATAGTCGGCCGCCTCATGCGCAAACCAGCGGTCAAAATCCAAAACCCAATGAGGGCTGGGATCTGCGACGAGCGTGTCGGGGTTGGGAATTTCGATCTGATCAAAATTCTGATATTGAATGGACCAGAACGCCCCACCCCAAGCCTGGTTCAGCTTGTCAATGCTGCCGTACTTCTCATGCAGCCATTCACGGAATCTCCCCGTCGCCGCTTTGGAATAAGAATAGCGGCGGCCGTAATGGCTCAGCTCATTGTCAATCTGCCAACCCCAGACGCGCGGGTCGTTGCCGAAGCGCTTCGCAAGCTCGGTGTCGATTTTCGTGACATATTCTCGATAAACCGGCGAACTCCAATCACCTTGCTCACGGCTTCCGTGAGTCATAGTCCGGCCCTGCGCGTCTACCATCAGGATTTCCGGATGGTTTTTCTCAAGCCATATAGGCGGCGCTGCGCTTGGGGTGCACAGAATCACCTTCAAGCCGTTCTGGTGAGCTAGTTCGACGTTCTTCTCAAGCCAATCGAAATCGAACTTTCCTTCGCTCGGCTCCATGAAATACCAGGCAAATTCGCCCATGTGGACGTATTCCATCCCTAATTTGCGGATGTTTGCCAGGTCGCGCGCCCATTGCGATTTCGGCCAAGCCTCCGGATAGTAATACACGCCGATGGTGAGCATGTCCTGCTTGGGAAACCAATCGGGATTGGGGGAGGAAAACGCCGGATCAATAGCGAGCGAAACCAACAGCAACGCAGACGCGCCGAGCCGACAACGGCTCATGTCAGCCACGGCCTACGCGAATCGCTTGTTCGCGGGCACGGCGCAACTCCTCTACGGGATCTCCTGTCGGAATGAACTCCATGGCAACCATGCGATTGTAGTTGAGCTCCGCCAGCTTGCGATAGATGTTTTCGTAGTGAATTTCGCCGGTTCCCGGAATGTGGCGGCCCGGAACATCCGCTATGTGAACTAAGCCGGTGTAATCGATATTCTTGACCAGCTTCTCGATCAGATTGCCTTCTGCGATCTGCTCGTGAAAGAAATCATATAGAAGTTTGACCTGCGGATGATCGACCGCGCGGATAATTTCAAATCCCTCAGCAACCGAAGTCATGTAGTACTTAGGATTCTCTTCCGGATCGATATTCTCGAGCAGCAGACGCACGGGTTGCCCATTGATCTGCTTCCCTTCCACAATCGATGCCGCTCGCTTCAGACCTTCTATGCAGCTTGCATGTTGCTGTTCGCGCGGCATGCCGGGAACGACATTGCCCGACATAATAATGCAAGCCGGGCAATTGAGGCGTTCCATAAGGGGCAGCTCGTTCCGTACATCGGACAGCATGGCGTCGCGATCAGCAGGGTTGCCTACCGCATGCTTCAGGCCGGCTGTGGTGTCGAAATTGATTCTTAGTTCTTTCTGCTTTGCGATGGCGCGATTGAACTCCGCATCGGTCCACTTGCGGTACTCTCCGACCAGTTCGACATTGTGATAGCCGGCCTCGACCATTTTCTCGAGCCGCTCTTCGAATGGCCGATCGCGATACACCGTCCACAACATCACGGAGATATCGTAGGGCGGCTTTCCTTCGACCGATTGCGCCTTCAAAAAAGGAACAGAGGGGGAAGCAAACGCGGCGGCGGCCGCAGCTACGTTCTTTGAAAACTTTCTTCTATTCATAGACCGCGACGCGCCGGAATCGACGTTGAAGCTTAGACGCTATAACACTTGGTGAAAGCCGATTTGAACTTAGTCATGTCGTCTTTCGAACCAACGGTGATCCGGACCCACTCGGGCCAAACCGGCCAAGGTCTGCCAATGTAGACGTTTTCTTGCGCCATATCCGCCGCAAATGCCTTACCGTTGCGCTTGACGTTCATCATGAAGCAGTTGCTTTCCGATGGAGTGAATTCAACATTCTTAGCCGCAAGCCAGCTAAAGGTGTCTTCCCGAAGATCGCCCATGATCTTACGGCGCTCCGCGACCAGGTTCTTCGTTTTCAGACTGGCGGTAGCGCCAACCATAGCGGTTATGGGCATCATGCCAGCGCTCCAATCACGAACTTTCTGAAGCAAATCAGGCCGGCCAAGCACGGCGCCAGCGCGCAAGCCCGCCATCCCGTAGAGTTTCGAGAATGTGCGCAGGACGATAACGTCTTTACCTTGCGAAACCATATCGACACACGCGACAGCGTTTTTGGAAATATGGATGTAGGCTTCGTCAATGAGCACAATCGAACCGGCTGGCTTGTTGGCAACCAAAAATTCGATATCGGAGCGGCTGGTCAATGTTCCGGTGGGATTGTTGGGATTGCAGATATAGAATACCCCTGCGTTCGGGGCGGCTGCGAGCATTCCCTTCACATCGTGATCGCACGTATTCTTCCGCAGAGGAACGTTGACAACGCGGGCTCCCACGGCCTTGGCAGCTCGCTCGCCGGCTTCGTATCCCGGGTCCGCCTTGACGAACGGCCTGTCTTTGGAACAGAACGCGATGACACTCTGGTGTAAGGGAGCACTCGATCCGGCATAGATTTCAATTTCCGATTCGTTCGGATTATTGCTGTACTTCACGCCCTCCATATCCGCCATAGTCCCGGCAAGTTCGAAGGTGGCCTCGTACATGTATCGGCCGCCGTTCTTCACCACGTTGTAAATGGCGTCTACCGCCTGGGGACACGGACCCATCGGGTTTTCGTTGGCGTTGATCTTTACGGCGTCGGGCGGGATGTTTCTCACCATGGAGAGCTGCGCCAAAGCTCGTTCGTTGTAGAACGGCAGAGCCGCTCCCGCTGCGAGCACCGAACCGATACGTCCAAAACTCCGGCGCGAAAACCCACGCCGCAAAAGATCCGACTGTTGAGCCGAATTCAGAACAGACGACATTTTGGCCTCCAACTCTTGCGCTACAAAAGCTATGATGTCAGGATTGCATCCGAAGTGCAAACCTGTGTCCAGGAGTCATTTTCTTGTCCAAACGACTCGCAGCGCTGCTGCTCACCGTTGCTCTAACTGCGCTCCCACAAGCGAAAACAAAGCACGCTAAATCGAACCGGCCTAGTCCGGCCGCGGCGGCCCCAAAGCCGACGCCGTTCAATGTCGTCGAAGCGAGCATACCGGAAATGCGCGCTGCTATGGAGCAAGGCCGCGTCACGTCACACGAACTGGTGATGCTGTACCTGGCGCGAATCGGCATGTACGAAGACCAGTTGCACGCGGTGATGACGGTGAACCCGCATGCGCTTGCCGAAGCGGACGAGCGTGACGAAGAGCGAGCGCAGGGTCACGTGCGCGGCCCACTGCACGGCATCCCGATAGCCCTCAAAGACAACATCCTGACGCACGACATCGTCACGACCGGCGGCGCGCTCGCTTTCGAAGGATACCTGCCTCCGTACGATGCGACGCTTGTGAAGAACTTGCGCGATGCCGGAGCAGTGATTATCGCGAAGACTACGCTTACCGAACTTGCCAACTGGGTAGCGGGCGGACCGATGCCCATGCCCGGAAACTACAACGCCATCCGCGAGTTTGCCTACAACCCATATGATCCGCGGCGCGATCCACGCGAAGCTACCGACGATGGACGGCCGGTGCTGCAGACGGGGGGATCGAGTTCCGGCGCCGGGACAACGGCGAGCTTTTGGGCAGGCAACGTGGGCAGCGAAACCTCCGGGTCAATCTTGAGCCCGTCGAATCAGAACATGCTGGCGGCGGTCAAGCCGACGGTGGGCCGGATCAGCCGCTATGGCGTGATCCCGATTACCGCGGACCAAGACACGGCCGGCCCGATGGGCAGAACCGTAACGGATGTTGCGATCATGCTGGGGGCGCTTAGAAAGCCCGTCACCCGATCCGAACGATCCCGCGACGCGCACCTGCACGCCGCCCGAGGGAAGAGACTACACGAAATTTCTGAAAGCCGATGGACTGAAAGGAATGCGTATCGGTATCCCGCGCGCTTTCTTCTATGACCGGATCACACCGCCATCGAGAGGCGGCGAACGGAATCCACCCGCGACGGGCACAACACCACCAGTAGCAGGCGGCCCCATAACAGCCGCCGGCAGAGGACCCGGCGGCGCTGCAGGCGTTCCAGGCGCCGCAGGAGGAGGAGGTTTCAACCGTGGCGGTGGACTCGATCCCGAAGAACAACGCGTCATGACAGACGCCATCGATATTTTGAAGCAGCAGGGCGCTATCATTGTTGACCCGGCCGACATTCCGAGCATCACGACACAAGATCCGGACAAGAACTTCCTTCTGTGGGGCCAGTGCTCCGGCTGGAACGGTCAGAAGGGACGAGACGCAAACTGCTCAGTTGTGCTGAAGTACGGCATGAAGCGCGACTTCAACAAGTTTTTGGCTACGCTAGGTCCGTCAGCCCCCATGAAATCGCTGACCGAATTGCGCGAATGGAACATTACGCACATCAACGGAAATGCCATTCGGTTCGGCCAATCGAATCTCGACGTCTCCGATGAGATGGATGTCGACGCAGATCGCGCACGCTACACGGCGGACCGAGCCAAAGATCTTGAACTGTCGGCGACGCACGGGATTGACGAGGTGATGAAGGCCAACAATCTGGATGCGCTGCTGTTTCCAGGGCCGAATGGCGCGTCCATTGCCGCCAAACCGGGCTACCCCACGGTGATCGTGCCATTTGGAATGGTTCCAAATAACGGGCGTCCCCCATTCCCTGCAGGATTTGAGCCAAAATCAGAGCCATTTGGCGTTTCGTTCACCGGAATGGCTTGTAGCGAACCGAAACTTTTGCAGGCGGCATACGCGTTCGAGCAAGCGAGCAAGCGGCGCGTGCCGCCACCATCAACACCGTAAGAGCGAGTTATTTGAGGCCGCTCTAAGCGGCGATTTCGGCTATTTGCTCCGGTGAAAGGCCGTCGAATAGCTTGGCTACGTCGTGTGACACGCTAATGGTCTTGAGTTGGGAGAGTTCCAAGCGCTTTTTGTCGAGCGCGACGGCCGTTTTGTGCCTCTCATCCCGCTGTTCCTGCTGTTTTTCGCGGCGCTGCTCCTGCGCATTCCGCCGTTCTTCTTCGGCTTCCTGGCGTTTCTGCGAAGCAAAGCCAATTTCGAGTTGACGCCTTTCTTTTCTTCTCTGTAGAAGCTCCTGCGAGGCGCGGCGATAAGCGCGATCCTGGGCCGCGTGGTAGCGGACGTAGTTGTTGATGGTGGTGCGGACGCCGATAGTCCGCTGTTCCGCGGGTCTGCCCGGGCGTGGGCGGCTCCATGGAGAAGCAAGCTTCCTGCAAACGCAGCGCGCGCCGGCAGAGCCAGGTGTGCTGGGCCATTTTGACGACCAGTTCGATTTCGGCGGTACCGACGGGCTTTTCCTCTTCGTGCAGCCGTTGGAGAAGAAGATCGTAATCGTCCTGGTGTTCGCACGGGAGAACGTCGAAGCGGCCACAGAGACCGTGGTTCACACTGTTCTGCGAGACTTTTTCTTTCGCGGCGGCGCTTTTCGGGCCGGTGCTTTTCTGCGCATTGGCGCGATTGGCCTTGAGCTTACGTTTTGAAATGGACACTTGGAATCCTCCTCATTGGGCTTTTTGCGCCCGATTTGGAGGATAGAGCCGCGAAGGGCATCAACGCCGGGGTGGGCGTGGGGAGGAAAGAGGCAAAAGCGAACGGAAAATAGTTTGCCACTTTTGTGATCGAGTTTTGGGAGGACGCCGTATGCGTTCGGTTACACTTGAATACCGACAGCAAGATTGCTTGCGTATGTTTTGAGACGTGAGAACGCCAGGATGCTCCCGTCCTCGCACATGATCTGGTGATGGCTAGGCCGGTCGTTGACGGGCAATCGAGATATCATGCTGCCAACCGTGAACGCAATCGTAATCGGCGCCGTGCTTCTGTGCGTTTTGGCCGGGGCAACTCACGGCCGGCAAGGTGATGATGCGGCGATGCGCTCAGAGTCAGCGGCGCGCGCGATGGCCTCCGGAGAGTTTGGGCACGCAGCAGACCTATATAGAGGTTTGATAAGAGAGCTGCCGTCGAATGCGGGACTGCTACTCAACCTGGGTATGGCGCTGCATTACGAAGGTAAGTATTCAGAAGCTGTTCAACAGTTTAAAGCCGCTTTGCATCTGAAACCGGATTTGGCGCCAGCCAATTTTTTTCTAGGTGTGAGTTATGCAAAGCTGCATGAGCCCGAGCTTGCACTGTCTCCGCTGCGGAGCGCCGCGATTGCCGAGCCGGGAAACAAGGTGTTCCAATTGGAGTTCGCAGACGTCCTCTTAGAAGGCGAGCACTATGAAGAGGCGGCGCAGCGTTTCAAACACGTTTTGGAACTGGACTCGTCCGAAGCAAAGGCATGGCAAGGCTTGGGACTAAGTTATGTGGGGTTGTCGCAGCGCTCCTTTAATGCCCTACAATCCGGAGACTCGGACAACCCATATGCTCTGTTGCTGATGGCCGACTCCTACTTGACGCAGGGACGTTACCGGCGGGCATATGGTCTCTATCGGAGCGCTCTCGCCAGAGGCATAGCTGTGACAGGCGTTCACACCGCACTTGCAGAGATCTACCGGAAAACACAGCACCCGGACTGGGCTGCTACCGAAGAACAGCGAGAGAGGGAGGTTGCCACTCCGAATTGCGCTATCTATCCGGAAGCGTGTGACTATCTCGCCGGCCAGTATGTGGGGGCAGTTGCAAGCCCGCGTAAGTCGGCAGACGCCCTCTATTGGAAGGCTCGCAGCTATGAAATGCTTGCACTCGCGGCATTTGACAAATTACGAGAGATGCCCGCGACCCCGCAGATTCATGAACTCATGGCAGACGCCGACCAGGTACGCGGGACAAAACCACGAAGCGGTGCAGGAACTCCGGGAAGCCCTGACGCTCGACCCAGAGAATGAACGGCTGAAAGCCTTATATGCCACAGCGTTGTGGCGAGACCACGATTACACGTCAGCACTGCCGATGCTTAAGAAGCTGGTGCAATCGGATTCCACTTCAACGGACCTGAAGTTTGAACTGGGCGATACCCTACTGCAGCAGGACGAGGCGGAAGCAGCATTGGTTGTACTGCGCGACGCTGTGCGGATAAATCCGCATCTGCTGCCGGCTCAGGCTGCGCTGGCGAAAGCATGCATGGAACTGGGCCGAGCTTCCGAGGCAGTTCCGCATTTTGAGGCAGCTCTCCCGATTGATGCCGATGGCAGTCTCCATTTTCAGCTCGCGAAAGCTTACGAACAGACAGGGCAAATAGCGCTTGCAAAGCGAGCACGAGAACAGTTTGCCGCGATCGCGCGGCGGAGAGGTAGCAACGGAAAAGAAGACGAGACGGAGATTGCGGCACCTTAGCGTCTTTTTTCCTGTAGCCGCGATGCTGGTGGCCGCGGGCACGTCAATGTGCTGGCACGCGGAACCGAGCTTACCGAATATGCCGTCCATCCGTTTTGAAGACGTGGCAGCAAAGGCCGGTGTACGATTCACAGTCCGCAATTCGGCGAGTCCGGAAAAACACCTGATTGAGACGATGATTGCGGGCGTGGCCGTGTTCGATTACAACAACGACGGTTGGCCAGATATCTACTTCGTGAATGGTGCGTCTGAGCCTGCGCTTTCCAAGGACGATGAGTCGTTCTGGAACCGGCTGTACCGGAACAACGGCGATGGCACGTTCACGGACGTAACCAAGCAAGCAGGCGTGCAGGGTGTGGGATATGGGATGGGCGTAGCCGCGGGGGATTTCGACAATGACGGAAACGAAGACCTGTTCGTCACGGGCGTGAATCGCAACATCCTATACCGAAATCGGGGGGATGGCACGTTTGAGGATGTAACCTCAGGGGCAGGCCTTGGCGGATCGAGCGCGGAAGGTAAACCATGGTCTGTTGCAGCGGGGTGGTTCGACTATGACAACGACGGACTGCTGGATTTGTTCGTAGTCAATTACGTTCGCTGGAATCCGGCGCAAGAGCGCTTCTGCGGTGATCAGTCGAGCGGCTTAAGAATCTATTGTCATCCCGAACACTACGGGGGCCTGCCAAACACGCTCTACCACAACAACGGCAATGGAACGTTTTCGGACGTCTCAAAGCAGTCGGGAGTGGCCGCGAGCATCGGCAAAGGCATGGGTGTGGCGTTCGGCGATTATGATCACGATGGACGATTGGACGTTTTTGTCGCGAACGACACCCAACCGAATTTTCTGTTTCACAACGAGGGCGCGGGCAGGTTCCGCGAGGTTGCACTTGAAGCCGGCGTGGCTTACAACGAGGATGGCCGCGCTATCTCCTCCATGGGCGCCGATTTTCGCGATTATGACAACGACGGACGTGAGGATCTATTTGTTTCTGCGCTCGAGAACGAGGTGTTTCCGCTGTTTCGCAACAAGGGAAACAACCACTTTGACGATGTGGCCCGGAGTACGCGGTTAAGCCGCCAACTGCGGCACATAAGCGGTTGGAGCGACGGCTTCTATGATTTCAACAACGACGGATACAAGGACTTATTTATCGCGGCCGGCGATGTGCAAAACAACGCAGAGGCCACTTCAAATCGCAGTTCGAAGCAGAGAAATATCGTCCTGGCAAACCGGCATGACGGTACGTTTGCCGATGTTTCGCCGCAGGCAGGTGATACATTTCAAACCACCGGATTGCACCGGGGCGCCGCCTTTGGCGACTTCGATGGAGACGGGCGAATCGACGTGGTCGTGACACGTTTGAACGAGGCCGCAGAGTTGTTTCGGAATATCTCAGAACCCGATACTCATTGGCTCGATGTCCGGCTGATTGGCCGGCGCAGTAATCGGGACGGTATCGGGGCCTTGGTTCACGTGGTGGGGACGTCCGGGCTCCAACAATGGAATCGGGTGACGACCTCAGTCGGCTACGGGTGTTCGAGTGATCGTACGGTGCATTTCGGGTTGGGGCCTGACACCGTTGCACGGGAATTGACGGTGGAATGGCCAAGCGGCCAGATACAACGTCTGCGTCAAATCGCAGGCGGTCGACGGATTACGATTCAGGAGCCATAGATTGCAATGAAGATCTCCAGACGCGGTTTCGTACATGGCGCAGGAATGGGCATAGCCGCGGCCCACATTGCTGAAGCTAGTGCGCAGAGCAGATCGGCTAACCCGGCTACCGGTGATTTTTATGCGGAACTGGTTACCGCAAATGAGCTTGCAGTGGACAGCGTACTGCGCGAGCTTGCGACCGGGCAGCCTCAGCCGAACATTCGACGCGTAGGGGCAAATTTAGAGGCACTGGCTGCGGCGTTCTGCGCTCCCGAATCACCAAGGCACAAGAGCGCTGACCTCATCCCGCCCATGCAGAAGGTATCCAGCGCCCTCTTGGAGGCGCAGCATGGGGACGGCACAATCGATTCGGGAAATCTTCATTCGCCACCCGATACCGGCTTTGTGTTGGAAACGGTTTGTACGGCTTTCGCGATTTTGCGCAGCGCCAATGACCCGCGGCTTGCAAGTTCACAAGAAACGTTAAAGAAGTTCATTCTGAAGGCAGGAGACGCGCTGGTTACGGGGGGAATTCATACACCCAACCATCGGTGGGTGGTGTCGGCTGCGCTGGCACGTGTCAATTCGCTTTTTCCGGATAACAAATATATCGATCGTATCGATGACTGGCTCGGCGAAGGCATTTACTGCGACGAAGATGGCCAATATAGCGAGCGAAGCACCGGGATCTACTCGCGCGTCATCGACAATGCGCTGATCACCATAGCGCGTTTACTGAAGCGCCCACAGTTGCTCGAGCCGGTAAGACGGAATCTCGAGATGACAGCCTATTACATGCATCCGAATGGCGAAGTGGAGACCATTGGTTCGCGGCGGCAGGACCAGAACATGGTTGCGTATATATCGACTTACTATCTCGAGTACAGATATATGGCGTTGGTTGACGCGAATCCGCTGTTTGGCGCAATGGCGCAACACATTGAACGCACGCAATCAGAGCGCGTGAAACGGGTGAATCCTCTGATCAATTTTCTGGAAGAGCCAGTTCTACGCAAGCAAATTACAACGCAAGGATCTCTGCCAACGAGTTATTCAAAGTTGTTTCGGAATACGGAGATGGCACGTATCCGGCGAGATACGATCAGTGCCAGCGTTTATGGGGGCTCTGACTGGCCGCTCGGCGTTGCCTCAGGGTTGGCTAGTAATCCGACGTTCTTCACATTTCGAAAAGGAGAAGCGGTACTCGAGTCAGTGCGCCTGGGGTGCGATTTCTTCAGTGAAGGTGCGTTCCGAAGCCGAGGGATGGCAGTCAATGGAAGTAACTTCGAATTGCAGCAGCAGTTCGAAGTGCCTTACTATCAGCCCTTACCTAAAGACAAACGAAACCCGCACGGGGATTACAAGCTCACCCCCGTCAAGGATGCCCGGTATTGGAGCAAGATGGACTTTCCCGACCGTCCGATGAGCAATATACAAATGCTGCAACAAAAGGTGACGGTACGTGAAAATACTGGCAAGTTCGAGATCGTGTTTGATATTACGGGCACACAAGGCGTGCCCGTTGCAATTGAACTGGCCTTCCGGGCGGGTGGAACTCTGAACGGTGCTCTGCAGGAGAGAGTGAAAGATAAGATCTACTTACTGCGGGAAGGTTTCGGGAAATATGTGATGGGCGAGGCAACAATTGAATTCGGTCCCGGCCAAGCAGAACACGATCGGACGAATCTATCCGGCCACTCTTATCAGGCGCACGGCGCTACTTTGCGCCCCGCTGGAACTTGCGTTTACATAACCGGGTTTACACCGTTTCAGAAAACGTTGACTATCGCATGACGCAGCGGCTTTACGAGTGAGTACCTCCAGAAAACAATTGACTTAGAATGCGGGTGCGTTTAGACTTCGGTTGAAACGGTTGCGTACTCCGTCGTATGTAGCCCGCCTCGAGGGAGGAGTTCCGTGATCAACTCATCATTCCCCGCCATTTCTACTCACCAAGTTTGCCGCGTTTTCTTCGGAGTATGTGTGGCTCTGTTTGCGTGCGGATTGTGGGCGCAGACCTACACAGGCATTATCAACGGTGTGATTCAGGACCCCAGTGGCGCGCCCGTGGGAGGCGCAACCGTAAAGCTGACAAACGCTGCCACAGGCGAGACCCGAACGACAAGCTCGGCCGAGGACGGTCGATACACGTTTTCACAATTGAACCCCTCCAATTACTCGGTCCAGGTACAGAAGACGGGATTTCGCGACTATGTGGGATCGGACATTCTGCTGAACGCGAGCCAAACGCGCGAGGTGAACGTCAACTTGCAAGTCGGGCAGGCGCAGCAGACGATTCAGGTTACTGCCGGGACGGATTTGATTGACACGCAGACAGCAACACAATCCACCACGCTAAGCACTGCCGTTGTAGCCGAGCTGCCGCAACAAGCGCGCAATCCGTTGGTCCTCTTCAATACGCAGGCAGGCGCCGTCGCGCCGCGCACTGGTGTATCTACCAGCGACAACGATGAGAACCAGAACCGATTTTCAATCAACGGTGCGCGCGATGAAGAGGTGCTCGTGTTGATCGACGGCGTGCCGGACGCAACCGGCGATTGGGGTGGCGCCATTGTTGCGCCGGGCGTCGACTCAGTGCAGGAATTTCAGGTAATCCGCAATGCCTATGACGCCCGGTACAGCAGGACGGCCGGCGGCGTTGTGAACATTATCACGAAAGGCGGCACGCAGCAGTTCCACGGCACCGCCTTTGAGTACTTCCAGAGTTCGGTGTTGAATGCGAACGACTTCTTCAACAACCTGAACAAAATCTCGAAGGTGCCGTATCATCGCAATGACTTCGGCGGAAACATAGGCGGACCGATCTGGAAGAAGTGGAAGATTTTCGGTTTTTATGGCGCAGAGTTTATGCGCCAGACGCGCCCCGGAACCTTGATCACTACCCTGCCGACTCAGTTAGAGCGGAGCGGAAATTTCAGCCAAAGCTTCAATGCCGACGGCTCACCAATTCAGATCTACAACCCATTTACAACTGTTACGGCCGGCGGCGTTTCAACCCGAGCGCTGTTCGCGAACGATACGATCCCCGCGACCATGATCTCGCCGGTAGCCGCGGCGGTGTTGAACCTTCTTGCCATTACCAAATCAGCCTGGTTCCGGACCAGCTCATGTGAACAACTTCGCCGTTTCACAATTCACAAAATCTGTATTCAATCGCTATGACGGGCGCGTGGATTATGTGGTGTCGGACAAGGATACGATGTTCGGCCGGTTCACCAAAGCGCCGCAGGATACAACGCCCATTGACGTGTTACCGAGATTGGTGGATAACTCCACGTACACGCATGAGCCTCGATGGAACGTAGGCCTGGGGAACACTTGGAGCGTGAATCCTACGACGGTGCTGACGTTTCTCGCTGGCGCGGGGAAGTTCACTCAGGTCAACAATTCGGTTGGCTATGGCCTGACAGGTGATCAACTCGGATTTCCAAGCAGCGTCATATCTCAACTAAACGTTCCGACGCCTCCGGCCTTCAGTCTCTCAGGATTTTATTCGCCGGGTAACAGCAGCGTATCTATCGCTGCGCGCTCGATGGTGGACTATGGCATCTACGGCAGCAAGCAGTTTAGCGCGCATCTTCTGCAGTTCGGGTGGTATGTCAACCGCTATTATTTGAGCCTCATTCAGACGAACTCGGCGACTTTCAATTTCAACCGCTTCTTTACAGACGGTCCGAATGTGGCTCTGAGCGGCAACGTCAATTCCGGCGATACGATCGCGTCGTTCCTTCTTGGCACGGGAGCGAGCGGCGATGCACCGTTGAACGCTGCGCCGACGACTTCGCAAGCTGACTGGAACTTCTTCATTCAGGATGCATGGAAGGTGGGGCAACGGTTGACCATCAACGTAGGTCTCGCTTACGAGTTGCAACGGGCACGAACGGAGCGTTATAACCGCCTAAACTGGTTCGATTTCAATGCGCCGAGCCCGCTGGCACAGCCAACAGGTCTGACGAACCTGAAGGGTGGCCTGGTGTTTACGACACCGCAAGATCCTTTCCAGTGGAAAGCGCCTCATAAAGATTTTGCGCCGCGAATAGGTATCGCTTACAAGATCACCGACAACTTTGTTTGGCGTGGTGGATATGGAATCTACTATGTACCTACCATCACGGTGGGACCTCTCGGGAACACCGGTTACTCCATCGACAACACTTGGCAATCAACGCTGAACAACGGACTTACTCCTTATAACTTGCTGAGCAACCCCTTCCCGACCGGGCTGGCAACACCGACAGGAAGTTCGTTAGGTCTGGCCACAGGTGCAGGCTTTTCGCTGACCACGGTGGAGCGAAACCGGCCAACGCCGTACACCCAACAGTTCTCGACTGATTTTGAGTATCAGCTTAAGAAATCACTGTTACTAACAGTCGGATACTCCGGCAGCCAAGGCCGCAAGCTGCTTTACGGCTATGGTGGTTTCTATACGGGCATCAACATCAATCAGGTACCGGACCAATATCTTTCGCTCGGAAACGCCTTGAACCAGTCCGTGGCAAATCCTTTTTACGGCGTGATTACCAGCGGCCCGCTTTCCCAGCCGACGGTGCTTCGGAGCCAATTGCTGCGACCCTATCCACAATTCCAGAACATCTATATACTTGACCAGCCCGGGGCCAGTTCCAGCTTCAATGCGTTCCTGGTTAGTGCAACGGGACGGATAACGAACAGCCTGACCCTGATTGCGTCATACCAGCGCTCGCGGGCGGTGGACAATTCGTCCGAAGATCAGGGCTGGGAAGTGGGAGATCAATTCCGCGACATCTACAATCTCTCACTGGAGAAATCCGTCAGCGCACATGACGTGCCGAATAGCTTCGCGCTGAATTACGTGTATCAGATTCCGGTAGGCAAGGGCCGTAAATACGGTTCAAGGCTGAATCCGGTCTTGGATGCCGTGGTGGGCGGATGGGCATCGAGTGCAATCTGGACGATACAGTCGGGCTTACCGCTCATCTTTTCGGCGCCGGTGAACGAATTCAATTACAGTACCTGGCAATTCCCGAATGTAAGCTCAACAATGCCCGTAACAGTTGCGAACCAAAACATCTATCATTGGTTTAATACGGCGGCATTCCTGACGCCATCTTCGTTCACATATGGAGATGCTCCGCGATATATAGGTCAGATCCGGTACAGTTTAGGAAACAACTGGAACCTCACCATGGCGAAGAATTTCTCAGTGCTAGAGAGGTTGCGAATGCAATTCCGCGCGGAGATGTACAACGCCTTTAACCATGTCCGCTTTGGCCGGGCCGACACAACCATCACGGATAACGGATTCGGACTTGTCACAGGCGAGGCGCCCGGCGCCGGGCCACGCATCATTCAAATGGCCTTGCGTCTGCAGTTTTGATTATGTGTAAGTTACAGGCTCGCTCATGACTCCGAAGCTTCCTGTCGCGGGAGAGATTGCGCCGGAATTCGAATTGCCGGACTCAACGGGAGCGCCGCGACGGTTATCGAAGTTAGTATCGGAAGGCCCGGTGGCGCTACTCTTCTATCGCGGCAGCTGGTGACCCTTCTGCCTTCGCCAGTTGGCGGACTACCGCGATTATTATCAGGAAATCCGCGCGGCGGGTGCGAGCGTGGTAGCGGTTTCGGTGGATCCGGCGCAGAAATCGGAGGCCTTGCGGCTGGAGCTGCATCTGCCCTTCCCAATTTTGTGCGATACAGAGCGGCGCATCATCCAGGAATGGGACATATATAACGCACGAGAGAGGGGCGGTATTGCAAAGCCCGCGGTCTTTGTCATCGACCCTGACCGCGTGGTGCGCTACGGCACGGTGGACGCCGTTGTCACACGCGTACCGGCCTCAGAAATTGTCCGCGTGCTGCAAACGACAACTGAAGCGCAGCCGCTTCGACGCCGAGTTCACATCCCGCAATTCGCCCATTTGTTTCGCGCGATTCGGAATGCTATTCGCGGGTGACTCTATGGGGAACCGGCGGCGGGAGTGGATGCTCCAACCGAGTTCGCAAGAATAACAGTGACCGATTGAATGGCACTCACACTCCCGCTGAACGTAAATGGAACGGTGAGTAAGAACAGACTTCCGTAGGATTGGCCTTCCGTGCTGGAATACCATTGCGCAAGCGCGGAGCTCATATCGACCGTGAACGATGTTGTACCTGTGATCCGGGTTCCCGCAGCAGCCGTGAACGTGAGGATGGCTGTCTTCATATCGCGCGGGGTGGAGTTTGCAATCAGCTCCACATCGAATCCGGTTGACGTGACGTTCAGGATTTGAACGCTGCCTGATTCGATCACGGGCGCTAACGGTTGGACGGTAATTGTTGAAGCGGCGGCTTGCTGACCACCTACTGTCAGTGTGATTGTGATGGCTCCAGCTACTGTTCCGGGTTGAATGACCGGCAAGCGCCACACTCGTAGCAGCAACGGGAACCGTAAAGCTGTAAGTGATTCCGAGTTGCTTGCCGTTCGAATCGACGAACTGGAGCGCCGGATCCATGTATCCGGCAGGAACATCTACGGCATTTGCGGCAAAGGTAAGCGTCAACGTGCCCTGAATGGCTGTAGATGCAGGCTCATTCAACTGGGCCGAGAGGCCTATGGGTTGCTCGGGCGACTGTGCAGCGGGGAGAGACACACACGTCGACGGGTCCTTCGAAGGCGCGCAGAGGGAGAAGGTGGGTGTGGGTGCCGCGGCAGCATTAATGTAGATCGACAGGGGCTGGCTGACGCTTTGCGCGGTGGGCGTACCGCTGTCGACGACTTTCAAGACAAACGGGAAAGAGCCGGATGTTGTGGGCATGCCGGTGATTGCTCCTGTCGCAGCATTGAGCGTTAGCCCGGCGGGCAAGAGGCCGGCGGTTATCGACCAGATGTAGGGGGCTGTGCCGCCCTGAGCAGCTACCGTTGTGGAGTACGGAATACCCGACGTGCCGCTGGGGGCGACGGTTGTCGCAATTCCTAAAGGCGCAGGTGCGGCGGTGATAGTGAGAGGTTGAGCAGCCATCTGGGCCGGCGATCCGCTATCCGTGACATTCACTGTGAACGCATAGGTTCCGGACCGAACTGGCGTCCCTGCGATAGTTCCCGCAGCAAGGCTCAATCCGGGGGGCAGCGTTCCGGCGCTGATCGACCACACGTAAGACGGCGTGCCTCCGGAGCTTGTGCAGGTTCCCGAGTAAGCCGTGCCGACTTGAGCGCCGGCCGGAGCCGTACAGGTCAGAGCCAGTATCGGGGGCTCGACAACAACGTTACTCACAATGTAAGTAGCCACCTGAGCTGGCGAGCTACTATCGGTCACTTGCACGGTAAACGAGAAAGTACCAATGTTGGCCGGAGTACCCGTTGTCGCACCAGTTGAAGTGGCTACATTCAGCCCCGGCGGCAGCGTGCCAGCAGTAACCAAGTAAGTATAGGGGCTTGTGCCGCCAGCCGGCGTGCAACTAGCCGAGTACGGCGTGCCGACGTGAGCTATTCCCGGAAAGCTGCAAGTAAGTCCAAGTGCAGGTACGAACGAAAGTCTCCCTATCGTGTTAGTGAGGCCGGTGAACCAAAGCGCGCCGTCCGGACCAAGTGTAATGGAATTCGGGCCATTTTCCGCGGGGATGGCGAACTCTGTAATTACTCCGGAAGTAGTGATCCGGCCAATTTGGCCAGCGTTGGTTTCCGTAAACCACAATGCTCCGTCTGCTCCGGCCGCGATAACCGAGGGAAAGCTGCTCGGTGTAGGTATTGAGTATTCGGTGATGACTCCGGCAGTGGTGATGCGACCGATTTTGTTCGCGCCGGAATCCGTTTCGGTAAACCACAGCGCGCCATCCGGTCCAGCCGTAATACCGGATGGACCGCTATTCGGCGTGGGTATTGGGAACTCCGTAACGACACCAGATGGGGTGATTTGTCCGATTTCTCCATTGCCGAAGTCGGTAAACCAGAGCGCGCCATCCGGTCCCGAAACAGTATTGTCCGTGTTGTATACGGATTCTTGTGTCGAGGGCAGTTCAAATTGCGTAACCATTCCGGCAGTAGAAATGCGGCCAAAGAAAAACGTGCCCCACTCCGTGAACCACAATGCGCCGTCGGGCCCAGAATTGATTCCCATCGGCGGGTCTACGAGGTCCACTGAGTACTCCGAAATAACGCCCGCCGTCGTAATCCGGCCGATGTTGTTGCCTTGAGATTCTGAGAACCAAAGCGCGCCGTCCGGCCCGGCCGCTATTCCTTGCGGTTGCGACGCGGACGTGGGTATCGGGTACTCAGTTATTGCGCCCGATACCGAAATCCGGCCGATGTTATTGCCCTCATTCTCGGTAAACCACAGTGCACCGTCCGGTCCAGATGCGATCACCGCGGGGAAGCTATCACTGGTTGGAATCGTGTACTGATGGAAATTGGGGGCTATCGACGCAGTTACTGTAAGTGCGAAGGACTGTGTTGATGTTTGCTGCGGGGAACTGCTATCTATTGCCTGAAGGCCGAATGAGAAAGGGCCTGCTGAAGTTGGCGTGCCTGTAATGGCGCCGCTAACAGAATCTAGCGACAACCCTGGCGGCAGTGATCCTGAGCTAACGGACCATGTATAGGGCGTGTTGCCACTGCGAGCAGTGGGATTAGCCGAATAGGGAAGGCCTACCGACCCGTTTGGAAGCGTGTTAGTTGTGAGGACGAGCGGCCCACTCGCATTCGTTAGCACCCATGCATCGGCGAGCGAACCGTCCGAGCCTGACCCGCCAAAGATCACCATCTGATTCGTAAACGGGTTGAATGCCGCGCCCAATTGCGATCGTGTGTCAGGCAAAGTGCCGGACGGTTGCAGTTGCGTCCACATAGGCGTTCCAGCAGTTCCATTCGCACTGGAGAGAACCCAAACGTCGTTGAATGCAGTATCTGAATCGTTTCCTGCAAAAAGTGTCATCCGGTTAGTAGCCGGATCATATGTTGCGGTTGAACCCAAGCGCGGGGAAGGCGGCGTTCCAGACGGGGAAAGCTGGGTCCAGGTGGGCGTTCCTGAGACACCGTTTGCATTCGAGAGTACCCATACGTCATTGAATTGGTCCGTCGCGTCTGTGCCCCCGAAAATGATCATCGTGTTCGAAGCCGGATCATAAACTGCCGTATGATTTCCTCTTGCCGATGGTACGGGCCCGCTAAATGTTAGCTGAACCCAGTTGGGAGGGCCGCTTAGGCCGTTGGCGTTGGTAAGAACCCATACGTCGTTGTAAAACTGAGCACCTTCGCTGGAGCAATCACTGCCGCCAAATACAATCATTCGATTGGAACCTGGGTCATAAACGGCAGAATGAGAGATGCGCGCGGCGGGTAACGTGCCACCGGGATCCAACTGACTCCACGCCGGCACATCATAAATACCATTGGTGTTGCTGAGCACCCACGTGTCGCTTTGGCATGGAGAAGAGGAGCCTTCGCCTCCACCAAAAATAATCAGCGCGCTATTGCCAGAGTCAAATGCTGCAGATGCGCCCGTTCTGGCAGGGGGCAGGGTACCACTTGGACTGATTTGAGTCCATTGCGGGTTTGCGCCGAAAGAGAGGCTCCAGACGTCATTGAAGTCGCACTCGCCTCCGCACTCGCCGTCAGTGCCGCCGAAGACGATCATGTCGTCCGTTTGTAAGTCGAATACGGTCGAATGTGCTTGACGCGCGGGCGGCGGGCCACCTGTGGGAGATAACGAGATCCATTGATTAGCTGGGCCGCCGCGGGATTGAGCATTCGCCGCGGGGGAGAAACAAAAGACGGACAGCAGTATCAATGCCTGCAGCTTCAATTTGGACATGGCAGGTTAAAAGTCCGATGCAGACGGCAAGTGAAACAGCGATAGGTTTGGAGAAACTGACAGCAGCGCGGTATGTCCGTCCCGCAGCAAAGTGAGTGAGTCAACGCGCGTGCCTGAGGAAAGTTGGTGCAGTGTCATGCTTGCCGGTTCAACGGACCAAAGCGTTCCGCTATTTGAGTCGGCAAGAATGACGGCTTCGCCGCTCTTAGGAACTGCCACAAAGTCCGGCTGAATACCCTGGGCGAGGATGTGGATCACAGGTGGAAGCGCTGTTTCACCCAGGCTAGAGAACAGCACAACGATATTCTGCGTTGCGTCACTGACCACGAGGTCGTGAGTGTTTGGCACAAATGACCATGCTGCCGGCTTGTACGCTGCCGGTACAGCCTGCCAACGTCCTGACTTAAAGAAGGACAGCAAATTGGAATTTTCAGACAGGGCGACGATGGTCTTGCCGTCGTCAGTCACAGCGAGTTTCGAAAGCTTTCCTATATCTGTAGTCAGTAGTTCCGAAAGAATCGAAGGCTTTACCGGCAGTCCGCCGATGATTTGCAAACGGTTAGTTGCCCGTGAGTACACAACGGCTGCTTCTCCTCTTGGACTGAACGCTACGAGATCCGGGTGAGACATGGCGCCTGTGATGGGCATCAACGACTCACGGGCGCTGTTTGGCGCAGCGGTTTGCATTCGCCAAACCGCGAGCGGAGCATCCTGCTCAACGAGCGCATAACGCTGCCGGGGCGGTAGATAGAGGCACTGGGCTGTCTCAGGAATAGAAAGTGGATCGCTCAAGTGCGCTGTTGATGCGGTTCCGAGAATTGCTCTCAGATCGAGTGGACTTGGGCCGAGCACGAATCCAAGGAATGGAGTGCCCGCTGCAGTCGCGCGGGCTACTTTGCGTGCAAGCGGGCGCTCATCCGCTGGCGCGGCTTGATGAGGAACGCTGATGAGAGTGGGCGCTTGCGCGAATCCCGCAGCGGCTCCAAAGAACAAGAGGAAACATAATCTCATGCCGAGTCTCTGTGCAGAATCTGCGTTCCTTAACGAGGGGCGCCAGGAATTACAGAACCCGGCGGGGAAATACTTATAGTCGTGACAGAGGGTGAATTGCCATTGTGGGCAAGGAAAACTCCAACACCCACTGCTGCGGCGATGCCGCCCGCTATCGCTCCGATAAGGCCTGCGGACAGACCGGCGCTGGTTGCGATGCCTCCTGTGGTTGCTGCTGCGCCACCGCCAACCGCCGCAGCACCAGCTGCCATGGCGAGATTCGTTTGTGTGATAGCACCCGTTGCGATTTCGCCGTGAAACGATGCCGTCACCTTGACCTGGAATTTACCTGTAATCTTGTTTGCGCGGAACCCTTGAACCACAACACGTCCGTCCCGGCCCGTGGAAAGACTCACCAGGTGCTGGCCACCAGAAAACGTTCCGCTGGGGCCTCCTGAGGGCGAGATGAGTGTCACCACGGCTCCTGGAACCGGCCGGTGATCCCGGTCTTCGACCTGAACAATGATGTTGGTCGCAATCCGGCCCTTTATGTTATTGAGGGCCCCTTCGCCATCGATGATTTCGATGTGCAGCGCGGGACCCGGGTTGATTTGACCGGGCTGGAGAGTTGGACCAGTTTCAAAGTCCGGCATCGCCGGCACGTCGATTCCCGAAAGCCGGAGCGGATACATCACCCCATTCCGCTGGGCAAACAGCAGACAGGTATTGCACATAACTAGGGCAATGAGAAGCGTTAGCGAGCGCGAGAGTAGTTTCATGGACGTTTCGCCTAAAGGAAGCTCCATGGTTGTAAGTGGCGGAAGCCAGGAAAAATTTCACGCCACTTCGCGCCGGGTTCCTACAGCGGGATCGATCTGAATTTCGCGGTTGGTCGCTTCGCAGTTGTCGCAATTGTTGCAAGGGCCGGTGAAGCTATCGCCAAAGTAGCGCAGCAGGTGTTCGCGCCGGCAGTTGCCTGCATCCGCATACTCCTGCATCTGGCGCAGGCGCTGCCGTTTCATTTCGCGGCGGCGCTCCTGTTCCTCAGCAGCGGCTTGCCCGACTTCGCCGAGGTCCGCATCTTCCGACATCCGCACCTCACCGCCGGGCAGCACGTCGAGTGCGCCCACATCTTCCAAGCGGTGAATTGCTGTATTGAGCTTGCGCTCCGACAATTTCGCCTGCTCAGAGATTTCTTCCGGTTCGACCGGGCCTTCCTGGCCGGCAATGATCTCGGCAACACGCCCGGCTTCGGCTGCATCGAGTTTGCCTTCACCAGCTTTGAAACTGGCCGCGCCCAGGTCTTCGGGGCGAAAGAACAGCACCGCTTCCGCCTTTTCGCCGTCGCGGCCTGCGCGGCCAACCTCCTGATAGTAGGAATCGAGCGATTCGCTGATGTCGTAGTGATAGACGAAACGAACATCGGCCTTATCAATGCCCATACCGAATGCGTTTGTGGCAACAATCACTTCTGCATCACCCGACATGAACTGCTCCTGAATGCCGTGGCGTTCCGAAGCTTTCAGCCCACCGTGATAGAAAAGCGCGCGAACGCCCTGTTCGTCGAGCTGGCGCATGATGGTCTCCGCCGCCTTTCTGGTGCCGACGTACACGATGCCGGGCTTTTCGGCCCAATGAACTCGATGAATTAGCGCCTCCAGCTTTTTGTCGTCCGTATCGTAATGGTCGACGCGCAGGTAAATGTTCGGACGGTCAAAATCCTGCACAAGAATTTTCGGCTTGCGCATTCCTAAACGGCTCACGATTTCGTCTCGCACCTCGCGAGAGGCAGTTGCTGTCATAGCCAGCACTGTAGGATGGCCCAGGCGCTCAATGGCCTGGCCGAGTTCCAGGTAATCAGGACGGAAATCGTGACCCCATTCGCTGATGCAGTGGGCTTCATCGATGACGAATAGCTTGATGTTTGCGGCGTCCAGGGTTTCGATTGTTGTTTCTTTTCGCAATTGCTCCGGCGCGAGAAAGATGTACTTGCCGTCGCCCTGTTCGATTTTTTCCATGCTCTCTCGCAGTTCCGCCGTACGCTGAGTGGAGTTGATCACAACGGCTTCAGCATCCGAATCCTGCGCGTTGATGGAATCGACCTGATCCTTTTGCAGCGCAATCAGCGGCGAAATCACTAGCACCGCGCCGCCGCTCATCAAACCGGCGATCTGGTAAATAGCGGATTTGCCGGAGCCGGTGGGCATGACGACCAGCGTGTCTTTCTTGCGGAGAATCGCGCGGATCGCTTCTTCCTGCCCAGGGCGCAAGGAGTCGTAGCCCAAGTTCTCTCGAGCCACTCGCAAAATATCGGGCTCCTTCTTGAGCCGTTTTCGAGCGGCCGGCTTTTTGGCAGCTACGGTCTTGTTCGTGGGCATGTTACTTAGAAGACATTCTGACGTCTTTCCCTGTTTCAGCAGCTTTGATCGAATCGTCTAAGAGAGCATGCAAGACATCAGCCACTTGCCCCACAAATTGAACCGCGAGGAACGCGAGTGCCAAGCGATCATCGAAACACCGAAAGGACGCCGGAACAAGTTCAAATACGAGAGCGATTCCGGCCTCTATACCTTGTCCCGCGTGCTTCCACAGGGATTCATTTTTCCGTTCGATTTCGGCTTTATTCCTTCCACTGCGGCAGATGATGGCGACCCGCTGGATGTCGTTGTGCTGATGGACGAGCCGGCGCACGTCGGGTGTGTCCTGAAGATCAGGCTAATCGGCGTAATCAAACTAGTACAGACGGAAAAAGGAAAGAAGACAGAGAATGACCGCCTGATCGGCGTCAGCGTCCCCAGCTTCGAATATGACGCCGTGAAAACGATATCGGATCTGAAGGAGTCGCTTATCAAGCAGATCACTGACTTTATGGCGCTCTACAACAAGGATTCTGATAAACAGGATGAGGTGACCGGGGTGGACGGCCCGGATCGCGCGCTACAAATACTGGAAAACGCGATCCGCAAATCCAATAAAGCCGAGAAAAAATAGCGGCTCTCGTGCTTACAGCTTGATGCGGCGCAAACGAAGTGCATTGCCGATCACTGAAACAGAACTGAATGTCATGGCCGCGCTGGCAATCATGGGACTGAGTAAGACGCCGAAGAACGGATACAGAATACCCGCGGCGATGGGCACGCCTAGAATGTTGTAGAAAAAAGCGAAGAAAAGGTTCTGCCGAATGTTTCGCATGGTGGCTCGACTCAGCCGGAAGGCACGCAGCGCCGCACTCAGATCTCCGTGGAGCAGCGTGATAGCCGCGCTCTCGATCGCGATATCGGCGCCTTTGCCCATCGCGATTCCTACGTCTGCTGCAGCGAGTGCGGGGGCATCATTGATACCGTCGCCCAGCATCGCGACCTTGTGACCCGCACTTTGCAACCTTCGAACGGCGTCGGCCTTACCGGCGGGCAAAACCTCGCCTTCGAAGTCGTCAATTTTCAGGCGCTTGGCCACGATGGCGGCCGTGTTCCTGTTGTCGCCTGTCAGCATGCAGACCTGTATGCCGCGCGAACGAAGCGCTTGAATTGTTGCTGGGGTAGATGGCCGGATAAGATCTGCGATGCCGATCACGCCCGCGATTTCGCCGTCGACAGCGACGAATACGACAGTCTCCGCTCGAGCGCGCATCGCGTCAGCGCGGTCTGCGGCTGAATCCAGAGAGATAGCGGATTCTTTCAATAGAAGCTCGTTTCCAACCAAAATGGAATGCCCTTCAACAGAGCCTTTCAGCCCTTTTCCGGTGACAGACCGAAATTCATCGGCGGAAGCAATCGTCAGTTCTTTCGACTTTGCTGCTTCAGTTACAGCTTGCGCCAGCGGATGCTCGCTCGCGTGTTCCAGCGCGGCCGCGTAGCGAAGGACGTCCCGGTCTGAGAAGCGCGAGAACGAAACGATGTCCGTCACTTGCGGTTTGCCTTCAGTGAGCGTGCCGGTTTTATCTACGATGAGCGTGTCGATCTTGCTGAGCGCCTCCAGCGCTTCGGCTTTGCGGATCAATACACCCGCTTGCGCGCCCCGGCCCGTGGCCACCATCACGGACATGGGCGTTGCTAAACCCAGGGCGCACGGGCAGGCAATGATCAGCACCGCAACCGCATTGACCAGAGCGTGACTGAAAACCGGCGCCGGACCCAAAATGAACCACGCGACGAAAGTCAGCATGCTGGCCAGCACAACAGCGGGAACAAAGTAGGCTGCTACCATGTCGGCCAATCGCTGAATGGGAGCGCGGCTGCGCTGAGCTTCGCTGACCAGACGCACAATCTGGCTCAGTAGGGTGTCACGTCCAACGCGGTCGGCGCGCATGACGAAACTGCCTGTGCCGTTCACGGTGCCCCCGATAACGCGGGTATCTTTGATTTTTTCGACGGGCAGAGATTCGCCGCTGATCATCGACTCGTCGAGCGAACTACTGCCCTCGACTAAGATGCCGTCGACCGGCACCTTTTCACCGGGGCGCACGCGCAGAAGATCACCGATACGAACGTCTTCGAGCGGCACCTCGTGTTCGGAATTGCCCACGATTCGCCGCGCAGTTTTCGGCGCGAGATTCAGGAGCGCTTTGATTGCGCCGCTGGTTTGCGCGCGGGCGCGTAATTCCAGGACTTGGCCCAGCAGCACGAGCGTGGTGATGACTGCGGCCGGTTCGAAATAGAGCCCAAGGGGCAGCTTGCCAAGCAACGTCACAAGGCTGAAGACGTATGAGATGCCGGTGCCCAGTGCAATGAGAGTGAACATGTTCAAGTGCCGCGTCCAGACTGACGCCCAGGCGCGCTGAAAAAGCGGCCAGCCGGCCCAGAGAACGACGGGAGTCGCTAACGCAAATTGAAGCCAGCCGGTCCATGACTCTGGCTGTCGTTTGAATTCAGTGGGCATCAAGACGAGCAGCGGAACCGTAAGAGCAGCGGCGATCCAGAAACGACGCTGCATGTCGCGCAGTTCCGATGTGTCCTCATCGAGCGTGAACTCGACCGGCTCCAAGGCCATCCCGCAGATGGGACAAGGCCCCGGACCGAGTTGCCGGATTTCCGGATGCATGGGGCAGGTGTACTCGTGGGCATCGGGTACTTTAGCTGTCGCGGGAGCAACTGCGGCTGCTGACGGGCCGGGCATCACGAGATTGGTAGAAATTTGCACGAAGTTTTGCGGCTTCGGCGCAAGATACTGCGAGGGGTTGGTATCGAACTTCTTCTTGCAGCCGACACTACAGAAGTAATATGTTCGGCCGGTGAAGTCGCTTTGGCCGGCAGCGCGCTCCGAGTTCACTTTCATGCCGCAGACTGGATCTGTTTCCGTTGGCATCAAACACTTTAGATGAGGCTAAATGCAGGCAAGTGGCAAATGCCAGGTATCGACCGCGCCATGAAACATGTGGGAGTGCGCCGCCATCCAGCCAATGAGGAGCAGTTGTATGTCATCTGGAGACGGCAAATCTAAGAAAGTCCGTTACGCGGTAGTGGGATTGGGTTGGATCGCGCAAGAAGTGATCTTACCCGGTTTCGATGGCGCGAAGAGTTCCGAGCTTGTGGCGTTTGTTACCGACGATTCCAAAAAGGCGAAAGAGCTCGGCAAGAAATATGACGTGTCCATCACTTTGGATTACGACGGCTACGACGACTTACTGCGCAGCGGAAAGGTGGATGCGGTTTATCTGACGTTGCCCAACCATCTGCATAAGGATTACACCGTGAGAGCGGCCCAAGCCGGCATCCATGTATTGTGCGAGAAGCCGATGGCCAACACGGTCGCCGATTGCGAAGAGATGATTCGTGCGGCGCAAGAAAACAACATCAAACTGATGATCGCTTACCGGCTGCACTTCGAACCCGCCAATTTAAAAGCAATCGAAGTTGCACAAAGCGGAGACCTGGGCGAGCTGCGCATCTTTAGCTCGGTTTTCAGCCAGCAGGTGCCTGAAGGCAACGTTCGCCTGAAGAAATCGGCGGGAGGCGGACCGCTGATGGATATGGGAGTGTATCCGATCAATGCCAGCCGCTATTTGTTTCGCGAGGAACCGATCGAGGTCACCGCCATCGGCGCAAACAACGGCGATCCGCGCTTCAGCGAAGTACACGAGATGGTGACTGCGGTTCTGCGATTTCCGGCCGAGAAGCTTGCTGTCCTAACATGCAGTTTTGGCGCAGCTCCGGCGGACGCGTACCAGGTGGTGGGAACAAAGGGCGAGATGTGGTTGCAGCCGGCCTTCGATTACCATACTGAGCCTAAAATGCGCCTGAAGATTGGCGAGAAAGAAAAAGAGACCAAGTTCGATACGGTGGATCAGTTCGGCGGCGAAATTGAATATTTCTCACGCTGCGTTCTGGAGGATCGGGAGCCTGAACCGTCCGGACAGGAGGGCTTGGCGGATATTCGCATTGTGCAGGCGCTGCTCCAATCGGCCCGTTCAGCGCAACCTGTCAAGTTAGGGCCGTTCGAAAAGAGTGTTCATCCAAGCGAGAAACAGAAGATGGAGAAAGCGCCAATTAAGCCCGAGAAAGACCTGGTGGATGCGCAATCGGCTTCCGGCTAATAAGCGACAGGGGCTCATGACGAGCCCCTTTTCGCAGTATGTTCCGCTCGCTGACACTCGCGGTTCTGTTGGCAGGTACTAGCTGACGTTTCCAGTACCTTGAACTTGCTTCTGGCGCTGCTGCTTCCGCTCACGACGTTGCTGCAGCATTTGATCGTAGGCTTGCTTCTGGTTGTCGTTCAGCAGAGCGCGGATCTTGGCATCGCTGTCTTGGCGGACGGCGCGCATCTTGGCGTGACGGTCTTTCTGCGAAAGCGAATTGTCTGCCTGGATGCCGGCTATCTGTTGCTGCTGATCGCCCAGAATGGGTAATACCTGGTTCTGTTGATCCGCGGTGAGATTCAGCCGCTTACTCAGCATTTTCACCTGGCGGTTCGGGTCAACGGGGCGATGCTCACGTGCTTGAACGGGAGCGGGCGCCTGCGGATCCTGTGGCGCCGCTACTGCCACGCCGATTGTGCCGAGCCCGAAAAAAGTGGTTAGGGCTAAGGTAACGATTTGCTTTTTCATTGTTGTTTTTCCTTCTGGAGATCCTTGAGACCTCTAACCCGTAAGACGGCTGTCCAAAGGCCAGGGTTTATCTATAGCGCCGTTAACTTTCGTTCAGCGGTTATCGCCCTCGTTCAGAATTGACAAACTAGAGAGGAGCATGTTTCCTGCCGCATTGTCAGACCCGAACACCGCGTTCGTGCTGCTGGTACTAGGGGCGCTCGGCATTTATTGGGAAATGCATGCACCGGGTATGATCGTCCCTGGGTTGCTGGGTCTGCTGCTGATTCTCGGCGGCGCTTACGGACTCTACGAAGATTCACCCACGTGGTATGGCTTATTGCTGCTGATCTCTGCGGGCTTGCTCTTGACGATAGAGCTGAAATACTACACGCACATGGTTTCGGGCATTGCGGGCGCCGCGTTGCTCGCGTTCGGGACAATCTTGTTGCTGCGAGGCCCGCAACGTGTTTCGCCAGCGTTGGCCATCGCGGTATCGGCCGCCTTTGGTATTATCATCATCTTTCTTGGCTCGTTGGGAATGCGAGCGCGGAAAGCGAAGCATCTGACGGGCTTGGAAACGCTGGTCGGCGAAACGGGCCTTTCCCGAACACCGCTCAGTCCGGAAGGCACAGTGTTTGTGAAAGGTGAATACTGGCAAGCGCGCAGCAATCACCTAATAGAGGCCGGACAAAAAGTGCGTGTGGAACGAGTGGACAACATGACAATCTGGGTAACGGAGGCTTGATAATTGGCGGAACTAGGCGGTCTCTTTTCTGGTGTTGTTCTCATTTTTGCGATCATCATTATCTTTTATCTGATCTCGTCGGTCAAGATTTTGGCCGAGTATGAACGGGGCGTGATCTTCCGGCTGGGCCGCGTGCTCCGCGAACCTAAGGGGCCGGGAATCATTCTTGTCTTCGCCCCGCTGGATCGCATGGCGCGTACGTCGTTGCGCATCGAAGCGATGGAGGTACCGCCGCAAGACCTGGTTACGCGCGACAACGTAACAGTGAAGGTGAATGCAGTGGTTTATTTCCGGGTTGTCGATCCGATTAAAGCCGTGATTGAGGTCGCGAACTACCTGTATGCCACGAGCCAGCTTGCCCAAACGACATTGCGCAGCGTGCTGGGCGAGGTGGAACTTGATGAGTTGCTGAGCCAGCGCGAGAAGATCAATATCCGCCTGCAAGCAGTGCTTGATCAGCACACAGGACCGTGGGGCGTAAAGGTCAGCATGGTTGAGGTGAAGCAAGTGGATTTGCCAGACCAGATGATTCGCGCGATCGCCAAACAAGCCGAAGCCGAACGCGAGCGCCGCGCCAAGATTATCCATGCCGAGGGTGAATACATGGCCGCTGAAAAGCTGGCCATGGCTGCAGAAAAAATTCAAAAACAGCCCGTCGCGATTCAATTACGATATTTGCAAACACTGCTTGATATCGGAGCAGAAAAAAACACGACGGTGGTGTTTCCTGTTCCGGTGGATATGTTCACGCCACTGGCGAAATTAGTGGCCAATATGGCTAACAAGACGGAACCGAGCGCTTAGGTCATTCTCTATATCTTCGTTCCTCATGCACCGATATCTTCGTTCCAAAGATCCGGATGGCCGGCAATGAAAGAACGCATCAGCTGGATGCATTCGGAATCTTGCACGACGTTTACCTGAATACCGTGCGAGCGGACATATTCCTCCGCGCCGAGGAAGGTCTGGTTTTCTCCAACGACGACGCGGGCTATTTTGTACAGGACGATTGCTCCGCTGCACATAGGGCACGGCGAAAGCGTGGTGTAAATGGTGCAGCGCGCGTAAGTGGCTGCAGGTAACCGTCCGGCGTTTTCCAGACAATCCATCTCTCCGTGCAGGATTGCCGATCCCGATTGCACTCTGCGATTATGACCGCGTCCGATAATTCGGCCATCGCAGACGAGCACGGAGCCGATGGGAATGCCTCCTTCGGCAAGGCCTAGTTGGGCTTCGCGAATAGCCTCATTCAGAAATGGATCGCTGGCCATTTTTCATTGATAACAGTTGGGCTGTTAAGACACGGCTGAAATCAGCCAAACGCGGCCTTGACATCGGCGGCCGAACTACGACACACTCCACAAGGGGTGTTTAGCACATGAAACGGCTACTTCTTGTATTCAGTTTGGGGACAGTATCGGTTTTCTCACAATCGACCAGCGCGGGATCTGCGGCTAAAGCAAATCCGCTTAGCAGCGTAACAAGATATATGTACGCCACCAGTAAGAATGAAATATTGAAATCGGCCGAAGAGATGCCGGAAGAAAACTACGCGTTCAAACCGGTGGCTACGGTTCGAACTTTCGGTCAGTTGGTGGGGCACGTCGCCGATGCCCAATATGAGTTCTGTTCGGCCGTCGTCGGCGATGGCAAGCAGCCGCCGGGAATCGAGAAGAATAAGACCAGCAAAGCGGACCTGATTGCGGCACTCAAAGAAGGTTTTGCGTACTGCGATAAAGCCTACGACAGTATGACCGACACGCAGGCCCCGGAAATCGTCAAGTTCTTCGGGCGTGACTCGCCGAAACTGAGTGTCCTTACGATCAACATCGGACACAACATGGAACACTACGGCAATATGGTGACCTACCTCCGCATCAAGGGCTTAGTTCCGCCCTCAAGCCAGCAGCAATCTATGCAGTAAAGTCACGCAGCTTTGGGCTGCTCGGCAGTAAAGTCACGCAGCTTTGGGCTGCTCGGCAGTAAAGTCACGCTGCCTTTCGCCGCTCGCGCGCGCTTCAATGGTGTCAGCAGCGAAAGCACAATCTGCTCGTAAAGATAGTTGCTCTTGTTATCGCGGAATTTTTCCGCCAATTCACGTAAGCTGCCGGCCGAAAATGAATCGATTACCGCAGGATGAATATAGTACTTTTTGCAAGTAGCGGGCTTGTTGCCTAGCTTGCCGGCCACTTCTTTTACAACGTCCACCAGAACGGATTTGACATCGGAGTTCTCTGCGTTTTCCGCGCACTTGCTAAGCAGGCAACTGGCCGCAAGGCAAGTTCCGCCCCAGGTACGAAAGTCTTTTGCGGTGAACTCTCCTCCGCTGATCTCACGGAGATAATCGTTGACATCGCCGGATTCAATTGACGCCGGCTTGCCCTCTTCGTCCAGACATTCAAAGAGCGAACTACCGGGCAGATCCCGGCACCTGCGAATGATGCGCGCCAGCCGTGGATCCGTCACCGTAATCTCATGGTGTTGAGCGCTCTTCCCCCGGAACTTGAACTTGAGCGTGTCCCCCAGTACCTGGACGTGCTGATTTTTGAGCGTGGTTAACCCAAACGATCCGTTCTCTTCGGCATACTCTTCGTTACCGATCCGAATGTAGGTCGTCTCAAGCAACTTCACCACCGCCGCCAAAATTTTCCGTTTTGGCAGCCCCGGGCGGCTTAAATCTCGCCCGACAATACGCCTGATTCGCGGCAGCGCCTTACCGAAGGCTCGCATGCGGTCGAACTTCACTAAATCACGAATCTGACGGTATTTCGGATGATATCGATACTGCTTGCGACCCCGCGCATCTCGCCCCACAGCCTGTATATGCGCGTTCGCTTTTGGGCTGATCCAGACCGACGTCCAGGCGGGTGGAATGACTAGCGAGCGGATGCGGTTTAACGTCTCTTCGTCTTGAACCGGCTTTTCATCTTCATCCAAATAAACAAAGCCGCTGCCCGCCCGGCGGCGCCGAATCCCCCGGCCTTTCGGGATGACGTAACGAAGACCCGCCTCTTTGGCGGATTTCACCTCGTCCAGGAATTTCGGCAGCGCTTCCGTACTTGTCCCCATGCACTTAATGTGATGCAGTTTGCAGTCGAAACACTACTTTGATGCTGGCGTCAGACGCATGAGGTCAACAGCGGCGCACGTTATCCATGGCAAAAGCGATTATTTTCGACATTGACGGTACTTTGCTTGACTCGGTAGACCTGCATGCGCAGGCGTGGCAGGAAGCGTTTCACCACTTCGGGCATGACATTCCGTTCGACCAGATTCGTAGCCAAATCGGCAAAGGCGGCGATCAATTACTGCCGGTATTTCTTTCGGAAGCCGAGCTAAAGGAGCGTGGGAAGGAGCTCGAGAAGTACCGCGGCGACCTTTTTAAACGCAAGTATCTGAGCCAAGTCAAGCCCTTTCCATGCGTGCGGGAGTTGTTCCAGAAGGTAAAAGGCGAAGGTCAAAAGATCGCTCTCGCTTCTTCGGCGAAGAGCGACGAACTGAAGAAATTCGAGGAGATCGCAAATATCGAAGACTTAGTGGAGGTAGAAACCTCATCGGCGGACGCTAAGCGATCCAAGCCTCACCCCGACATCTTTGAAGCGGCCCTGGACCGGTTGGGTGATGGCGTAAGGCCTGATGACGCGATCGTAGTGGGTGACAGTCCGCATGATGCCGAAGCGGCCAAGCGGGCGGGACTGCGAACGGTGGGAGTCCTCTGCGGCGGCTTTCCCGAAAAAGATTTGCGCAGCGCCGGGTGTATCGCGATCTACGACGGGCCTGAAGAGTTACTAAATCGCTATGAGGAAACGCCGCTGGCTGGGAATTAGGCAATAAGCAAGAATTATTGATCGGAGTACTAGAACGGCGCGTACCCGCGTTACCTTGTAACTACTTAAGTTCCCGCTGTAAACTTCGGTTTCCTTGAAAACCGATCGTCAGTTGAGCCCGCGCAGCGGTCGCAAGCCCCAAGGCTGTCTAGGCCTGCCAATCCCTGACGCGTGGTCCTGCGCAATTTTGTCTGTCATATCAGCGTGTTCGTTCCTCGCTGGCTGTCTATTATTAAGCCGTGCATCCAATCTGCTCTTTCTTAAATCGGTGATCGTCAACATCCCCGACGAGGGCTTTTTTAGAGCAGAGTTTCCGGCGGGATTCATCGAGCAGGATATGTCGTCCCAAAGGGTGAAACGGTTCAGGTTGCTCTATTTGCCACAAATCGATCCACAATTTGACAATTTACAAACTGCGATTGAGGTTCGCCATTGGGTCAAAATGCAGCAGCAGCCCGGTGATAGCTGGCGGCCCCACACAATTACGCTCCTGGAGAGAATGCAGGGGGATCTCGAAGATCCTTTTCTGATCCTGAGCGCGCAACGCGGCGGCTCTCCGGCAGTGTGCCGCCGCTTCGCCTATCTATTTACGGGTGCTCTGGAGAGTATCGGAATGCGTGCTCGAGTCGTTGGATTTGCACAGACTCATTGGAAATCCGAGAACGCTGGTCACACGGTGACAGAGGTCTGGATTCCAGAGTTGCATCAATGGGTTCTCATGGACGCAATGTGGGATTTGCTGTACACAGTAAATGGCAGGCCGGCTTCGATGGTAGACGTTTACGATGTTATCCGAGCGGGTAGGCCGGATCTGGTCGGCGTGGTACGCGGGGGGGTTGGCTTGGAGCGGCTTGACCAGAACCTGCTGACACGTGAATTTCGGCACATTTTCTTGACGATGACAAACGCTATTTTCGACGGTTATCGTGTTTGCCTTTCATGCTCGAAGCCGATATCGTTTGCGCAGCTTACAAATGATTACAGCTCTCCATACCCAGTATTCGACAGGTCGGTATTCGTCCTTTTCGGGGGCGTTCTACAAACTATCGCACTACTTGCTTTTTTATCCCTGCTCCAGAAGAAGCATTCTAGAAAAGCTGCGCTTAGCAGATGTAGCGGAACCCCGGAGAGAGAACCAGTTTCAGCCCTACAACACGCCTGATGCACGGCGGGCGGTCTGCGAGCTTGACCAATCCGGGTTCTGGAGGAACATTCTCTAGACAGGTAGAATAATCGCAGATCAGCGGGATTTTAAGGAGAAGGATTTGAAGCTAGCGGAAGCGCTTGCGGAACGCAGCGATTGCCAAGTTCGCATCGAAGCTCTGAAAAAACGGCTAACGCGTGTAGCGAGAGTGCAGGAGGGAGAAGCACCGGCTGAGGAACCGTCCGAACTGGTCGCGGAGATCGATCGCGTTTTCGGCCGTACTCTGCAACTGGTGCAGTCTATCAACCGCACCAACGCAAGGACGCTTTTCGATGAACAGCTCACCATCGCGGATGCCATTGCCGAACGCGATTCCGTCGGGAAGCGGCGGGACCTTCTCGCTAGCGTTGCGGAGGCTGCAGCTACGCGTCAGGATAGGTATTCCAAGTCGGAAGTGAAGTTTGTCGCAACGCTACCCGTATCGCAATTGCAACAGCAGGTTGACACATTATCGAAACGCTACCGCGAACTGGATACCAAGATTCAGGAGTTGAACTGGAGGACGGAACTGATCTGAGATAGTCGGTAGCTGGATAGATCAAGGCGAGCGCCAGCCCAGCCAGGGGCAAAACTGGCATCGGTCAGCGCCGTTGAGCCGGCGCTTGCGGGTTCGAGTCCCGCCGTAACAGGGTAGGCTCCGTACCGTCACAAGCGTACAGTCACGGTTACTGTTCACGACCAGGCGCTGATTGATCTTTCAGCGAGGGTGGGATTGGGGAATATCTCAGCAGACAACGTTGCCGAGACAGGGCTAGAAGCTCTCGCTAACCAAACGCGTACAGAGCGCCATGATCGCAAACGTGAAAAACAACAGGTCGTTATTCCAGAAGACGAACGCAGTCAGAAGGCACAGTAGCGCCAACTGGGACCTTGGGTCCAGTGACCAATCGAACATATATGCGGTAATCTCCTATAGTGCCAGATCGACCGGCAGTTCTCTCCGCAATTCTTCTGTAGAAACGAAATATCGGCTCTAAGAACCTGCAGAATCCTTATCGGGCGGCGCTTGCACAGCTTGAGCCAGCGAGCGAACCGCTTCCGGGATGGCACCATAGTCAGCGGAGACGATATCTTCAGCGAGGGTTGCCGCCGCTGAAACAATGTTCACAACTTGCTCGATAGATTTCAGGTGTTGCAGCGCATCCTTCGCTTGACGTGTGACGCTGGTGAGCTTATCCAAGTCACCTTGCATCGCATCGATCGTTTTCTGAATCGCATCGCCGGCAAACTGATCGTGAAAGTCGTAAAGCTGCTGAATCTGCTCTTCCAGTTCTGCCCGCCTCTGCGGAGATAGCTCGATCATAGTTGGCGTTTCGAAAGGCGTCTACTTCCCCCGCGAGTTTAGTGAAAAGGTCTGCTAACTCCTGGGCTTCATCGGCTGTACCGGGCATTCGGCGCTCCTTTCAGGAAATCAGTTGCTTTTCTGCAACGAGGGTAATAGGCCATCGAGTTTCGAAGTGTACGGCTGAAGAGACATGCTTAGCTCTTTGGTGCTTAAGTGCTGAGCGCTCTTGACGAGTTGGTGGTGTCCTTCTCGAATATCCTTCAATGCGTCCCGGTAAGCATTCGCCGCGTCGCGACGGCCCTGTACCTGGGCCAGGTCGTCAGTGTAAGCCCGGTTCAATAGAAGTAACAGCGCCTTCTGGTTTACATCTCCAACCGACTGGTACCGTGCAGTGATCGTCTGTTGCTCTTCCTGAAGGAAGTCGAGATAGTTCCTAGCTACTCCGTCGAGTCCCTCTGTGAGATTGGCCACTTCCGGATCCGCACTGCGCAGGTATTCCAGAAGGTGACTCCGTTGATAGCTCTCCGTGAATAACCGTGTTACCAGGCTTGCGAGTTTTCCGGCTGAATCGACCTGAGTCAAGCTTAGGCCCGCCGCGGTGCCGGCGTTTTCCACTGCGGTTTCGCCAGCCGCGCTCACACTGGATGTATTGAACGCGGACAATTGCTGCATCGCTCTGAAATACGCCGTTAAAACATCGGAGATCTTCGTCAGACCCTGGGCTTCAGTCGCGAATCGAGCGCAAGCGGCCAGAGCGGGCGGGTCCTTCGGCGGCGCATTTTTCGAACCAGGAGGAACGAATAACGGCAATATGGGCGAACCGGGACGGGCACTCTCTCGCCGCACGCAAGAATTATGGATATCGGCAAAAAGCGGCGGTCCGCCCGCAAGCGTCTTCTGGGCCGAGTCGGCAAAAGCGCCTATCGCTTCGGGGGAAACACAGCTCGTCGATAGGCTGAGCAGCAACGCTGCGCAGGCAACGCCTGTCGCCGTCATATCCACGCGAGGCGAAAAGAGTGGCTTTTTGTACAGTTGCAACTTAAGGAAAGTACCAGATCCGGACCAAATGCCGCAAGAGCACGCCCGTAAGATGACACTCGTAGAAACACAGTCGCGGCTCGGAGCCTCTAATCAGCGAGGTTGGAGGAACCTGAACAAAAATGAAAAGACTATTGATAGCGCTTTCTTTGTCGGCTGCGCTCACGATGCCGTTGTGCATGTACGCGCAAGATCACGACTCGCGATCATCATGACGATCGGGGATACTACGACAGGCATCACAAGGATTACCACCAATGGAATGACCACGAAGACAGGGCGTGGCACATGTATTGGGAGCAGCGCCACAGACCCTATGTAGATTGGGCGCGTGCCAATGAACGGCAGCGGCAAGAATACTGGGACTGGCGCCACAACCACTCCGACGCCGTTCTGCGGATCGACATCGGGCGCTAACAGCAGCTTGCAAAGCCTTGTCTGATCTTTGAATAAGTCTCATCCAAAGACTCGGGGATAATGCGCGTGCCAGCCACGCTGGTCATGAAATTGGCGTCGCCATTCCAGCGTGGCAGCATGTGCATGTGTATGTGGTCGGCGATGCCCGCGCCCGCCGCACGCCCCAAGTTCATTCCAAGATTCATGCCGTCTGGATGGTAAGCCTGCTCAAGCACCAATTCTGCGTGTCGAGTGAGTCTTGCGATTTCATCTAGCGTGTCTGGTGTTGCCTCATTCAGCCGGGCGACGTGTGCATAGGGAGCAATCATGATGTGCCCGCTCGTATAGGGATAGCGGTTCAAAATGACGAAACAGTGTTTGCCGCGAAATGCGATCAGGTTCTCTTCATCCTGGTCGCTCGCTAGTGCATTACAAAAAATACAGCGGCTCGCCTCTTTGTTAGCGTTCATATAAGTGGAGCGCCATGGCGTCCACAGATGTTCCATATGGATGAGGATTACGAGTTAGAGCCCGGGAAATGCGGCTCGGGCGCCGAAGACGTCTCATGGGCCGGCGCAGTGTCTTCCTTGTGAGTGACATGATTGACCAGATCACGCAATTCTTTGCTCGGCTTGAAGTAAGGAATACGCTTGGAAGGCACCTCAACGCGTGAACCAGTTTTTGGATTTCGCCCCACGCGGGGCTGGCGCTGGCGGGTGCGGAAGCTGCCAAAGCCGCGAATTTCGATCTTCTCCCCTTTGTGGAGGCTGTTCACGATGCTGTCGAAGATGGTTTCGACAATGGTTTCGGAATCCTTCCTGGTCATCTCCACAACGCGGGCAACCTCCTCAATCAACTCAGCCTTCGTCATATCGTTGCTTATCCCTTAAGAATGATTCCTTTTTTCTTCCGATCTATGCTGCTTGATTGCGTTTCCCACGTTGGAAGTCGCCATTGCAGCCTGGCGTCCATAATCCTGCAACCGAGTTCGTTCGTCATCTTCTGAAATAGCCCGGCGGCTCAGCCCGATTCGTTTCTGTGCCTCATTCAACTTGATGATTTTGAAATCAAACTCTTGTCCTACGGGTAGGACCGGTTCTTCGGCGGCCTTTGGGCCGCTGTGACGCCCCTCCGAGGCCGTTTCACTACGGTGGCATAGCCCTTCTACTCCAGGCCCCAGTTCAACGAAAACCCCGAAGGCGACCGCGCGCGAAACCCGTCCTCTGACAATATCTCCTATCTGATGGTGTTGAAAGAACGTCTCCCACGCATCCGGCTGAAGCTGTTTCACACCTAAGGAAAGCCGTCTGTTCTGCGCGTCGATACTCAAAATGACGGCTTGAACCTGCTGCCCCTTCTTCACCAGTTCCGAAGGATGTTTGATGTGCGCGGTCCACGACATGTCGGATATATGAACCAAGCCATCGACGCCTTCCTCAATCTCTATAAATGCACCGAAGTCGGCGAGCTTCCGTACGCGGCCTTCTACGACGGATCCCACGCTGTACCGCTCGGCAACCGTCGTCCACGGGTCTGCTTCAAGTTGTTTGATCCCAAGGGAAATGCGGCGTTCGCGCGGCTTGATATCCAATACCACCGCTTCCACCTGATCGCCGACTTTCACGACCTTTGCCGGATGCTTCATCCGGCGGCTCCAGGTCATTTCTGAGATGTGGATCAATCCCTCGACGCCAGGCTCCAGTTCGACGAATGCCCCATAGTCGGTGATGCTGACGATTCGCCCAATCACGCGGCTCTGCATGGGGTAACGCGCGTCGATGTCGGCCCAGGGATCGGGACGCATTTGCTTCAGCCCCAGCGAAATGCGCTCCTTCTCCCGATCGAATTTCAGAACCTTGACGGTGACCTGATCGCCAACGTGAACGACGCTTGATGGATGCGACACGTTCCCATAGCTCAGATCGCTGACGTGCAGCAGTCCGTCTATCCCGCCCAGATCCACAAAAGCGCCGTATTCGGTCAGATTCTTGATTGATGCCGGTAACTTGCGCGCCCTCATAGATATTTGCGAGCGCCTCCGCTTTGCGCTTAGACGCTTCCTCCTCGAGGATGAGACGGTGAGAAACCACCGCATTGCCTCGCCGGCGGTTCAGTTTCAGAATTCTCAGCGGCAGTTCGCGCCCAAGATAGACATCCAGATTGTGGATAGGCCGCAGTTCTATTTGTGAGCTTGGCAGGAATGCATCGATACCGATATCCACGTGCAAGCCGCCTTTAATTTTCGCTGTGACACGACCGGTGATTGTCGCGGATTCAGCAGCTGCTTTTTCAATCTGATCCCAGAGCTGCAGGCGGTGCGCACGTTCGTAGGAGAGCAAAATGTAGCCCTCAACCGGTTCTCCCGTCCGGTCAAACATTACTTCAATGGTGTCGCCGCGCTTGACCCCTGGTTTGCCCTCCACCAGCGGGAAATTGTGATGCCGGAACCAAGCCCTCAATCTTGCGGCCGATATCTACGATTACTTCTTTGTCGGAGACACTGAGCACATGCCCATGCAAGACTTCGCGGTTATCGACTGCGAAGTGGCTGCTGTAGTCGTCGAGAAATGCTTCGTAATCGCTGCTGTCGACAATTGCGGGAGCCTCGACGGATTCTTCAAGTGGTCCGGGCATCGTGTTCCATCATTCCTGCGATTGTGCGTTGGGCCGGGCTAGCTAACGTCTCTTCGTAGCCGCTTGAAACTCAGTAGATTTGAACCTCTAAAGGTACTTGAAGAATCTCAACTTATTGATACTTCAGTACTTCAGAACTATACCGGACGGCTCGGTGGATGTCAACAGAGTTGTCGCGCAGCTTTCCGTAGACGCGCTACAGTTCCGAAGCGCTGCCTTTGGAAGCGCGATATACTAAAGGCGGTAAGGTCCGCCTTTGCGCGGAAGGAGACCCATGATCGACGGATTATTTCAGCCCACTCACCTGCTGGTCATCTTGGTGATTGCGCTGTTTGTTTTTGGACCAAAGAAACTGCCCGAGTTGGGACAAGGCCTTGGAAAAGGCATTCGTTCTTTCAAGGACAGCATGCGAAACGCCACGGCTGACGAACCGGAAAAGGTAGAAACCTCGACAAAATCCGACGAACAGCCGAAGTAACCTTCTTCGAATTCTTCGCCTTATTCGTTCTTCTTTTGCCTACGTATTAGCCCAAGCGGAACTCGTGTCAGTGCGCCCGTTGAGATTCGAAAACACTAGGTACTTCTACGACTTAGCCAGTTTTTCTTGCTCCTGGAAAACGTTTCTTGTTTTCCCGCTCCAACCAGAAATTTTTTCACGATTCAGCTGTCCTGGGTCAACGCCCTTCTGTCCTGCCCTCCACCTAATTCGTTTACGGAAATGCCTGATTTGCTTGTCATTGCCATCGCTTATTGGGTGATAGATCCAAACGCCTCGGAGCATGGCAGCAAAACTGCCTAGCTTTACACCGTTGGTGATATAAGCCGACAGAAGGTGATCCAAAGAGATCACCAAATTCGGAAGCGCAAAGCGTTGCCGAATCAATTAAATGATTTTTAGGAGCGGTGGAGCTAAATGACAACAGAAGAATACGGCAAGGCGTATCAGCGTGGTTTCAACCTGACGGTTCGGTTTTTGGTATCACGCGGACTTTCCTATGATGCGGCCCTGGATACAGCGCAGGCGGCTTGGGCAAAGGGCTGGGAACGTCGTGAGCAGTTGCGCGATCCTGCGCTGGTCTTAACGTGGACGAATAGCATCGCACTCAACATCCACCGGACATTTCTGCGCCGCGAGCCACAGACGCAGACTTTGCCGGAACTACAGGCACCGCCGAGAATGAATGTTGCCGCGATCGATGTGAAGCGCATTCTTGGTGACTGCAAGCCGAACGACAGGGTGGTACTTGAAGGCCACTACATTGAAGGGTACAAAGTTCAGGAAATCGCCCGTCAACATGGCTGGTCGGAAACTGCCGTACGTATTCGTTTGCTCCGGGCCCGCCGAAGCGTGGAACGCCGCCTGAGCAGGCCCAAGCACGCACGGCTCAGAAATCTGGCAGAGAAAACAAAGAAAGCGCTAGCGAGCGCTTTGGAAGTCCCGGCATTCGAGACTAAAGTAGCTTAGAAGTATTTTCGTCAGCGAGTCGCCCCGGCGTTGCAATCGCAGCAGCACCGGGACTCGCAAACGCGTAGCGGATTGGTAAGCGCACCCCCGGTGTTGAGAGCGGAGATGCGCGCGAACTTCACCTGTCCGCTTCGCGTTTAGAAGTTTTTCACGCCGATCTCGCCTCGGGGTCTCTCGCAACTGGAATTGATTACTGATGCGTGCTCGTGTCCTGCGTCTTATCTGAAACCTTAGTTGCTGTTTTGTGCGCGCCAGTCTTGACGGCGTGAGTAGATGTGGTGGCGCCTTTCTTAACAGCATGTCCCGTCTTCTTGGTCCCGGTCTTGGCAGCATCCTTAGTGTTTTCACCGGCGGCCTTTAGATCCTGGCCAACTTGGGCGTAGACCGGCACGCTGAGCACGGTTGCGAACAGCGCGAGTGATAGAAATACATTTTTCATACTGGTTGGATTCTCATACGCTGCGTCGCATAACAGAAATGTCAGGAATTTAATTATTTCGTGTCAGCGGTTGCATCGCTCTCTAAACTGGAAGCGATGGATCGTCGTGAATTCCTGAAAAGCGCCAGTACGGCGGCTGCGCTGACTACCTTCGGCCGTGATGCGGCCGCCCAGCCCGACACCAAAGTCAGGCGAGCCGGGCTGATCGGTTGCGGATGGTACGGCAAGATCGATTTGCTCCGCCTCATCCAGGTATCACCGGTCGAGGTCATTTCGCTATGCGATGTAGACGAGCACATGCTCAGCGAAGCGGCCTCAATTGTGGCAACGCGGCAGCGTTCACACAAGACGCCGCGGACCTATGCGGATTATCGTCAGATGCTAAAGGAACGCGATCTGGATGTTGTTCTTGTTGCCCCTCCGGATCATTGGCATGCCTTGATTGCAATAGAAGCCATGCGGTCTGGCGCGGACGTGTGGGTTCAAAAGCCCATCAGCCGCGACGTGGTGGAAGGCCGCGCGATGGTCGATGCGGCGCGGCATTATGGCCGGGTCGTTCAGGTCGGATTACAGAGACGGAGCACGCCGCATATTGTCGAAGCGAAACAGGAGTTCATCGACACGGGCAGACTCGGTAAGATCGCGCTTGTCGAGATTTACTGCTACTACCACATGCGCACGAGCGAGAATCCGCCGGATACGGCTCCGCCGAGCTATCTGAACTATGACATGTGGACCGGACCGGCACCCATGCGGCCCTATAACCGATTAGTCCATCCCCGTGGATGGCGCGCCTTCATGGAATACGGGAACGGCATTGTCGGCGACATGTGCGTGCACATGCTGGATATGACGCGCTGGATGATGGGACTTGGATGGCCCGCGCGAATTGCTTCTACCGGAGGCATTTTCGTGGACAAGAAGAGTAAGGCGAACATCACGGACACGCAGACAGCCACATTTGATTTTGACGATTTGCGAGTTGTATGGCAGCACCGTAGCTGGGGAGATTCGGTAGATCCGAACTACCCCTGGGGCGCGACCTTCTACGGTGACAAGGGCACTTTGAAGGTAAGTGTGTTCAGCTATGATTTCACTCCCGCCGGCAACGGCAAACGAATCCATCGCGATGTTACCTATGAGTTTGATAAGTACCCTGAAGACCGCACTGAGAAGGATTTGGAAACCCACGTAGCGCCGGCCGTCCGCTACCACATGTTGAATTTCCTGCAAGCTATCGATGCCCGCAGCAAGCCGGTTTCCGACATCGAAGAAGGTTATATCTCAACCGCTTCCTGCATTCTTGCGAATAACGCGCTAACGCTTGGCCGTACACTCACCTGGGATCCTCAGCAGCAGAAGGTACGCAACGACGATGAAGCAAACCGCATGCTGCGGCGCACCTACCGCGGGCCCTGGATTCATCCCCAGCCGGCGAGTGCCTGAGTCGAGACCGCTCTGGAATTGATCAAGCGGAGCGCGGCGCGGGAATCAGAGTAGAAAAACGGTTCAGCAACTCGTCCTCGAACGCGTAGTCAGGCTTCGGGAAGTTGCGCTGCTTCAAATACGCGCGGTAAGTGCTTTTTAGGCCGATTTCAAAATCGGTTGGCTTGAAAGCCAGCATGCGCTGAGCCTTTGTGACGATCTGAGTAATAGCAGGCATGTCGAAATAGTAGCCGAAATATAGCTTTTCACCGATTGCCTGACCACCTGCGCGATGGATCAGATCACGAGGGATAGAGATCAAATGTGGTTCTTTGATACCAGCAACTCTAGCCAGGTCGAGAAGTAATTCGTGTTGCGTGATAGCTCGCGGATTGGCGGTATTGAAAGCGTGCCCGGCGGTGTTGCGCAGTTCAATGGCTTTTATCGCCAATTCGACCAGGTCTTTCACATACACAAACTGCATCAGGCGGTGCCCTTCGCTGGGCAGAATTACCGCTCGCGCGGCGCGGAAACGGTCCCAAAAGAAAGCTTCCCGATAGTACGGATTCCCTGCCCCGTAAACGAATGGTGGCCTTAGCGTGACCACCGGAAATCCGGTGCGCTGATGCAACCGGAACAGGACCCGTTCGCTCATCGCCTTGTTTCGGGCGTATGGATTGGGGTGATCGTCAGGCGCTAAAGCATCGCCTTCGTGATGGTTTAACCCGTCTCCGTACGCCGCCACGCTAGACATAAACACGTAGCGGCCAATCTTGCCGTCGAATATTTGAGCGACCGCTTCTACTTGGGAAGCGGTAGTACCGTGCTCCCAGTCGTAGACGTTGTCATAGACGGCATCAAACCGGATAGCTCCGACGGCCTTGCGAACACTGGCCGCGTCGTTACGGTCGGCAATCAAATTGTGAACGCGTTTGCTAAAGGGATGGCGGGCCTTCCGATGGAGAATATGAACTTCATGACCCCGATGCAACAGCTCAGTAACCAGCAGCCGGCCGATGAAGTGCGTGCCGCCGATTACAAGGATGCGTTTCGGCGAAATGTCGTCGAGAGCATCTCTGACTTTTTTCCTGGCGCTCCGAGCAGCGTCAAAAAGACCTGGGGCCATCAGTCACCTTATCTATTCGACGGCGCAAGCCCCGCGCCGTCTTAATCCGGGCTAAAGGATTTGTTCCAAAACTGAGAGCTTCGTCTCTTCCTTCGTTTTGAAAAGAGCCTCGTCCAGCAGGGTTAACGGAACAAAACACCCGTATGGACAGCCGTTCCGGGCGGCCCTACGCGCTATACTAGCATTCGATGTCGCCCGGTGCCACCGAGACCGTCACGACACTCATCGCCGATGACGAGCAGTTGGCGCGCGAAGAGTTGTCGTACCTGCTCAACGACTTACCGGGCATCGAAGTCCTCGAGACAGCCGCCAACGGGTTATCCGCAGTTGATCTAGTTCAGCAACTTGAGCCCGATCTGGTCTTCTTAGACGTTCAAATGCCCGGACTCGACGGCCTTGGGGTGATCAGGCAACTGCGCGAACGTGGCGGTGCTTTGCCATACTTCGTTCTTACTACCGCATTTGACCACTACGCCATTGAGGCATTCCGGCTTCAGGCGCTGGATTACCTGCTAAAACCCATTGAGAAAGAACGTCTGGCGGAAACCGTTGAACGGGCTAAGCGCACCATAGACGAACGGCAGCCCGCATCGGAACCAGCCAAGCAGGCGCCGGCAATCCCGGCATTGCAACGAACGAAGCTGCTTGTGAGGAATAACAACCGGAACCTGATCGTGGATGCCCATGACGTCATCTACGCGACCATCGACGACGGCTTAATTACGGTGGTGACAACGCAATTCGAAGGGCATTCCAACTATCGAACAATAGAGGAGTTGCAATCAAATCTCGATCCGAACGCCTTTTGGCGGGTTCATCGATCGTTCCTTGTGAACATCAACCGGATCAAAGAAGTGATCCCCTGGTTCAAGTCGAGTTTCCAGTTAAAGATGGACGACAAGAAACAGACCGAAATACCAGTAAGCCGGATTCAGACCAAGCGTCTGCGGGCGTTACTCAAAATCTAAGTACCGGGTAGCTACTGATTGTTCTGCTTCGGAGCTTGCTCTCTAGCCAGCTTCACACGCGCGCTGTCTAATTTCTTCTGCACCTTGGCGATATCGCCCGGCTCCATATCCGACGCAGCACCGGAGTTCGCCTCCAGCAAAGAAGATTGCCACTGGTCGATTGCTTCCTTCAGCTTGCCTTCTTTGAAGTAGACATCCCCGAGATGATCGTGGATGGTTGGGTCCTTCGCTTCGATCTGAATAGAGCGGGTGAGTTCATGTTCGGCCTCATCCAGCCGGTTGAGATGGTAATCAACCCAACCCATGCTGTCCAGGAACGCGTAGTTATTCGGCTCCAGATCCAGCGCCTTCTTGATTAAGTCCTGCGCTTCCGGCAGACGCGTATTCTGATCGGCAAACATATAGCCCAAATAGTTCAGAGTGGACGCATAAACCGGGTCCTTCTGACTGGCACTGTCCAGAACCGCACGAAACGCCTTCTCCGCCTGCTCGTATTTCTTTTGGCGTTCGTACAACGCCCCTCGCTGGAAATAAACAGCGGCCTTATCGTCTTTGGTGGTCGAAAGCTTCTCGGCTTCGTCTAAGGCCTTGGCAGCCTCACCGTAGTTCTTCGCCTTCTGGTAAACATCTTCAATTGCAAGATACGTCTCGCGATCGTTCTTGCCGTCGAGCAGCGTCTTTAGCTCGGCAACCGCCTGATCCGTTTTGCCTTCATCCGTCAGAAGCTGGGCACGAACTTCTCGCAAGGTTCGGTCATTTGGATATTTTTTCAGGGCATCTTGGCTTTCCTGCTCTGCGGCAGGGTAGTTCTTCGCCGTTCGATAGGCATCGACAATCAGCGCTTCAGCAGTAGCACTTTTGTCAGGATCAAGGGCGGCCATCTGACGGAAGGCATCCACAGCCTTATCCGGTTGTTTATTCTTTTCGTACAGCGCCCCTAAATTTTTCAGCATGCGGCCGCGCACATCGCGCTGGGCGCCATCGTACGTCCGTCGCGCTGTGGAATTGAGCAGATCGTTCAGCGCGGCGATTGCTTCTGGTGTCTTGCCTTCCTGATCCAGAAGCTGCACTTCGTTGTATTTCGCTTCTATATTGTCGGGCTCGATCTCTTTGGCCTTATCGAGCATCTGATGAGCCATGTCGAACTTCTGTTGTTCGATATAGATCTGAGCCATGCCGAGGTAAGCCGTCGCGTCCTGGGGCGTCATCTTCGCCAGATCCTGGTAAGTTTGAAGCGCCTGATCGTAATGGCCTGCCATGGCCTGATACTGGGCGAGCTGAGCATTCCACTCCACGTGAGTGGGATCGAGATCGATAGCCTTTTTCAACGCATCGGCCGCCAGCCCGTACTCTTTCATCTGCTCATAATTGCTGGCCAAGCTGAGGTAGGCGCGCGCAGAAGGATTTTTCTTGGTAAGCTTGTCCAGCAGATCGGAGGCGGAACGCGCGTCCCCGCGATCGGTATATACGCTGGCAAGCCCGGTCACAGCGTCCTCGTTATCCGGATCGACTGCAATCGCTTTTTTGAAAGCGGCTTCGGCATCCACTGAATTATTCAGGACCCGGTCCAGGCGACCGAGCATAACAAGGCTCTCGACGTCTTTCGGATCTTTGTCGCTGACAATCTTGTACTGCTCAATTGCGCGGCGCACCATGTTTTCGTCAATTCGGTTCGCTTGCGCATCGCCAATCTCCTGCGTGTAGATGTGCGCGAGAACGCGACGGGCATTCAGGTCATCGGGATTAGCTTTAAGCGCAGTCTGCGCTTCCTCAACAGCTTCCCGAATGCGTCCGGCCGCGCGATACAGCTCAGCAATGTCCTCTACTAAAAAGGAAGCTCCCGTGGGGTCTTCTTTCATTGCCAGACGGAGGTTATCGATGGCTTTGTTCAAGTAGTCGGAGCGGTTTCCGTTTGCCATCGCGAGCTCCTCGTATAGATGGCCTAAGGAGAAGTGATAGTAGGCTTCCGCCTTAAGCGAAGGCGGTTGTTTGATGACGGGCGGCAGGGCCGGTTTGGCATCGGAATTAGGAACGGGCGCCTGGCCAGCGCACCAAGACACGTGAGTCAAGCCCAACGGGAGCACGATGAGTGCACAAAGAGTGCGCAAGAATTTAAATTGGAATTGAGACATTCGACCGCTTCGGATGGAGCAATTAGCGTTTAACTCTTGACAGAGTTATTGCCCCTAGTATAGCCCTAACTGCAGCCTTAAACGCGAGATGCAGTGCGGATCTGCGCGGTTCCTTTTTCGATGGCTACAAACACTTCTGCGGAAGGTTCACCTATGCCGGTGCCGGTTGTGGTGGTACTCGGACCCACTGGCGCAGGCAAGAGCGAGTTGGCTCTCGCTCTGGCGAGATATTTTTTGGGAGAAATCGTAAATTGCGATTCGATTCAGGTCTATCGAGGCCTTGATATCGGATCAGCCAAAACACCAGTTGAAGACAGACGAGATGTCCCACACCATCTGCTGGACGTGATTGGCCCGGGCGAAGAACTGTCGGCCGGCAGTTACGCGCGAATGACGCGCCGGGTCATTATCGAAATACATCAGAGGGGAAGTCTTCCGGTGGTCGTAGGGGGAACCGGCTTTTACTTGAGAGCACTGTTGGACGGTTTGTCCCCAGCTCCCGGACGGGATGCGACTTTGAGAGGCCGGTTGCAGCAGATGTCAGCTCGACGGCAGAATATTCTGCATCGAGTGCTGCAACGGTACGATCCCGCGGCCGCGGCGCGCATTCATCGGAATGACACGCCCAAGCTGATTCGCGCCATCGAAATTATGTTGTTGAGTGGTAAACCTGCAACCCAGGCGCAAGGCGCTCCGCGACAGGCGTTCTCCGGAATCGCCCCGCTGAAAATAGGCCTCGAGCCCGACCGGAAGCTGCTGTATTCGCGCCTCAATGACCGGACAACGTGGCTGTTCCACAACGGGTTAATCGAGGAAACACGACAGCTACTTAAATTGGGTTATGAGCACGGTTCCAAGCCCTTGCAATCGCTTGGTTATAAGCAAGCCATACAATTCATCTCCGGCGAACTCTCATTCGATTCTGCCTTGTCTGAATGCCAGAAGAAAACACGGCAGTACGCCAAACGGCAGACGACCTGGTTTCGCGCTGAGTCCGATGTATACAGGCTGGGCGGCTTTGGCTCTGAGAAAAACGTGCAAGAAGCGGCAATCCAGAGAGTCGTCGATTTCTTGTCACAGTTCAAGAGTGCGCCTAATTAAGTTGTGCTACTTGCAAACTTACATTCCTTTACTTTCGGCCGGTAACATTCACCACCACCGTGATCGTATCTATATGCGAAGGCAGAACAACAACGCTGCCAAGGGAAAAGCGCACCAAAATCAGTTTTCCCTCATCTAACGTTTAGGAGATTCCATGTTGAACAGAATATTACTCACACTTACCACCGCCGGATTGATGACGCTTAGCGCCGCGGGGGTTACTTACAAAGTGTCATTGCTCGATAATTCAGTGGTTGCAGGCAAGCAGGTAAAGGCCGGCGACTACAAAGTTGAGCTCAAGGATAACAATACCGCCGTTCTGATGCACGGCAAGAATTCGATTGAAGTTCCGGCGAAAGAGGAGACAAGTCCCACCAAATTCGCGACGACTGAGCTTCAGTACACCAACAACAACGACCTGCAGGAAATCCGCATCGGCGGCACGAACACCAGGATCGTATTTGGCAGCGCGAACACCTCTACCAGCGGCATGGAATAACCGGGATCACAACGCTTGATAGCATGGAGACGTGCCTTTGCGCCGTCTCCTTTTTTTTGTCTTTAGCGTCATTTTTGCAAGCGGCGCACCAGCTTCCACGTTACTGGTACTGCAATTTCATAACACCTCACAATATTCAGATCTGAACTGGGTAGGCGAAAGCGTTGCGGAAACTCTGATGTCGGAGTTGAGCGCCGCAAACCAGATTGTGCTCGACCGGGATGCCCGCGCGCAAGGATTACGCCGGCTTTCGCTGCGCCCAGACGCCGGGTATACCAAAGCTACTGTCATTCATCTGGGCGAAAGCTTGGATGTAGATCTTGTCTGTTACGGCAGCTATGAGATCAACCTACCTTCAGCGACTGCGTCACTCAAAGATAGTTCTGTTCGTATCAGCGCCCGGTTTCTCGACTTACGCAAAATGCGGGATGGCCCCGAAATTTCGGAGGCGGGCAAACTTTCAGATGTAACCCGCCTGGAAGAGCATCTCGCCTGGCAAACGCTTAAATACATAGAACCCTCGGCAGATGTAGCGCTGGATCAATTCATGTCTCCGGCCAAGCTGATTCGCCTCGATGCCGAAGAGAGTTACGTCCGCGGACTGATGTCCTCCAATCCGGAACAGCAGGAAAAGTGGTTTCTGCAAGCTACTAAGTTGGACCCGCAGTTTTCAAATGCCGCATTCGAACTCGGCAGAGCCGAGCTTAGCCAGAAGAATTTTCGTCAGGCGATCAACTGGCTGGAGCGCATCCCGCCAAATGACACCCGTTACGGCGAAGCCCGCTTCAAAATGGGCTTGGCTGCCTTTAGAGCAGGCGATTTCGGCGCTGCTAACGGCTATTTCCATGAGGTCGCCAAGCTGTTTCCCATCAGTGAGGTCTACAACAACATCGGAGCCGCCGAGAACGAGCTAAATCAGCCGACAGCGATTGACGATTTCCGCCGCGCCCTTGAAGGTGACCAGAACGACTCCGCCTACCTGTTCAACCTGAGTCTTGCGCTGCTCAAAAACAGTCAATTCGATGAAGCTTCGAACAAACTTCGAACGCTGCTAACCCAATACCCGGACGACAGCGACGGCCAAGCGCTGTTGGAGCGGGCGAGCCAGCGTGACGCGGCTTTCGCCAACAGCAAGGAGCACCCGCCCGAGCGGCTAAAGGAAGCCTTCAATGAGACTGCGTTCCGGCAGTTGAAAGCCGTCCTGCAACATTCGGGGAACTGATCATAGCCAGCGCGATGAGCGTTCACTCCTTCAACGCATACAGGGAGTGATATCGTTTTCAATCGTTCTGAGTTCTGCTTCCGAGAGCGGCAGGCTGCGACGAGCCTGCCCCAGTGTGCGCTGAGAACTCATCGGGCACATACGTAATGTCTGTTTGGGAACGGGCCACCAGTAACCTCCTCCCCCACACAGACGCCCCTTTCAAAATCCGACTCCGATAAAGTTAGGATTCGCATGCTACACAAGCCGCTTTTTGCCTTTTTCCTGGCCACCACGTTCGCCTGGGCCGCCACCTATGACTCCTCGATGTTCAATGCGCTGAAATGGCGCAACATCGGTCCAAATCGCGGCGGCCGCTCTATTGCTTGCGCGGGCAGTTCCAGCCGTCCGCTCGAATATTATTTTGGCGCTGTCGGGGGTGGACTTTGGAAAACCGTCGATGGCGGCACAACTTGGAAGCCTGTTACTGATGGCCAGTTGACCAGTTCGTCAGTCGGCGCAGTCGCCGTTTCCGAGTCGAACCCCGACGTCGTATACATCGGCATGGGCGAAACAGAACTTCGCGGCAATATCATGCAGGGCGATGGTGTTTATAAATCCACAGATGCCGGGAAGACCTGGCGTCACATGGGCCTTAACGATACGCAAGCCATTGCCCGCATTCGCGTCGATCCCAAAAACCCCGACCTGGTTTATGTGGCTGCGCTGGGACATCCCTATGCTCCAAATCAGGACCGCGGCATTTTCCGATCCTCTGATGGCGGCAAGACGTGGAAGAAGATCCTGTACCGTGACGAACATTCGGGCGCAGTCGACCTCGCCCTCGACCCGCATAACCCAAAGGTCATCTACGCTGCGCTGTGGGATGTCTATCGAACTCCTTGGTTGCTGAACGATGGCGGCCCAGGGAGCGGTCTTTTCAAATCCACTGACGGCGGCGATACCTGGTCTGAAATCACACGCAATCCAGGATTACCCAAAGGCATCGTCGGCAAAATTGGCATCGCGGTTTCTGGCGCAGATCCGAATCGCCTTTATGCCATGGTTGAAGCCAACGACGGCGGCCTTTTTCTATCTAATGATGCAGGCGCCACGTGGACGCTTGCGAGTCAGGATCGCCGCGCTCTGCAACGTGCTTTTTATTTCTCGCGCATCTACGCCGATCCCAAGGAAAAAGACACCATTTACATCATGAATGTGGCGTTCTTGAAATCGGCCAACGCAGGCAAGAGCTTCACAGTGATTCGTTCGCCGCACAGTGATCATCACGATCTCTGGATCGACCCGGCTGACAATCACCGCATGATCAACAGCAATGATGGCGGCGGATCTGTGTCAGTGGATGCGGGAGGAACCTGGACCGCCGAAGATTTCCCGACCGCGCAGATTTATCACGTCGCCATCACAAAGGATGTTCCCTACCAGGTGTGCGGAGCCCAGCAGGATAGCTCAACTATTTGCGTGCAGAGCACTGCGGGAGGACGCCGGTTTGGCGGTTCCGGTATGTTCGCCCCGTTTTATTCGGTGGGTGGCGGCGAAAGCGGCTATATTGCTACCGATCCAACGGATCCCAACATCTTCTACGCAGGCAGCCAGGGTGCTCTATTGACTCGCTTCAATCGTGCGAGCGGAGCTATGCGTGACGTGCAAGTCTATCCGCTCTTTTTTTCAGGGCAGTCGGCCGCAACGTTGAAGGAGCGCTGGCAGTGGACATTCCCTATCGTCTTTTCACCGGCGGATCCCAAGATTCTCTACACTTCTTCGCAGCACCTCTGGAAGACGACGAATCAAGGCCAAAGCTGGGAAACGATCAGCCCTGATCTTACTCGCGCCGATCCAAAAACTCTCGGCGATTCCGGCGGTCCGATTACGAAAGATCAGAACGGTCCTGAAATTTACGGCACTATTTTCACCATTGCGCCTTCGTACCAAGACGTCAACACGATCTGGACAGGCTCAGATGACGGCCTCGCTTATATTACTCGCGATGGCGGCAAGAATTGGGAAAACGTGACCCCGAAAGGCCTGCCCGGATTCAGCCGTATCAGCATGATTGATGCTTCGCAGCGTGAGCTGGGCACAGCCTATCTGGCCGCGAAGTGTTATCAACTCGATGACCGTAAGCCGTATATCTACAAAACTCACGATTTCGGGAAGACCTGGACGAAGATCGTAAGTGGCATTCCCGACGACGATTTTGTGCACGTGACGCGCGAAGATCCCAAGCGTTCCGGTCTGCTCTATGCCGGCACCGAGCACGGCATCTATGTTTCGTTCGATGATGGAGCCAACTGGCAATCTCTGCGGCTCAATCTTCCCGATACCCAAATTGCCGATCTTACGATTCAAGGCGACGATCTCATTGTTGCAACGCACGGCCGCTCGTTTTGGGTGCTCGACGATATCGATATCCTGCGCCAACTCCAGCCCGATCTAAGCGCCTCTACCCTTCATCTATTCACGCCTGATGAAGCAGTTCGCTCGCTCCATCCCGCAGCCATCGATTACTACCTGCAGAAGGAAGCCGACAAGGTCAAAGTGGATATCCTCGATGCCAACGGCCAGCTTGTTCGTTCCTTTACGGCATCGGCCGACGACGAAAAGCACCGCAATCGTAACGATGCGGAAGAGAGCGATTTCTTTGGACCACGCACGCAACCGCCGGGACGAAAGCCCGGCACCAATCGCTTTACCTGGGATCTGCGCTACACCGGCGCTACTGTTTTCGAAGGCGAGGTTCTGTGGAGCGCTCGCGCTGAGCAGGGGCCACTGGCAGTGCCGGGGAAATATGAAGCGCGCGTGACCGCGAACGGTCAAACGCAAACTCAACCGTTCACCCTCACGCTCGATCCACGCGAACAAGTCACTCAGGCGCAATTGGAGGAACAATTCAAACTTGCCTGTCAAGTACGCGACGAAGTGAGCAAAGCGGACGATATGGTCATTCAAATTCGGAAGATCAACAAGGACACTAAAGACCGTGCGGATCAGGCAAAAGATGAAGCGGTTTCCAGCGCCGGCGCGTCGTTGCGTGACCGGCTCTCCACCATCGAAGAAGAGATTTATCAGGTTCGCAATCGCGCGAACGAAGATCCGCTTAACTTCCCAATAAAGCTGAATAACATCATTGCGGCGCTTGCACGAACAATCGAAACTGGAGACAATCCTCCAACAGATCAGGATTATGAAGTGTTCCGTGTCCTGACGGGCAGATTGAATGCCGTCGAAGGGAAGTTCGATGAGGTGCTGCAGAAGGATTTAGCGAGCTACAATCAGCTTCTCGCTTCCCATAGTTTGCCTGCGATCCAAACGCCGGTAAGCAACGATCATCAATAATAGTGAACTGAGTAATTGAACGAACGATGTTACAAAAACTAACCTTCTTTACTTGTGGTCTTCTCGTTTCTTCGCTTCTTCAGGCACAGGATATGAGTGTTCTCAAGAACCTCAAATGGCGTCAGATCGGACCATTTCGCGGGGGCCGCAGCGCTGTGGTGACAGGCGTTGACTCGCAACCGGATGTTTATTACTTCGGCGGTGCTGCCGGCGGCGTTTGGAAGACCACCAATGGCGGTGTCAACTGGACGCCTGTTTCCGACGGTCAGCCGTTCGACGTTGCGTCTATCGGCGCCATCACAGTAGCTGACTCTGATCCCAACATTGTTTACGTGGGTACCGGCGAATATGACATTCGCGGCAATGTCTCCGAGGGTGACGGCGTTTACAAATCCATGGACGGTGGCCAGACGTGGAAGCATATCGGCCTCGATAACACGCGCCAGATTGCGCGGATCATTGTTAATCCCAAGAATCCCGACCTCGTCTATGTCGCGGCGTTAGGCCACATCTGGGGCCCCAACGAAGACCGCGGAATCTACCGCTCCAAAGACGGCGGCAAGACCTGGGAGAAAATCCTCTACAAAGGTCCGAAGGCCGGAGCTATCGAACTCGTCTTTGACCCCACAAACGCAAATATCCTGTATGCAGGCTTCTGGGAGGTCTATCGCAAACCTTGGGATCTCGAAAGCGGCGGTCCCGGCAGCGGCATCTTCAAATCCACTGACGGTGGCGAAACCTGGACAGAGTTGACTCGCAATCCCGGCTTGCCCAAAGGTGTCATGGGTAACATCGGGCTCACGGTTTCGCCTGCGAATCCGCAGCGTGTATACGCGTTGATCGAAGCCGAAGATGGTGGCGTTTTTCGCTCCGACAATGGCGGCAAAACCTGGATCAAAACAAATGACGAACGAAAGCTTCGGCAGCGCGCCTGGTACTACGGCCGCATTTTTGCCGACCCCAAAGATCCGGACAAGGTCTACGCAACGAACGTCGAGTTTTTCCGTTCCGACGACGCCGGCAGAACCTGGAATGACATTCGCCCGCCGCATGGCGATAATCACGATCTATGGATTGCCCCCAGCAACCCGCAGCGCATGATTGAAGCGAACGATGGTGGCGCAACGATCAGTACCAATGGCGGAAAAAATTGGACACCCGAAGACAATCAGCCGACAGCACAGTTCTACCGCGTCACCCTCGACGACGATTTTCCCTATCACGCTTACGGAGCGCAGCAAGACAACACTACGGTCAAAATAGCTACTCGTAGCGCAAGCGGCGGCATCAGTGAACGCGACTGGTATCCGGTCGGCGGCGGCGAAAGCGGTTGGATCGCTCCGTGGCCGAAAGATACCAATGTCGTTTTTGCGGGATCCTATGACGGCCTTATCACTCGCTATGATCACCACGACGGTCAAACTCGCAATGTGACCGTCAATCCTGACAACGAGATGGGCTGGGCTCCAGCCGACCTGAAGTACCGCTTCCAGTGGAATTTCCCGCTGCTCTTTTCGTCGCACGATCCTAACCTGATGTATGCGGGCGGCAATGTTCTTTTTGCTTCCACGGATCAGGGCCAGACATGGAAGCCTATCAGTCCGGACCTCACTCGCAACGACAAATCAAAGCAGATTTCTTCGGGTGGCCCGATCACGAAGGACAACACGAGTATCGAATACTACGACACGATCTTCACCGTTATGGAGTCGCCAGTCACAAAGGGACTTATCTGGGTTGGGGCCGACGACGGCATGGTGCACATGACTCGTGATGGCGGTCAGCATTGGGAAGATGTCACCCCGAAAAACATGCCGGAGTGGATGCAGATCAACTCCATCGAGGCGTCGCCTTTCGATCCCGGCACAGCGTATTTCGCTGGTACGCTTTACAAATTTGACGACAACCATCCGTTTCTCTATAAGACCACCGACTACGGAAAGACCTGGCATCAGATCAACGACGGTATCCCCGCCGGCGCTTTCACGCGCTGCATACGCGAAGATCCAAACAAGAAAGATCTGCTTTACGCCGGAACGGAAACGGGCATTTACGTTTCATTTAACGGCGGCGCCCATTGGCAATCTCTGCAATTGAATCTGCCTATAACGCCTATCGCGGACCTTGCTATTCAGAAGCGTGAACACGAGCTGGTTGCCGCTACTCACGGCCGCGCATTCTGGATTCTCGATGATACTCAACTGCTGGCGCAGTTAGGCGATGCCACTGCTAATGAAGACGTTCACCTCTTTCAGCCAAAACACGCCTACCGGGGCGCGTTCGGACGAGGCTTCATGCCGGGACTCTCGGGTCCTTCAAACGTGGGGTCGAATCCGTCGACCGGGGCAACCGTCTACTACTGGCTGAAGAACAAGCCGCAAGGCGAAGTCACGGTTGAGTTCCTTGATTCCGAAGGTAAACTAGTCAAGAAGTTTTCGAGTAAGCCTGCTCCGCGCCCCCGGCCGGAGACGGAGACACCTCCTACGGATGCAGCGGCGCAGATGCAGGAAGAAACCGGCGGTCCGCGGCGTGGCGGCGGTGTCCAACTCGCGCCCGCGAATCAAGGCCTAAACCGCTTCGATTGGGATCTTCGGTATCCTGATGCAACTAGCTTCCCTGGCATGATTCTGTGGGCTGGCGGCGTACGTGGTCCTATGGTGGTTCCCGGCGCATACACTGTGCGCCTGACGGTTGACGGCAAGACCGAGACGCAAAAGTTTGAAGTCGTCAAAGATCCCCGCCTTCAAACGACTCAGCAGGAATTTGTGGCTCAGCTCGATACGGCCACGCAGATGCGCGATAAGCTAACGCCAGACTAATCAGGCCATCATAGATATCCGCGCCGTCCGCAAGCAGATCGATGAACTGACCGCGCGTCTGCGCGAATCCGGGGACTCCGCCAAAGCTAAGAGTGTCCTTGACCGCGCCCACGCGCTTTCGAAAGAACTCACTGACATTGAAGAGGCTCTTTACCAGACGAAGAGCAGAGCCAGCGAAGATCCGTTAAACTTCCCTGTGAAGTTGAATAATAAGCTTGCCGCTCTGCTCACGGCGGTAGAGGAAGCGGATACTCAGCCGACCGCCTCACAACAGCAGGTCTATGAAGACCTCGCCACCAGCATCAACGCACAGATCAACAAACTCAAACAGGTGATGGATTCAGGCGTCCCGGCTTTCAATCGTCTGGTCAAGGAACAAGATGTTCCTGCTATCGCGGTGAAAACATCCGGCTCATTCTGATGAAGTTCGAAGAAGTGGAGATCAGGCCCGCCGGTCTCCACTTCTTTTCTAACTAATTACTCCCCGTCGCACGGCATATAGGATCAACTCGGGAATGCTGTGCACATTCAGCTTCTGCATCAGATTTCCACGGTGCTTGTCTACGGTATGAGCACTCACCCCGAGCAACTCGGCAATTTCGCGGGTGGGCTTCAGTTCCACGATTAGCTGCAATAGTTCCCGTTCCCTCGCGGTAAGCAGATCATAGGGATCTTCAACGCCTTGTTGCCGGATCTGCCGGAGGTAATCATCCGCGAGCACCTTGCTGACCGCCGGGCTGAAGAACGCCTTTCCGGATCCCACGGCACGCACCGCCTGAAGGAGATCCGTTTCTGCTGAGTCCTTCAACAGATATCCCCGCGCGCCAGCCTTCAATGCGCGCAGAATGTACCCTTCATCCGAGTGCACGCTGAGAATGATTACTGCCGTGTTGAGGTGCCCCGCGCAGATTCGGTTTGTCGCCTCAATGCCATTCAAAATCGGCATGCCGATGTCCATGATGGCTACATTCGGACGTGTGCGCTCCGCAATTTCCAGCGCCTCGCGCCCGTTGCTCGCCTCTCCGACGACTTCGAAGTCCTGCTCGCGCTCCAGCAGCAGCCGTAAGCCCTTTCGTAAGATCGTGTGATCGTCTGCCAGCAGAATGCGCATGTCGTGATGTTTCTAGGCCGCCGAAACCGGCAGGTCGACTTTACTGGTTGTTCCGTGCCCTGGCTCGGAGTCCACTTGAAAAGAGCCATTCAAACGCCGCACTCTCTCTTGCATTCCCAGCAGTCCCACGCCTTTTTCGCGTTCTGGCGAAAATCCTTGCCCATCGTCGTGGATCGTCAAGTGAAGAAATCTCTCGTTCCCGGCAAGCCGGATCTCGACCGCTTTTGCGCGGGCATGTCGCGTCACGTTTCGCAGCGCCTCTTGCACAACGCGATAAATGCAAGTCTTCTGCTCGTCCGCCAATTCTTCGGCCACTGACTCCGCCCGTACGCTCACACGGAGGTCATTGTTTCTCGAAACCTCGCGTGCTTGCCATTCCAGCGCGGGGATGAGCCCCAAATCATCCAACATCGAAGGCCGCAAGAGCAGGGACATGTCACGGACCACAGCCACCGTTTTTTCGGCAATTTGCCGGATGCTCCGGAGTTGTTCCTTCGAATCTTCAATCGTGTCCCGGGAAATTCGGGCGGCGACGTTGCCCGCGGCGAGGGAAAGCGCCGAAACTGCCTGGCCCACTTCATCGTGCAACTCGCGGGCAATCGCCCGCCGCTCCGTCTCCTGCGCCTCTACCAAGCGGTCGGATAACGTGCGTAGTTCCGTGCGAGCCTGTAGAACCTCTTCAAAGCGTTGCTCCGAAAGTCTTTCCAGTCTCAAGATCCGATAAATACTCCCGCCAGCCAGCGCAAGCCCTATCACGAGCGTGGCCGCCAGCATCACTCGCAGTCCGCTTCGAAAGCTCGAAAATAGATCCGCTACTTGCTGGTTTCCGGTCTCCAACTGCTGCTGATTCAATTGACTGATTCGGTCCGCAAGCCGCACAATGACCATTCGGCGCGGCAGAAGGAAGTCGCGCATAAAATCGTAACCATATTTTCGGCGCTGACCGGCATCCCATTGCAGTACGGGCTGCAGCATTTCAAAGAACGATGAGACTTCTTCTGTGAACTGCTGAAATGACTCGCGTTCGGTGCTGCGCAAAATTGAATCATAAGCGACAATCATGGATTCCACGCGCACTCGCGCCGCCTCCAGTTCTTTCCGATGCACGTCTGCTCGCGCCGGATCTGCTTCGAGGAGTAGATCTCTCGCGTAGGTTCCCGAGAGGTAAATGTCCGCCCGGAGTTGCTCTAATATCCGTTCTCGCCGGACGTAATCTTCGCGTATCTTCTCGTTGCGCGTCTGAATAGCTTTCAGCACCGACAACGCATTCAGCCCTGTAAATGCCAGCAAAACCAGCAGTCCGCCAAAGCCCAGCAGCAAAAGCCGCCGTGTCTGTCTTCCGCTGCTTGCGATCGCTGTTGTCACTTACTCGGTAACGCGAAATAAAATACCGATCCCACATCCAGCTTCGATTCTGCCCACAGACGCCCGCCGTGTTGTTCGATCATGCGCCTGCAAATCGCAAGGCCGATTCCGTTGCCCGCATAGGTGCCCGAGCTATTCAACCTCTGAAAAATCTCGTAGATCCGCTCCTGATAAGCCGTGTCGAATCCAATCCCGTTATCAGCTACAGAAAATCTCCATTCATTCTCTGTTAACTCGGCGCCGATCTTAATTACCGGCGGACATCCCGGCTTATGGAACTTAATCGCATTACCAATTAAGTTTTGGAAAATTTGGATGACTTTGGTCGGATCAGCTTCAACAGTTGGCAATGTCCCGCAAACGATCTCCGCATGGCTCTCAGCAATTGTCACTTCCAGGTTTTTCAGAGCCGTTCTCACTAACTCCTCAGACGAGACAGTCTGCTTGACCACACGTTGGGTTCCCGCGCGTGAATACTGAAGCAAATCGCTAATAAGTGTCTGCATCCGCGCCGCGCCGTCAATTGCGAACTGAATATAAGTTTTGGCTTTTTCGTCCAGCCTCTCTCCATATCGCTTTTCCAGTAGGCCCATATAGCTGCCCACCATTCGTAGCGGCTCTTGCAGATCATGGCTCGCAACGTAAGCAAATTGCGAAAGGTCATTATTGGATTGCTCCAACTCGGTTGAACGTCTAGCTAGTTCCCTCGTGCTCTCCTCAAGTTCCGCGGTTCTTTCGCGAACGCGGCTTTCCAGGCTGGCATTTAATTTGCGGATTTCGCGCTCAACCGTTTCGCGTTCTTTCGCGAATCGATTGCTGAGTTGATATGCGAGAAACAGGAACAAGAGCGCAACTGCTATCGCGGAAATCAGTACTATATTCAGCAATTTCTGCCGCTGCCGTTGCTTCTCCAGGCGGCTTTGGAAAAGCTGCTGCTGATTTTCCTTCATCGCTTCAACAAGCGCCCGGATCTCTTCCATGATTCTGTGCCCGCGATCTGTTTCTACTTCTGTTATCGCCTCTGCGTGCTGACCCAACCTTTCCAGCCCGATCGTTTTTTCGAGTTCATCAAATTTTTCGCGGACCAGCGCGTGTAAACGCTTCATTTGCGAATTCGGCACGCCGTTTTCTGCTGCAACCTGGTCGATCGCTACAAGGCGGCGTGGTAGCTGCTCACGCGCCGTCAGGAAGGTCGTCAGATAATCAAGCCGGCCAGTCAGCAGGTATCCTCGCTGTCCAGTCTCGGCATCCTGAACAGCGGAAAACAGCTCATCCACTTTTTCCAGAAACGTCGCCGCAGAAAGTGTACTTGCAACACTTTCCACATGCTCTGTACTTGTCCGATAGGCAAAAATCGCCAAAATCACTGATAGCAATGCCGTCGCGATTAGAAATCGTTGAGCTCTGGCTATTAGGGCCGGTTTCATGCTTGAGTATGAAAAGACTTTACTGGCAGCCCTTATGGCACGGAATAAGTTAGTGAGGTCGTAAACTGAAACGAGTTTTTGCGGAATCCGAGGGATGGATCGTTTAGGAACCTGTCCATCGAAGTCATCGTCACGCCTATCCTTTTGAACACGGGAATCGTGAGACTAATGCTGCCGGTCGCTGAGTAAGCCCGCAGATTCGTCCACGCGGGATCGAAGCTTAACTGCTGCTGTAGCGCTATGTCGTGTCTGAACTTCCTTGATAGGTCTTCGGAAAATATCGATCCTAGCAACTTCTGGTTCTGGCTGGCTGTTTGGAACTGCTGGTTGACATAGTCTGCCTCCGCCTTTAGATCAAGCGTTTGGTTCGCCGCTCTTACTGCCGTCCAGCCTATCCCGCCACCGTAGCTCTGCTGCAAGTTCAATCCCTGAGAGAAATCATGATCGAAACCGGCATCGGCCATCGCATATACCGTCGGCCTGAAGTATTGATCACGTTCGGCTGTTGCATGAAAGATGGAGGTCTTTACCGTGGGCGTGCCAGGCTGGGACAAGTTTCCATATGAAGAAGTAAATGCCAGAATCGTCCGGTTCGAAGGCTCCAGCCAATTCTCGACTGGTAACAAACGCGTGAGATTCACAGAGCTGGTGTAGGTTTGGCTCTTCTGCGTGGCCTCCACCAGCGAGATGCCCAGGCTTGCGTTCCCTTTCCAGCTCTCGAAGAGGCCGGGACGATAGCTGATCGCCTTATCAAATGCCGCTCCCTCTATGACGGCTTGCGTGTCTAGCACCGGAATGCTCACTGGGGGCGCGTTCGGTGTGGGTTGAACTTGTAATTTCTCAGCGTCCGCTGACAACTCGCCTCTGGCCAGGTTGGGATAGCTGCCTCGCCATGACAGCCTGGCGCTTTTTGGGACAACCACAAAGTTGCGGCCGTGCAGTTCCTTTATTTTTTTCCAGTCAATCGTTATTGTTCCCGCCATGTCGCTCTTGAACACGACGGACTCGCCGTCTGCCCGCTGCAAATGACCAATCAATTTCTCACCGTCCGTGAAAAGAAGCACATCGCGATCCGGTGCGCTCTCAGGACCGTTTGCATACCCGATCAGCGGACAAGAAAGGACTAGCAGGGCCAGGAAACGCGACAAATGCGTGTTCTTTGCCATCAACTCGTTTCTCCTCATTGGGGGGGTGCAGGTTCGACTATGTTCCGGCGCACTTGTACCACTATGCCGCTTCGAGCTTAATAGTCCGTACGGGGCATACCGCCTGGGTCCCCGTTTTATCAGACCAGTACTCTAATGCGGTCAAAAAGCTTTGTTTCTTCTGGCTTTAGTGAGTAAATCGGATTGTGCATTTAGACAAACGGAGGGTCTAAAATTCATATGAAAAAATCACTACTCTTCATTCTCGCGGTTGGCGTATCTCTCGCGCCATCCGCTCTGTTTGCCAGCTCGGTGCCCCTAGCGCCCGGCACTGGCACAACTCTCGGTCCACCTACATCTACACCGGCTGTGGCCGCGCCCGGCGCAACACCGCTGGCGGATACCGGCGCGATGTCGTTCGCGGCCACAGATGGCGCGTTCAGCGGAACCGTAGATTCACAGGTCTACCGTGACCCAACTACGGGCGGCCTGGACTTCCTTTATCAGGTCAGCAACAGCTTGAGTTCTCCCGATGCAATCGGTCGCGTCACCATGACTAATTTCACAGGGTTTACCACGGCGGTTAACTATGTCACTTCATCGGGAACAGTGGCCCCTCTATCGGCGAATCGCCTGGCTGCCGGTGATACGGTAGGCTTCGGGTTCGTGAACTCCTCGTTTCAAGACGTGCTTGTGCAAGGCGCCTCCAGCTACTGGATGGAAATCGACACTAACGCAACATCCTACGCGCTGGTGGGCACAACAAACGTCATTGACGGCGGCGACGCCACTATAACGACCTATGCCCCCACCGCCTCAACACCGGAACCCATGTCCATGGGTCTACTGGGCATCGGCTTCGCTGGCCTCGGTCTTCTACGCTTCCGAGCCCGCAACAAAAAGTAGTTCGGATGATAGTAGGCCCCCGGACGTCTGCAGCGTTCGGGGGCTTTTCCGTTTGCACATTGCTCAAAACTCCCGCATCAAGTTAACGCGCATATAAACCAACTGAAATCCTGCGCGTTCGTAATTGCGATGTGAGCCGCTGCCCGGCAACACCGTGACAACACCTAAATCGCATGCTTCCCGCTGTGCCGCTAATAATCTGCTCTGAATCAATTTCAATTGCCATCCTTTTCGCCGTCCCCTCGGCAAAGTCGCATCTCCGTAGAACAGCGCTACACCGCTCCTTATTCCCATAGCCGCTCCCGCCTCGGGTTCCCTTTCTCCAGCTACCCAACTCCGGCTCGGACCCATCGTCGCCGACATAGTTCTTACCATCTCCTCGGAAAACGGCATGCTCTCAGAAAATCCTCGCAGGATGAGTCGCGAGAAGTCCTCAATTTCGTTTGGCTGCACGGGCCGCACGCGCGCGTCAATCCCAATCTCCTCGTCCGCGACGATCCTGCGGGCCAGCACGTTATTGAACTCGATCACTCGGTAGGGCCTGCTCTGCACAAATGCAACAACGGAAGCATCAGCTAGCGGACACAGATCGATAAGGCAGGCACTATCACGGTCGCGAAAGAAGCTCTCCATACGCTCGAATTCTTCTTCGGGTACGGGCCGCTGCATACCTACGCCCACTGCATGTGTCATTGGCGACCCTACTCCCGCGAATATAGCGACGCCACCGCCGAACGGTTCTAATGCCGTATCGGGCTGCGCTGACGAAAGAGAATGGGCGAGCGCAATCATGTTTTCGGCTTCAGCGGCTTCTATCCGCGCCGCTAACGCGCGATCCGTGCTGGAAAATCCGCTTGCCATGGATCCTATTGCCCGCGTATACGCAGCATAAGAGCCTTCGGCGCTTATTGCGGTACAGAGACAGTTATGTTCCGGAACTTCAGGCCACCGGTGTGGTCGCCTTGGATGTAAAATGGCCCCGGTTCCCCTTCGTTCGCGTCCAGCGCGCCACCCGTGATCCCCTCTATCTCTTTGTGGTCAATGGTCATTTTGCCGTCTCGCACCACAGTTACGGTGCGCCCGACAAGCGTCACGTCAAACGTCTCCCACTGGCCGGGCATGCGGGGCAAAGATATCGCGGGCGCGATCCGTCCATAGATTGAGCCTATGCGGCGATTCGGGGGGTTCTTCTCCAGAGGTTCGTACTCCAGCTGCAACTCATAGCGGCCGCGTAGAAAAAACCCGCTATTCGCGTTATCGGGACAATTCACTTCGAAATGGAGTTTGAAGTCATCGAATTTCCTGGTGGTCTTGAGATCCGCGCCGCGTTGCGGATTGATCAACAGCCCGTCCTGCGCCATCCAATGGTTTTGCGCGACGTCTCCAACAGGTTCCCAGCCGTTCAGGTCTTTTCCATCAAACAGAGACTCGGGCCTGCTCCACGAAGCGGGTGCGGTCCGGTTCAAGGCGGGCGCCGGCACGCCCGTCAGCGCAATGCTGTTGTCTCCGCGCTTCTGTGTGCCAGTCAACTTCCCGTTGGCGGCGGTGAGGTCCCACGTCATGGCGGGACGATTGCCGTTTTGTGGAGAAACGGTCAAGGTCAAGTGATTACCTTCCTGTTTGAAATCTTTGACCTGAGAAACGTTGCCCCCTGTGGGCTGAAACCAGATATCCAGATTGCCGTTCTGTTCGGAGATGCCAAGCCAGTTCGCACCAATGCCGTTGCGCGTGGGCACATTGAAATCCCAGCGGCCCACGAACGGATTTGACTGCGCTATAGATAACGCCGGAAGCAACGCCGCCGATAGCAGGGTGTATCGCAAAAAAGGAACCATGCTGGCAGTCTATCGAAAGCGCAGACCTGTGGCGCCAATTCTTGCTCCCGCGATAAATCCACCAAAAGCTCAGTGACGTTTTACGGCCGCAACGGCACTTTGCGCTGGCCCCACGTGGGCGGCGGAGGCTCCTTCGAAAGCCGCTCTACCGGCTTCTCCTGCAGTTCTTTCATCGCTTCCGCAACGGCGCGTTCGAGTTGCGGATCGTGACCTGCAATCACATCTTTCGGCCAGTTCTCCACGTCGATATCAGGCGGAATGCCTTCGTTTTCGACAGCCCACTTCCCTTCTCGCGTAAAGAATCCGCCTCGCGGGGCAATCATGCTGCCTCCATCGATAAACGTGGGAGTGTCTGCGGTGTGCACCAGTCCGCCCCACGTCCTTTTCCCCACCAGTTCGCCAACATGGCGATGGTGGAACATCCAAGGCATCAGATCTCCGCCCGATCCGGACATTTCGTTGATGATCATCACCTTCGGTCCCCAGATGCCGGCCGCCGGGCTGGTGAAAGGATAGCGATCACCTGCGGCGTTGTTGAAGTAGCCGTCGAAATCGCGCTGCAAAACGTCGACGATGTAATCGGCCGCAGAACCACCGCCGTTGAAGCGCTCGTCAATAATCGCGCCCTGCTTGTCCTGCTGCGCAAAGTAATAGCGATTGAAGCTGGTATATCCGGGCTGGCCCGTGTTCGGCAGGTAGACATAGGCCAGCTTTCCGCCGGACAGCTTCTCCACCTTGCGCCGGTTTTCTTCCACCCATGCTCGTGTGCGAAGCGCCTGCTCGTTGAGCACAGGTACAACCGTCACTTGCCTGGCGCCTTCCAGAACCGGTCTGTTATTGACGGTAATCACCGTCTGCCGGTTCGCGGTTCCATCCAGCAGCCGGTAGATATTGTCTGGCGCTCGCAGCTCCACGCCATTGATGGCTAACACGTAATCGCCGATCGAGACATTTATGCCCGGTCCCGCCAGAGGAGCTTTAAGTTCAGGGTTCCAGTTCTCCGTATCGTAGATGCGCGTGATTTTGTATCGGCCGTTATCGATATCGAAGTCCGCGCCCAGCAGGCCTGTCGGAGATGCCGGCACGGTCGGGATATCGCCGCCGCGCACGAATGAATGCCCAATTGCAATCTCAGAACCCATCATGTCCAGCAGGTAATTCAGATCAGCCCGATGATTTACGTAGGGCAGCAACTGGCCATAGATCTCTTTCATTGCCGGCCAGTCGGCGCCGTGCATGTTCTTCACGTAGAGGTAATCGCGTTGGTTGCGCCATCCTTCGTCAAAGATCTGTTTAAACTCCTCTTTAGGATCCAGGTACATCTTCAACGCGAAGTTCAATCGTCCCTGAGCAGCCTGCGGCGGAACTTTGTCCGCATCCACGAGGAATAGCGATGGCGTAACGCCCGCGCCGGGTCCTGCGCCGGTGCGTTCTTGAGCGGCACCCGGACCCGCGCTTACGGCTTCATAAACCAACTTGTGTCCGTCGGCGCTCACGGCATAGGTGAGAGCGCTCTGCACGAACACTGCGGCCTTGCGGTCGCTCAGCCGATATCGGTGCAGCACGTTACCGCGTGGAGGCGCGGTGGGGTCTCCCGGAGCGGCGCGGTCCGCTGAAGTCTCCATGAAATACACGATTCCGGGCGCTCCGGCTAAGAGTCGTGAATACTGCTTTTCCGGAATACCGGGTACGGCAACAATGCGATGACCCAACCCATCGAAATCGATTTGCACGGCCACCGGCCCACGCGTCGTTCGATCGGGGCCGCTCTCCCTGCGCTGGGGCCGCGCGCTGTTTTCTTCATCTTGCGCTGCCTCATCGCCTAATGGCGTGGGAGGTGGCGCGTTGTTTACACCTTTATCCTCATCGCTCTCCGGAAGCAGCGGGCTGGGTTCGCTCTTCTTGAGCACTGCCAAGTAAACCGCAAAATCTTCCTCGTGGTCATAGGACGTCATGTCCAGCCATTGCGACTTCAACCCGAAGTCGGTGGACGCCAGAAACCACAGGTATTTGCCGCTTGCATCCCAGGCCGGCCAAACTGCATCCGAGAGCCCATCTGTCACTTGGCGGCATTCACCGGTCTCGACGTTTGCAACGAAGATTGCATGGTACAGAGACTTTAGCCGGCTTGAGTAAGCAACCCACTTAGAATCTGGACTCCACACCGGATTCAGCGTGCGAGACGGTACCATCCAGGGATCATCGCCGACTGATTTCGCTTCTCCCGATGCAACGTCAATCACCCAAACCTTCAAATCCGTGTCGGTGTAAACCAGCTTCTTCGAATCGGGCGACCATGAGGGCGTGTAGTAATGCTTCGGGTTGCGCAGCTTAATCTCTCGTGCAGGAGTTAACCCGTCGGGGCTAGCGATCATCAGGCTGTATTCGCCCGACCGGTCGCTGAAATAAGAAATGTGCTTGCCGTCTGGCGACCACGCGGGATCGCGCTCGGCCGACCCACTGGAATTCGTCAAATTGCGTACGTCGCCTTTTTCGGCCGGAATCGTGAAGATCTCACCGCGAGCTTCCGCCAGCACACGTTTGCCGGTGGGCGATAGCGAGATGTTTGATATGCGCCGGGTGACGTCCTCCCAATGCGGCATCATCCACGGAAAGTCGCCCGCAGCCGTGATGGGCACAATGTGTTCTTTGCCGCTCTTGGCGTCTAGTTCGTGGATATAGCCGGCCTGTTCGAATACCAGGGCACCGGCGCCCGTGTCCAGCGTTTTCACGTCGAAGCCGGTAAACTTTGTGACCTGCGAAAGCTTTTTGTTGCGAGTATCGAACGCCCAGATGTTGGCAACGCCGTCCCGATCTGAAATGAAGTAAACGGTTTCGCCAATCCACGCAGGCTCCATATCCTTTGAGCCCGTCCACGGCGGTGAAATCAGATCGAAGTTCTTCAGGTCTACAATCCAGATGGGCCGGTTCTGCCCGCCGCGATAGTTACGGCGTTCTTCGTCCCAAGAATTGTTCATGCGGTAGGCGATATGCGTGCCGTCCGGCGAGATCTTGCCCTGATACGCACGCGGCAGCGGAAGAGGCTCAGGCACTCCGCCCGAAACCGGTACGGACCAGAATTTCGGTGCGGCGGTGGGGGCGTCTGTAGCGCGTGCTGAGGAGAACAAAATCGATTTGCCGTCTGGCGTCCAACCCTCGACCGTATCCGCGCCCGGGTGCCACGTCAGCCGCTTGGGCTCGCCCCCAGTCGCCGGCACCACGTAGACATCGAAATTTCCTCCATATTCCCCGCTAAATGCGATCAGGCTTCCGTCGGGCGAAAAGTGCGGATCGCCGGTCTGGCCCTGGAAGCTGGTGAGACGCCTGGCCGACCCGCCTTTGCGATCTACGATCCAAATGTTGTTGGCGTAGGCAAACGCGATTTGCGTTGCGCTAACGGTGGGAGTACGAAGCATACGCGTACCCGAATCAGGTACGGAAGACGTAGCGCCAGAGGCCAGAAAAACGGTGGCAAGAACGAACGCGGCAAACGACATGCGCATATCGCGCTAGTTTACACCGCGCGGGTGATTAACCAACTTAACTAATTATTTTGGACGACCACGAGTAATATGTATTGACTATTTCTGGATCGGTGATAGACTCCTTGCGAAAGAGAGAAACAAATGACTCCAGCAACCGCGTTACAAAATCAACAACGGTACGCCGATTTGAAGATGTCCAAAGGACCTTCCGGTCAAGTGCTTACCGCCTCTGTCCCCAGCAACATCTCCGACGAAGACTTTGCTGCCGTCGGGCGTTCTGCGCTCGGTCTTATCCGTAAGTTAACAGGCTGCAACTGCATCTCTGGTCGCATAAGCTTCGTTGTGGAGGAGCAGTTCGCCGATGTTATCCGAGTCGAGTTGAATCCCCAACCGCTACCTCCGGGCGGCGCCAAAGCCTGATTAATCGACTTGCGGTGAGATGGGCATGAATCACATCCGGCCTGCCGTTGGATTGCTTTACAATCCAGCAACTCCAAAAATCGTGGCTGAAGCGCCGGAGTTAGTGGAGTACATCGCCGTTATGCCGGACCGCCTGTGGTTTGATTTTGGAACACAGGCGGCTGGACGACGGTTTCACCGGGCTCTAGGCGCCATTTCGGAAATACGTCATCACGCGTTAGGTCGCATGCTATCAGGCCATGGCTTAGGAATGTCGCTCCCGAGCGCTATTCCGCTGGACGAGATATTTGTCGCGGCAGTCGCCGAAATGTCAGCCGATCTCGGTAAATTTTTATGGTATAGCGAGCATCTCAGTGTCTTCCTTGCTCCAAAGGGCAGTGTTCCGAACGCGCAAGCTGGTCTCGGTTTGCCAGTTGTGTACGACGAAGAAACCTTTGAAATCGTCAGCAGGAAACTGGATCGTCTTAAAGTCGTGCTTGACTGTCCTCTACTGCTTGAGAACGGCAGTTTCTTTACGCCGGTTCCCGATATGGATATGTCTGAGCCGGCTTTCTTAAACAGGCTCTACGCCGAAGGTCGTTGCGGAACGCTATTGGATCTTCACAACCTCTACGTCGGTTGGCGTAACGGCGGCGCACTTCCTTCGAACTATATAGATGAGCTCAACCCTGATGCGGTGGTCGAAATCCACCTCGGAGGAGGCGACGACTTTGCGGGATTCTACATGGACTCGCATTCCAGTCTAACTCCACCTGAGGTTTGGAGTTACGCTTTTGACTACGCGCCCCGTTTTAAGAATCTTCGCGCCATCACGTTCGAGTTCCAGGAAACCTACTACGAACGCATAGGAGCACCGGCACTCTTGTCGGAGCTGAGCCGCATGCACGAATTAGCGGCCTGTTGTAGTTCGAACTTAAGCGTGGCCCATGCTGTCTGAATTTCAACAGGCGCTCGTCGATCTAACCGCATCGCCCGAACTCTGCATCCGGGCTCGCAGGAATCCCGCTGTTCTGAAAGAAGATTATCAACTGACAGAGCGAGAATGGCGCCGCTTGGTGGCGATTGTCACGCATAAGGGTATGGAGTGCGCGTGCACGGTTTATCGAGCGAACCGGCTGGCGCCACTCGCTATGAATATTCCCCGGACATGTAAGTCGCTTGGGCCTGACTTGCGCTCCGTAGTATCTGAATTCTGGGCTGCATATCCCGAATCGAACGTACATTTCTTTATTGAGACTAAGCGATTCTGCTGTTTCCTTGAAGCACAGATCGCGGAAGGCCGTGTCTTTTTACCTGGTGTTGCCGATGTTCTTGCCGGTGAGAGCGCGGTTATTACCGCCGCGCTGGAAGAAAGCTATACCGAGGCGAATGGCGAGTTGTCACGTCGTTCGGCAAGTCTGTAGGTATCGCCTATGAATATAGTGTTGGTACACGGAATTCTCGGTTTTCGTGAAAAGTTTGGCGTCGAGTATTTTCGGGATATTGCAGAACACCTCAGGGAAAAAGGTCTTACGGTGCTGGTTCCCGAACTGGACCCAACTCAAGGAATCGAATCGAGGGGAAATCAGTTGTGCGATCAAATCAACGCTGGTTTTGCGAATGGATCCCTTCGTCCAAATCTAAAGACTCACATAATCGCGCACAGTATGGGAGGGCTAGATAGCAGATACGTACTCTCGCCGGCTAGCGGTAAACGATTAAGTGCTCCGGTACATTCACTTAGCACGATCTCAACACCGCATCGCGGCTCGCCAATCGCAGACGTTCTCGATAACACCAGCGAGTTGCTTCCGTTCCAGCACCTTCCATTTGGACCTATCCACAATCCAATGGAAACCGCCCTATCTGCGCTTGGTATTTCTCTTAATGGGTTGCGCGACCTTACGACGGCTTCCTGCGAGGTCTTCTCAAGAAAGTACATCGACCGTCCGAATGTCTCCTATTTTTCTGCCGGTGGAGGCGGGCGGTCGAGCTTTCCACCGACGGCATCGATGTTTCTACTGTTTCACGCTTATGTGTCCGCCAAAACCGGACAATCAAATGATGGTTTGGTGACAGTTGGTTCAGCTGTGTGGGGGAACTTCGATGCCAATACTTGGCCGAGCGATCACGCCGAAGTGGTTGGCTATAACCTGGACAATTTCCTATCCCTACCCGTATTCCCCTACCTTTCGAAATACGATCAGATCGTTTCAACGCTAAGTTCAATCTGAACCAAACCGGAGTAAAGGCCCGGCAAATCCGCCCGCGAATCAAAGGGGTATCAGCTGCGCACCGAGGAAAAAATAAACCCTCTGCTCGCCGCACAATCGAATACCACGCGAAATGTGGTTGGGGAGTTTAAGTCATGGGATTTTCGAAAGTTCTTCAAACGGGGTCCACCTTGCCTCGCTACAACCATTCGGTGAATCTAAAGAGCCCTATTGGCATTAAATGGATGAGCATGGGCGGACAGTCAATCACCGGGACCGCCATAAGTGATGAAACCCCGCTCGATGATGGTATCGGGCTCATACAGCTCTTTGTGCTCGGAGCCATGCTCTGGTCGCCGGCGTTTGGCGCCATTTATATGCCCGAACGAGTGTGGCGCAAATGGTCCTCTCCATCAGTGGAAAAACAGAAGGCGGCCGACGGTGAAACGATTCAGGCGTACTTGGGATATCCGACGGAAGACGCAGGGCGCCGTTTAACCCAGGATGGAGTATTGGAGTGGCTCTACTTCGAACGCGGCATGATCTATGTGGGTGCGGAGCGCGCCTATGTGGCCTACGGCGACATCTATGGGCATTATCGGGTACTGGATGGACTGAACGGAGTGCTGGGTGCGCCTGTCTCCGATGAGGAAGCGGCGCCGGGCGGAGGCCGGGTTTCTCATTTTTCGCACGGCGATATCTATGAGCACGCGCGCACGGGTACACATGAGGTACATGGCGCAATCCGCGAGCGTTACTTACAACTGAACGGTCCCAACAGCGCGCTCGGATATCCCACTAGCGATGAGGAATCGCTACTACCGAACGGGCGTGCGTTCGGGCGTTTCAATCGATTCGAAAATGGCTCCGGCATTTACTATTCAGACACCACCGGCGCGTGGGAAGTGTACGGCGCGATCTGGGCCAAGTGGCAGACCGTAAACGGGGTGGCCGGTAAGCTCGGGTTCCCGACTTCGGGTGAAACGGATACGCCGTCCTCCGGCGGCCGCTACAACGAATTTCAAAAAGGCGTCATCGTATGGCATGGCGGTGGACCTCTCGAAGGAACGTACTCGATCACGGACCTGCAACTCGTGATCAGCGAGTATGCGGTTCCGGACGATTTCAACGTCCAAGTTCATGTCAGCGCCACTCCGAATCAGGCCAATAACGGACGAATGCCTCCGAACGGAGAATTTGACGCTGGCGTTAAGGTTTTCGATCCCCCGCTCATTATGGTGACGGTGGATTTGGTGCGGGCCAACTCGGCCATGACGTTATGGCTGGAGGCGATCAGCGAGAACACCATCGGCTCCGACGATAGGGAAGGCACGATCACCGCTAACTACACCATCGATAACTTATGGGGTCTCAGAGAGACCGAGTTTAAGCACCACGACCAATCGTTTGACGCCACCTGGCGGGTAGAGCCGAGAACGCTGGAGGTTACAACAAACGCTAACGACCGCTTCTGGCCGTTTCATAATACGACCACAGTCAAGCTCAGTTGGGAAACCTTTGCACGCACGTTTCGCGATGTGAATGAGGCCGACAAGAATCTAAATTTCAATCCCTTCGATCTCAGCATTCACCCTTGGGAGATCTTCATGTACGAGACCTTCTACAACAATCTGGCGGAGGGAGGGTTCTGCTTCGGGGATTGTTTGGAGTCCGTGTATGCACAGGAAAGGCGGTCGGTTTTCCTGGAGCCGTTGAAGACAAACGAATTCAATCCCTATCAGCGGAATCACATTCTCGGGCAGCAACTGCAGGATCTGAGGCCCGAACTCGCCGGTGATGGTGTGACGCTCGATGAGCTGAACGTAAAGCACGGATATCAAATCGGCGCGGGAATGATCGAATGGTTTTTGAGCCGGTGGATGGCTGGCGCTCTGCATGATCCGGAACGAGCCTACCGCGAAAGTTATGCCGATTTTCAAGCCGGAAACTGGCCACTCCTTACGGTTAGCGATCAGGACAAATTCAGCACGGATCACGGACATGCCGTGATCCCCTATGAGTGGGACCCTGTGCCCGACAAGATTGGCTCGCTTCTGCCTCGGCAGCCGATGACCATTTACGTGAAGAACCCCAATTTCCCCTTGGGGGGACGCAACAGCTCGGGTTGTCGGATTGAAATTGATCCTATGACATGGACGTGGAAATTTCAGTTCAGCGATACGGAGCTGTGGACCGGGTCTGGGGTTTCCGGGGGGCGATTACTTGCTATTCCATTTACCGAATTGAATGCGCGTCCCGTAACGCCGGGATACACCGTGCTGGGTTTGCTAGCGGCTGGAGTGTTCGTGGTACTCGGCGGGGCGGGCGAGACCGAACAGATTACCGACGGTTATGGCCGAACCTTTTTTCAACCAGCTCAGGCGTCTTTTCAACCAGCTCAGGCGTCTCAACCCCCGGCTACGGCCTCCGCTCCGATCAATTGGGACAGAAGTAGCCGGATTCCAAATCTGATGCAGGTGCCCGGGTTCGGAACTATGTGCCGGGCCGAAACCACCACCGCCGTGGGAGCATACGGCCGATTCTACGTACAGCAACCAGCGCCGGAGGTCTACTATCACCGGCCCGGCCCAGCTCCGGCGCGCTCTCTAAAGGGAAACAACACGGTGGATGAAACCTTTGTAGGCTTGGGCGTAAATGGCCAACCGAAACCCGGCGCCGTGGGACAAGCGCTGGCAACGGCGCGACAGGACGCGTTGCACTTCCAGCTGCGAGGCAAAGATCACCAGCAAATGCACTGGACCGTGATGGCGCCGCGCATGTCCGCAAGAGTAATAATGAACATGGAGCCTGGTGTTGTAGATTCAATTCATTTGGGGGGCGCCGGCGGTCACTTTCAGAACCTTACCGTTCAGCTTCCTAACGCCACAGGGCCTCGCAATGTATCCGTAGTGATAGGCGGGTGGCGTGGGGAGGACGGCGCACACGCAAAGAGTTTTGTCCTGGAGAGCCTATCTCTTGATAGAAACGATTCGATTCATACGCAACTGAGCGACGGTGGAAACGAGTTGATGATTGAGAACCGCGGCGCTGCGAAAACTTTCCTGTTGCGGCTGCTGGTGGGAACGAAAGCAGAGACACTGACGACCCGCGAGAACGTGCGGTTAGAGTCTGGAAGCATTATGAGACTGAGACCCTCGGACTGGTCTCCCGCCGCCTCTGCCAAGGCGCCGATTCGATTGGATGTTCTGGATAAGAGTGGACAAAAAATAGTGAGCAGTATTGAGATCTAGGGATCGGTCTGCGGATTTGGTGCCGGCGGCAGGAGTTGAACCTGCGACCTACGGATTATGAGACCGTCGCTCTAACCACCTGAGCTACACCGGCAACACCCGCAATTTTAGCGCAGGACCACCCGCGCCAGCCCGGCATTGTTGGCGGAATCATATACGCGCACCACTAGCAGATGCTCGCCCGGCCGCACATTATCCAGCTTCAAATGAAACCGCTCATGCGGCGAATCGGTCACCCCGTCCAGCGATTCCACCGGCTGCCATAAACCTGCGTCCAGCGAGTATTCGCAGAGCCGCAGAGGGCTGGTCTTGTCTGCCGCATCAACGTCAATCTCCGCAACCATCCCGTTCCTCACTGGCGTTCCCAAGGTCACTAGAGGCGGTGTGTTATCGATCAGCACTGGCGTGCTCACCATCTCAGTCTCTAGCGCATATTCGTAGGCATTTGACGGGGCGTCCGACGCCATCACTTTGAAAAAATAGCGACCATCGGCAAAGACATCCGGGTCCAGCAGCAGCGTGTTTTCAAACATGCGGCTGCGTATGAGTTGCCATTCCTGTTCGTCCTCGGCACGGAAGTAAACCGTGTACACCAACTTGTCGCCATCAGGATCGTCAGCCTGCCAGGAAATCTGCGTCTGCGTAGTCTGCAACCGTGAAATGGTCTGCGTGGTTGTTGTCGAGGTCGTGGTCGCGGGAGGCTCGCCCGTGTCCGTCACCGTCACCGAGTACGCCGCTGTCGACGTGCTTGCGTTTGCCGCGGCCTTTGCCGGATTTGTACCCGAAACAGACGTTACTGTGATGCTATGGATAGCAGGTGGCGAATTTTGGGATAAATACGGCACCGACACGGTATTGATTTCAGATTGATTGTCCTTGGGCCATTCCGCGCGCCATTGGATAAAGCGTGCCGGTGGACTCTGAATCAACGCGTGATCGGGATCGCTGATCGGAGCCGACCACGCGCTCCACGTGGAATCCGGCCGAGCCGCATTTCCGGTTCGCGTCCGGAAAACAAGTCCGGACCCCATCCCGTGCCACTGCAGATGCCCCCACCGCGCCACTGATGTCGAATCGTGGACCTGCGATTCATACGAAGCAGGTTCGCTGCCCTCAGTTCCGAATCCGACTACGCGCGCCGGATTGCTTAAGGCCGCGAACAGGCCCGATTTAGTTTCAAGCAGCCGGGTGGTTTCTCCGTCTCCTGGTTCTGCGATTAGCGTGGTTTTATGCAGCCCCACCCCGGTTAAGCGGTAAATGCGTCCGTGGTCGTCTGTCGAGAAAAACACCGCGCCATTGTCGACGATCAAATCGAATACGTTGTCTTCCTTTGAACTCCGCAATGTCTCCACCGCATGGTTCGTTGCAATGCGATAGATCGCCGATTTTTCGACCCCACTCACCTCGACTACGGCGGTATTTGAGCCGGCAGTACTCGAAGACGTCGAAGTGGAGGTCTTGTTGGTGTCTGGCGTGATTTTCGCTCCGGCTTGCTCCGTAACGGTGATAACTGTCGGCGTCGAGGCCACGAGGGCTGCGGCCGGACTAGTGCCCGCTGCCGTCCCCGTCGTGGTACGCGTAGCCACGGCTCCCCCCATAGCAGCGGCGTAAATATTGCCGATCGAGTCCACCGCGAGCGCGCGAATCTCTGGAAGCGTTGAATCATACAGCACAGTTCCGGTGTTCGCCGCTGAAATGTCGTAGATGATCCCGTTCGGATCGCTGCCCGCATAAAGATGACCATTCGGCCCCAGCGCCAGAGCGGTTACGTTCGCCTGTCCCGTCTCGTAATAAACATCGGCTTTCCCGTTGGGAAGAACGCGGTAAATACGCCCCTGTTCACCGGTCGCCAGATACAGCGTCCCATCACGCGCGGCCTGAATCGCCCAGATGTACTTCGCCGCCGACTTCCAAACCATGTCGGCTTTGCCGTTTTCCAACCTATACAAGCCGCCGTTTGGCGAGCTTCCTGCGTAGAGCACGCCGTTTTCTGCCGTACACAAAGCGAACACCTGTGACTGTTCTGCTGACCACACGGTGGTCACTTTCCCATCGAGGCCGATGTGGAACACTTTGCCCTGGTTACCCGTTGCCGCGAAGACCGTTCCATCCGGCGCCGCTGCCAGGCTCCATAGCGCCGGCTGGTCAAGCGATGTGCTCCACTTCAGCGATGGCCCGGGCCGCAGCAATCCATCTGCAGTCAATGACAGGCCTTTTAACCGGCCCTTTAAAAAGTCGCTGAAGCCGGTGACCTCCCAGGCTGTACTTGTAGCCGCTAGCGAAAGCTGTGTCAACGAGCACACAACAATCGCCAGGCGCAGAAACGTCCGCAAGCGCGCTACTCCTTCACTTCCACTTGTATGGTTCTCGATCCACTCACAACGAAACCATCCACCGGCAACTTAATCTCGGCTATCTGCGAACCGCGTGTCAGAGTCTGTGCCGGGCTTGTTGTGGCTGAGTTTGAGGGGTCCGCCAGCACCAGCATCACGGAAGGCGGCGGGTCGGAGATATCGCCGCCCGGAAGCGGCCCTGAAATCGTGAAGGAAGGCTGTTGCCGCCAGATGCGCACATAGGCGGCCTCGCTACCGCGAAACTGGTTGATCACCTGGATGAGTTCTGCCGGTGAGTGCAAAGAGGATTGCGCTAACCCAGCGAAATCGGGCGTGTTCATCCCGTTGGCGTCGGCAACAGTTAAATTGAGAGGTCCAAGGGCGGCGCCGATCGGCACCTGATACGTGGCGGTGCGCGTCAGCTCGATACCGTTCTCGCCTTCAAGCAGTGCCGAAATCTGGATCGTCTCTCCAGGCCGGACATCGTGCTTCGATGCCCAGATCTGTGCAATGCGCACCTGTCGCTTCGTATCCGCCGGTTGCAAATCGTAAACCATTTGCTTGACGTGTAGATCGCTAAATCCCGCGCCCAGCACAAACCCTAGCGTCACTACCGCGTCGGTCGAAACCTGCTGCGCCAGCCCGCTGTCGCTCACGAAGATGTCCTGCACCACCAGCGGCGGAAGATTGTTGTCGAACTCCACCCGTCCTCTCAGCCGCAACGTGCCCGCGCCCAGTGTGCGCTCCGTCGCATCAATCGCCGAGAAGATCGCCGTTTGCGCTATAAACGGCGTCAGCAAACGGTCATTCACCACCTGAAAATGATAATCGTGGCCAGCGGAATTCGGCGCTTGAACCGAAATAGTAAGTGGGATGGTGTTCGCCCTGCGCCCCACTAACCCGGCAATCGCTGTCGCCCGATCGCTTAGGATTGTGCCTACCCACTCGCGAGGCACACACAGTTTAAAGGAGGTATTAAGAGTGGGTAATAGCGCCACTACCTCCGACCGTGCGAACGGCAATTCAGTCGGTCCGCCGTCGAGAAATCGATGTCCGAACGCGTAGACTTTTTGCCCGTCTACATAGGTGACTGTCCCATCTGCGCTAATCGACCAATCACCGCTCAAAAGCTGAACGCTGATCATTGACCCCGGTTCTATCCTGCCCGCGTACTGCTGAGATGTTGGGCTCCCGGCCGACACTCCCTGTTGTGGTTCGAAACCGAATTTTCGAAAATCTGCCGCGAAGGTCTGAAGTGTTCGGTTCGTAAAGCCCGATAGAGCAAGTGGAGTGGATATTTCCGACAAATTGCCCAACGCCGAAGCAAGCTGCGAATGCACATCGCGTTTCGCCGCTGAGAGATCTCTGTGAGTATCGGCAATTGCTATTACCGGACGCGCTGTGCCGGGGGTCGTGAACGTCGCGTCCGCAATCATCTGTTCAATAGGCTGAATACCCGCGATCGGCTCCTTAGAAAAGGGGAATCCGAGAGCCACCGCGCCGAGCAGCTTTCCATCAATATAAACGGGACTCCCGCTCATTCCTTGCAGGACCCCTGTCTCTTGCAGCGGCCCGCCACTCAGCCGGGCCAGTATGATGCTTTGTCTTGGAGTGAGATTCTCGAGTACTCCGAGGATCTCGACCTGAAAATCTTCGACGCGATTGTCATGGAAGACAGTGCGGCCCACGCCGCGCATTCCTGGCTTGACGTCCTGGAGACGGAAGAAGTTCTGTGACTGCGCCAAGGCAGTCATAAAAGACCCGCCAATCAAAATTGCAATCGCGAGCCTCGCAGACAAGCGGCACTTGGCCCATGAATGCAAAGGTTCGCCAAGCCGCCGCAAAGGCATGGCCGGGCGATCACTTGGATGGCAGGCAGACGGCGTCTTGACAGTCATTGACCCTTCAGTTATCCGGCTCTTCAGGCGGGCGATCCGGTTTCCTTTATGGTACGGGTGCGGACTCGAAGACGTTACGGTCTTATTCGCGGTTGCGCGGCGATGTCGTCCGGTGAGACACCGAAGCTAGCTAGTTCTCGGACGCGCGCTGGTCTTCGACAGAAAGTATGTAGCCAGGCTGTTGCGACGGCCTTTCCCGAGAGCAAATAGCCGAATTCGCCGCCTGAACCGGCCTCGATACCCATTCGCCTCCGACCGCCCACAATCGCACTATGCCTGTGTTAGTCTGAAAGGCGTTCGCGGCTGAACTTAGCTGAACACGGCATACCCGCGGTTGAGCGGGTCGCTCCGACCTTTTCCCATGTCGCTACAAGTCTTCTTGCAAGCTCAGTTGCTCGGCGCTACCAAGTTCCTCACCGCCGAACATAACCTGCAGGCGGACGGCACGTCCGAACCTATTACTGCCGCCGAACAATTGAACTCCGAAGCCGGCCTCCTTGGCCGCTGCGCCTGGCTTAACCTTTTCGGTGAAGTTTTGCCCCGAGCGTTGCTCGCTGAACTGCGCCTCTCCCGTATGCTCTTAGGCTCCAGCAGCGCCGAGCAATTCCTGCTTGTCCTCGCCGAAGAAGATGTCCCTCGCGCTAACCAGCTTCTTCATCGTGTTTCGGACGCGCTTGCGCGAGCTTTCGGGTGATACTTTGCAGCTTATCTGGGCCGCAACCGAAAATCTCGGTGCATGGCCGGTTGCTCGCAAGCGTCTCGACGATGGATTGCGAGCGAAGATTTCGGCGCCTCTCGCCGGCGTTGTCGACGCTGAGAGATTGTTTGCGCCCCTCGGACAGACTTCGGAACCTCTCGCGAACGATTACTTTGCCGGTTTTGCCGCGCAACTTTCCACGGCCGCTAAAGTAGGATGGTCCATCGATCGGCCCGCGCATCTCACTTGGGACGAAGGCCAATACACTTGGCCCCTCAAGGAGCAATCCGACATTGACGATGACGGCATCTCCTTTCCGCGCCGCTTCGCGCCTAATGAGGCCGGTACTCCCGCGTCGGCCGCCGAAATGGCCGAACGCGCCGAAGGTACCCATCGTTGGGGTATTCTTTGCGGCGACGTCGATCAGTTCTCCGTGCAATTGAAATCGGTGGCCAGCGTTGAAGATCACATCCACCTGTCCGTCTTATTTAAAGAGTTCTTCGCGGGCGAGCTTTCCGTCCTCTGCACTCTTCCGGACTTCTGGCAGAAGGTCAGCATCCTCTATCGAGGTGGCGATGATTTTGCCGTATGGGGCAGTTGGGACGGTCTGCTCCTGCTGGCACGGGAACTGCAGCGCGTCTTCGAAAAATTTGCCGGGCACAACGTGCAGGCGTTTCCCGGTCTCGAAGGCAAGACCCTCAGCATGGCCCTCGCCATTGCGCCATCGCTCCACTCGTCTGCTTCGTCTGTGTTCCACGAAGCCGTCGTGCAACTGCGGCAGGCTAAAGCGACAGAGCCCGGCGCATTTCATGTCTTTGGCCGGGCCGTAGAATGGAAACGCCTCTCTGATGCCGAAGAGGTAAAGGACAGTCTCGTTCGCCTGGTGCGCGACTTCGGGTACGCTCCCGAATACATCAATGACTTGGCCGCTGTCTACCGCGAAGCTTTCTCGGGAAGCCGTTCTGGACGCAAAAAAGCCGTTCGCGTCGACAAGCCCTGGCGAACCTATATGCGTTTGTCGCGCGTCATACCGCAAGCCCGTAATAAGGAAGCAAACAACTTGCGAAGCGCTGCCATCACGGGCCTCATAGGAAAACGCGCGGCAGGACTCAAGCTGCGTCCCTCGGCGCGAGTTGGCCTCGAATGGGCGCGGCTCGCGGCGGGCGCTCCTGCCTGACGGAAAAATGCTCACTCAGTAAAAGGAATCTTGAGATGCCTGAAACGGAAGAGAAAAAGACCGAAGAACGCCGGGGTGGTCCCGACCGTAGTAGCGAAGCCCGTCCGCCTCGTGAGAATCGCCCCCCAGGTGGCGGCGGTCCTCCTCGCGGCGAAAGCCGTGCTGGTGAAGGCCGCGGCGACCGCGGTGGGGAGGGGCGCGGCGGAGATCGTGGCCGAGATCAGCGGGGCGGCGGCCGCGGCCCCGGTGACCGCCGTCTCGAAGGCCCGCCTGAAATCGAACTTGAAAAGTTGATTGCCGACAGTCTCTATCTCGATAACCAGGCCCATGTCGTCGTCAGCCGTATGCGCGATATGGATTCTGGTACCCGGAGCCAGTTACGCCGCCTCTACAACGCCGTTCGCCGCGCCACTCGGGCGCCTGAAAGCGAGCGTCAGCACGAATTTGTAATGGTTCGCGCGCGCCTCGCCTACACCATTGCACGGCACGGACTTCGTAGCCTGGACGCTCTCGAAAGATTGTTGCTGCAGGTTACCCGCAAGAACGATACGCGCGGCTACGAACGCTTTCGCGATCTATTTGAGGCCATCATCGCCTACAACGAATAGCGAATAGACAGGATATTCATCATGAGTTCTCACACTGCATCGACTGAACTGACGTTTCTTGGAAAGCTCATTATCGAAGGCGAAATTCAGTGCCAGAGCGGCCTGCATATTGGCGCTGGCAAAGGATCGCTCGAAATCGGTGGCGCAGACAACCCTGTCGTTAAAGATGCCTTCGGCATTCCGTACATCCCGGGCAGTTCCCTGCGCGGGCGTCTCAGGTCGCTTCTGGAACAGACCTTGGGACTCGCCGTTCCCAGTGAATTGGTCTATCTATCCAAGCGTAGAGGGCAGGAGGTTCGCATCCATCACAGTGATCGCCCCGATGACGAAGTCTGCATTCTCTTCGGCCGCAATCCCGGCCGTGTTGAGAAAGTAACGGGCGAGTCCGTCGAAGCCGCCACTGCAACCCCGGCGCGTCTTACCGTCTATGATGCTCCGCTTATCGTCGACAGCATTACGCCTCAGATGCGCGAAAATCTCGACGACGAGTTGACGGAGGTAAAGAGCGAAAATGCGGTGGATCGCATCACCTCGCAAGCTAACCCGCGAACGCTCGAACGTGTTCCCTCTGGCGCGCGCTTCCGTTTCCGCATGGTGCTCGATGTGCTTTGCGAGGAAGACAAGCCGTTGCTCGGTCGAGTTGCCGAAGGTCTTCGCCTTCTTGAAGACGACGCCTTAGGCGGAGGCGGCAGCCGTGGCAATGGCCGCGTCTCGTTCAGTAATCTCAGTCTTGCCTGGCGCGGCAAAGATTACTACGCCAAAGGCGCTGGCGAAGAGAGCTTGCTCTCCGCTGCCGACCTCGCGGCTCTCCAGCAACTTGCCAACGCCGGCGACTTTGCTGAGAAGCTTGCTTAGATTGACGAAGGAAGTCGAATAGAAAAAATGCAGCCGGCGGTTTTGATTCGCCTGCGGCCTCTCGGGCCCTGGCGGTATGGTTCGGGCGAAGGCGGAAAAGATCGCGTAGACAAGATCTTCCGCAGCGATCGCCTCTACTCTGCCGTTACGTTTGCGATGCGCCAGTTCGGATTTCTTGAAGAATGGCTTGACGCGACGGTGCGTTCGTCCACATCGCAAGTTGCCTTTAGCTCGCTTTTCCCTTATCAGGGTGATGCGCTTTTCGCTCCGCCGCCGCGCACTCTTTGGCCGCCGCCTTCATCATTGGTTACATCCCCGAGTCCGGTGTTCCTATCTAAAATTCGTTGGGATGCCGCACAATTTGTCCCAGCCGCTGTCATTGACTCCATGCTCACCGGCCGCCCGATTCTCGCGGAGCAATGGATGCCCGACCCGGAAAGTGGTTGCCTGTTGCGTCGCGACCGTCCGAGTGCAACTCCCTTCCGTGTGGTCATGCGGTTGCGGGCCGCAATCGATCGTCTGTCACAAACTGCGGCCCACATCGATTCGTTTGCCTGCGTCGAATTCGAATCTACTTCCGGCCTGTGGTGCGTCGCCCGTTTTGCTGATCCAGACGCGGAAACGCAATGGAGCGACAGAGTGAAGGCAGCGTTTCGGTTGCTCGCCGACACCGGTTTCGGCGGCGGGCGCACCATCGGCTGGGGCCAAACGGCTCAACCGGAATTTCAAAATGGTGCCTGGCCCAACCTGTTGCTGCCCCGAAGCGCACGGGCACAAAATAGCCATTCAACAACTGGCGAGAGCGCAGCGTATTGGCTGCTTTCTCTCTACTCGCCCGCCCCCTCTGATATGCCCGACTGGTCCGGCGGAGATTACGAGCTGGTTAGTCGCGGTGGCCGTGTGCGCGACCATTCGGCAAAAAAGATCGTCCGCATGATATCGGAAGGCTCCGTTCTCGTCGCCGCTAAAGAACTCTCCGGAGCCGCGGTTGACGTCGCGCCCGATGGCTTCGTGCATCCGGTCTATCGTGCGGGCTTCGCTGTCGCCTTGCGCCTTCCCGACCTCACCGAAGAAGACATCAAACCTGTGGAAGAGCCTGTCGACGAAGAAGCTCCCGAAGTGAAGCCGTGTCCAGAGCCGCAGCCCATTGTGGCGGAATCACGGCAGCCGGAAGCGCAAGAACCGGAAGTTGTAAAAGCCGAAGAGCCTCAGCAGCAGCCCCAACAACCCGAGGAGCATGGCGATGAATTATAAGCTCACCGTGCTTACGCCCTTGCTTGTCGGCGATGGCCGCGAACTCTCGCCAATCGATTACATGGTCTGGAAAGATCAGGTCAATGTTCTCGATCAACCACGAATATTCAAACTGCTCGCTCGCGGTCCCCGGCTCGAAGGCTATCTTACGCAATTACGCAAAGCGACGAAACTCGACTTTGCGTCCTGGGGTGGCTTTGCGCAAAATTTTTCGCAACGGCGTATCCCATTTGAGAACGCCGGGACTACCGCTTTTTGGAACGCAGCGCCCCCGGAGTCCCTTTTCATCCCCACGTTCGCGGCCAGTTACCGAGGTGCATATCTGCCCGCCTCCGCTCTTAAAGGCGCATTGCGCACGGGGCTAGTTTTTTCGCGTTGGTCGCCCGCCACTATGGAACGCGCGGCGGCATCGCTAGAAGGGGACCGCGTTCCGCGCCGCATCGCTGAAGTCGCCGAATCACAAGCCGGCGCCTCACAAACAAAAATCCTCTCCGCAGCGGACAGCAAGCCCGTCCCGTCGTCTGTTTTCAAGATCTACCTCACCAGAGTTGCTTCCCTTGATACTCGTCAGCCCGGTAAGCCGCAACTCGCATGGAAAATTGCCGGCCGCGGCAGCGTTCCCAATCAGCGTGTCAACGACGCAACACCCGTGTTTACAGAAATGGCGATGCCCGGAACTTCTTTCGAAGGCGAATGGAAGCTGGAGCGTTTCTTCGAAAACGAAGAGGTAAGCCGGGCACTCGGCTGGCGTTCTGTGCCGGCTCTGAGCACACTCATCGACGCCGCCAATCAGTACGCTGCCGCCCAGCTTCAGATCCATTCCCGCTATGCGGAAACGGCCGGTTTGGCAGCGCTCCACCAGACGGTCCAGCAACTGCAACAGCGTCTCGAGGAGGCGCAAAACACACCCTACACCTGCCTGATCTGCTTGGGCTGGGGAAGCGGCTTTATCTCCAAAACCGCCTTCCTCGATACGGACAATGGCGCTTACCGAAAGATCCTGCGGGCCGTTCCTTCCATCTCGAAATCGATTCGTGACGGTGTCGCTTTTCCCAAAACCCGGCGCGTTGTTTTCGCCGATGGACAGCCTGCTTTTCTGCCGGGCTGGTCCGCTGTGCAGTTTCAGAACGCCTAGTACTTGGCGCGGCCATGTATCAGAATTAACTAAATGTTATGAACTGAAATGCCGATTTCTCCGTTATGCTGGATGTAGCGAAGCGTCGGCAGTCCCACAGAACTGTGAACTTAAGAACATCTCAGGTCAATCTGAAGTCACATATATAGACCATGCAAAGCGCGATCTACAATGCGTACTTCGGACTTGTTGAGAACCCATTCAACATTAGTCCCGACCCTGAGTTTTTGTACCGGAGTCCACAGCACGAAGAAGCTCTAGCAAATTTGATCTACGGGGTCCGTGGCCGAAAGGGCTTTATTGTATTGACGGGCGAAGTAGGGACCGGCAAGACAACCATGCTTGAATGCTTGCGGGATTACTTGGACTCGCAGCGCACTGAGTTTGCTTTCATATTTAACTCACGCCTTACTCCCGAGCAATTCTTCGAGATGATGGCCTTCGATTTCGAGCTGCAATGCGACCGGAAATCGAAGACTGAAATTCTCTTCGCATTGAACGGGTTACTTATCCAGCAGGCTGAGCGCGGACGTACCTGCGTACTCATCGTTGACGAGGCGCACAACCTCGAATGGGAAGTGCTCGAAGAGATTCGTCTTTTGGGTAATCTTGAAAATCGGCAGGGTAAGCTGCTGCAGATCATTCTTGCCGGCCAGCCGGAATTTGATCGCAAGCTGGATGCTCCCAATCTTCGCCAACTGAAACAGCGCGTCGTTCTGCGTTGTGCTTTGAATCCGCTGACGCCCGAAGAATCGTCCGCCTATATCGAATCTCGTTTGGCTCGTGCTGGGATGACGCGGCAGACTGTCTTCCCGCCGGAAGTATTGGAAGAAGTCTATAAACGGGCGCGCGGCATTCCGCGTCTCATCAATTTGCTTTGCGACAACCTCCTCGTCACTGCGTTTGCGATGGAGCAGCGTACCACAAACGTGGACATGTTGAATGAGGTATGTGAGGATCTTCGGCTCGAATGGCCCGGCAGCAATCGTGACCGGCGTGGACGTTCTCGCTACAGCATAACCGAGGAATCCTATCCGGAAGCGCCTCTTTCTTCCCGCGGCGATTAATTCTTCTCTACGATTCCTTCTTTGCTGCGCTTGCTGCCGCATTTGGCTCCCACAGCGTCTCTTGTGTTCCAAGCAGGTGATTCGCCCAACGGCTCCAAACAAACAGAGCGTCGCTGAGGCGGTTCAGATACCGCTGTGCTTCGTCAGGAACTTCCTGCTCGGCGGCAAGCTTCACTAGGATCCGTTCCGCTCTTCGGCAAATAGTCCGGCAGATGTGCAATTCCGCATCCAGCCGGCTCCCGCCCGGCAACACGAAGGACCGGAGTGGTTGCAGCTGTTCATTGGCTTCGTCAATCTCTCGTTCGAGTTGCTCGATTTCCGCGGACGTTACTCGCGCCTGTTTCGGATGCACGTCTTCCGGCAATGTTGCCAAAATCGAACCTAGGTTGAAAAGCTCATGCTGAACTCGCTTCAGTGTCGAACCTAGCCGTTTCAACGGCGCGCTTTCGTTGCTCAGTTCCTCTACGCTGACGCGCGCTGCGCCGATGAACGAGTTCAATTCGTCCACGGTGCCATAGCACTCGATGCGCAGGTCATCTTTCGAGATCTTCTGTCCACCCACCAGGCGCGTCTGTCCTGCGTCGCCAGCTCGCGTGTAGATCCTGTTCAGAGCGATTCGGGGCTCATTGAACTTCTGTTCGGCCATCTGCGTCTCACTACAAGAGTGTAGGTTAACAAGTGTCCCTTTTAGAGCTTCGTGAGCTAAAGTACTCCTTGCGTAATCTGTGGAAAGCACGCGGATTCGCGCTGACGGCAATTCTTACGCTGGCCCTCGGGATTGGGGCCAGCACAGCCGTTTTCACGGTCGTCGACTCGGTAATCCTGAAACCTCTGAGCTACCGTGACAGCGGGCAATTGGTCGTGATTTGGGAAAAAGTTAGGTTCCTGGCAAACGAAGCGACGCCTTACGTTGGGCCGAATCCGCGCCACGAAGGCATTTGGAAAGAGCGCAACAGCGTGTTCAGCGATCTATGTCTGCTCGGCGTGGGCACCCGCGGCGTTTCGCTGGGTGTAGACCATCCGCATCTGGTCGGCAGTATTCGTGCGCAACCGAATTTCTTGAAGTTGCTTGAGGTTTCTCCGTTGATGGGGCGGAACTTCGTTCCAAGCGATGCGATCAAAGGCCACGACCAAGTTGGAATTATTGCCTATTCGATGTGGCAGACCCTATTTCACGGCGACCCGAACGTGATTGGCAGGAGCCTCCGCGTCGCCGATGCGCGCTACGAAGTCATCGGCGTGCTGCCGAAAGACTTTCAGTTTCCGAAGCGCAACGTATTGAGTTCGCTTTCCTCCAAGCAGAGTGTGACAACGACTCCGCCCATCGAAATAGTGACGCCGCTCGCAATTAACACAAACGATTACGGCTGGAATAGCGATTACGGAAACTGGATCGCATTGGGACGGCTCAGGCGCGGCATCTCGGTGCGCCAAGCCCAGGCGCAGCTCAACATCATTCAACATCAGATTGTCGATCAAATGCCGGCCGGCGCCCGAGACAACAGCCCGGATTCGCTGCTCGCTTATGTCCAGCCTATGCAGGACGCCATGGTGGAGAGTTCGCGAAGAGGACTTTGGATGCTGATGGCCGCCGTCATCGGACTGATGCTTATCGCTTGCGTCAATCTTGCGAACGCGCAACTCGGGCGCGCTGTGTCCCGGGAGCGCGAAGCCGCCGTCCGAAGCGCACTCGGTGCGTCAAGCCGGCAACTGGTGTGGAGTTCATTGTCGGAAACGGTTTTGCTGTCGGCCATCGGCGGATTAGCAGGAATCCTGCTCGCAAATATCGCGATTGCTCTGTTCAAACGCTACGCTCCCATCGATCTTCCTCGCATGGCGGAAATCCAGCCTGATTTGTCAGTCTTACTGTTCGCGCTCGTCGCGGCTATCGGTTGCGCGCTGCTCTTTGGCATCGTGCCGGCTATCCGTTTTGTTCGGATCGACCCCCAGAAGGCATTGCAACAGAACAGTGGGCGGACGCAAGGTAGCCGTCACAGCCGCCGGCTGCGCCTAGCTCTCATCGGGCTCCAAGTCTTCGGCTGCACAGCTCTCCTGTTGGTCACGGGCTTATTCGCGAAAAGTCTGGCAACTCTTTTAGGGAGTGATCGTGGATTCGACACGGAGAACGTGGTCACCGCGGAAGTGAATATGCGCGCTCAGATGTACGACAAGGATCAAAAACGCGTCGCTTTCGATGATGGCGTTCTGTCACGATTGCGCGAATTGCCGGGCGTGACTTCGGTGGCGCTGGTTAGCGCGATGCCGCTCGAAGGCGAAACCTGGATTGACGGACTCTTTCGCCCCGATAAGCCCACTAAGCACCCGGCGTTATCGAACTTCCGTTGGGTAAGCTCCCAGTTTCTGGAACTGCTGCACGAGCGTCTTATCGCTGGCCGGTTCATTGAAGAGCGTGACCGCGACACCACCAACGCGATCATCTCAGAATCGGCTGCTAAGGCCGTTTGGCCTGGCGAAGATCCGGTCGGCCGCCATTTCAAATGGCATGACAAGATCTGCACTGTGATCGGGATCGTGGCCGACGCCCGAACCAACTCACTCAAGGTTCCGCCGACAAACATGGTTTATTTGCCCTACCGCTCGAATCCGCCTTACGCAACCTATTTCATGGTTCGTAGCGCACAGAATCCCGAAGCGCTGATTCCCGACGTGCGCCGCACAATTTGGGCTCAAGATCCTGAAGTCACGATCGCGCGCATAAAAACGTTGGATTCACAGGTCAACGATTCACTCTCGGCCGAACGCTTCCAAACCTTCATCCTGGTTGCGTTTGGTATCGCCGCGCTCCTGCTTGCGATGCTTGGGATTTACGGGATTCTCAGCTATACCGTCGCCGGACGAACCAAAGAATTCGGCGTGCGTATAGCGCTCGGCGCCACTCGGCAAAGCATTTACTCGCTAACCTTTTCTGAAGCGGCCGTGCCCGTGTTGATTGGTCTTGTCTCTGGCTGGGGTCTCAGCATCATGGCGGGCAACTTGGTCCAGAAGCTTCTGTATGGCGTGACCGCGATAGACTGGTCGGTCGCTCTGATCGTCGCCATCGTGTTTATCCTGTGCGCAGCGGCGGCAGCATTTCTTCCGGCACGCCGCGCGGCCGGAATTGAACCTATGCAGGCGCTGCGAACCGAGTAGCACAACATCTCATCCCTCTCACGTTTTATAATCTGGACAGTGTACTCATGAGTATTCCGATTCGTGTGCTCGTCGCCAAACCTGGCCTCGATGGACACGACCGCGGCGCGAAGGTAATTGCTCGCGCGCTTCGCGATGCGGGAATGGAAGTGATTTACACCGGTCTCCGGCAAACGCCGGAGATGATAGTTAGCGCAGCTCTTCAAGAGGACGTCCAAGTGATAGGCTTGTCCATCCTCTCAGGCGCACACAACGCGATTGTGCCGCGTGTCATGGAGTTGCTGCGCGAGAAGGGGATGACAGACGTTCTCGTCGTCGTGGGCGGAATCATTCCGGACGAAGATGCGGCCGAACTCAAACGGCTTGGCGTGGCTGAAGTTTTTCAGCCCGGCGCGTCGCTTGAGAAGATCATCAACTTTATTCGCGATTCGGTAAAACAGGTTGCCTGAGCGGCTACCTCAAAAAAGGAACCCGTGAAGCACGACTCCTCTCGAATAGTGCACCGGACAGAAAAGGAAAGAATGCAAGACAGACTGAACATTGCCGTGTTCGTCGACTACGACAATATTGAGATTGGCGTCAAGTCGACACTGCGGCGTGAGTTCGACGTGTCGCTCCCGCTTGGCTCTTTGAAAGAGCGGGGCGACATTGTCGCAAAGTTCGCTTACGCGAATTGGGGACGCCAGGAAGGCGCCACCCGCCAGATGGCGGAAAACGCCGTCCAAATGGTTCAAAGGATTCCGTCGCCGCGTGGCGACAAAAATGGGGCTGACATCAACCTGGCGCTCGACGCTTTGGAGATGGCTTTTACGCACGCGCACGTGAACGCGTTTGCCATCGTTAGCGGCGATAGCGATTTTATTCCGCTGGTCAACAAGTTGAAGGAATACGGTAAAACCGTGTTCGTAGTAGGCGGCAAAGCCTTCACCAGCACCATCCTTCAGCAGAACTGCCATGAATTTGTCAGCTACGAGTCTCTGCTTGAAGATGGTTCGACTATTGTTCCGCAACCCATGCCGGAACGCCGGGATCTTCGCTCGGGCGATCGGCCCGATCGCAAAGACAGAAAGGAACGCGGCCAACGTCCGGCTCCGCTCGACCTCTCGCAAGCAATGCCTCTGGTCGAACGCGCTCTGCAGGTTCTGGAGCGCCGCGCGGTGCAGCCGCAGCTTGGGCTTCTGAAGAGTACAATGCTGCAGTTAGACCCGGCGTTTAGCGAACGCGCGTACGGAGCTGGTAGCTTCTCTGATTTTGTAGAAAAGCTCAAGAAAGCCGACTTCGTCAACGTCAGCGGGTCAGGCGGCCGGTACATTATCGAGCGCCGGGGCCACGTTCCCGACAAGGCGGCGCCAAAACCTGAAGAAGCGCTGCCAATGCTGCGCGACATGCTGGAAACTCACCGCATGGAGCTCGAAGAAGGCGCGACTGCCGAGGAACTCGAACAATGGATGCAGAGCGAACATCCCGACTTCAACTTGCCCAAATTTGGTTTCCAGTCCTTCTCGGAGTTTTTGAATTACGCGCAGGACAAGACCGTCGTTCGAACTGAGCCTGACGAGGAACGTGGTCTGATTGTTCACCTCGGCGCGGAGTTTTATCCACCGGCTTTGCCTGAAGCCCCTCCGGAGCAGGCCATCGAAGAAGAAGAGGACGAACCACAACCGATCGTGGAAGGGCAGCCGACCATCTTCGAGCCGAATCCTCCGCCCCCGAAGCCGAAGAAGACAGCACCGCGTAAGCGTGCTGCATCCGGTGCTGGCGGAGTCCGCCGTCCTAGAAAAAAGAGGCCGGATTAGCCCTCGAGCACTTCAAATTCCTCCGGCTATTTGGTTCTTCGACTTGAGCGAGGACAACACAATATAACCGCAGCCGGCAACGATCGCATCTTCTACAACGCCGACCACGACATTCGGGACGTGGCGCTCCTCCGTGATCCATTTACGCAGCTTGTAGGCGCCGAAGCTTGCGCCCACGGCCGCGCCCGCGCCGATTAACGCTCCTGCCCACCAGGGGCGCCTGGCAGCGGAGCAAACCGCCGCCCCGCTGATTCCGCCTGTAAGTGCACGTGCGGCGAGGGGGCCTGCCTTTGTGCGCGATGGAATAAACGGCAGCTTGTCTGCAATCAACTCGCCGGTCGCAAGCACTTTCAGCGCCTTTGTTACCCGGGGATCGTGCAGCCACGCCATGGGTGAGCCCTCCTCGGGAATTAGCCCCGAATCAGAAAGCTGGCTCACGACGGCGGGCGCCGACATGGATCGCATGCCGGCCACAGCGCCCATTACCGCCGCATCCGTGTAAACTAACGCATCGTTCATCAAATATGTCCTTTCGATGTTTGGATGAGAATGGCTAGCATTAGCGTACAGAGAATCGATCTGCGAGAATGTGCTCGTGTTACCGACCGTTGATGCTTACAAGGTTGAAGATACTGAGCACCTGCTGACGCCCGCGCTCCTGGTTTATCCCGAAGTGGTGGATACAAATATCAGCGCCACGCTGAAGATGGCGGGGGACGATCCCGACCGCTGGCGTCCGCACCTCAAAACCGCAAAGATGCCCGCGATTGTTCAACTGTTGATTGCCCATGGTGTCACGCAGTTCAAGTGCTCGACCACGCTCGAGTTGCTGATGGCGTGCCAGGCAGGCGCGAGCGATATTTTACTGGCTTTCCCCGTCATGGGCGCGAATGCGGCACGAGTCAAAGACATTGCCGTGCGCTATCCGCGAGCAGCGGTGTCGGTACTTGTCGAAAATGCCGAACAGGCGGCTTTGTGGAAAGATTCCCGAGTCGGCGTTTTCGTCGATGTGAATTCCGGGATGAATCGGACGGGCGCTGATCCGGAGCGGTTGACTCAAATAAGCCAGTTAACCCGTGATCTGGGCGCGCAATTTCGTGGTGTTCATTTCTATGATGGCCACGTTTCTGGTGCGCCGCCAGCCGAACGCGAAAGACGGACACATGAAGGATATGATCGACTGCTGGAGCTGATTCACTCCCTGCAATCGCAAGGAATCGCTGTGCCTGAGGTGATCACCTCCGGCACTCCCGCTGCGCCGTATGCGATGACATATCCCGGATTTCGCGATGCCGATTTCGTTCACCGCATCTCTCCCGGCACCGTAGTCTTCAACGATCCGAGCAGCTTGGAACAGTTACCGGGGTGGGGCTATCGGCCCGCTGCGCTGGTTTTGACGACTGTAGTCAGCCATCCGAAGCCGGGCATCATTACTTGTGACGCCGGCCATAAGAGCGTCTCCGCGGACGCGGGCGTTCCTACGTGCACGGTACTTGGCCACCCAGATTGGAAACCCGCGAAGCCGAGCGAAGAGCATCTTCCGATTGAAGTGCCAGAGAATGAGTCTCCTAAGCTAGGCGACAAACTCTACCTTGTTCCACGCCACGTCTGCCCGACGGTGAACAACTTCGACGAGGCGATTTTTGTCGTTCGCGGCCGCGTTCAAACGGTGGCGCGGGTGGCGGCACGCGGCCATGAGAGTCCGCTCAAACTGTTGCCGGCTGGCGCGACTACGTAATGCTGCTGTCGCAACTGGTCGATACCTCACGCGCCATTGGCAGCACCACAAAGCGCCTGCAAAAAACAGATCTGCTGGCTACGCTTCTCAATCAATTGCGTCCGGAAGAGGTCGAAACCGCAGTCGCATATCTTTCCGGAGGCGCGCGCCAGGGTCGCGTGGGCGTCGGTTACGCTGCGCTTCGCGACGCGCGTACTTCGGCGGCCGAAACTCCAACACTGCAAATCATGGATATCGACCGAGCGCTTGAGCAGGTTTCGAATGTCGAAGGCCAGGGAGCTGATCGAACCCGCCGCGAGCTCTTGAACCGGCTATTCGCGCAAGCTACTCAAAAGGAGCAGCAATTCTTGACGGGACTTCTTTTGGGCGAACTTCGCCAGGGCGCGCTCGAAGGCATCATGCTGGATGCGCTTGCCAAGGCGTCCCATGTTTCCGCAGACCGAATTCGCCGCGCCGCGATGATGGGCGGAGGCGTCGCTGCCATTGCGAGCAAAATTCTTTCGGAAGGCGAAGCGGGGCTGCACGGCTTCGACGTTCAACTATTCCGGCCCGTACAACCGATGCTGGCGCAAACCGCCGACGACACGAACGATGCAATCGATCAACTCGGCGAAGCGGCGCTTGAATACAAATTCGATGGGGCGCGTGTGCAGGCGCATAAATCAGGCGACGACGTGGTCATCTATTCGCGCCAGCAGAACGATGTTGGCGCTGCTGTTCCCGAGGTGGTGGAAGCAGTGCGCAGTTTGCCTGCACACGATTTGATTCTCGATGGCGAAGTTCTCAGCCTGGATAAAGAAGGACGGCCGCAACCGTTTCAAATCTCTATGCGGCGCTTTGGACGTAAAGTAAATGTCACCGAAATGCTGAATGAGCTACCGATGTCGCCATTCTGGTTCGATTTGCTTTACCTGAACCGTGGCTCGCTTATCGACGAACCACAATCCCGGCGATTCGCGGAACTCGCAAATCTCATTCCGGCGCCGGCTTTGGTTCCGCATCTGCTTACGGCACAAGAAGACGCAAGCCGAAGACTTCATGCGTGGAGCGCTGGCACGCGGTCACGAAGGCATCATGGCCAAGTCGCCGGGCGCCGGATATGCAGCCGGAGCGCGCGGGCAAAGCTGGCTGAAAATCAAGAAAGCGCGCACGCTGGACCTTGTCGTACTCGCGGCGGAGTGGGGCAATGGGCGACGGCAAGGCTGGCTCAGCAACCTGCATCTGGGCGCGCGCGACACGGAGAAGGGCGGCTTCGCCATGCTCGGCAAGACGTTTAAGGGCTTGACGGACGAGATGCTCGCGTGGCAAACGCAGGAGTTTCTGAAAATTGAAATCGCCCGGGACAGTTACACCGTTTATCTGGAACCCAAGATCGTCGTCGAAATCGCGTTCAACGAGATCCAGGTGAGTACCCGATATACCAGCGGACTTGCTCTGCGCTTCGCCCGAGTGAAGCGCTACCGGCCCGACAAATCCGCCGCGGATGCGGATACGTTCGAGACCGTGAAGAAGCTGGCCGGCATCGCGCCGCAACACATTGAACATTTTGTGTCACTCTTGTTCTTGTGAATCTTGCACTGTTTAACGAACCCGAGACCCGGGCTATAGAATTACCGTCCCAGGTCCACGCTCTTGCGGCGCAGTTCGAACACTCGATGCAGCAGGATAGCTCTAGCGTTCGTGCGGTTCGCCATCAGCCCGCGCGCCCCGCGCGTTTCGCACCATTTCCAGAAAACCTGAACCCGGCGCTGCGTTCCGCTCTCGCAACGCGCGGCATTGAGAATCTGTACACGCATCAGGCGGCTGCCGTCGCCCATGCGCTTGCAGGGAAAAACGCGGTTGTTGTTACTCCCACTGCGAGCGGAAAGACGCTCTGCTACAACCTGCCTGTCATTCATTCAATTCTCGCTGAGCCCGCCGCACGCGCCATCTTTCTGTTTCCCACCAAAGCTCTAGCCGAAGATCAGCGGCTGGAGTTGCAACGCTTGAACGACAGTCTCGGCGGTCCGTTATCCTGTCATACCTATGACGGCGACACGCCGCAGGATGCACGGCGCGCCATTCGCGACCGCGCGAACATCGTTCTGACGAATCCCGACATGCTTCACACCGGAATTCTTCCGCACCACACGAAATGGGTGAAGCTGTTTGAGAATCTTCGTTATTTCGTTATCGACGAACTACATTACTATCGCGGTGTTTACGGCAGCCATCTGGCTAATATTTTGCGCCGCCTGAAGCGCATTTGCGAATTCTACGGCTCAAAACCGCAATTTATCTGCTGCTCAGCGACCATCGCGAATCCGAAAGACCTTGCCGAGGCCGTGACGGAAGAGGCATTCGAACTTGTCGACGACAACGGCGCTCCATCCGGCGACAAGTACTTCATTTTCTATAATCCGCCCGTAGTGAATCGGCAACTGGGTATCCGCCGCAGTTATCTGCATGAAACGCGCCGGATCGCACTCGAATTTATCCGCCAGAAACAGCAGACCCTTGTCTTCACCAACAATCGTCTTGCTACGGAAATCCTGACCACCTATTTAAAAGACGCCTGCTCCCAGCTCCCTTTCTCGCATGAAGCCGTTCGCGGTTATCGCGGAGGCTACCTGCCGAAGGAGCGACGACACATCGAGTCGGGTCTGCGGGAGGGGGACATACGCGCAGTGGTCGCGACGAATGCGCTTGAGCTTGGTGTCGATATCGGCTCGCTGGACACCGTCGTGCTTGCTGGATATCCGGGGAACATAGCTTCGACCTGGCAGCGCGCAGGGCGAGCCGGCCGCCGGCAATCACCATCTCTTGCGGTTCTTGTCGCTTCCAGTGCGCCGCTCGATCAGTACATCGTTGAGCACCCCGACTATTTCTTCGGACGCTCGCCGGAAGAAGCGCATATCAATCCAGACAACCTGGAAATCTTCCTCAGTCATTTGAAGTGCGCCGCATTCGAATTACCCATTCAAGACGGCGAGCAAATCGGCAAACACAACCTGCCGAAACTTTGTCAATTCCTTGCGGAAGATCTGCGCGTTCTGCACCACTCGGGCGATTGCTGGCATTGGGTTAGCGACAGCTATCCTGCGGACACCGTCAGTCTGCGCGCTGTCACAAGTGACAACTTCCTTGTGGTCGATATAACCGTGGATCACCGCATCATTGGCGAAGTCGATTTCCCGTCCGCGCTGACGACACTCCACGAAAAAGCAATTTACCTTCATGATGCGCGGCAGTATCAGGTGGAGAAGCTCGACTATGACGGCCGTAAGGCGTTCGTCCGGCAGGTGGACTCTGACTACTTCACAGATGCCATCGTCTACACGCAGGTCAGCGAACTCGCCCAGTTTGAAAGCGCGCTAGCGGCGGCCCATTCGCAGTCACAAGCCGCCCATGGCGAAGTGCGCGTGAAGCGCCAGGTAGTGGGATTCAAGAAAATCAGGTTCTACACGCTCGAAAATGTCGGCGCGGGTATGTTGTCGCTTCCAGAACAGGAAATGCATACCACTGCATTTTGGCTTCATTTCCAAACCGGCTTTTTTGACGAATTCGACGGCTATTCTGAATCCGATCTGCAGGATGCGCTGCGGGGCCTGGGGAACCTACTTCAAACGGTGGCTACGGTGCTGTTACTGAGCGACTCCCGCGATATCGCCGTTGCGGTACTCGACGATTCCGAACAGATGAAAACTGCCTTCGAACCTGACGTAGTGCTCTATGACAACTATCCCGGCGGCATCGGACAAAGCGAACCCTTGTTCCGGCGTCGTCACGAACTGCTTCGTGCTGCATTGGACCTAGCTGGCTCCTGCGCCTGCGAAACAGGATGCCCCAGTTGTGTGGGGCCGCACAATGAAATCGGAGACCGCGGAAAGGAAGGCGCTGTTCGCGTTTTGAGGACGATGCTGGCTACTGCTTAGACCCTTCGATGGGCTTTTTTTCCTGCTCGTTCTCTTCCGGAAAAACCGAGTAGCCGGAAGGAGGCGGGTATAGGGTCTTCAAATAATTCAGCCGCTTGCGTAAATAACGGCTGGGTAACTGCCGCGGTCCAGTCTCGACATCAATGTCGCAGCAAATTCCATGGAGATACAGCGTGAGCGTATCGATGAAAGATTGCCGGACATAATCGGCAAACAATGGACTCTCACGTTTAACGTTGGTCTGGCGGCGCAAAAGGGTCTGCTTCGCCTGCCAGCTATCGTCGTCCACTTCGCCGTGCACGCTGGAGGTGAGTTCCTCGCGCACAATCGATTTGTAGCCGGCGGACGTTTCCGGCGACCAGCTTTCGGCAACCAATCCAGCCAGCCTTCGATATAAGCGATAGTGATATTCGGCGACATCCTGCTCTTTTAGGGCAAAAACGAGCACCGTCTCGTTTTCATACGTGACCTGCGAGGTCCACGACTGCTTTCCTTCAGCCGGTCTCTCCGCGACCACGAAATCTCCGAGCTTTTCTAAACTGGGCCGCGTCTTCCGGCGGAGCTTGGACCCGCGTTCGGCACAACGCTCAAGATAAGGTACCAGCAATATGGAGATCCGCGGAAGGGTGGAGGCCAGCGACGGCGGCAGGGCGGCCACCGGCTCTTCCAAATATTCCTTTACCGCTTCTTCGCTCATCGGGACGGATGCGCAGAAGTATCCAAACGTGTTGCTTAGCGGAATCACTTCGCCTCGAAAACGCTCGGCAAACTGACCCACACTCACCCTGGAAAGGCTGGACTGGCCCGCGGTAACGGCTGCCGGCTCTCTTTGGCTGGACATCTATTTTTCGAACACGATTCTAACAGAGCGGGTTCGGGCGGCTGGATGTTCTGTGGCCGCGGAATTGCCATCAGCGACTGTCTAAATCGCCTTTTACATTGCTAAACTTGGGGCAAACGAAGTGCAGTTTCTGGTTTCCGCGGGTGAAGCATCCGGCGACTTGTACGCCTCCGGCGTGGTCAGCCGGTTGAAGACTCTCATTCCTAGCGCTACCTATTACGGATGTGCCGGCCCACGGCTGCAAGATGCCGGCGTCAAACCCGTAGTTGATGCAGGTGCGATCTCCGTCGTCGGTCTGGCTGAGGTTGTGGCCCATTTGCCCCGAATTTACGGAGAGTATCGACGGCTAGTCCGCTATGCTCGCCAGCATCCCCCGGCGGCAGCACTTTTAACCGACAACCCGGATTTCAATCTGCGCCTAGCGCGGCAGCTCAAGCGCTTGGGAGTTCCTATCTTTTATTTAGTTGCCCCACAGGTCTGGGCTTGGCGTCAAGGCCGCGTCAAAATCATTCGCGAACTGGTAAATAAACTGTTCTGCCTTTTTCCCTTTGAGGAGCCCTGGTTCCGGGAACGCGGCGTGGACGCAACCTATATAGGACATCCCCTGGCAAACCTCGTTCGCCCTGCGTTTGGGCGGGGCGAGTTCCTCACCCGGCACGGCCTTCCTCCGAATTCGCGCTTGCTGGTCTTACTTCCGGGGAGCCGCAGCGGCGAAATCGCCCGGCACTTGCCCGCTTTGCTTGAGACGGTCGCTTTGTTGCGCGCGAAGTTTGACCTGTCGGTAGTGCTCGCGACTCCCAAAGGGTTCCAAACCCGCTCCGTTCTCCTGAAATTTCGGGAACGCCTGGCCGCGCTATCCATCCAAGTAGTAGAAAACGAGACCTGGGACTGCATTGCTCACGCGAGCGTCGCGTTGGCAGCCAGCGGCACGGTGACAATGGAAGCCGCCGTTTTGGGCACTCCCATGGTGACCTTTTATAAAGTGAATCCACTGAGTTGGTACGCCGGCCGTCACCTGGTGAAGGCCCCATTCCTGTCCATGGTCAACTTGATTGCGGAAAAGCCAATCGTTCAGGAACTCATCCAAAACGATATGACCCCTGCGAAGCTCGCCTCGGCCGTGTCGGGACTGTTAACCAGCGATGCCCGGGCAGATCGCATGCGCGCCGATCTGGCAGAAGTTCGCCGGGCGCTGACCCCGTTGCACGACCCCTTGGGACAGACGGCGCGTCTAATCGTGGACACTCTGCAATTGGCCTACGGTCCTACTTCTGATTCTGAGCGCGATTTGGTTCGGGAGACAATGAATTGATGTTGCGGTTTTACAAATGGACGGCCCTGCTGGTGGCCTTTGGGGCGGTCGCTTGGGCGCAGCAGCAGCGCCCGCGGATCGATATCACTAAGTACACGATCGATGCGGATATCAATCCACGTACGCAATCGCTGCTTGCCACTGCCAAGATTGATTTCACGCCGCTCGACCCGACCAACGATTTGACTTTCGAGCTCAATAATGCGCTCGCGGTTTCAAAGGCCATCGATCAGCAGAACCAGCCCCTGCAAACCAGCCGTAATGCGCAGGACTTCACGGTGAAGGTTTCTCTCCCAACTGGCGCTCAAAAGAGCCAGCCTTGCTCCGTATCGCTGACCTATGGAGGCAAACTTACGGGAGACGAGGATTCGCCCATTAATGGGATCAAATTCGCGGCTCTCCATCCGGACTACGGGTATCTTCTTTATCCGGCCCGTTGGTTTCCAGTCAGTGGTTACACTACCGACCGGTTTATGGCCGATCTCCGCATCACAGTGCCGCCTGAATATCGAGTCATCGGAAGCGGCGATGTGAAATCGGATCGCTCGGCAAATGGTGGAACCACCTACTCATTTCACTACGACAAGGCCAGTTTTCCCGGGCAGCATTGCGATCCTGAAGGGAGATCCGGCTCGAGTTTCGTCGCAAGGTATCAGTTCGCAGGTTTTCTTCCGTGATCAGCAGACAGCGTCCGCCCAAGCCTACGGAGATGAAACCGGCAAGATCATGACGTTCTTCACGTCGCAGTATGGTTTGGCGCCGCAGGCTAATCTCGCACTTGTCGAAACGGAAGCCGGAGCTGTCAACGGTTACTCCGCCCCCGGAATTGTATTTCTGGCTCCCAGCGCAATTACAAAACAGGTGAACACGCGCGTGCTGGCCAATCAGCTTTCACGCCAGTGGTTCGGCACGTTGGTGTCGCCCGCAAATCGCAATCATCTTTGGCTCACCAACGGCGGCGCGCGCTACTCGGAGATGCTCTACCTGGAGCACACGGCCGGTCCTGGGGCTGCGGAGACCGATATGAAAGCAACATACGTGGAGGCCTTGACGGTCAAAGACCCACCAGTGATTCAGTCTTCGCGCCTGGAAGATTATTCGCCTGAGTACTGGGCTGTCACGGCGGCTAAAGGCGCGGCGATTCTGAACATGCTGCGCCATGTGGTCGGGGACCAGAACTTCACGAAGGGCATGCACCTCTTCATGGACCGGTACAGTTGGCAGTCGGCGACCACCGAAGATTTTCGAAAGGTGATGGAGGAGGTTGCCAACCAGGATCTTCGCTACTTCTTCATACAATGGCTGGAGTCGAGCGGCTCGCCGGAGTTCAAATTGGAGTACACCGTGCTCCGTACCCAAAAGGGCTTTCGTGTGGTCGGCAAAATAGATCAAGATCTCGACACGTTTCGCATGCCGGTTGACCTTCGCATAGAGACCGAAGGCAATCCGGAAGACAAGACAATCGAAGTCACCGGCACCTCTTCGGAGTTCAGCGTGGATACGTTCGGTAAGCCTCGGAAGCTAACCCTTGATCCGAATCACGTGCTGCTGCGCCTTGACCCAAGCATGCAGGTGGCGGTGGCAATCCGCCGCGGCGAGCAATTCTTCGAAATTAACGATTATCAAAACGCGCTGCGCGCATACGAGCAGGCTTTGCAGGTGAACAAGAACAGTTCTCTGGCACATTACCGCATAGGTGAGCTTTTCTTCAAGCAAAATAACTTCCAGCAAGCGGCCAACGAGTTCCGCTCCGCCATCAACGGCGATCTCGATCCCAAATGGACCGAGGTCTGGTCACACGTGAACCTCGGAAAAATCTTTGATGTGAACGGCCAGCGCGACCGGGCGGTGAACGAATACAAGCAGGCTATTCGCACTCACGACAACACGGGCGGCGCGCAGGCGGAAGCAGCCAAGTATTCTGTTAAGGCTTACGAGCAAAAAAACGCGGAGATTTAGCTATTCCGCGTGCTCTTCAACTTACCCAGTACTAAAGCGCAAGATCACCCTTTTAACAGCCGTGGCGTATTGATCCCTGCCGCGCATCAAACGAGTGCGAGGGTGCTGGCGCGGCGGCCACTATAGCTTTGATGACAAGGCTCGAAAGTGCATTTCGGTGATAACCTGAAGATGCCCGGGAAAGGGGAGAATTTGGACGATAAGTTAAAGGAGTTGATGCAGGAACTTGGTAACGCGATCAACGAGTCCCTCTCCGATTCCGACCGTATCGCCGGGGCTATTGGCGAAATCAAGCGCGCGGGTTACGATGTTTTTCTGGTACTAGAAGCAACCATCGGCTTCAATAAGCGCGATGGAGATGCTGACGAACATTCCATCGAGGTCGATTCAGACGAGACGGTACGCAGCGAGTCCGCAGGAAGAATTCGCCTGACCACGCAAGATCAAAAATTTCTTCGAGCATTGAAAATTTCAGTTAACGAAGAAGAGCAGAAGTAGTACCTTCTTTTCACCCCGTTAGTTCTTGGTAAATGGCATAAGTTCGCCGGAGCGCGTTCTCCCAGCAAAACATTGTCGCCCTACTCCGCCCGGCTGCAGCTAATGCGTCCCGCAGACCAGAGTCTTCCGCCAGCCGCCGCAGCGCTGCCGCAATCTCTTCAGTGTCGTAGGGATCTACAAGCAACGCAGCGTCACCGGTCACTTCCGGCAATGCAGACCGGTTCGATGTAACGACGGGAATTCCGCGCGCCATCGCCTCGAGCACTGGTATTCCAAATCCTTCATCTAGCGATGGAAATGCAAATATACTTGCCCTTGCGTAAAGCGCGTCGAGTTCTTCGGACGTTACATACCCGGTGAGCCGGATTCGCTTGGAGGCGCGGCTCGTGTGAATTCTATTTAAGATTTCTCGGATGCCAAATCCAGTAGCTGCCCCGGCGAGCGTCAGCGTCCACTCACCCGGCAACTGCTCGAACGCCTCTACCAAGCGGATGATGTTCTTACGAACCTGCAGCGCGCCGACAAACAACAGTGATTTTTCGCGTTCTGACGAATCCTTATCTGTGACGCGCCGAACTCCGTGCGGCACAACCCGGATTCTGGATCGCGGCACTCCCAATAACGCATTGACCTGAGTGGCCGTAAATTCGGACACTGCGATGATCAGGTCTGAATTCGAGGCGGCCCGCCGAGCCTGCTCGGTGAAGCGAGCGCGGAAATCAGCCGAAGAGTACTCACCTGTCATCACGAACAGATCGTGAAATGTAGAAACTACTCGCTTGGCGGGCCGGCGGTCGACTCTTTGATTGAATGCGTGAAAAACGCACGCCCGGATAGTGGGGATAGGCGGAACAAGCAAACGTCGCCGGACATTTCGTATGTGTGTCTTCTGTGAGGAGAGAAACTGCTTCACCCGGTAGCAGTGCAGAAATTGGTCTTCAGGATGCTCGGCCGCTAAACCGTCGAGCAACTCTCGCGAATAGGTAGCGATGCCTGAAGGATACGGGTCTATGCTGTACGTCGCATCGAGAGCAATACGCACGCTCCCAATTTACAGCCCGTATTCTTTTAGTTTGCGGTAGAGGGTGGTCCTTCCGATGCCCAGCATTGCCGCAGCGACGGTCCGATCGCCCTTTGTGTACTCCAGCGCGTGCAGGATCGCTCGCTTTTCCAACTCGGCTAACGGCATAACACCGTTCGGCGCGACCATGGGGAGCGCTTGACCATCTGACGATTCCTGCCCGGAGGCGGCGAGAAAATCCTGTTGATCGCTTTGGATCACCGAGGGCGGCAAATCGACGGGCGTCAGCCAGGGGCCGGAGTTCATGGCCACCATTCGCTGCACGGCGTGCTCCAGTTCTCGTATATTCCCCGGCCAGTGGTATTGCTGCAGCGCTTCCAGCACTTCGGTGCTGACCTGATGACCGTTGCCGTACCGCTCCAGAAAATAAGTCACCAGAGCTGAGACGTCTTCAAGTCTTTCTCGCAAGGGCGCGAGCCTGAGGCGGATCACGTTGAGCCGATAATAGAGGTCCTGCCGGAACCGATTCGCCCTTACCTCTTCGGCAAGGTTGCGATTCGTCGCAGCGATCACCCGGAAATTTGAGCTACGCTGTGCCACGCCTCCTACGGCACGAAATTCTTTCTGCTGCAACACGCGCAAGAGTTTCATTTGCATTTCGAGTGGCAGCTCACCAATCTCATCAAAGAAGGCCGTTCCGCCGTTTGCCGCGTCCAGCAGACCTAATTTCTGCGTGTGCGCTCCGGTAAATGCGCCTTTCGCATATCCAAAGAGTTCGCTCTCCATCAGCGGACCGACGAGAGACGAACAATCGACCACCACGAATGGACCGCGTGCTTCCATGTTGTGGATGGCGCGTGCAACCACTTCTTTTCCGGTACCGGTCTCACCTAGAATCAGGACAGGAAATCGTGATCGCCCGATCCGTGCCACCAGGCGGTGGACCTGGCGCATCGCCGGCGAATTGCCGATTAGAGTAGAAAGCGGCGATACATCTAATGCAATCTGTGGTGTCACGCAGCTACGGGCCCGAAGAACTTTCTTACGGCTTGTGGCCCAAGTACGTAGTGCTGTCCTTATACTGAAACTCTCGAACAGGGTTAGCGCACCACGTGCGCCACGGGCGACTGAGCTGTGGTCCCGGCGGGTCCAAGCGCTGGTAACGTTGTGTCTAGCCGCACGACAAAGACGTCCCTGCCCTCCGCGCGAATCTGATTGGCAATACCCAGCGCTGCATCTATAGAGGCCGCCTTCCCCACCAGCACTCGCCAAAGCGGTGTTGCGCCTTCTTTGGGCACCAATTGCGCTACGCCGAACCTTTGTGCATAATCTGACCGAACCCGCTCCGCGTTCGCATAGACGGCAAACGCTCCTACCTGCACCGCGTAGAAATCGTTCGATGAAATATCTTGAGGAGCGGCAATTACCTCCAGCCGCACCCTTCCGATCCCCGAACCCAGCAGATCAATGTCGCGTGCCGCCGCTTTCGAAAGATCGATGATTCGTCCGTCGACAAAAGGTCCGCGATCAATCACGCGCACGGTTACGGTTTTGTTGTTAGCCAGGTTCGTCACCTTAAGCCAGGTATTAAAGGGCATCAGACGATGAGCTGCGACTAGTTTTTCCATGTCGTAGATCTCTCCGTCAGCAGCAGGGCGGCCGTGATACGGAATTCCGTACCAACTGGCTACGCCTTCTTCCGTGTACCCAACGGGAAGAGGAGCAGATCGCGCCGGAGGGCGCGCAGCGGCTCGCGAAGGTTGTGGAGCATTGGGCAGGCGCGCTGTTTTGTTTTTCTTTGCGCACGATGAAAAAAAGAACAAAGAGGCTGTAATCGCGACCGATACGGCAGGCTTAATCAGACGTCGCTTCATATACCGGCGCTCCTTCAATCCGCTTTTTCTATCTTTACCCGCTTTTGCATGTCTCGGAAGACGTTCTCAATCAATTTTGGGGTAAAACAAATTTCCTGGATACGTTTGGAGGTCGGATTCCGAACTCGAAGCGCGCTCACGATCCCGCTCAACAATTTTTTCCTTGACTTCTATTGAGAACAACCTTATATATGAATCACACTGCGATCTGTATGGATTGCAAATTTACGTTAGGGAGAATCAATCGATGAAGAACGCAACTAAGAAGGCGGCGAAAAAGCCAGCAGCTAAGAAGCCCGCCAAGAAAAAGAAGTAAATACCACCCGCGCTAGCGGGATCAACATTTCGCCCTCGGGTTTCCCGAGGGCGTTTTTGTTTAGTAGCCACCTCCAGAACATCTGCTGTTTTCTTTCTATAATTAGGTCCATCCGTTATGACGAATTTTTCACGTAGCTCCTCGCTGGTCGCCGTTCTCCTCATTTCCGGCTTGAGTTGTCTTTCACAAACGAACCACCAGCTGTTCCGTAATCCCACCGTCAGCCAGAAGCAGATCGTTTTCGAATATGGAAACGATCTATGGATTGTTGGGCGCAACGGCGGAGAAGCGCGACAGTTAACGTCCGGGGCCGGCCGCGAGTTCAACCCGCACTTCTCGCCCGACGGAACTCAGGTTGTCTTTAGCGGAAGCTACGAGGGTAACGTTGACGTATATGTAGTCGCCGCGCAAGGAGGCGTGCCGCGCCGCCTTACGTATCATCCCGCGCCCGACGTGGCTGTCGGCTGGACGCCGGATGGTAAGCGCGTGATATTCAACTCGCCACGCGATAGCTTCGCGGACAGCAGCCATCTGTACACAATCGCTTTAAATAGCGGCATGCCCGAAGTTCTTCCGCTGGACATGGCCGAAGATGGGTCCTACTCAGCCGATGCTTCGCACATCGCCTACGAACCGGTCTTCCACTGGCAGCGCGCGTGGAAGCGGTACCATGGCGGCCAAACCTTAAAAATCTGGCTTGCCGACCTTTCTGATTCGAGCGTTGTTGCGGTTCCGCGTCAAAACTCCAATGACTTTAATCCTATGTGGGTGGGAGACAAGGTCTATTTCCTTTCGGATCGCGGCGGCTCGGTCGGCATCTGGGCATATGACACTCGAACACGAGCCGTAAAGGAGATGCTGGCGAACCAGGGACTGGATGTGAAGTCTGCCTCCGCTACTGACGACGCCATTGTCTATGAGCAGTTTGGATCCATCCATCTGATGGACCTGAAAACCGGCAAGACACATCCCGTTGCGATCACCGTTTCCGCTGATCTTACAGAAGTGCGCCCGCGGTTCGAGAAGATCACCAACGAAATGATCCTAAACTCGGCCATATCCCCGACTGGACAGCGAGCGGTCTTCGAGGCGCATGGCGAGATTCTTACGGTTCCTGCGGAAAAGGGAGACGTTCGTAACATCACGAGCAGTCCGAGCGTTGCGGACCGCGATCCGGCCTGGTCCCCGGATGGAAAATCGATTGCTTATTTCTCAGATGAGTCTGGTGAATATGCGCTCCACATACGCGATCAAAACGGCATTGGACCCGTTACTAAGATTGAACTGGGCAATCCGCCCTCGTTCTTCTACTCGCCCGTTTGGTCTCCTGATAGCAAGAAAATCGCTTATTTCGATAAGCGGCTGAACTTGTGGTATGTCGATTTAGATCAGAAGAAGCCGGCCAAGGTCGATACCGATCTTTACGACAGTCCGAGTTTCGACCTTCGCCCGCGCTGGTCGCCGGACAGCAAATGGCTTAGCTATGCGCGTCAGCTCCATAATCATCTGCACGCCGTGTTCGTGTATTCCGTTCCGAATGCGAAGGCGACGCAAGTAACTGATGGATTAAGCGACGCATACGCTCCTGATTGGGACAAGAGCGGGAAATATCTCTATTTCCTGGCCAGCACCAACGTCGGTCTGAGCGGCGGATGGATTGATATGTCCAGCATCGGCCATCCCTTGACCAGCGCTCCGTATGTTGCCGTGCTCCGAAAGGATCTCCCGTCTCCTCTCGCGCCCCAGAGCGACGACGAGAACGCCGAGACGCCCGATAAAAAGGACGACACCAAAAAGGATGATGCCAAGAGCGAACCCAGTAAAGGGAAAGACGCTGTTAAGGACGACAAGAAGGAAAAGACCCCTCCCGAAACACGTATCGACTTTGACAATATCAGCCAGCGCATCCTCTCTGTTCCTATACCGGAGAAAAATTTCTATGCGGTGCTGCCAGGCAAAGAAGGCGAAATTTATGTCGCGGAGCTCCCGATCGTAGAACTGCAAGAGGGGCCGCCCCAAATGATCATCAGCAAGTTCAGTTTCAAAACGCGGAAGACAGACCTCATCATCGGCGGCGTCACGGTTTTCAATCTTTCCGCTAATGGCGAAAAAATGCTGTATCGCACGGGCGACCATTGGTTTATCAATGGCGCCGGATCAGCGCCTAAACCCAGTGAAGGGCTGCTTAAAACGGCTGAGATGGAAGTCTACGTTGACCCCCGTGCCGAATGGAAACAGATGTACGAGGAAACGTGGAGGATTGAGCGGGACTTCTTTTACGACCCGCACTTTCACGGCCTTGATCTCAAGGCTGCCTCCGCTTTTTACCGGGCTTGGGTGAGCAGCCTGAGTTGCCGCTCCGATCTCAACTACCTGTTTGAGGAGATGCTGGGCAACATTAACGTCGGGCACATGTTCGTGTCCGGCGGCACTCAGCCGGATGTGCCAAAAATAAAAGTCGGTCTGTTGGGTGCCGACTACAAGATCGAGAACGGCCGCTATCGGTTCGCAAAGGTTTATAACGGAGAGAATTGGAATCCGGGCCTTCAGGCCCCCCTCACCCAGCCCGGCGTAAACGTCGTTCCCGGTGAATACCTCCTCGCGGTTCGCGGTCGCGACCTGCGGGCTTCCGACAATCTCTATAGTTTTTTCGAAGAGACAGCCGGCAAGCAGATCGTGATTCGGGTAGGCCCCAACCCGGATGGGACTGGTTCACGCGAGGTGACGGTGGTTCCCGTTGACAGTGAAGCGCGGCTTCGCCACTTGGCTTGGATAGAAGGCAATCGCCAGAAAGTGAATCAGCTCAGCGGTGGGAAACTCGCATACGTTCATCTGCCCGACACAGCGATGGGCGGCTACACAAGTTTCAACCGCTACTTCTTTGCGCAGATCGGCGCGCAAGGCGCCGTGCTCGATGAACGCTATAACCACGGCGGCGATATCGCCGACTACATCATCGATTATCTGAGCCGCCGTCCCATGGGCCGCATCGCAACGCGTGAAGGTGAAGACATCACCGACCCCACTCAGGCGATCTATGGTCCCAAGGTCATGATCATCAACCAATTCGCAGGTTCGGGCGGCGACGCTATGCCCTGGTATTTCCGCAAGGCCGGAATTGGTCCTCTGGTCGGAATGAAAACCTGGGGTGGTCTGGTGGGCATAGGCGGTTATCCGACTCTGATCGACGGGGGCCATATTACGGCGCCGCGGTGGGCCTTCTACGGATTAAATGGAGAGTGGGAAGTGGAAAATCACGGTATCGCGCCCGATATCGAGGTGGATCAGGATCCGAAACTGGTTCGCGAAGGGCACGATCCGCAGTTGGAACGTGCGGTAGCGGTGGCTATGGACCTGCTGAAAAAGAATCCGCCTCAAACGTTCAGGCGGCCAGAATACCCGAACTATCATCCGCAATTTCCGACGCCGGGCACAAACCGGTAGGCGCAAACGAAAAGGGCACCGGCTCAAGCCCTGCCCTTGATCAAGAATTGAGCTGTTCTACGGCAGTGTGTAGCGCAAATCGACGTATATTAAGTTACTGTGCGCCTGCTTCGGCCCGGCCGCTGGAATTACCCAAGGCTCTTTCATAAGGTAGGAGTATTGGTTGATGAGCGAAAGCGCGCCGTAGTTCCTGTTTTTCCACAGCGTTTGCACCCAGTCGAACGTGATCTCTTGTCCATCGCGATAGCTGGTCGAGCCAGGATATCCGTATCCGGCATAAATCGGTTTGGCTATCGTGCTGTCAGAAGCGGTGTTATCAAGAATAATGTTTTTACCGACATACACACCTCCGTAATACATCCCGATGAGAGTATTCGCAGTTAATTGTGCCTCGAACCCATCCACTGTCGAGGATGCATGCACTGGAGATAACGAACCATCAGGGCGAACTACAAAATCGGGCGCAGTTCCGAAGATGTAGCGGCCGCCGCCATCACTGAAGAAGTTATTCGAAATCAAATGGAAGTTCTTCGTCAGTTCTAAGTTGAAGTTGACCTCGCCAGCGTAACCTACGGCTGTGTGTGTACCCGGTATCGCGGTAGTAATCGCCGCCGGAACATAGTCTTTGAACCCGGAGAGCAGACCGGCGACTTCCACGTGCTCGCTCTTATCGCCCAGATGTCCGTCATAAGCTGCTTTCATGATGATGTCCGGAAATAGATTCGGAACGGCCGTTGCCGTTTGGGCGGAATTGTATTCGCTGGCAAGCGTTGCGCTCAAATTAGCAGGTATCGCTACGGTGGAAGCTCCGCTGCCGCCCCCGATATATTGCTGTGGATTTTCTATCGAAACACCAAAGGCGAAATCCTCGCTTGGATGAGCAATAAAACGGAATTGCGGCTGGCGCGTCCAAACCAAACCTAACTGATAGTTCGTGTCCATATCCTGCGTGTAGAAGATGTCGGTGGGTATCGGCGATAAGCCACGCCGGTTCGGCGTCAAGAGGCTCCAGTCTTGTCCAGCCATGACTTCGAAAGCATTCTTCTGCACATCCACAAAGTAATTCCGCAGACGAAGGCCGGCGGAGTTGCTGGTGACCTGATAGCTATTCGCGTTGTTATTGAACAGAAAGTCAGCCTCCAGGTAGCCAAGGACTTTGGCCCCTAGGACCGTCGAATCCACCTGGAACCCGATACGCGAGTTCTGTGCCGAAAAATTTGTTTCGGACAACTTGCCGGCAACTGCACTGTTGAATGGAATGCCCATAAAGTTTGTGCCGATGCCGCTGCCGACGTTCGTCGAGCGCGCGAAGAACGTGGCGTCCATGAAAGCAAAGGGTGTTAGCTCCGCCCTTCCCAAACTGACGGAAAACGGTGAAAGCGGTGCTGGAGCTGTTTCCGCGTGCTGCCCACCCCAGGGCCTATTTGCGGCTGTGACGGGCGCTGCCGTCATTGCGGCCAGTGCTGTGTCAAGCGTTTTCTGCTGCTGTTCAAGCGACTGCTCCAGCCGCTTGATCTCTTCCTGCTGCTTCGCGATCTGCTCGCGAAGCTTCTGCAGATCGTCTACGGTCGGCGTTGGCCCGTCAGCGCCCCGAAGCTGCAGTGCCAGTAAGGGCAGGCAGAGCAGAGAAAGGCCGTGTCTTTGCGTCATATTCTTTTGAAGTTAGCGGAAGGCCGTTACAGGAGGATTAAATTTCAGTGAAGGGTGACGTCTCTTCGCAAGCACTTGCACGCCAAATCGGAGCCACGCCGTTCCCCCGTTACACTAAGACTTAAGCCGCATGTCCGAACGCCCGTTCGTTCACCTTCACTGTCACACCGATTATTCTCTGCTGGATGGAGCCTGCGATATCAAGAAGCTGATGGCTGTCGCGAAGCGTCAGCAGATGCCCGCCATTGCCATGACGGATCACGGCAACCTGTTCGGAGCGGTCGAGTTTTACAACGAAGCGCACGAAAACGACATTCATCCGGTTATCGGCTGCGAAGTCTACGTCTCACAGCAGGGGCATACGACCCGTTCCGAAACGGATCGCTACAACCATCTGGTCCTGCTGTGCGAAACCCAAGAGGGTTACAAGAACCTCATCAACCTTATTTCGACGGGTTACCTGGAAGGCTTCTACTATAAGCCGCGGATCGATAAAGACCTCTTAGCCCGCCATTCAAAGGGCCTCATCGCGATGTCCGCCTGCCTGCGTGGTGATATAAACGAAAACCTGTTGGCAGATAAATACGATGCGGCCAAGAAGCTCGCCAACGAATACGTTGATCTTTTCGGGAAGAGCAACTTCTTCCTGGAGATGCAGGACCACGGTCTGGACGCCGACAAACTGGTCATGCCGCAGGTCCGGCGTCTGTCGGCCGAAACGGACATACCGCTGGTGGTCACGAATGATGCGCACTATTTAACCCACGATGACGTGCGCGCGCACGAAATTCTGCTTTGCATTCAAACGGGTAAGACCATGTCGGACCCTAACCGGATGCGTTTCAGCACTCCCGATTTTTTCGTGAAGTCTCGCGCCGAAATGATGGCCCTGTTCGGCGAGATAGAAGACGCGGTCGATCGCACCTGGGACATCGCCCAGCGCTGCCACGTCAAGCTGGAAAAGGTAAAAGACCCATTCCCCCGTTTCGATGTTCCTGGCGGACACACTATAGACAGCTATTTCGGGTACGTGGCCCGGGAGGGCTTTGAAAAGCGCCGCCCGCGCCTGGAAGCTTTGCGTGCTCAAGGCCGTCTGAAGCACGATCTGGCGGAATACCTCGAGCGCCTTGAATTCGAGATCCGAATGGTCCAGCAGATGCAGTTCTCCGGCTACCTTCTAATCGTCTGGGACTTCATCCGCTTCGCCCGCCAGAAAGGGATTCCCGTTGGCCCCGGCCGCGGCTCTGCTGCCGGCAGTTTAGTTGGCTACGCCATGGAGATCACCGATATCGATCCGCTCGAATATGGGCTGCTGTTTGAACGCTTCCTGAATCCGGAGCGCATCAGCATGCCAGATATCGATATCGACTTTTGCACCAACCGCCGCGGCGAGGTCATTCAGTACGTCACGGAAAAATACGGCCGGGAGCAAGTCGCTCAAATCATCACCTTCGGTACGCTCGCGGCCAAGGCGGCTATCAAAGACGTGGGTCGCGTCCTGGACATGAGTTTCGCCGAAGTCGATCGCATTTCGAAGCTCGTTCCGAGGCAGCTCAATATCAAGCTTGAGCAGGCGATTGAAGATGCCGAATTGAAAGCGGTCGCGGCCAAAGAGCCGCGCGTGAAGGAAGTCCTGGACATCAGCATGAAGCTGGAAGGCGTGTGCCGGAATGCCGGAATGCATGCCGCGGGAGTCGTGATCTCTTCGGTCCCGCTTCGTGAATTAGTTCCGCTTTACATCACCAATAAACAGGAAATTGTCACCCAGTACGACATGCTGGGGCTCGAAAAACTCGGCCTGCTCAAGATGGATTTCCTCGGCCTCACCACCCTGACCATCGTGGAAGAGGCGCTAAAACTCATCGAAAAGTATCGTGGCTTGAAAATCGACTTGCAGGATCTGCCGCTTGATGACGCGCACACGTACGAGAAGATCTTCAGCACCGGTTTCACCAGCGGCGTCTTTCAGTTTGAATCGTCTGGTATGCAGGACATCCTGCGCCGCTATCAGCCGAACCGCATTGAGGACCTCTGCGCTCTGAATGCACTCTACCGCCCTGGTCCGATTCAGGGCGGTATGATCCCCGATTTTATAGACCGCAAGCACGGCCGAAAGCCCATCGTCTATGACCTTCCTGAACTCGAAGAGATTCTGGAAGAGACCTACGGCGTCATCCTGTATCAGGAGCAGGTGATGCAGATCTCCAACAAGCTGGCTGGCTATTCTCTGGGCGACGCTGACATTCTGCGCCGCGCCATGGGCAAGAAAAAACTGGAGGAGATGGCTCAACAGCGTGACCGTTTCATTTCCGGTGCGACGGCGAAAGGTCTTCCGGCAAAGAAAGTCGCAAAAATTTTCGATCTGATGGAGCAGTTTGCCGGGTACGGCTTCAATAAATCGCACTCTGCCGCTTACGCCTATCTCGCTTATGTCACCGCCTATCTCAAAGCGCACTACGCGGTCGAATTCATGTCCGCCCTGCTCACCTCTGAAGCGTCCAACACGGATAAAGTCGTCAAGTACATCAACGAATGCCGCGAGATAGGCATTTGCGTTTTACCACCTGACGTCAATCAAAGCGACCTGCATTTCACTCCCGCCGGCGACGCTATCCGCTTCGGCCTTGGCGCGGTGAAGAACGTGGGGCAAGGAGCTGTTGAAGCTATTGTCGCCGCGCGTGAAGAAGGCGGCCGGTTCGCCTCCATCTATGAATTTTGTGAGCGAGTGAACATGGCTAGCATCAACCGCCGCGTCATTGAGAGTCTGGTTAAAGCGGGCGCTCTCGACTCCACTGGCGCCAATCGCGCGCAGCTTTGGGAAGCGCTTGATCGCGCCATCGAATCCGGCGTGCGTCTTGGGCGTGACCGCGCCATGGGGCAGCACGGACTTTTCGGCATGGCCTTAGATGAAGAGAAACACGATATGCCCCTCGCAAACCTGCCGGGCTGGACCATGGAACAGAAGCTCGCAGGAGAAAAAGAGATGCTGGGCATCTATGTCTCCGGCCACCCGCTTGATCGCTTCCGTGACAAAGTTGCGGATCTCGCCACACACTCTACCGACAGGCTCGAAGACCTCGAAAAGAATACGCCGGTGGCGCTTTGCGGCCTTCTGACCAATATTGTTCGAAAAACGAATCGCGAAGGAAAGTATTGGGCCGCTCTGAAGATTGACGACGGCCGTGGCGCGGCCGATGCAATGGTTTTCGCCAATCGTTATGAGGAACTGCTTCCTTCAATAAAAGAAGACTCCGCGGTGTTTATCCGAGCTAACGTTTTACCCGAAGAAGGAGGTCCGCCGAAACTTTCCATTCAGGAAATAGTCAAGCTGGAAGATGCTCGAGTCAACCTGCCATCGCTTATCTCGATTCGCATTTGGCTTAGAGACGAATCTTCGGAAAAGGCTGCCGCGTTGAGCGAACTGTTTGTGCGCAAGAGCGGCTCTACCGACGTCCGGCTACGGCTCGAAAAGGCTCGGGACTTTTCCGTAGTACTGGATGTCGGCGCCAAGGTGCGCCCGGACAAGGAATTCAAGGCTGAGCTAGAGAAGATTTGCGGCCCCGAATGCATGGAAGTTCTGGCGGGTTAATCGATGGCTGACGAGCAAACTCCAGAGCTCGAAGGATCCGAATCCGCAGCGGGTGCTGCACCTGGCGCGGTTGCCCCTTCGGAGGACAACCCTAGTTGGCAGCGCGTCCAAATCGCTCGGCACCCCAAACGGCCTCATTCGCGCGATTACATCAACGGCCTGATCACCGGGTTCGAAGAATTGCATGGAGATCGGTTTTTCGGCGATGACAAATCTATCATTGCCGGCATGGGCTTTTTCGAAAGCAAGCCGGTGATGGTCATCGGCCAGCAGAAGGGCCGCGACACAAAAGAGAAGCTTCTGCGCAACTTCGGCATGCCCAAGCCAGAGGGCTACCGTAAAGCTCTCCGCCTGATGCGCCTCGCTTCGAAATTTCGCCGGCCCATCATCACGCTTGTGGATACGCCCGGCGCTTATCCCGGAATTGATGCCGAAGAGCGCGGCCAAGCTGAAGCAATCGCCTACAATCTACGCGAAATGTCCCGTCTGGAAAGCGCGATCATTACGGTCATTATCGGCGAAGGAGGCAGCGGCGGAGCGCTGGCGCTGGGCTTGGCTAATCGAGTATACATGCTTGAAAACGCATACTACAGTGTGATTGCGCCGGAAAGCTGTGCCGCTATTATCTGGCGTGATTCCGGCAAAGCACCGCTGGCTGCCGCGGCGCTGCGCATGACTGCGAATGATTTGCTCGAAATGAAGCTGATTGACGGCATCGTTCCAGAACCTCTTGGCGGCGCACATCTCGAGCCCGAAGCCGCTGTTCAGGGATTAAAGGAAATACTCAAAAAAGCGCTGGCGGAGCTTGCGCCGCTGACGCCTCAAGAAATCGTGGAGCAGCGATATGACAAATTCCGCAATATGGGAAATTTTTTCAGCGAGGCTGCACCCTGAAAATCGGCCTCATCGTCGCGTTGTTCGTCGCCGCATTTGTTGCGCTTGTCGCATACTCTACTTTGCACGGGCCACGCTACCGAGTGGAAGTATGCATGACGTACCAGGGCCGCTCTGCATGCAAAACAGTCTCGGCGAAGAGCGAGGAAGCGGCGCTCCGGTCGGGACATGAAAACGCGTGCGCGGACATTTCGTCCGGCGTGACAGACACGGTTCGCTGCCAAAACTCCGATCCGCAAAGCGTAAAGTGGCTGGACCGGCCCTGAGTTGTGAGCGGCCCGGACGCGTTTTATACCTCAGGCAACGAAGCGAACGCGCGGGGCGAATTCGCGCTAGCTGCTGAAAATTTCCGCAAAGCCCTCGCACTGGCGCCCAACTGGTACGAAGCGCAACATAACCTCGCAAGTGCCCTATATCAGCTGGGCCAAGTTGACGAGGCCATGGATCTGTTTCGCCAAGCCACGGCGGGCCCGAACGGCGCATTCTCTCAAGGAATGATGGCCGTAATCGTTCCGGGCGTTCCGCACGCCACGAATAAAACGATCCTCGAAACGCGGCGGGATTGGGCCCGCATCATCACGCCAGATCCGAAGCCTGTCGCGCCACCGCGCCGCCCGGGCAGCAGCGCGCGTCCACTCCGAATCGGATATGTCTCTTCCTTTTTCCACCGCCATAACTATATGAAGCCGGTGTGGGCATTGATCAATCGGCATGTTCGGACCCGATTCGAAATTCATCTGTTCTCGGATGTAGCGCGCGAGGACATTCATGGCGGCTATAGGCCTGACCCTTCGGACGTGTTTCACTACACGGGCGATCTGAAGATTGCGGAATGCGCCAGAGGCATCGAGGCGGCGCAGGTTGATATTCTCATCGATCTCAACGCGTACAGCCGCTGGCGTCGTCTCCCCGTCTATTCACTACGTCCCGCACCGGTAATCGCGAGCTGGTTCAATTCCTACGCGAGCACGGGTATGCCGTCTATCGATTACTTGATTGGAGATGGTGAAGTCGCGCCTCCCTTCGAAGATGGAGACTATTCCGAAGAAATTCTTCGTGTGTCTGGCAGTTACCTCACCTTCGAAGTAGCGTATCCCACGCCGCCCGTCGCACCGCCTCCGTGTCTGGCGAATCGGCGCATCACATTCGGCTGCCTGGCTCCGCTGTACAAAATTACGCCGCCGGTCGTCGCTGCTTGGAGCAAAATTCTGCATGCCGCCCCGAATACTGCCCTTCTCTTGAAGAACTCAGCCCTGAATTCGGCCGCAAATCGCGATTTTCTGCTGCATCTCTTCGCTACTCACGAAATTCCGCCCTCACGTCTGCAACTGGAAGGTCCATCGGATCATTTCGACTTTCTGGAGACCTACGGCAGAATTGACATCGCCCTGGACACGTTCCCGTATAACGGCGGGACGACCACAACAGAAGCCATCTGGCAGGGCGTTCCGGTCATAACATTTTATGGAGATCGTTGGGCATCGCGCATTAGCGCGTCGATACTTCGCGCCGCCAACCTTACACCGTTTGTTGCCGCGGATCTTGAGGGCTACATTGCGACCGCGGTCAGTCTCGCATCCGATTCTGCCATGTCCGAGATGATCACAGAACTTCGGCGCAGCATGCGCGAGCAACTGATCGTTTCGCGAGTCTGCGATACGCATGGCTTCGCTACCGAGATGGAAAACTTATACCGCCAGATGCACGCTACAAAACAGGTGTCGCAGTAAGCTCCAGCTGCATTTGTGTTTTGGAGGTAGTGCTGTCGGAGGAGAAGACCACAGTGGGTTTCTTCAGAGGAATCAACACGTCGGAACTCCACACATACGTGCGCATGACAGTCCTCACCGGTGTTGCAGTCGAATCTTGAGGGGGTATGCTCGTCACGTCCGCTGTCAAATTCAACGCGAGGCGATCCTGCAGCTCTCGAACGTTGCGAATATCGATACGCACGCCCACGTCGGGGCTATCCGGCACTTTCGCGCTGGTGCGGATGGAACCAGGCGTTGGCACGTTCGTCGCGGCGTACGTTGAGTAGGAGCGCGAATTAACCACTCTGTTTCCGTCGACCTCCTTCAGCACGAAATCGAGCTTAAAGAACGCCGGCTGCTTCAGCTCATCCATCCCTTTCTTCAATTCGTTCATTTGATCCAGCCGCTTCATCGCTTTTTGTTCCGCATCCTGGGCAAAGCAGGGCGATCCGATGTGCGCCGCTAGCAAAATGGTCAATACCCTCAGAATGTTATTTCGCACTTGTCACCTCCTCAAACTGATTCATTGAATCGTCTGTCTTTATCGGTTGAATTTGAACTGGCTTAACTACAATGGGCTCCGTGTCGATTTCCAGATCCGAACTCTCTGTCTTGGACTGGCTCGCGAAATTGAGCAACGCTCTCTCTTCGCTCGTCAAAGGCGCGGGCTCGGGAAACTCAAGCTGCTTAGGTAATCTCCTTCTGCCTTGGAATCCATGTTTCGCAAGGACAAATGTGAGCTGCTGATGCCTGCAGGCCTGCTGTTTGGGAGTGAGGGAGGTTCTTGGTAACCGGTCTATGGCCAAGCGCCAAGCCGCGCGCGCCAGAAAAGCTCTTTCGTCGTTGATAGCTTTCCAAACCTTCCTGCGATACAGCTTGAGAAAAGTTTCCTGCACGACATCCTCGGCATCATGGGCGGTTCCGCAAAACCGAATAGGCCACCTGGTAAACGAACCGCGAGTGCCGCCGGACCAGCGCAGCGAATTGCTCCTCAGTGCCGCTCGCTTCTTCGTCGGCGGCCAGCTTCGGCTCCTGCAATGCGATTTGCTGTGAAAGTCCAGACATCCACGAGCGATCTTCACATACAAAGACCGCGCCTGTGGGCGCAACGTTCAAGTATTTTGAATCGATACAGAAAAAGAGGATTACTGGACAGCGCTTGCCGCCAGCACTGGGCCACTTTTCAGCGCCTGCAGCTCCGCGACCACTTCTTTCCACTCTTTCTTGTGCTTCTTCGTCGCAATCGGCGCATCCATGTTCCCGTAGTATGCCACAGCTCGGCTTTGATGGCGGGTGTGACCGTGGCGAACTTCTTTTTGGCTAATTGGTTAAGCCAGTATGCCTGAATATTGTCTTCCAGCCGATAGGTTCCTGCCGGGGTAACCACGCCGACGTCATAGTTTCGATCGTCGAGTTGCAATTTGCGAGCTCGTGATTCGTCCAGCACCATTTGATACTGGTTCGTCGCCCGGGTGAAGCTCTCCATGAACAATTTCTCAACCGGCGGGGTCGGCATCTTGAATCGCAGGGCCTTCAGCGGCCCAATCGGCGGCAATAACCGCAGAAGAAAGCCAAGGACATGGTCCCAAAGGGTAGGCCGGTCGTACTGCTTTCCCCAGTTCCGCTCATAACTCGACCGCCTCATGGCATATACAAATCGTCGGCGTGTGATCCCGGGGTCTGATTTCTGAATATCGTCCTGTTTCTGCGCCCATGCTACGCGCGTGGCGGTCGGTATTGTTTTACTTACATTACGACGGTAGGATTCCACTGCGCGGTCGAAATCTTTGAAGACGTCCTGCAGGTCGAGGCCGTAGGTGTCCTGGAATCCCTTCTGCAGGACGGTTTTTGCAACATAGAACCCGATGAAATCGTGATATGCCTGCGGCGCGAAGTTGCCCTTCGCCACCTCCAGCACGTCGAACCCGAACTCCGTCTTCAAATGAGCCGACGGGTTTTGCTCATAGGTGATAAAGTTGCCGTACTTTCTTTGTAGATCGGGATAGAGCATCGGCTCGCCGACGTTAGTCGCGAAACGGTGCCCATCCAGATCGCCCATATAGTGCGACAGCGCGCCCAGCGCAAACGCGAGTTCATTCAGATCCTTTGACTCGACAATCATCGCCACAATGAAGTCGCCGGTGCGGACGTAATGCGTCAGATCGCTAAAATGCGGGCTGCCGTGCGGATAGTAGCCCATGTCCTGGATGATTGCGCCGCCATATGCGAATCCATGCGCTTTCTTGAGTTCATCGGGGGTAGCGTTCGGAAACCGGGCTAACAGCAGCGGCTTTAGTTTTACATCCCACATGGCATCTACCAGCGCTTCATGCGTGAGCACCGAATAAGCGCGGATAGGCTGGCCTAGACAGACTAGGAGCAACGGCACGACGCTGATTCGAAAAAAGCCGAGGCCCATGCCGACAGTCTCCCTACGCCTTATCGACCAGCGCGAACCCAGTGTAGTTTCTAGGTACACAATAAAATGGGCGCGCGACGGTTTTGGTACCGTCGTCACGCCCGAAAAGCAGTTTATAGAAACTTTACCTAAACGTCTAGTTGTTGTTGATCTCGACGTTGATTGTCCGCGGCTTAGCAACTTCCTTCTTGGGAAGTGTAATCGTTAGCACACCATTCTTGTAGTCTGCCTTGACTTTTTCACCCTCGACAGTATCGGGCAAACTAAACGCTCGCGTGAAAGACCCGTAACTGCGTTCGACACGATGGAATCCCTTCCCGTTCTTCTGATCTTCAAACTTGCGCTCGCCCTTCAGCGTAAGCGTCCCATTTTCCAATTGGATAGCGACGTTCTTGGGATCGACGTCCGGCAGATCGGCCTTGAGCACCAGATCATTATCGGTTTCGAAGATGTCTACAGCGGGAGACCAAGGCCGCGAAGCCGGCTCGCTGAACAAGCGCGATAAAGAATCCTGGAACAGGCGAAGACCTGGATACTCGTCCGTTTCGGCATTGAAAGGGTTATAGCGAATCATTGGCATTGTTGAAATCCTCCTGTATCCATTCCTGGATACAACTCCATCATAAGATCTGCGTTTGATATTGTCAAGTATTCTGATAACAGCTTGTTAGAGTGCTAACTGCTTTAATGTCCATACCATTCGCGCTCTCGCCAATTCTGCCGATGAGGTAGTACCAAGAACCCGGTGAGAACCAAGACCGCCCCAGATCACTATGTGTTTGGGCATGCCTGACTTAACTCGTCCCCATCTCCGCCGTAAACGCCAGCGGGGCGCGACGCTGCTCCTTTTTACAATCCTGGTCGCATTGGTGCTAATTCCCCTCTTAGGGCTGGCAATAGACGGAGCTATCGTCTTCTGGGTACGAGCCAAGCTGTCAGCAGCGGTCGATGCAGCGGCGCTGGCCGGTGGCCGTTCAATGAACGTGTACGAAACGCAAGCTCAAAATACGGGAACCGCTGTCACGGTCGCGCAGGAGTGGTTCTCCGCTAATTACCCGACCGGCTGGCTTGGTACGTCCATTGTGGGCGGCACTCCGAGCGTTACCGTTCAGCCGACTCAGACGGCGACGCAGCAGGTCAACGTGAGCGCCTCTGCCGTCGTGCCGCTCTACTTCATGCGCTTGCTGGGAAAGAGTTCGATCACGATCGGGGCGGCAGCCCAATCGGCGCGCCGAAATTTGAATCTGGTTCTGGTTCTCGACCGCTCAAGTTCGATGGGAGCCGCGCCCTATGGCAGCAATGCATGTCCCACGATGATTACGGCGGCGCAAAATTTCGTGAGCATGTTCACGGATGGTTTTGACACCCTTGGGCTCGTTACGTTTTCCAGCAGCGCAAACACCGGTCCTATTGACTATGCGCCCACTACTCATTTCAAGAGCGGTAGTCCAAGTTTGAGCACCACCATTGGCACTATCAGTTGCATCGGTACCACTAGCACGGCTCAGGCGCTCAACGTTGCTTACCAGTCCATCAAAAGCACCGGTTTAACCAGTGCTCTAAATGTAATTGTTCTTTTTACGGACGGTCAGCCGAACGAAGTCCTCTCTAGCAGTTGGCCGATAAAACATGTTGCCGATACGCGCCTTGACCCGCTTAGTTGGTCGTCTACAAGCGTGGCGCAGAGCACGTGCAGCGGCGGCGTCACGCTGTCGGGCGGTTTGACTATCTACCTATCTCCTGGACAGTCGGATTCGAATACCGGGTACACCATGGGAATTGTGGATACCGTCACACGCGTGGCCGTTAATTCCGATGCTGGATTTATTAGCGGTTCAGGTTGCAGTTTCACGACCCAGAATCCGCTATACGTGCGGGACGACGTAGCCTATGTCCCCACGACCGATATTTATGGAAATTCGACCACGGGCAGTTACAAAACTCCGGATACCTTCAGTTCAGACCCACCGTACACGGGCCAGATTCGGGATGACGAGCAGATTCCCGCTCTGATAGCTGCGGCTTTCAACGCCGCAGACAACCAGGCCGCAGCGATTCGGAATGACCCAACGTATACGATCGTTCTCTACACCATTGGTCTCGATGGCGCCCCCGACTTGGCGATCGACTCGACCTTCTTAGAGCGAGTCGCAAATGACCCTCGCAGTCCGATCTATAACTCCGCGAAGCCGGCCGGCTACTACGCCTACGCAGCGAATGCGAGTGCACTGAACCAAGCCTTCAATCAAGTCGCCTCACAAGTTTTGAGGCTGTCCCAATAATCAGTTAAGAGTTATCGCACGCGTCCGGTCCATGATGTTCTTGACAATTGTTTAGGCCCTCCTTACTACTGCACCAGCACGGGTTAGTAAAAAGTCGTACCGCTTCGCCGATAAGGTTAACTGTCGGCCAGCGAAATGAAGACCCAGACTCGTGCACAGTTTTTTTCGGCCATCCTGCGTTTTACTCGCCCGGACTCCAGTCGTAAACGCCAGCGGGGCGCGACGCTGCTCCTTTTTACGATCCTGGTCGCGCTGGTGCTCATTCCGCTATTAGGGCTGGCAATAGACGGAGCTATTGTCTTCTGGGTAAGAGCCAAGCTGTCGGCCGCGGTCGATGCAGCCGCGCTGGCCGGGGGCCGCTCAATCAACGTGTACGAAACGCAAGCTCAAAACACGGGAACCGCTGTTACGGTTGCGCAGGAGTGGTTCTCCGCCAATTACCCTACCGGCTGGCTTGGTACCTCTATTGTGGGCGGCACTCCGAGCGTTACCGTTCAGCCGACTCAGACGGCGACGCAGCAGGTCAACGTGAGCGCCTCTGCGGTCGTGCCGCTGTACTTCATGCGCTTGCTTGGGAAAAGTTCCACCACGATTGCAGCCGCAGCGCAATCGGCGCGCCGCAACTTAAATCTTGTTCTGGTGCTTGACCGCTCCGGTTCGATGGGGCCCGCCCCCACCGGCAGCAATGCATGCCCTACCATGATCGCGGCGGCACAAAACTTTGTGAGCATGTTTACGGATGGCTTTGACACGCTCGGACTAGTCACTTTTTCAACTACGGCAAACACGGGTCCCATTGACTATGCGCCAACAACGCACTTCAAGAGCGGCAGTCCAACTCTCACACCGACCATCGGAAACATCTATTGCACCGGAGCTACCAGCACGGCCCAGGCGCTCAACGTTGCCTACCAATCGATCAAGAGCACAGGATTATCGAGCGCCCTGAATGTTATCGTGCTCTTCACCGACGGACAGCCCAACGAAATTGTCTACGACAAATGGAAGATCAAGACATCAGCCGACACCCGTAATAACGTAAATTCGCCCTGGTCGTCGACTGCGGTCGGCGCCAGTTCTTGCAACGGCGGTGCTACTCTTTCTGGCGGCCTGACGATTCTGCTCGCTTCCGGCACTACGCCAAGCAATACTGGGTATACAGGCGGCGTTTACGACACAAGCAGCAACGTCGCTATCAACTCCGCGCCGGGAGTGCTCAGTGCCTCCAATTGCAGCTTCAGCAGCAACGGCGCGCAGTATGTGCGAAACGACATCGCCTACCTGCCCACAAAAGATGTTTATGGAAACGTGACCGATAGCGGCTACAAAGGCGCTCCCGACACCTTCAGTTCAGGTGTCTACGCAGGAAAAATCCGCGACGACGAGCAGATTCCGGCCGTGGTGACGGCCGCTTTCAATGCTGCGGATAACCAGGCGGCAACCATACGCAATGATTCGACTTACACGATTGCCATTTATACGATCGGTCTGGACGGAGCCCCCGATGTGCCAATCGATTCGACATTCTTAGAACGAGTTGCGAATGATCCCCGCAGCGCCACCTATGATTCCACGAAACCGGCAGGCTACTACGCCTACGCATCCAGCCCAAGCGCTCTAAACCAAGCCTTCTATCAGGTTGCTTCGCAAGTTCTGAGACTTTCTCAGTAATCGAAATTAGCGTTCCGGCCGCACAAGCAACGTGGCGCGAAACAACCTAGAAGATAGACCGCGCGGCAATCTGCGGGGTCGACATTGAGGACCACCAACTTGTGTCCGGGGAACTCACGAACATCTCTGACACATAGGCGAATTGTCCACTCGTTAGCGGGATAATACTTGAGAAGTTCGCCACCTGATTAGTCGTGTCGGTCAAATACCCGGATACGGAAAGATTCCCGCTCGAATCCATCTCCGCCGAGTTCGGTGTTCCTAGGGTGCTGGTATGGAGGCTAGAGTTGCCAACGACGATACGTCTTGTAAACACATCCTTATTAAGATTCGGACAATGTGTTGTGTCTGCCGTATAACCCCCGGCGGTGCAAGCGGAGGAGTCAATATAGGTCACTGTCGATAGAATCACGACGCCATTGCCGCCCGTGCTTGTCATATTCAAACCGATGCCCAGACTAACCAGCAGATTCTGGTAAGTGGTCTGTGAAAAGTCGATCCCACCGGCATACATATGCCCCGCATCGCGGCAAACTTGCGTCACCTGAACGGCCCGAATTAAGTTGAACCCGATTACAATGGACCCCAAAAAGAGCGGAATCCAAAAAAGCGCAAAACAAAACGCGAATTCGATGACGGCCGTGCCGCGTTCGCTTCGGTGACGTCGTGCTGAATGGGCCACTATTGAGCTACTCCGAGGGCGAGGGCGTTGCGGTTTCCAGCACGTCTGCCGAAGCAGCCGCCAAAAACGGCGTCCATGACGTAAACGTACCGAGCGCTGTTCCGTTCGCCTTCCAGACCGGCACCAGGGATCGTATCGAAATACTTGCGGTCACCTTGAGCACATTCCCCGACTGAGTGGCCCCGGATTGTCCGGTGACTTCAGTCAGTGTCGTAGGAGAGAAGTATTGAACGTGAATCGACGGACTGTTGTTATTGTTCATAAAACCCATGGCCGTCGTGGTAACGAACTGCTTAATGGCAGCATCCAATCCGGAACTCACCGGGCCTGGCACGCCGTAGCGCACTCCCTCTCTGACGCCTTCCTGCAAACAAGCCCAGCCGAAAAGTACCCATGCCAGATTCATAGACATGAAGAGGAGTCCCAACGTAGGAACCAGAACCAGTCCGAATTCGACAAAGACCGACCCTTTCTCGCCCCGTTTACGCCGGACGCGTGATCGAGCGTTGACGCTAGCACTGTAATCCATAGAACGATCCTTTGGCGTTCCGCTAGCAACGCCTATAGTTTCAAATCGGCATGAATCTGACTCGGTCTTAGCTGAATCGAAAGTAGCAGCTACAACTTCCTATGCCTAACTTGAAAGAAGGCGATCCCGCCCCCTCCCTTTCGCTTGATACCGACTCCGGTGAGCACTTCGACTTGGACTCACTCCGGGGAAAGAACGTAGTCCTGTACTTCTATCCCAAGGCCGATACCCCCGGCTGCACTAAGGAAGCCTGTGAGTTCCGGGATACGTCCAAGAAATTTACAAAGGCGAACACCGTCATCGTTGGCGTCTCTCCTGACGCCACCAAGGCTCAAGCGAAATTCAAAGACAAATTCGATCTGCCTTTTACGCTGCTCGCCGACGTAAACCACAAAGCAGCAGAAAGTTATGGAGTCTGGAAGGAAAAAAGCATGTACGGGAAGAAGTACATGGGGATTGAGCGCACCACTTTCGTGATTGGTCCTGAGGGCAAAATCAAGAAGATCTTTCCGAAGGTGAAGGTGGAAGGGCACGCCGAAGAAGTTTTGGCAGCTATCGCCTGATCGCGCATCCAACAAGCGTGGTCAGGGGGAATAACCGCCAATATCCAGATCGCCCTTTACTTGGCGTGGGTGCTTTGATCCTCGATGGTTCCAGGGTCCTGCTCGTCGAGCGTGGCAAACCGCCGCTCGTGGGCTACTGGTCGCTGCCGGGTGGATTGGTCGAAACAGGCGAGCGCCTGGAAGATGCACTTGCGCGCGAGGTATTCGAAGAGACCGGCCTCCAGGTCACGACGGACTCGATTGCTACTGTTTTTGAGCGCATCATGCCGGACGAATCCGGGGCATGCGAATATCACTACGTGCTGATTGATTTTTATTGCACAATTGCCGGCGGCGATCTCCGCCCGGGCGACGACTCGAAACGCGTCGAGTGGTTCGAACTCAATTCGCTCGAAACATTGCTTCTTACGGCCGGCACTTACGACGTGATCCGCTCCTGCTGCGCGCGCCCGGCCACGCAGTCTTACGTGACGCGTCCATAAGTTGGAATGCTTTTCAGCAGCGCCGGTCTTCTCCAATTTGATGACTTGAAGGATCTGGTTGCCCGGTACGCCGGCAGCCGTGCTGGCCGGGAGCTTGTTCTGGCGCTCGATCAGCGCCATGATCGCGAGGCGCTCGAGCACGGACTTGCCGACGCCGGCGAGGCCATCAACTACTTGCGTGAAATCTCTGGCGCGCAGGAATCTGTCCGCGGCGCTGCCATTCGCCTGCGTTTCGATCAGGTTCGCGATCTTGATGCCGCAGTTAGCCTCCTGCATGTCGAAGGCGCTTCTCTCAACGGCCGTGAAATCCTGGACCTCTTTCACACGCTCGGTATTGCGGGCGAATACCGCGGCATTCTGCTCTCGGTTTCGGACCGCTACCCGCGTCTGGCTCAACGCGCGGCAAAGCTGGCCGATCTGCGCGATCTTGCACGCCGCTACGGCAAAGCGTTTCTACCCGATGGCAGTCTTTCTGACGAGGCGAGTGTCGCTCTCGGCCGCATTCGCCGCGACATCGAACGCCAGCAGCGCAGTATTCAGGATTCGCTCGAACGTTTTATGCGCGCTCATCGCAATGACGGCACGCTGCAGGAAGATTTCGTCACCATCCGCGAAGACCGCTATGTCGTTCCTATTGTCGCGGGCCAGAAAGGCCGTATCGACGGTGTCATTCACGGCTCCAGCGGCACCGGGCGCACGCTCTTTGTCGAGCCGCTTGAAACCATCAATCTGAACAACCAGCTAGTTCGCCTTCGCGAAGACGAGTTACGCGAGATCGAGCGCATTCTCGCCGAAATCACCGGCGCTCTGCGCGAGCACAGTGAAGAGATCACCAGCAGCGTCGAAACACTGGCCGAGTTGGATTGCATTTTCGCCAAAGCCGGATTCGCGCGCGATTACAACGCCATTGTTCCGCGCTTCAGCCAAGGCGATCGGAAGTTGATTTTGAAGGAGGCGCGCCATCCGCTACTCGAAACAATTCTGCGCAAACAGAGAAAGCCGATTGTGCCGATTTCCTTCCAACTCGACGAACAGCGCCGCTGTCTTCTCATCAGCGGGCCAAACACCGGCGGAAAGACGGTCACGATGAAGACGACGGGGCTACTCGCTTTGATGGCACACGCCGCTATTCCCGTCCCCTGCACGGAAGCGGAATTCCCGCTGCTCGACGATGTTCTCGCCGATATCGGCGACACGCAGTCGATTGCCGAAAGCCTCAGCAGCTTTTCGGGACATTTGCTGCACGTAAAGGACATGCTGGCCCGCGTAACGCCTGGCAGCCTTGTCTTGCTTGACGAACTCGGCCGCGCTACGGACCCCGAAGAAGGCGGAGCTCTCGGCGTCGCTATTCTCGACGAGTTTCGAAAAAGCGGTGCATTCTGTCTCGCGTCGACACATCTTTTGCCTCTGAAACTCTATGGCGCGCGCACGCCCGGAGTGTTGAATGGGTCGATGGGCTTCAATGACGCCACGTTGGAACCTACCTACGAGTTGCGCCTTGGCGTTCCGGGGAAATCGGCCGGTCTCGATATTGCCACGCGCCTCGAAATGCCCGACGCCGTGCTGGCGCATGCACGCGCTGTGCTGCCCAGGATGCAAGCCGACTTTCAGGAGTTGCTCGCCGAACTGCACCGCCAGGTCGAAGAAAACCGGCGGCGCTCGGCGGAGATGGAAGAGGCTGCGCGTTGTTTGGCGGCAAAACAGGTGGAACTCGAACGCGATACCGTCCGACGGGAGCAACAGAGGCAGCGTGAGTGGGAAAAGAAATCGGAAAGCATCGTCGCCGATTTTGAGGCTCGCGCTCAGATGACGTTGGAGCGTTTAGCGGAGGCCGGTGAGCACCGTAAGGCTGCCGAACAGGCACAGCGGCAAGTTGCAAAGACCAGACGCGAATTTCGTGAAGAAGCCGCTGAAGCGCTCGCGCCCCCGCCTGAGATTCGCAGTCAAACCGTTCCGCAACAACTTCCACTCGAAGAAGGCTCGCGGGTTCGGCTAAAGGATATCCGCGAAATTGCTACCGTGCGCCGGCTTTTGAAAAATGGAATGTTAGAGGTCGAAGCCGGCTTTATGAAGATGCAGATTCCGCGCGATGACATCGCCGAGGTGCTACCGCAAAATACACCTAAACGGGATTTACCATCGAATGTCCGCTTTGAGCCGGGGCCGCGCTGGGATGTCTCTTATCGCGAGCTAAACATAATTGGGCAGCGCGCCGAAGAAGCCATCGAAAACGTGGACAAATTTCTGGATTCCGCTGCGCTTGCTTCGGTCAACCGCGTGCGAATCATTCACGGCCATGGCATGGGCGTATTAAAGAGGGCCGTGGCTGAGCATCTCACTACCAGCCCGCACGTCGCGCGTTTTTATCCGGCGACTCCTTCCGAAGGCGGTGCCGGAGCAACGGTGGTGGAGCTTAGGGAGTAGCAGCGGCTCACTAGCAGTTCATCTCGAAGACAGTCACGCCATTCACACCTTGTCAATGTTTACAGAGAGCCGGCGGTCAAAACACGGTACAACCATTCATCTCTACACATTGCTCGCGAGCTTCCTCGAAGAAAACCTGCCGCCTGCCCCGCTAAATTGACTAGTTCCTGTTGAGCTTTTCAATCTTGGCTTCCAGTTGCGCGCGGTAGGTTCGATAGCTCGCTTCGCTTTGGTCCAAATCCATCGATTTGGAGACTATACGCACCGCCTCCTCGTAGTTTTTCTTCGCGCTCGCTTGATTGCCGGTCGATTCATAGAACTGGCCGAGACCGGCCAGCGCCTGGCACAACTCATACCAGTAGCCGGCATCGTCCTGTTTCAAACGAACCGATTCTCGTAGGTAGCGCTCAGCTTCGCTATAAGCATCGTGAGCTTCACTGAAATTTCCTGCATCTAACAACCCGGCCGCGCTATCGAGCGCCGCTGCGCCCGCGGCATACTGATAAGCTGCATTGCCCGCTTCCAGTTTCACGGCCTGTAGTGCGGCATCACGGCCTTCCCGCAATGCGCGCGATTCCCCAGCCTTGTCGTGCTGTTCCGCCTTGAATGGAGCAAGCCATTCAACCAGGAACAGCGATAGGTCATAGTAGCGGACGCTCAGGCCATCTGTTTCAATTGCTTTCCTCAGGTCGCGCTCAGTTTGCATGTAAGCTTCCGCAGCGGGTCCAATCTTTCCCTGGTCGTGCAGAATGCGTCCTATCCTCCAATGGGCCAGCGACTCAGATATGTAGTAGTCTGCCGTTGTTGGATTAAGTTCTACTGCATGCTGGATCGCCCCTAATCCGCTGGTATACGCCTCTAACTCTCCCGGAACGTCGTTCTGCTTCATCCGTAGAGGAGCAACACTGTTGTGAAATATTCCATAGAGACGCTCCCAGTGTTTGGCATTGCTTGGGTCCAGTCTAATGATTCCGTTCTCGTACTCGATCGCCTTTGCATACGAGTCTCCTGCCTGACCCAGTTGCCCCCCTGTGCTGAGTTCACCACCAATAAGCTCGTGCGCTAAGGCTAACGACGAGATATAGCCGGTATTCCGGGGCTGCAAAGCCACCGCACGCTCTTCTGCTTTGACCGCCTGCCGATATGCATCCAATAAGCCGGTCTTGTTCTTCATATCTGCACGTAATTTGGAAATGTACGAGAGAAACAGAGTAGACATCGCGTCCCAGTTCTCAGCAGTGTTTCCAATTTTCGTTTCAGCGCGCAACATGTGCTCCGCTTTCGCGAAGATCGCGTCGCTCTCCGTCAACTCTCCAGCGGTGCGAAGCCTATCGCCTATCGCTTCAAACGTGTAGGCGAGATTCAGATGATAGACAGGCGCATTCGGTGACCGCGCTATTGCTTGTTCTTCTGTGATAGCCGCTTCTCGATAAGCGTTTAATGTTCCGGCCTGATCTTTCTGTGCCGTACGAAGCGGCGCGAGGTAATCGTAGTAGAGCAGGAAAAGGCCGTTATAAGTAGCATCCTGCGGCTGCCAGCTGATCGCGCTGCGCCAAGCTTGTTCCGCCTGGGCATAGTATTTCTCGGCCTGCCGGAAGTCGCTTCTGGACAAACACTGGCGGCCTAGCGCCTCGTTTGCTCTCGCTTGCTCCTCAAGCAATCCGGCTTTGGTGCTCTTGTAATCGCCGTCAGTGGGATCAACTGGTTTTTCCCCCAACGCCTTGAGCCCCCGCTCCGATACTTCCAGCGCCTTTTCGTTCTCTGAATTTGATCTCCATAGCGATGCCTCCCACCACAGCAGTCCCGTAGCGGTATCGCGAAGCTCCTCGTCGCTTACATCCACCTTCTTGTCTTCTTTAATCTCGTTGATGATGCTCAGCGCAGATTCGTACTGGCGCAGCGCATCGTATCCCGGCTTCGCGCCCACCGTAGCGTCGCCTAGCAACACTCGGGCGGTGGTCCCAACCACTCGCTCTCCGTGATTAGCGGCGGCCTGGTTTTTTCCTCCAAAGCTCTCCAACGCCGCAGTGGCGGAAGCGCGCGGCTGCCCGGTCGCCATCTCGTCCGTCTGCGAAGCAAGGTTGCGAATCCAATTCGCGCCCGCACCGGTCGTACTCTGCTCTGCGTACCCAATACTGCGATAAAGAGAAACAAGATCTAGCTTCAAAATGGTGTTGTGGGGATGTTCGCGCAAAAGTTGCCGGAGGATATCAACTCCTGCTTTGTACGATTTCGCAGCAGCATCCCAATGATCCCCAAGCGCGGCGTAACCATCGCCCAACAACATATATGTCGCGGCAAGGTCCCGCTGCCACTGGACATTTGTTGCGTCCCACGTTGCTGCCTGTGCAACGTCCCGGTTAACTTCGATGTATTCCTTGATCGCTTCCTCGTGCTCCTTGGTCAGATTCGCAAGTTCGTTCGCCGCTGTTCCCACCCGGTAATGCGCCTCAGGTGAGAATGGGCTTCTCCTCACCGCTTCTTCCGCGCATCTTCTGGCGTCTTCAAGGCTCTTCATTGCCGCCTCGGTCCTTTGTTGCCTGCCGGATATCTCGCCTTCGCCCGTAAGCGCATCCTGCCGAACGTAGAGCCACTCCAGTTCGCCCTTATATTGGTCGGTGCAAGCTCCGGGAGGTGCAAGCATTGCGGCCTTCTCAAACTCCTCATACGCCAGTGATAACTTCACTTGCTTCTGAAGAATTTCACCCAAACGGAGATAGCTTTTAGCTTTATCCCGCAAAACGCTGTCGAGCGCTGGCGCCCTTCGCTCAATCAGGCTCTGCTGAATAGCCAAAGCATCATTGGTCAGCTTCTCAGAACTGGAAAGCTGCAACTCGTCTTCGAAAACCTGTGCAAGCTTGCCTTTTGCGTCCGCAAGATCGTGCAGCCAGTCAACCTCCTGAGAGTTGCGGCTAAGAAGTTTTTCAAAGCTTGTCTCTGCAATCTTATACTCGCTTTCCGCTTCAGCAGAGTCATAGCGCGCGTAATGCAAGTCTCCCTTATTCAGATGCATCAACCCGAAATTTCGTAGTTGCGTATCGTTTGCATCGCCGCTTAGCTTTTGACAGTCTTCGTTGCCGGCGCCGTGACAATAAGTGTCCTCCACCTTGCCTTGGATTTGATCGAGAATTTCGAGCTTTCCCAACGGGCGTATCTTCTCGAGGAGCTCTTCTCCAATTAAGAACGCAACCAGCCGTTCGGTTTTGTTTTGAGCGGCAATCGCCTGCTGTTGCCCTTCCTGCGCCCGCGTCCTCTCAACCTGCAAACTATGGATAAACCAAATAGCGCCGCAAGTTACCGCAAGCAGGAAAACGGCGCTGGCCTTGAGTACGGGAAGCCACTTTTTGGGAAGCCGCCGGGGTCTGGTGCGGAGAATCGATTTCGCGATGGTGTCATGGCCGATTTCATAAAAGAGGCTGTCCAGTCGCGGCTCTTCGCGCAGAATCCGCTTTTCAATTAGGTGCTGGAGCGTTTTGTCGCTGACTTCGTAATCGCGAAGTATTTCGTCCTTGCGCAACATCAGGCGGTGGCCATCTGACGACAAAAGTCCCGTATCGCAAAGCTCTTGTGCGTGGCGTCGCTCCCGCAGGGGAAGCTCATTCAGCGAATCGGTATAAAAACGCTGCACTATCGCAGACATGGCCTGCTCGCCGCCAATATCCCCAGGCGTGATGCAGACAAAGTTTTGCGCAGAATCTTGCTTTCTTTCAGCTACGTTTCGCTCAACGTGCTGGCAGAGGAGCTGCAATTGAAAGGGTTCAATTGTCCCGTTCCGTCCCTGCAAAAATTCGACCATCGCCTTCACTGTGTCTGGCGTGTATTCGAACGGCGATGTCTTGAAGCCGAATGTATCGGTAGGCTGGCGCGAGGCCGGATTCGTAATCGCCGCAATCGCCTGATCGGCCTTCATCGCCAGCAGCCGGAAACGGTCTTGGAACAGCGCCGGAAACTCGCCGCTTAACTCCTGCAATGAGCCGTAGTATTCTTCCCGCAGGCTGAAGATGATCTTTACCTTAGGTGCACTATCGCTCAGCCCAAGGTCGCCGCGGCTTTGCCGCTCTCGAAGCGAAGCGGGCAGATTACCCGATGCCAGTGGCCCAATAGCCTCCGCGAAACTTTTTCTCCAGCTTTCATCAACCAGCGTGAAGATCTCCTCGAACTGATCGAAGATCATCACCGGATACAGCAGCGTCCCTTTGCGCCAGAACATGGCCGTCTTGAAAAATTCCCACGGCGTGTTTCCTTCGCCCGGCGTGTAGTCGACATCGAAATCGCGGCTGGCTTCCGCGCACGAATCGGCGATCAGCTTCATCAAGGGTGAGGCGCTCAACCGTACCCGGATTGGAAAATAATTTTGGTCCCGCAGCCTGGGGCAAACGCCCGCCTTCAATAGAGAAGACTTGCCGAACCCCGAATAGGCATAAAGCACCAGTAGCCGCGAAGCGACAATCTGTTGAGTAATCGTTCGCACTTCATCCGCTCTGCCACAAAATAGAGCGTGATCTGCTGGAGTATCTTCGAACTCTTTCGGCCCTGGGTAGCGGTATTGCCCGACGCTCATTGCTATCTATACTCGAATCAAATCGCCATCGCCAGTGCGCCTGGGTTAGGGCTGGCTGCTGGCCTAGTTTTCCAGTCGTCAAAGACGTCTTCGATCAACCTGCGCACTCCCTCATCGTTGGTGATCGCAATCGAATGCAAGTGAGCCAGCTCCGGTTTAATATCCTGTTCGGACGTGTGCACCGGCAGCAGGAAATTGCAGCGCGACATCGCCTCCTGCCGGGAAAGTGCTTGCCTGATTTCCCGATTGAATTCCCCCTCCAGCCGCGCCTTCATCGTGGGCGTTTGAACGACAACAACATAGTCGACTTCTTTCCCGATTACCTGCTTCAGATGAAGCGCCCAGTCATCCCCGGCTTTCAAATTCTGCTTGTCGCGCCAGACCGCAAGCCCGCCCGTTCTCAGCTTTCGTTCCAGGCTCTCTACCAATTCGCGGTCTTCATTGGCATAGGAAAGAAATACTCTGGGAGCTCCAGGCGCCGGTTCAGGCGCTTGCGGCTGGCCAGTCGTCTTCATCCATTCGCTGTAGGTGCCCCGCAATCTTAAGGCGAACTCTTGTAACGAATATTGTCGAAACTCGATCGTCCGTGACGAAGAAAAGTAGACCGTAGTCTGGTGCTGTTTCGATTGCGCGAAAAATTCCTGTGATTCCAGCGCCAGCGAAATCTCGTGATGGCTCTGCAGATCCAGCGATCGCATAAGGACTCGCAGGTACCAATTCTTGAATCCCAGATCCATAAATAGGCAGGTTGAATCGGATCGGCATATTTCGGCAGTCAACGTCTGGGAAAGATGAGGATCCTTGCGGATGACGCAAGTTAGAAAATCGATCAGGTCGTTTTCGGTAATTACCAGCGACCCGGGATCGTGGGGGTGCCCATATAAGTGATAGACCAGTGGCTGATGAACGCTGGGATCGGCCACTCGAACCGTACGTTGTCTCCTGAAGTTGTACCAATCCCTCGATGGCTCCTTCTGCGCTTCCACCAGAGCGTTGAAGAGAAAGTCATCCGGGGTCGTCGTGACACAGAACCGAAAAGGTAATGCCGCGAGCATTCGGTGAAAATCCGTCGTTTGACCGGAGAACTGCCGGTAGAAGTCGACCACTTGGTCTTGCAAACCGGTCAGATTCTTGTTTTTCTCGAACCAGACCTGGGCGACGTGACGAAGATCTTCCGGATTCAGGTCCTTCTTTTGTTCCCGGCTAAGACTGCTCGCAAGCTCCTTCGCAAGCCTCTGATGAAGAGGAATCTCGGGCGCTCCATTGCGATCGGTGCTTGCCCCCGGACCCAGCAACAGGACACAATTTCCTTCATGGATCCGGCGCGCAAGCGTCCGCAGATGCCGCTGCTCTTCCGAATTTTCCGGGCTATTCATGCTGGCACGCCTCCGTCAACGTTGAGGCTTCAAACTTACTCTGCAATTCTATGTCCTCTTGAGGTCTCGCGGTAACCCATCCCAACGGGGCCATAAAAACAGGTTATCCGCCAGGGTACAACGTTCAGGAAATCGCGCACCTCCGGTGTTGAGAGCGGAGATGCGCACTGAAACCTCACCACGTACCTGTCCGCTTCGCGTTAAAGCAATTTCACGTCGGCTTCGGCTCCGGCATAATCGTCACTATTTCATCGAACCCCTCGTCTGCATGGGGCGGCCCCAGTCCTTTTGCGACGCGCAGAATCGCGGGAACCGGGATCGATTTTTTGTCCTTGCGGTAGTTGTTCCGGCCAATCGCTGTTCTAACCGGCGTATCGAAAAAATAGGCTACAACTCTGAACCCTGCAGCTTTCGCCTCGTGAATATAAGGTGCACGTACCACTCGGGTTGCGTTCGTATCGTCCAGCACGAAGGAGCGTCGCGAACCCAGGCACTCGCGCATTAAGCTCAACTCCCGGTCGTGAGTTTTTTGAATATCCCTGCTGATGTGCTCATGGGTGGCGGCGAAGTGCTTATTGAAATAAGTGGTCTTGCCGGCCCCTTGCAGGCCGACGAAGATCACGGCTTCCGCCATCGCTCCAACTTAGGGGGCCGCACGCCGTGGCGCACGGCTCCGCATACCGGCACATAGGACAGTTCGGTTCCCGAGCGCGCACAACGCAGCATCAATCCGCCGCGGCTCATATCTCCGCGCCCCACAAAATCCTCCGGGAAAACCAGCCGATCACCAAATACGTTCAGAAGCGGTCCCGTGTACTTGCCGCTCGCAATGCTGCCCAGCAATACGTATGAGCAGGTGGGGCCTCCATGTTCGTTAAGGAGTTTCGCAGAGTGCAACAACGGATCTCGATAACCCATGTTGTTTTCATCCACTGGAACCTCCGCGATGGCGCGGAGCTGGTCGATTGTAATGAGTGTTCCAGGAGGCACAAGACCCGCTCCAGGCACGATCACAAGCGCAGAGGGAACACCGGCTGGAGCAGCGGGAAAGGCTCCAGCGTAAGCCATCTTCCCTCGGAAATACAAGCCGCTGATAAATGTGTAGATCTCGCCGATGCTCGCACCGCCTTCCCGAATCTTCTGCGCCAATTCAAACCGCGCTTCCGGGCGTAGAAGCATCTGATAGCGCGGGCCGCCGGCCCTGGCGGGAGAAAGCAGGAAAACGCGACCGGATGATGCCACTTCTGACTCCGAGCATACCCGGCGACTGCTATTGTTCGCGAAGGATAGTGGCCGGTTGTACTTTTGCCGCGCGCCAGGCGGGAAGCAGTACCGATCCTAAACATAGGATGACGATGATAAGCGCCGCCAGGCCTGAAGAAAATGTGTCCGTTGGTGAAACCTGATAGAGCAAAGCGCGCATGATTCCGTCTCGAGATTGTCTACTTTTTGGTCAGCTCAATGTATCGGCCGCCGAAGTAAACAACTGCCGTACGTACCGGGGATTCCCGGCTTTGATACCCACGTGTAAACACAAACGGCGCCAGATCCATCCCCGGCAGCGCGTGTCCCCAGAACGTGTCGTCGCTTGCGGGAGTCAGATCGAAAGGCGTGCCGCTCTCTCGCGAGTGGTCATTAGTAACTATCTTCGCCGTAACTTTATCGCCAGACACAGAGACCGTCATCGACGTATTCCCGCCCTCATACGTACCCGCATACTCCGCATATAACGTTGGATCGGGGCGCAGCGGCACAAACGAACTCGCCGGCAGCGTTTCGGGTTCCGGCGCCAGTTCGCGAATCCAGATGTTTCGGTATCGCACCAGCGTGCCGTGGTCTTGCAGAACAAGCGGTAGCTTTTCCGAAAGCGGATAATACGGTGGCCGGTTGTGATACGCAGTGGGGCCGGTAAGCTCTGTCGCGTCCTGCACCACCACGCCATTTTGTATAACCGTCTCGCGTGCGCGGCTCACTAATTGCCCGTGCTGGTCGAACCTTGGCCGCCGGAACACAATGTCGTACGTCTGCCAATCGCCGGGCGCCCGCACCGCATTTACGAGGGGTGGATACTGTCCGTAGATTGCAGCCGCCTGTCCATCCGCATAAGTCTTGGCATTATAGGAATCTAAAACCTGCAGTTCGTACAGACCCATGATGATGACGCCGCTGTTGCCGCGCATCTGGTCTGTGCCGTGCGGCGGATTCGGTGAAGCCCACTCGACATGCAATTGGCAATCTCCGAAGCTCTGCTTGGTATGAATGTTGCCGGTTCCGGGCTTTACCTGTAGATACCCATTCTCCACCGTCCACTGAGCGGGTCCGCCTTCCTGGCTGTCAAATGCGTCCAGGTTCTTGCCGTCAAACAGGATGGCAGCATCCGACGGTGCGCCGCCGGGCATCGTCGCCGGTGTTACGACAGAGGGATTCGGCCGTGCTGTGTCGTGTACCCTCCATGCCTCTTGAGCGCCCAAGGCGCCACTGAAAGCCACCACGAAACAGGCGATCTTACACGCGCGAATATCCATGAGAGAGTTATACCGAACTCGCGCTCGTGTCGCCGATTGCTTACGGCTGCAATGCGAGCGTGGTTTTTCCGGCCGGTCCGGAGTAGATCAACTCAAGAGAACGAATGCTCTGACTTTTCCCGCGGTATTGGAAGAAAAGCAGTCCGGCTTCGGGCAGCGAACGATCGCCTTCCGGTAACGAATTTTTTTCGATGTATTGGGTCATCGCACGGCGCAGTTCAATCGGGACCTTTGGAGGCAAAGTGGCAGTATTATCTCCCCCGCCGCCGCCAAAACTGGTCTTTGCTTTTGCCTTAGGTTGATCGGGTGGCACCCACTCAGGATCTTTCAGCGAGCTTGCTACCAAAACGAACGGCTGGCTTTCTACCGGCTTTTTGTCGTTGATTCTGAGAGAAAAATCATTCGGAGATAACGTGAGCCGCGCGCCCGCCGGTCCGAAGACCCCCGTTTCGACAACCACGTAATCTTCAGTGGACAGGGGATCTTCCGGCCTGGGGACAGAGTGTCCTGCAAATTCCGCCGCAATCGTAATGTTTCCTACTTGCGTATGAGCCTGGTAATCGCCAGGTGTTGCCCTGGGCGGCATGCCCTTTTTTTCATTCGGCTGTGGAGTGCTTGTTGTCGTGCTCTGGGCGTGCAGAGCACAAACCGCAACGAAGCAAACTGCAATTCGCTCCAAGAAACTTCGCATTTCAGCTCACAAATTAGCACAGTAGCTTCGCTCGCAGCCTGCCGCAATACTTGTGTTGAAATAGCCTGCTGAGAATCACTGCACCATCCTGCGCTGTTTGCGCAGAATAGCTGGCGTGTCGTAGTCATCCATCGGCGGTACTTCATCGGCCACCGGTTCCGGTTCAGGCTCCGGATCATGCTCTTTCAGGAAGATCGGCGGCTCCGGTTGGGCGGCCGGAAGACCTGGAGTGGGAATTGGCTCGGGAGTGATTCCGACTGTAAACGGGAAATGCGGATTGCGGCGGTCGATTTCCGGAAGCGTATCGCGCTGAAAGCCGGTTGCAATCACGGTGATCTTCACGTCAGTGCCCATCTTCTCGTCCAGCACGATGCCGAAATTGATCTGCACGTCGTTATTCTCGGTTGCGTTGCGAATGAGATTGCACGCTTCGTTCACATCGTGAAGCCCAAGCTGGCTGGAAGCCGTGATGTTGATCAGCACGCCGCGAGCACCGTGTACGCCGCCCTCCTCCATAAGCGGACTGTTGATGGCGCGTCGAGCCGCTTCGACGGGAGCGTTTTGTCCGGATGCAATGGCGGTGCCCATCATCGCGTAGCCCATGCCGGCCATGATCGTGCGGATGTCGGAGAAGTCGCGGTTGATGAGACCGGGAGTAAGAATGATGTCCGCAATGCCCTGCACCGCTTGACGAAGTACGTCATCAGCTAGTCGAAAGGACTCGAAAAAGCTGGTCCCCTTGGGCGCTAGCGCCAGAAGTTTTTCGTTAGGAATGCTGATGAGCGTGTCACAACTGCCGCCCATTTCGGAAAGTCCGCGCTCGGCCTGTTTCATGCGGCGCGGTCCCTCGAAGGCAAAGGGCTTGGTGACTACAGCGACCGTGAGGGCATTGAGTTCTTTAGCTAAGGAGGCCACAACGGGTGCGGCGCCGGTGCCGGTGCCGCCTCCGAGCCCCGCCGTGACGAATACCATATCGGCGCCTTCCAGAATTTCGATAATCGCCTCGGTATCTTCAAGCGCAGCTTGACGTCCGACAGACGGATCGGCGCCCGCACCTAGCCCGCTGGTCAGCTTGTTGCCGATCGGCAACTTATTCGCAACGGGTGAAGCGGCTAAGGCCTGCTTGTCCGTATTCAAAATATAGAACTCGATACCTTTCAGGCCTTCTTGCATCATTCGCGCGACAGCATTCGAACCGCCGCCGCCTACGCCAACGACCTTGATTTTGGTGCCGAGTTCCGCTTCATCTTCAATCAGAAATTTCAAATCTTCTGCCATTTTTATCCGCCTCTTATCTCTTTGGAATTTTCTACTTCAAAACCAAACCCGCCAATCCCGTCGATGCACGCTTCCATTCGCGCTTCAGCCGCAGACGGCCGCAGTACATCGCCAGGCCTGCTGCCGTGGTCCAGACGGGATTATCCAGTTCATGCGGCCATTTGTCGATGCCAACCGCAAGGCCGTTGCGCGCCTGACAATTCAGAACCCGTTCCGCGATGTCGCACATGCCGGGAAGCATGGCGCCGCCGCCCGTCAGCACCGCGCCTTCTAAGAGCGACTTCTCCATGCCCACCCGCAAGACTTCCGCGTAGACATGGTCAAAGATTTCTTCGACGCGCGCTTCCAGAATTTCATTTAGTTGACGGCGCGATGCCTCGCGCATAACGCGGCCTTCGGCAGATGGAATCTCGATGAGGCTGTGATCCGACAGCTGGGTTGCATTTAGACACCCGTATTCCCGTTTCAGGCTCTCCGCGTCTTCATAGTTCACTTTGAGCAGCCAGGAAACGTCTCGAGTCAGATGGTCGCCGCCAATCGGAAGGGCCGTGGCGAGTAACAGCGCATCACCGTCATAGACCGCAACGTGCGTTGATTGTGCGCCAATGTCGATAACAACGACGCCACGCGCGCGGTCCTCTGGAACCACGGATGCATAGGCTGCGGCGATACCTTCGAAGATCGATTCTTCTACCGCGAGATGGGCCTGATGCACTGCCGCAATCAGTGCCTGGTGGTCCTGAATGGACGCCGTGACAACGTGGATGTTGGCCTCAAGCCGGGCGCAGAGAATCCCCTTGGGATTACGATAGCCAGCGCGTCCGTCCAGCGTGAAATCCTGGGGGCAAATCTGCAGCACCTGCCGATCGTCTTCGAGGCGCACGCGCGCGCCGAGTTCGACCGCGTAACGCAGATCGCCGGGCTCAATCTCGCGTCGTCTGCCGAACTCATACAGGCCACGGCTGTTCACGCCAGCGACTGATCCGCCGACCCCTATGACCGCCGATTCGGGCGAGACTTGCGCTCGCAATTCTGCTTCGTGAAGCGCGAAGCGAATGCTGTGCGCCAGCGCCTCCTGATCTGATAACCGGGAGCGGTTCCAGCCCTGGACTGGGGCGACGCCGTAGCCCAGGAACTGAAGAGTGTCCTCTTCGAGCGCGCAGATTACGACGCGCGTACTCGTACTGCCGAGGTCTAGCCCCACGGCAAGCTTAGTTCTACTGGCCACGCTTGTCATCTCCTACCGCAGTGATTACTCCATCGACACGCAGATCGATGGTGGTTGAGTCCGGGCGTCTCGCCTTGATTTCCGCATAATTTGCGAGGAAATTCTGAATGCGGTCGGCGTAGTTTTCGTCTCCCAACAGCAAAGTGACAACGCCGTTATCGACATGTTCTTCTACCCTGAGATTGTTGGGATCGGCGACATTAATTTCCGAAATCTGTCCAGCCAGAGGTCCGATCTCCTTCAGCATTCCCAAAACGCGGCGCACGCGAGCGCGGCGGTTCGCAAGTGATTCGTCTTCGCGGATGCCCGTGATGACAGGCAATGTGAACTTCGCGGCGACACGCGGGCGCAGAACATAGCCATCGCGATCAATCAAGGCGAAGCGCGACATGCCGTCACGCGCGTTTGCGCGCAAATGGACGAACGCCACGGGCACTCGTTCCGTAATGTGAACCTTTATCGTTTTCGGCCAAATTTTCGACACCGTTGCGTCTTCCACCCAATCGATTTCCAGAAGCTGCTGCCGCCGCTTCTGTATCGGAACAAGATAAAGGCTCCGGCCGAAGTCCTCTGCAAAGACATGACGGATCTGGGAAGCCGACGCATAATGAATGCCCTCCACGGCAAGATCCGGGCTGTGCCCGGGGTATTCCTCCGCCTCCGCAATGCGAAAACGGGAGTCTTTGATCAGGAAATCCTCGGTTTCACGCCAGGCGAGCAGGATGCTCACCATCAGCACGATACCGGCAAACAGCCAAAAGGTGAAGCGCCACCAGTGGATGTCTTCAAAGAGGCCGGGTTGTTCAGCAGTTGCCCTCATGCGCCGGCCCGCAGGTTTTCCAGAATTTTTTCGGCCGCATGCGAGACGCTGCCGGCCCCAAGGGTAACGATTAGATCGCCCGCCTCGGCCGAACTTGTAACCGCCTCCACACCTTCATCCAGGCTGGCCACGTAATGGGCCGAACGATGTCCAAATGAACGAATTCTTTCGAGCAGCGCCTGCGCCGAGACTCCCTGCAGCGCCGGTTCTGAGGCAGCGTAGATGTCGAGCAGATAGAGATTATCCGCTTGGTGAAATGCGGTTCCGAATTCGTCCAGAAGGTGTTTGGTGCGCGAAAAACGATGCGGCTGGAACAGCACGTGGATCCGCTTGTATGGGGCTAGGCGTGCCGCCGCCAATGTAGCTTTGATTTCGGTCGGGTGGTGACCGTAGTCATCGATTACCGTGACGCCACCCTCCACACCGCGAATTGAAAAACGGCGGTCGACTCCGGTGAAAGCAGCGAGGCCTTCCTGAATTTGCGCCGCGGGCACTTCCATTTCGAGAGCAACGCCGATGGCGGCCGTCGCATTCAGCACGTTGTGCAAACCCGGAACCGCGAGGTGAAATTGGGCGAGTTCGCCCGTGGGACGCCGAACGGAAAAATCGCTTCCCGTGGAAGAAAGCGCAACCTCCTGAACCTCCAAATCCACCTGCGCACTGCGGCCGTAGGTGATGGTGCGGCGGCGGATAGCCGGGAAAATCTGCTGGATGTTCCGGTCTTCCATGCACAGAACGGCCGCTCCATAAAAGGGCACCTTATTGACAAAGTCCGTGAATGCCGTCTGAATCTCCTCAAGGGACGCGTAGTGATCCAGATGTTCGCGGTCGATATTGGTAACCACAGCGACAATCGGAGCGAGCTTTAGGAACGAGCCGTCGCTCTCGTCGGATTCGACCACGAGAATGGCACTCTTGCCCACGCGGGCATTGGACCCCTGCAAACCTGCCACTCGGCCGCCAACCACCACGGTAGGGTCCATGCCTGCGGAGTTCAGGATGGACGCAACCATGGAGGTGGTTGTCGTTTTCCCGTGGCTACCGGCGATAGCGATGCCGAACTTCAAACGCATTAACTCCGCCAGCAGCTCACCACGCGGAATAACCGGGATCTGCAGGCGGCGCGCCTCGGCCACTTCCGGATTCGAGGCATCGAGTGCCGATGTCACCACCACCGCTTTCGCGCCGGCAACGTTTTCAGCCTGATGGCCGACGTGAATGGAAGCGCCCAGCTTTTCTAAACGTTGCGTGATAGGACTTGATTTCAGATCCGATCCCGAGACTTGATACCCGAGAGTGAGCAGAACTTCTGCAATCCCGCTCATCCCAATGCCCCCGATTCCCACAAAGTGTACGTGCTGGGGCCTAAAAAACATTTCTTAAAAGCATTGTTTCGGCTTTCCAGAAGAGTGTCAATGTGCAAACGCGCGATTTGGCATTTTGAAACGATATTTTTCATCGCGTGACGCTCGCGGCGGCTTCCTCCATGACGTCCGCGGCGCGTTCAGCAGCCCCGCGGCGCGCAAATTGTTTCACGCGCTCACGCATTCGAGTTAGTTCTGCGCAATTCGCACGCAGCGACTGCACTTCCTGGAACAACCGCTCGCCATTCATGTCGGCATCCAACACCATACGGGCAGCCCCCGCGTCCCGAAGCGCCTCCGCGTTTCGTTTCTGATGGTCGTCGGCGGCGAACGGAAAAGGCACGAGGACCGAGGGCATTCCCGCAGCGGCGATTTCGTTTACCGTGCCTCCGGAACGCGCAATCACCAGATCGGCTTGCGCAAAGGCCAGCGGCATGTTTTCCACAAAAGGCACCACTTCGCCCTCAAGGCGATATTCCGCGAACTCGCGTGCCAGCGCTTCGTGTTCATCCACACCGGATTGATGGATGATCCGAATGGGCGTACCGTCTTGCCGAAAAAACTTCCAGCTCTCGCGCGAGGCGCGGTTCAACGTGCGCGCGCCACGGCTCCCGCCGGTGATGAACAAGGTGAAAACACCACTATGCTTTGGCTGAACGGCGAAAAACTCGGGCCGCACCGGCAATCCGGTGATCTCAGATTTCAAAGGTGGAAACCAGGATCGAGCGGATTCGAAGCCTAGCAAGCGCACGATAGACTCTCCGGGATACTCGCCGGTTTGCCAATCCGGGCACAGCGTTCGGCTCCATTATGATTAGCGGCGTCTTGCGAAGAATGGCCGCGATCATCACTGGGCCGGCTACGAATCCCCCCATGCTGAACACTGCCGCCGGCTGGAACCTTTTCAGAATGCCGGATGCCGCCGCAATGCTGAATGGCAACTGACCCGCAGTTTGTATTTGCTTTCGCAGGCCGGCGCGGTTTAACTGTCCGATACGAATGAATTCCATCTCGAAACCGGCATCCGGCACCAGGCGCGATTCGATGCCACGCTCAGTACCGATGAACAACAATCGATGGCCGCGCTCGCGCAGTACGCGCGCCACTGCAATTGCGGGGAATACGTGTCCGCCTGTGCCGCCGCCGGTCATTACAAATGAATGGGGCATCAACGCGAGCTCAATTTATGCGGCGTGTTCACTGACGCTGAGCAGCATGCCCATCAGCAGCAGGGTACTGAGCAGCGAACTTCCTCCATAGCTGATGAACGGTAGAGGAATGCCCTTGTTCGGCAGAAGCCCGAGCACGACACTCATATTGATAAGCGCCTGCACCACCACGCAGACGGTAACGCTCAGGGCCAGATAACGTCCGAAATTGTCGGTCGCGCGCACATAGGTGCGCATACCGCGCCAAAGCACGACAATGAACGCAGCCAGCAGCAGCACAGACCCGAACAACCCAGTCTCTTCGCCGACGATGGCGTAAATGAAGTCGTTCTGCGCTTCAGGCAGATAGAGCATTTTCTGTCTGCTCTGCATCAGCCCGGCTCCGAGTAAACCTCCGGAACCGATCGCGATCTTGGCTTGCCGCTGTTGGTAGCCTGGGTCGCTGGTCGAACTTGTTTGCTTGGCGTGCTCGAGGAGCCATCCTTTGGGATCGACTTTTGCCAGCAGCTTGTGGTCTTTGTCGACAAATTCGAGCACGCGCGCCAGCCGATACGGCTTCACGGCGATGCAGCCGAGCGCGAGAACGATGCCGAGGATGGCGCAGATGGCCAAATAGCGATGTTCGACTCCGGCCACGTAGATGACCGCAATGGTTGTCAACACCAGCACAACCGCCGTCCCCAAATCAGCAACGGCCACCGCCAATGCGACCACCGAAATGGCCACCGCGATGGGGCCAAGAGTGTGCCGGTCATTTACCGCTCCCAGGCGACGGCACAAGAAGAAAGAAAGGAACAGAGCTAATGCAGGCTTAGCTAACTCAGACGGCTGCAATGAGAAAGGACCCGCTTTCAGCCAACGATGACTGCCGGAATCGAGAAAGTAAACCGCAACCAGAAGAAGCAGCACAACTCCGAGAGCGGCGAACGCATAACGGGGATCATTCCATTTGCGGTAATCCCGCTTCATGCAGTAGAGCAGCAGAAAGACCGAAACCACGGCCCAACCAAGCTGCCGGAGCAGGAAGAATGTGCTCGAAAGATGATACTTCAGCTCGGCAAGCATGGAAGATGCGCTGTAGACCATGACCAGTCCGAAGCATACGAGTGTCAGAACGGTAAGAAAAAGAATCCAGTCTGTCTTAAGCCGCTGCGCCATTAGAAAACAATTCCTTTACTAGCTGTTTGAACGCTCTACCACGTTCTTCGTAGTTCTCAAACTGATCAAAGCTGGCGCAAGCCGGGGCCAGCAGCACGGTGTCGCCTGGTTGTGCATGCTCACGCGCATAGCTCACCGCGTTCGCCAGCGTGCCGCAATCGATCGACGGCACGGCCGCATCCAGCGCTTTCCTAATTAGCGGCGCGGCAGCATACGGATACGGCGGCGGAGCGCCAATCAGAAGCGCAGCTTTGGCGCGCGCGCGCAGGGGCTCGATCAATGGCGAGTAATCGCTGCCTTTGTCCTTGCCCCCGAGAATGATCCAAAGCCCGCCGGCGAAAGCATCGATCGCCTTCAAAGTTGCGTCCACGTTGGTGGCTTTGGAGTCGTTGAAGTAGTCGACCCCATTGAGCGCACGCACAAATTCGATGCGATGCTCGACGCCAGGAAAGGATTCGACCGCGGAGCCGATGGCGGACAATGGGGCACCCGCAAGATGAGCTACGGCGGCTGCACACATGACGTTCTCCACGTTATGCAGGCCACGCAACCGGATCTGCGATCTCTTCATAAACGGCTCGCTGCCCCAGCAGATCTCGTCGCCTTTCAGCCAGACGCCGCTTGAGACCGGCTGTCGCAGGCTGAACCAGTAGATCTGCGCTTTCGTTTTTGCAGCATAGCCGCGGCATACAGAATCGTCGTAATTCAAGACGGCGAATATCGTCGGCAGACTGCGTTTCGAAGAGCCGGGCCTTGGCCGCAGCGTAGAGCTTCAAATGTGTGATGCCGGTCGAGATGATCGGGCGTGACATTTAGGCAAGCGCCGATCCTAGCCCGAAAATGCGAGATGGTTTCAAGCTGAAAGCTCGAAAGCTCAAGCACGTTCCACTGATCGTCTTTAGACGATTCGATCAACGACGTGACAGCAGTTCCGATATTGCCGCCTACTTGGCAAGGGATTCTGCACTCCGTGAGCACGTGCCCGGTTAGCGCGGTGGTAGTGGTTTTGCCGTTCGAGCCAGTAATGCCTATAACAGGGCCTTTCAAGAAATAACCGGCGAGTTCGACTTCGCCGATGACAGGAATCCCGCGTTCCCGGACCGCTGCAAGCATGCGCAGATCGCATGGGACGCCGGGAGAAAGCACCACCAAATCCGGCGGCGCCCAATAGAAGATTTTCTTCCGATTGGAGAAGCACGTCAGAGGCTCAGCGGTTCTGCGTCGAGCACTCGCACTTGTGCACCACGCGAACGCAATAATTCCGCTGCGGCGAGGCCCGATCGCTTTGCTCCGATAACTGTGACGCGCTCGGCCTTCATCACCTCAACTTCAGCGTGGCCAACGCAAACAGAGCCATGACGAGGCCAGCTATCCAGAAACGGACGATGACTTTCGATTCAGGCCAGCCGAGGGCTTCGAAATGGTGATGAATAGGCGCCATCTTGAATATGCGTTTGCCGCCGCGCAATTTATAACTGCCGACCTGCAGAATGACGGAGAGCGCCTCAATTACATAGATGCCTCCGATGAAGGCCAATAAAATTTCCTGCTTGATCAAGACAGCCACGATCCCTAATCCGCCGCCCAAAGCCATTGACCCGACGTCGCCCATAAAGACTTCCGCCGGATGGCAGTTGTACCAGAGGAAGCCCAAACTCGCGCCGACCATGGAGGCGCAAAAAATGGTTAGTTCCTGCGAGTTCGGTAGGCGCGCCAGATCGAGATAGTTCGAGAAAGCGACGTGACTCGAGACATAGGTGAGCGCCGTCATCGCGCCCGACGCGATGATCATAAGGCCAATCGCCAAGCCGTCGAGCCCGTCCGTGAGATTCACGGAATTAGACGAGCCCACCATGATGAAGACGATAACCAGATAGAACGGTACAAACGCGAGCGGATAAGTCCAGAAGTTCTTGGTCCAGCTTTCAATCAGCAGGTCAGGCTTGAACTGTTTGAAGAACGGAAAATTGATCGCGGTTGAATAGGTCTGATGGGCGTGCAGCAGCAGCAGGCAGAAGCCGATGAGCATGGCGCAGCAGATCTGATACCAGAATTTCTGACGTGCAGTCAGCCCCAAATTTCGTTTTTTCGTGATCTTCGCGTAATCATCGATGAAGCCGATGGCCCCGAAACCCAACAGGCCGAGCAGCGCCAGCCAGACGTACTGATTAGTTAAATCCGCCCATAACAAGGTGGGAATCACAATGGCGGCGACAATCAGCAGTCCTCCCATCGTCGGCGTGCCGGCTTTTTTCTGGTGAGACTTGGGTCCTTCCTCACGAATGCTCTGGCCGAATGCCATCTTCCGTAGCTTGCGAATCATCCACGGCCCGAACGCGAGTGAAATGGCGAGCGCAGTCAGGTTCGCGAGGGCTACCCGCGTCGTGATGTACTGAAAGACGCGAAATGGCGGGATGTAGCGGTGGAGAACCTGAAACAACAGCCAATAGAGCATGTTTTATCGTTTCACGCCGTTATCGATTTCGCGCACAACGTCAACGGCATATAATTCACCGGGCGGTGCGCTGAAAGCCGAAGGACCGCAACACGCGCCTTGCGACTTCCCGGTCGTCAAATGGAATCGGGCCGTCGCGGAGCACCTGATAAGTTTCATGCCCTTTGCCCGCGAGAATGACTACGTCTCCGGGGCCTGCGGTTTCGATGGCTGCGCGAATGGCGCGTTCACGGTCGGGTTCAGCCTTGTGCGGAGTATCGAAGCGCCGGAGACCCACCATCGCATCGTTCATGATGGCGAGCGGATCTTCGCTGCGAGGGTTATCCGATGTCAAAACGACGTAATCGCTCAATTCCCCGGCAGCCATGCCCATCAGCGGGCGTTTGGAACGGTCGCGATCGCCGCCGCAACCGAATAAAGTGATGACCCGTTTCGGCTTCATCGCGCGAGCCACTGAAATGACGTTGCGCAACGCGTCGTCCGTGTGCGCGTAATCGACGACTACCATGAACGGCTGGCCTTCTTCCACCCGTTCGAATCTCCCCGGAACATTTTTCAATTCTGATAATCCTTTCCTGATCTGTTCTTCGTTTAGGCCGAGCGTTAATGCAGCCGAGCACGCCAGCAGGATGTTGTAGACGTTGATTTGTCCGACAAGCGGCGACTCCACGCGGAAGCTGCGTTCGCCCGAAGAGACCGTAAACCGCAAGCCGTCGAAACTGGAATCAATCTCTTCGGCGCGCACCCAGACCTGATTGAACCGGCCTTCGTGCACGGGCGGTTCCTGCTGAACTCCGTACCAGAAGACCTGCGTTTCAGGCGCAGTGCGGATCTCGCGGACGGCCTTATCGTCGGCATTCAGTACCGCGAAGCGGGGGGGAGGACCGCTTCGCGGCGTAAACAACAACTGCTTGGCAGCAAAATACGCTTCCATCGTGTGGTGATAATCCAGATGGTCGCGTGTAAAGTTCGTATACGCCGCAGTGTGAAACTGCATGGCGAAAATTCGCCCGAGGTCGAGCGCGTGCGATGACGCTTCGAGGGTCACGTGCGTGCCGCCCATCTGCTCTAGTTCCGAAAACATCCGGAAGAGGTCGAGCGATTCGGGGGTTGTATTCACAGCCGGTAGAACGCGGCCGGCGAGATGATACTCAATTGTGCCGATCAGGGCGGTGGTTTTTCCCGCAGCCCGCAGCATGGAGTCTATGAGAAGTGAGCTGGTGGTTTTTCCGTTAGTGCCGGTGACGGCCGTTACCGCCAGGCGCTCGTCGGGGCGGTTGAAGAAATTCCTGGAGGCAGTAGCCAGCGCTTGACGCCCGTGCGTCACTTGCAGCCAGGGGCCGGCGAATCCACCGGGGGCGGGGCGATCACTGAGTACTGCCAGTGCGCCTTTTTGCAGCGCTGCATTGGCAAATTGCGCGCCGTCTGTTTTGACCCCCGCAAAGGCGAAGAACAGAAAGCCGGTTTCCACTTTGCGGCTGTCGTAGGCGAGCCCGCGCACTTCCGCATCTTGCAAGTGAGGAGGGATTTCTGAAACCGACGGAATGCCCTCAAGCACACGCCTGAGTTGCATCAGTGAGTGAACCTCACCTGAATAGGCTGCCCGGGCATCAACAAGGCGCCCGGCGCAGGCGACTGGGCGCGCGATAAACCGCTGCCGAAGAGTTCCACCTCCAGGCCGCTCGATGCCGCCTCCTGCATCACGTCCTTGATAGTTTTTCCAACAAAGTTCGGCGCCTTGGGCGCGTCTGGGTCAGCATCGGCGCTGCTGAAATCATGGTCCGAGTCCGCCATCGCGTCTCTCATTTCTTCTTCAGTTGGCGGATTAAGCGCAGCGATGGAGGTATCGTCCATCTCCCGTTCGCCCGGTTCGTTTTTATCTTTGGCGAGCTTATCTTTGGCGAGCAACTCTTCCACTTCTTCGGGCTCGTCGCGGGGGACGTTTAAGCGGCGCATGCCGGTCGCCATGACACTTTGAAATACCGGCCCTGCGGCAGCACCGCCGAAACCGGCTTCGCCCGTGGTGCCGGATATCGTGACCACAATTACCAGCTTCGGGTTCGTGCTTGGAGCGAAGCCCATAAAAGAGGCGTTGTAGCGATGCGTGTAGACACGGTGAGCGAAATCGTAGATCTGCGCAGTGCCGGTTTTGCCCGCTAGCGAATACCCGATGACATGCAGATGACGCGCGGTCCCGATGGGCGAAACTACCCGGCGCATCATCATCCGCATGGTCATGACGGTCTCGGGTTTGAGCACCCGGACCGGATTGGACGGACGAACATATTCCTTGGGGCCGCCGGGCGCCTCTTTCCAGGCCACAATGTGCGGATGGATCAAAAACCCGCCGTTCGCGATGACGCTGCCAAGTTGGGCCAATTGCAGCGAGGTGACGCTGAGCTCATGACCCATGGGGATGGAGCCGATACTGGTTGGCTGCCAGCGTCTCAGCGGGCGTAACATGCCGCGGGCTTCAGCGGGCAGTTCGATGCCGGTGCGTGAGCCGAAGCCGAACTTGCGGATGTAGTCATATAAATTCTTGTTGCCGACTACCTGGCCGATGTGGATTGCGCCGATGTTGCTGGATTTCGCCAGCACATCCTCCAGGGTGAGCGAGCCGTACGGGTGCGAGTCGTGAATGACGCGGCCGAAAATCGTCGTGACGCCGCCACCGCAGTTGATCATCGTCATTGGCGTCAGATTGGTGGTTTCGAGTGCGGCGGAGAGGGTCACTACTTTGAAGACCGAGCCGGGCTCAAACGGAGCGCCAACGGCAAGATCTTCGCGCCCGTGCTCTTTTTCGCCGGCGTGCAGGCGCTCGTCCAGATCGTAAGTGGGATAGTTGGCGAGCGCGAGGACTTCGCCGGTATTCGGATCCATCGCAACCAGGCTCCCGTGCTCGCCGTGGTTCTTGATGACAGCCTCTTGCAAGGCTTCCTCGGCCACGTGCTGTATGTCGCTGTCGATGGTTACTGCAACAGTTTTTCCCGGAACGGGCGGGACGGCAATCTCGGAATCATAGGCGTGGCCGCGAACGTCCACCTTAACGCGCTGCCATCCGAGCTGACCGGCGAGATCTTTATTCAACTTGGCTTCTACACCGGCAGCGCCGCGGCCGTCGGCGCCCACATTACCGACAACGTGCGCGGCGAGCTGATGGTTGGGATAGTCGCGCACGCTTCCCTGGCGAATGTCCAGCCATTCCAGATTCAAGCTCGCGCAGCTGGGCCGCCTGGTCCTCCGTGACATGCGAATCGACTACAAAATATCCGGGATGTTTGGAGCGGACAGCGGCTTCCAGGTCCTGCTGAAGCTTGCCCGTATCCATCTCGAGAATAGTTCCCAAGAGCCCGGCGGCAGTTCCCATATTTGCAATGCGGAGAGGATCGACTACGGCAATTAAAGAAGGCGAGCTAATCGCTAGATAGGCGCCGTTGCGATCGACGATCGCGCCACGCACGGCCTCGATAACTTTTCGTTTGTCCTGCTGCGCCTCAGCAGCACGGACATATTTATCGTGCGAGAGCACCTGCAGATCTACAAGGCGCAAAACAGCAATGAGGGCCCATCCAAAAAGGATGAGCCCTGTAATTAAAAGCCTCTCGATGGATTTAGCGGAGGCGGGGAACGGCGCGTTTTCCATCTGACCTCACCGCACAACATAACCGTTTGCCTCTGGTTTCCATCTTCCGCAAGGAGTGCGTTAGCGCCCGCTAGTCTGAGCTCCGTTGAGGTCGAGAGACGCCGGAATATCGTTGCGCGCCTCGGCACCTTTAGTCTTGCCGTCGAGAAATTGCACTTGCTGCGGCACGGGGTCGACCATTTTTAAGGAAGCGGCAAGCTTTTCAAGGTGATCGTAGTTGAGGAGGTTGGCTTCTGAAGCTTCAAGCACCGTCTGCTGCTGCTTCAGCGATTCCTGCTCCTGCCGAAGGTTTTGCAGCGTAAATCCTGCAAGGGTGTTGTAGGCGATGGGCACGAGCCCGGCAATGACGAGAACCGCGGCCGCGAAGCCTACGAGCACGCTATGGCTGCGCGCGCGGCGTGCGGCGGGGTCGATGGCGCGCTCGACGGTACTGTTGTCGATGCGCTTTACGAATAGATAGACGTCCTCGTTAGCTATGGGACGCAGGCGCGGGGACTCCGTGCGAGCCCAAACGGCGGGCGGGGCGTCAGCGAGTTCGCTGACTCCGACGAAGCGGTTGACAAAGGTTGCGAATGATGCCATGTAAGTTTTCCTTCTAAACTCTCGTTCTACCCTCGGGCACAGCGGCCATTAAACCGTCTGTGCGCTTCTCAATCGCCCGAAGTTTGGCGCTGCGAGACGCCGGGTTACATTGAAATCTCTTCCTCCGTTGGCTTGACCACGTGTTTCGTCAGGATTTGCGCTTGCCCTGCCCTTGCCAACGCCTGAAATGACTGCTTTACTTTTCGATCTTCAAGCGACATGAACGTAAGCACCACGAACCGCCCACCAGGCTTCAGCCGCTTCGGAACTTCATCGAGCAACCGCTCTAACTCGCTTAATTCGTCGTTCACCTTCAAACGCAGCGCCATGAATGTCTGCGTCGCCGGGTGAATTCTCCCCGTTCGCGGCACGGCTTTTTCAACGACCCGCGCCAATTGGCTCGTGGTCAGAATTGGCCGCGCGCGAACGATTGCTCTGGAGATTCTTCGCGACCTCCTTTCTTCGCCGAACTCATACAGCAAATCGGCGAGCGCCCTTTCGGACATTTCGTTCACAAAATCCGCCGCACTCAACTCCTGGCCGCGATCCATCCGCATGTCCAACGGACCATCCGCCATCAAAGAGAAGCCACGTTCCGCCGCAGTGAGCTGATACCGGCTCACTCCCAGGTCCGCCAACACACCGTCAACCTCTATAATTCCGTTTTGCGCGAGCGCCTCAGGCAGCTTTGAAAACGCGCCGTGAAACCAGCGGATCTTCGAATGCCCGGCACCCCCGGTATTTGCCTTCGCCTGCTCCAACGACTCGGCGTCCCGGTCGCAAGCAATCAGCAACCCGGTACTCAAGCGCTCGGCTATAGCTCGCGAATGGCCGCCCAACCCCGCGGTCGCATCCACATAAATTCCGTTCGACCGAATCGCGAGATACTCGAGCGATTCGCGCAGCAGAACCGGGTAGTGCGACGGGCCGGAGCGAGCGTCTGCGAACTCCATACATACGGCTTAGCGCATCCCCTTCTTCTGGAGGGCGCTGACCTTTTCGGCCAGATTTGTCTTTGCCTGCGCCAACCGTTCCGCGTACACTTTACTGCCGAACACCTCAATCCGCTGTTTGAAGAACAGCAGAGATACGTCGTCTTTCTCCAGTTCCAAATCCCGCCGCAGGGTAGTCGGCATCAGCACGCGCCCCTGCGCATCCATCTCTACATCTTCACCGTAATGGTTGGCTATAAACGCCACGTCCGACCGCGTATTCGCGTCATCACCCGCTTCCTGCAACATCTTTTCGGTTTCGCGCCAGACGGAAATGGGATAGATTAGAGCTGTCCGTAGATCGAGAGTCGTGACGAAAACTTTGCGTTCTCCAATTGCTTCGAGGTGCTGGACCATCGCCGCCGGGAGTTTCAGCCGTCCTTTTTCGTCGACACGCCCGCTGAGTGTCCCCCGCGGGGCCTCACTAGCCGTAGATGTATTTGATTGTCCCTCCGAATCCACTTCCAACCACTTCCGATCACTTTAAGCCACTGGATCGATATTCTCATCGGCAATGTAGGATTGCAAGAGTTTTCTTTGCGGATTTTCTCTGTAAGTTGTTGGTTTCGCCTTTGTTGCGCCTCAGAGTTGCCCGTGAGAAGTAGGGGTGAACCAGAGGGAGTAAGGTGCGGAGAGAGAGCAAAAAAATTGGTCCATAAGCTTGGTTAGCTTATGGACCGTTTCAGAAGAACGGATTGTTAGTTTGAAGACAGGTTTCTAGTCGGGGTCACCGCCGGCAATGACACTTTCTGCAGAATCGGCCGAGTTGACGCTTGCCCCCCAGATGCTCTGCGCACCCCATAGCGATTGGAATGCTTCCGTTCCGCTAGCTCCCCAGATGCTCTGTGCGCCCCAGATGGATTGGGCTCCCCAAATAGATTGCGCTCCCCAGATGGATTGCGCTCCCCAAATCGACTGGGTGCCTTCGACAGCGTTGAAGGCGGATGCACCCCAGATGGATTGCGCTCCCCAAATAGATTGCGCTCCCCAGATGGACTGCGTGCTAGATATTCCAGACGAGGCGGCGCCACCGAAATTCCAAAGCGCTATCGATGCGCCCACGGGACTGTTGCACAGGCTGTTACCCGCGAGCGGTGGAGTATTGAACCACCCTGAACCCGTGATGCCGCAAAGGCCAGCGTAATTGCCGCTCGTCATCACCTGGTTACTGGAGGGATCGAGGTAGGCGACGGGCGACAATGCCACAGTGTTGGCGGGTGCGGCGTTGATGTTCTGCAGAGCGGCGGCAAGATCTAAATAGCCAGCGCCGACGCTGAACATGTCGTACTGGGTAGCAGTGTATTGGCTTGGATCGTTCTGCATTTGCTGCAACTGGGCTTGCATAGTCGCGTTAGGTATCTGTAGAGCCGCAACCTGACTTTGTAGTGTCGCCACACTTTGGACCGCCGCTTGGGCTGCGGCCTGGGCCGTGGCGAGTGACTGGACTGCCGCAGCGGAGGCGGAGTTCGCCTGGTTCATCTGAGTCAGCGTGTTCTGCGCCTGGTTATTAGCATTGGTCAAGGTATTTTGCGCCTGGTTCAAAGCGGCTTGTGCCTGATTGAATGCGTTTTGAGCGCTCGCGGCAGCGCTTTGCGCAGATTTCTGAAGTGCCGGTGACAAGGTCTGGTTCGCAGCGGCAAGGTTTTGGTTCGCGACAGCCAAGGCTGCAGACGCAGCGTTGTAATTACCCTGAGCGGTTGCAACTTGCGCGGCCGCCGCGTTCACGGCTTGCAGAGAAGTATTGTAGGCAGCGGTTGCGGATTGTGCCTGGGCTGTTTTCTGCGTGACCTGCTGTTGCGCAGTGATCACCTGCTTCGCCGTCGAGGTCACCTGCGCTTGCGCCTGTTGGAGTTGCTGCTGGGCCTGTTGCACTTGCGCGGCGGTGCCGTAAGCTTCTGCAGCCAGGTTATAGTACGCGTTATTGTAAGTCCGGAACGTTTTGGTGGCAGAAAGCATGAGAATTGCTTTCACCTGATCAGGCGTCAAGCTAGTGTTCGCGTTCAACAGATCCGCTACTGCTCCGCTCACGACTCCGGCAGCCATACTGGTTCCATTCAAGACCAGATAATTGGAAGGACCGGGACGGGACTGATAGATAAGCGCGTTTACCACGTCAGAAGGATAGGTAGCCGGAAGATATGCGCGTGCGGACAGCAGGGACGAAATGTGATTGCCAGGAGCCATGATGTCGGGCTTGACGATGTGGTCAACGGGAGTTGGGCCCTTGGACGTATATGTAGTGATTACGTCGTCGCCACGGAAGGGCGTGAGCTTTGCGTTCATGGCGCCCACAGTGATGACGTACGGATCGTTGCCTGGAGCGCTGATGGTGCCGTAACCGTTTTCGCCGAACGAGTTGTCACGTCCATCATTTCCAGCAGCAGCAACCACGACAATCCCGGCTCGCCAGGCGGCCTCCACGGCCTGACATAGCGGGTCGAGCGCGAAACTTTCGTAAACAGGCCGCCCCAGAGAAAGGTTAATAACGCGGATGTTGTAAGTAGTCTTCAGGTTGATAGCTTCTTCAATTGCCGCAATGACCGAGCTATCGGAGCCCGATCCTGTAGAATCGAGCACCTGAAAATCAATAAGGCTCGCGCCCGGTGCAATCCCTTGATAGGTGGTGGTATAGGCCGCGCCGCTCGAAAGAAATCCGTTCCCGGCTATGATGCCGGCGACGTGGGTGCCATGACCATAGCCGTCAGATGTCTGATAGCGCTGAGGGTTCGGCCGACCGCCCGGATTGGTGGCAGGGACGAGAAAGTTTTCTTTAAAGACGATGCGGGAGTGAGCGGGATCGGTTTGACCATTTCCGTTGCCGAGATCCTGAATAGCGGTATCGATGCCACTATCAATGACGGCAATTCCGATTCCAGCCCCGCTGTAGTTCGAAGCCCAAAGAACCGGAGCATTGATGGTTTTGGCGCTGATATCCAAATGGCTCCTCAGCTTGTGATCGATAGAGACGAAAGCCACGTCGGGATCATTTGCTAACGATGCCACCGCACTCGCCGGAATTCTGTAAGCTGCCGCAGGGAGCCTGGTGAAACGCGCCTTTTCCGAAGCACCCAAATCATGCGCCCTCTGAAAATGTGCGTCGCTTGGGCGGACGCGGTACTGGACGATCACGTCCACGTTCGAATCCGGATCGACGCTTGCCAACTGCTTCGAGATTTTCGCGTGGCCTTGTGCCCAGGTGGCTGAAGCACAACTTAGTATCAAGAAAGATGTGAGTAAGTGCCGCATAGTTATGTCGCTTTCGCTGCCGTTTCAGTGGGTGTCCCAGGTGCCCTGCTTCGTACGGGGTCGCACAAAGCCAATAGCAACTCTTGGACTCAAAGTATTTATCGGCACACAACGGCGAGTTCTAAGCCGTAGTCCGTAACGTACGGCGTTTTATCACTCCGGGCTGATACACGTCGGGCGTGGTATTCGTTTCTGCAAGGAGATTTCAGCTGAGTCAGGCGGCGAGTCGTGTCACTTCTGGCGGTGTTTCGGAACTGGGCGGCGCCTGGACTGTCTTTTTCTGCTTGCCGGTGAGGATCAATTCACGTTCCAGCCTGGTTTCAGCAATGGCGATTGTGCACTTGTGCTGTTCCAGCTTACGAGTTTCGGCTGTTTCGCGACGGACTTCCTGCGCTTCGGCGCCCTTCTGCGATACGAACCCAATTTCCGCTTTGCGCCTTTCGGCCCTTAGCTTTAGCAGATCGTGCAGAGCGCGCTGGAAGAGCCGGTCATAGTGCGTCTGGTAGCGAATAAAGAGGGCGATGTTTTCGTGCCCGATCGCATCGAACCGGCTGATCTCCATTTGCATCGTCTGGAGGGCTTGGGCGCGCTGCGAGAGCCAGTGGTGCTGAGCCATTTTTTCGACCAGGATTCGTTCTGTAGGGGTGGCGGGCCGGTGTTCCTCTTCGAGGGACTGTTGCAGCCGGTCGAAGTCTTCGGCTTGTTCCCATTCGAGGAAAACGAAAACGTGGCCGCTGAGGCCATGACGGCAATTGTTCAGACTGGAGGCGTGCTTCCCAGCCTCGGTTTTGGGGCCGGTGGAGTGCTGAGCGTTGACGCGATTCGCTTCGACTTGTGCGGTTGTTGCCATGAGGGAGAAAATCCTTTCGGAAATAGAAAACGCCGGGCGGGTATACAACCCGCGCCGGCGTTCGTGAGTTACGCTCTTAAAGCTATTACCAGTTAAAAGCTATTACCAGTGTCCCATGGCGAAACAAGCGATTTCAGGTAAGTTATTGATTCAGGAAGAGAAGAGCGCCGTGATTGTAATTTGGCGGGAGTGGAATTTTCGACTCAGAAAAATCCTACCATTGGGTTGCCGATTTTCGCAAGTCAACGCGTCACAAGCCGACAACCTTTCGCCATCCGCATCGGCAGCGCTGTGCACGCCCCAGACTAAAACGTGACACATTCATGAAGAAGGCGATTGCCCCTATGATGGGGCGCGGGTGAGCAATTTTGACCAGACAAGCCGCCCGTACAAGTGCTAGATTGAGCTTCTATCACACACAGCAAAGCTTAGTTTCGGAAGCAGTCAAGCGTAGCCCAAGGTTCATCCCGGATGGTTGTCTCCCTCGGGAATCACCTGTCGATCAGAGATCGGCATTGGCGTTCATTGCCCAAGGCGCGCTAAGTCCGCGGGCAGGGGCCCATTCCAGAAAGCGTGCCAAACTGTTCCATCTAGAGAAGACGGGTATTCTACCCGATCAGGACGTTTAGTGAGTGCCCTCGTTCAAAGCTTTATCCGCGTTCGGTCTCGCACGGAGCATGAATCTGCATGAATTCTCCTGATATCGGAAGCACGGCATTACAAGACCAATCACGAGACGTGGTCCTGTCCCACGCACAGTTTGAGGATTTTACTTACGCTGTCGCACACGATTTCAAGGAGCCGCTCCGGACGATTTCCATGTTCACTGAGCTGCTTGCAAGGAACGTCACATTGGACGACAACGGCCGCCACCTGATTCAATCCATCCTGGCTGGTGTCGCACGCATGGGTGCGTTATTCGACGGTCTGCATGCCCTGGCAATTTCTGGACGCGACGCTCCTCTTAAACGCTTGGACCTCAGGGAAGTGGCCGCCCATGTCCTGAAAAGCTTGACGTATGCAATCCAAGTAAGTGATGCGGTCGTGATTGTCGATCCGCTGCCGTTTGTGATAGGCGATGAGAAGCATCTGCAGAGAGTATTGCAAAACTTAATCGCGAATGCCCTCAAATATCATGGACACAGCCGAGTCGAAATTCGCGTGAGCGCTGAACGGCTCGGAAGTGAGTGGGTAGTCAGAGTTAAAGACGATGGAGTGGGCGTCGCCTGGGAGCACCAGCGGGTCATATTCCTTCCCCTGAAGCGTCTACATGGGCCGGAAATTCCGGGCGCTGGATTAGGTCTGGCAATCTGCAAGAAGCTCGTTGAAGCGATGGGAGGCTCGATCTGGGTGGATTCGGAGCCCGAATCTGGGTCAATCTTCTCTTTCACGATCCCATACGCGAAAGGGGCGGCTGAGGATTTCGCGGTCGTTGAGAATCATTATCCGAACGGAACGGTACTCAAGGGTACGGGGACCAGCGCATGACGCTTCAACTGGCCCCCATGGGTCAAGCAAAAACTAAGTCTGGTTTGAATGGGACTATTCTTGATGTAGTATCTGTTTGCGTCGGCTCGAAGGGGTCCGGTCAATGACGCCGAAAAGGAAGCTTCCATTCCAGCCCAAGAAGTTCCTCAATGAGGTCGGGAAAGGGAGAACAATCGCCAGCTTCGATCAGAATGCAGTGATCTTCGCTCAAGGTGGTTCGGCAGACACGCTCTTCTACATCCGCAAAGGAAAAGTAAAGCTATCTGTGGTATCGAAGGGGGGCAAAGAAGCAGTAATCGCCGTCGTGGGAGTCGGCGATTTTGTCGGCGAAGGATGTCTGGCGGGGCAAAAGTTGCGTATGTCGACCGCCACAGCAATGGCCGAATGCTCGATCACGCGGCTGGAGAGAGGCGTTGTAGTCGAGATGCTTCAAAACGAGCCTGATTTCGCGGCCTTGCTGCTCTCGTACACTCTCACGCGCACGATTCGCATCGAAGAGGATTTGGTGGATCAGCTTTTTAACTCCAGTGAGAAGAGGCTCGCCCGGACGCTCCTGCTACTCGCGAATTTCGGGAAGGAGGGAAAGCCGGAGCCTGTAATTCCCAAGATCAGCCAAGAGACGCTGGCCGAGATGATCGGCACTACCCGATCCAGAGTTAGCTTTTTCATGAACAAATTCCGCCGGCTCGGTTTCATCGAATATAACGGATCCCTCGAAGTTCACAGCTCCTTGCTCAATATCGTCCTCCACGATTAAATCCACCTTTTCCTAAGCAACCACCCTTCGATCGCCTGCGTCAGGCTCACATAACTTAAGTTACGTCAGCGCCAAGGATCGGAGGGATCGGCCAGTACATCCGAGCAAGATGCGTGGAGCCCAGCCAGGGCCCCGATGGCGAATGCGGCAGCCAGATACGAAGAGCCAGGATCAAAGCGTGGTGGCGTCGGAATTCGGGGTTCTAGAGGTTGCGTCCGATGGTTCCATTCTCGGTTTTCACGAGAAGACGGCACAGGCGCCCACCATCCCCGGTGAACCGCACAGAGTGTACGCGTCAATGGGAAAGTATGTTTTTTCCGCTCGCACGTTGCTGCGGGAATTGCAGGCAGACGCCTTGCGATCGGAAAGCATGCACGATTTTGGACAGGACATTTTACCGTCCATGCTTGGACGCGCAGCTATGTACGCGTACGATTATCAGGCGAATGCTATTCCCGGAGAGTCGGCGGATGTCCCTGCTTATTGGAGAGACGTCGGAACTCTGGAAGCGTACTACGAGGCCCACATGGATCTCTGCGGGCTCTTACCTTCGCTCAATCTTTACAACCGGCGATGGCCTATACGAACTGCCAGCTATCCTGACCCGAGTGCGAAGTTCAGTTTTGATGAAGATGGCTGTCCGGCTCAACTTATCGGTCGATCATTTCGGGTGGATGTGTTCTCTCGGGCGGCATAGTGCGGGACTCGGTACTCGGGCGAGGTGTCCAGGTCCGCAGCGGCGCAGTTATCGAAAACTCATCATTTTCGACGATTGCATCATCGGCCGCCAATGCAAGATTCGCCGGGCGATTCTCGATGAGAACGTCACAGTGAGCGATGGCGTGAATGTTGGTCGCAATCTCGACCAGGATCGCGCCTCGCATCACGTCACTGAGAGTGGCATCGTCATGGTGAGCAGCCGTTCCACCCAACAGCCGTGACGTTGCGCGCGCGAATCGCCCTAAGTAGCGAATGAATTTAGCCGTGCCAGGGCGCTGTCTCAAATCCTAGTTCGCGAATTTGATCGCCGCTTCCATCAAGGAGACTAGCTTGGTGTACCCTCCTATCGCAAGCAAGGCGCAGATAATCGAAATCATCTGTCGCATCTTGCCATAGGCCGGTTTCGGGTCATCTCAATCCTAAATAGAGCGAGTGTTCAGTTTTGTTCTTTGCCAGCGCGGATATGGGATTCCAGCCAGCCGGTTTATTACGAAGGCCTGTGCCGTGAGCAGGACTACAGCTAATTCGATCGTCACAAGATATTCGGGTCTGGAGATAATCCCGAGCGAAACAATCATAGTGGTCGCACCGGCAGGCGGATGGCTGACACGCAGAAGCACCATGATGGCTCCCGTGAGCGAGAGCGAAAGCGCGGCAGATAAAACGCGCGGCCAGTAGATCTCCACGGGCAGGCCTGGTGAAAGATGTCCCATGCCGGTAACAGAAAACGCAGCAAAGCCACAGCAGAGTGCTATTGCGTGACCTAGAACCGCATTGCGGGGGCTCGCTGTTTCCGCGAGCGGCGTGAAAAAGAAGAGGTACGCGGTGGGGCCGAGCGACGGAAAAACAAACGGATTGTGCGTCAGAAATGCCAGGAGCGCCAGCAAACCAATGGTGGCGAAGCTGTTCACGAACACGTAACTCGCCCAGACGGTGGTGGGCTGTAAGTGGGTCAGCAGCCAGCTCAACTTCAGCCGCTCGACGAGGCGAAAAACATGCTCCGCTCTGTGGAGCGGAGCGCCTGGATGACTTTGGGATTCGCCGCTCTTCATTTAGATATTCGGCAGTAGATCGAAATACTCGTCGTCTTCGTTCTTGCCGCCCTCTCCCTGGCCGATCAGCTTCTCGGACTCGACAAATTCAATCCGCTCGATCCACTTGACCATTTTGTAGCCGAGCTGGTTTTCGACGCGTAGGCGGAGTGGCGCTCCATAGACCGCTGGTAACGGCTCGCCGTTCATCTCAAAGGCCAACATGCACTCGGGTCTCATCGCATTGTAGATTTGTTGCGTATCGTAGTAAGCGCCGCCGTACAATGAGCCCCCGAAAGAGTAGAATGCGACAACCTTGGCGTACGGCTTGGGCTTGACCAACTCGATCAGTTTGCGCATGGAGATCCCACGCCATTGCGCAATGCCCGACCACCCTTGGATGCAATGATGCATGGTGATGAACTCTTCGGGTCCCAGGGCGCGCATCTCATCGAGCGAAAGCTCGACGGGGTTGTCGACCATGCCGGACACTTTCAGCCTGTAACTATTGAAGCTTTCGGTCGCGAGTTGCTTCCAGTCTTCACGCACAGGCATTTTGCCATTAGGCCAGAAGTGCGGTGAGATCTGATCTTTGGTGTAATGCTCGCGTGGAATAAGGCGGTCGAGCGTTAGGAGCTTGACCGGCTCAGTGATCGCCTTCTGTGCATGCTGCAACCCACGCGGAAAATACCAGGAAATATAGTGGGCTGCCACCCAGCAAAGCAGCACAACGCCAATGCCGATAAAGCCGAGAATCATCCCCGTAGACCGCATGTCGTCAGTACCGAGGACAATATGGTTCATATTGCGGGCAAAGCCAGTCAGCGCGACCAGCGTGACGTGCACGACCACAAACGTCAGGAATCCCACGAGCATCAAGAAGTGAATAGACCGTGCCGCCTGCCGTCCGCCGAAGATTTTGGCGTATCGAGGGAAACGGTTGACCAGCGCGGGAGACATTGCCATTCCGGTGAGAATCGAGAGCGGGGCCATAGCGAAGATGGTGGCGAAATAGGCCAATTGCTGCAGTGCGTTGTAGCCGTAAAAGCCATTCGGTTCGGGCGGCAAATGGAAATTCGCATAGTGCACGAAGGTATTCCATGCGCCCACAAAAACCGCGGGCGAGGTGGGTACCAGACGCTGCCACTGATTGCTGGTAAGCAAGCCGCAGACGAAGAAAACACCCGTGAGTACGAATCCATAGACGTTGATGAAATGCCAGCACCGGGCGATGCCGACGGTGTGACGGTAGCCTGGCAGCGCAACAGCCGGCGAGATGTAGCGCGCATCATCCTTGGCCGTCCAGATGCGATCTTTCGGCACGGTTAATGGAGTGAAGCGGATCCACTCCGTACCGGGAGTGCAATGGTCATTCAGATATAAGCGGGGGTGGTCCATCAGAATCGACAGGCCGCTGCGGATCAGCATGAACAAAAAGATGAGATTGAAGAAGTGACTCCAGCGGATCCAGACGGGAAAGCCATGGGGCCCACTCGGAGCGCCCTCGACAGAAGCCGAGGAAGGGACGATGTACGGCAAGCCGAAGAATGCGTGCTGTACCCAGGCCAGCACAAATGGAACGAGCGCAAGCACAATCAGGAGAATTAGAATCGAAGGCCGAATCCAGATTCGAAACCGCCGGTCTTGCGGATAGTGGACGGCCCGGTGCGCATCATCGAAGGAAATCATACGGCCTTTCGGGAAATGTAGTTAACGAGTTGATGTGAGCTCCGCGTCCGCAGCGGCATCTATTCCCGCGTTCGGCGCTGAGCCAAAGGAGATCTGCGGTTATGCGAGAACTTCATTTCTATTTGTGTCGAGCGATGTTGCGGCCCGCGAGAGCCTCATTCACCGCCAGCTTGCGCTGTCTATCTGCAGCGGCCCTTCTCGCCACCTCCGCTCAAGGGCAATCGCCCGGAGTTAGCGCCGGCGGGACCGTTTGTTTTGTGGCCAACGCCACAGTAAATGGAGGAGGGAACGCGGCCTGGACGACTCCCTGGATTTGGAGTGTTATCGAATTCAATTCGAGCGGTAACTTTGTCTTCCCGTTCGATCATGGGATGTTTCCAACTTATTCTATTTATTGGGACGGTGCCTTACTGAAGACTTGCACTCAAAGCTCTCCGTCAGCGTTCGTTTCCAAAAACGGCGCTTCTCAAAGACTTCCATCGGATATTCCCGTCGGTTCAGGTTTAACCTCATGCCAAAATTGAAAAGCTCGGTTCAGGGCTATCTGCGCCTTAGCTGTTGTTTGTTCATGCTAACACCGTTTGCGCCGTCAGCCGTTTGCCAATCTACCGCGTCATCGTCTGCCGCCGATGACGAAGCAGCCAGCCGGATATCGGGAGTCATTCGCGAAGTGAGATGGAGTAATTACGATCCGACAATCAGCCTCCAGGAACTACCACTTCTACAGGAGGCGTTTACCGAGACCACAGATGCCGTCCCGAAGGAGAATATCGCGAGCGTCCTGGTTATGATCGGAAAGAAGGACGACGTTTATTGGTCGGTTTTGGCGAAGCGGGCTCAAGGAAATCGTAGACAGTAATGCGCCCTATCCGCTTGTCTATGGTGCCGACGGGAAAAGCATTCGTGGCAAGATCTCTCCGGAATTCCTAGAATGGGCAAAAGGTCATAACGTTCCTTCGGACCAAGCGGTAAATGAGCATCTGGGTACGTTCCTGCTGAGCTTTTGTTAATGGCGGCCACAGGTGACCCCGTGGACTTTCCGTGGTTCTACGGTACGGATGTACCGCCGGTCGCCCGGGTTTATGGTGACCGCTTTGCTCGCGTCTTACGCCTCGCGACCTTATGAATTTGAGACGATTGTCTGTACTTTCGTTGGCACTGCCGCTGCTCCTAGCATCCTCCGGATGCGGTGTGTTCGGCGGACGGTGATGTCTTTAATGAGCGACCTACTCAGAAGGCGGCATACTATGTAGTATTCTATGTAGCGAAACTATGCGCCGCATCTTTGATGCTTTTGTCCAAGATCTAACGTTCTCGCTACGGATGTACCGGCGGTCACCAGGGTTTACGGTGACCGCTTTGCTCGCGATATCGCTCGGGATCGGAGCGACAACGGCTGTGTTCAGCGTGACGGACCGCATTCTGTTTCGTCCGCTGCCCTATAGGGATGGCCAGCAGTTGGTCTCTTTCGGCATGGTCGCGAACGTTGTCGATGATGGTGAGTTCTTGTTTGCGTCCGACTACAAGGATCTAGCTGCCACGAGCACGCCATTTCAGTCGGTCACTTCGTGGAGCGGGGTCGATGATTGCGACGTCACCGAACCAAATCCCGTCCGGCAGCGCTGCGCTGCGGTGGACTGGAATTTTCTCTCGGTACTCGGAATTCGTCCCGCCCTGGGAGACAGCTTCTCTCGAATGGACGTTGAGCCGGGAGCGCCGCGGGAGGTGATGCTTAGCTACGGCGCCTGGCAGAGCCACTTCGCAGGCGACCGGGCAATCATCGGCAGAACAATTCTGCTGGATGGCGCTGCGGCACGGGTGGTTGGGATTCTTCCCCTCTCGTTTGAACTGCCGACCCTCCAACACGCGGACCTGCTTACACCCCAAGTGATTTCTCCTGCGGCGTTACGGCCTGGAGCGACGCGCGTGCTTCGGGCTATCGGCCGGCTGAAGGCGGGAGTTGGCATTGACGCCGCACGGGCACAACTCGCTCCTTTTTTCAATAACACCCTAGCCTCTGTGCCGCCGCGTTTTCGCAAAGAAGTGCAGTTCCGCGTCCGGTCCGTGAGAGACCGGCAGATGGGTTGGGCGCAACCGGCAGCGTGGACGCTGTTAGGCGCCGTGCTGGCTGTGATGTTGATTTCCTGCGCAAATGTCGCGAATCTGCTATTGGCGCGCGCGGCCGGGCGGGAGACTGAGCTGGCGATCCGCAGCGCGCTTGGGATTAGCAAGGCACGTTTGCTGGGCCAGATGCTCACGGAGAGTTTGATTTTGGCAGTGACGGGCGGGGCGATAGGTTGCGCTCTGGGAGCGGCACTGCTGCGGGTTGCAATTTGGACAGATCCGAGCGCAATTCCGCATCTGGCTGATGCGACGCTCGACGGTCGAGTGCTTGCAACGTCGCTAACCCTTTCCGTAGTTGCCGGCCTCGCGTTTGGTTTGACCCCGGTGTTTCACGGCCCGGCGGCCTTACTGTTGCGCAGTTCGCGGGGCGTAGCTCCACGCGCCAGCAGCACGCTGAAGAACAGTCTGATGGCGGGACAGATTGCGGTTTCGCTGGTGCTTGTTGCCGCTGCGGGCCTGCTGGTTCGCAGTCTGTGGAACCTGGAAACGCAGCCGCTGGGGATGGAAACAGGCCATGTGCTGACGGCACAACTCATCTTGCCGGCGAACGGATACCGGAACGCCGAAGAGCGCGTCGCCTTTTTCAACGAAGTGGAACAGCGGCTAACCGCAATTCCGGGAGTTGACGCGGTGGGCCTTAGCGACTCGCTTCCACCTGGAGGATGGGAGCGTTCGCGACCTCTCTCGTCGATTCAAGTTGTGGGCCGAGGGCTGCAGCGCGGTGGAACCGGCGGGCTGGTGGATTGGCGCTACGTGTCTCCGGAATATTTTGATGCTCTGCGCATTCCGGTAGTCGAGGGCCGGGCTTTTCAGGAAGACGACCGGGCGCGCGGAGTCAACCTATGTATATTGAGCCGTTCTCTGGCCCGGCGGTTATTTGCAAGGGAGAACCCGATTGGGCAGCGGCTGAAAATCGGGACGGATTCACCGGTCGAGATTGTTGGTGTCGTGCCCGATGTTAAGAACACGGGCCTCTCGGTTTCCGATAATCCCGAGTACTACATGATGCGGACGCATGTTCCGGACGATGTTTACGTCAACGCAACCGGGCCGGTTGCGCAGCGCACGCTGAGCGTGGTAGTTCGGAGCGATATTCCGGGCGCGACGCTCTCGGCGATGATTCGCCATGAGATCGCGGGGCTGAATGCGAGTCTGCCGGTGCAGATACAGAGCATGCCGGAGCGACTGGGAGAGCTTGCCGCCGGGCCCAGGTTCAACACATTGGTTTTGCTGGTCTTCGCGGGAGTGGGATTGCTGCTCGCGGCGATTGGGCTTTACGGCACGGTTGCCTACCTGGTGGCACAGAGAACACAAGAGATGGGAATACGGATGTCGTTGGGAGCACGACCAGCGGAAATTGCGCTCTTGATGCTGGGCTACTCGGCGAAATGGACGGCAGTTGGCGGCCTGGTTGGATTGGTTATCTCCCTGGGGACGGCCCGATTACTCTCTTCTCTGCTGTTCCGCGTAACGCCGCAAGACCCGCTTACCGTGACAGCGGCTTTGGCATGCCTGTTTCTTGCCGCGTTAGCAGCAACAATTGCACCGGCGCGCAGGGCGGCGCGCGTTGACCCCGCGACGGCACTGCGAAGCAACTGATCCCGGCGGCTTTTGCGGGTGTCTGATACGCTCGAAATTATCCCGCAAAAATGAGCAGTCTAACGGTGACACTGCCCGATGGCAGCCAGCAATCCGTGCCCCAAGGCACTCGTCCGATTGATGTTGCGAAGTCGATCAGCCCGCGTTTAGCTGCGGATGCGATTGTCGCCCGAGTAAATGGCGATCTATTCGACTTAACCCGCCCGCTTGAGGGCGATGCGCAACTCGAAATTCTGACGACAAAGAGCGCGGACGCGTTGCATGTGTACCGGCACTCGACTGCGCATCTGCTGGCAGCGGCGGTTCTGGAACTTTATCCTGAGACGCAGCTTGGTATTGGGCCGCCGACCGATAGCGGATTTTATTACGACTTTCAGCGCAACGCCAAATTCACTCCTGAGGATCTGGAGAAGATCGAAGCGCGCATGCACGAACTGCGGGCGAAGAATCTGCCGTTCGAACGAAAACTTACCGCGAAATCGGCCGGCCTTGAGAAGTATAAAGACGACTGGATGAAGCGTGAACTGATTGAGGAGCGCGCGGGCGAAGTATTCACGGAATACACGCTGGGGCCAGATTTTATCGACTTCTGCCGTGGTCCGCATGTGCCTTCCACCGAGAAATTAAAGGCGTTCAAGCTGCTGTCCATTGCGGGCGCGTACTGGAAGGGGAGCGAGAAGAACCCGCAACTGCAGCGCATTTACGGAACTGCGTTCTTCACGCCGAAGGAACTGCAGGATTACTTGAATCGCCTGGAAGAGGCGAAGAAGCGCGATCACCGCAAGATCGGCAAGGAACTGGAACTCTTCGCCGTTAACGAACTGGTGGGCGCGGGGTTGCCGTTGTGGCTGCCGAAGGGCGCGACGGTGCGGCGCGTGCTGGAAGATTACATTCTCCAGAAGGAACGCGAATCTGGATATCAGCACGTTTACACGCCTGATTTAGCCAAGGTGGAGCTGTATCAACGGTCAGGGCATTGGGAGCATTATCACGAAGACATGTTCCCACCGATGGATCTCGAAACCGAGCAGATGGTTTTGCGGCCGATGAACTGTCCGCATCACATCCTTATCTATAAATCGAAGATGCGGAGCTACCGTGACCTGCCGGTGCGGATTGCGGAACTCGGGACGATGTACCGGTATGAACGCTCAGGCGTGTTGAGCGGATTGAGCCGGGTGCGGTGCATGACGCTTAATGACGCGCACATCTTCTGCACACCCGATCAGATCAAGGAAGAGTTCACCAAAGTGATGCAGTTGGTGGAACTGGCGTATAAGGACCTGGGCATCACGCAATATCGCTACCGGCTTTCGCTGGGCGATAGGACGAATACCGAAAAGTACGTCGCCAACGACGAGATGTGGACGCTGGCCGAACGTGTTTTACGCGAGGCGATGGATTCGCTGGGGCTTCCCTATGTAGAAGCGCCGGGCGAGGCTGCGTTCTATGGCCCCAAACTCGACATTCAACTGGCGGACGTCATGGGTCACGAAGAGACCTATTCGACCATCCAGATTGACTTCCACCTTCCCAATCAATTCGAGCTCGGATATATTGCGGCCGACGGTCATCAACATCGGCCCGTGATGATTCATCGCGCGATTATCAGCACGATGGAACGCATGGTTTCGTATCTCATCGAACTCTACGCGGGTGCATTTCCCGTGTGGCTGGCGCCGGTGCAGGCGATTGTCCTTCCCATCGCTGACCGGCAGAACGGGTATGCACGACAGGTACTCGGGAAGCTGCAAGCGGCCGGGCTGCGGGCGGAGTTGGACGAGCGCAGCGACAAAGTCAACTTCAAGATTCGTGAAGCGCAGCTTCAAAAGATACCGTATATGCTGGTTGTGGGGGATCGCGAGGCTCAGGCCGGACAGGTTGCTGTCCGTAACCGAAAGCATGGCGATCAGGGGGCTGTTACGGTGGACGAGTTCATTTCCCGCCTTTCGCAGCTCAATTCGAGTCGAAGCCTAGAAGAATAGCTTGGTTTTAGCCGCGCTGATATTGCTCGGCTGCTGGGTCTATTGCCTGCTCGCTATTGCGGGCGCGGTAATGCACGCCCGCAGCCGCCGGACGCCCGACTGCAAGGAGCAGACTGCCATCAGTGTGCTCAAACCGCTGGCGGGAAAAGACGAGGGCCTGGAGGAGAATCTCCGGAGCTTTTTCGAGCAGGATTACAGCAACTACGAACTGCTGTTTGCCGTGCGTCAAGAAGACGATGCGGCAGTGCCGATCGTTCGCCGGCTCATGCGCAGGTATCCTTTGGTGCAATCGAAGCTGATTTTCACGGGCGAGCCGCCATATCCGCACGCGAAGGTATTCAGTTTGCAGAATATGTTCGATGAATCGCAGCATGAACTGGTCGTAATGAGCGACAGCGATGTGCGCGTAGGCCCTGATTTCTGCTGGAAGCTGGCGGCCGAGTTTGCCGACGCCAGACTGGGGTTGGTGACCTGTCCTTATCGGGCGGTAGCAGGCGAAGGGATCTGGTCGAGGCTGGAAGCGATCGGGATGAATACCGACTTCCATGCGGGAGTTTTCACCGCCGTGATGATGGAAGGAACAAAATTCGCCGTTGGGCCGACCATCGTTGCACGAAGAAAAGTATTGGGCGCGCTGGGCGGAATCGAGCGGGTGAAGGATTACCTGAGTTCCGAAGATTTTATGCTGGGGCGCATCGCGGCCGAACTCGGGTTTATGGTGCGGCTATCGCCTTATGTTGTGGAGCACCGGATCGGCAGCGAAGGCATGAAGGCGAACTTTTCACATCGCTTGCGTTGGGCGCGAACGACGCGTAGATCGCGCCCGCTGGGTTATATCGGGCAGTTCTTTACTCATTCGCTGCCTGTCACGGTCCTGATGTGCCTGTTGTCGCCGGAGTGCTGGCACTTGCTATCGGTGAGCATTCTGTTCCGGATAATTACGGCGTGGACAGTCTCGGAAAGAACGCTTCGGGTGAACGTCCCCTGGCTGCTGTTGCCGGTGCAGGATTTTGTGAGTTTCGCGTTTTGGATCGCGGGCTTTTTCGGCAATTCGATCCAATGGCGCGGGCAGCGTTACGTATTGAATCGAGATGGAACCGTAGAGTTGGCCGGCTAGAAGAAATCGGGTCCGTTATGGGACCGGATGGCCCTTCTCGCGATCCTTCGTCTGCTTCTTGTCTTCTTCCGGCGTCCGATGACGCCGACTCTGGAGGACGCTCATTATTGATAGCAAAGAACCCCTGTAGGGTGGCGTGCGAATCAGCCGCCTCTTGCAAGGTGCGAGCGGCCTGCTCCGCCTCCCCTGGCGCTTCCACAAGATTTTCCGGCTTGTCGTGCTCCGATTGGTCTGGCATGCAACTGTTCGACTAGCGGTGAGGACGATGTGTTTCGAGATAGCGCAGGCGCAGGGAGGGCGGCTGTATGGCGCTTGCAATGCAGCCGCCCTTCTGCGGCGTTTAGCTGCGTGTTACCAGCCTGGCTCGATATCAAATTGCAGGATCTGTCCGGCTCCGGCCGGGGCTGCGCCAAAGTTCGATATATACAGACGGCCGTCCGGTCCGAAGGTCATTCCCGTCGGCACAGACAAACCGGTGATGACATCTTCAATGTCGCCGGAGTGTGTGACTCGAACGACTTTGCCCGCGCCGCCTGTGGGAGTACTTGTAGCCGAGTCAGAGAGTTCAAGCGCATAGAGCAATCCGTCCGGTCCGAAGTCCACCGCAACCACGGTTGTGAATCCCGCTTTCGAACTTACGATGTGATATGCGCTCTCTTTGACGGCAAAACCGGGTGCAGGGTCGTCATTGCGACCGCCAGTCGAGATATTCAGAATGCGTGACCATTGGGGATCAATCGGGAAAAGGTTCAGATTTCCCACATAGAACGATCCATTCCGTTCGGCCAGAGATGTGGGTACAATGTGGCCCTCCGATGCGGAAATGTCGATCACCTGCTTGATGTCCCCGCTTTTCGAAACTGAAAACAACTGCCCATGATTCGGTTCCATCGCATATAAGAGCCCGTCGACGGCTATCATGCCGTAGAAAGTCCCGTCGGGTTCAAAGTCATCCGTGCTCTCATATCGCGCCGGGTGCGTCTTCAGATAATCGCCGAGATCGGCGATCACGTTCCATTGACCTGTGTTTCGATTTACCTTAGCAACACCGTTGGGGCTGCCGACGTTCCCATGCGAGCACCCGCCACCCGCGATCAGCGCATAAAGAGTGCCGTCCATGAAAGTCACATCTGCGACTCCCAGGACGCTGCCCGTGGGGCTCAGCGCCGATGGAAAACCGGCAGCTACTGTAGTTCGCGTACCGTCTGTAGCGATTTTCGAGATCCTTGCTGTGGGTCCTCCAGTATAAGGTCCTATGGGCGTTGGCACCTGCGGACAGACACCGCCGGGATTTGTGCCGCCGGTTCCAGCCTCGGCTACATAAAGGTAACCGTCGGAGCCAAACGTCAGACCGCGAGGCCCTTCCAGATTCGAGGCATAAACTCTAAACGTGTTTGGCTGTTGCGCGATGGCGCGCACGGGAGCAAACGTCGTAACAAGTCCAGCGCTAACGAGAATAGAGACTACTGATGTCGAATTCACTTCGATCCTCCTCTTTGACAACGGTTCTCAACACCACCGTCGTTTGATGAGAATGCCACAATCGGGTCCGGTTCTAAAGAGAAGGACGCATGAGTTTCTCCTCACCTCGGGTGAGGGCGCAAGCCTATGTTCCGGCACGGTTTGTAACGTTTGATTAGGCCGTGATGGCTGGGAAGGTGTACACTGCCAAGATCCGGAGGGATTTCGGTTGGGCGGAGATGGCAACGGACGGCTGCGTTTCGGGGATTTCGAATTCGATTCGCGCTCCGGAAAGCTTCTCCGTCACGGGTGGCCAGTAAAGATCGAGCCACAGCCACTGCGAGTCCTGGGCGTTTTGCTTGAACGGCCGGGTGAAGTTGTTTCCCGCGAACGATTGCGCGCGCGCATTTGGGACGAAACGACGTTCGTAGAATTCGATCAGGGACTGAGCTATAGCATCCGCCAGATTCGGCTGGCACTACGCGACCGAGCGGCCGCGCCGATCTTTATCGAAACGCTGCCGAAACAGGGCTACCGATTTATAGCTGAGGTCACTATGCCTGCGAATGGAACGCGTCCGAGTGGCGCGGCTGAAAACACGCTCAGTCCGGTCGTCGCGGGAAACGGGTCCGATGCGCTGAACCAGAGCCTGCCGGCCGCAACCGTTAGCTCTCCGCTGTTGCCGCGGCCAAAACAGTCTGCTTGGCTCATCCCGGCGGCCGTTTGCGCAATATTAGCCGTAGCCGGCCTGGCAATCTATGCCTCGCTTCATGTGGCCCAGGTGCGATTGAAGTACGTCCAGATCACCGATTTTACCGATTCCGCAACCAGTCCCGCTGTGTCGCCAGACGGCAGTATGGTCGCCTTCATCCGTGGGAGTCTACCGTTTCTCAGTGCTGACCAGATCTATGTAAAGATGCTCCCCGATGGCGAACCCAAGCGCGTGACCAATGACGGCAGGCCGAAATATAGCCTGGCATTCTCGCCCGATGGGTCCGAGATCGCCTATACGGTCTTGGACCCGCCAGATTGGTCAACGTACACTGTCTCGGTATTGGGAGGAGATTCTCATCTTCTGTTGAATAACGCGGCCGGCCTCACTTGGCTGAATCAACGGCAACTCCTCTTTTCGCAAATCCGCACCGGCCTCCATATGGGGATCGTGACGGGAACCGCAACGCGTGACCATTTCCGCGAGCTTTACTTTCCACCAGACGAAAGGGCCATGGCGCATTATTCTTTCGCCTCTCCGGACCGTCGATGGGCTTTGGTGGTGGAGATGGACAAAAAGGGAGAATGGGGACCTTGCCGTCTCATTTCGCTGGGGGGTAAGGCTCAGGAGCGCCCGATCGGGCCAAAAGGCGCCTGCACATCAGCAGGTTGGTCTCCCGACGGATCCTGGATGTATTTCACTGCTACCGTCGACGGGCAATCCCACCTTTGGCGACAACGTTCCGGGAAAGCAGAGCCTGAACAGCTCACCTTTGGACCCACCGAGGAAGAAGGAGTTGTGGTATCGCAAGATGGTCATTCGATCATCACCTCGATGGGACTTCACGAAAGCGCGATTTGGATTCACAACGGCGAGAACGAGCAATCTCTATCGTCGGAAGGGGAAATAGTCAACGAAAAGTGTCCACCTTCTTTCAGTGCGGACGGCAAGGTCCTCTATTACCTTCTGCGACGTCAGCCGACGGGTTCGGGCCCCGAGCTTTGGCGTATGAGGGTGGATTCCGGCACAAGTGAAGCGGTGTTTCCCGGGATTTCGATGACCAATTATGATGTATCGCCCGATGGCAAACAAGTGGTGTATTCCAGCCCGCGCCCGGACGGTAAGCCCCAATTGTGGCTGGCTCCGATAGACCGAAGCTCTCCCGCAAAACGAATTGGCAATTCCGGCGAAATGGCCCCGCACTTTGGTTCTCGGGGGCAAATTCTCTTTGAATCGACAGAGGCAAACAGCAACTATCTGGAACAGATGAATCAGGACGGTTCTGATCGTAAGAAAGTCGTTCAGTATCCTCTTAGCGATTTCCAAAGCGTTTCGCCCGGACGACGATGGGTGATCGCAGACATTCCGATTCCAAACAAAAATCTCGCGATTAACGTGGCGATTCCGGTCGATGGAGGACCCGTTAGGCGCATATGCGCAAATTTTTGTGTTCCAAGATGGTCGGCGAACGGAAAGCTTCTTTTTGTTCCGGTCGAGGCGCCAACGCGCGCGAGCCCGGGACGGAGTTTGGCCATTCCCCTTGGGCCCGGAGAAGACCTCCCCCTGTTTCCAGAGGGCGGAATCAGGCCATCATCCGAAGCGGACATTGTGCCAGGCTCGCAATCGGTCGCGCGCGCCGAACTCGTGCCCGGAAATGACATCTCCCACTTTGCCTTCGTTAATACGACGGTACACCGAAATCTGTATCGAGTTTCAGTACGCTAAGCGGACGCTGCCCAGCCTGCAAGAAAGTGCGTGAGAGACTGAGGAAATGGCGAAGCGTCCTGGAAGCGTGGGAAGCGCAATGTTCTGGATGTTTTTGCTGTCCCTACTCTTATTCTGGTTGCCGATTTTTGGGGCGCTCATCGCAGGATTCGTAGGCGGGAGGAAAGCCGGCACTCTTGGGAATGCAATTCTGGCGGTCCTTCTGCCGGGAATTGTTTTCGGCGTGGCCCTTTTCCTTATCGCCTCGCTTTTGACGGGTCTTCCGGTGATCGGGTTCTTCGCCGGTGCTGGAGGCGTGGTGCTCGCGCTGGCGCACATCGGCCCACTTCTGATCGGCGCGATAGTGGGTGCAATTCTTTAACTGCGACTAGGAGCGTTAGTCGGCGATTCCCGGATTCGGCGGATCGATTCCAAGCGCAGTGGCCAATGCAATCAAGTGATCTTGCTCTTGCACCAGGATGCCGCGCAAGCTTTCTGCGATTGCAAACTCGTTTAGCTCATCGGCCTGCTTGATACGGCGGCGATACTGACGGATGGTCTCTTTCTCATTTTCCAGGTCGAACCGCAGCATTTCCTCAGCCTTCTCCGATGTCTTTACCGGCTTCGGACTTACAGACGGCATTCCGCCTAAATAGTCAACGTGATTGGAGACCTGCAGCGCATGATCAAGTTCTTCTTTTGCATGTACGGCAAGCTCGTCGGCGATATTCATGTAAGCCGCGCCCTTGAGTACCTGTGAGTAGTTCACATAAGAAATAATCGCCTGGTACTCGCGGGATAAGTCATCATTCAGGACATCAATAAGTATTTCGCGTGTGATTTTGGTGTTGGCATCCACAGGACTAGCTCTCCAGCCACTCCGGCTTCTGCCAAAGCGGTGTTTCTTTTAGAATATGCCAGGCTGGAAAACGGCGCCTGCACGCCTCTGGTCAACGTAGGGCCAAGACTTTACCCGCGCCGTCCCGGGGAACGCTTGAGATAGCAATTGCGCGCGTATAAGTATCACATTGATGGGCGGCTTTATTCGGCTGGGTAGCTGAACTATCGAACATCGCCTTCACCATCGCGTAGCCGACCGAGACTGGGTTTGAGCGGGCTATGTCCTCGCTAACTGCAACGGCCACTCGAACGGCGCGAACGGGCTTCGGCGGCTGAGGGTTAGGCGGCATAACGCGCGGGCTATCGCAGGCATTCAATTGTAAGACGGCGACGTCACCGTCGGTGAGAATGGAATGCGAGTCTTCCCGGGCTGGCTTCAGATTCGCGCGCGGTAATAAAACTCCCCGATCAACGCAGCCCGTGAAAACGAGATCATTCACGATTTTGGCCCGTTCGTTGTCGACGTGCGGATCTGTAGCGTGGGTCATGTGCAGTGCTCGAACCGTAAATTTAACGTCTTCGGTAGCCGCGCCCAGCCAGACGCCAGATTGCTGGTCACGCCAGAGGCGGACGTGGTGACGCTTGGCGAATGTATCGAGGTTCTTTTGAAAGGCGGCATTCGGAGGGTTTCCGTTGAGCGTGAGATCTGTCATGGGAGCCCTGCTGTAACCAGCTCGTTGAACCATGCAACGATACATGTGGTAAAGAGCCATAACGCCGTGAGCTTCGGTGCCGCTCCAGCCGGCCGCGCGAAACGCACGCTCAATTGCCTCTTGCGTACCGACAACAGCAATGTTGATGAGATCGGACGGATGCTTGCCATCGAGACTTTGCTCAGGCAGTTCTGCGAGCAAATTTTGAACTTGAGCACGTTGCGGCGGGTCGAGGAGCGGTATAGCCACCCGAGAACCCGCAAGACGCTGCAATTGGGCATCGCGACTAAGACGCAACAGCATTTCAGTGCCAGCAGGGAAAGTGATTTCAGCGTCGGGAGAACGAGCCGCCAGAAACTTGAAGCCTAGGATGGGCAGCCGGAACTCGGGTTCGCCAATGGAAACCGCCGTGAAGACGCCGGACACTCCCGTTGAGAAACTGGCGCTGGGGTGAATGCCGATAACCGCTCCAGTATCACTCACCACTTCTCGCGCCTCCTCCACGGAGGCCACCCGCGCATCAATGGGAACAGTGGTTCCATCGGCGAGGCGGAGTTGGGTGAATTTGAGATCCAAGCGGGCCGCGGTGTGACGAAGACCCAGGCCCAAGCGATCCAGATGATCGACCAGGCCGGATACGATGGCGCCGGTGGGAATCAGAATCCTACCGTGATCGAGAACGGGCGTGATTACGACGGCCTGGACGTGGTCGCCCACGTGTGAAATACGGGACCCGACGCACTCGAGCAAACGTACCTCTAACTCTGAACCGTTTGTGAGCACAGCAGCGCTCAACGGGGCAAGGCAGACAAATGCTGCGAAGAAGAATTTCAGCTTTGCCAGGACCGCCATAGCTATTGGTAAGTTACATCGTCGGACTCTGATTCTCGCAAGGAGATAAGCCATCACACAGTAGCACATTATAAAGAATGGGCTGCCCGGCAGCCCGAGGTGGGCGTGAGGATCGACAAGTGGCTATGGGCGGCGCGATTCTTCAAGACGCGCGCGCTTGCGACAAGGGCGTGCGAACTCGGGAGAATTGAGTGCAATGCGCAGCAGGTAAAGGCATCTCGCGAGGTGCGGGCCGGGGACCGCTTGCAGGTGAAGAACGACAGCGGAACCTATGAATTGGAGGTCCTGCTTCTCAGCGACATTCGTGGACCGGCGGTAATTGCTCAAACCCTGTACTCAGAAACAGAAGCGAGCAAACAAGCGCGACTGTTGGCGGCAGAAGAGCGCAAGAGCATGCCTCGCATCGAGGCGCTGCGCGAGGGCAAGATCTCAAAACGGGATAGGCGTCAGTTCAACTGGCTGCGGGGCAGAGATTGACCTCTCACTGTCTTGGCGGCTGCGATGGATTGGCCGGAACCGCCGGCAGTGTGAAGTCAATATCCAGGGTCGTTATGACCGCGACCGGCTGGCCGTTGAGTAGCGTCGGACGGTAAGTCCATTGAAGGGCGGCTTCTTTAGCAGCGTTCACAAGAAGGGGGTGTCCGCGAACAAGTTGGAGATTGACGACATGGCCTGTCTCATCGATAGTCGCAGTAAACTCGACTGTTCCTTGCACACGGGCGGATTGGGCAAGCGGCGGATAGACGGGTTGGACCTTCTTGATGAGATTGGCTTCCATGACCGCGCCGCCAATTCTCTGTGGCCCTACGGGGCTTGCAGATAGGGCTATTTGGCCGCTTGCGAGTTTCTTGCTCAAATTCATAGCCTGCTGCCAGCGCGGGTTATCGGGTTGCAGATTCATAGCTTGCTGCAGCAACTGCCAGGCGATATTCTCAAGGGCTTCGTTGCCCGCTTTACATGATTCAGGGCAGGCTTGAGGAGGACGAATCTGCATTGCCAAACGTTCGCCTACTAGTCCGACCAAGAGTGCATCTGAAGAGCCGCGAAGGGCGTTCTCAAGAGCGCTTGCTTGCTCTTCCGAAAGTGTTTGGAGTTGTTTCAGGTCCGGAACGTCGGGCTGAATGGCTTTGCGATAGATTCTCGCCTCCGCCTCCGCAAACGACACATTGTGCGGATCAAGACTGCGGGCTTGAGAAAACAGCTCCAGAGCGCGGTTGATATCGGAAGATTGAAAAAAACCTGCAGCATTATATTCTGCACGGGCGTTCGTAGGTTGTGTTGCCAAAGCCGATTCCCAGGCCGCTTTCACAAGGGCGTAATCGGCGGGCGTGGTGAAAGAGTTGGGCGTGTTGCCGACGAACATTGAAACGTCGGCGGATTCCGGATGGTTGTTGATAAGCCAGAGCACTTCCTGCACAAATTGCGGACCCTGCCGGGTCATGCGGTAGTAACTTGCGAGGCGCTGATGGGCGCTCAAATCGTCCGGATTGTTGCGAACGGCCTCCTCTAATTGGGCAACTTGCTCGCTGGACGGCATTGCTTTTCCCGGGGACTTCGCCCGGTACGATTTGCGGGCGGATAATCTGCCGGGGCGCCGGATTATCGGTTTGCGCCAGCAGGAAGCGGCGGTGAAGCATGATGCGGCGATGAAACGCAATAGCATGGGGTACTCCAATCTGCTCGATTATGACGCAAATCAGGGCATTGCGGGTTTGACGGTCAGCACCTGGTTCGCGTCGATGTGGTCGAATTCCATGGGAAAGCTTTTGCCCGTGTAGTAAGCGGACCACTGATCCTTATAGTGTGAGGAAGCGACATGTCCAGACTCACCTACGGTCAGGTTCTGAACTGATTTGTCTAAGTGACCGAGATCGACAATCATGCGCTCGGACGGCCCCATGACGCCAGTGGTTTGCTTGACGCTGGTGCCGGAGCCACTCATCTCGACCGGGCCGATGTCGAAGAATCGGCTGACGAGCGGCAGTTCTTTCCCGACGGGGTGCTGCAGGTTCCACTGCAAGAGACGACCCCACTTCCATTTTGAGACGGGAGATCCCAGGCGGTTGCGGCCAGTCGTCAGCGTGGCATTAAGTTGCTGTATGAGCCAGGCGTCCCAATCGTTGTTGCTGACCCAGCCTTGCGGGCGCTTTGTCAAGAGCATCTGCAAGACCTGTGGACGCGGAAGAATGTCGGGGACGACGCGATTTGAAACAGGCACTGTCTTGAACGCGCTTTGGCCCGGACGGCCTGACTTCTCCGCTGGGTTCTGCGGCTGCGATTTCAGCTTGGCTCGCGCGGCCTCGTCCGTCGTGGCCGGGAGGAGCCCTGCGACCAGACTGGCGCCCATCTGATCGCGCAGAAGTTCTGTAATTGTGGGTGCGGCCTGATTTTTATCCATCTGACCATTCCAGTGGCGCAGAAGGTCAACGGCCTGCGATGCCAAGGCCTCTTTGCTGCCGCATTTGTTATACGCCGCAATGACTTGATGAGCGAGGAAGAGATCGAACGCAGAGTAGACATCCGTCTGAATGGAAAGCATGTCGTCAACGGTCAACTTAGGCTTTGCCGTAAGGCGAGCCCGAATCTGTTCGATTCGGTATTTGTCCGCAAAGCTTCCATCCACGCCATAGGGGAAGCTGGGGGGAAAGGGATTCTGATTTGCCGAGGCGACGATGCCCGCGGACGGGTTGTAGACGCTTGGCAGCTGATCGAATGGAATGTATCCGTCCCACTCAAAATTGCCCGCAGCGCCATCCAGCGGCAGGTCACCCGAAAAGTTCTTGCGAATGGGAAGGCGGCCGGTGGCCTGATAGCCGATGTTGCCCGCACGGTCGGCGTAGACAAAGTTTTGTCCGGGACCCCAAAACCTGCCCAGCGCGGCACGAAATTGCTGCCAGTTCTGGGCACGATCGATATCGAAAAACGGAAAGCCAAAGCCGTCCGCGGCGCTCCAGCGCATAGTGTAGGTCTTACCGTTTGCGTGCAGAATCACAGGGCCGTGCCGGGTGACCCAGATGTCGACTTGCAGAGGCGGACCGCCCCGGACCCCAATCATCTGCCGATCCAACTGAGCTTGCTGCAACTTGCCCTGATACATGTACGCGCCGCGGCGTTCGTCCATCTGCTCTATATAGAGGTCCATCACGTCGGTTTCGAGATTCGTGACGCCCCAGGCGATTTGGTTGTTGTGGCCGGTAATAACGCAGGGGACGCCAGGAAGCGTAGCGCCGGAAACGTCCAGGCCGGGAGCTTTCATTTGAATCAGATGCCAGGTACTCGGCACGGAGTACCTTAGATGCGGATCGTTAGCGAGCATCGGCTGGCCATCCGCCGTGTGCGCTCCCGACACAGCCCAGGCATTGGAACCAGGGTTCACATACTGGCCTTGCACGGCAGGAAACAGCATTTGTACTTTTGCAGAATCCGACGCCTGGCTCATCAGCGTGCCTTTTTCGAATTCGAATTTGGAGGTGTCGGTAAGATCGCGGTACATAACAAGACCCACCAGGATCGAATCGACAACGCTCCAGGCGCGAGGAGTGTAAGCGTGGCCAGGCAGATCAAATTCGAGCGGGTAATCGCCACGATGCGTACTGATGTAGTAGTTGACACCGCGCGCGTATTCGACAAAGACGGCGCGATCCTCGGGGGTCAGAAAGTTGACGTCGTTTTCAGCCATGGCGCGCATGCGCATGGCGCGCGAACGCTCGTCCAATCCGAGAGCACCGCGGCCTACAACTTCTGACAGCTCGCCGGCGCCATACCGGCGCAAGCTATCCATCTGCCACAATCGGTCTTGCGCAGTGGCATAGCCTTGTAGAAAAATGGCGTCCTGCCAGGACGCTGCTTCGATGTGCGGAATGCCGCGCGCATCCCGGCGAATCACAGCGCCAGCACTGATGGGAGCGGTAATGTCACCGGAAATTTTCGGCAGCGTCCGAAAGGCATACCAGTAGACCGCAACGCCAATGAGCACGATGAGAACCGCTATGCTCACATTGATGACGCGTAGAAGGCGGGTCGGCACGAACCGATTTTACTCTGCTAAACAAGTTGAACTCGCCGATCCGCGATCAGACGCGCTAAAAGCATGGGCCTTCGTTTCGCCGTTCTGATCTTAATTCTGGGCGCGAACGGATTTTTCGCCGCGGCCGAGGTCTCTTTAGTTTCGGTGCGCCAGTCGCGCTTGCGGCAATTGGCGGAACAGGGGCAGGCTGGAGCGCAGAGCGCACTGAATCTGCTGGCGAATCCAGGCCGGCTGCTATCTGTGACGCAGGTCGGAGTGACTCTGGCAAGTCTCGGGCTGGGCTGGGCCGGCGAAGGAACTCTTTACGATTTGTTCCGATCGGCTACGGATGCGACGCACTTGCATATCTCTACGAAGCTGTTGCATGGAATCGCATTCGCGCTTGCGTTCTTGATTATCAGCTACGCGCACGTGATTATCGGCGAGGTAGTTCCGAAAAACGTCGCCATTCAGAAGGCGGACCGTGTTGCCGTGCTGGCTGCGCCGGCTTTGCTGGTTTTCTATCGCATCTCTCAGCCGTTCGTGATTGTGATTGAGCGCACATCGGCCATGATTCTGCGCTTGCTTGGTGGCGAGGCTGGCCACGTACGGGGCGGGCATACGCCGGAGGAACTGAAGTACATCATTCAGTCAAGCCGGCGTGAAGGGATGTTGGACCAGTTTGAGCAGGACGCGATACAGCGGCTGATTGAGGTCTCCGAATACTCGGCGCGAGAGATCATGACGCCGCGATACAGCATCGTCTCGCTTCCGGTAGACGCGGATCTCGAACAGGTGCTATCAGTGATGGCCGAACACAAGTTTTCCAGGGTTCCGATCTACGAGGACCGGCCGGAGCAGATCATCGGGATTGTTCATTACAAGGATCTGATGCGCGTGTGGGACGAACGCCGGTTCGCGCATGACCGGCGCCGAACGGCAAGACCGTTTCGGCTGCGGCGCTTTTTGCGGAAGCCGCTTGTGGTTCCCGAAAGTAAACCGTTGAATCAGTTGATTGACGAGTTTCGAAAGTCGCACACCTATATGGCGCTCGTCGTGGACGAGTTCGGCACAGTGACGGGATTGGTGACGCTCCAAGATGTGCTGCAGCAGATTTTCGGCGAAATTGGCGACGAACACGATGACGTGCGGCCGGTGCCTTCGCATCAGGAGCGAGTTCTGCAATTAGACGGCGGAACGCCGATACGCGAGTTGGAGTCGAAATACGACATGATCCTGCCGGGCGAAGCAGGATTCGAGACACTCGCCGGGTTTCTGCTGTTTCAGTTCGGCTACATTCCCAAGGTGAAGGATTCGGTGGATTACGGCGGACGCCGCTTCACCATCACGCACATGGATCGCAACCGCATTGCGACTGTGCTGGTTGAGAAATTAGAACCGAAAGAACAACCGGACCCGGCGAACGAGGGGTGAAGGAAATCAGGCCGTTGTCATGGTTCGCTTTCGGAGCTTTTGCGTAGCAAGCGCCGGCAAGTAACTCTTGAGCGTCTTGTTAGTGCGCGGGAACTTCAGATTGGGCGCAATTTCGAGCAACGGCTCCAACACGAATCGGCGTTCGAGCATGCGCGGGTGCGGAATCGTCAGTTGCGGAGTGTGAAGTATGGCGTTACCAAACAGGAGAATGTCCATATCGATGGCTCGCGGACCTCGGCGGATGGTGGCGGGACCCCGGACGCGGCCCAATTCGCGTTCAATAGCCTGCAGCACTTTGAGAAATTGCAACGGAAAGTAGCGCGTTTCGCAGGCGATGGCCATGTTGAGGAACCATGGTTGATCAACCACATCCTGAGGCTCTGTTTCGTAGACGGAAGAGCGTGCCGTTACCTGAATGTGGTGCTGTTCGAGTGATTGGAGCGCATCGAGTAACAACTTCTCGCGGTCGCCGACGTTTGAGCCTAAGGACAGGTAGACAAGCTTAGATGCCAATGGAGCCTTTGCGGATTTTCACCTTCTTCCCATCAAAGCGAGTGATGGTGAAGGACACGTTTTCGTTGTAGGTCTGAATATAGTCGTGCAGGAAATAGAAAGCCACCAATTCACCCAGCTTCACGGATTCGGTGTAGTCGGATCTCCAATGCACTCCGGCGAAATCCCGCGCGAGGGCAACGTTAGCAGCAAGTTTGTTGAGTTCGCCTCCGATGGTCAGATTCGCCGCATCACTGCCTTTGTATTCCTCAATACCGCTGCCATCACGATTAGGCTGCATGGGCCGGATTTCTAATTGGCCGAACGTCGTGTCTTCTGCAAAAAGCGCTTTGAGCACCGTCACGCACGCGCCCGCGACGGTAGCGTGACCAGCGCCATACGATGGATGGGTAGGGCAGCCTTCGGGAAACGCCATCGGCAGAAAATAAGCAGACTGCTGCATTTCACGGCGTTCGAGAACGCCGTTCCGGAGTTTGTTCAGTTCGGCTTTATCAAATTCGTAGTCGTGCTTATGCACAAAATGCCAGTGCAATCTTGCCGCAAACGCTTCCGGCCGCAGACGGCGGTGGACAAACCACTTCTCAAACCAGACGGCTTTGAGAGCGCGCGTGGCCACTTCCGCGACCAACGTCTTGTAATTGGGCTCGCCGAGCGTGCCGAAGCCCACCTGTGTTTTGCTGGTTGCATATGGATTGCCGGGACCAATCGGCGCGGCGAACCCACCGCGGTTTTTCGGCGAAATCAGAAGCAGGCAGGCGTTTAGATATGCCTGGAACAGTTCGTCGATGTGCACATAGTTCGTCAGATCGCGGCCGCGGTGAATACGCACAGGTGTGATGGGCGCGGGAACGATGGACGGTTTGACGCCGTTCTGAACGGAGAGGTAGCTATCCTCACCGGTCATGTAGTTCTCGCCCGCAGGAAGACCGAACGCAACTTGCGCGAGTGTTTTCTGCGAGCCATACGGTATATCCCAAACCAGAAATTGCGAGAGCCATGGGCCGGCTAAATCGCCCGGCGTATTTCCACGAAACAAAACTTGTGGAGTTACCTGGCCGTCAGGCGCGCGCGGTCCATCGAACGCTGCGAATTTGCCGAGATCCGCTGCCGCAGCCGCGATAGTGGCGTCCGAATCGTAATCGGGAAACGGAATATCGCGGCAAACCGCCAACCAATAGTCCTCGGCGATTTCGGCAATTGCGCCTGCGCTGCGAAACTCAAAGCACGGCGGCATAGAAAGTTGATGCGAATCGATGCCTTCGAGGTCATAAGCGAGACCGGATTGAGGGTCGGTAAAGCCGATGAAATTCGGCGGCGCTACACCGGTGGGAAGCTTTTCGAAATCGGCAGGAAGCCCACTGGCTAGCGTGCGCAGGAAGGTGCGGTATGCATCAGGCTCCACCTCGCCATGGCCGTTATGCGGCAGGCCTTTCGAATAGTTGGCATAGTAGTTTTCGTTGCAATAGCGTTGTTCGTCGCCGTTGTTCCGATGCACAGGCATTTTGTGCGAGTGGTAGTACTCCGCGGTTTCCTTGCGAAGCCGAAAAGACTCCTCTCGCCGGGCATCGGGCGACAAAGGCCCCAAAGCTCTCTGCTCATCCTCTGGCATGTGCTGATCTCCCGAAGTTTGGATATTAAAAGAGTGGGTTCTGCGACCCCGCAAATCTGTGCTTACGCGAAATCTTGAAATACTCGAATGCCCGGTCGGTAGCGATACGGCCGCGCGGCGTACGGTCAAGAAAACCAAGCTGCATCAGGTATGGTTCGTAGACCTCTTCAATCGTGTCGGCCTGCTCATCAATAGATGCCGCGATGGTACTTAGTCCCACTGGGCCGCCACCATATTTTTCAGCCACCGTCAACATGATCTTCTGATCGACGTCGTCCAGGCCGTATTGATCCACCTTCAGCAGATCGAGCGCGGCGCGGGCGACCTCGAAATCGACGTGACCGTTCGCGCGCACCTGGGCGTAATCACGAACACGCCGGAGCAGACGATTTGCTATGCGCGGGGTGCCACGTCCACGGCGGGCAATTTCATGGGCGGCTTCGTTTGTGATTCCGACATCCAGCAGCCGCGCCGAGCGGTGGACGATTTTTGCGAGCGTTTCTTCTTCGTATGGGTCCAGGCGCAGCACGATACCGAAACGTCCGCGCAGTGGCGCACTCAGCAGCCCCTGGCGGGTGGTTGCGCCGACTGCAGTAAAGCGTGGCAGAGAGATGGAATGGGTCCGCGCTCCGGGGCCGCTGCCGATCAATATGTCGAGGCGGAAATCTTCGAGCGCGGCATACAGGATTTCTTCAATATCCGGCATCAGCCTGTGAATTTCGTCGATGAAGAACACCTGGCGCGCGCGCACGTTGCTCACGATGCCGGTCAGGTCGAGCTTCTTTTGCAGCACGGGCCCGGCAGTCTGGTCGATGGGTACTCCAAGTTCATGCGCAATGATGCCGGCGAGTGTCGTTTTACCCAACCCTGGCGGACCGCACAACAAAACGTGGTCCATAGCCTCGCCGCGCCGCTTGGCCGCTTCGATGGCTATAGATAACTGTTCGCGCACGTGAGTCTGTCCTGCGAAATCATCCAGACTGAGCGGGCGTAGAGCCGCTTCAAACTGGCGCTCGTCTTCTTGCGGCGCTGAAGAGACCATGCCCGGTGGGCGCATCAGATTCAACTTAACGCATGACCGCCATAGCCGCGCGGAAGAAGGCTTCGAACTGATCGGGAGCGCCGCGCTCCTTCACCTTTCGAACCGCTTCTTCTGCCGCGGGGCGCGAACAACCCTAGGTTCTGCAAGGCGGAAAGAACATCGCGTTCCAATGCGGTCCAAGCGGCGCCTGTTTCCGCCGGCGCAGCCGGGGCACCCACTTCTACTCCCACCAGCTTGTCTTTCAGCTCCAAGCACGATGCGTTCAGCCGTCTTCTTACCGACGCCGGGAATGCGCACTAGTTGCTGCACATCGCTGTTACGGATGGCATTGACCAGATCAGACGTCGGTAAGCCCGAGAGAACGGTAACCGCGAGTTTCGGGCCGATGCCGCTAACCGAAATCAGGCGTTCGAAAACCACTCTTTCCTCTCCAGTAGCGAAGCCGAAAAGCAGAATGGCATCCTCGCGCACATGCGTATAAATACGCAAAGCCACCGCACTTCCTTCAGCAGGTAGCGTCGTGTATGTAGAAATGGGAATCTGAACGTCGTACCCCACGCCCGCGGCTTCTACAATCACTTGGTTAGGGTGTTTCTCGAGGACCGTACCACGAAGGTGACCAATCATGAGGGCCGGATCAACCATTATCCGCAATGAACCTCGAAAACCGTTACCATCCATAGTTCCCGCTATCTAACTTTCGAATGCCCCGCGCATTTTCGCGGGCAATCGAGGAACAGATTTGGAACCGAATAGAGAGAAGCAAAGCGACACCGGTTTTAGCCGCCGTACATTTGTAGGAACGGCGGTTGCCGGAACGGTGGCCACTGCCCTGCCGTTAACCGCTCAGCCGGCCGCGACTGCGGGAAAGCAAATCAAGTGCAGATTGCGAGTTAATGGCGAGGCGCATGAGTTGGAACTCGATCCGCGAGTGACACTGCTAGATCTGCTGCGCGAGCGTCTGCAGTTAACCGGCACGAAAAAAGGCTGCGGACATGGACAGTGTGGCGCCTGCACGGTGCTGGTGAACGGCCAGCGGATTAATTCGTGCTTAAGTCTTGCGGTGATGCATGACGGCGATGAAATCACCACGATAGAAGGTTTAGCGCAGGGCGGCCAATTACATCCGATGCAGGCAGCCTTCATTCAGAACGACGGCCTTCAATGCGGATACTGCACGCCGGGCCAAATCTGCTCCGCGGTCGCATTGCTGAGCGAAGTAAAGGCAGGCGCGCCGAGCGTGATCACTCCGAAGCTGGCCGAACTGGGCACCATTGAACTCACAGACGACGAGATTCGTGAGCGCATGAGCGGCAATATCTGCAGATGCGGCGCGTACGTTGGCATCGTGGCGGCCGTGCGATCTGTGGCAGAGGGACAGAAGGCATGACCCCATTCACTTACACGTGCCCCAAGACGGTGGATGAAGCGCTTGGGGCCCATGGCGCTGCGCCGGATGTGCAGTTTATCGGCGGAGGAACCAACCTTATCGACCTGATGAAGATGGGCGTGGAACGGCCAAAGCATATCGTCGACGTAAACAAGTTGCCGCTGAAAAATATTGATGAGCATAATGGCGGCGTTCGCATTGGAGCGTTGGTTTCTAACACGGATGCCGCAAATCATCAGCTGATCCGGTCGCGTTATCCCGTGTTGAGCGAAGCGATGTTGGCAGGCGCCAGCCAGCAACTACGAAACAAAGCCACTATGGGTGGCAACTTACTGCAACGTACGCGCTGTTACTACTTCTACGACCCCAGCTTTCAAGAGTGCAACAAGCGTGTACCCGGCAGCGGGTGTGCGGCCATAAAGGGATATAACCGCATTCACGCCATTTTGGGCGCTAGTGCAGAGTGCATTGCCGTACAGCCAAGCGATATGTGCGTAGCCTTGCTGGCGCTCGACGCGGTCGTGCAGGTGAAAGGGCCGAAAGGCGAGCGTGCGATTCCCATGCGCGATTTTCACCGGCTGCCCGGAAGCACTCCGCAGATCGACACCAATCTGCAGCCGGGCGAATTGATTACCGCGATCGATCTGCCAGCTATTTCGTACGCCCGACGTTCGACGTATATCAAGGTGAGGGACCGGAACTCATACGCCTTTGCGCTGGTCTCGATTGCCACGGTGCTGGATGCCGACGAGAGCGGAAACATTCGCAAAGTGCATATTGCGCTTGGGGGAGTAGCGCACAAACCGTGGCGCGCCACCAAAGCCGAGAGTCTGTTAACCGGCAAAAGAGCCGATGAGAAAACGTTGCGCGCCGCGGCGGAAGCGGAACTGCAGCCCGCCAAAGGCTATCGCGATAACGCGTTCAAAATTGAGTTGGCGAAGCGTTGCATTGTGCGGGGCGTTCTGTCGACGCTAAGGACAGCATCGTAGTAAAGGACTTCAAAATGGAAAACGTCATTGGCGAACCTCTCGACAGAATCGATGGCCGGTTAAAGGTGACCGGCCGTGCTACTTATGCGTACGAGCACAAAATCCCGAATGCCGCTTGCGGCGTGCTGGTAATGAGCACGATCGCGAAGGGTCGCATTGCTGCGATCGACACGAAAGCTGCGGAGCGTGTTTCCGGCGTGTTGCTGATACTGACCCATCAAAATGCAATGCGGTTGGATAATCCATTGAACACGCCAGCTCCCGGTCAGGAGCGTTCCCCGGCAAGGGCCATTACAGCGTTGCAAGACGATTTAGTGCGCTACGACAACGAACCCGTGGCGGTAGTAGTGGCAGAAACACTCGAAGGCGCTGAAGAGGCTGCATCATTGGTGCAAGTTCAATATGAGCCCGAAGCTCACCAAGTGGATTTGCAAGCGCGATTGTCAGACGCGTATTCGCCCAAGAAGGCGGGCGGCGGCGGAGATCCCGCGGTTAGCAATCGTGGAGACATGAACGCTGGAATGAGCGAAGCGGATGTGCGTGTCGAGGAAACGTATTGGACGCCCTTTGAGGTGCACAATCCCATGGAGCCGCACGCCACGATTGCAGTTTGGGACCGGCCCGATCACTTAACTCTCTACGATGCGACCCAAGGCGTGTTTACTGACCGGGGCCGCGTTGCGTCTTTGTTCGGATTGAAGCCGGAGAACGTACGCGTCATTTCGCCGTATTTGGGCGGGGGTTTCGGCAGTAAGGGCCCCGTCTGGTCACATGTCGCCCTTACGGCAATGGCCGCTAAGCAGTTGAACCGCCCGGTGAAGCTGGCGGTGCAACGCCCGCAGATGTTCGGGATGGTAGGGCTGCGTTCCCAGACCAGGCAAACGTTAAGATTGGGGGCCAAGCGCGAGGGCACGCTTACGGCACTCAGCAACGATACTTATTCACACACCTCCACATTCGATGAATTTGTAGAATCCGCGAGCCTTTGTGCGCGTATGTTGTATCAGTCGTCAAACAACAGCACTACACAGAGGCTTGTGAAATCCGATATAGGAACTCCTTCCTACATGCGTGCGCCCGGCGAGGCATCTGGCACATACGCGCTGGAAGCAGCCATGGATGAGATGGCATACGCGCTGAAGATGGATCCCATCGAGTTCCGGCTAAAGAATTACGCGGAACATGACCCGGAAGAGAACAAGCCATGGTCGAGCAAGTCTCTTCGCGAGTGCTACCGGCTGGGAGCTGAGCGTTTTGGATGGAGCAAGCGACAGGTGGAACCGCGGTCCATGCGTGACGGTCATACGCTGGTCGGCTTGGGAATGGCGACGGCAGTATATCCGACGCGGCGCAGCGCATCGAATGCGAGCGCGCGATTGAACGCGGACGGAACGTTCTCTGTGGATGCCGGTACGCAAGACCTGGGGACCGGCACGTACACAATCATGACGCAGGTTGCAGCGCAGAGCTTCGGAGTGACGCCGCAGAAAGTGAAATTCCGTTTGGGCGATACGGACCTGCCGCAGACGCCGGTGTCAGGCGGCTCCCAAACAGCCGCGAGTACAGGCTCCGCGGTCTACCTGGCTGCGCAAGCTCTTCGAGAGAAATTGATTCAGATGGCAGTAAGCGATGCAGGATCGCCGTTATCCGGAGTCAGCGAGCAGGATGTGGTGCTGGAAGGCGGCCGGCTTTACTCAAAAAGCAATTCATCGAAAAGCGACACCTTTCAGGAGCTGCTCACGCGGCGCGGGCAACCCTACGTGGAAGCGCAGGCGAATGCGAAACCCGGCGAAGAGAAAAAGGACTATTCGATGTATGCGTTCGGAGCGCAATTCGCAGAGGTTCGAGTGGATGCGGATTTGTGCCAGATAAAGGTCTCGCGCATGGTGGGGTGCTTCGGCGCAGGGCGAATCCTCAACGCCAAAACGGCACGCAGCCAATTTATGGGCGGTATGATTTGGGGCGTCGGCATGGCCCTCTATGAACAGGCGGCGATGGATGAGCGGTTGGGCCGGTGGGTGAACAATAATCTTGCGGAATATCATGTGCCGACGAATCTGGACATCGGCAACATCGAAGCGATCTGGGTAGACGAGAAAGACGACCATGTCAATCCGCTTGGCGCGAAAGGCATCGGCGAAATCGGCATCACCGGGGCTGCAGCGGCGGTAGCGAATGCGGTGTTTCATGCAACGGGCATACGCGTGCGAGACCTTCCAATCACGCCGGATAAGCTGCTGGTTTGAGTGCGTCAGCTCAGATAACGCATGGTCTGCTCGCGGAGAGTGTTCAACGCGGTAGTGAGGCGATCTGTCTCGACAAGTACGAATTGATCGTTGGGGGAAAAAGCATCACGCGCTTCCAGCATGCGCGCGTGATCATCGCGGAGCTTGGGGAGCGTGCTGGCGGCCGATGCGGACCCGCGCAGCGAGGCAGCAAGATAATAGAGCGTCAGTTCCACGTCGTTCGAAAATTTCTTAAAGGCTTCGGGGGCGGTATGCACAGTCTGCTGTGTGAGGCCGGCTTCGAGGCCGAGAATGGCGCTGAAGAGTGATAGAGAACTGGCCATCATTGATCCCAGTCCGGTGATTTTGTTCGCCGCAATGCCGGGCTCGGCGCTGGCGCGTTCGACAGAGGCGGCAGCATCGGAGCGCGTACGGCGGAACTCGCGTCGTCTGCGGTCAATCTCCAATTGCAACTGCTCGTCATCTCGCGTGAAACGTTCGACGATGGCATGGAAGTATGCGCGCCCGGCGTCCATCATTTCGGCCAAGATGTCGGCAGTTTTGCGGCGCTCCCAGGTAGGCCACAGGCCGTAAGCAATCAGCGCAAGAATACCTCCCGCCGCGGTGCAAAGCGCCCGGGTTACCACCACTTGGGATGGCGGCGTACCGGCAGCGGATAATTCGAACACGATAAGCCCGCTGATGGCCACGCTGAAGACACCGTAATTCGCCGGCCCGATGAACCGCAGCGCAAACGTGAAAACGAAAACCAGCGCACACTCAAGAAATGGACCTGCCGGGAAGATGTGATACAGCACTGTCGCTAGCGTCAGGCCAACAAATGTGCCAAGCAGGCGCAACACACCGCGGCTAAATGTGCTGGAAAAATCCGGCTTTAGCACGACCGCTATGGTCATAGGAATCCAATAGGACCGCTGCCAACTTATGGCACGGCCAATCGCATCTCCGATGGAAACACAGACAGCCAGCCGTATCGCGTGCCGCAGCACGGGAGACCGCCAATCGAAGTTCGCGCGCAGAATGCCGATCCGGCTCGCGATTTGTAGCCGCCAGGGTTGGGCAGCTTCCTGGCGGGCTGCGGCGTCAAGACCTTCCGGAATTATATTCGCGGCGAGACGAACGATGGCGCGCAACTGTCCGGCTAAAGAGTTTACGGCGGACGTCAGTTCCTCGCCAATTGCATCATCATTGCCGCAGAGCTGTCTCGTGCGGCGCACCATTTCCTCGAGTTGAGGTAACTCATCGGGCTTTGTTCCGCCGGTTCTGCGTGTTAGAAGACATTCGGCGACGTGCCGGACCAGTTTTGACGTGACGCTTCTCAGGTCATCAATGCAAGCTGCGGTAGACGGCTGACGGTAGGCGTCCTGTGATTTCTGCAACTCAGATTTCAAACGATCAAGCAGAAAAACGGAGATACGAATGCGATCAGCCTGATCGAAAAGCAGGCGGAAGCGTGCGTCTTCGGGGTCATTCTCACGCCCGAGTGCGGCAAGAGTTTCCTGGACCTGCTGAGTCGGGAGATTCAACGGCCCCGGGGATGGAGTATTCGGGCTGGGATCGATCTCATCCGCGAGTGCCGTATACGCGCTGGCAATGGCGCGGCGCTCGGGATCGTAACGCCGCAGAGGCCAGAAGAGCAGTGCAAGACAAGTTTGCAGCAGACCACCCGATAGCACGAGCAACGCCGCGTAAAAGGCATAAAGCGGGGATAAAGCCCCGCGCGCGGCAAAGACGATAACAGTCACCAGCGTATTAAGCCCAAGGTCACCGGCACGCGAACTGATGGCGACGCACATGCCGCCGATGAACGCCCACGCCGCAGTAACCCCAATCGCCGCGAGATGATATCGGCCGCTTGCAGACCCGACAAATACAGCAAGCGCTCCAAGCGCGCTCCAGATGAGCATTCTGTGCGCACGCTGGCGATAAGGGTCGCGGCCGTCTGAATATGCTACGTTCAGCGCACCCGTGCTAAGGGCCACCGCGCCAAGCGCATTTCCCATGAGGCTGCCAATGGACAACGGCAGGGCCACCGCTGCGGCATTGCGCAGAGCCATCCATCTGCTGTTGATCTTGGATTTGTCGACGCGCTTGAGAGTGGCGAGGAACGCACTCCAAGGGTTTGGCTTACCCATTCCCTGTGAGAGCAAACACCAACGTTTCCATAATTACGCGATCGTCTTTATAGCCTTCGCGCAACTTTTTGTCGGTTTCGTAAATAGCGGCGGTGGCCTTCGCCAGGTGCTCCTTCGTAAACGCAGCAGCCGTTCCCATCACCTGTTCGGCACGATCGCGCCACATGCGCACGCCTATCTGTGAGAAGAAAGTCAGCGCCTGCTGCGGCGAGTTCACCCGTGCTTCCTTTGCCGCAAGTGCCAGCCGGAATTGGGTGCTCAGAAATGTGAGCGCTAACGGCAAATATTCACCTTCCCGAATCAGGATATCGAGCGAACGCAAAGCCCCGGCGCGGTCCCGTTTCCCCAGGGCGTTCACGAGTAAAAAGATTGTGCTCTGTGCAGCGTTCGGAACCATCGTGCGCAGATCATCCATTGTGACCGCCCGCCCGCTGTCCACGTAAAGCGACAGCTTTTGCATTTCCGAGTCCAACCGGCTCGCATCTCCAGCCACGGCGTCCAGCAAAGCCGCGAGTTCCGCGCCTCCGATTTTGACGCCGTACTTCTTCGCTAGCTCCTGGGCCAATGCCCGGCTTAGCTCGGCCGTGAAGTGACGGAACTCGACTTTCATGGGGATCGCGGAATAGAACTTCTCAACGCGATCCAGCTTCGGCTTGTCGTCACCCGAAAAGTCGTACCGGCTGCATTCGAAGACCAGGACGGTCCCGGGTGTCGGCTGCTTCAAATAATCGCTGATCTGAGCGCCACTGGAATGGCCCCCGTCCTCGCCTTCTTCTCCGCTGCTCGTCAATCGTCTTGGCAGAGCAAGCTCGGCACTACAAACCCAAATCAATCTCTCTGATGCAAACAGCGACAACGAACGCGCGTCGTCCAGAATCTCAGAAATTGAAGTGCTCTCTAAATCCGTTTGCGTGAACCCATCCGGCCGCGCTTCGGCCGGCAGCACGCGTTCCAAAAGCGCCTGTTTGCAAACACGCCGCTGATAGCCTTCCTGCCCCAAGAAGAGATAGGCATTAGCCGGCGGACTTTTCGTAATTCTTACCAGAAACTGGTCGGGTGTCACGGGTAACTAGAAGTTCTCGACGATTGAGCTAACCAGATCACGCGCCATATCGCGGCTGAGACGGTCAAATGCGGGACCGCTCTCGTCAAAGAACTGATGCGGGTCTACCGCTACATCGTAGTTCTGTCTGAAGACATAGTTCGATCGCGAGTACAGTGTTTTTCCGGTCGATTGCTCGCGCAGATTGATGGTCATGATCACGACCGCCTGAATGGTGGTCGCCTTTCCGCTGGTGGGGTCAAGTACGGCCGGATATATCTGTGCCGAATTGATGCTCCCCGTCAAAACGGCGTCCGCATCGGCGGGGTTCTCAACAATGCGAAAGCGCGTGCGCGCGATGAACTCTCTGCCAATCTGCTGAGGCAGAACATCCACCAGTTTGTAACGCATGGTGAAAGTCGTGAATGCCGGAATGGCGATGGTCTGAATACTCTTAGGCATCAGATCCGCTTTCCCGCCTGCGTGATATCCACACGAAAGCAGGCCGACGCTAAGCGCGGCCGCCGAAAGCGCGGTGAACAAGGCGCCTCTTTTCACAACCGTCTCACCGTCAGATTCGAGACGATGTCGCTCACTGCATCGCCGATCAGGCGCAAATTATCGCCGACGACCCAAACCCACAAAGCGCGCGGGTTGTTCTCATCAACTCGGATATCACCGGCAATCAAGCCGCTCTGACTCGCCGCTCCAATGTTGTCAGGCGCTGTATCGTGCGGTCCACGAACTTCGATTTGCGCTGACGCCAATGCCTCGCCGGCATCTCCGGCATTCACGGTACTTTCGAATTCCACCCACAGCGAAATACTGTAGCCATGAAACACCGGCGCTTGTACAACGCGCAAGGAAGGATTCGGAATGAGCTGCTCCTTTGCCCGCAAGCTTAGAAGCGTGCTCAAATGGCGGCTGATACGCTGCTCGATGTCCACCAGCTTTGCCGGCGCTTCTTCGCCGTATTGTGACAACAGATTGAAGCTTATCTGCGCATCGAACACCGCTTTGTCCAGCGGCTTGAAGGAAAGTAAGCTTGCGGTTTGGCTCTGCAGTTCGGATATCCCACGTTTTCCGCGCTCACTAGCCGGTTCAAAGACATGTGCGACAACGCGGCGCAAATTTCGATACGCGGCCAGCCTGGCTAACAGTAAGGCCAAAGCGCTCGCCGCCGGATGTGCTATCTCATAGAGCCAGCCTTCCCGCAACTCGCACTGATCTGTGAGCGGAGAAAGAATTCGGATCTCCGGTTGATCTTCCAGATAACCGGTACAATCGATCACCAGCGGGGCACCACCCGCCGCCTTGGCCAGATCATATACTTTCTTCGCGCCCTCACGGGAACCGGCGATGACCGCGGCGCGGCTGGTCTTCATCTGCTCTGCCGTCAGCGGTTCAACGTATACCGCTTCGCCCTGTTCCTCGCCAAAATTGCCTTCGCCCGTGGCGGAGAACGAATGCACAACCGCCTCGTGAACGCGGTCTTTGAGCACTTGTTCCACTTCGTGGCCCAACAGAGTCTCCGCGCCCACCAGGGCGATAGAGATTGTTTTAATGCTGCTTTGTGTCTTAGCCAACTTGATGCTCCGGCAGCGGCGAGCGCGACCGTGGTTTTTTGTAGCGCCGCAGGATTCCTCCGAATCGAATGAGTATCCCACTCAGTACGTAGGCAGACGCAGCGGCCAGCAGCACCGGTTGCGACCAGTTCCAAATCACAAATGCGATGCAGCCTAACAGAAGCACAATCAGCGGCGTTCGCGGCTTGGAAACATTGATCTGCTTGAAGCTTGGATAACGCCACGTGCTGACCATCAGCAGCGACACGACACCCAACATCACCAGCCATGCCACTGCAAAGACGAACGACTGCACCGGCGATGGCTCCATGTAGACAACGGCCGCGATGAAGCCCGCTCCAGCGGGTATCGCCATTCCCACAAAGTATTTGCGGTCGGGACGTCCAGGATTTTTCGGAGTCGGATTTGTTTGCACATTGAACCGCGCCAGTCTCACGGCGCCGCACAAAAGATAGAAAAACGCCACCAAGTAACCGGCGCGATGCAGATGGCTGACAAGCTGTCCCTCAACCGGGCTGATGACGAACACAACGCCCCACACGAATGCCAGCACAGCGGGCGCAATGCCGAACGTAATCACATCGGCAAGCGAATCCAGTTCGCGCCCGAAATCGCTGGTGGTGTTGGTCATGCGCGCGATGCGGCCATCCAGGCCATCGAAGAAAACGGCAAATATGAGCGCCTTGGCAGCGGTGGCAAAATGCTGGTTCGGTCCATAATCTCCGGCACTGACCTGCATGGCGCCATTGAATGTCTGTAACATGGCGATGAAGCCGAGAAAGATATTTCCGCTCGTAAATAATGTAGGGAGCAGGTAAGCGGCACGTCGCGGACGCTTACCCGACTGTTGCCGTGGCCCCAGGATTTGATCCCTAAAGTTCAGACCGCCTCCCGTTTCGCCATCACGCTGGAACCGGCGCTTACCCGGTTGCCAACTTTGACAAGTGTGTGCCACTCAGGGCCGTAGATCACGTCGACCCGCGAACCAAATTTGATATAGCCAATTCGTTCCCCCGGCGCAAGCACATCTCCCGCTTGCTTGTAACAGACTATGCGCCGCGCGATCAGCCCAGCAATCTGACGGCAAGTCACACGTGTACCGTTGCCTTCAATGACCAACGTATTCTGCTCGTTTTCTGAAGACGCGAGTTCTTTGCTGGCTACCAGGAATTTGCCCTTGGTGTAGACGACCTGAGTCACTTTGCCGGGAATGGGAGTGCGGTTTACATGCACATCAAAGATGTTGAGGAAAATGCTGACTCGCGTCTCCCCTGCTGACAATTCGCGCACCGCGACTACCTGTCCGTCAGCCGGGGCTACCATTACATCGCCTGGGGGCGGAATCCGCTCCGGATCGCGGAAGAAATACAGACAGAACGCAGCTAGTATGTATAGCGGCACGCCAGCCCAAGGCGTCAGGAAATAAGAAAGTACAATCCCAACCAGCGTCAACCCGCAGGCATAGTAAATGCCATCAAGAACGATACGCAAACCACCATTCTGTCATGTGAATGCTGAATTTACTTATCAGAACTGGGCCGCGGTACTCACCCGAATAGCTGCTTAGAGATTCGCCAGCAGGGCCGCTAACAGGGCCGTGCGGTCTGCGATTCGGTCGATCAGAATACTTTCGTTAGTAGCGTGCGCGCCTTCGCCCACGCCCCCCAAGCCGTCAAGCGTCGGCACGCCCAACGCGGCCGTGAAGTTCCCGTCCGAACCGCCCCCAGTCGCTGACTCCTCTACTTTCGCGCCTAGTTCCCGGCCTAACTTCTTCGCTTTACCAAAGAGCTTCTGGATCGCTTTGCTTCGCTCCATTGGCGGCCGATTCAACCCACCCTGCACCTCGAGAGAGCAGCGCCGGTCCACTGGCCGCAATGAACGGAATCTCCGGTCAAGAGCCTCCGCATCACGCATGCGCGGGGCGCGGATATCGACGCTTATTTGCGCTTCTGCCGCCACGACGTTCGTGCGCGTCCCGCCGCTGATCAGCCCGGGATTTACGGTCGTGCCGCGTCTTAGATCCGTGAACTCCGCAATCTTCTGTACCTGCCGGGAAGCTTCTACAATTGCGCTTGCACCGGAAGCGAAATCAACCCCCGCATGGACGGCCTTGCCCCTAATACGAATGTTGTAATTGCCTACGCCTTTGCGCGATGTCTTTAGTTTGCCTGATAATCCTGTCCCTGGTTCGAGCACCAAAACGCAATCGCTTCGTTTGGCTTCGCTCTCGGTGAGCGCTCGTGAGGTGCGGCTTCCGACTTCTTCATCCGACACGACCAGCAGAACAATTCTCTTTTGTAGCGCTACGTCCAAATCCCGCAAAGCGCGCACCGCATACAAAAAAAACGTCAGCCCCGATTTCATGTCCAGCACACCAGGACCCCAGAGCCTTTCGCCCGCGCGCCGGAATGGCATTCCTTGCAATGTGCCGCGAGGCCAAACGGTGTCGGAATGCCCAATCCCGAGGATTTGGCCGCCAGCATCGCCCTGAGTATGAAACGTCAGCCGGACGTGCTTTCCAAATCCTTCCGGCTGCACCACGTCGGGTGTGGCTATGTCCCTCGTCCGTTCTATAAGGAGATCGACAAAACGGTTCACGTCGGCCGGCGAATCGCTCGGCGACTCACACTCAACCATTTCTTGAATCCGAGCAATGATCTCCTCTTGCTTTGTATTGGCCCAATGTAGAAACGGGTGCATTCGCCGTTATTCAAACATAAACCGAAAAGGGCTTTCGCGGAATTTTCCGCGAAAGCCCCTTTGGGAGGAGATCTGCTTCGGGCGTATTCGTTTTATCGCACTGCGTCCGTTTGCAAAGTCGACCTATAGAAACCAGTTACTAAGTTCGGGGCATAGTGGTCATGTTGCGAGTCCTGCTGCCCAGAGCAGCGACAATCGACAACACAAAGACGATTACGCCTACACAGAGGCTATTGATAAAACGCCCGGTGTTACCAACGTAGCCATAGATCCAAGGGGAGAAGAACACCCATATACCTAACAGCGTGTTTAACCAACTCAGGCCCGTGGACATTGCAGGAGTTCCGAGACGGATTACGGCAATGATGAACATAACCGCTCCCAGTATCCAGGAATTCCAGGCGTTTGGAGAACCAGCAGCGCCATAGACCCACGGCGAAATAAACAACCATATACCGGCTAGTAAGCAGATAGTACTTGCCGCTCGACGAGTATTGGCTGGTGTGTTACGTGACATTGGCGCAGGGTTATTGGTTGCATCTAGATTGTTCATTGAACTTACCCTCCACAATGTTGGACGTAGTACCTAAACTTATGACTTGCCCGCAAAAGTGACATCTGCGCGCTTCTACCAACCGTTTCGCGAAAGTGACTGAGATATTCTGAACCGCATGCAACAACTTCAACCGGACCAAGCCAACTTCCTGCTACAAACTGTTTACCTTCCGGGGCTCAAAAACGAGCACCGCATCACAACAAGCATCATTGAGGCTATTCCAGCCGACAAAGGCAACTACCGTCAAGACAATGTCTGCATGAGCGCGTTAGATCTCGCTTGGCACATAGCCGATACGGAGATGCGATTTATGGACGCAGTGTCCGCGGGCGCATTCGATTTGAGTCCAAACCCTCGGCCTGAAGTCATCAGGAACTCGACAGATCTGACCAGCTGGTACAAAGAAAATTTCGATCGGCGCTTCCAAAAATTGACTAAGCTAACGCCTGAGCAACTGGTAAAGATTGTCGACTTTCGAGGGCTGTTTCAGCTCCCTGCTGTCATGTACTTGAACTTCGTGCTAAACCACTCCATCCATCATCGGGGTCAACTAACGATGTATTTGCGGCCAATGGGGGCGAAGGTGCCCAGTATCTACGGCGAAAGCTATGACGCGGCCCAAGCACGTAAAGCAAATCAGCAAAGCGCCTGACGGTCTGCGGGCCGCTTGCTAGCCCTGGCGGCACTCGCGGAAGTGCCCCAATCCGCTGTTATACTGAACATTCTCATGACCTTGATCGACGTGCAGGAGATTTCGGAAATACTGCCACATCGATACCCGATGCTGATGGTTGACCGAATCATCGAGATCACGGACGAATCCATAATCGGCCTCAAAAACGTTACGGTCAATGAGCCGCACTTTACCGGTCATTTCCCGGGTTTTCCAGTTATGCCGGGGGTACTTATCATCGAAGCTATGGCGCAGGTCGCCGGTATTTTGATAGGCAAACTGGCGCCGCACACACGTGGCAAGCTGATGTTCCTTGCGTCGATAGAAGATGCCAAGTTTAGAAAGCCCGTGGTTCCGGGCGACCAGTTACGGATCGAAATGAAAAAGGTCAGGCTGAAGCACACCGTCGCAAAACTCCAGGGCACCGCCACTGTTGATGGTCAGGTGGTCGCCGAAGCGACCCTGATGTGCAAACTGACGGACGTCGCCTCGGCTACGGCCCCGGCCATCGAGCTGCCCGAACCGCAAATGGCTTAACGTTCGCTCGGATGGCCATTCACCCTACAGCCATCGTTGATCCTGACGCTGATATTTCCCAAGAAGCAGAAGTTGGTCCTTACTGCATAATCGGCAGTGGCGTCACAATCGGCCCGCGCACGCGCTTGATGGCGCACGTCTACCTCGAAGGCAAGCTGACTATCGGGAAAGACAACCTCTTTTATCCTTACTCCTCTTGTGGTGTAGCGCCGCAAGACAAGAAGTACAAAGGTGAGCCATCTGAGACGCGTATCGGGGACCGCAACTCTATTCGCGAGTTCGTGACCATTCATCGCGGCACGGAAGGGGGCGGCATGCTCACTTCCATCGGTGATGGCAATCTGCTGATGGCGTATGTGCACGTTGCGCATGATGTCATCATTAACGACCACACCATTCTGGCTAACGGGGTTACGTTCGCCGGGCACGTCAGCGTGGAGGATTACGCGAACGTTGGCGGTCTCAGCGCCATTCATCAGTTTTGCCGTATCGGGCGATATGCGATGGTTGGCAGCTACAGCATCATTAAACAGAACGTGCTCCCTTTTTCCATAACTGCTGCGAATCATCAGGTGGAAGTTTACGGAGCAAACAAAGTAGGCATGGAGCGCGCCGGCTTTCCCGCCGAATCCATCGAGCCTCTGCAGAACGCGTTCCGCACCCTAACCCGCGCCGGCTTGAACACCACTCAGGCGCTCGCTCGAATAGAAGAAGAGATTCCGCAGACGAGCGAGGTGAAGGAACTGCTCGAATTCATCCGCAGTTCCAACCGCGGATTTTGTAAATAGGACCTGCCTTCTGTGACGCAACGCTACGGCATGATCGCGGGTAACGGCCGGTTCCCGCTGCTTGCGCTCGAAATGGCTCGGCGCGAAGGACATGAAGTAATCGTGGTCGCCATCGAAAATGAGGCCACGCCCGAGCTTGCGCGCCTCGCCTCGGCTTTGCACTGGATCAATATCGGGCAACTCGCCAAACTGATCGAGATTCTCAAGCGCGAGAGAATTTCGGAGGTCATGATGACGGGCCAGGTAAAACACGTGAGCATCTTTTCGTCGGTAAAACCCGACTGGCGTCTTTTGAAGTTGCTCACCACCTTGAAAGAGAAGAACACGGTCGCCCTAATCGGGGGCATTCAAAAAGTTCTGCTTGAGGAAGGCATCCAATTGGTAGATTCCACGCGCCTGCTGAAACCACTGCTCGCGCCCGAAGGAGTTCTGACGCGCCGCAAGCCTGACAAAGAAGAACAAGCGGATATTCGTTACGGCCGCCCACTGGCAAATCTGCTCGCGTCGGCGGATATCGGCCAAAGCGTTGCCATCAGCGAAAAGGCGTGCGTCGCCGCTGAAGCGATGGAAGGAACTGACGAAATGCTGCGCCGCGCGGCAACCCTCACCGATGGTAAACCTCTCCGATTAATCAAATCATCAAAGGGTCGCGCTCATCTGCTCTTCGACGTGCCCGTCGCGGGTCTGACGACTATTGCGACCATGATCGAAACCAACACGACTGCGCTTGTGGTAGACGCGGGACGAACGTTGCTGCTTGATAAGGACGAGATGATCGAGCGCGCAAACGAAGCCAACATCACCATCGCCGCTTACCCGCACGTTGATCGGGACACATGAGTAAAATTCGAACGGCCGTAATAGGCGCCGGAGCATTCGGCAGGAACCACGTCCGTGTCATCCATCAGCTTGCCGATGTGGAACTTTGCGGAGTGGTCGATCTCGACCCCTCAAAGGCGCAAGCACTTGCGAGCGAATATTCGACATCGGCGTATTTCAATGTCGAGGATCTCGCCGGCAGGATTGATGCCGCCATTGTGGCCACCCCGACCACCACTCACGAGGAAGTAGCCGCCCGGCTCCTCACAGCCGGCGTTGACGTCCTGGTGGAGAAGCCGATTGCCAGCAACTCCGCCGCGGGTAACCGCCTCGCCCAATTTGCGGAAAAACAGGGCCGGATTTTACAAGTGGGTCACCTGGAGCGCTTCAACCCGGCCATCACGGCCCTGGAAAAAGCGATCACTATCCCTCTCTTCTTCGAAGTACACCGCCTCAGTATTTTCACCCCGCGTAGCCTGGACGTCGACGTGATCCTGGATTTAATGATCCACGATTTGGATATCGTGTTGAGCTTGACGCGCGAAGTACCGAAAGAGATCCGCGCGGCGGGTATCTCCGTACTATCCGGCAAAGTAGATATCGCGAACGTTCGCCTGTCGTTCGCCAGCGGCTGTGTGGCGAATTTGACCGCGAGCCGGGTCTCTACAGAGAAGGTCCGAAAGCTGCGCGTCTTCCAACCAGGCGAATACATATCGCTCGATTACCAAAGGCAGGAAGCTCTCCGATTAGCAATTCGCAAAAACGAACCCAATTCCGTGCCTGAGATTGGGTTTGAATCGTTAAAAGCCGAGAAGGGGGAACCGCTACAGATCGAACTGTCGGCGTTCTTCGACTCAGTACGAACTCGGAAGAAGCCGCGCGTAGATGCTTTTCAAGCCTCTGCCGCGCTGGCATTGGCGGAAGCCATTCTTGATAAGATCAAGGAACACGCAGACTTAGTCGCGGAGACGATTCGCCGACGCCGCTGACAGCTTACGTGAACCGGGCAACCTGGGCTGCCTGGATCACGTCGTTACACCGACTTGTAGTATGGCCATTTCTCCGCTCACGCTCGCCGACCCAGCAGAGGAGCGTCCGGCGGACTCGAATCCTGTTCTTATACCCGCTTCAACGGCCCAGCTTAATCTTCTCCTTGACTGGCCCGATCGGCGCTCGCGACCACAATGGCTGGCAGTTGTTGGCGGTTCGCTCGCCTTCCATCTCCTTTTTTTCTTTGTTGCGATCCAGTTGCCTTCCTTCGTAGGTCCGGCGGAACCCGAGCGCCGCGTAATTCTCAAGCGCATCCCGCTATACCTTCCGCCAGATGTTCTGACGCAGAAGGCGCGAAACCGGAGCAAGATATCGGAGAATATCGATCTTGCCAGTCTGCTGGCTTCGCAGGAGGCGCAGGCGCGTAAGGCGTCTCCGGATGCGAGCACGAAGCATTTCGAATTGCCAAAACAGCCTGTTCCCAAGCAAACAGCGCAAGCCACGCCGCAAATACTGCCTGAACCCCCAAGAGTGGCTTTGAACCAGACACCTGGACCCCTTCCGCCAGGAACAGTGAGCGGAATTGGAGCGCCTGCTCCGCCGCCGCCCTCGCCGTCACAAAATCCATTTCAGAATGTCGGCACGGAGGCTCCGCCGAATCCGCATCCGACCATCACTCCGCCTAAGGCCACCGTGCAGGAAGCCATCAAAGGCATAGCGCGCAGCGGGAACAGCAGCAGATTAGCCATTAGCGATGACAATATGCCGGAACCATCGCCGCTAATTCCCGGCGCAACAAAGCAGACCCGGCGCGGAGCACACGGCCGTGGAACTGCAAAGCGATCCGGAGGGCGCGGACTTCAAAGCTTATCTGACCCGGATTTTGGCGATTGTCCGATCGAATTGGCGCCGTGTTATCCCTGAAAGCGCGCGCATGGGAACCTTGCGCGGGCGCACCGTCATGGAGTTCATCATCAATCGCGACGGCAGCATTCCGAAGTTGGTAACTGCGCAATCCTCCGGGTCGGAGCCTTTAGATCAGGCTGCGGTTGCTGGATTAAGCATGTCGAATCCGCTACCGGCGCTTCCGGCCGATTACAAAGGATTCCAGGTTCGGCTCGCATTTACCTTCACCTATAACTTGCCTTCGCAATGAATCAGCCTGAAAGACACAAGGGTGTAATCGGTATAGGAACGGCAATGGTGCTGTATGGGCTCCTCGCGGCATGGTCCGTTGCGACGCTCAGAGGCATCGCTCTGGCTGTGGCGCTGATTATCGTCGGCGGACTGGCAATCAAGAGCTACGTACAGTTCCTGCGCAGCCGAATGGAATAAATTGGCTGAAAAGCACCATCGGCGGTGCAATGCAGCCGAGCACGTGCGGAGCTAACCGGTTACGCCACATAGACTTACGCCAACTTTACGGATGGCGAAACGCGTGCATTAGGAAGTCCGTCGAGATCTACGAGGCATGCGAACTATGTTCAACCACCCATTTCAAAGTGCGGTGTCTTATCTTTCAGTCGGTCTATTGGCCGCATCCAGTTTAGCCTTCGGCCAGGATTCTGCGCCGGTGCAGCAAAACACAAATAATCAACAGCAAGCCGCTAACCCAAGCGGCGGCTGGAAGCGCGTCGGGGATTCGCAATCGGCAGACCCGAATAACGCCCCGAACTATCCGGCGTATTCAGCGAATCAAGCTCCTGTCAACGCGGTAGACCAAAATGGCGAGATGCAAAACCCGCCACCACCTCCGCCACCGCAAAACGCACCATCCTACAACCAAAACCAAGTGCCCTACCCGCAGCCGGCCGGTAATCAGTCCTATGGTCAGCAGCAGTATCCGCAGAGTTACCCACCGGTCGGATACGGTCAGCAGCCCAATTATGGACAGCAGCCTGGTTACGGTCAGCAGCCGAACTATGGCGCGCAACGGAATTACCCCGCCCCGCCGCCGGTTCCGGCGAGTCTGACAATTTCGCAAGGCACCTACGTCACGGTGCGCATTAACCAGTTGCTCTCGTCAGATAGGAACCAGCCCGGAGATGCATTCTCCGCTAGCTTGGTAGATCCCGTCGTGGTGAACGGCATAGTGGTTGCCGAACCGGGCGAAACGGTCGGTGGACGCGTGGCTCTGGCCGAAAAGCACGGTGCTGGACACCCTGCCCGGCTTGGCATCCAGCTCACGAGCCTGACTCTTGTCGATGGCCAGCAACTTCCGATCAACACGCAGTTGACCAGCCGCCGCGGTGGGACAACCCCGGGCGGAATTGAAGCCGGTAGTGTCATCGGAACAACTGCTCTTGGGGCCGCGATTGGCGCGGCTGCCGGATGGGGGACAGGAGCCGCGATTGGCGCTGGTGCCGGTGCCCTGGCAGGGATCATCGGAGTCGTGGTAACGCATAATCACGCGAGCGTCATTACTCCCGAACAGGTGCTGACCTTCCAGGTTCAAACTCCGGTTACATTTTCGACTGCCAATTCGCAGGCGGCTTTCCGTTACGTGGAGCCCGGCGAGTATTCACAGCAGCCGTATGCAAACGCACCTGGAGCCGGTCCATACGTTGCAAGTGGCCCAGCTCCTTACTATGGCTACGCATACGGTTATCCCTATCCGTATTACGCGTACGGTTATCCCTACTACTGGGGCCCATCGCTTGGGTTCTACTACGGCCGTGGTTATGGATGGGGTGGCCGCTACTATGTCGGACGCGGCTACTTTGGCGGAGTTCGCGGCGGAGTCGTGGTTCGCGCCGGAGGCCGGCGATAGGAAGACCTACGCGCCAATTCTCAGGCTGGGAGGCTTAAACCTCCCAGCTTTTTTATTGCCCTTTCTTATTTGCCAGGCTGATTCGGGAAGGCCCGCGCATACTGTACAGGCAGCGGAATCGCGGTGCCAAGCGCATGTGCCGCTTTGATGGGCCAATACGGTTCCCTCAGGAATTCGCGTGCAAGAAAAATAAGATCTGCTGTTCCACTGCAAAGGATTTCGTCGGCCTGCTCCGGTTCGGTGATTAGACCGACGGCGCCGGTTAGAATGCCCGCTTCCTTTCGAATCCGCTCTGCAAACGGCGTCTGATATCCAGGGCGCAACGGTATGACAGCGTCCGGCGACGAACCTCCGGAAGAGCAATCAATCAGATCGACTCCCAGCGGGCGAACCGCGCATGCTAGCTTGACTGAATCCTCAACGGTCCATCCACCTTCTACCCAGTCTGTCGCGGATATTCGCAGGAACAGCGGAACCCCCTGAGGCACCCCGTTTCTCACCGCCTCGATCACTTGTAACGGAAAGCGAATGCGGTTTTCAAATGATCCGCCGTATTCATCCGAGCGCTTGTTCGACAGCGGCGACAGAAACTCATGCATCAGATAGCCATGAGCCCCATGCAATTCGATTACGTCAAATCCGGCTTTGAGCGCGCGCCTTGCGGCCGATACAAATGCATTCGCGATATTCCCGATTTCAGCCACGCCGAGTTCAGCGGGAACAGGCGAGGCCTTATCAAATGCCAGAGCGCTCGGCGCAACGGGTTGCCATCCTCCTTCTGACGGATGAATGGCTCGCCTGCCGCGCCATGGCGCTTCAGTACTCGCTTTGCGCCCCGCATGCGCGAGTTGAATGCCCGCTGCCGATCCGTGTCGTTTCAAGAAAGCCGCAATCCGCGCGAGCGGTTCAATATGCTCGTCTTTCCAGATTCCCAAATCCCAAGGCGAAATACGGCCGCACGCCTCCACTGCAGTCGCTTCGCAGAAGATCAATCCCGCGCCGCCGATTGCCCGGCTTCCCAAATGCACCAGGTGCCAATCGTTCGCGAACCCGTCTTCGCAGGAATACTGGCACATGGGCGATACGACAATGCGATTTGAAAGCCTCACATCACGGATCTGAATTGGCGAAAAGAGGTGGGCTTCCGCGCCTTCCGGTTGCGCCGTATCTCGATGCGACGCTTGAAGAGTGCTCATGCGTCTTTGATGCGCTCAGAACTCAAACTGCAGCCGGACATTTCCGCTACGTGGAATTCCCACTGCTGTTCCAGAGAAAAGCCCGGCGAAGTTGATGACGTTCAACCGGTTTGTTAGATTCTCCACTTCTGCCTGAACGCGCAGAACAGATTTTTCATGCTTCCACAGCTCCGCGCCTATAGTGAAATCCAGAGAAAAATTCGGCCGAACGCGGCCTGCCTCGAAGTTAACGCGGTTCACGATCTGCTGCCCGTATTGGGCGATGAGATCGTTCACATCCGCCTCGCCCTCGATCTCAACGGGCAGACCGCTGCCGTATTCGGCATCGAATGCTGTCCACACCCGGGAGCTTAACTGGTAACGCATGCGGGCGCGCGCCGTGTTCCGCTGATCTTGCGAAATGGGGAAACTGCCGGTCGCGCCAATCGCGCCCACTGCATCGTCGCCCAACAGGAATCCGCCTGAAACAGGCAGTTGCGCTGTGCCCAGCATGTTCGAATAGCTCACGAACCCGGATAAGTTACCAAAGCGCGGCAATTGCAATTTCACATCAACACCACGGACTTGAGCGCTTTGAAACGCGATCGGGAAACTGATGCCGGTATTCAAGAAAACGTCGTCATCTGCATACTGTTGAAAGGCTCGGCGGTAAAAGCTTACGTCTAAGCGAGCCTTTTTCGCAATGCCCTGGCTGAATCCAGCCTCAAGATAATTGCCGCGTGAGGGCTTTACCGGCAACTGCACCACATTGGCGCTGAGTTGCTCCACCTCAGGCGAACTTGTCAGCAGCAGGTTTTCAACGGCCGGCGTTTGGAAAACGCGGTCGTACGAAAAGCGCAGCACCAAATCGGCCTTCGGAATATACCAGGCTGCGCCCAGGCGCGGGCTGAAGGCATGATCGCGGACCACAAGCGAGTAATGGTCCCAGCGCAATCCAGTGCTTAGCGTCAGATTGCCGAAATGCATCGTATCCTGCGCCCATAACGCCTGCTCGCGATCTAAACGACGATCCAGAAAGCGGAAGGCCGGAGGCGTGCCGGGATCGAAGAAAACGGAATCGTCGATTTGATACTGCATCGCTTCTGTGACGGGCGCATAGACACCATCACCGCCCACTTTGATGTCGTGATGGCCATAGTGCCCGGACACGTTTGCGTTCAGGTAGCTGCGGCGAAAACCGCGCTGCTGAAACACGATAATTGGCGTCGAAAACGGATTCGACCAGAGATTCGCCGAAAGATCCTCGACCACGGCACTCAGACTCAACAGCAGTTGCGGAGAGAACTCATGTGTCCAGCCAACTTGCCCCAGGTCTTCAGGTGCATTGCGATTCTGCAGTTGCCCGGCTGCCTGTTGCAGATTTTCGTTCGGTACTTGGAATGCGGTCTGGCGGCGATGAAACGCAAAATGCAGCCGGTCCGCGTCGCTCAGCTCCTGGTCAAAATCACCAGAGACGGCATCCGAAGTCCCGCTGTTCGTGTAATTGCCAAGGACAGGCGGATCAAGATAGCGCGAAGTATGATCTCCGGAAGCACTAAGGGTAAACGCGCTTTTACGCCGTCGATACGTCAGCGCTAGAAACCCGCTCTCCGTATCGAAACTGCCGCCACCGAGTTCGGCAGATCCGTGGAGGCCATTGCGAAGATCCTGGGCTGTGGTCACATCCACCACGCCGCCCAGCTTGCGGCCATATTCCGCCGGAAAATTCCCGGTCATGACGCTCAGTTGCGAAACTTCGCCGGTTTGGAGACCAGGCGCGAATGCGGGTGAACGATTTTCGTCCATCGGCACTCCGTCAATGACGAAAAGCGTTTGATACTCAGATCCTCGCGGATGGAGTACGCCGTTGCCCTCAAAGAGCCACCCCGGCTGCATATCGACTAAATCGAGCAAGCCACGCCCGGGGACAGTCGATTGCTGTTCTCCAATCTGCCGGGAACCTACGGAGTAGGTGACACCCGTGCGGTAGGGATCGAGCAAAGTAGCGTTATCGCTTACAACAACAGTTGTAGAGGTAGACTGGACGCTCAGTTGTGCTCGCAAGTCCATCGGCACTTCGCTGCGGATTTGAACGATAGTTGAGTAGGCGTTAAAGGAAGCGTGCTCAACGCTCACGTGATAGATGCCGAAGGGAAGATGCTCAAACGTTACCTGACCGGCTTGGTCGGTATCGGATTCGCGCCGAGTCTGCGAAGACTCGCTCACGAGCGTGACCGTAGATGGCAGCGCAAGGCCCGTAGCGTCTGTGACGAAAACTTTCAGCTTGCCCTTTTCCAATTGGGCGAAAGCGAGCGAGCTGAAAAGTATCGCGAGCAACGCGGCGATGCGAACGCTTCTCACAATTCCTTTTCTGTCTTATTCTGACATTCAGCACACATGCATCGAGATCTTCGCTACGCAGTGCGTCAGTTGCGTCACTCCCCAGGTTTTGCGATCGCGGTGGTTTTGACGCTGGCTGTAGCAATAAGCGCAAATACGGCCATGTTTTCCGTCGTCCGCGCCATCCTACTGCAGCCGCTTCCGTTCAAAGATCCTGCGCGTCTGCTGTGCGTCTGGCATAGCGATGCGCCGGGCTACACCTGGTACACGTTTTCCTACCCTCGGTTCCTGTATTTCCAGCAACACTTACATGACCTTGCGGAAACAGCCGCTTACGATGATGAAATCGTCACGCTTACCTATCGCGGCGAGCCGGTGCGTTTGGAAGGGGGACGCGTATCGGCAAACTTCTTTTCTTTGCTCGGTGTGAAGCCGGCGATGGGCCGCAGTTTTTTGCCTGATGAAGATCGGCATGACGCCACGCCCGTAGCTCTGTTGAGCGATAAACTCTGGCGCGAGCGCTACAGCGCGGATCCACACATTCTGGGCCGGACCATTGCGGTTGACTCAGAGGATTTCACCGTGATCGGCGTGATGCCGCGCGATTTCGACTTTCTCGGAGCGGCCGTGGACATTTGGCGCAGCCGAATTGTGGATACCCGAACATTTGCGCCCGCTAGCGTGCGATCGGGCGCGAGCTATCTCACGGTGGTGGCGAGACTCAATCCGGGCGCGACGCTTGCGCAGTTCCAAGCAAAACTGAACGTGTTGGCTGACCAGTACGCGCGCGAGAACCCGGGAAATAGCGACATTACGAATGCGACACACGCCGCGTCTCTGCAGGAAAAGATGTTTGAGGCTGTGCATTTGACCCTGCTTGTGTTGTGGGCGGCGGTGGCATGCCTGCTAGTGATTGCGTGCGCAAATGTCGCAAATCTGGTGCTTGCTCGCTCCACAGCTCGCTATCGGGAGATCAGCGTTCGGTTTGCGCTAGGCGCGAGCCAGTTCCACATCGCGCGCCAGCTTGTTATAGAAAATGTATTTCTAGCCTTCTGCAGCATCGCTGTGTCCTTGCCGCTCAGCTTGTGGGGAATGAAGTCTTTGGTTTCGCTTTTCCGGCGAACGTCGCCAGCGGTTCCAGACGTTCACTTGGATTTCGGAGTGATGCTCTTCACCTTCAGCATTGCGGCAGCCGCCGGCACGCTTATAGGCTTGATGCCGCTCTGGTTACTTCGGCGCGGGAACACTCAGGAGGGAATGCGCACTCAGGGGCGCGGATTCTCAACTTCGAGAAGTAGCGCGCAGTTCAGAAACAGCATCGTGGCGGTTCAGATTGCATTATGTCTGGTACTGCTCTCGGCGGCAGGAATGTTGGTTGAGAGCTTCGTTCGCCTGAGCGGTATGAGTACCGGCGTGCGCACAGATCATGTACTGCTATTTCCGTTAGACCTCATGCCCGACAAGTACGAATCATGGCAACGGCGCGTGAACTTTTACGATGACGTGCTGCAAAAGGTGCAAACGATTCCCGGGCTGAGCGGGACTGCAATTGCGTCCCGAGTGGATCTGGTGAGCAGCGGTCTCGGGTATCTCATTCAAGCGGAAGGACAGCCCGATCTGGGGCCCAGAAATCCCGGGGCACGAGGCCGCAGCGTCAGCTCCTGCCTACTTCAGGATATTGGGAATTCCGCTTCTCAGCGGACGCTTGTTCAATGAGCACGATACCACCGGATCGGCCCGCGTAGCCATTATCAATGAAGCGTTCGCAAAGAAGTTTTTTCCCGGTAGCAACCCAATCGGCAAGCATGTGACGTACTCAACAGACCGCATCACCTGTCAGATCGTGGGAGTTGTCGCTAATGTGCGAGTCAGCGTTCAGAGTGCAACAGTAGATCAACAGATTTATTTGCCGTTGTCACAGCGGCCATGGCTGGTAGCGACTTTACTGGTGCGAGCAGCAAATCTGGAAGGCAAGCCGGCGGCCATCCGAGAGCGGGTCCGGACTGCAGATCCGGCGCAAGCGGTAGGAAGTATCATTCCGATGAATCAGATTCTTGCCAATCGACTGGGCCGCCCACGCAGCACCACAATAACCGTAGCGACATTCGCGCTTTCGGCCCTGTTTCTTGCGGCGGTTGGGATCTATGGAGTCATCGCCTACTCGGTTGCGCAAAGGCAGAAGGAGATTGGAATTCGAATGGCGTTGGGAGCTGATGCCCACTCCGTGCGAAGTCTGGTTTTCCGACAGACCTTCGGTATGCTTGCTCTGGGATTGCTTGTGGGGATGCCGGCTTCGGCCATGCTAGGGCGACTTTACTCCAGCTTGCTGTTCGAAGTGAAGCCGGGCGATCCCATGGCGCTCATTGCGACGAGCGGCATCCTGATTGGGGTGGCCTTCGCCGCCAGTTATATTCCCGCCGTTCGCGCTACCAGAGTGAATCCGATAGCTGCGCTGCACATAGAGTGAAGAACTTAGAAGTGATAGCGGAGCGCAAACTCCACAATCCGGGGGTCGGCGGCGGCCGTGACCTGCCCGAAACTGGCCGCGCCATAATTCAACGAAAGGCCCGGTGAAGTTCGGATGGTTGAAGATATTGAACAGCTCTCCTCGGAATTCCACGGTTTGCCGCTCCGTGACATGAAAGTCCTTATATAGGGCCATGTCGAAATCGATCAGGTGCGGACCCAAGATGGTGCCTGATCCCGCGTTCCCGAAATAGCCGGGCGCGGGCGCTGTAAAGTCCGCAGTGTTGAACCATTTGGCTACAGTCTCGGGACCAGTCACCGAAACGCCCACAACATTCGGCCGTACAGCGATTCCCTGGTTTGAGATGCTTAAGCCCGGACTGAACGACATGCCACTTCTAATCGTCGTCACATCGGAGTATCTCCACCCGCCAAAAATGCCTCTCCACCCGGTTGCATGCTGCATCCATGGCAGATTCCAAACAGCGCTGATGGTTAGAACGTGCGGGACGTTCAGTCCTGAGTTTCCGTAATAGCGGTTGGGATCGTAGTAGTCATATCCGCCCACCACCGTGCCTGTGAGATTGTGCGAATAAGTATACGCCGCAGTGAAGAAAAGCGTTGAGCTGACGGGATGAGTCGCAACCACCTCTAACGCGTTCCAACTGGAATTGAGCTGGGTTGTATAGTCGTTGATCGCGGCATAACCGGGGAATGCCCCGTACAAATATGTGAAAAACTTGCCTGTGTTAATAAGTGGGTTGAAGTCGTATGGAGCGTCCGGCAGCGGCTGGTTCATGTTGAACGTGCCCGGCAAATGACGCGAGAGAGCGCCCGCCCCCGTGGTGGACACGGTCCAGTTCTTCCAGAATTGATGCTCGAGAGTCAAGCTATAGGTATGCACTTGCGTGGCCTCAATGTTGAGATCGGCAGTTGTTAACGTGGGAGCGCTGGCCGCCTTCGCCGTGCCGGTGCCCGCCGGGTTACTGAAGCTGGCGTTTATCAAATTTACGGAGCTTACATCGGGCGGATTACTTGCGCAATTGAACGAGCAGTCCTGGTTTGTAAAAACGCGAGTGTAAGTTAGTGAATAACCGCCCCGCAAAGCCGTCTTGCCGTCGCCAAATACGTCCCAAGCGAACCCCGTCATGGGCGAAAAATACCAGTTGTGGCGTCCGGAGAAATTAATCGGAACGCCGCCCACGCCATTTCGCAGCAGCCCATTTAGCGGACTGTAGCTAGGGGTGGCTGTTATGGTGCCGCTCGCACTCACAATCGGGGCCTGCGCCGGGTTATAACTACCTGGAACGAATATATCCTCGAAGTTGGCGTCCGCATGTGGAAGCGGCATGTAGCTAATGCGAGCCCCTATAGTCCACGTGAGCCGCCTGTTCACCTGAAAACGATCCTGCACATAAGGCGAAACTATATTTCCCAGCACGTGAACACGGCGCTCAGAACTCTGCTGCGTAAAGGTGGCCGCATCTCCCAACAGGAAATCAGCAACGGCGTTTCCGGTGAATTGGCCGGTAAACGAAAACTGTCCATTGTCTGCTGTAGCCACGTTCTGACGTTTCCCGCTGATTACCACAGCGACTCCAGCCTCAATCAGATGCTTCCCGCGGAGCCAACTCCAGTTATCCGCCGCGGTTTCGTCAAGGTCAGCCGCGTGAAACAATGGGCGCGCGGCTGCAACGCCCTCCGGCGCATATCCTTGTGAGAAGGAGATCAGGGGCAACCGCTGCGTCAAAGCTCCACTCAGCGGGAGCGTCTGATTGAAACCTGGAACCTGATTTCGATACACGGTTCCGTTCAGAATGAGGTCAAGATTGTAGATGTTAGCTGAGATGCTCGCTGTATTTACCATCGACGGAGTTAACGTCGCGACAAATTGTATCTGCCCCAGATAGTTCTTCGTCAGATCATCTTCATAGTTAGTGGGGAAGATAGAACCACTGTTAGATGAGTTCAGCGAGCTTTGCTGGAGGTTTTGCTTTTCATCGAGCAGCTCAAGCGTCAGCCGGTAGCGATCTGTGAAGTTGTGGTCTATCTTTAGCTGGTCATCGCGCTGGTTCGTGATCTGGGGAGCGGAGTTCAAATAATTCAATGTGCCCGAGTAGTTCGGTAAAGGATAAAGCGCATTTAACATCGCTTGCGCGCTGGTGTTGATCTGCGTGGCGGGAATTACGTACTCGCCTTGTGCGTTCCGGGGATAGTTAATTCCTGTGGTGGGGTCATGAATGGCGGTGGGAAATGCGCCGTTGCGCTCATCCGCAGTGGGGTCTTGGCCGAGCAGTACGGAACCTGCGTGGGAGATCACCCAGTTTTCAGTTAGAAAAAAGAATGTCTTCTGGCGGTTCTTGTTGTATACCTTCGGAATGTAGAGCGGCCCACCGAACGTGTAGCCGAAGATATTCTGCTTGAGCGTCGGGACGCCGGCGCTGAAGAAATTGCGCGCGTTGAGATCGTTATTGCGGAAATATTCCCACAGTGCTCCGTGAAACTCGCTTGTTCCGCTTTTGGTTTGCAATAACACCACGGAAGCACCCATCAGGCTGTACTTCGGGCTGTAGTTGTTCTGCAGGACGCGTACCTCTTCGATCGAATCGGGATTCGGAGTAACCGTCGTCTGGGCCATGTTGCCCGTGTTCTCATTCCAGATTCCGTCAAGCGCGTAGAACGTGGTATTAGCGTTACCGCCGTTGATGGATAGCACGTTGCTGGTCGAGCGGCCGCCCGGGCCGAGCGATGATCCTGCGCTTGTGTTGACGACGCCAGGAACCACCACGGCCAATGCCTGATAGTTCCTCCCGTTGAGGGGCAGCGTGCTGATCTGGGTAGAAGATACCTCGTGTGAGTTCTCACTCGTGGTGGTCTGAACTTCGGCGGCGCTTGCCTGGACGGTGACAGCGGTTCCCACAGCGCCGATTTGCAGCGTGGAATTTACAGTAGCAACTGTCGCGGGGTGCAAAGTAATATTGGCCTCTGTGAATGTCTGAAACCCCGTCTTTGTCACCGTGACGGTATACGACCCGACGGGCAGATTTTGCATTACATACGTGCCGCTGCCGGTACTTTGAGTAGTTGTGGTGACCTTGGTGTCCTGGTTGAGGATGGATACCGTGGCGTCGGGTATCACCGCGCCGGAAGCATCTGTGACCGTTCCGCTAATGCTTGCGGACGTATTTAGCTGACTCCAGCCGAGAGTTGCAGCAGCACATAGCAACAGCAGTCGCATGACTGACGGAAAAAAGCGTGCGCGTAATCTGAATGTGTCCCCTGGCATGCCAAGTAGACGCGCTGGCCCGATCAAAGCTTCCAAAGTGCCACGGGCTGTAAAATTTCGCAGTCCAACGCGCGCCCGTGACTAAGCGTCGCGATTGTAAAAACCACTAGCCCACAAAACCAACTATGCTGTTGTAGATACCTATGACGATCAAATGCATTGCTCTGCTGGTGGGCGTGACCTGTTTCGCTGGATCCGCTTTTTCGCAGAAGACGAACGTTGACTTGAAGAACGCGTCGGGAGAAGGCGTCGGTACGGCTACGCTTACGCCAGTAAGGGGCGATCAAGGCGTAAACATTCAGCTGGACCTAAAGAATCTGCCGCCTGGCGTACATGCCATTCATATTCATCAGAATGCAAAGTGCGAGGGCCCGGGGTTTACCTCGGCGGGAGGCCATTTCAACCCCGAAAGCAAGCATCATGGACTGCAGAACCCACAAGGTCCGCATGCTGGCGACATGGATAACTTCACCGTCGCAGACGACGGGACAGCAAAGGTGACCGTTGTCGCTGCCAATGTGACTTTGGGGCCAGGCACTAGCTCACTGTTTAGCAATGGCGGAACGGCTCTGGTCATCCACGGCGGCCCGGACGATATGAAGAGTGACCCGGCCGGGAACTCGGGGCCGCGTATCGCGTGCGGCGTAATCGTAAAAGAATAGCGGAATCCTACCGAACGGTAGAAACGGGGGAAGCGTTGGGGCCGGGCGGACGTATACCAAGTACTTTGTAGAAGCGCTGCTTCTGCTCAGACGTCAGGATATTCAAGATGTGCTGTGTGCCCAGGGCAGCCACATCTTCCCTTTGATCTTCAATGTTTTGGTAGTACTTGGCGTAATCGTCCAACTCTTTGCTGACGATCTGCACTTGATTGGGAGTGAGCTCCAGTTCATTTTTCAGCTTTTGCCAGCCGATTTGCCGGGCCCGTTCCATGCTTTGATAGCTGGATCCGCTCTCCATCCGGTAATGTACGAATGCGCGTGTTGCAGCCGAACCGCACGCTATTCCGCAAATAAAAATGATCGCGAGGATGCCGAGCACCTTGGGGTCCGACCATCCAGCATCACGTTGCCGCAGCATTGCCCGGCGTCTCACTTGAGTTGAAGTCGCTATCGTGACAACCCTTCGTGCGTGGCAAAGTTCTCCAACACCGCATCCCGCTGTTGGCTCTCACTGCCGATTACAGGGGCGTCATAGTGAACATTCTGCGCAACAACGGCCTGCCGGCCCAGAAGGTGCCCATCGCGGGCCTCTTGCGTGACTACGTAAGTTCCCAGCATCACGGCGACCGTCAGGGAAGCGTAAATCAAGCGCTTAGCGAAGGACGAATAGATGAAAGCTCCCCACATGGATTCCTTCGCGCATTCCTCAATCCGCTGCACCACGCGAGCATAGAAACCCGGAGCTGGCTCCAATTCTTCCGGAGCGCGCAACGAAGTCAGTATTTCCGCTTGTGCTTGCATGGACGAGAATTCCGACGAGCATTCGGCGCAGGAGGACAGGTGAGCGCTTAGCTCTTTATCTTTTCTCGCGATTCCCCGGAGCGCGAGCAGATCCTCTAACCGATCCCGAATGGATCTGTGCATATTTCCCTCAGAAGCCCCACAAAACTCTGCGAATCTTTGTGTTCGCTAAATCGAATTTACACCCAAACCAACCAACTCAGCCAAGTATATGTTCGCCTAACCCAAATCAATCGTGGGACATGGGAGGCGCTATCGGTCCCTTTTCGAGCCGTTGCGCTGCTTTGACCAGTTTCTGCCTGGCCCGAAACAGTTTCACCTTAATGGTGTTTTCATTCATTCCGGTCATTTCCGACAATTCTTCAACTGAATGCCCTTCCACTTCCTTAAGCAGAATGAGCGAGCGGTCTTCTTCCGAAATCTTGGACAGCAGCTTCAAAATCAGATCGTGTTGCGCGAGCCTATGGTCAACTGGAGGCGCTTGATCCGCCGCGGGCTCCGAGTTGTCCATGCGCACCGAATCCTCCGCCGAGAAATCACTCTCATACACCAATTTGCGGACGCGTTTTTTCCGCAGGTAGTCGTAACACTCGTTTACGGTGATTTTGTAGATCCAGGTCAGCAGCGAGCTGCGGAAATCGAAATTCTTGATGGAAAAGTAAATTTTTGCGAAGACCTGCTGAGCGATATCCTCGGCGTCGTTCCGGTTGCGCAGAATACCGTAGATAATAGAGAAGACCTTGGCCTGGTAACGCTCAACGATTTCGCGAAACGCGATCTCATCCTGAGCCTGCACCCGCCGGACTAGCGCCGCCTCTTCGGTGGTTCGATGGTCCAATTTTGTCTTTGCTCGGGTTGCCTCTCCCGGGCTTACGGCCGGAAAGGGAAGGGTAGCACTGAGCCCGCTCATAATATATTGCACCCGACGCGTTCCCTTCTCGCTAGGTTCCAACAACTTGGGGGGAAAGCAACGAACCGAAAGGAGTACGACGCGCATCTAACCGGATAGTTGGGTTAAAATAGGAAAAGCGAGTTTTGTAAGGAGATTCAGATGATTCAGCTCACCGATACAGCCGTCACTAAGGTCAATGAGATCTTGAGCATGCAGGAACCGAAGCCGGCCGGGTTGCGGATTGCCGTCGTGGGCGGCGGATGCTCGGGCTTCAGCTATTCAATGGCTTTCGAGACACAGCCCAACATGCTGGACAAAACCTATAAATTCGGCGATTTGCAAGTGTTTATCGATCAGGCCAGCATGCTATACCTGGATGGCGCCGAAGTGGATTATGTCGAGACACTGGAAGGTTCTGGTTTTAAATTCAGCAACCCGCAGGTGAAGTCGACTTGCGGCTGCGGCAGCTCATTCAGCGCATAGACCGAAGTTCAGGATTCAGATTTCGAAGGCCGAAGGGGCATTGCTCCTTTGGCCTTTTTCCGTTTAAGGACCGTATGGAAGAACTGGTTACCGAAGCCCAAAACCCGAAAACTGGTGAAATCGACGCTCTGTCGACCGCTGACATGCTGCGCGTTATGAATGAGGCCGATCAGGAGGTCCCGGCGGCGGTGGGGCGCGAGATTCCGCGGATTGCAAAAGCTATAGATCGCATTGTCGAGTGTTTGGAAGCCGGCGGGCGGCTATTCTATCTCGGTGCAGGGACATCCGGACGTCTGGGAGTGTTGGACGCATCCGAATGCCCGCCAACTTTCAATACGCCTGCCGAGCTGGTTCAAGGCTTAATTGCAGGCGGCGATCGGGCTCTTCGATCCTCGATTGAGAAGGCGGAGGATGATCCAAAGCAGGGAGAACGGGATCTTGAGGACAGGAAATTCAGTTCGGACGACGCGCTGGTCGGTATTGCAGCCAGCGGGCGGACTCCTTATGTACTGGGCGGCATCGCGCATGCGCGATCACTGGGCGCGCTGACGGTCGGTCTCAGTTGCACGCCGGATTCCGAGTTGGCCCGTGCCGCCGAGATCGCCATTACACCGGTGCCGGGTCCGGAAGTGATAACCGGGTCAACGCGGATGCGCGCCGGGACAGCCACGAAGCTGGTTCTCAACATGCTGAGCACAGGCGTGATGATCCGTTTGGGATATGTGTACGGCAACCTCATGGTCAACGTGCAGCCAACCAATGAGAAGCTGATTGACCGGGGTCGCCGCATCATCGCTTCTATAGGCGGCGTATCTTATGATGAAGCTTCCCGGCTGCTGTCGGAAGCGGGTTCGGTTCGAACTGCCATCCTGATGTGCAGGCGGGAACTCTCGCGCAGCGAAGCGGAAGCCGAGCTGAAAGCAGCTAAGGGCCGGCTGCGGGTAGCACTCCAGCTTTAGATTGCAATGGACAAGTTCAGAATCATCGGCGGTACGCCGCTAGCGGGCGAGTTGCCTGTAAGCGGATCAAAGAATTCAGCTCTTCCCGCTCTGGCCGCCTGCCTGTTGACGGACGAGCCTGTCACGCTGCGCCGCATTCCGCAGGTGAAAGACATCGCGACAATGGAGCAACTGCTGTCGCACACCGGCGCCCAGATCAGCGATGAGAGCGGCACGGTTACGGTGAACGCCAAGTTCCTCGATTGTCCGGAGGCGCCGTACGACGTAGTCAAAACCATGCGCGCCTCCAGCCTGGTCTTGGGGCCGCTGGTGGGCCGCACCGGGCGCGCGCGCGTTTCCATGCCCGGCGGCTGCGCGATTGGGGCGCGCCCAATTAACCTGCATGTTTCTGCCTTGGAACAGCTCGGCGCCACTATCGAACAAGCGCATGGCTACGTAGAGGCACAAGCGCCCGAAGGGTTGAAAGGCGGAAACGTCCATTTCGACCGAATTACCGTCACGGGTACTGAGGACGTCTTGATGGCAGCCGTGCTGGCGCGCGGCGAAACTGTAATTCGCAATGCCGCGCGTGAGCCGGAAGTAAACGATCTGGCACAGTTGTTGATCGCGATGGGAGCCAGGATAGAAGGCGCGGGAACTTCGATCATTCACGTGCAAGGCGTTGAGCGGCTGCACGGCGCGGACCACACCATCATTCCTGATCGAATTGAAGCCGGGACGTTTTTACTGGCAGGCGCGATTTCGCAAGGCGACGTCCTGGTAACGAATTGCAACGCCGAGCACATTGGAGCTCTGATCGTGAAGATGCAGAAAGCGGGCGCGGAAATGGAAGAAGGAGGGGGCAATGCGATTCGGGTGCGATTCTCCGGCCGTCCGAAGGCCGTTGACGTCACCACCGAAGAATACCCCGGCTTTGCGACGGATCTTCAGGCGCAGTACATGGCTTGGATGACGGTAGCGCAAGGGATCAGCTTCGTCACAGAAACCATTTTCGAAAACCGTTTCATGCACACGCAGGAACTGGCGCGCATGGGCGCAAACATTCGCATCGACGGACGGCAAGCAATCATTGCCGGCGGAGAGCACTTGACCGGAGCGCAAGTGATTGCGTCCGATCTGAGGGCCAGCGCATCGCTTGTGCTGGCTGCTTTAGTTGCAACAGGCGAGACTACAATCGACCGCGTTTACCACATGGATCGCGGCTACGAGCGCATAGAAGAGAAGCTTGCAGCCGTAGGCGCGAAGATCGAGCGAGTACAGCAGGTACACGAATGAGCACACCGGTAAAGCACCACAGTGAGGGATTTCTGGCTATCGTCCAAGATGCAAAGAAGCGCATCCGAGAGATCGATATAGAAGAATACAAGCGTCAGGTGGCGGAAGGCAAAGCGGGCCAGCTAGTGGATGTCCGCGAAGATAAGGAATGGGAATTGGCGCATGCCGCAGGCGCAATGCATCTCAGCAAGGGCGTTATTGAACGTGATATTGAGACGAAATTTCCCGACAGAGAGACCAAGCTGGTGCTGTATTGCGGTGGCGGATACCGGTCGGCACTGGCCGCAGACAACCTGCAAAAGATGGGTTACACCAACGTGATTTCGCTCGATGGCGGGTGGCGGGCAATTGAAGTGTCCGGCTTGCCCCTAGAACGCAAGGCTTAACTCAGCTTCGAGAGCTTTTGCTATCTGCAGAAGACGCGAATCCATGAAAGGCGCGCCGATGAGTTGCAGACCCACCGGCAAGCCCAGCGATGTTTTCCCGCACGGCATCGATATTGCCGGTTCGCCGATGTAATTGATGGCGCGCACCAGGCGGGTTGACGCGAGACGCACGTCTTCCTGCTCCGCGCCGAAAGTCACTTTGGGTTGGTCCAGCAAAGGTGCAGCAGTTGGTGTGGTGGGGGTAGCTAAAATGTCGATCTGCTTCCACAGCGCGTCCCATTCGCGGCGGAAGAGGGTCCTAAGGCGTTGCGCGTTGATGTAGTCCTGAGCGCGAATCAAGCGGCCTTGCTGCAGAAGGGCCCAAACTTCCGGGCTGAACTGGGATTCCTCGCGGTGATTTGCATAGACGGCTGCGGTTTCGGATAGCTGTACCACGCGCGCGGCGGCATTCATTTCAGCAGGATCGGGAACGGCTACTTCCGTCACCGAAGCACCTAGCTTCTGCATGAGTGAAATGCTGGCCCTAACCGCCGCAGCGACTTCAGCATCAACGCGATCGAAATAGAAATTCTTAGGCATCCCCACGCGCACCCCGGCAAGGTTCAGGAGCGCGGGCAGACTGAAATCAGCATTGCCCATCGCGTTCATTGCGAGCGCACAATCCTCCACGCATGAGGCAAGCGGGCCCACATGGTCCAAGCTGAAGGATAATGGCAGAACACCCGCGCGGCTGATACGGCCATACGTTGGTTTAAGGCCCGTGATTCCGCAGAAGGAAGCCGGTATGCGAATCGAGCCGCCGGTGTCCGTACCCGTTGTGAGCGGCAGGAACCCAGCGGCAACGAGGGTGGCGGAGCCGCCGCTGGAACCGCCGGCCATTCGCGATGGATCGCGCGGATTCAAGACAAAGCCGAAGTGGGCATTCTTGGATGAGACTCCGTATGCCAGCTCGTGCAGGTTTGTCTTGCCCAAACTGATTGCGCCGGCCGCCCTGAGCTTGGCCACAGCGCAGGCGTCGTGATCAGGGATGAAGTCGCTAAAAACCAATGAACCGGCGGTAGTGCGTACACCGCGCGTGTAGAACAGGTCTTTGTGGGCAATCGGGACGCCATGCAACGGGCCCCGGTCCATACCCGCGGACAGTTCCTTATCGCGTTCGGAAGCTTCCTGCAGCGCGAGCTCCGGCGTTTTGGTAATGAAGCTGCGATAAACGTCGCGAGCTTCGATATCGCGTAACGTCCGCTGGACCAGTTCGACGCAACTCAATTCCCGGGCGCGCAGCGACCGGCCGATTTCGCGAATCGTCATGCGGGCTCGGCTGCCGGGCTATAGACCGGCGCAGGCTCAACATCCGGCGTCAGGCGCTGAACCAGCGGCGTGAAGTCAGCCAGCAACGAGTACACGATAGACTCGTTCTTCGCTTTTTGCTCTTCGGTGTCCGGCATGACTATTGTGGCGCGGGTCCACGCACAACCTGCACGAAATTCGCCGGACTGACGTACTTTGCGAACGCGGCGCGAACCTGATCCGCGGTCATGTTGAAGTATTTCTCGGCGGCGCGCGTGGGCTCATCCAGCGGTAACCCGATACGAGCGCGCGAAACAAATCCACCGGCCACTGCATCTTCGCTTGATTCCGCGAGTGGGATCTGGCGTAGCAGAAGCGCCTTGGCTTGCTGCAGCTCAGCGGGCGTTACGTTTGTTTTCTGCATATCGTATAGCTCGCGTTCCACCATGACGCGGGCCTTTGAAACATTCTGGGGATCGCAACCGTAGTCGATGCTGTAGGTAGACCGCGTTTCCCCGGCGGATAAGGAGTCATCGATATTGTAAACGTAACCCGCTTGCTGGCGCAGATCGCGATACAAACGGGTGGCATAGAAACCTCCGCCAAGTACGTGGTTCCCAACCTGCAATGCATAGTAATCCGGCGTAAAGCGGTTCATTTCCAGCGCTTGCACTAGTTCCACGGTGTCCTGAACTTGGCTCGGATCGGGCACGTTTACCGCGCTCGCTTTATTCGCAGGTATGGGGGGCAACACCACATCCGGCTTCTTGCCGGAAGCTTGCCACGTTCCGAAGTATTTCTCTATTACCGGTCGCGCCTGTTCCGGCGTGATATCGCCGATAATGACAATCGTCGTCAGATCGGGCCGAAAAGTCTTCGCATAGTAAGCGCTCAAGTCGTTGTAAGTGAGTGAGGAGATAGTCTTGGGAGTGGTTTCGCGCAGCAACGGATCGCCTGCCGGCAGCAGCGCTTTTTGCAACGCGCGATCCATGTGGTATGCAGGGCTTTTCATTTCGCCGTCGCTCAACTCGGCCGTCTGTTGCTGCACCACTTTGAAAGCGTCCTGTGGGAGCGCAGGATGCAGTTCGTTGTCGGCCAGAAGTTCCACGCCGCGAGCGAAATCCTGTTTTAAGACCTTGAGGTTGAAGTTCGCGCCAGCGGATTCGGAGGCCGCGATATCATCCAGCGCTTTCTGGAAAGCTATGCGGTCCAGCGTCTTGGTGCCGTACGAGAATAGCCCTTCGATCACGTCGGAAACGCCATCCTGCCCGGGAGGCGTTTCGAGCTGCGTCTGCGTTTTGATGGATCCGATCAGCGTAATAGTCGGACTGGTCGTTTCCGTCTGGACGATGAGCCGAATACCGTTAGACAGAGTCATATCATTCGGGTGCACGGTGGATTTTGGCACGCGTAATGATTTGACCGCCGTCTCCGCCCAATCCGGCAGCGCCACCGGCTTCGTTGGCGTGCTGGTGGCTTTCTCCGAACCGCCGAACCCTTTGGCTGCCGCTGCTTCTCCCGAGGGTACCGGCTTGAGAACCGTCTGAATGGCGTTCTGCGTTTGCAAATAAGTTTTCGCAGCGCGGTTGACATCGGCTAAAGTGACCCGCTTAATTGCGTCCACATCCTCTTCAGGGGACTGGCGGCCCTCCGCAGCCAGGGCTTGCGACCAAAGTGCCGCGAGGTTCGTAATAGAGTTCCGCGAAAATTCAGCGCTTGCCACTTCACTTTTTTTCGCGGCGTCGACGAGATCGGCGGGGACGCCGTTCGCGGCATAATCCGAGATAATCTTTTTCAAATCAGCGTTGATGGAAGTGGGATCCGCGCCGGCAGGTATAGCTCCGAGCGCAAACGCGATGCTCGCCTTCGGATATGTCTCAAGCAGGGCAAACTCCGTGCCCAACGCTTTTCCCTGCGGAACCAAGTCATAGAGCTGCGCGCGTTGGCTGGAAAGAACATCGCTGAGCACTCGGGCGGCGGCAAAATCGGGGCTGTCAGTACCGGGGAATCGGAAGGACAGGATAGAAAGCAGATATCCCAAGTTGCTATCCAGCGTGAAGGATTCCGCTTTTACCGGCTGCAGACTGACTGTTTTCTTAGCAGCAAGCGCCTTGCGAGGAATGGAACCGTAAAGCTGTTTGACCTTAGCTAATGTAGCAATCGGGTCCACGTCGCCCGTAATCACGAGGATGGAATTGTTTGGACCATACCACTTTTCGTAAAAGCCCTTCAGCATGGCTCCGGTGGTCTGCTCGAACGACGGCCGGGTGCCAAGCGCGTCTTGCGCGTAAGGGGTTCCCGCAAACATGTCCTGATTGAGGCGCGTGATGAACTTATAGATGGGATTGGATAAGTCACGCGAAACTTCCTGCTCAATAGCTCCGCGCTCCTGCGCCCACTGCTCTTGAGAATCCTCTACGTTCGACATGCAGGCGGCGTCCACTCGCAATGCGACTTCCAGATCCTGCGACGGCACAGTGACAAAATACTGCGTGATGTTCTGCTGGGTATCGGCGTCCATGTAGCCGCCAAGCTGGGCGTAGATGGCAGAAATCTGATCTGCCGTCAAACCGGAGCAGCCTCGGAACGCCATGTGCTCTTGGGCGTGCGCCATGCCGGGGAAACCCGTGGGCGTTTCGTCGCCGCCAACCAGATAATTGTTCTCAATGGTCGCGACCGGCGCAAGCGGATCGCGCACGATTACCACCCGCATGCCGTTGTCGAGCGTCGCACGAGTGATTTCCGATTCGGCCGAAGATGAGGATTGATTCGGGCCGGTGAATCCCAACAGGCAGATCGCCCCTAATAAAGATAAAATCCTGGATGTCATTTTTCTTAAGAACCGCCAATCGCCGCTCGGCTGCCAGCCAAGCTATTCCCAGCTTACGGTATAAACGGAGTTCACTCCTTGCAGGCGGTTGGGACTGCCGGGACGGGGAACGAGCGGCGGCGAGCGTTGCTGTCGATGCGCGTCGCGTGTCCGCCCACTGCTCTACCGAACTGCGAAACCGAAGAAACCACAGGCACAAAGCATAGATTGGCTTTGCTTCGCAAAAAGCCGTCTAAGCCAAGAACGCCAGACCGCAGGCAGTCGAAAGCGGCCTTTTTCCGTCAAGCTCGCTAAGAAACCAATGTCACTCCTTCCCGTTTGTTTGGCGTCATAGGGAAAGGGATGCGGGTCGAATGATTGCTGTTGCCGTGCCTGTTTCAATCCCGCGCTTGCTGAAAATAAGATCAATCAGACACAATGCACTCCTCCCAACTAGTTGCCGGCCCCGGGAATGATCCTCTTTGGTATAAAGACGCAATTATTTATGAAGCTCACGTCCGCGCGTTCAACGACAGCAATGCCGATGGGATGGGCGATTTCCGCGGGCTGGCCGAAAAGCTTGATTATCTGGAAGATCTGGGCGTAACGGCCATCTGGCTGCTTCCGTTTTTCCCCTCCCCTTGGAAAGACGACGGCTACGACATCTCCGATTTCCGCAGCATTCACCCGGCTTACGGCACCTTGCGCGATTTCCAGTCGTTTATGAAAGAGGCGCATCGGCGCAATCTGCGCGTCATTACGGAACTTGTGGTCAATCACACCTCAGACCAGCACGAGTGGTTTCAAAAGTCCCGTCGAGCCGAACCGGGCTCAAGCTGGCGAAATTTTTACGTCTGGAGCGACAATCCCAGCAAATACGCCGGCACGCGTATCATTTTCAAGGATTTCGAACCCTCCAACTGGAGTTGGGATCCAGTCGCCAAGGCGTATTACTGGCACCGCTTCTACTCGCATCAACCAGATCTCAATTTCGACAGCCCACTTGTGCGCCGAACTGTCATGCGCGTGCTCGATTATTGGGCTGGAATGGGCGTCGATGGCTTTCGTCTTGACGCCATTCCTTACCTCTATGAGCGAGAGGGCACAAGCTGTGAGAATCTTCCCGAAACGCACATTTTCTTAAAGGAGCTGCGAAGCCATCTGGATGCCACCTTCCCCGATCGCATGCTCCTTTCGGAGGCGAACATGTGGCCGGAAGACGCTGTCGCTTACTTCGGCAAAGGCGATGAATGCCAAATGTCTTTCCACTTCCCGCTTATGCCGCGTTTGTTTATGGCGCTTCGTCTGGAAGACCGGTTTCCGGTGGTCGAGATTCTGAAACGCACTCCTCCCATTCCTGAAAACTGCCAATGGGCCATGTTCCTGCGCAACCACGACGAACTCACGCTTGAGATGGTCACGGACGAAGAGCGCGACTATATGTACCGCGTGTACGCGGCCGACCAGCGCGCGCGCATCAATTTAGGGATTCGCCGCCGGCTGGCGCCGCTCCTCAGCAACGACCGTTCGCGGATTGAAGTGATGAACGCGCTCCTATTCTCGCTGCCCGGCACGCCCGTCATTTACTACGGTGACGAAATCGGCATGGGCGATAACGTATATCTTGGCGATCGTAATGGCGTGCGCACGCCCATGCAGTGGAGTCCGGATCGCAACGCAGGCTTTTCGGCTGCCAACCCGCAGAAACTTTATCTTCCTGTCAACATCGATCCTGCCTACCACTATGAAGCCATCAACGTGGAATCGCAGCAGGAGAACCCAAACTCGTTACTGAACTGGACCAAGCGCATCATTGCGCTACGCAAGCAGCATAAGGCCTTCGGACGCGGCACTCTCGAATTTCTCGAACCGTCCAATCAGCGTGTCCTTGCTTATCTGCGCCGCTATCAGGATGAAACTATTCTTGTCGTCGCAAATCTTTCTCGCTTCGCGCAGGCCGTTGAACTTGACCTTCACCGTTTCCAGGGCTATACGCCGGTTGAAATGTTCGGACGCACGGATTTCCCCGTCGTCAGCAGCGAGCGCTGCTACCCGCTGACGCTTGGCCCGAATTCGTTCTTCTGGTTCTCCTTCCAACAACGCGCCGTTCCGGTGACCATAGCAGCACCCTCGGTTGAAGCGCGCCCGCCGCAGATCCCTATCGTCATGGTGCCGGCGCTAGCCGAACTGTGGCTGCCCAATGTCCGGCAGAATCTGCACAATGCATTGCCTGGATTCCTTACCACCCGGCGTTGGTTTCGCTCCAGGAATCGGCGGTTTCGGTCGGTGGAAATAGCAGACGTTATCCGTGTGGGGCAAGACAAGCACGTTATCCTGCTACTCCATGCCGAATTCACCACCGGCGATCCTGAGTCTTACCTGGTTCCTATCAGTTGTGTTCGCGGTGACGAAGCTCAGCTCGCGCTCGAGGAAAATGCCAGCTCGATTCTGGCCGAAGTACACGCCGACGATGGCTCGCGCGCGTTGCTTTACAGTGCGACACGTAATGACGAATTCTTGAGCGCGCTGCTTGATGCATTTGCCCGCCGCAAGCGACTGCACGGAGACTACGGGTCCGCGGTCGCACAACGCAACCGCCAGTTTCGCCGGTTGTGGGGAACAACACATCCTAACCTGCAGCCCGTTCTCCTGCCGTCTGCCGAAATTCACACTTCCATCAAGTTTGGTGATCGTTTTGTTCTCAAGATTCTGCGCAGCGTCGCGACCGGCGTCAACGGCGGAGTCGAGATGGGCGAGTTTCTTACCGAGGGGCAACCAGAGCCGTTTCCGTATGCCGCGCCTCTGGCCGGGCAGCTTGAATATCAACCCGCCTCGGGAGGCGACATCACCACTCTCGCCATCCTGCACGGGTTCGTCCCCAATGAAGGCAACGCCTGGCAACAGACCCGCCGGCATCTGAATGACTTCTTTCAAAACGCCGAGAACTCGGCGCAGCCCCGCTCAGAACTGCAAAAATCGGCGCCGGTCAACATCTATCATCTCGATTTTGTGTTGGCCGACCCGCCCAGCATGGCATCTACGCTCATCGGCTCTTATCTTTCGTTAGCGGAAACGATGGGGCGTCGCGTTGCGCAGATGCATCTCCTGCTGGCACAGCCCACTTCCGATCCCGCATTTGCTCCGGAGCCTTTCAACGACTTCTACCGCCAGAGCCTATATCACGGCTTGATCGCCCTCACGGGCAGGCGTCTGGAATTCGTCAGGCAGCGATATGGCGAAATGAGCGAAGACCTCCGGCCGCTGGCCGCAAAGGTTCTGGAGCAGGAAAACGCTATTCTTACTCGTTTCCGCGCGCTGTTTGAGCAGCGCATTGCGTCCGAGCGAACGCGTTATCACGGCCGCCTGCACCTGGGCCACATACTCATAACGCCGCAGCAGGAGATCGCCATGTTCGATTTCGAAGGTGATCCTGATCAGCACTTGAGTGAGCGGCGCATTAAGCGCTGTCCTCTACGCGATACGGCAAGCATGCTGTTGTCATTGGGCTACGCTGCTCAAAGCGCCATCCGGCAGTTCACTTCGAGCGAGAGCGACGGCAGTGCCTCGCGTCAAATTCTGCGGGTGTGGGGCCGCTTCTGGTACTCGCACGTCAGCGCCGCATTTCTACGGGGCTATTTCAAAACGGCCGCCCGCGCCTCCTATCTGCCTCCCGCACAGGAGCAACAAGAGACTCTACTGATCTCGTTCCTGCTCGAAAGGGCACTGCTGGATCTGCGCACCGACATATATGAGAAGCCCGAACTCTCTGGCATGCCGCTTCGTGTCATCCTGCATCTTCTTGATGCTGAGGCCGAGAGTAAGATCGGGGAGTAGCAAACAAGTAGATCGGCAATGAATACAGACGCGCGCCTGCACGCGCTATCCTTTCCACTCAACTTGCTTGGTATTTTGCTCCTGCTTGCGCTGTGTAGCCCTGTCTGCGGAGCCGACGCCAAACCTGCCGCCGACCCGTTCGGCAGGGAAAGCCCACGCTCGGCTATCACAAACTTTCTTCAGTCGTGCCACAACAACGATTACCAGCGCGCATTGCAATATTTTGATCTGAATCAGCTTCCGGCGAAAACCCGCGCAGAGGAAGGCGTGGAGATAGCGAAAAAGCTTCAGGCCATCTTGAACTCGGATAGCGCCTTCGACATCCTGCGGCTCAGCCAGCGGCCAGAAGGCAATCTCGGCGATCAAAGCAATCCGACTATAGAGCACGTCGCGACAGTCACCCAAAATGGCCGCTCGTTTCCCATCGATCTCGAACGCGTGGAACTGAAACCGGGCCAGCCGATCTGGTTATTGTCGCCGCAAAGCGTCGCCGAAATTCGCGGCTTCAGAATCGATACTACTGAATCCGCTATCGAAGGATGGCTTCCAGCTTCTCTGGTAAAAACCCGTTTTCTCGAAACAGCCCTATGGAAATGGATTGCGCTCGCCGGTCTTGCAATCCTGGTTGTCCTTATCTTTCGCTTCGCGGCTTACATCCTGATGCTCGTTGCCGCCAAGCTCCAAAACAGAAGCGGAACTCCCCGGCGCTGGCCATGGGTCGAAGCCATTCTCGATCCCGCAGTTGTCGTTTGCGCAGTCGTGGTGTTCCGAATTGCTGAAGGATTTCTAAACCCGTCCGCTCTTGCGCGGCTCTACATCGGCCGGGTTCTTATACTCGTTGTCACTGCTTCGATTGCCTGGGGTCTGGTTAATTTTGTCGACGTATTCATGAATCGCTTCGACAGCCTTCTGAATTCCAGGCACCGCATCGTCTCGCAGTCTCTAATCTATCTCGGGCGCCGATTTTTTAAGGTACTGATCGTCTGCCTGGCGGCCCTCACGATCTTAAGTAACTGGGGTTATGACACGACCACGATTCTGGCTGGTCTTGGCGTCGGCGGCATCGCGGTGGCTCTCGCCGCCCAAAGCACCATCGCAAACGTCTTCGGGGGCGTATCGGTCATCGGTGACGCTCCGGTCACGGTGGGCGACTTCGGAAAATTCGGTGACGTTATAGGTATCGTGCAGGACATCGGAATGCGCTCCACGCGTATTCGGACACTAAACCGAACAATCGTGAGCATACCGAACTCTTCCTTCGCCGGCATCAATTTGGAAAACTATTCGGTGCGGGACAAGATCCTGTTCAATCCGACCCTGCACATCAAACGGCCCACGCCGAAAGAGCAGATCCGTAGCGCCATGTCAGCGATTCAGGATGCGCTGTCAAAGAAAAAAATGGTTGAGCTGGGTCCCACTCCCTTGCGCATCAGCGGCATTTCCGGCGCCTTCTTCGCGCTTGAGGTCTTTGCCTACGTTCTGACGCCGGATATCGACGCATACTACAAAATTGAAGCGGAGCTCTACCTTACAATCGACGATGCACTTACCGGGGCTGGTGTAGAAGTCGTTTAAAAACGAAAAGGGAGGCCGATGGACCTCCCCGTATTCGAATTGGTTGCTGAATTACCGCGCTGCTGCCTTCGCCTTCGGAGCCGTCGGAGGCCGAGTGACCTTCTGAACACGTGTTGCCTTCACTTTGTGAGTGGTTCCGGAACCGTTATGAGCCGTCGCGTTCAACGCTCCATTCACAGTGCCGTTGCCGTTGGCAGGCGCGTTTCGTTGCGCGCCATTTTGCGTGAGCTTACCCAACACTACAGAGCGCTTTGCTCCCGTAGCCATGGGTACGTTCGACGGCCGTGCGTGAGCCGTCTCATAGGCCATCAGCGCAAACGCGATCGCCTCTTTGGCGTCAACGTCCAGACCTACTTCAGTGGTGTACTTCACCGGAATCGGATCCAGCGCCTTTCGCAGCATCCGCATCAGCGTAGGATTGTGCGTGCCGCCGCCGGAGACGAATACTTCGTCCACACGCATTTCGGGCAACACGAAATTTCGAACCGCCGCCGCGATGCTTTCCGCAGTCATCGCCGTCGCCGTCGCAATCAGGTCCTCGCTGCTAAGTTCAGTGTCCAGCAGCTTCGAGACAAACTCGGAGCCATACTGCTCCCTGCCCGCTGTCTTCGGCGGCTTGGCGCGAAAATATTTATCGCGTAGCAGTTTGGCAAGCAGCTTCGGATCAACCTCTCCCGATGCGGCAATGATACCGTCCCGGTCGTAGGTCTTGCCGCCCTGCGTAATTCGCGAGACAAGCTGGTCAATCACCATATTGCCGGGACCCGTATCGAATGCGATCACTCGATCGGTGTTCGTGTTCGGCGGAATGGCGGTTAAGTTAGCGATGCCGCCAACGTTGACAGCCACACGGCCACGGCCGCGATGCCGGATCAGCATGTAATCGAGATACGGAACCAGCGGCGCTCCCTTGCCTCCTGCCGCCATGTCGCATTCGCGGAAATTGGAGATTACGTTTATTCCGGTGCGTTCACTGATGACGCTCGATTCGCCAATCTGGAATGTGCTTGCTACCTTCTTTCCCAGATACTGGCCACCCTGTCCCTCATGAAAAATCGTCTGACCATGGCAGCCGATCAGTTTTATGGAGTCAAGTGGAATATCCGCACGCTCGGCCGTCTCCTCCAGTGCTTCGGCGTAAAGCTCGCCGAGCAGAAAGTTCAGCCGCGAAATATCTCCCGTGAATGCGCTAGTATTGGAAACCGCCAAAAGCGCTTCCCGGATCTTTTTTGGATAAGGGACCGAATGGCTCGTCAGGACGTTGATCTTCGCCCTAAATCCTGACCCGGTAATGTCGACGATGGCGACATCGATTCCGTCGAGCGAGGTCCCGCTCATGATACCTGCTATTCTCATCTCTTTAGCAACTCTTGCTGCAAATCGTGCAGAATCTGCAAAGCTTCCACCGGCCGTAACTCGTTGATATCTAACGAGCGAATACGGTCAGCTAACCCCTGGTTTAAGGGCTCGAAAAGTCTTATTTGTAGTGGCGTCTCTGCGTCGCCCGGGTTTAACTCCTCCCTAACGGAGTGTTCCCTTACTTCATGATGCAATAAAACGGACCTCGCCCGCTCGATTACTTGCAGGGGTAGGCCGGCTAAACGTGCCACTTCGATGCCGTAACTACGATCGGCGGCACCCGGTTCTACCTTTCTTATGAACAAGATCTGGTCATTTGCTTCCTTTACCGCAACGTGTAAATTTATTACGCCAAAAAGTTGATCTGCTAGCTCCGTAAGCTCGTGGTAGTGAGTAGCGAACAGCGTTTTGGACCTTATTCGGTCATGGATGTACTCCACCATCGCCCACGCGAGCGCCAAACCGTCGTACGTGGACGTGCCGCGACCAATCTCGTCTAGTACGATGAAGCTCTTCGCGGTCGCCGTGTTCAGAATCGCCGCCGCTTCCGTCATTTCAACCATAAACGTGGATCGGCCGCGCGCCAGATTGTCCGCCGCCCCAATTCGGGTAAAAACACGGTCTACTACAGGCAGCAGCGCCGCTTGCGCCGGAACAAACGATCCAATCTGGGCCAGTATTAGAACCAGGGCGGCTTGCCGCAGATATGTTGATTTGCCCCCCATGTTAGGTCCGGTGATGACGCCTATGTATTCCTTTTCAGAGTTCAGATACAAGTCGTTCGGGATGAACCGGGCCGCTTCCCTTTCCGCGAGCCGTTCTATGACAGGATGACGCCCTGCGTCGATTCGCATTTCACCTGATTCTGAAAACCTGGGACGGCAGTATCGGTTCTCCACCGCCACCTGCGCCAAGGTCGCTTGAACATCCAGTTCGGCAACGGTTGCGGCAGCGGCTTTGATTCGTTCCGCGAATCCTGCCGTGTATAACCGAAGCTCGCTGAAAATCTCTCGCTCCAGCGTAAGAATCTTCTCTTCTGCAGCCAGAACTTTCGTTTCCAACTCCTTCAGCTCTGGGGTGGTGAATCGTTCGGCATTCGCGAGTGTCTGTTTGCGTTCATAATCTGCGGGCGTCAGCGGCAGGTTCGCCTTCGAGATCTCTAGGTAATAGCCGAAAACGTTGTTGAATCGCACTTTCAGCGACTGAATTCCCGTCCTTCCGCGCTCGCGTGTCTCAATAGCCGCGATGTATTGCCGGCTGTTCCGGCTGATATCGCGCAGCTCATCCAGTTCGGCGTTGAACCCATCTCGAATGGTGCCGCCATCGGCAAGATTCACCGGCGGCTCATCAGCGACAGCTTGCAGAATTCTGTCGCGGACTTCGATCAGACAATCAATTTCTCTTCTTAGCTCCGGGGCTTCCAGTTTTGCGGTAATCGCGGCCACTAGCGGAAGCTGCGCCAACGATCGTCCCAGCGCGATCAGTTCACGCGGCCCGGCGGTTCCCAGCGTCACCTTCGCGAGCAGGCGTTCCAGATCCTGCACCCCGCCGAGCGCCTTCCGCATATCATTGCGGACGATCACTTTGCCGCTTAGCTCGGCGATGGCATCTAAGCGCGCCTCGATCTCAGCCCGGTCGCAGGAAGGGTTCAGCAATCTGCGTCTTAATAGCCGTCCGCCCATGCCGGTGGATGTTTTGTCCAACAGGTGGATCAGCGTCGCCTCGCGGCTCTCACCCGCAAAAAGCGGCTCGATGAGTTCCAGATTGCGTACTGTGGCGGCGTCAAGCACCATGTGATCCTGGCGCTGGTAAAAACCTGGACGGTTCAGGTGGCCCAGCGCCGATTTCTGCGTTTCGCGCAGATAATGTACGATTGCACCCGCTGCCGCGGCGGCCAATGGCTTGTCCGCCAGTCCGCAGCCATCAAGGGAATGGAGCCGAAAGGTTTCGAGTACCTGCCGGCCCGCATAATCAGCCCCGAAGACCCACGGCTCAAGAGATGTCTCCAGACACGGGGCGCCGATTGGGAAGCCCTCCGGATGCAGAACTTCGCGAATATTTAACGTTTCGAGAGTCGCTGCGATCTCTTCAGGAGCCGCTTCTGTAGCGCGAAATTCGCCGGTGGATAAATCCGCATAAGCCAGCCCGCTTCGATTGGCTTTCGTGAACACCGCGGCGATGTAATTGTTCTCGTGCGAGCGCAGCAGAGCCGGGTCGGTCACAGTGCCCGGAGTAACAACGCGCGTCACCTCGCGCCTGACCAGTTTCTTCCCCGGTCCTGCTTCTTCCATCTGCTCGCAAATGGCAACGCGATAGCCGCGTTGAATCAGCCGGGCAATGTAGCCGTCGGCAGCATGATACGGAACTCCGCACATCGGGACCGGGTCTCCCCGCTCCTTATTACGCGATGTCAACGTGATTTCAAGTTCCCGCGCAGCGGTTACAGCGTCTTCGTGGAAAAGTTCGTAGAAATCGCCCAGCCTGAACAGCAGAAGCGCGCCGGGTACCTGCTGTTTTGCGGCTTGGTACTGCCGCATCAGCGGCGTAGAAGGCTCCGTGTTCATCTACACGACGGGCTCGGCCTCGGCATCGAACTACGCGTAAAGCCCGCGTTTCCTGATCGCGTTCGCGACGCGGTCCAGCGCAAGCATGTAGGCGGCGGTGCGGTTGTTGACGCTGTGGCGGTCCGCATACGCAACGACATCTTGAAAGCTTGCCACCATGATTTCGTTCAGTTCTTCGTTAACGCGCTGCTCGCTCCAGAAGTAGCCCTGCCGGTCCTGAACCCATTCGAAATAGGAAACGGTGACACCTCCCGCGTTGGCAAGGATGTCGGGAATCACAAAAACTTTCTTCTCTGCCAGCATCGAATCCGCCACAAAGGTTGTCGGTCCATTCGCGCCTTCGCAGAGAATCCTGGCCTGGATTCGGTCTGCATTCGCCGAGGTGATCACGTTTTCACGCGCCGCCGGTATCAGAACGTCGCAGTTCATCAGCAGCGCTTCGTCCTTATCCACATCCTCAGCGTCTGCGAATCCTCGAATCGAACCGGTTTCCCGGCGGTGATTCATCAGTTTCTCGACTTCCAAGCCATGCGGATTGTAAACCGCGCCATCGTATTCCACGATCGACACGATTTTGAATCCGGCCTGCGACATCAGCCGCGCAGCCATTCCACCGACATTGCCGAAGCCTTGAATGATTACTCGCGTACCCTCGACCGGTAGGCCAAGCCGCTGTAGCGCTTGCATGGTGACGATCATGCATCCGCGCCCTGTCGCCTCCGGCCTTCCCCGCGAGCCGCCCAGTTCCAGCGGCTTTCCCGTGACGACCGCCGTAACCGTGTGCCGCTTGTGCATGGAGTACGTATCCATGATCCAGGCCATCGTCTGCTCGTTGGTATTCACGTCGGGCGCCGGCACGTCGCGCTCCGGCCCTATGAATTCGAAAATCTCCGCTGTGTAGCGGCGGGTGATGCGCTCCAGCTCCCCTTCACTTAGCAGGTGCGGTTCGCAGATCACGCCGCCTTTGCCCCCGCCGAACGGAATGTTCACCACAGCGCATTTCCAGGTCATCCAGGCCGCGAGGGCGCGCACCTCGTCGAGCGAAACATCGGGCGCGAACCGAATACCGCCCTTTGCAGGACCTCTGGCAATCGAATGCTGTACACGGTATCCGGTGAACACCTCAATCCGGCCGTCATCCAACATGACCGGAAAGTTGACCGTGAGCTCCATGGCCGGCCGCTTCAGCACTTTGCGCATGCCGTCGTCAAGCCGCAGCAGTTCCGCGGCTTCATCGAACCGGTGAGCGGCAGATTCCCAGGGGTTTACCTCTTGGTCGACTAACGTGGTCGCTTCCAAAAGCATGTGCTCAGATCTCCTCAATCCATTCCTACGTTGTCACGATCAGGAGCGCGATTCAAGGGGTCCGACAGAATTTCGGAATACCATGAAGGTGAACAAAGCGACGCAGAAATACGTCTAACGAAGCGTCGAAGCGAAGGAAATCCATGACCCAAGATGAACGCAATATGCTGACTGACCTGGCGAATAAGATCGCTCAGACACCGCCTCCTCCAAAAGATCCGGAGGCTGAAGACCTTATTCGCACAAAGATCGGCTCCCGTCCCGATGCGCTGTATCTAATGACCCAAACGGTGCTCATCCAGAATCTCGCCTTGCAGCACGCGCAGCAGCAGATTCAGGACCTACAGCAGAGTGCCGGATCACCGCAACTATCGGGAGGCGGCAGCTTTCTGGGGCAGAATGCTCCGCCGCCCCGCAGCGGCTATGCGCAGGCGGGACCTCAGCAGCAATATTCTGCGCCCCAGCAGCAATACGCGCCGCCTCAGCCTCAATATTCGGCTCCGCAATCGCTTCCCAACCCAAGCGGCGCATCGGGCTTTCTAAAGGGCGCTGCCCAAACAGCCGCCGGAGTTGCGGCGGGCGGGCTTGCCTTTGAGGCTATCAACTCGTTGTTCTCACACCACGGATACGGCGGTGGTTTCGGCGGATTTGGCGGGGGTGGTGGATTTGGCGGCGGGCCCATGGAGGAGACCGTAGTCAACAACTATTACGATCAGCCGCGTGGGGACGATTATCGCGCCGATGACGCCGGCAATTACGACAACTCGAGCAATGCCGACGATTCCGGTCAGTATGACGATTCGTCCAACGATTCCGGGCTCGACGGCGGAAGCTTCGACGACAACTCAGGCGACAACTTTTCCTAGTTTTCTCTGATGACTTCCGGGACCTGTTTGGAGCGGGTGTCCAAATAGGTCTGCCGGCACTTCATGATCAACTTTCGTGTCTCCGGCGGGCCGCCCCAGCCGTTCATGGTGGTGTTAGCGCCTTGCAATTCTTTGTAGATGGAGAAGAAATGCTCAATTTCGCGCCGTATATGCGGAAACACCTGATCCATGGTGTGAATGCTGTCAAAGCGCGGATTACGATTTGGCACGGCAAGCAGCTTCTGATCGTTTTCTTTTTCATCGACCATGTACAAAACCCCTACCGGTCGAACTTCCATGATGCAGCCCGTGAAGCTCGGCTCATCCACTAAAGTCAAAACGTCTAGCGGATCGCCATCTTCGGCCAGTGTCCCCGGAATGAAACCGTAGTCGCCGGGGTAGTGCATAGGAGAGTAAAGCGCGCGGTCAAGCCGAAACATATTCAGCTCGCCATCGTACTCATACTTGTTGGCGGAGTTCTTGGGGATCTCGATTATCGCGCGAACGAGCTCCGGCGATTCAGGCCCCGGGTCGATGTCGTACAACTTCACGGGTTCAATTTAGCAAAGCACATTCAATACTGAGAACCCATGCGAGACTCGGAGCATGCCTAAACTGCGCTGGGGTGTTTTGGGCGTCGCGGGAATAGCAGTCAAGAAGGTCCTGCCGGCCATGAAACATTGCACTCGCGCGGAACTGACGGCGATCGCATCGCGCAGCTTGGAGCGGGCTCAGGATGCCGCCACTCGCTTCGGGATGCCTCATGCTTACGGCTCCTACGAAGAATTGCTGGCCAACCCGGATGTAGATGTCATTTACAATCCGCTGCCGAACCATCTGCATGTTCCGTGGTCCATCAAGGCCGCCGAGGCAGGAAAGCACGTCCTTTGCGAAAAACCCATCGGGATGAACGCCGCCGAAGCGAAAACTTTGATAGAAGTGCGGGACCGCACCCGGGTCAAGATCGGCGAAGCTTTCATGGTGCGCACACACCCGCAATGGATCAGAGCAAGGGACTTGGTTCGCAGCGGTGCGATTGGCGAATTGCGTACCATCATCAGCGCCTTCTCTTACTACAACACCGACCCCAAAAACATTCGCAACATCCCAGAAGCGGGCGGCGGCGGCCTGATGGACATCGGCTGTTATCCAATCACTATGTCTCGTTTCCTTTTTGAGCGCGAACCGGCGCGCACGGCCGCTCTGATCGACCCGGATCCACAAATGGGAACGGACCGCCTGAGCTCTGCAGTGCTTGACTATTCACCGGGGCAAGCTATCTTCACGTGCAGCACACAACTGACGCCATTTCAGCGCATGCAGGTTTTAGGCACGCGCGGACGCATCGACATAGAGATCCCGTACAACATCCCTGCTGACCGGCCAAGCCGAATTTTCATTGACGATGGTTCTGAACTTGCTGGAAGGAATGCGCGCGTTGAAGAATTCGCAGCGGTTGATCAATACACTTTGCAAGCCGACGAATTCTCTCGCGCCGTTCAGGAGAATAGCGAGGTGCCCGTGCCACTTGAAGATGCGGTCGAAGAATATGCAGGTAATTGACGCAGTGCGGCGCGCAGGGAACAGCGGCCAGTGGGAAAAAATTTTGCGCTAACGGCTACCCGGTATCGCAGCGCTGGCGGCCTTTTTCTCTGAAACGTGGAAATCAATCGCAATCGATTTTCCCGTTCCATCGCAAGCCACGGTAGCCGCAACTCTGTCCTTAGCCGCCGCTGAGTTCCCGATGCATCGCGCAATGTTGATCGAGTAAAAGCGAATTGCCTTCTCCGTATTGGGCATCTCGCGAGCAAATATCGGATCGGCGGATTGCAAGCAACTCCAAATGGGCTCTGCATCTTCGGCCGGCAGAATCCGCGCCGGTAATAACGGCCCTTCGTCGAATACTTTCAGGGTTAGATACACGCCGGATTTACCGGGCACGATATTGTAGCCGTAATCGAGCCCCTTCACCAATCCAGTGGACGTGATCTTATCTGAGGCCTGTTTCAAGAGATCGTCGTTGATCATCTGGCCGGTTTTCAACCCAGCGATCTTGATGATGGATTCGGGGGGAAGCCTCGTGCCAGTAACATCGACTCTTTCTAATCGGACCGGTTTGTGGTGATCTTCGGCGTCGCCCGGACGGCTCTGCCCGATTGCAAGGAACGGCACGGAAAGAAAAAGCGCCAGCAGGCTCTTGCTGCAGAACATTAGCAGTACTCCGCAAGATTGGACCGGCGAACGGCGGCTAGTCTTTCATCCTATGATGCGAGTTACTTCGATTTTTTGGCGTAATCCGAATACCAGTCGGCAATCTTCTTTTTGGACACATCGCCCGGGTGAATGATTACGCGATACCGGAATCGCATCGAGTCTCCACTATTTAAGGTCCGGCCGCCTTCACCGGTCGCTTGCGGATCAAAAGCCTTCAACCCGAAGGGATTGGCAGCAAACAATCCGTACGCTCGTGCGTGCCACCGGGTCGGGTGATTGAAATTATGGGGATTATCAAAAATAACGATTCCCACTTTCTGTCCATCCAGGGTTCCGTCATAATCCACCCAGTCGGCGCGTTTTCCCCAAACGTTCTTCTCTGTCTGCGCCCCCTCCGAGTTGGTCATTACCCCTCCGTTCTTTTCAGTCAGACCATCGGCAAGCCGGATTGCGAAAAATCCTTCCTTTGTATCGGCGAACTTCACGTTCTGCTTCGCAGTAAAGGTCGCGTCCACGTCGATCGTGCGGACGTCAGGCTCCGAATAAAACGTCATTACTCGTTCTTCTTCCAGCATGTCGCCGTGATTAGGCGCCCGCCAAACGAACGTCGCCGTCACGCTGCCGGATTTGTTTCCCGAATTGATATGTCCTAATTTCTCGAGAACGACCTTACCCTTTAGTTCCGGATTCCCGGCGCTCGGTTTCGATGCCGCTTCCACTTCCCAAAAATTCACATCATTCACAATGCCGTAGCCAATCCACAGGCCTTTATGATGTGGGTGGTCGTGAGAATCGCTCTCCACTTGCTCCATCGGCCATCTGCGAGTCACCACAAGTCCCGCAGCGGTGCGCAGCGGAGCAAGAAATGGCTTCTGGTAATTCGGGCCGATATAAAAATCGGAAAATGGTTGTCCATTGATGGCGATTGAGACATGATCGTCCCCCACGTTCTTGAGGTCAACTTGCGCCGGCGACGAGATTGCGGCTATCAACATCACACATGTCGCGTACAGAGAGGACTTTGCGGTCATCTTCATCTAGCATTCATCTCCATCTACAGCCGGATCATATCAGGCAGTCTGGGCTATCATGAAGGCGGAATTACGCGAAGCCAGAGGAGATGATATGGGACCAGTAGGCCTGCCGGAGATGTTTGCGATCTTTGTGATCGCGCTTCTCCTATTTGGTCCCAAAAAACTGCCGGAGTTGGGTCGCACACTCGGCAAAGCGCTGAGTGAATTTCGCCGGGCAAAGAACGAACTAAAGAGCACGTTTGAAACGCACTTGCAGGAACTGGAGAGGGAGACTCGAATCTCAACCACCTCTTCGGCTTCAACTTCGGATTACTCTTCCGGTTACAGCTACCCTTACGAAGACTATAATCAGTACGATTCCGCATCTCCGGATTATTCAAATCCTTCCAAAATTGCCGGCACAGAAGAACTTCGTGCAGCGTTGCCTCCCTCGTCAGGCGAGATTTCTCCAACCCCCGAGCAATCTGTCCCCGAACATGGAATGCCTAGCTGGCCGCCCGTTTCCGGAGCGGTGGCCCGCACGAATGGAATTCGTCCGTTAGACGAGAGCATTGAACAAGAGCACGCTCCAGCGCAAGAGGAACACCCGGTTTAGCGCCGATCACCGATGCCCGAGGGATTTGAGGAGCAGAACGCTCCGGACGGCGAAACTGCACCATCACCATCTGAAACCGAAACCGGCAGCCGTGATGGCCTGACTGCGCAGACCGAAACTGCGTCCGTTTACCACAGTTCTTCAGAACCATACGGCGAAGTTGCGCCACCACGGCCAATAACCGCTCCACAGCAACTCGCCAAACGCACGCCACCTCCCAAACCACCGCCCCCACCTCCGCCTGATGATGATGATGATTCCGCAGACGAAGAAGAGAAGGGCATGCTTCGGATGTCCTTCATGGAGCACCTGGAGGAACTGCGTACTCGCATCATCCGCGCGTTGATGGGTCTGGTAGTCGCATTTGTCCTTTGTGTCGGCTTCTGCAAGGATCTTTGGTCCATTGTTTCGGCTCCAGCAGTTATTGCGCTGACACATCTTGGTGTAAACCCGCCCAATCTGGCGCAGATCACGCCCATGGAGCAGTTCAACGTGATCTATATCAAGCTGCCTCTGCTCGTCTCTTTGTTTGTTGCATCGCCGTGGGTGCTCTTTCAGGTTTGGGGCTTCATCTCCCCCGGGCTCTATAAACGTGAGAAGCGCTGGGCGGCACCTTTCATCCTCTCGACCGCGGGATTGTTTATTACAGGCGGCCTGTTCGCCTATTTCGTCGCATTTCAATACGGCTTAGAGTTTCTGCTTGGCATCGGCCGAGACGTGCATGTCACGCCGGTTGTGTCCATCAATGAGTATTTCAACCTCTTCGTGAACGTCACGCTCGGCGTCGGTCTCGTTTTTGAGATGCCGGTGATCATTTTCTTTCTGACCTTGCTGCGCCTTGCCTCGCCCCGGTTCCTCTTGCGCAACAGTCGTTACGCCATTCTGGCCATCACTGTCATTGCCGCGGTCGTCACTCCTACCCCGGACATCTTCAACATGATGTTGTTCGCAGTGCCCATGGTGCTGCTGTTCTTTGTCGGATTATTCGCCAGTTACTTGCTGGTGTTGAAGCGTGAAGGCCGGAAGTTCCCTTGGCGCATTGTGTTTCTGGTTCTTCTGGGAATCGTCGTAGTCGTTGCGGGGATGATTGCAGTGTTTGTGTACCGCTATCACTATCACTTCCTTATGAAGTGGCCTTTTCTAACGAAGTAAGCCGCTTCTCTTCTCCGAACGGAACGCGCCAAAGCGCCGCTCCTCCTAATAATCCGTCTTCGTTCGAAACTCGCGTCACATGGGGCGGTAGGGCGAACGTGATGTGCCCTGCATTGCCCCCGCCTATATAGAGATGATCATAGTTGAACAAGGCCTGCAGTTGCGAAATAGCTTTTTCAACCAGCTTGTTCCATTTCCTCGCGCCGTGCTTCTCGAAGCCTTTTTTTCCTAAATCATCTTCGTACGTCTTGTTTTTGCGCCAGGGATGATGCGCGAGTTCAAGTCCGGGTACGAGCGTCCCATCGATGAACAAAGAAGATCCGAACCCAGTTCCCAATGTGATCACGAGTTCTAAACCTTTTCCATGAATCGCCGCGAACCCCTGGACAGCCGCGTCGTTGGCAACGCGAACGGGTTTTTTCCAGCGCTTCAACAGAACCTTCTCGAGTTCAAAACCAACCCACCGTTCATGAAGATTGTGCGCCGTCAATGTAGCTCCCCTCTTCACGACGCCAGGGAAGCCCACAGAGACCCTGTCGAAATTTCCCAGCTTACTTTTCATAACGTCGAGCAGCTTCAATATGGCTGCGGGCGTCGCCGGATGCGGAGTTAACGCGCGCTCCCGCTCGCTAGCCGGTTTCCCATCTGCATCCAGCAGTAATGCTTTAATTCCCGTTCCGCCGATATCAATTGCTAACGTCGTTTCATCATTGCGCTTCTTCGACATAACGCCAATGTAGCCGATCCAGAGTAGGTATTTCCCGTCATTTCCCCGACACAGAAAAGTTTCCCATGTTCTTCGCGTCGAAAGTGCGCGGTAATCTGTACTTTTTGCACCCTTCCCAGCGCGGCAAACGTCACCAAAGTGTTGATAATGCGGGTTTTGGTCAATTTTGGCAAAGTAAGTGCTTTTGTTACCTCGAAGGGCGCGAAGCGCCAAATAGAAAATAGTTGCCAGGCCAGCAACTTGAGAGAGAAGAATATTCGATTTGGAGGAGTTTAGAAAATGAGTCGTAAATTTCGTACGTTTTCGATTACCACCTTAGCTATTACTGGCATTGCTCTAATAGGAACTTCGTTTGTTCCGAAAGCGCACGCAGATGAATGGAACAAGATGACTGTAGTTACCGTGAATGAGCCAATTATCGCCGGTAACAAGGTTCTGGATCCGGGCACATACGTATGGAAGCTGATGGATTCACAATCTGACCGCCATATCGTTCAGATCTTCGATAAGAACCAGGATCATCTTGAAACAACAATCCTGGCTATTCCGGACTATCGTATGCAGCCGCAAGGCAAAACCCAGTTCGCATTTTGGGAAACGCCGGCGGGCGTTCCGAAAGCGGTTAAAGAGTGGTTTTATCCTGGCGACAATTTCGGTCAAGAGTTCCCTTATCCGAAAAAACTTGTTGCACAGCTAGCATCGGCTGCTCCGGTACCGGTTCCGATGAACTATCGTGAGCCCGAACCTGTTCCGGCCCCTGTCCCGGAAGCGCAGCCTGCCCCGGCGCCGGTCCCCGAAGCCCAACCTGCTCCGGAGCCTACGCCTGAGCCTCAACCTGCTCCTGTGCCCCAGGCAGCCGAGCCTGCTCCCGCGCAGCAACCGCAATCTCTACCTCATACCGGTAGCTTCAATCCGCTTATTGGATTGCTTGGCCTTACTTCGTTAAGTTTTGCGGGTCTGTTGACGCTTGCTACGCGGCGATCCTAACGGATGTTTTCAGGCCGGACGCAGTTCGGCACTCGACGCCTGGCCGGTATAGCCGTCCAGGCGTTTTCTTTTCGGTATACATAGGAAGTTGGACTCCGTTGAGGTGAATGAATGGCGGTACCGTATACATCAATCGAACGAGCACTTACGGGAACCGTGCTGGCCGTTTCTCTCGTGGCGATTTTAGGGTTCCGTCATCTCGAAATCAATTCTGAGATGCCGAAGCAGGGCACGTTCACCATCTCAGATAATGTCGATCTTGTTCTGTTGGATGTCAGTGTAAAAAGCCGCAAAGGCGGCTTCGTAACCGGTTTGCAGAAGAGCAATTTTAAAGTCTTTGAAGATGGTCATCCGCGCCCCATCACTCAGTTCGCAAGCGTCGATACTCCGGTAAGCGTCGGCCTAGTGGTTGATAACAGCGGAAGCATGCGTGACAAAAAGCCGGAGGTGATCATGGCCGGGCTGTCATTCGCAAGAGAAAGCAATCCGGATGATGAGTTCTTTGTCGTGAATTTCAACAACTCAGTGATGCGAGGCTTACCGGAAAAGGTGATGTTCACCGATAAACTGCAGGAACTTCGGGCTGCCTTGTACTACGGCCAACCTGCGGGACAGACTGCGCTTTATGATGCCATCGCTTATTCACTGAAGCACTTGGAATATGCCCATCGCGAAAAGCGAACCCTAATCGTCGTGAGCGATGGCGGAGACAACGTGAGTAAGACCACCTTCCCAGAGTTGATAAAGATGATCGAAGCATCGCGCGCCACAATTTACACGGTGGGTATATATGATACCGGCGACCCGGACGCGAATCCAAATGTTATGCGCAGAATCGCGGCCGTCAGCGGCGGAGAGTTCTTCGAACCGGAAAAAGTGGAAGACGTTCTGCCCGTATTCAAAAAGATCTCGCAGGATATTCGCAACTCGTATAGCATCGGCTATGTTCCGGATGAGGTGATTGATCATCGCGTTGTCCGCTCTGTCAAAGTGCTGGCGGAGGAGGAGAGCCGGCGCTTAACCGTTCACACGCGCACCACCTACATCACCATGCCGCTGTCAGAGCTTCTAGCCAGAGAGCAGAAGAGTAGTCCGGAGACGCGTCACTAGACCTGCATGAGCGAGCCACCAACTCCCTATATTGTCCGGCCTGCCCCGCCGGCTTACTTTGCAAAGCCGGGATTACATTCGCATAACGCGAAGCGGCGGAAAGGACTAAAAAGAGCGTTCGGCGCTCTGCATGGCGTACGACTGATGCTGCTGTTGTTCGGAATTGTGGCGCTCGGATATTACGCGTATACACTCTGCGATCAATACGTTTACGAGGCTTATCAGAACTGGGCATTTGACCAGGAAATTGCAGGCCGCGCTCAGGTGAACTTTGCGGATTACATCCGGGAACGCACGCCTTTTGGGTTTCTGGTCGGCAAAGCACCGACGGCTGTCGTCCCGAAGACAGATGTGGCATCCCGTCCGGCCCCTAGGCAGCCAGCTCGTCCAGCGGAGGGCGTGATCTTGGGTCGCGTGGAAATCGGTAGATTGAATTTAGCCGCGGTGGTGCGTGAGGGTGTAGACGCAGACGTCTTGAAGGTTGCGGTGGGTCATGTGCCGTCGACCGCCTTACCGGGACAGCCGGGAAATTTCGCGATCGCGGCACATCGTGACACTTTGTTTCGCGGGCTCAAAGATATACAACGCGGTGATTTGGTGAGCTTTGAGTCCCCGTCCGCAACTTATACATACAAAGTTGTAGCGACTAAGATCGTGCGCCCAACCGATGTAAGTGTGCTTCAGCCGGACGGCGGAGGACTTATTCCTCCTACGCAGGTAGTCAGCAACGATGGCCAACCGAATACCTTGCTGACGATGATCACCTGTTATCCGTTCTACTATGTCGGATCGGCGCCGAAGCGTTTTATTGTGGAAGCAGAGTTGGTGGGCAACACGGGCAAACAAGCTCAGCCCAACCAACTCGGCGAGGTGAGCCCGCCGCCAGGAGACGTGGATCCGGTTTCGCCCAGGATGGCGCACCGCAAGCTGGCCTTGCAAACTGAACCGCAAAGACGCCGTCTCGCACGGGGTTCCTCGCATTCAGGGAATCTGCACCACGCTTCGACCGCTCAGGAGTCACGAATCCAAACGCCCCATAAGCGACGGTTTTGGCATCGGCTTTTTCACGTCTCGTGAGTGGGTAGACACGCGCAACATCTTGTTATACTTGCATTTAGATCCATTGGGAGGTCGTCTAATGGTAAGACTGCAGACTCTGGATCTGCGTATCGGGGTTCGAGTCCCTGCCTCCCAGCCATCCGCTTTCTGGCGCTAATTCTCCGGCGACACGTTAAATGGCCACTCAGAGATCAGGTCGTGAGCACCGGTGCCGCAACTCGCCGCCACTCATATAGCGGGTGTTGGTCAGTCAACTCAGTCACGCCGCGGCGTACACTTTCCGTAGCGTCCGAGGATTTGGGGTTGTTCAGCACATGCGCAATCAGCCGTCCCACTTTCTGCATCTCAGTTTCGTCAAAGCCTCGCGTCGTTACGGCGGGGCTACCTAACCGAATGCCACTCGGGTTCAAAGGCGGATTCGTATCGAACGGAATCGCATTTTTGTTGGCGGTGATATAGGCTTCATCGAGCGCAGTTTCCGCTTCCTTTCCTTTTACCCCTTTGGCGAAGACGTCGATCAGGAACATGTGCGAGTCTGTGCCGCCACTGACCACTCGAAACCCTTCGGCCTGTAGCGATTTTGCCAGGGCACGCGCGTTTGCCAGAACCCTTTGCTGATAAGCTCGGAAGCCCTCTGTTAGTGCTTCACGGAAACACACCGCTTTCGCCGCTACGACATGGACGAGCGGGCCTCCCTGCGCACCTGGGAAAACCGCGCGATCAATTGCCTGAGCGAACTTCTCTTTGCACAGAATCATGCCAGAACGCGGCCCGCGAAGGGTCTTGTGCGTCGTGGAAGTCACGATATGGGCGTGCTCGCAAGGATTCGGATACAGCCCCGCCGCCACCAAACCTGAATAGTGCGCGATATCCACTAAGAACACCGCACCGATGGAATCGGCCACTTCACGAAAACGAGCAAAATCGATCACCCGCGAATAAGCGCTGGCTCCCGCCACGATCATTTTGGGCTTGTGCTGCTTCGCCAGCTTGGCCACTTCGTCGTAATCGATAAGTTCATCTTCCTTCCGTACGCCGTAGGCGACAACCTTGTACAGTTTGCCCGAAAAGTTCAGCGGATGCCCGTGCGTCAAATGGCCGCCGTGGGCAAGATTCATACCGAGAATTGTGTCTCCGGGTTGCAACACGGATGCATAAGCGGCCTCATTCGCTTGCGACCCGGAATGCGGCTGTACGTTCGCATACTCCGCTTTGAAGAGCTGCTTCGCACGTTCGCGCGCGAGGGTTTCGACGACATCGACAAATTCGCAGCCACCGTAATAGCGCTTGCCCGGATAGCCTTCGGCGTATTTGTTGGTAAATACGCTGCCCGCCGCTTCGAGCACTGCCTCTGACGTGAAGTTTTCGCTCGCAATCAACTCGAGACGGCTATTTTGCCGCTCCGCTTCCAGCCGGACGGCATCGTAAATTTCGGGATCTGCTTCTCGAAGAGGCTGCGCCATGCGTTGCTGATCGGTCATAGGATGTGGTTCCCTCCGACGTCTGTTCTAATTAGTCTATTAGACCTGATGAGATGGAGCACTCTTTTTATACCGACTCTGCGGGAAGTTCCCGCGGAAGCCGAAGTCATTAGCCATCAGCTGCTTCTGCGCGCCGGCTATATCCGGCAACTCTCCGCCGGTATTTACAACTATCTGCCGCTGGCGCAACGTTCTCTGCTGAAAATTCAGCAGATCGTGCGGGAGGAAATGAACGCAATCGGCGGCCAGGAATTTCTATTGCCGGCGCTTAATCCCGCTGAAGTGTGGCAAGAATCCGGTCGCTGGGATCTCATGGGTGACAACATGTTCCGGCTAAAAGATCGCTTCGGGCGCGACTTATGCCTCGGCATGACGCATGAAGAGATAGTGACATTCATCGCTCGCGGGGAACTTCGCAGCTATAAACAGTTGCCGCAGATCTGGTATCAGATTCAGACTAAGTTTCGCGACGAGCCACGTCCTAAATCCGGCTTGCTGCGCGTGCGCCAGTTCATCATGAAAGATTCCTACACGTTCGATTTGGACCAAGCCGGACTGGATATCGCCTACGACAAACATTACGGAGCGTACCGGCGCATCTTTGATCGCTGCGGACTCGAATACACCGTCGTAGAGGCGCACTCGGGCGCCATGGGCGGCAGTCAATCACATGAGTTTATGGTGCGGTCCGATGCCGGTGAAGATTTTGTTGTGCATTGCCCGAAGTGCGGCTACGCGGCGAATCTTGAAAAAGCGGTATCGACGCCGGTTGCTCCCGCCGTTTCTGACCCCGAGGGTGATCTTTCGCCCGACCCGTTTCACACGCCCGGACTCAAAACCATTGCTGAAATCGCAGGCTTCATCAAGCTGCCGGAAACATCGCAAATGAAGAGTCTGGTGATGGCGGCCGACAACAAGCCGGTCCTTGTGATGCTGCGCGGCGATCACCAGCTAAGCGAAAGTAAGTTAGCGTCACTCTTGAACGCGAGCGAAATTCGCCCAGCCCATCCGCAAGAGATCGTTGCTTGGTTCGGCGCAAGTGCCGGCTCATTGGGCCCGGTCGGCGTGAAGAACCTCCGCATTCTGATGGACTCGGCGCTGGTGGGACGGCGTAATATGATTGCCGGCGCCAACCGCGACGATTACCACCTGCGCCACGTCACTCCTGGTGAGGATTTCACTGCCGAGACGTACGATCTGCGCCAAGCGAGCGAAGGCGACGCTTGCCCCACCTGCGGCGCGCCGCTACAGGTGATGAAAGCAATTGAGATCGGTCACATCTTCAAGCTCGGCTATAAGTATTCCGCATCGATGGGCCTGCGCGTCCTTGGCGAAGACGGAAAAGAGATTACGCCCATTATGGGTTCGTACGGAATCGGCATCGAACGTATCCTGACTTGCGCTATCGAACTGTTTCACGATCGCGACGGCATGTCGCTTCCGCCGCCTATCGCTCCGTTCACGGTGGTGATTACCCCCGTCAACTACTCTGATTCGCTCCAGCGCGAGACTGCCGACATGCTGTACACAGAATGCCTCCGCTTTGGCATAGATGCGCTCCTGGATGACCGCGACGAGCGCCCTGGCGTTAAGTTCAAGGATGCCGATCTCGTCGGCATTCCGTACCGCATCACGGCCGGCAAGAAGTTGGTGGAAGGCAAAGTGGAGTTCACAGAACGGCGCAGCCGCGGCTCGGAAGATGTTTTCGTTTCCGGGGCGATTCCGCATCTGCAAAAGAAGCTCGGCCTTCCGGTTATTTGAGCCGGCTAACCGTAAACGCCGGCGGCTGTCGCGTAAATCGCAGCATAGCGATCATAATATTTTCTTGCCCATGGCGGACATGACTAACTCAACCCCTAGCAATGCGGTGCGGTTTGCGGAATCAAGTACCGGATTGACTTCAACAATTTCCATCGATAGCATGCGGCTGCAATCGCATATCGTTTCCATGGCCAGATGCGCCTCCCGGTAAGTCATCCCGCCTCGAACTGGTGTTCCCACGCCGGGCGCTTCATCGGGATCCACTGAATCCATATCGAGCGAAAGATGAAAGCCGGCGGTGCCATTCGAGGCAATGGCGATAGCGCGCTCCATAATCTTACGCAGGCCTCGTTCGTCGATGTCTCGCATGGTGAAGGCAGTCACACCCGAGGCGCGGACCACCTCCCGTTCGCGTTTGTCCACGTCGCGTATGCCCAATAACGCGACGTTTGCGCCGTCAACCTTCGGCGAGTAATCGAAAATTTCCGTCAGTTCCGCGGGGCCCCGGCCCACGCAGCACGCGAGCGGCATGCCGTGCACATTGCCGCTCGGACTCGACTCTGGAGTGTTCATATCGGCGTGTGCATCGACCCAAATCAGTCCCACCTTTTCGCCACGCTGGCGGTAATAGTGCGATACGCCCGCCAAAGTTCCCGCTGCTATCGAGTGATCTCCTCCAAGAATCAGCGGGAAATTAGCCGCTGCAATTACGCTCTCAACCATCGTCGCGAGCTTCGCACACATCTTCGCAATCTGCGGAAGATACTTAGCGTTCTCCGCGCCTGTCGGGGTGCTTTCCTGCTGCGGCGCTGACAGGTTCCCCAGATCCTCGATGTGGTAGCCAAGCGACGCCAGTCGTGCATTCAACCCGGCGAGCCGTAACGCCGAAGGGCCCATGTCGACGCCGCGCCGTCCGGCCCCTAAGTCAAGAGGCGCTCCGATGATCGATATCGCGGAGTGGAGCATTCGCTAAGTTTGAGTGGCGCCTCACGGCCGCGTGCGGTACAACATGCGCGGATAAGGAATAGTTTCGCGCAAGTGCTCGACGCCCGTCATCCAGGCCGTGAAGCGCTCTACGCCCATGCCGAAGCCGCCGTGCGGCACAGACCCGAAACGCCGCAGGTCGAGATACCACTCGAAGGCTTCACGCGGGAGATTATGTTCCGCCAAGCGACGCTCCAGCAGGGCCAGATCGTGAATTCTTTGGCCCCCGCCGACAATTTCGCCGTAGCCTTCGGGCGCCAGAATATCCGCGCCCAGCGCAAGCTCCGGCCGTTGGTCGTCGGGTTGAAAGTAGAAGGCTTTAATCTGCCGTCGGATAGCGGTCCACTATTACCGGGCGATCAAAATCCTGCGTCAGAAGCGTCTCGTCAGCGTTTCCGAAATCGCCGCCCCATTGAATCTCGCTGCCCTTCGATTGAAGAATCTGAACCGCTTGGTCGTAGGACATCCGGGGGAACGGCGCTTTAATGTTGCTTAGCTTCGAAATATCCCGTTCCAGAATCTTCAACTCTTCCTGCCGATTTTCCAGCACGCGAGCGGCGACGTAAACGATCAGTTCCTCCGCCACGCGTTTGACCTCTTCCAGATCGGCATAAGCCATCTCGGGTTCCACCATCCAGAACTCGGTGAGGTGCCGCCGCGTCTTCGATTTTTCGGCACGGAACGTGGGTCCGAAGCAGTAAACTTTTCCAAAAGCGATTGCATCTGCTTCGTTATAAAGCTGTCCCGATTGCGTCAGATAGACTTTTTCTTCTTCGAAATAATCTACTTCGAATAACGTTGTTGTGCCTTCGCAGGCGGCGGGCGTGAAAATCGGCGTATCTACCAGCGTGAAGCCATGCGAATCGAAGTAATCGCGTATGCCTTTCACTACCTCATGGCGAACGCGTATCGCCGCGTGCTGCCGGCGGCTGCGCAGCCACAGATGGCGGTGGTCCATCAGGAAATCGACGCCATGTTCTTTCGGCGTAATCGGGTAGGGTTGCTCTTCGGCGACCCGCTGGACCACCTCCGCTCCCGTTACATCCAACTCATAACCACCGGCGGCGCGAGCCTCGGCGCGAACCGTCCCCGTTACGATTACGGAACTCTCTTGCGTCAGATTCTTCAGTGTCTCGAAGAGCTGCTCGGGCAAGTTGCTCTTGACGGCGACGCATTGAATCATGCCGCTGCCGTCGCGAACGATCGGGAAAACGATTTTGCCGGATTTCCGCAAATTGTAAAGCCAACCATGAATCGTCTACCAGCTGGCCTTCGTATTGGCTTACATCCCTTAGTTCAATAGCGGTGGGAACCGCGCCCGGTGAACTAATCGGATCGCCAGCCGACGCAGTTTGCGTCGTTTCGATTTTACTGCTCATGTTCGTGTGAATAGCTTTTGGCTAACAGCTCATCGGCCGCGCGTTTTGCTTCTTCAATAGGATGCTCCATCTCCGCCGGCTCCTTCAGTTCCAGCAGCAGCGGATACTGCTCCGGCCGCGAAGCCAGAAACTGCATCGCTCGGGACCAATCAATGCTGCCCTTCCCTGGAAAAAGATGCTGGTCCTCCAAGCCGTTGTTGTCATGCAGGTGCGTAGAGCGAATTCTCGGCTTCATCAGTTCGAATTCATCCTGCATGTGCCCGTTCATGTGCGCATGCCCGATATCGAAACAATATCCGAGATTCAAATGCGTTTCCGACAGGAAACGATTCAGGCGTTCCGCGCTCGACAGCGCGTTAGGCGTATTCTCGAGAAGCAGTTCCACGCCGCGCTGGCCGGCGAAAACCTTGATCTCCTCTAAAGATGAAAAAGCGGAGTCGAGGCGGCCTTCATCGAACTCTTGGCCAGATACTCCTAGATGCTGGATCAGATACCGGAACGGAACCGTTTCCGCAATCTCGATCGCGCGCTTGATCTCATCCACTGCGCGAATGCGTTTTCCCTTGGTGGGCTCAGTGACGTCGATCACAGCCTGCGGGCCGGAACGTCCCCAGACGTCATCGTTGTACATCGGCGAATGCAACGACTGTAACTTCAACTTCGAATCGCGGAACCAGTGTCCTAATTCGCCGATTTGGGCGTTATCGCGGTAATCGATATGCTGCCGCGCGCAGAAGATCTCAACGGCTGGAAACCCGGCATCCCAAACACGTTCCAGCCAGACGGTTGTCAGACGATGTTTGACGAAAAGGTGCGTCGAGAGTACAAGCTGCATGTAAAGTGTCTTCGTTCAGGCGCGCGAAGCTCGCTCAAGAATACTAGTATGCGGCAACCTTACCGTGATAGCGGCTCTCTGTCCCGCCTTCCAGCGTGCCGTTGTGGTCCACGATGGCCTCCACTCGGGCGACCCCCTCAATCGGTTTGATGTCATAGCCCATCTTCTGCAGCGCCTGTTCAGTTGCGGGAGCAAAGCCGGTGGTGAGATACAGAACGTCCGGTTTCCACTGCTCATGAAAACGCGGCAGGTCGACGGCGTCCTGGGGATTCAGGTGGAAATCGAGAACGTCCAAGATCACTTCTGTTACGCCGGTCGTTATTCTTGAGCCACCCGGCGCGCCCACGGCCATCAACAGCTTGTTGTCTTTCGTAATGATGGTCGGCGTCATGGATGAAAGGGGCCGTTTTCCAGGCTCAATTGCATTTGCGTCCGCACCTAACATGCCGAACATGTTCGGCGAGCCGGGTTTCGCAGCGAAATCGTCCATCTCATCGTTCAATAAGAACCCCAGCCCGGGCGCCGTAATTCCATTTCCCCACGAATTGTTCAACGTGTAGGTCACTGCCACTGCATTCCCTTTCCCATCCACGACGTTGTAGTGCGTAGTCTCAACGCTTTCATACCAGGAAATGCGTGCGGTCTCAGATTTCGGCAATCCTGGCCCAATCACGTCGCTCGGAGTCGCCCGGTCCGGATCAATCGTGCCCCGCCGCCAGGCAATGTACTTGGGGTTGAGAAGCGCCTTGACAGGTACGTTGTAGAAATTGGGATCGCCAAGGTATTCACTCCGGTCGGCATAAAAGCGCCGCATGGCTTCCGTCTCGTAATGCACTGCTTTTGCGGAATCTGCTCCATCGCTGTCGTAATTTGTACCTGCGAGCATCCCCAATATCTGCAACAACCCCACACCGCCCGCGCTAGGCGGAGGCGCGGTAATGATCTCGAAACCTTTGTAATTTCCGGTCAGCGGCGCTCGCTCAACCACTTTGTATTTTTCTAAATCGTCGACTGTGATTAGTCCACCATGCGCCGACATCGCTGCCGCCAGTTTTTTAGCCGTCTCGCCCTGATAGAACTCTTTCGCTCCGTTACTTGCGATGCGCTGCAACGTTGCTGCCAGTTCCGGTTGTGTCAGCTTTTCGTCCGCCTTGTAGTAATCGCCATCGCGGGTGAAAATGCGCTTCGACTCAGGGTCGGCCTGCAGCGATTTGGCATGCAGCGATGCCGCGAAGGAATCTGTTACGGCAAATCCGTCGCGAGCTAACCTGATCGCGGGGGCCAAGAGATCTGCCCAACTCTTGCTGCCGAATTTCTTATCAGCCAGTTCGAAACCCGCTACCGACCCCGGGACGCCGGAAGATCGCCAGCCGACGATGCTCTCCCGCGTCGGGTTTCCATCCGGCCCGATATACATGTTGCGCGATGCTTTTCCTGGGGCGCATTCGCGGAAATCGAGAAACGCCGTTTTGCCGTCTGCCATGCGGATCAGCATGAATCCGCCTCCCCCGATATTTCCGGCCACCGGGTGTGTGACTGCCAAGGCGAACCCGACCGCTACGGCGGCATCCACTGCGTTGCCTCCGTCCTTCAGAACGGCCAGCCCAACATCGGAGGCATTGGGTTCTTGTGCCACCACCATTCCGTGTTTTCCTGTTACGGGCTCTTTTGCTAGCAGCGGGAGTGCGCTAAAAATAAGCGACGCGACGGACAGAACGCCCGTCGAAATCATTCGGCTTGGCATGCAAGCCAGTCTAACAGTGAATGGAAGGGCGCAGTGCGAGGTCGATCTTATGCTGCGCTGAGTCTGCGAAGGCGTAGCGTAATGCGACTCTTATAGCGTGCTGCCGTATTCGCTTTGATGATGCCCCACTTCGCTGCGCGATCAACAATAGAAAATGTCGCGGGAAGCATTTGATTTGCTACCGAAGTGTCTTTGCTATCCAATGAGCGGCGCATTGCGCGAATCTGATGCCGAAGCTTCGACTTGCGCATGCGATTGATATTCGTGCGGCGCTCTGCTATGCGGACGCGCTTCAGCGCGGAAACTGTATTTGCCATTAACTATTACGAACCGATCTCTTTTGAAATTACTATCTTAGGATACCTAAGCCGCCGTTCCGGCGCAAATGGCCGCGCCGACTGCCGGTTCGCGGTAGCCCGGCAATAACGCGCCCTCTCTAGAGCGGTTGATCGAATCGGTCGAGTTAACAATAGAGATGTCAGTTCAAGCAAAACACACGTCCAATGATTAATCGTTCTTCATTTCTGCTCATATCGGGAGCGGCCGCCGCTGGGCTCGCTGCTGCCGTTCTTTCCGGCTCTATACCTTCTAACGATTGGAAAATCGCTGGTCCTTTCGGAGGTACTGCTACCACGGTGGCGGTCAACCCGAAGAACGCCGCCACAGTTCTGGCCGGTGGCATGAGCTCGCTTCTATTTCAAAGTGATAACGCGGGCGCTAGCTGGCAGTTGCTCGATTTTCCCAAACGAACCCTGAGCGAAATAACATCTATCCTGATTGATCCAGCGAATACCGATCACTACTTAATCGGCATGATCGCCGCCGAAGATGCCGGCCTATTTAGTAGCTCTGACCGCGGAAAAACATGGATGCCGGTAAAAGATGTCTATGGATTCGGCGTGCGCGCCCTCGCAGCGGCGTCAAGTGATCCCTCCAGGTTCGTTGCCGGAACGCAACGTGGCGTCATGTTGAGCAATGATTCCGGTAAATCCTGGACCCGCATCTCCGATCCCCAGAATCTCGAAATGCAAGGAATTACTGCGGTCGCAATAGATCCCAAAAATCCGGACGTGATCTATGCCGGCACCACGCACTTGCCCTGGCGCACGATGGATGGCGGCAAGACCTGGGACTCCATTCATACCGGCATGGTCGATGACTCAGACGTTTTTTCCATCTACGTCGACCCCAACTCTCCAACTAAAATCTTTGCGAGCGCCTGCAGCGGCATTTACTCTAGCGATGATCGTGGGGATCTCTGGCACAAGCTGCTGGGCATCCCGAATACATCGCGTAGAACCCATGTGGTTCGTTTCGAGCCCGGAGACTGCTGTGGCGCACCGAATGTACCGGGAGCCGTTTTCGCTGGGACCACTCTCGGCCTCTTCCGATCTCTAAACGACGGCAAAAGCTGGAAAACGCTAACAAACACTCAGGTAAATTCGCTCGCATTCGACTCTTCGGAAGTGAACAATGTCTATTTGGCTCTCGAACATGAAGGCGTGGCAAAAAGCCGCAACGGCGGCGAAACAATCGATCTGATCAACAACGGTTTTGTCGACCGCGTGATCAGTGCTCTCACCGTTTCCGGAAACAGGTTTGTGGCGGTTGAGCCGCAGGACGGGGAGACTTCAGGTATTTTCGTTAGTAGCGATAAAGGCGATTCCTGGTCGCAGATTCGCGATCCCAAAGGCATTTCAGGCGTCCATCTGAACGCGATTACGGGACCGGTCACAGAAGAGCGTATTCTTCTTGCGGCCAGTTCTCACCAGATGTACAAGTCGATTGATGCCGGCCTGACTTGGAAGGCCATTCCCGTACGTCTGGTGACCCCTCCGCCGCCCGAAACAGCAAAACCAGCTCCGAAACCGGCGCGCGGCAAAGCAACAACGCGCTCGCGAACAACCACACCCGCGAAGCCCAAACCTAATATCCACGAGATCAACCCCGCCGAAATCAACGGGCTCTACGCCACAAAGAGCGGTGCGAAAGATATTATCTTCGCCGCAACTAACCTGGGCTTGTTGAAAAGCGATGATATGGGCGAGCACTGGACGCTCGCGGATATTCCCGGCTCCCCCGCTATCACATCTCTCTCAATGGCGCAGAACTTCGACGGTGTCCTCATTGCGCGTGGTTCGGCTGGCTTATACGCGACCAAAGACTACGGCGATCATTGGTCACCAATGCCGTTTCCACTTCCTTCCACCGATATTTACGACATAGCGGTCCCGTCTGATCCCTCCTGCCCCTTGCTGATCGCAACCCGCCTGGGCCTCTACTCTTCACCCGATACTGGTGGCAAATGGTACGCCAATATGGGCGGCATACCGGCCTCAACAGTTTCCACCGTTGTTTACCGTGGGGATATGACTGCTTACGCGGTCGAATATGGGGAACTGTATGAAACAGCGGATGGCGGAAAATCCTGGAAAGAAGTGCCCACGACTTTACGCTCCACTCGCATTCGCCGCCTTTGGGTGCCCGATCTCAAATCGGAGCGCATATACGGAATTACTGGCGACTTAGGAATTATCTTTCGCAATTAAGCCTCTTTCCGTTAAGATCAGGTATTGGTGTTGCTTACCACTCTCGCCTGGGAGGAGAGAAGGATGAAATCTGGGCTCGCGTTCCGGCAACTCGGGGCGGTAATTCTTTGCGCAGCTATTGCATGCGGTTCGATGTATGCGCAAGGCAAAGCTAAGCGGTCTGATAGTTCCGGCTCAATGGATGAGTATCCGGACTTGGTCGAGTTAGATGCATTTGGGGGTTGTAGCATTTTCGGGTCAGTGAATCACGGACTCGTGGAGAAGCTCGCCAATGGCGGCACTGCCGGTGGCCGCGTCGCCTTCAACTTCAGCAGGCACATCGGTCTGGAGCTCGGCTACAATTTCATGATCAACAACGTCCGGTTGGTCACTCCTATCAGTCCGGGCCTGCCAAGTTACAATTTCGGCGACCAGATTCATTATCTGGCATTAAACCCGGTGTTTAACTTGACACCTCGCGGGTCCCGTGTTCAGCCATATTTGACTGTGGGCGTGGGTGCAGCACAGTTCACTCCTACTAAGCAGGCGGAGCAGCATGCGCAGCTTCCCGCTGTAAATGCCGTATATCATTCCGCCAATCTAAATGACAATTTGCAGGTTGCCCTGAATTACGGCGGGGGCGTTAAGTTCCACCTGAGCGAGCACTTCGGGTTGCGCTTTGATGCCAGAGGCTTCTGGTCGCGCAATCCCACTTTCGATCTGCCGAACTTCAATGATGGCGGCATTTACATTGTGAACAAGGAACATATAAATGGTTTCCAGGGGACCATGGGATTGGTGCTTTATCTGGGCCATAAATATGTGCCGCCGATAACGCCATGTCAGCCGGCCCCTTCTCTTCCAACGCCTACAATTTCTGGCGCAGAGGGGACTATTTGCCAAGGCAAACCGGTAAATCTGCACGCCAATCTTCAGGGGCCGGCAGGGGATACCCTCACCTACGCGTGGACCTTGAACGGTGCGCCGCAAAACGCGACCGGTCCTGATTTTACTTTCACGCCGAATAACACGGGGAGCTTCGAAGTTCAGCTAACTGTTACTGACACTACCCCGGTCACTCCGACCCCACAAGGCTGTTCACCTTCGGCAGCACCTCGCGCGCCTGTCACGGCTACAGCTACGGTAACCGTCGCAGACTCGACTCTTACAATTTCGGGTATTTCCGCCGACCCGCAAACCTTGACGTGCAGGCAGCCCAATCCGCCGAACGCCGGGCCTTTTACGGCGCAATTGACCGCCAATGCGTCGGCCGGTGTTTGCGGCGGGAACATGACTTATAGGTGGACGGTTAGCGAAGGCAGCTTGACTAATGACACAAGCTCGACCGCGACGTTCGATACGGCAACGCTCAACTTTGCGAGTGGCGCGCCGCAAGGTCAAACCAAGACCGTTACTGCCACGGTCACGGTCACAGATCAGAACGGCAAGACAGCTTCGCAGTCGACACCTATCACGGTCAACTGTGGAGCGATTCCTTTCGTCCGGCTGGATGATATAGTCTTCGCGAAGAATAGCGCTCGGGTTAACAACTGCGGTAAGCGCGTGCTTATTGACGATGTGGCCCGCCAGATAACTGGCGATTACGATGTGGTCCTTGTCGGGCATCGTGATACCGATGAACGCGCAGACCTGCCAAACACAACCCGTCGCCGTCGCGGTCGGCGCCAGGCTCCGGAAGCGGGTCAGCCGCTGGACGAAGCACGCAGCCTGAACGCGGCAGCCGTGCTGACCGGCGGAACTGGACGCTGCGCTAATGTCGACTTATCTCGAGTGAAGGTCGACTGGGTCGGTACTGACCAGACTTCGGAGACCAGACCAGCTCTCTGCGGTACCTCAACTCACCCGTCCCAACAAGAACGCCGTGGTTCAACAGTAACTGAAGCCGACAAGAACCGTCGCGTAGAGGTCTACCTTGTGCCTCGCGGCGCACCTATGCCGCCCGCGGTTAAGCAGATCAAACCGCTGCCCGAGCGTGAGGTCAAAGCCTTGGGTTGCCCGCGTTAATACGGATTAATCACCGGGCTAAGTACTGTCACCAGTGCTTAGCCCCCGCACCAATCACGCTCGGATGTGATCGAAGGATTATCCACCGAGCAAAGCAGTTTTACTAAGCGACCTGTGTCTCTTTTCTGAACAAAAAAGATCTATAGAACAGTTTGCGTTACGAAAGGGCCGATCCACACATCAATAAGTGGAGGCGTAGCCTGCTTGGAGGGAGAAGAATGAAAAATCGGCTTAGTTTTAGGCCGTTAAGTAGTGCAGTACTTTGTCTGGGGTTGTGTCTGGGGACAGCCGCATACGCTCAGACGGCAACCAACACAAGTAAGAACGGGAAAGGCATGTCGGGTGAGGATGAATATCCCGACATCGTGGAAGTCGATGTTTTCGGCGGTGTTCAGCTCAATGGCCAAGTTATGCGCGGTCTGGACACCAAACTTGTAGATGGCGGGGTGGGCGGCTTGCGTATTGCCTATAACCCGACCAAGTATCTGGGATTGGAACTTTGGGCTGACTTTGCCCAAGCCAACGTCGAATTTCGCACATCGAGCGGTGTTTATCCGGCTGGTTTTGGTGCGGCGGTCGGCTCACCGCTTCCAACCTACAGCTTCGGCGCTCGCAACTACTATTTCGGTTTGAACCCCGTCTTTAATCTGAGGCCACGCGGCTCCAAGGTTCAGCCTTATCTGACCGCCGGCGTTTTTGGCGTTCAGTTCACACCGACCGACACCGCTGAAGGTCTGGCCCGGGGAACCACCCAGCAAGCGCTCTATCACTCCGGCAACCTCAACGACAACCTGCAAGTTGGCATCAACTACGGCGGCGGCGTCAAGTTTCACCTGTCTGACCACGTCGGGTTGCGCTTGGACGCACGCGGCTTCTGGTCGCGTAACCCAACTTACGATTTGCCGAATTTTCCGGACGGTGGCATCTACATCCCGGCCAAGGACAAGCTGAACAGCTTCCAGGGCACCGTTGGCCTTGTATTTTATCTCGGCCAGAGCAAGTGTCCCCCGATGCCGACATCTCCACCGCCGCCTCCGCCACTCCCGACCCCGACCATTTCGGGTGCTGAAGGCACCATCTGCCAAGGGAAGCCGGTTAATTTGCACGCGACTATTGAAGCGCCCGCCGGTCATAACTTGGCTTACGAGTGGACGCTGAATGGTGCTCCGCAAAGCGGCGCTACGGGAGCGGATTTCACATTCACCCCGAACAATACCGGTACATTCAACGTTCAGGTAACAGTGCGTGATACAACTCCGCCTCCGGCTCCGATTGAGCGCCCGAAGAAGTTCCCGGTACGCTGCTGGATCCAGCCGCCGACGCCTCCGCCGGTGGCTCCGGTAACTGCCACGGCTTCGGTGACGGTAAGCGAGGCTGCGCCCACGATCAGCAGCGTGTCCGCCAACCCCACCACGCTGGCCTGCGCAGCCATGACGAATGGAACGCACACCGCGCAACTGACCGCCAATGCCTCTAGTTCTGCCTGTGGAGGCAACTTGACGTACAAGTGGACGGTTAGCGAAGGCAGCGTCACGAACGATACTAGCCCGAACGCCACCTTCGATGCTTCTACGCTGAATTTCGAAACCGGCACCGCAAGCCAGACCAAGAGTGTCACGGCCACCCTCACGGTAACGGACGAAACGGGTAAAACAGCTTCGCAAACGACTACCATAACGGTGAACTGCCAGCAGAATCAGCCGATCCGGCTCGATGACGTTGTGTTTGCGAAGAACAATGCTCGTGTAAATAACTGCGGCAAACGTCTTCTGATTGACGACGCAGCTCGCAGAATGGCAAGCGGGGATTACGATATCGTCCTTGTTGGCCACCGCGGTCAGGACGAGGAAAGCGCTGTTGGCGGTGCTCGTCGACGGGGTCGTGGACGTCGTGGCGGGCCGGAGGCCGGTCAGGCGCTCGACGAGGCCCGTACGCTGAATTGCGCTGCTGTCCTTACAGGCGGTGGCGGAACTTGCGCCAACGTTGACGCTACCCACGTCAGAGTGGATTGGGTTGGCACTGACCAGACCTCCGATCCACGCCCAGGACAGTGTGTCACGTCGAACGTCAAGGAGCGCAAAGGCTCTGCGGTGACCGACGCCGACAAGAATCGCCGCGTGGAGATTTATCTGGTTCCTCGAAACAGCCAGACGATGCCTCCTGCGGTCAAGAACATCAAGCCGTTGCCTGATCGTGAAGTAAAGGCACTCGGCTGTCCAAAATAGACCTATAGCCAGTTAGCAGAAAAGGGCCGCACGGCGAAAATTCCGTGCGGCCCTTTTTTTCGTTTGTCGGACCTTGCTCGATTGCTGTTTCTTAGAATCTAAAGGGCACTTCCCCACCTAAATTTGTAAGGACATGAAACTACTTGCACGCTTTAATCTGATTTTTGTGGTTGTATTCGGCCTGGGCCTTGCCGTAGCCGTGTGGCTTGCCAACATATTTCTGAAAAACGACGCAAATACGCGCGTTCGCGAGCAGGCGAGATTGATGATGGAGACCACCCTCGCGACTCGCAACTACACCAGTACAGACATCAAGCCGCTGCTGAACAGGCTTAATCGTAGACAGACCGAGTTCTACCCCGAAATCGTACCCGCGTTCTCGGCGACGCAGGTCTTTGCCTATTTGCACAAGCGAAATCCCGATTATGTATACAAAGAAGCGACGCTGAATCCGACCAATCTAGCCGATCGCGCCACGGACTGGGAGGCCGATATCATCAACGAGTTCCGTAAGGATCCCAATCTCAAGGATTTTTATCGCGAGCGCCCCAGCATCACTGGAAGATCGTTGGTTTTTGCGCGCCCTCTTGTGGCGTCGCCTGGCTGTCTGCAATGCCACAGCACGCCCGAAGTGGCACCCGCTGCCATGATTCGGCAATACGGCCCTAACAACGGCTTTGGATGGAAGCCCAATGAAGTGATTGGCGCGCAAATTGTGACCGTGCCGGAATCGCTCCCACTTCAAATTGCAAACACGGCTCTCAAGACGCTGGTTGCATATTTGTTGGTCGTCGCCGCCGTAACCTTGTTGGTCCTTGATGCCGTTTTGATCGTGACTGTAATTCGTCCCGTAGCCAAACTCTCGCACATGGCGGACGAAATCAGCCAGGGCAAACTGGATGTGGAAGACCTTCCGGTGCGCGGGCGCGACGAGATCTCCGTGCTCGCTTCGTCGTTCAATCGGATGCAGCGCAGCCTCGCGCGAGCAATGAAATTGCTCGAGAGCGAACCGGGAAGCGAATAGCTAACTCTAGCGCGTACGTCCTGCCAGGAACTTTTTTCGCTCTTGGCCTTCCGGCAATTCAGTCGATAACAGTTCGTAAAGCTGCTGTAGACTGGACGATTTCCGTGCTGCTCTATCCACTAGTATCCGGGCCATTGGGCCCACATGCGCCGCTAATGCTTTCTTCGCGCGCTCAAGTTCAGCGGGTTCGAACCGCTGGGCGTTGGTTGTGAAGCCACTCGGGGGCGTTGGTGTCGCGACCCCCACATGCGCGGAAGGAGTGACACTTTGGGAAACGAGATTTGCACCCGATGGCGGCGTATGAAGAGGAGAATGCATCGACTCGGGGGAGACATCAGGCGTGGGCGTCGAATCCAAATGCGCCGGGTTAGCTGCAGATTGCATCAGGAGAGTTTCAGCCTCGCCTGTCTTTCCGGCTCTGGTTCGAATCATCTGCAGAATGGCAGCAAATTCGTTTGCGCTCTGGTACCGGTCTCCCGGCTTCTTCTCGATGGCTTTCAATGTCGCCAGGGACAAAGGCGGAGTTATAGTTGGATTCACCGAAGCAGGTGATCGAGGCGTCTGGTTTACGTGCCCGTTCATGACGGCCCACGACGTGTCTCCTGTTATGGGCTTCTCACCTGTGATCATCTCGTATAACATGACCCCGAGCGAATACAGGTCACTACGGTGATCGACGGCCGCGCCTTGCACTTGCTCGGGAGACATGTAGTACAGCGATCCGACCGCCGCGCCTGTCCGTGTCAGATGGTCTTCGGCGTCTGTAGCACGCGCAATCCCAAAGTCCATCAGTTTCACCATTCCCTCGCGCGTAATCATAATGTTCGCCGGTTTGATGTCGCGATGAACCACGCCTTGCGCATGCGCATAAGCGAGGGCGCTCAGCACCTGCAAAGCGATGTCAATACTCTGCAAGGCATCAAGCCTGGATTCGCGCAAACGCGCGTGCAGCGTTGTGCCCTCGATGTACTCCATCACCATCAGTAGGCCTTGCTCTGCACGAAGGGCGTTGTGTAAAGATGCGATGTTCGGATGGCTTAACCGCGCCTGCACTTTAATTTCTCGAATGAAGCGATCGGCTAGACCCGGTGAATCGATCAGGCTGGGCAGAATCACCTTCATCGCTTCGATGCGGTCCGAAATGACATGCTGCACCTTGTACACAGTGCCCATGCCGCCCGATCCAATCACATCAACAACGCGGTAATCGCCAACGGTTTGACCAACCGAGAATGTCACGGTTTACCCCAGAATATCAGTCGTAAGTACCATAATCGACCGATATCCGGAGTGACAGAATAGAGAGATTCCATATGATTGCTCGTTCACCGCTATTTCTCGCGGCCCTCTCAACGTTCGCCGTTGCCGCATTTGCCGCCACCGGGTCCTTCACCATCGACCAAGTCATGAGCGCACCGTTTGCCAGCTCACCCATCGCTGCGCCGACCGGAAATCGCGTAGCCTGGCTGCTCAATGAGCGAGGGCAGCGCAATATTTGGGTCGCCGCGGCGCCGGATTGGAAAGGCCATAAGATCACAAATTTCACCCGCGACGACGGTCAGGAGATCGCCGATTTAGCCTGGGCGCCAGACGCAAGCTACATTCTCTTTGCCCGGGGTGGGGATTTCGAAAACGGCGGCGACAATCCGAATCCCGATCTGAGCCCCAGCAAGCCCGATCAATCCATTTGGACAGTCGCTATGGACGGGTCGCCTGCGAAGAAACTTACGGAAGGGAAGGCTCCAGCGGTATCGCCAAAAGGCGACATTGTTGCTTTCATTCGCGGTGGGCAAATCTTCACGATGCAGCCTTCGGGCGAGGGCGCTAAGAGCGCCGTTGTCCAAAAAGCAACCGCGGGCGATCTACGTTGGTCGCCCGATGGCGCCGAACTGGCGTTCGTGAGCAACCGGCAGAACCACGCAATAATAGGCCTTTACCGGCCCGCCGATCGGGATCTTCGCTATCTGGATGCTAGCGTCGATCGCGATTCCGATCCCGTGTGGTCGCCCGATGGCGCTCACATTGCTTACATTCGAATACCGGCAGGCCGCGGATTCGCGGGCGCTGGACCGCGGCGAGAGGGCAATCCCTGGTCCATTCGAATTGCCGATCCGAAAACCGGTTTTGTCCACGAAGTCTTTCGCGCAAAAGAGGGCCCGGGCAGCTTGTTCCATCGAATCGAGGCTGACCAACAACTCTTCTGGGGAGCAGACAACCGGCTTATCTTCCCCTGGGAGTTGACCGGTTGGTGTCACCTGTATAGCGTGCCTGCCGCCGGTGAGAGCTATAAGGAATTGACTCCCGGCAATGGTGAAGTGGAGCACGTGTCTATTTCGCGAGATGGCAAAACCATTTTCTACTCGACGAACATTGGCGACACAGATCGCCGGCACCTGTGGGAAGTAGCGGCCGAGGGCAGTTCGGCGCCAAAGCAGATTACTCGGGGAGAAGAGATCGAGTGGGCACCGACGCCTACAGCGGACGGCTCTGCTCTGGTGTTTCTTGGCTCTTCTTACAATCAAAAGGCGCATGCGGCTGTTCGCACCACTGACGGCCGCACGAGGGCCCTGGCGCCCGAAGCGACGCCATCGGAATTTCCTGCTGCTGCTTTAGTGCGGCCTCGGGCAGTCATGATTACGGCCGCGGACGGCATGCTCATCCATGGCCAGCTCTTCCTCCCGAAAGAAACAAGCGGGGAGCGCCATCCGGCCCTGGTGTTCTTCCACGGCGGCTCGCGGCGTCAGATGCTGCTCGGCTTTCATTACATGTACTACTACTCGAACGCGTATGCGCTAAATCAGTACCTCGCGAGCCAAGGTTACATCGTTCTGTCCGTGAATTACCGCAGCGGAATCGGCTACGGCCTGAATTTCCGTGAAGCCATTAATTACGGCGCGCGCGGGGGTAGTGAGTTTAATGACGTCATTGGCGCTGGCCTGTTCTTGAAATCGCGCCCTGATGTGGATCCCAAACGGATAGGAGTTTGGGGCGGTTCTTATGGCGGCTACCTGACTGCTATGGCTCTGTCTCGTGCGTCTGACCTATTTGCAGCGGGCGTTGATTTCCACGGCGTTCACGATTGGAGCACCTTGCGCGGCGGTAATAATGCCGGAACTTCAGGTGGAGATCCCGATGTTCTCCGCGCCCAACAGGAAGCCGCGCGCATCGCATTTGAATCCTCGCCCATGGCCTCCGTAAAAACCTGGAAATCTCCGGTTCTTCTTATTCACGGCGACGATGACCGCAACGTGAATTTCGCGCAAACGGTGATGCTAGTGGAAGCGCTTCGCGAACAACACGTCGACTTCGAGCAGCTCATCATTCCCAATGAGATTCACGACTTTCTCATGTATCAGCATTGGGTGGAAGCTTACAAGGCTACAGCCGACTTCTTTGCACGTAAACTACAGAACGGAACTGAAGTAGCGCAAGCGCACTGATCTTCATACTTGCGGCATTTTTTTCGTATCTAGGCTCTTTGTGCTCCCCCCATGACAACGTAAGTTGTTGAGTCGACTTACGCACACCGATTTGGTCTAAGGCTTGCTAGTTATGCGGACGGAGGAGAACAAGTTCAATGAAATACATCGTTGCATGGGCGCTTGGAGTTCCAGGGGGACTGATTGTTCTCTGGTTCTTATTTAGCCATATGCATTAGGCTGCTAAAGCAGCTTTTCAAGTTGTTTCACTTCAAGTAGCTTCACAATCTTGCTGACATCCTGGCTTTTGCGGCGGTCAGCTACAAGAAGAGCATCGGGCGTGTCGACAATAACTAGGTTTTCGACACCAACCAGTGCCACTAACTTCTGCGCATCTACAAAGTTTCCGCGGCTCGACTCGGCAATTAGACCGTGACGAGCCGCATTCTGGTTACTGTCCTTATCAGCGAGACTGTACACGGCCTCCCAGCTTCCGACATCGTTCCAGCCGATATCGTCCACTGCGATTCCCGCCACCCGCTCTGCTTTTTCGAGAATCGCGTAGTCGATCGAGATATTTTCACAAAGGGGATAAGCTTCGGCTAGCGTTGCCAAGAACTTCTTGCTCGGGACCGGCGGCAAACTCGCCAACAACGTGGCGGTCTTGGGTTGATATCGCCGTACCAGATCGAGTACCGTGGACGCACGCCAGAAGAACATACCGGCATTCCAGAAAAAGTTACCGCGTTCCACAAACCGCTTGGCAATACGTGCATCCGGCTTCTCTCGAAAGCTCGATACAGGTATTGGCTGCAACAAGCCTGGCGCGACGTTACGCGGAAACTCGATGTATCCGTACCCGGTCTCTGCCCAGCGCGGCTGAATGCCCAACACCACCACATCGTGCGTTTCAGCAGCGCGAAAAGCGGCCCTGACGAAATTTCGGAAACGGGACTCTTTCAAGATCAGGTGGTCGGCGGGAAACACGCCGATTACCGCTTCGGGATCAGTCTCATGGAGGATGTGCGCTGCCAGCGCGATGCAGGGCGCCGTGTTGCGTTGCGCGGGCTCGGCAAAGATCTGCTCACGGGGCACCTCACTTAGCTGCTTCCGAATTTCCGATTGCAGCAGTTCGTTGGTCAGGACCCAGATATCGGCGGGCTCTAGCACGCCGGCCAAACGATCCACGGTTTGCTGGATCAAACTTCGATCGCCAAAAAACTTCAGAACCTGCTTGGCATTTCGCTTACGGCTACGCGGCCAAAAGCGCGTACCACGCCCTCCGGCCATGATGAGGCCGTACCTGTGATTACCCATTGACCTACCCAGTGTAGATGCCGGCTTGCGTGTCTCTTAAGCAAAGCTTGCTAGGGGTTGGGATTCCCCTTATTGATCGGCAATGGATGATCGGTAAGCCTTGCATCAGGAAAGCCCCTGATGAGCTTGAAGGTTCGGTCCCAGCGCGTACGGGTGAAAAAGTGCTCACCGAGATCAATGAAGTGACTCACCAGCGATCCAACCGACGACCCCGCCAGGTCTTCAGTGGAAGCGCGGTACGACCAATAAATCAACAGCGGCTTGCCGATAATGAAGTCGCGCGGAACGAATCCCCAATAGCGGCTATCCAGCGAATTGTCACGATTATCGCCCATGGCGAAATAGCTGTTCGGCGGCACCACTATTTCTCCATTAACAACGTGGTTATCGAGCATATCCTGTTGTAATTGGGCGGCCAGCGGGCCTGCGGCAGAGGGCGTTGGGTCTCCCGGGAAATTGTCGCGGCTGGGATCGTACGGGAACTTGTTATATATATACGGCTCATTTAGCCGAACGCCGTTTCTGTACACAACGCGGTTGATCATCTTTAACCGGTCGCCCGGCACGCCGATCACGCGTTTCACGTACGTCTGGGTGATGTCATGCGGCGGATGAAAAACGATGATATCTCCGTGCTTCGGCTGTTCGTATGGCAGCAAATACTTGCTGACCGGTCCGGTGGGAGAATAGGCAAGCTTATCGACAAGCAAGTGGTCGCCGATCAGTAATGTGTCCTCCATCGAGCCGGTAGGAATCACGAATGCTTGCACTAGCGTTGTGGTGCCAAACAGCAGCAGCAGAATGGTCACGGCCCACTCGGCAATGCTGTTGCGCGCTGGCTCGCGCTTCATTTCCACGTGTTTCTTGCCCTTAACCGCCGGAGCTGTCGCTGTATCTTGCATGCTTCGCAACTTTAATTGTATCTTTCAATTGCCGCACGCGCTCTCACCAGAGGTGCATGATAAGCAGGAGGAAAGGCATGCTTCGAGCGACAAGCGCTTTTTTGGCGATAGCCCTCGCGGCTACAATCAGCTTTAGCTGCGGCCCTAAAACGGCGAAGGATCAGACAATCACTACCGATATACAGGCGAAATTGTATGCGGATGCACTCACAAAAGCCGCCAACATCGCTGTTGCCGTCAAAGATGGAGCAGTAACCCTCAGTGGAGATGTGCCAAGCTCCGACGTGGCATTGGAGGCAATGAAAGTGGCCAACGGGACATCGGGCGTTCGGAGCGTCAGCGACAAGATGACGGTCAACGGGACTGCTGCAGCGGTTGCATCGAACGCGCCGGCTGACAATGCAACCGCGGCTCCTCCACCGCCGTCCGCTCCCCCGTCCGCGCCGCCTCCTGGACAAGCCAATCAACCGGCCGCCGCGCCGTCCCGGCCACCGGAACCGGAAACCATCACGTTCCCTGCCGGAGAACACCTTCAGGTTCGGACCATTGACGCCATCAGTTCTGCGACTAGCGAACCGGGCCAGTTCTTTCGCGCCTCTCTCAATGCGCCCCTCACTCGTGAAGGACGAGTCATCATTCCGGCGGGCGCGCCCGTTTCGCTGGAGGTGACCGCTGCCCGCGCAGCCGGCCGTATCAAAGGCCGATCAGAGCTGGAAGTTCGCGCCTCGCGCATCCAGTATCACGGTCATAGCTACCGGCTTGATACCAGCGTCTTTGCGGATCAAGGGAAAGCGCGCGGCAAACAAACCGCAGTCCGCACTGGAGTTGGGGCGGCTGCAGGAGCGGTTATCGGCGCAATTGCAGGCGGCGGCAAGGGAGCTGCTATCGGATCGGCTGTTGGGGGCGGTGCGGGTTTTGGAAGCGACGTGTTTACACACGGACAGCAGGTGAAGATACCCTCTGAAGCGGTGCTCACTTTCCGCTTGGAAGCTCCTCTGCGAGTGGAGCGCTGAACGCGGATTGCGGCAGCAGTTGCCCTAGATCCTCAATCCAGTAATCGGGCATCCAGCGAGCCAGATCCTCACGCCGTCCGTATCCATACGTGACAGCGCATGATCGCACGCCCGCTCGCCGGGCGGCCTCCATGTCGGCGACCGAGTCTCCGATGAATAGACAGTCCTTCGGGGCTGCGCCTAAAACATCGAGCGCCCTGAGAATCACATCCGGATTCGGCTTTGCCGGAAAGCCGTCGGTTCCCTGTACGTGATCGAAGCAGGAAAGCAAATCAAACATCTCGAGGATAAGCCGCGTAGTCGGCGTGCCTTTGGTCGTCGCGGTCGATTTCTTTCCCGGCAGGGCCGCTAAAACCGCTTTCACTCCCGGATAAACTTTGGTGGCGGCGTGCTTTCGTTCCGGGTAAATGCGCCTGTACTCCGCAATGAATTTATCGATCTGTTCCGTTGTGTAGTCCGGGAAAAGATCTTCAAACAGGTCCGTCAAGTGCCGCCCGATATAGCCTTTCAACAACTCGAAGGGCACTTCGTTCTGGTGTGTAGATGCAAGAACACCCTGGACGGCCCCGCAGATGTCTGCCGCGGAGTCAACCAGGGTGCCGTCTACATCGAAAAGATAGACCGGGAAGCTCGGGATCACGCCGGCTGAGGACTCTCCCCGCCGATCAACCCTGGGATGGTAGCTGTCGGGTGAGGAGCAATCACCGTGGCGCCCCCGTCGGGTGGCGTTGTGGTCTTCGGTCCCTGAACGAACTTTCCAAGCGGCTTGCCATTGATGAGATCGATCACTTCCGCTCCATCGAGCACTTCGCGCTCTAGCAGCGCTTCGGCAATTCGCACCAATGCTTCCGACTTAGTCTCAATAATCTGCTTGGCCCTGTTGTAGCCGTCCTCGACTAGTTTGCGCACCTGCTCGTCAATTCGGATAGCTGTTGCTTCGCTATAGTCCCGATGCTGCGCAATTTCGCGGCCCAGGAAGATCTGCTCGTCTTTCTTGCCGAAGCTCAATGGTCCCAGTTCGCTCATACCCCACTCGCATACCATCTTGTGGGCCATTTCCGTTGCACGTTCAATGTCGTTGCCCGCGCCGGTAGTCATCTGGTGCAGAAAAATTTCTTCGGCTATACGCCCGGCCATTAAGATAGCCAGCCGCGTGTCCAGATAGTTCTTGTCGTGCGACAGCTTGTCATCCAGCGGCAGTTGCATTGTTAAGCCCAGCGCCATCCCGCGCGGTATGATCGTGACCTTATGCAGCGGGTCGGCATGCTCTAGCAGAGCTGCCGCTAGCGCGTGTCCTGCTTCGTGGTAGGCTGTCATGCGCTTCTCTTTATCGCTGATGATCATGCTCTTGCGCTCGACACCCATCAGCACTTTGTCTTTCGCCAATTCGAAATCGTACTGGGTAACCACCTTGCGGTTCTGACGCGCTGCTATCAGAGCAGCCTCGTTTACCAGGTTCGCCAGATCTGCTCCAGCAAAGCCCGGAGTACCGCGGGCAATCACGGTCAGGTCAATATCGTCTGCCAAGGGCGTCTTCTTAGTGTGGACTTTCAGGATGCTCTCGCGCCCGCGAACGTCCGGCCGGTCGACCACAACGCGCCGGTCAAACCGGCCCGGTCTCAGCAATGCCGGGTCCAACACGTCAGGCCGGTTTGTCGCCGCGACCAGAATAACGCCTTCGTTCGATTCGAAGCCATCCATCTCGACAAGCAACTGATTGAGCGTCTGCTCGCGTTCATCATGGCCCCCGCCGAGTCCGGCGCCGCGATGCCTCCCCACAGCGTCAATCTCGTCAATAAATACGATGCATGGCGCATTCTTCTTGCCCTGCTCAAACAGATCGCGAACGCGGCTCGCGCCCACGCCAACAAACATTTCGACGAAGTCAGATCCCGAGATGGAGAAGAACGGCACATTCGCCTCTCCGGCAATCGCACGCGCCAACAACGTTTTGCCCGTTCCCGGGGGCCCGATCAGCAGCACGCCTTTAGGAATGCGGCCGCCCAGCTTCTGAAACTTTTGGGGTTCCCGCAGGAACTCAATAATCTCCTGCAACTCCTCTTTGGCTTCTTCTACGCCGGCTACATCCTTGAATGTGACCTTCTTCTGCTGCGAAGAGTGCAGTCTCGCCCTGCTCTTTCCGAAACTGAGCGCCTTGTTGCCGCCGCTTTGCATCTGCCGCATCATGAATATCCATAATCCAAGCAGAATCAACACAGGAATAGCGTTGAACAAAATGCCAACCCAGCCGCTACCGGTTGCGTCCTTCCAACTGTACCGGACGCCTTTGTCCTGCATTGTTTTGTAGATTTCCGGGTAATTCGGCGGAATAACGGTGTGAAATGCTTTGCCGTCCGTCAGAGTACCTTGCGCATCAGTACCGGTAATGGTGACTTCGTGCACCTTCCCTTCCTGAACCGTCGTCACGAACTCCGAGACGGACATGTTGGTCGGTTGCGGACCCCGGCCGGTTTTGACAGCCATCCACACCAGAACAACTGCGCAGATAATGACCACCCAAAAAACGGCGGTCTTGATATTAGAACTCATAATCCCCTTCCGCTGGCCCACAAAGAGTCAGTCAAAGTTTATGCGTCTGGCTCAGCCCTCATATAGAAGACGTCCAGAGCATGTCTTTCGATTCAGCAGTCGTTCCCCGGCCAGTAACACAGACGTGCAACTCTCACGCTTTCCGGTCTCGCCGAATAAGGAAAAGCCACGCCAAAACCCCGTGCCCAAAAGACTTCATCGTTCAGCGCGACCACTGGCCAATGTCGCCTTTGCCACAAGAGCACCTGAAATTCCTGGAATAAAGACTTGATCTTTTCAGGTTTCTGGTGGCCGGGGCGAAGCATTTCGTCGCCAGGCCGCCAATTTCGGACCTGAAAGCGACCGATACCTCGGCTCGTAAGCGCCTCAAAATCAACATCGTCGACTTCTTTGGGGTACTGGGACTCTTTCTTGAAGTTAACACAATTTTGACCATTCGAATCCGGTTCGTACAGCTTAATAGCACCCATCCTAAATGGCAAATTTACCTTTTCGTTCCAATTAAGCTCAATGCAGTAGTTCCGAGGTTGTGCGCTCAATTCGCCCGGTCTCGCAAGGAGCAGCACGCCAAAAGACCGAATGGCATCCACCCCAGGGATAACTATCCGGTCGTGACCATGTTCGCTCCGGCAAAGTTTGAGGATCGCATCGATATGCAGCAAATCGATTCCCCTCAGGTCGCCCCTTAATTCGGCAACCGCGGATCGAATCAGCCGCCGTTGCACCGCAGAGGGATTGCCAGCCAACGCATCGACCCGGAGGACAAGGCCAAAGTCGCTTCTTCTGATCGTTTCCTTATATATAGGTTCAGTGTGAGCTTGCCAATAATCCTCTTCGGCCGCGGCGACGGTAGCCAAGCCAGCGAGAATGCCCTCCAAATTCGAGTTGAATTCTTGACTCAACATCGGCATCACTTTGTTACGCAATAAGTTACGCGCAAATCTGTCGTCGCTGTTCGATCGATCTTCGCGCCACGGTATTCCTTCCGTCTTTGCCCAGGTCCGTACTTCCGCCCGGCTTGTATGAAGCAGCGGCCGAATAAAGCCGTCGTGAGTAACGGGCCGCATGCCGGCTAACCCCGCGATGCCTGAACCTCGCAGAAAGCGGAATAGAACTGTTTCAGCCTGATCGCTCCTGGTATGCCCCAACGCGATTCTTTGGAGCCCGCGCTCCTCACGGCATTTCGAGAAAAATTCTCTGCGAAGCCGCCGCGCCTCTTGTTCCAGGTTTCCTCGTGCCGGCGGGGCCGCAGTCCGCAGGAAGTCGAGCCCCAAGGCGCGACTCAGCTCCCGGACAAACTGTTCGTCTCCGTCGGACTCCGCCCCGCGTAATCCATGGTTCACATGTAGTACGGTCAGGTGCATCGCCAAGCTGCTAATCAGCCGGTACAAGACATGCAGAAGAACAACGGAATCAGCGCCACCGGAAACGGCAACTCCCAAGTTGCCGCCCGCCGACAGCATGTTATAACGAGGGATGATTTGGCCAACCCGCTCGACTAAATCCTCAGCCAATAGCAACATTTTAGGCTGACTGGAACGCTTGCCCCAAATGGAAATCAACGATTTGTTCAGCCTGGAAGAGTTTCACCGTAAAGCTGCAGGTATCCAGGTCCTTCTAATGGATGTCGACGGAGTCCTGACCGATGGCCGGCTTGTCTTTTTTTCTGGACCTGATGGCAAGATGGTCGAAAGCAAAGCCTTCGATTCACAGGACGGCATTGCCCTCCGCTGGCTCAGCTGGTATGGCGTTCAGACTGGAGTCATCAGCGGCCGCGATTCCCCAGCCACGCTGGAACGGGCCCAGCAGGTCGGGATGAAGTGGGTTTTTCAGGGGCATATCGAAAAGATTCCACTGTTTGAAAAGATTATGGCGGAGGCAAACGTCGCAAGCGAGCAGGTCGCCTACGTTGGCGACGACCTCACTGACGTCGTCATTATGCGGCGCGTCGGCCTCTCATTCGCTCCGGCAAATTCGCGGCCGGAGGTAAAACGCTCGGCAACAGCGGTAACGGTTGCTCCCGGTGGGTCAGGAGCGATTCGCGAAATAGTCGAGACCCTCCTCAAAGCTCGCGGCGTCTGGGACGAAATTCTGAAGAAGTATGAGGTAATGATCTGAGCGGGACCGAGCTCGAAAAAGTCGGATTGGTTCTTCAGACCGTCAATGGACCAGGGGTGCTGCATCAACTCACCGGTGTAATCGCACAGCACAGCGGTGATATTCGTTCCGTGTCGATCATTGAAGATCAGCCTGTAGAGACGCGCGTCTATTTCGAGCTTGACCTGCCGAACTCCCCGGATATACTCGTTCGTGATCTGGGCGCACTGGACGTTGTGCGTTCCATAACGCAAGTCGCATCTCTTCAGAAGATTTACGGCAAGCGCATCATCATCATCGGTGGAGGCGCGCAGGTGGGGCAAGTCGCCCTGGGAGCAATCAGCGAGGCCGACCGCCACAATATACGCGGCGAGCACATCTCTATCGACACCATTCCGTTGGTTGGTGAACAAACATTGGCTGCTGCGGTCCGCGCCGTGCGCCGGCTCCCGCGGGTTCGCGCTCTTGTGTTGGCAGGATCGTTGATGGGCGGCGATATCGAAACGGCGGTGCGCGAGGTCCGCAGCGAAGGCTTACTCGTAATCAGCCTGAACATGGCGGGCAGCGTACCTGATGCCTCGGATCTGGTTATCACCGATCCTGTTCAGGCCGGCGTAATGGCCGTAATGGCAGTTGCCGATACGGCCAAATTCGCAGTGGAGCGTCTACACAGGCGCGTCTTCTAAAACTGAAATTTAACTTCGAACGGAAATTCGTCCAGCAGTTCTTTTTCAGTTCCTGGCGCATATAGACGCGCATAATAACGTCCAGATTCTGTGATCCGGGGCACTTCCAGCTTGACCTCGCCTTGGGCGCTGCGCGCAATAACTGACCAGACCAGCGCACCAGTCTGATTCACAATTTCGGCTTTTACCGGGCCGGTCGGCAATCCTTCGTCCATTAAGCGTAAATGGGCATTACGCCACTGCGGCACCACTATATTTGTCATGTCGCGGTCAGCTTTCAGCTCGACGCCGGCGGGTACGAACGCAAATAGACAGAACGCGCACGCCGCTAGACCGGCTCCCGCCCACGACAGCGTTGGAACTGAAAACCAGCTTTTCCAGAAGCCTGGCTTCTCCCGCTCCACTTCCAACGTTCTTTCCGGCCGCTCCGCGGCAAATTGCTTCATAGCCAGCTTCGTAGCAGCAATTTCCAATTCAACATTTTCCAGCGCGCAAACGCAGGATTCACATGCGAGCATGTGCGTCTCCAGGAGTTCCGTCTCCTGTTCTGACGAGCGACTGAGAGCGAAGCGCTCCAAAACCTCTACTGAAGGGTGATCGAAGTAACTGCGCAACATATTTTCGGATTGCTCTTCCTGCTTATCTAGTCGTCTCATTAGGAATTCGCTCTCACCAAAACTGAGAAAAGTCCGCTGCTCACCAGTTTTTTCTTCCCGATCTCTCCAAATTTCGCCTTCGCACGGGATTTCAGGAGCCGGAATTGTGTTTCCGTAAGCGACATCTCCCGGCAAATCTGCTCTTGTGGCTGCTCCTTCAGATAAAACCGAATCAGAATGTCGCGATCTCTCTTTGAGAGCGCCTTCAATGCATTCTTCATCAACTCGGCTTTCTGCTTCACGATTGCCGCCTGCTCGGGGTTGTGACTTCGATCCGCCACTAAAACGCCAGTCTCGAGATCAGCCTGCTCGCGCCGTGTCTGCACAGCTTGTTCAATGTAAGCAGCTACCTGACGCCGCACTACGGTCCTTACGAACCCCATGAGGCGTTCGGGTTCGCGCAAATCACCGCGCCGGATGGCGTTCACCACGATCAGGAAGGTGTCATGTACTTTGTCCTCCAGTTCCTGTGGACCCAGCTGGCGGCAAAGGTAGAAACGTATACCACGGCTGAACAGCTTGTAGAGTTGCTCCATACCTTCGTCCTTTCCGGCTTTTATCTGCTGAACAAGCAGAGGCCAGTCGATTGCCTGCAGATCTTGCCTTACCGGTTTTTCAGTGGGCGTGTCACCGCCCGGTTTTTCCTCGACTTTGGATTCTGCCACCGCCATCGTTACTCCTTCGAAACGATTGAATACGCCGCCCAGAAGGCAGGATCTCTGCCGTGTAGGCCGCCGCGCTGCTGCATCTGTAATTGGGCTTGTTGAAGCGCACCTGCCGCTCGTTTGGCGAGCGAGCCAGAATGAACGCCTGACAAATATGAATAAAAGAGCGTGAAGAACTGTCCGGAATCATCCGGAGTCGGCCAGTTGCTGACAATAACGGCGCTCGCCCCGGCCAGCAGCCACGCCCGACTGAGTCCGATCAGTCCCGTGCTGGGCATCGTTTGACCTTGGGCGGAAGAGCAACCGCTCAACACGACCAGGCTGCCCGGCACGCGCAAAGAAGCTATGGTTTCGCGCGTGAGCAGCTCGGGGATGTTGTTTTTGCCCAGGCTTAACGCCAGAGCTGCCTGTTCCGGATGATTTGGAGGGCTAACGACATGAACTGCAAAATGAATAATACCTGGGTGTTGTGAGAGCGCCGCCGTAAGCGCGGCGAGATTCGCATCGGGCCCTATGAGCAGGTCGCTTTCCGCCATGCCGCTGTACTTGGCTGAGGTCCGAATCTCGCGTTGACTTCCGGGTAGTCGCCCCAATGCGCCGGATCCTCTCGCACTCACAGCATTTATAAAAAATGACTGCTGCGGGCGACGAGAGTCGGCCAGGTTGTACAAAGGATCTGCAATACCTAAGAAGTATGCTTTCTCTGCTTCGGACGCCCGGGTGGTTATGAGCAGTTCGCTCGGCAGCAGCCGGATGGCGTGTGCTTTTATCAGAGATTCCGTAATACGGGAATTGACTGGAAGCGCGGCGAAGGGAACACGGTCCAGAAGCGCGCCGTCGCCCACAATCAGCCAATCTGGTTTTTGCCAATACTTGGCATCAAGCTGCGAGAACAGAGCAGTGCTCAAGGCACGCGCGCTGACCGCAAAACTCTGGTTGTGCTCGAGTGCGCTGCGAAGCCCTTTGACGCGCTCGCCAATCTCACTGGCTGCGGGCAACCTATATAAGTTCATCGTGTCGCCGGTGATCGCCCACAAAAACGACTGCTGTTCGCCTAAGCAAAAGCTGAGTAGCGCTTCTGTCGGTCCTAACCCGGACTGAATATCTCTAAGTGAATTCCTAGCTGGATTTTTCTCTGCTGAGCGCCATTTTTTTTCCTCACCTAGCCCGATATTGTTTTCGAGGTCCGCAAGTTCGCTCTCCAGATCGGCGAGGCGCGCCTGGCTTTCGGCGTTGCCTTCTAGGGTTATGCGTGCCTGAACGCTCTGCAGTTCGCCGAGTTTGGCCAGATATTCGGCGGGAAGTGCCTTATTGCGCCCCATCGCGGCTGTAAGTTGCTCGCGCAAACTCGCCGCCCGGTTTTGAGCCAGGGCTTCCAAAGCTTCACGTGCCAGTGCGTCGCTATGCCGTTCAAGACTTTGCGCCGCCGCGAACTCGGCGAAGGATTGATAAGTATCGTTTAGCTGTCGAACAGTTTGAGTGCTGGTTGTATCACCGGGTAGCGCGAAGCGTCGCCACCGGTTGGCCGAGTTGACGGCCTCACGATATGCGCTGAGCGCCTCGTCTGTACGTCCCATATCGCGCAGAATGCCTGCGCGCACGTTTAACGGATAATATTGTGGGGTGGTTTTGAAGACAGCGTCGGGTTTCTCGAAAGCCTCATTGATGTACGCGAATGCCGCCTGGTACTGCTTTTCTTTCCACTTGAGTTCGGCAAAGTGCTCTAGTGTACTGCTTGGAGCGCTCTTTCCGTTAGCCTGATAAAGATCAACAGCTTTCTGCGAGAGATCGTCCGGCCTCATCAAAGTGATGAGCCAATAGAAGCGCAACGCCACGAAAATCCCAGGCGGTCGCTTCTAGTAGTGGCTTTTTCGCTTGCTGTGCGGCCTCGATCGAAAGTTTGGAAGACTGAGTACCAGCGTCAATATCTCCGAACCCGATCTCTTGGTACGAAAGGGCGTAATAAGCTTGCGCCAGCAGATCCTTTCGGTTAGTTTGTTTAAGATCCCGGATGGATTCCAGCAGCTTCTGCCGCGCGAGCGCGAAATCGCCCAGTTGCGCGTAGATCGTGGCGATGTTGATCCATTGGCGCCTGCCGCGATTGCCTTTTCACCGGCGTTCGAAGCCAATGCTGCCGCTGCTTGGGTCGTCTGTAAGGCAGTTCTGTACTGGAACAGCAGAAGTTGACTGCTCCCCACATAAACCCACGATCTCGCCTCCCAATGAACGTCGCCAGTTTCGTGCCATAGTCGCGTTGCTTGCCGAAATGCCTGAATCGCCTCCGCATAATGCCCGGCCGCGCGCTCATCGCATCCGCTCTTGAAATGCGGCGCCGCTGCGGTCTGAGGTACTATTTCTGGTACGCATTGCGCCGCAGGAAGCAGACCTGGCGCGACACAGGCAAGTGCCGCCAGAGTTATTTCGGTCAGGCGAAGCCAAAGAACAATTGACCAGAACGCCCGCCTTAAGGGTGGCAAATAAACCTAAAGAGATTATCTTTAGCCGTAATCTACCACCCTTTTGAGGGATTTACCAAACGCTTTTCAGCTTCACCTGATAGCGTAAGGGATCCAAATTAGAAACCGAACAGCTTCAAAATAGCCAAAATCACGCAAGGATCAAAGATAACCGGAGGTAACATGTTTGTTTGCGGGCTCCCTACCCGCGAACACACGCTACCCCGCGCTAAGGTTCACTCGCGCTAAATTTATTAAGCTAAGTAGCTGATTCGATGGAAGAAACTTTTTTTTTTATTTTTGTCACCCACTTGCAAACTCGGGCGACAGGCCTTGAGAGGGGCGGACTTTTGATGTCCGGGGTGCGATTGGCCTTGACGTAAAGGGGCACTGGGTATCGACCGATGGAAACGGGCACGCCCCGACTACTCGCACTGAAACCGGCTGCACGGGTATCGCCATCTGCCGCTCCTGGTACATAACCTGCACAACGCCTATGAAGCACGTCGGGCGCTAACGGACTGACTTTTCGTGCCTCCTCGGCTGCTTAGATGTATTGAGAGCCGCTCTACTTCTCAACGAAAAGACGGACTCTCGCCACTCAGTTCAAAATTCAAAAAAAAAGTATCTCCAATCACCTGAGCAACTTAGGTAGATTTCTTGCGCCGGCGCGGACGGGCGGGCGGTACACCTGAATCAGATTCGCGCACAGGACGCGAGGAGATCTGATGAAAAATTGCTTAGTTGTGGCCGGTTTGATGGCCTTTACAGTGTCGGCAGCGCCGGCGCAGAATACATTTGAGATTACCGGGACGCCGATACCCGCCCAACTTCTGGCACAGAACTACGGCAGCGTTGTGAAAGGCGTGAACGCGTACGATTTGAACATCTGTAACATCACGGATGCTAAGCAGTCGCTGACAAGCAGCAAGGTCTACCAGGCGCTGATGCAGGCGGACACTACGATTCAGCCGGTGGGGCGGCAAATTATGCTGGCCTCGATTCTGCGGAATCAGAGCCGAAGCCTGGCGAATGTGCTGAACTTGGCGATGTCGTCGGCGACCAGTGCTCTCTCGCTTCTGGGGTCGTCCACTTATAAGCTGCCTTCCACCTGGAGCACGGCGGCGGCGTTGGCGGTCGATCAGCGGGCAGCAGGTTTTGGGGAACCTGAAGCCGATTCTTTCGGCTGATCAGCTGGAGAAGTTCGAGAATCAGGTGCTTGAGTCTGCGCTGGTCATGGACAGCGGCTCGTGCGTGGAACGAACGGTATTCACGATCAGCACATCCAGTACGAAAGCTAAACCACAAGGATTGAGTTTTCGCGTTCGTTAGTCAAGCTACCCAACACGAATAGGCACGTGTAGAGACGCTGTGGTGGCTCCCAGCTATCTCGAATGGGCGGTGAGTTTTTACTCCTTTAACTCCTACGAATGCGGTGCGTGCCGGGGGCGGCCCGGCACGCTACAAAGGCGCATTGTTTTCACCAGTGCGCCTTTTCCTCTTTTTGATTTTTTTTATCACGCAAGATCTTTCTCCAAACCTCATAAGATGACCTCACTTGCGTGAGCCAGGGCAGCCATGACAGAGTAGCGGTTTGTACCGCTACTCTCAACGGCTGTCCTGGAATTTTGTCTCCAATTCACTAAGCGAGCAGGCAGCGCAAAGACGCAGTCGCGGCGAACCGATAATTGACTTAACTAAATCCAACCCCACTGAGGTCTTCAGCGATTACCCCCACGTAGCAATCGCCGAAGCATTCGGCGAAATCAAAAACTTCCGATATGAACCAGACCCGCTGGGCGCTGAACCGACACGCAGGGCGGTGTGCCGCTATTTTGAATCTCGCGGTATTGGAATATCGCTCGACCGGCTTATTCTGACTGCGAGTACCAGCGAGGCTTACGCACTCGTCTTTAAGCTGCTCTGCAACCCCGACGATGAGATCGTGACGCCAATACCCTCGTATCCTCTTTTTGAATTTCTGGCGCACCTGGAATCCGTGCAAGTCAAGAACTACCGGCTGGAGTTCGACGGCGCATGGTTTATCGATTTCGATCACCTGCGCAAACAAATAACATCTCGCACGCGGGCTATCGTTGTTGTGAATCCGAATAATCCCACCGGCTCGTTTCTAAAACAGAACGAACTCGAGGTGCTGTCTGGGATTGCTCTTGAGCAAGGTATTCCAATCATCTGCGACGAAGTCTTTTTCGATTATGCTCTCGAAGCCAATTCGGAACGGGTGAGTACGCTGGCCGAATATGACGGCGTGTTGAGTTTTTCACTGAACGGATTATCCAAATCAGCGGGTATGCCGCAGATGAAGCTCGGGTGGATAGCGATCAACGGGCCCGAAGCGGATCGCGCAGAAGCGCGCCAGCGGCTCGAACTTATTGCCGACACCTATTTATCGGTAGGCACGCCAGTTCAGAATGCTCTACCCCGATTACTTCAGATCGGCACTGACTTACAGCGCGCCATCGCAGAACGCACCCGGACAAATTTACTGATGCTGCGCAGTATCCTGCGAGATGGCGTGACACAGGCTCTGCACTGCGAAGGCGGATGGTCCGCCATCCTGCGCCTGCCCGCAACACGATCCGAGGAAGCGTGGACCTTGCGCCTTTTGAATGAATGGGGAATTCTGGTGCAGCCTGGCTATTTTTTTGACATGGCGTCGGAGCCATATATCGTCGTCAGCCTGATCAGCGCACCCAAAGAGTTCGAGCGAGGGATTCAACGAATTTACGACATTACGAGGCTGCAGTAGGTGCTAAGCTACCGACGAAAAATGCGCTGCGCCAGCCAATTTTGGTTTGGGGAGTCAGGTCTCTGAACAAAGCTCGCCTAACCTCAACAGATTTGGTTGTTATTGCCGCCTACGTGCTGTTCCTAGGTGCGCTCGCCTTGGCGACACCGCTCCAACTGCCCGAAATCCTGGCGATTGCCTGGTCACGACACTACAGTTGGGCTGGGTTTTGGGACTGGACATCGCAGGCGCTGGACCCATCGCCGCTGGCCTGTTTGACCCAGCTTCCGTTCGTACTCTTGTTCGGAGCATCGCGATTGGGGCCGCGCATACCTGCGTTGTTGTTCGCGGCCGGATCATGCGTTCTGTTTCTGCGTTTGGCAACACGTGCCGTCCCGAGACAACGGTACGGAGCGCTGATTTTATTCATGCTGATGCCGGTTCAGTTTCTAGCGGTAACGGCAACTACGCAATATTCGGCTGGCGTTTTCTTCGTGTTGCTTGCAACCATATCTTTCTTTGATCTGGCCGCGCAGCCTGGTTACAAGACAGCAGCTTTATTCGCAATTGCTGTAGCGGCGTGTCTTTTTGCAGACCATCATTCGGCGCTGCCGCCGGCCGGCGCCGTTTTGTTCCTGCTGCGTTTTTCGGCCAGCCCCAAAGAGCGGAAAGCCCTCTGGTTCGCGCTGGGAGCGTGCGTAGCGGCGGTGGCGCTCTACATTCCGTTCTACATCTGGATGCGTTCGCGAGCGAATCCCTTTTGGCTCACCGAGCCCGGCCTGTCTCTAAGCAGTTTTACGAATATGACGCCGATTGAATGGACGTTTGCAGGCGGCGTCCTGTTGATTTTCGCGGGCTCGATCACTGCGGCTGTTGTCTCCTTCCGACTTCCGGCGAACCAAGTGACAAAGCGCTTGACACTATTCTGCCTGTTCGGAGCGGTGATAGTACCGCTAGTGTTTGTTCTGTCGAGTGCGCTCTATACAGGCTCGCCGATTGCCATGCGCGAACTGCTTTATGCTCTTCCGGGTACCGCGGTTCTTTTCATGGCAGCTTTAGATTGGGCCCTGCACACTCTTCTATTCCATTCCGTTCGGATTGCGATTGCGGGCGCCGGATTCGCGGTATTGCTGGCCTGCGGATTAGCGGACCTGCAGTTCGTTACGGCCCCGCGGGGAGATTTGGCACTGGAGACGCGGTACGTGGCGCCGGAGCTGGCAGGGGATTCGTGTGTGGTCTTTGTTTCAGAAAACTATTCGAAGCCGCTGTTTCTTGTTTTCGATCCAAAGCTGGAGGAACGGGAATGCCAAAGCTTTTTCCATCATCGTGTTGTGCTCGCCAGTCACGCGTATGTTCGATCAGATCAGCAAAATGACGCCGAAGGGTTTTTTGAGGCTCTCAACTTCAGGCCGGTGAAGCGTATCAGATCCGGCGGCGGCGAAATTGTTATTATGGATAGCAAGTAAATCTGACTTGCTGAAACCCAATAACTCGTCTCAGCGCCCTTAAACTGTCGATTCCAACCGCTCGCTGAGCGTCCTTTGGCGCTCTCTCACGCTGTGTGTTAATCCTAGGTTTTAGCCTCTAGTCAAGACGCGAAATTAACATGGCTTACGTAATCGCCGAACCCTGCATTGGAACCAAAGATACCGCCTGCGTAGACGCCTGTCCCGTCGACTGCATTCACCCGAAAAAAGACGAGGAAAAATTTGGTGGCGAGCAGATGCTGTATATCGATCCTGTCGAGTGTATCGATTGTGGCGCTTGCGTACCCGTCTGCCCCGTATCGGCCATTTTTGCGGCGGAAGATCTGCCCGAGCAGTGGGCGGATTTCGGCCCAAAGAACGCGGCTTTCTTCGGCCGGTAAAGAATTACTGACTCAAAATTTCTGAATTAGGGGCGATACGTCGCGGAAGACGTGTCCGTTTCCCACACCCGGACATAAGCAATGGAGCCGGATCGCAAATCTTTTTGCATCTCATCAAAAATAAATTTCGCGATGTTCTCCGCAGACGGGTTGATCTGATCGAACGGTTTTAGCTCGTTCAAATATTGATGATCCAGATATTCGCTGGTGGCCCGGAGACTCTTTTTCAACTCGGCAAAATCGTAAAGAAGTCCGGTTGCATCCAGTTCCCTGCCTTCAACTCCAACGTGCACGCGATAGTTATGCCCATGGACGTTCTCGCATTTACCCCGATAATTGCGCAAGGCGTGCGCAGCGGCAAACGTATGCTCTACACAAACTTCAAACATTGAAAAAGTGTTGCACGTCCCCTAACTTATTGGTGAAGCGATAAGGCGGCAAGCTGTCGAAAAAAACCTTTCCGTAATTCAGCTTGACGATTCTATTATCCAGCAGCGCCAGAACTCCGCGGTCGGATGCGGCACGAATCAACCTTCCAAATCCTTGCTTCAGTGCCAACGCCGCCTGTGGAATCTGGTATTCATAGAACGCGTTTCCTCCGCTTTGCGAGATAGCTTCAGCACGCGCCGAGATCACCGGGTCAGTGGGTACGGCGAACGGTAACCGATCTATAATCACGCAGCTCAGCTGTTCGCCTTGCACATCAACGCCCTGCCAAAAACTCGATGTGCCGAATAGGACGGCATGCGGCGTTTCACGGAACGTCTCAATCAATGCTGTTCGCGGCGCGTCACCTTGCAGCAGCAACGGATAATCGAGCCTCCGCCGTAGTAATTCGTGGATTTGCCGCATCTGCTGGTAACTCGTAAACAACACGAAGGCGCGTCCGCGCGAGGCTTCCACAATCCATTCAATTTCATCCGCCGCTTTGCGCGCGAACTCGGGCTTTCGCGGATCAGGCAGGTGCGGGGGAACGTAGAGAAGAACCTGCTTCCTGTAATCGTATTGGCTCTCGATCAGCGTTGTTCTCGCGTTCTGCAGTCCCAATCGGTTCTGCGTATATTCGAACGCGCCCGCCACCGTCAATGTCGCCGAGGTCAGAATCACTGATTCAGTACGATCCAACAATCTGCTTGCCAAGACCTGCGACACATCAATCGGGGTGGCTTGCAAATAGAACCCGCGCCCACGCCGCTCCATCCAATACACACAGGCAGGATCCGCCGCTTCGGTCCAAAATCGAAGCGCTTGCGCCATCAGTTTGGCGCGGCGTACTAATGGCAGCGTGTAGTCGATGGCGCTCTGTACCAGCTCCAATCTGGTGCAGAGAGCATCGAGGCTGAACAGAAGCTCAGTGTAAGTTCCTTCGTGCTGCTCGAGAAACTGTTCATGATTCCGAAACGCTTGGCGCCCTTCCTGAGGAAATAGGCGGAAAAACTCTTCGGTGCGGTCTCCCAAATGAATCAGCGCGCGATCCAGTTCGGGCGTCGCAAACATCTTCTGCCGCGAAATAGCAGCCGTATCCTTGATCAGCTCCTGAATCTGCAAGTTGCTGACGCTAACGCCAAAGTATTGACCGGCTACGTCTTCGATCTCATGCGCTTCGTCGAAAATCACCGCCGAGTATTCCGGCAGAATCGCGGCAAAGGGCTGGTCACGCATCGCCAGATCTGCGAAGAACAAATGATGGTTGACGATGATGATGTCACTCTCCAGCGCCCGTCTGTGCATCGCGGTTATAAAGCACCGGTCGAACTGCTTGCATTTCTGGCCGGCGCACAAATCACTGCGCGCGTCCAGTTTCCACCACGCGCTACTGTTTTCGGGCAAAAGCCGCAACTCGCTTCGGTCGCCTGCCTCCGTTTGGGGCTCCCACTCGCGAATCATCTGATAGTCTTTCGCTTCCTCAAAACCGTGTAGAACGGGTTCGCGCTCGGCGTCGTACAGCTTTTGGCGGCACAGATAATTCGCGCGGCCTTTCATGTAGCAGACGGAAAGCGGAGTTTCAAAGAGCTGCCGCAGGAAGGGCAAATCTTTGAAAAATAATTGCTCCTGCAGATTCTTCGTCCCGGTCGAGATAACGATCCGTTTGCCTGAGAGTATCGAAGGCACCAGGTATGCCAGCGTCTTGCCGGTTCCGGTTCCGGCTTCAACGACCAGGTGACGTTTCTCGGCAAGCGCAGCTTCGACGGCTTCCGCCATCTGCAACTGCCCGGGCCGGTATTCATAGCCCGGATGCGAGTTAGCCAGCACCCCGTTTCGAGCAAAAAAGCTCCGAACAGTCACCTTTCGGCGGCTGCGCGCTGGGTGCTCGGCTTGGGTAACGGCGCTCACGAAATCCGATTCTTTAGTATGACCTTTCGCCAGCTATTCTCAAGATGGAACGTTTTCAGTCGCAGTCGATGGACGAAGAGATTCTCTATCTAACGGAACTGCTGGGCCTTCAGGTGTACGACCTGAAGGGCCGCCGCATTGGCGAACTCCGCGATGCAGCCTTAGTTCCTCTTATTGACCCTGTCCGTCTCGATCGCTTCCTTGTAGGCGCCGGCCCCGGCTGGCTCAGCATCCGCTACGACCAAGTGGATTCCGTCACGACCGAAGGCATCCACCTCAGCGACGAGCACCTGACGCCGTATCACTCCGACGAATATATGCTTCGCATGGTACGTGATCTCCTCGATCAGCAGATCATCGATGCCCAAGGCCGAAAAGTGGTCCGCGTCAATGACGTGACCTTCTTAAAAGAACGCGAGAACGGCCACGACGTGCTTCACATCCTTGAGGTGGATATCGGTATCCGCTCGATATTCCGCCGCGTTTTGCGCGGGATCGTGCCGCCCGCAACGATTCGTAAATTGCAGGGTCGAATTCCGCCGCACTCGATTCGCTGGGAGTTCTGCAACATTCTTGAAGCGGACCCGCAGCGCCGGGTTCGGCTAAACATCTCAAACAAGCTTCTGGAAGACATGCACCCGGCCGACCTTGCCGATATCGTCGAAAACCTGGGTCATGAAGATCGAACGGCCATCTTCAATACGGTTGATGCCGAAACTGCCGCCGATTTGCTCAGTGAAGTAGAACCTGAGATCCAAACTCGTATTATCGAATCCCTTGATGCTGAAAAGGCGGCCGAGATTTTGGAAGAGATGGAACCTTCCGAGGCTGCCGATGTGTTGAACGAATTGGAAGAAGAGCGTTCGGAAGAGATCCTGGAAGAGATGGAGCCGGAGGAAAAAGAGGAAGTCGAAGAGCTTCTGGAATTTCGTGACGACACGGCTGGCGGTCTGATGGACACTGGCTATTTATCCTTGCCCCAGGACGCCACGGTTGAAGACGCGATGTCGGAGTTGAAGAAGAACGAGGATGTCCTAGAAGACCTGCACACTATTTTTCTTGTTGACGGAGAAGGCCATCTCTTGTTTTCCGTTCCGCTAGCGCGGCTGTTCTTTGCCGCAGGCGACACGCCGCTGAATGAGCTCGCCTCCGACACTTTGCTTTACGCCCACGTTACCGACAAAGCGGACCGCATCTCCGAAATGTTCGACAAATACAATCTGCTGACTCTGCCGGTTTTGGATGAGAAAGACAAACTGGCCGGCGTCATTACGGTCGATGATGTGGTTGCGTTACTGCGCAACGGCTAGGCGGCAAAACTGTCCTTTTCGTTACAATAAGAGCAAAAGAACAGACTTCATCTGAAGCGGTAAACCCGTCAGAAGAACATGTTTGTTAGACTCGCACCCGCATCCTGTTCACGCTGAAGAAATCACAACATGCCGCAAACTAAAGACCCCTCGTTGGGCATCAATAGTTGGTTAGAAGACGAGCTTTATCACCAGTATCAATTCGATCGGACGAGCGTCGACGAAGGTTGGACGCAGCTATTTCAGGAATCTGCTACCAATGGCAGCTCGCAGAACGGCGCGCAGGAGGAAACTGAGCTTCCGCTCGCGGCGGGCACGCCTTACGGCCCGGAGACTCCGCGACAAGAGCCTCCTCAGCAAATACCTCCTGAACAGGAACCCCCGCAGCAGATACCGCCTTCTCGGGAACCGCCGCACGTTGAGCCGCCCATTCGCGAACCGAATCCTTCTCCTGTCCCTCAGAAGACGGCTGCACAGCTAGTTAGAGAGGCAGCACCGGCATCGTCAACTCCCGCGTCCGAAGTCACCAGAAGCGCTCCCGTGCAATCGGTCAAAGCGGAATCGAAAGCACTCGGGGCCAGCGACCAACTCATTCCGCTGCGCGGGGCGGCCGCGCGGATTGCGGAGAACATGATTGCAAGTTTGGCGATTCCCGTCGCTACGTCGCAACGTCAGATTCCGGTCCGGATTATCGAAGAGAATCGCAACCTCATCAACAAGCAGCGGGGGCTGCAAGGCCGCAGCAAGCTAAGCTTTACGCATCTCATCGCGTGGGCCATCGTCAAAGCCGTTAAATCCGCTCCTTCTTTGAATCATGCATTCGCCCAAAAGGACGGTCAACCGTTCCGGGTTGTGCGCTCACAAGTGAATATTGGACTCGCCGTGGACGTTGCAGGCAAAGATGGCAATCGCTCACTGATGGTGCCTAACGTCAAGGACGCGGACACTATGACCTTTGCGCAGTTCGTCGCCGCCTACGACGATATTGTTGGTCGCGCTCGTACTGCTAAGTTGCAACTTTCAGATTTCGAAGGAACCACCATTTCGTTGACCAACCCTGGAACGGTTGGAACCTTTGGTTCCGTCCCGCGACTCATGCCCGGCCAAGGGGCCATCGTCGCTACGGGGGCGATTGATTATCCGGCCGAATTCGCCGCCGTCACTGAAGAAAATCGCACTCTTTTGGGTATCAGCAAAGTGCTGATGATCACCTGCACGTACGATCACCGCATTATTCAGGGCGCTGAGTCAGGTACGTTTCTGGCTAAGCTGCAACAATTGCTGCTGGGCGAAGAGGGTTTCTACGAAGGAGTCTTCCGCGAACTCAAGATTCCGTATATGCCGATGCGCTGGCAAGCTGACCAGCAAATAGCGCCGAATCGCTTCGCCCCCTTGAATGCCGACGTGGCCAAAGAAGCGGCCGTCATCAATCTGATCACGTCCTACCGCATTCGCGGCCATCTGCTCGCGAACACCAATCCGCTAGGCAACGACCCTGCTTACCATGCAGAACTCGATCCCGCTTCTTATGGCCTTACTATTTGGGATTTTGATCGCCCGTTTCTTGCAGGCGCAGTGAAGGCTCCCAGCGGTGCGATCGGTTCCTACATGCAGCCATACGAAACGCTGCGTGAGATTCTAGACCGGCTTCGCACCACTTATGCGAACTCTGTGGGCGTTGAATACATGCACATTCCTGTTCCGGAGCAGAAGCAGTGGCTTCAGGACCGCATGGAAAGCTCGATGTTCCTTTGGAAGCTTGAGGACGCCACTCGCCAGCGCATACTAGGCCGCCTGATTCAAGCCGAAGAATTCGAACATTTTCTGCAAAGCCGCTTCGTCGGGCAAAAACGATTCGGTCTCGAAGGCCTGGAAAGCACCATTGCCGTGCTCGATGAGACTTTAGAGCGATGTGCCAATCATGACGTACATGAAGTGGTCATCGGAATGGCGCATCGCGGCCGATTGAGTGTTCTGGCGAATATCGTCGGAAAGTCCATGGCCCAAGTCTTCTCGGAATTTGAAGGCGAGCCGGATCCGGAGAGCGTGCAAGGCTCCGGGGATGTTAAGTATCATTTGGGCGCAAGCGGGGTGCATCGCTCAACAAACGGCAAGGAGATTCTGGTCTCCGTCGCATTCAATCCGAGTCATCTGGAAGCGGTTGACCCAGTGGTAGAAGGACTCGTTCGTCCGAAACAAGATCGTCTCGGCGATGAAAACCGTGAACGGGTCATCCCCATCCTTATTCACGGCGACGCCGCCTTCATCGGGCAAGGCGTTGTTGCGGAAACTCTGCAGTTATCGCAACTGGAAGGCTACACCACCGGCGGCACTATTCACGTTGTCACTAATAATCAGATCGGTTTCACGACGAATCCGCTCGCCGGCCGCACCAGCATCTATTGCACAGACATTGCGCGTTCCGTTCAGGCCCCCATTTTCCATGTGAACGCGGACGACCCCGAAGCCTGCACGCGCGTTGCCCAACTTGCCTACGATTACCGCCAGCAGTTCAAGCGGGACGTGGTTATCGACGTTATCGGTTACCGGCGTCAGGGACACAACGAGGCCGACGATCCGAGTTATACGCAGCCGGTGATGTATCGAAAGATTAAGAACACGCCGACGGTTGCCACGCAGTATTCCGAGAAGCTAGTGCGCGAGAAGCTTGTGACGCAGGATTATGTCACCAATTTGCGCAATCAAGCGCGAACTCGCCTGAACGAAACCTACGATGAAGCGAAAAAACGCCGCGAGCAATTTGTCATCGAGGAGTTCGCGATTGCCCCCTTCGAGCAGATTCATCAACCGATCCCGTCGACGGCGACCGACTACAACACGCTCGCCACAACGATTGAGCGCTGCACATCGTTGCCGGAACAATTCCATTTGCATCCTAAGCTGAGAAACCTGCTCGACAAGCGGCGTGAAGTTTTGAAGGGTGCGCCAATCGACTGGGGCTTCGCTGAAACTCTTGCCTTTGGAAGCCTGGTTCTCGAAGGCACTCCCGTCCGGCTGGCAGGCGAAGATGTTTCGCGCGGCACATTCACGCAACGCCATTTGGTATTTAGCGATTACGAAAGCGGCGAAATCTACGATCCACTGACTAAGCTCGGCCCCAAACAGGCCAAGTTCGAAGTTATAGACAGCCTGTTAAGTGAATACGCCGCCATGGGTTTCGAGTTCGGCTACAGCGTTGCCGATCCTCTCACGCTAGTTGTGTGGGAAGCGCAGTTCGGCGACTTCGTGAACGGCGCGCAGATCATCATCGATCAATTCATCGTTTCCGCTGAATCCAAGTGGAATCAGCCCAGCGGTCTCGTGTTGCTCTTACCACATGGTTTAGAGGGGCAAGGCCCCGAGCATTCGAGCGCTCGAATCGAACGTTTCCTGCAATTATGCGCGGAAGACAACATTCAGGTATGCAACTGCACTACGCCAGCTCAGTATTTCCATCTTTTGCGACGTCAGATGTATGGAGGCGCGGATCGCCGCGGAATACGTAAGCCGCTTATTGTTTTCACGCCGAAATTCCTGTTGCGCTATGCCAAAGCAGCTTCGCGGCTGGAAGAACTAACAAGCGGCGCTTTTCAGGAAGTCGTGGGTGATTCGCAATACCTGGGCGGCCAGATTCGCCGCATTCTGCTTTGTTCCGGAAAGGTCTACTACGATCTAGTAACCCGGCGCGAAGAACTGGGCCGCAATGATGTTTCCATTATTCGTTTGGAGCAGCTTTATCCATTTCCATTGAAGAAGCTGACCGACATTTTACTTCGCTATTCAGACGCCGCCGAAATCTTCTGGGTACAGGAAGAACCGGAGAACATGGGCGCTTGGTTCTTCGTTGAAGAACAGATGCAATCCATCATCAATCCAGGCGGAAACGGCGGGCCCATGAAGCGCCAATTGCGTTACGTCGGCAGGCCTACGGCGGCGAGTCCGGCAGCCGGAGCACACAAAGTGCATCACGATCAGCAGGTCGCGTTAATCAACGAGGCTTTCGCGGCGACACCGGCCGTGGTGCGGAAGGCGCACCGGCTAGTGCGCAAGAAACGGTAACTGAATCGTGGTTTCGATTGCATCGCAGGCGTTGGTCACGCTGTCTTCTTCCGCAATCTGCGCAGCGACCTCCGTGCTTCGGTGATAGTAGCCCGGATCGGCAAGTAAATTGCGCAATTCGTTCGCGACACGCGGCGCATAATAACGATTTCGCGGAATTGTTCTACCAAGTCCAAGACGGCGCACTCGCTCAGCATTGTCGGGCTGATCATGCGACCAAGGTGCAACCAGCATGGGCCGCCCCGCGCGCAAAGCCTGGGCTGTTGTTCCAATGCCACCCTGATGGACAATCGCAGCGACTCTCGGCATAATCTTTGAGAACGGGACATAGCCACCCACGAGAATCGAGTCGGGCAGGGGGTTGTGAATTTCATGACGCCCTCTGCCCGCTAGAAGCACAGCGCGCACTCCCAGTGCGTGCGCGGCCGCAATGCTTTCGCGAAAAAATTCGCCGGGCTGCATGACCGCCGATGAACCTAACGTGAAGAGAACCGGCGGATGTCCACTGCGCAGGAAGTCATTCAACTCCGCTGGATCGTCTTCCCAAGCACCCGGCAATTCGCCCTGACTGTCGTAGTAAAGGAACCCTGTGACATGCACGTTTCCCGGCCAGTCCGCTTGCGGCGCTACAAACGATTTCGAAAAGAGTGCCAGGGTTCCGAACGGCGAATAAGTATCCAGAAGCGGATCGCTGCTCAAAGGGCTCAATCCCACACGCTGCCTCAGCTGCCTAATCGGAGCCGCCCAGTTTTTCATCCGTAAACGCGCTAATCCCATTAAGGCTTGAAAAACGCCGGGCCCGAATTGGTAAAAGTGACGCGCCCACTCCACTCCTGGAAGCACAGGTGGATCATACGATGAGAAAAACACAATCGGCTGCAGGGCGACCGAAAGCCAAGGCAGTTTCAGCACGTCCGCGACAATTGGGCCAGCAAGACCAGCCATGTGCGTCAGTAACAGATCCGCTCCGCGACACGCCTCAAGGAGATCTTGGTAACTCTGATTGATAGACGGAATCAGATAGTCGCGCAACAGAAATTCGCTGCCGCGCCGCGGGTGCCAAAGTCGCGAGAGAAGCGGTTTGTCATTCATCACCAGGCCTACGTCCGGGCGCACCGGCGCAAAGCCCACGTTTTCTGCAAGTACCTTATTGCGATAGACCTCCGAGGTCGCGATCACCGGCTCATGTCCGCGCTGTCGCAACCCAATTGCGATTGCCAGATAAGGGTGCAAGTCCCCCAGAGAACCAAAAGTATTCAGGATTATGCGAGCCACAGCGCTGCTTTTAGTATTTCAGCGTGGAGAAGCGGAGAAGTTGTTCGAATTTGCTTGGGAATCTTTTAGTGATGGAAGTGCTCTCCGTGCTGCCAGCCACCGCCGTGATAGCGATACCCAGGCTCCTCCATCCCAGTCGTAGTAACCTGGCCTCCAGATGTAGTGTCAAAAGAACTCAACTCAAGCTCGGCCAAACCCCGAGAGGGGAGAGAGGAACGCATAAAGACGCCGAGCACCACCCTTCCCAAAAATTTGAGCTTACTGGAGGCACGGGCGGGATTGTGGTCTAGTCCAGTTTCTAAACGATACCTGAAAAAAGTACTCGCCTAACCTGAAATTGCAGCCGCGCAAACCATTGGTACACAGTAGCTTTCCGTTTGGTTGTTGGCTTGCATGCATGGAATCTGATATGCGACTTTTGGCCTCGACCTTACTCGTGCTTCTGCCGGCCTGCTTACTTGCGCAGGAGCCAAACCCAACGCAATCCACAGATCGGCCGGTCCATACGAATGGCCCGGTTCCCATTTTCAAGGTTCAGGTAGTCTCACGGTCAATACAGGCCGTCAGTTACCGGAACCACAGCGGCTGGACCAAGATCGATTTTCAAGGCACCTCCCTCGCCCCGCAGGCTCAAGGACGCGCCGATGTCAACAGCAGGCTCGGGCATATGGAAATAAAACTCGACGTAAAACATCTTCCCGCTGCCCGTACCTTTGGACCGCTTTTCCTTACTTATGTGCTTTGGGCAATTACTCCCGACGGGCACGCGTCTAATCTTGGCGAAGTAGTCGTGGACTCCGACGGCAATTTCAAGGGCGACGTCACCACTGAATTACAAGCGTTCGGATTGATTGTTACGGCGGAACCGTATTTCGCCGTGCGTCAGCCCAGCGACGTTGTCGTTATGGAGAACGTGATCCGTCAGGACACTATGGGTAAGTGGGAAATCGTCAACGCAAAATATGAGTTACTGCCGCGCGGCCAATACACTTACGAAGTGCCCGAAGCGCAGCTCCATCCAGTTGATCTGAATTCGAACAAGAAAAGCCCGCTGGAGATTTACGAAGCAATCAATGCTGTCCAGATCGCTAAGTATGCCCGGGCCGACCAATACGCCGACGACACCTATCAAGATGCTTCCCACCTGATGACCCAGGCAGAAGACTATGAAGCGCGCAAACAGTGGAATCCGGCCATTATGACCGCGAAGGAGGCGGTGCAGAAAGCGGAAGACGCGCGAACCGTATCTCTTCGTAAACAGCAGCAGCTAGCTCTGGATCAGGAACGGCAAGAAGCCGCGGCCCGTCAAGCTGCAGCGCAGCAGGCCACCCAGGAAGCCCAGTTGCAAGCCCAGCAGGCCGCCCAGCAAAGAGCTCAGGCGGAAGAGCAGGCCCGCTTAGAAGCGCAACAGCGTGCTCAGGCGGAGAAAGCGAAGAACGAGGCCGACGCCGCTCGCGCTGAAGCTGATACCGCTCGCGCGCAAGCATCTGCGGAAGCTCAAAAGGCGCAGCAGGCCGCCACGGAAGCAGATCGTCTTCGCATGCAGGCGGAGCAGGAGAAGAATCAACTTCGCGAGCAGTTATTACAGCAGTTCAACGCTGTGTTGCCCACCCGGGAGACTCCGCGCGGTTTAGTCGTGAACATGCAAGACGTTCTTTTCGACACGGCGAAATACACGCTGAAAGAACCGGCGAAGCTGGCTTTAGCGAAGATCGCCGGCATCATAATTTCGCATCCTGGCTTGAACCTTCAGGTAGAAGGCTACACCGACAGCACCGGTACGGCGGAGTTCAACCAAACGCTTTCTGAGCATCGCGCCAATGCCGTTCGCGACTTTCTGATGTCACAAGGCGTAAACACACAGAACATGAATGCGGTTGGATACGGCGAGAACTACCCGGTGGCTCCTAACGACACGTCAGCCGGGCGTCAGCTAAACCGCCGCGTTGAGCTGGTAGTTTCCGGCGAGGTCATCGGCGTCAAAATCGGCACACCACCCAGCGCGACACCGAATACGCCGGGCACAAACCCGCCGCAGAAGTAACCAGCAGACGCAAACAACTGGGCTAACCATACACTTGGGGCAGACGGTCTCGGCCGTTTGCCCATTTTTTTCGCTTGCGAATCTGAATAGACATGAACAGATTCTCAATCGCCCTCCTCCCCGGCGATGGCATCGGGCGCGAAGTCGCCTCCGCTGCCTTTGAAATCGCGGAGCAGGCGGCGCGCAAAGCGGGAGCCGAACTAGAACCGGTTAGTTACGGCTGGTGCAGCGATTACTACCTGGAACATGGGCGCATGATGCCCATTGATGCTCTGGATCAGCTTCGCGAACGAGATGCTATTTTCCTTGGCGCTGTAGGGCATCCGAGAGTGGCCGACAATATCACCCTCAACGGGCTGCTGCTTCCGATACGCCGAACTTTCGATCAATATGCGAACGTTCGCCCCGCCATTCTCTACGAGGGGGTTGAATCGCCGTTGAAGAACTATCGCCCGGGCGAAATAGATATGGTTGTCGTCCGAGAAAACACGGAAGGAGAATACGCCCCGATAGGCGGTTTCGCACACGAAAAACACGCGCACGAGCTGGCAGTTCAAACGGCCGTCTTTACGCGCCATGGCACTGAGCGCATAATTCGATACGCCTTCGATCTCGCGCGCAAGCGCGGCAGAAAGCGGCTTGTCACGTCTATCACGAAATCGAACGCTCAAGGATTCAGCATGGTCCTGTGGGATCGCGTGTTCCGGGAAGTAGCGGAGCAGCATCCGGACATTTCGACGGAATCCTTGTTAGTCGATGCTGCGGCAATGAATTTCATCCGGCGTCCGCAGACTTTTGACGTCGTTGTCGCGTCAAACCTGTTCGGCGACATTCTCAGCGACATCTCGGCTATTGTCACCGGCAGCATCGGTCTAGCGGCAAGCGCCAATCTCGACCCATCGCATACCTTTCCATCCATGTTCGAACCCGTGCACGGCTCAGCTCCGGATATCACCGGGAAAGGAATCGCAAATCCGCTTGCCGCGATTTTTGCAGCGGGGATGATGCTCGCGCATCTCGGCCTGCAGAAATCTGCACAGCAGGTTGAAAGTGCAGTTCGCGGTGTACTCGCCGAAGGCCGGGTTCGTACACCGGATTTGGGAGGTAAGAGCTCTACCAGCGAAGTGGTCAAAGCTGTCTCTGAGGCGCTCTAAAAGGCTTCCTCGGCCATAAATTGTTCGAACTTGCCGTTGGGCAGGATATAAATATTTAGCACGAGAGAGTTGTTCTCGAAATGGGCGCGGTAGGTCAGATGAGTCATGCCGCCACGCAACTGTTCGCCTTGCCGGATCAGGACCTGCAGCGGTCCTAATTTCGACAGCGAATTGCGATAGTCGATCAAAGCCAAATCACTGAAATAGGAGTTGGCGTTATCGGTAAAGAGAGAGCGGTCAATCTGACCGCGCTGCCAGCCAAGTAGAATTGACCGAACCCGTTCTTCCTGTTTTTCGGTCTCTGAGTTGGGCGGATTGAGCAGCGTTGAGGATAGCTGCTGGGTCCGGGCGCCAATTAAATTAACTCCGTCTTCGTTCGAGAGAACAATTACGCCTACATTCTTGGCTGGGAAAACGGTATTGCTCGCCAGGAATCCCGAGACTTCGCCACTATGCGAAATTACCGGGGTACCGTTGGCGTCGTTAACACTCAAACCTAATGCGTAGTGCGTGCCTTACCGTCCTTCAGCTTCACTTCATGAGTAAACTCTGCATATGAGTCGGCGGACAGAATCTTTTTTTGCAGAAATGCAAGATCCCATTTCGCTAAATCTGAAGGTGTCATACACAATTCACCCGCGGCAAAGTACCAGCCCCTCGCCTCGCGCTTAACTGGCCTGGGCGGTCCCAGTGCGTATCTGGTATATGCTGTCGCGTCGGCTGGGCTGTGCACTTCGCAATCGCCCGCTGAACTCATTCCAAGCGGTCCGAAGAAATTCTTGTTAAGGAAAGGCAATAACTGTTCGCCGGAAACTTTTTCGAGAATTTCGCCAGCCAGAACGTAATTTGTGTTGCTGTATTGCCATCGCGTGCCCGGATCGAAATTGAGCGGCTTTTTCGCCCAGCGATCCAGCACCTCGTGGGGCGTTGTCGGGCGGGTCCACTCGGGAATGAGGTAATCCTGCGGCGCGTAGTCCTCGTAACCCGAAGTGTGAGACAGCAACTCGCGTATGGTAACTTCGTTGGCTCGCGTCAACTCGGGGAAATACTTCGCAACCTTATCGTCGAGCGACAGCTTGCCTTGCTCTTGAAGGAGCAGCAGAGCGGCCGCGGTAAATTGCTTGCTGATGGAGCCGACGGCATATCGCGTCGAAACATCCGCATTGCGATTGCTCGCAAGATCAGCTTGTCCGTAGGCTTTCGCCCAAAGTAGCGTGCCGTCTTTGATTACTGCAACCGAAGCGCTCGGGACACCGAATGCGGCAATAGTTGCGGCGGCTTTCTGATCCAGTTCCGGTATAACTTGGTCCGCCGCTCCGGAAAGAGTTGAACTTGCCAGTAGAACAGCAGAGACCCAGAGTAAGAATCGTGATCCGCTCATAGTTTGTCTAAGCGTTTTCACGCCGAAGGAAAAGAACAGTGAAATCATCGGCAAAAGATGTCGTCCCGCACCATGTCCGCACCTCTTCGGCAAGGGAGTTCACCATGTCGCCGCAAGACTGCTCCCTGTGCTGGAGAAGAAAATCTCCCAGCCCGCGCTCGCCGAATTCACCATGTTCTTCACTGTCCGCTTCTGTTACGCCGTCGCTGTACATTGCGAGCGTATCCCCTGGCTGTAAGCGGGTTTCGAGTAAATCGTATTTTTCATTGGGGAAGATGCCCATGACGAGCCCATTCCCCTGCAAAGATTCCACTGCGCCGTTGGAGCGCAACACCAAGGGATAGTTGTGGCCTGCGTTGCTGTACTGCAGCAACCCGGTTTTCGGATCGAGCAGGCCGTAAAACAATGTGATGAACCTGCCTGCAACTCCGTGTTCCGCCAGAGTACGATTGAGCACCGTTACTGCCCTCGCGGGGTCAGGTCCCGTTTCAACCAGCATCTGAACCCGAGCTTGTAAACTCGACATCATCAAAGCCGCCGGAAGCCCTTTGCCCGACACATCGCCCACGACCAGGGCGACCCGTCCGTCCTGGTAAGGCAAAAAATCGTAATAGTCGCCGCCGACCGTGCGACACGGAATATTAAAGCCCGCGAGTTCGTAGCCTTCGTAAAGCGGCGCTCTTGGCGGCAGCAAGCTCTTTTGAATTTCACTGGCTTGCGCAAGTTCCATTTCCAACAGCTTGTCTGCCTGTTCGACAGCTGCCAGGCGCGCATGCTCAATCCGGATGGCGGCGACGTTTGACATCACCGTTAGCAGGTCGAGATCTTCCGGAGAAAATGGCCGAATAAACATGCCGTTGTCTACGTAGATGATTCCGATAACGCGGTCGCCTGTCTGCAGAGGCACGGCCATCATACTGCGTACTCGCTGCATGACAATACTCTTTTGTTGGCGGAAAGCTTCGTCCATCTGCGCGTCGCTGATTACGAGCGAACACTTCTCGCGAATGACCCGATCGCGAACTTTCGTGCTAAGTGAAAACCCTTCGCCTTCGCTGGCGCGAACCATCAGTTCGCCGCCTTGCTCGATGGTCAGAATTACGCCGCGCTTGGCCCCTGTCGCGGAAAGAGCTAGTTTCAAAATCGCTGGAAACAGCTCAGATAAGGGCGAATGGCCGGCCAGTTCCTGTCCAGCGCGTATCAGCGCCTTGACGAAACGCGCGTTGTGCAGCGTGGAATCAGGCCGCAGATCAGGGCGTTCCGCCTTGCCTAGAACCTTGTCCAGGCTGGTGACAATGGTGGCTTCACGTGTGCTCTTCTCTTCCTCCTGCGGCACGAACGAGATTACATTTTGTTTGCTATCGCTCTCTTTATCCTTGACCTCTATCGTGAGGTGGCCGGCGTAGATGCGGTCTCCCGCCTTGATCGGATGCGATCCGTCGAGAGTAACCGCGTTTAGAATAGTGCCGTTACGGCTATTGCAGTCTTTGACTATCCAGACGCCGCTTTGGCGCTCGAAGCAGAGGTGAGACCGGGAAAGCCACGGGTCGTCGGGATAAGCTAGATCGTTTTCCGCGGAGCGCCCCAAGGACAGAGTCTCCTTCTTGAGTTCGAAGGTCGTTGACAGGCCTTTCGGTCCGGAGATCAGCAACTCCATGGAGCGGTCTTTTTACGTTAACACCGCCTTGGCGGCCAAAGTCTGCTACGACTCGGGGGCCGTTTGGGCCGGAGTTACGCCCGAAACCGAAGCCTCCACTGCTTTGCCGGTGATCAAAAGCGCACCGCGATTAAACGTCAGGTACAGAAAGCCCCACTGCAACAGCACGAGCAATCTGCTTTGAAATTCAACGATATATAGCAGGTGAATGAAGACCCAGACAAGCCAGGCGGGAAGACCGGACAGATGTAAACCGAAGATATCGGCAACGGCTTTGCCGCGGCCGATCACCGCCAGATCGCCTTTGTTGAAGTACTTGAATGGCTTTTGAGTTGATTCCCCCCGTACTCGCTTTACAATTGTCTTGGCCGCGTACTCTCCGCCTTGCATGGCTACTTGCGCGACTCCCGGGAGCGGTTTGCCATGCTGATCCAACGTATAGGCAACATCGCCAACAACAAAAATGTTCGGATAATTGGGGATTGTAAGATCTGGATTTGTTTTGATACGGCCACGTTCCGTCGCTGCGGATGTGCGCTTGGCTAACACGCCGGTAAAGCTTGAGGCGCCAACGCCCGCGGCCCAGATTACGGTGTGAGAAGGAATGTGCTCCTCGCGTCCTGATTTGTCCTTCAGCGTGACGCCGTTGGCATCGATACACGTCACCATCAAACCGGTACGGACGCGCGCGCCCAGCCGCAAAAGTGCCTGCTCGGCTTTCTTCGAAAGATCCTCCGGATACGTGGCCAGCACTCGTTGGCCGCCATCGACGACAATGATGCGCGCTTCTCCCGGATCTATCGACCGGAAATCGTTCTTCAGGGTGTAGAGTGCAATCTCGCCGAGAGCGCCGGCCAGTTCCACGCCAGTAGCCCCGGCTCCGACGATCACGAACGTAAGCCAAGCCCTACGTTCATCGGGATCGGGGCTGCGTTCCGCCGCCTCAAAGGCTAAAAGAATCTTGTGCCGGATGGCGGTAGCCTCTTCCACACTTTTCAGGCTGGGAGCCCATTTACTCCAGTCGTTGTGCCCGAAATAGTTACTCTGTGAGCCCGTGGCCACAATCAAGGAGTCGTACGGAACTCGCTCTCCGTCGCGCAGCGCGATCTCCTTGGCAACAGGATCAATATCCAAGGCTTCACCCAACAAAACGCGTGTGTTCTTCTGCTTACTCAAAACACCACGGAGTGGAGCCGCAATTTCTCCCGGCGAGAGCGATCCGGTGGCCACTTGATAGAGCAGTGGTTGAAAAAGATGGAAATTGCGGTGATCGATCAAGGTGACATCGACGGGCGCTTTCTTTAGGGCTTGTGCAGCGTAAAGCCCTCCAAACCCTCCGCCCAAGATAAGAACCCGATGTTGATGTGTCACCCTCCTAGGATGCGCTTCGGGCGTGGAAGTTGACGGTTGGGAGATATTCCGGTTTCGAGGCTCCTGATCAAGCATCGAAACAACCCGATCATGTCACCGTTCGAGTATTCTTGTTGCAGAAGGTTGCGTAGGAGCGTTACTAGGAGCTTGCCGTGCGCTGCATCATAGCTCTTCTCTACGGAACTGCTCTCCTCCGCGCCGCCGACCCGCAATTCCCCGCCGCTGCCTTCTACTGGGACGCCACACATATTGCCGTCGTTGTGGGTCAATCCGGTCAAGTACCTCAGAATGCGGCGAAGATGCCTGACCGCCGCTTGCGGCCACCTTTCGGAGACATATTCGCCCTACCCGCGGTCAGTAATAGCAACGGTGTCCAAACTGGCGACAGTTTCGATATCAACCTGACCGGCAACTTTTGGGTGCGGACGACCGTGAACAGCTTCATTTACAACAAAACCGAGTACACGGACTGGATGCTTGCGATCGCCACTGTTGATCCTGACAATCAGGCACGATACGCTGCTGCCATTCAGGCAAAGCTGTACGTTTTTTTGGCGGAACCTGCAAAGCCCCAAAGGGTATCGGATACGGGGCAGATCCGCAGCCCTGTGGTGAAGATCGACCTTTCCGCGCCCGAACGCGCAGCTCTCGAAGCCAATCTGAACGAGATCATGATGACAAGGCTTCACCAGGCGATTCTGAAAGAGCAGAGCGCGGCCCCCGATAACCTGATATCGCCATTGCTTGGCGGCAAAGCAAAGCTAACTATGGACGTGGACCAAGTTGACCTCGGCCAACCCTTTGGAGTGCGTCAGCACGTATTGGGAACGTGGACGGTTGGCAACGAGACTGTGTTTTCCGTTCAAGGCTGGAAACGGCCCAAGACCGATCGGATCGAATCGCTGGAGGCAATAGATGGGTTGACGGAAGACAAAGCGGAGATAATTGGTGCAATTGATGACTGGGGAGAAGAGAGTCTCGACGACTTCACGATTGATAACGTGTTTGCAGGCGGTCGCCTTGTCCGGGACTCAGCCGGATACGAAAGCTCAACAATTTACTTGGAGCGAATGACCGGAAAAAGCCGTCAATTCGAACGATCTCTCTACGGCATTTGAATCATGTGAGTGCACTCTACTCCGTGCCTGAATGGCTACCGGTCAGCAAGACCGCCCATCTTTTGAGTTATGAACCCGCCGCTGCGAACGTCTGCATGGTAGTTTCTGTTTGGAAGCGCCAGAGGAGGTCACTTGCGAGTAGGTCTGTTTTCGCGCGAATATCCGCCGTATGTTTATGGGGGCGCCGGTGTTCACGTCGAGTATTTAAGCCGTGAACTGGCAAAGAAGATTGAAGTAGAAGTGCACTGCTGGGGCGACCAGCATTCCCACGCAGGCAATCTCCAGGTCTGCGGCGATGAGCCCTGGCAAGAGATCACGAACGGCACCACCGGAAAGTTTAAGGGCGCTCTTGAGGCCTTTAGTCTGGATTTGACTCAGGTGAAGGCGCTCAAAAATATTGACATCGTGCACACTCACACGTGGTATGTGTCGATGGCCGGATTTCTGGCCAAGAAGCTGTACAAAATTCCCTTTGTCCTCACAACCCATAGCCTGGAGCCGCTGCGGGCCTGGAAAGCCGAGCAATTAGGCAGCGGTTACGCCATGAGTTCCTGGATGGAGCGCACCGCCATTTTAGATGCCGACGCAGTGATTGCTGTGTCAAACAACACCAAGGAAGACATTCTGCGCGTTTATCCGATCGATCCAGACCGCGTACGCGTTATCTACAACGGTATCGATCTGAACGAATATCAAAAAACCGAAAAGACAACTGCTCTCGAGACCTACAACGTGGACGCCGGCAAACCGTACATTCTTTTCGTCGGCCGCATTACTCGTCAGAAGGGAGTCACGAATCTCGTTGACGCGGTCCGTTACATGCCGCCCGAAACGCAGGTAGTTCTTTGCGCCGGGGCTCCTGATACGCCGGAAATCGCCGCCGAGTTACGGCAGAAGGTAGAGGACGCGCGTAAGGATCATCCTCACATCATCTGGATCGAAAAAATGCTCTCGAAACCCGAGATCATTCAGCTCTACAGTCATGCTCGCGTCTTCGTCTGCCCTTCCGTTTATGAGCCGTTCGGGATCATCAACCTGGAAGCCATGGCTTGCGGCGCCCCCGTGGTTGGCAGCGCTACCGGCGGAATCAAAGAAGTTGTCGTGGACGGCGAGACGGGGTATCTGGTCTCGTTCGAGCAGGATAGCAACGGCTTTCCGACTAAACCCGGCCAATTTGCGCATGACTTGGGGCAAAAGGTTTCGGATCTTCTCTCCGATCCCGAAAAATGCCGTCGTTTCGGTGAGGCGGGGCGAAAACGCGTAGTGGAAAAATTCAGTTGGTCCGCCATCGCGGACCAAACCATCCACCTTTATAGATCCCTGATTACATCCGGTCCGCGGTCGCAGCAAGCCAATGCGTAACAACCGATAAGATTCATCTGTCCCATTGGAGGATGGCCGTGCAAGAAATTAGCGCTGTAAAAGACGGAAGTGTTCTGAAGGAGAATCTCAAGCCCAGTACGGAAAAACCAAAGCTTGACGGTCGCCGGCGCGTCATCATAGAAGGCATTTCGCCTGAAGTGGACGGCGGCAGATTTCCGGCTAAGCGCACAGTAGGCGATCTGGTGCGTGTGGAAGCCGATGTTTTCACAGACGGTCATGACTCTGTAGCAGCCATCGTGCTGTTCCGCCACGAAAAATCAAATGGCTGGAATGAAGCTCGCATGCGGCCGCTTGTTAACGACCGCTGGGCAGCCGATTTCCCCGTGAACGATCTGGGCCGCTATCGCTACACCGTGCATGCGTGGATTGATCATTGGGAGACATGGCGTCGCGATTTGCAGAAACGCATCCAAGCGAACTCGGATAGTCCGGTGGACTACTTAATAGGAGCCGAACTCATCGAAGCCGCTGCCGGACGTGCAAAGGGAGCTGATGAGGAATGGCTGCTTATGCAGGCAAAGGAGCTGCGGGCCATTGACGACGACCCGCAACATCGTACAGCCGCCATTGACCCGGCTTTGCACGATGTCATGCTGCAATATCCGGATCGCCGTTTCGCCACTGAACTGGAACGTGAACTCATCCTTGTCATCGATCCGGTACGTGCCCGCTTCAGCTCCTGGTATGAATTCTTCCCGCGATCAGCTTCCACCGAACCCGGCAAGCACGGCACTTTCAAGGATTGTGAAGCGCGTCTGCCTTACATTGCCGAAATGGGGTTCAACGTAGTCTATCTGCCACCCATTCACCCCATTGGAACTAAGTTTCGCAAGGGCAAAAACAATTCAACGACTGCGGAGCCGGATGACACCGGTAGTCCGTGGGCCATCGGCTCGGCGGAAGGCGGGCACAAATCAATCCACTCGAAACTCGGTACTTTGGAAGATTTCCGACGCTTTGTGAAACGCGCCGAAGAGTTGGACATGCAGGTCGCGTTGGACATCGCCTTCCAAGTGGCGCCCGATCACCCCTATGTCCAAGATCACAAAGAGTGGTTTCGTAAACGCCCCGACGGCACCATCCAATACGCAGAAAATCCGCCGAAGAAATATCAGGACATCTACCCATTTGATTTCGAGAGCGGCGCCTGGTTCGAGATGTGGCAGGAACTCAAGAGTATTTTCGTCTATTGGATCGAGCAAGGCGTTCGTATCTTCCGCGTAGACAACCCGCACACTAAAGCGTTTCCGTTCTGGGAGTGGTGCATTACTGAGTTAAAAGGACAGTGGCCCGACGTGTTGTTCTTGTCTGAGGCCTTCACGCGTCCGAAAATAATGTACCGGCTTGCGAAAGTGGGTTTTAGCCAATCCTACACCTACTTTCCCTGGCGCAACGCGAAACACGAACTGACTACGTATATGACCGAAATTACGAAGCCGCCAGTACGTGATTTCTTCCGCGCCAATCAGTGGCCCAATACACCCGATATTTTGACTGAGTTCCTGCAACTGCGAACTCGTCCTGCCTTTATGATTCGTTTTCTGCTGGCCGCCACTTTAGGCGCCAACTACGGAATCTATGGGCCGGCGTTTGAACTCATGGAAGGCCGTCCTCTGAAATCCGGGAGCGAAGAATATCTAGATTCAGAGAAATATCAGATTCGCTCGTGGGATGTGAACAGCCCGGCCAGCCTGCGTGAATTTATCGCGCTGGTCAACCGCATCCGCAACGAAAATCCTGCGCTGCAAACAGACTGGGAGCTCGACTTTCATCCGGTCGATAACGATCAGCTCATCTGTTTCAGCAAGCGTGCGCCAGACGGATCGAACCTGCTAGTCATGGTTATCAATCTGGACCCGCATCACCGGCAATCCGGATTCGTCGACTTGCCGCTGGATCGTCTGGAAATCGAAGGTGATAAGCCGTACCAAGCTAACGACTTGCTCACAGGCGCTCGTTACATGTGGACGGGCCGGCGAAACTATGTAGAACTCAACCCGGATTCGGTCCCGGGTCACATCTTCCGAATTCGCCGCCGGCTGCGCGTGGAGACGGATTTCGAGTATTTCCTCTGAAAGCGGAATACCCGCGGGCGATTCCAACCCATATGGCTTCTGCTATCAGGGACGCATCTTCGTTAACAGAGTTCATCCGGAGCCGCCGATGGTTCCGCAGCAAAACGCGCGTAATAGTGAAGGCAGAAATCGAAGATGTGATTCCTGTTCCGGGCCAGTCTGCCCGATTCCTGGTCGTGCGGCTCGCATATTCCGAAGGTGACTGGGATCGTTACCTTCTGACCGATACGGGTGAGAACGCAGGTCAGCCCGTCGAAGCTTTAGAAAGCCCTGAGTTCAGGGACCAACTGCTAAAAAGCTTTCGAAACAACTGCCAGCTACGATGGCCAAGCAGGCGAACTGGTCTTCTCGCGTACGAGCGCCTTTCGCGACAGTTCCGACGGTACGAAGCTGGAGAGTTCCGTGTCGCGCGCTGAGCAAAGCAACACGTCTATCATCTACGGTGACCAACTGATCCTAAAGCTGTTCCGCAAGATGGAGGCCGGTACAAACCCGGATGTGGAAATCGGCGAATTCCTCACTGAACACGGATTCACTCATACTCCCGCCGTATGGGGAACGCTTGAATATAGGTCACTTGAACATAAATCAAGAGAGAATTGCGTCTACTCAGCCGGCATTCTGCAGCAGTTTGTGCGAAATCAGGGCGATGCCTGGAAGTACACTCTGCAAGAGTTAAGTGGCTTCTTTGAACGTGCAGCGGGTGAAGGTTTTCCGCCCGCATCGGCTAACGAGCATCCATTGGAGGACACGGACGGCGAAGCGCCTGAGAAATTGAAAACGCTCATCGGCGACTACTTCGATTCCGCCGCTTTGCTAGGACAGCGAACGGCAGAAATGCATCGCGTTCTCTCGAAAGGAAGCGGTATCCCGGATTTCGAACCAGAGCCCTTCACGATTGAAGCCGGCAGTAAACTCCACCGGGAGATGTTGGCGCAAGCCGATATCGCGTTCGAAACTCTACGGCGTAAACAAGCTACGCTTTCAGGCGAGGCGGCGGAACTTGCCCGGCAAGTGCTGCACTTGGAAAATCGTGTCACGAATCGCTTTTCTGCCTTGCGCGAAAAGAAAATCAACGCTTCTCGGATTCGGTATCACGGTGATTTTCATCTAGGCCAGGTACTGTATACGGGCAGCGACTTCATGATCATCGATTTTGAAGGCGAGCCCGCGCGCCCCTTGCATGAGCGCCGCACAAAGACCTTCGCGATGCGAGATGTCGCCGGTATGCTTCGCTCCTTTCAATACGCCGCTTATGCTGCATTGTCCGATCGCCCTTCCAATGCCAGAGATCTGGAAGGCTGGGCCGACACGTGGAACACCTGGGTCAGTGCGGAATATTTGAAGGCGTATCTCCGCGCCGCGCAAGACAGTGTCTTTCTGCCTGCGGACCCCCACGAATGCCGTGTTCTGCTGGACGCCTTTGTGCTCCATAAAGCTCTGTACGAAGTCGCCTACGAGATGAACAATCGCCCCGATTGGGTTCGAATTCCTCTGCGGGGTATTGTCAGCCTGATCGTCTAGAAAAACAAATGCCTGCTCAACTGCGCTCTGTCAACGAGAACGACATTTATCTATTTCAAGAAGGCACGCACGTCAAACTGGCTGACGTTTTGGGCGCGCACGTCAATCGGCAACAGGGCGGCACAAATTTTTCGGTTTGGGCTCCCAACGCGCGCTTTGTTTCAGTCATCGGGCCTTTCAATGGCTGGAACAGAAACGCCAACATGCTCTCGCCTGCTGGGGGCGGAATTTGGCAGGGGTTCGCTCCAGGCCTGAATTCGGGCGCTCACTACAAATACTGGGTGGAATCGAAGCTAAACGATTATCGCGCCGCGAAGGCCGATCCCTTCGGCTTTTTTCACGACACACCTCCGGAAACAAGCTCTATCGTTTGGGACCTTGATTATCACTGGGGTGACGATGAGTGGATGCGCGATCGCCGTAACGCGAACGGACTCGATGCGCCGATATCTATTTACGAAGTGCATCTTGGCTCGTGGCGGCGGGTCGCTGACCAAGGTAACCGGTCGCTAACCTACGACGAATTGGCCAACCAGCTCATTCCGTATGTCAAGGAAATGGGCTTTACTCATGTCGAGTTAATGCCTGTTATGGAGCATCCGTTCTACGGTTCATGGGGCTATCAGATCACTGGGTTTTTCGCGCCTACCAGCCGTTACGGAACGCCGCAGGATTTCATGCGGCTCATCGATCAATTTCATCAGAACGGAATCGGCGTCATCCTCGATTGGGTGCCTTCGCACTTTCCCAACGACGAGCATGGCCTCGGCTACTTCGATGGGGCTCACGAGTACGAACCGGCCGATCCCCGTCGCGGCGTTCATCCTGACTGGAACAGCTTCATCTTCGATTACAGCCGGCCGGAAGTCCGCAGCTTCCTTTTGAGTAGCGCTATGTTTTGGCTCGACAGATATCACGCCGACGGTCTGCGCGTTGATGCTGTGGCCTCGATGCTCTATCTGGACTACTCGCGCCGGGAAGGCCAGTGGATTCCAAACCAATACGGCGGTCGCGAAAATCTGGATGCGATCGCCTTCCTGCGCGTTATGAATGAGGATGTCTACCGTGCTCACCCGGACATTCAAACCATCGCCGAAGAATCTACTGCGTGGCCAATGGTTTCCAGACCTGTTTATGTCGGCGGTCTTGGGTTCGGGCTCAAATGGGACATGGGTTGGATGCACGACACATTGCAATACATGTCGCAGGATCCGCTCTTCCGCAAATACCATCACCACGAGCTCACGTTCCGCATGGTCTATGCGTTCAATGAGAATTTCGTGCTTCCGCTCTCGCATGACGAAGTCGTCTACGGCAAGGGCTCGCTTATCGGGAAAATGCCAGGCGACGATTGGCGCAAATTCGCGAACCTTCGGCTGCTCTTTTCCTACATGTACGCGCAACCCGGAAAGAAACTGCTGTTCATGGGCGGCGAATTCGGTCAGTGGTCGGAGTGGAATCACGATGCAGGCCTCCAGTGGGAACTCCTCCGGCAGCCTGCCCACGCGGCACTTCGGCTCTTAATCGGTGACTTGAATCGCTTGTACCGGCAAGAACCGGCGCTTGTTACAGGCGAAATTACCCCGAGTACCTTTGAATGGATCGATTTGCAGGACGCGGAGAACAATGTGCTGAGCTTTCTGCGCAAAGGCCATTCGCCCGAACAACTGGTCGTCGCCGCATTCAATTTCAGTGCCCTGCCGCGCGATAGTTACCGCCTGGGCGTGCCACGCAAGGGATATTGGAAGGAAATCTTCAACTCGGATGCAAGCATCTATGGGGGTACCGGACGCGGCAACTTTGGCGGAGTGGATACCGTCCCCGTCCCACTGCATGGCCGGGACTACTCCATTACGGTCAACATTCCGCCTTTGGGAGCCGTATTTTTCCGCTTAGAATCCGCCGGTCTGTAAAACTCATCTGTGCCGGAGACGCAGGCTTTCCCAGCTTCCGTCGCCAAACCAGCCGCCGTCGACCGAAAGCGTGTGACCGTTAACGAATCCGCTTTGCTGCGGATCGGCCAGGAACGCTATGGCCGATGCGATATCGTCGGGTGTTGCGAATCGGGCCATCGGTACACGGCCAATAATGTCACTGTCCGTATACAATCCGGCAGATTGCGGGCCAATGTCCATCGGCGTCTTTACCCACCCGGGACATACTGCGTTGACGCGCACCCCACGTCCACCCCACTCGGCGGCTAACGTACGCGTCAGGCCGATCAGGCCGTGCTTACTGGCATTGTAAGCGGCGCGATCCGCTATGCCCAACAGACCCGCAATGGATGCAATATTGACGATGCTCCCGGACCCTTGCTTCAGCATGATGCGGCCCACCTCGCGGCACATTAGGAAAGGCCCGAGAAGATTTACATTCTGAACGCGCGTAAAGTCAGCAACACTGATCTGTTCTGCGGGTGAAATGTGCGAAATCCCCGCGTTGTTTATCAGCACATCAACTCGCCCGAAACGCTGCTTGGCAGCATTCGCCACTCCCAGGGCCGTTTCTTCCTCGGCAATGTCTCCGACGACTTCGCAGGTTTCTGCGCCGGCTTCCTTCAAGGCCCTCAGGGTTGCATCACACGCTTGCGCGTCGGTAAGCACGAGCGCATAGCCCCTTGCCCCAAGGACCTCAGCAGTGCGCTTCCCGATCCCTTGCGCCGCGCCCGTGACCACTGCCACTTTGTTTGGATTCATGCAACCCAAGTTACAGGGCGGCGATAGCCTTTCCGTGCAAGAAAGCGTTGTTTGGCGCTATCATGGACCTGATGCGGCTGTGGGATAGGTTACTCGAACGACCGGCGTGTGGGCATCTCGTACAGCTCTACGAACGCACCGACGAGTCGCCGCTGATCGAGAACGTTGGTCTTTACGTTTCTGATGGGTTGCACGGCGGAGAAGGCGTGCTGGCAATTACGACGCCAGAACATCGCGTTCTCCTGATTCAAGAACTGGAGCGCTTAGGAACAGACACCAACCGCGCCATGCGCGACAAACAGCTTCTTTGGCTTGACGCGCAAGAAACGCTTTCGCAATGTATTATGTCCGGTTGGCCGGACTGGAATAGATTCGAGGCTACCGTTGGCGCGGCCACCCGCGATGTCAAGCCCACTGATGAAAATGCCGGGTTTCGTGCTTACGGCGAGATGGTAGATATATTGTGGCGAGATCGGCAGTTCGAGGCGGCCCTGCGTGTCGAGCATTTTTGGAATAAGCTTTTGTCACGCTTGTCTTTCAGCCTTTACTGCGCTTACGCGGTTGCTGAAGCGGACCCCAAGGAAGACGCCTCGGCTCTCAACGACGTTCTAGGCGCTCATACGCATATCGTTCGCGTTGATTCGCTCGACCGGGCGCGAACAGCATCGTCAATTTAGCAACCGGACCCGCTGCGCAGCCCTGGCTATGGCGATAACATCAATCACATGCAAACCGCTGTTTTTGCAGCCGGGCTCTGCCTCACCGTTGCCTCTCTATTAGCCCAAACAGCGCCCGCCAAAAAATCTCCCTTCACCTATCAAGACTGGGCCGCCATTCGCAGCGCCCGCGCCGTGGCCGTTAGCCCCGACGGCAGCACGATTCTATACAACGTTCGCTTTGGCGCTGCCAAAGGCCACACCAATGATGAGTGGCACACTATCAGCAAGAGCGGAGCCGACGCGAAGAAGCTTGATGTGCCCGCTGGATTTACGCCGTTTGGTTTCACCGCCACCGGATCCGCGCTTTATGGTTCATACAAGATCAACAATATCGGCCAACTTGCTGTTTTTGCACTCGATACGCTAACGGCTAAGTCGGTCCCTCAAACCACCGTTCTCCTGCCACGCGGCATTCAGGGCGCCGTGCCGTCGCCTGACGGTTCGCACTATGCTCTGCTCGCCGATCCACGCCCGCCGGACGATCTCGCGCAAACTCGGACCATCATCGAACCCGATCAGACCAGCATCTACGTCGTCAAATACGACGGTACTGGCGGCCAGTGGTGGTGTTCAGATCTGAAGTGGATCTCGAGCGGCCCTGATCCTGCTTCGGGCAATCCGTCCATTGCCTGGTCACCGCAAAATTCTGAACTTGCCGTTGTCTCCATAACGCCGAAGATCGGCTTTCATTATGTCCGTTCCTACATCGATACGTGCTCAGCATCCGGCAGTCACCGCATCTCGGAAGTTTCTAACACGATCAGCGGCATTG
>CAWJUG010000011.1:0-86048 GCA_963846025.1 Terriglobia bacterium | reverse complement strand
GATTCGAACCCACGTTAGAGTTTCCCCTAAACACGCTTTCCAAGCGTGCGCCTTCAACCACTCGGCCATCTCTCCGGATTGAAACGCAGCGGCGGGTTTTGTGGGGGCGATCTCAGTTTAGCATCGGATAACCCGCACTCAGCTCACGCTAAATCGAACTTCTCGTGGTGCAACGTGGCATCGCCTGTGACCAACACGGGGCGGCCCAGGATGTCTTCCAGTTCGTCCAGGAAGTTGTTATCGCTCGCCTTTAGAACCTTGGCCACATCCGGATGCGCGCGCAGCACAACGTTCTTTCCCTCTACCGCTTTACTGATCTTCTGCGCTTCCGCCAGGATTTCGCCGATTACCGTTTGTATACTCTTGACGTAACCGGCTCCTTCGCAATAAGAACACGGAGAGCACAGCGTCCGTTCCAGACTCTGCTTCACCCGCTTGCGCGTGATAGCCACAAGTCCGAAGTCGTTGAACTGCAGAATCTTGTAGGGTGCTTTGTCGGCGCGCATCGCTTCTTCCAGCGCTTGCATAACCTTCTGGCGATTCTTGCGCTCGTCCATGTCGATGAAATCCACCACAATAATGCCGCCCAGATCGCGCAACCTGATCTGGCGCACAATCTCCTTTACGGCTTCGGTGTTGGTCTTAACAATCGTGTCTTCCAAACGATTCGATTTGCCGACATACTTGCCGGTGTTGATATCGATTGCTACCAGCGCTTCCGTTTGATTTATGACGATGTAACCGCCCGATTTCAGCCACACCTTCGGCCGCAGCGCCTTCTCCAACTCTTGCGTAATGTTGAATGCGTCAAAAATCGGTGCGTTGCGCGTGTACATCTTCACGCGATTCACAAGCGCCGGCTGAAAACGCTGCATGAACGTCACCACGTTTTCATATAAGTCTTCGTTGTCGACCCAAATCGATTTGAATTCGTCGGTGACCTGATCGCGCAGGATGCGCTGCACGATGTCCACATCGTAGTGCAGCAGCGCGGGGGCAGGTTTCTTTTCGGCTTTCTGGCGAATATCAAGCCAGAGGCTGTACAGATAGTTCATGTCGGCCGCGATCTCGTCTTCTGGTACGCCTTCGCCTGCCGTGCGCACGATAAATCCGCCGGTTGTTCCAGCGCGATGCGCCTGAAGAATGCGTTTCAGACGCTGTCGCTCCTCATCGCTCTCGATCTTGCGAGACACGCCGAGATGAGTAACACTCGGCATGAAAACGACATAGCGCCCGGGGAGCGCGATGTGCGACGTGATCCGCGCGCCTTTTTGACCTAGCGGCTCCTTCGCAATCTGAACGATGATTTCCTGCCCGGCTTTCAAAAGCTCAGTGATCAAGGGCATTGCTCGATCCGGCTTTTCCGTTGATCGCTCTTCGACCGCCTCGCGACGACTCTCAGGTTCCCATGCAACCGCGGCTCCAGCCGCCGTGGCCGGGGAAGGAGCAGCACCTATCTCAGGACCTTGCCCGAAGCGATTGCCACCTCGGCGGCGTCGCATACGGCGCGATACACGATGCATATAGCGGCCACTCTGATCGCGCACGCTCGCCGTTTGAGCCGCGGATGCTTCGCCGCCCGGCAAGGCCGGCTGGTCTTGTGTGGCCAGGGGTATAACGTCAACGTGAGCTTCGGATGGCTCTTCAGTCTCAAAGATGTCGAAGTCCTCTAGTTCTGAACTCCCTCCGTCAATTTCTTCGATTTCCGGGACGTCGCCCGGCTCCTTCGATTCGATTTCGTTGACTAAGAATAGTCCAGTTTCTGTGAGCCCTGCATCTGCCGCCGCAAACGGCTCCGGACCAATCGGCAGTACGGTAACAGGCGCCTGCTCCCCGACTGCCGCTTCCCGGTCCACGATTTTTTCGGACGATTCGGGTACTGGCTGGTCCTGCTTCACTTCCTCAATCTTGTCTTCGATTTCTTCAGGTGTTTCGTTGTCGTGATGCCCCAGGACCTTCTCAGTGAGCTCCAGTTCCTCGGCTTCCTCTTCGATAGCTTCCTGTTCTTCTTCTGTTTCCACATCGAACGCAGGCTCATCGGAAGCCGAAGATGATTCGATGGCCGCGTTCGATGGTTCCTCTGTTCCTGCTGTCCCGACGCCCGCGGGTCGATTGCGATATTTCGCTAGCGATTCTCCCGGAAGGATAATCACTTCTGCGTCTTCGGTTTCCTCTTCGACTTAGCGGAGCAGCCCTCCCCGGGGCTGCGGCAGGCGATGTCGTTACCGCTTGCGCGTACTTGTTCTCCGGAAATCCTTGCCCGCGCTGCTGGCGTCGTCGCCTGCCCCGGCGGTTCCGGCCGTCATTACGAAAGCCCCGGTCATCCCGTCGCTGTTCCTGAGGGCGACTTTCAGCCGGCGTCGAAGCCGAGACTGGGCTCGCCTCGAGTGAGGGAGTTCCAGACTCACTTTCGGCGTGAGCATGCTCCGGGGCGGAGATTTCTCCTGGGGCGGGCCGGATCTCGCGAATCTCGCTTGGACGTTCTTCTGTTGCCCTTTCCGCAGGGCCGCGCTGTTCTCCTCCGCGGCTCTGCCAACGGTCACCGCGCTCCCGCCGGTCGCTTCGCGCCGGCTTTTCTTCCGCTACGTCAATGTCTTCGTTTTCTTCGAAAAAATCAGAAACGTAGAGAAATGTGTCGCGCTCGAGACCCAGGTCTACGAATGCCGACTGCATGCCTGGAAGCACTCGCGTGACACGTCCTTTATGTATGCTGCCCGCGAGCGAATATTCGTTCGCGCGCTGAAAGTAGACCTCAACCAACTGATCGTCTTCGAGAACCGCTACCTTCGTTTCATGGCGATTGGAAGCAATCACCAGCTCTTTACTCATTAATCACCGCCTTCGGCCAGTGATGAGCGTACGGAGAATATCCGGAATGCCTTTATGTCTGGCGCTCGAATCTGCCGAGCGTAAACATCGTTGTTGCTGCACAACCGGTGGAAGCACGTGCCGGGAATTCCAGATTCCCGTTTTGATACTGCAGCCTCGACACCGGCATAGTAAGTTAGGTTTTATATCGCGTCCGCGACTTCAAACTCGTCTCAGCGCTCCGTAAATTTCGTTCTGCTCAATCTAGCCCTGTTGATCGAATCGGCCTCCCTCCTGGAAAGCCGTCTTACTGCTAATTCACAAATCTTCGTAACCTGATGCTGTTGACTAAACCCAGCATCAAGAAAATGGACCATGTATTTGATCCCCCTGAGCTCATCAAAGGGAGTGGAATACCGGTGACCGGCATCCGGCCTACCACCATTCCGACATTGACCAAAACATGGAATAAAATCAGTGCGGCAACGCCCATGCAGACATACAGTCCTGCCTTGTCCGGTGCCGTTTGCGCATTCTGCACCACCTGCATGATCAGCAGAAAATACAGAACCAGCGCGATCACAATGCCCACAAACCCGTGCTCCTCCGCAAAAGACGCGAAGATGAAATCCGTATGCGGCACGGGCAAAAAACCGAGATGAGTCTGGGAGCTTTCTTTAGCTCCGCGACCCCACATGCCGCCATTACCCACAGCAATTCTCGATTGGATCACCTGAAAACCAGTTCCTTTGGGATCGCGGTCTGGGTAGATAAAGCTGACCAATCGATCCTTCTGATACGGCTTAAGAAAATGATAGCCAATCGGGAGAGTAACTACCAGAATCGTGGCGATTACTAACAAATACTTCCAACGCAGCCCTGCCATAAGAACTCCGCAAACCAGCACCGGAATGTAAGTCAGAGAGGTGCCCAGGTCAGGCTCTTTCATCACCAGAGCCATAGGCACCACGACGAAGCCAACTAGTTTCGCCAGGTCCTTCCAATCGAGCGTGTCTGCTTTTAAGCCGGTAAGATACCTGGCGATTAGAAGAATGAGAACAATTTTCACGAACTCCGATGTTTGCAAGGTGAATCCGGCCACACGAATCCAACGCGTGGATCCGAAAACCTTGTTGCCGAGCACCAGAGTCAGGACGAGAAGGGCGATCGCCCCGGCGTAAAAATAGATGATCCGGCCCAGCAAAGTGTGATAGTCGATCAGGGAGACAATCCACATCATTGCCAGCCCAGTGGCGATCCACATTACCTGTTTCCACCAGGCATCGGCCCATCTAGTGCCCTGAGTCGCGCTATAAATTTGCAAGACGCCGAGGCCGCAGAGTATGAGTGTGACGACCAGGAGCGGCCAATCCAAATCGCGGAGCGGACGATATACCGGCACTAGCGGAGAACGCCTTCCTGAACCGGCACGCCGAGAAGCGCCAGCGGTGCGCTTAGCAGTAAATGCGGTGCGAATGCGCTTTGAGACGGAAACTTGCCTTCACGCGCCTTTTTGTCGAAGTAGGCTTTCAGGACATCGCGGACCATCCATGCGGCCCTATCGCCGTGTTCACCGTTTTCAAATAGCGCTACTACAACAATCTCAGGCGCTTCTTCCGGTGCATAGCCGATAAACCACGCGTTGTCCTTCAATGATTCGGCCTTGGCGCCCTTGGTCGCCTGCAGCGAGGCGACTTGTGCGGTGCCCGTTTTACCGCAGACTTTCACGTTGGGTAGAGCCGCCGCGTGTCCCGTACCGCCCTCGTTAACCACTCCATACATCCCGTAGACAATCTGCTGGACGTTATCTGGATTCAGATTCCCGTTGCGCAACAGCTTCGGTGCGGCACCTTCGGTGAGGTGCGGCTGAAACCAACGGCCACCGACGGCCAACCCGCCCTCAGCCGCTGCCAGTTCCAGCGGGGAAACCGTAATTGCGCCTTGTCCGATCCCGACGGAAATCGTTTCGCCGGCATACCATTTCTGCCGAAACATGCGCATCTTCCATTTGGTGGAAGGCATGGTGCTTTCGCGTTCGTTGGGCAGATCGATTCCAGTCTTGTGGCCGAAGCCGGCGAGTTCCGCATAATGCGCTAGACGATCGATTCCCACCTTGTTGGCGACGTTATAGAAAAAGACGTCGCAAGACTGCTCGATTGCCCGGTGAAGCGAGACATCGCCGTGGCCACCGTGCTTCCAGCAACCGAAATAATGGCCGTAAAACGACGCGCCGCCGGGACAATGGAAGACTGTCTTGTCGTCGATCATTCCGGTTTCGAGACCGGCTAGAGCGGTAAACGGCTTAAAGGTGGACCCGGGAGCAAGTTCGGCCTGAATCGCACGATTCATCAAGGGCTTGTGCGGGTCGCTTGCAATCTCGTTCCAATCGGCTCGGCTGATGCGCCCGGTGAATTTGTTCGCATCGAAGGCAGGCCGGCTAACCATCGCAAGCACCTCGCCCGAGCGCGGATCAAGCGCAACCACGGCTCCGCGTTTTCCCTCCATGGAGAGTTCCGCAACGGACTGAACATCCAGGTCAATAGTCGTACGCAGGTCTTTGCCCGGAACTGCTTCCTGCGTGTCCTCCATTTGGCGCTCACGCCCCATGTTGTCCACCAAGACGCGTTGCTGGCCATCAACACCGCGCAACGACTGATCATATTGCCGCTCCAGCCCGTCCTTACCGATGACGTCTCCCTGCTGATAATCCGCGAATTGCGGCGAATCCAACTCCGCCTCGCTGATCTCGCCAACATAGCCAGTCAAGTGAGCGGCAAAGCCATCTTGCGGATATTGCCGCCGCCAGGCTTTGATCAACTGCATTTCGGGGTAACTGCTGACGTCCTGGTGTGATTCCACCCAGGCGATCTCGTCGCGCGTGAGTTGATCTTTGATAATGATCTGCGGGTTGGAACCCATCCGCCGGATTTTCGCTGCCAGATCGCCATAATCGAGTTGCATAGCATCGGCGATAGCGGGCAGATGCTCGGCCTGAATCTGATCGCGATTCAGCAGCAGCGAATAAGAAGCTTTGTTGTCGACGATAACGCGCCCGTCCCGGTCCAGAATTTTTCCGCGAGGCGCTAAGATCGGCGTACTTTTGATACGATTCCGTTCCGCCGCCTCGCTGTACACATCCGAGCTTTGTACTTGCAGCTTCCAAAACCCTGAAACAAGGAATACAAAGACCGCGACGGTCAAATATTGAAAGATGGCTACCTTGCTGGATGCCGTGGTAAGGTCGTCACGCAGGAGGCGATCGGGCGAGAGAGTCTCCTCGCGCCTGTGGTCGCTGACTAGTAATGCCACTAAGGTAGTTCCGGAGGGAAGGCCGACTGAAAGCCTACCTTTTCATAGTAACAGCTAAAATGCTAGCGGCATTGCACAAAATGGAGTTATATGCCCACGGCGCAGATCTTCGGCGTAAAAAGCTCGCAGCCCACACGCGCAGCCGAACGGTTCTTTAAAGAAAGGCGTGTGGCAACTCAAATGGTTGATCTTAAAATCAAGCCTATGGCTCCGGCGGAAATTCGCAGGTTCGTAGAACGCTTTGGATTCCCAGGATTGATCGACAGCGGCGGCAAATCGTACCAGGATGCCGGACTCAAATACCTGAAGCTTTCAGATGTCGAGCTTGTGGCCAAGGTCGAGCAGGAGCCTAAGTTGCTCCGGTTACCGCTGGTGCGCGTTGGGAACCTGCTCAGCGTCGGCCACGATGAACCATCCTGGAAAGCGATGGTCGAATTAGCGTCTCGTACCTAGATGGTTGCTTTAGGGGTTTTCGTCGAGCCGTTTGTCGAGGGCGCTGCAGCGGGTTTCAGCACCACCTTGATACAACCATCCTCTTTGTCGCGGAAAGTCTTGTACATGGGCGGTGCGTCTTCCAGACTGACCTCGTGCGTGATTACGACTGACGGATCAATCTGGCCGTCAATTATCTTGTCCAGCAGCGGCTTCAGATAGCGCTGCACGTGCGTCTGGCCGGATTTGAATGTCAGGCCCTTGTTCATTGCGGCGCCGAAGGGGACTTTGTCCAGCATCCCCACGTACACGCCCGGCACTGAGATTGTTCCACCCTTGCGGCAATTGAAAATGGCTTCACGAAGCACGTGCGGGCGATCGGTCTCCAACTTCACCGCGGTCTTCACTTTATCCATAATCGTGTCCACCATATGGTTCACGTGCGCTTCTGTGCCTACCGCATCAATGCACCGGTCCGGACCGCGTCCATTCGTCATTTCGTTGAGGCGTTCCGATACGCTTTCGTTGTCGAAGTTGATCGTTTCGGCTTTACCGGCCGTTTCGGCCATACGCAGGCGTTCAGGAACGCGATCGATAGCCACCACCCGCCCCGCGCCGAACATCCAGGCGCTCTGAATCGCGAACTGTCCAACAGGACCACACCCCCAGATGGCAACCGTGTCACCTTTCTCAATCTCCGCATTCTCAGCGGCCATGTAGCCAGTGGGAAAAATATCCGACAAAAAGAGGACTTTCTCGTCCGGAATACCGTCCGGAATTTTGATGGGTCCCACATCCGCGCAGGGCACACGAAGATATTGCGCCTGACCGCCTGGGTATCCACCCAGCATGTGCGAGTAGCCAAACAGACCGGCTGGAGAGTGGCCCATCATCTTTTCGGCCATTTCGTGATTTGGATTGGTGTTATCGCACAAGGAGAAGAGCGTTTTTTTGCAGAAAAAGCAGTGGCCGCAGGCGATCGTAAAGGGAACAACTACACGATCTCCTTTCTTCAGCTTCGTCACGGCGTTTCCCACTTCGACCACCACGCCCATCGGCTCATGGCCCAGCACATCGCCCTCTTTCATAGTCGGGACGAAGCCATCATAGAGATGTAAATCAGAGCCGCAGATTGCGGTCGATGTAATTTCGATGATCACGTCGCCCGGATCTAATATTTGCGGGTCAGGGACCGTCTCCACCCGAACGTCTTCTTTGCCGTACCAACAGAGTGCTCTCATGTTTACCTAGTCCAACTCTCTGTGGAAATAGCGGGTGCGATCAACTCGCAGTAGCACGTACGCTCGAAAGAAGCGCAAATGGAATAGATCGAAATGTGTTCAAGCGCTGTGTGGTCGTAAGTACGTATCACCGAAAGTGACTTCTTCAACGTGTCTGCATGAACGCGCTCAAAAGCATGGTTCTGAACGGAATCTTCCTGGCCATCGTCGCCCATGCGCTTATTGGGCTCTCCCTGATCTGGGACAAGGTTCTGCTGAAAAGGAGAGAAACGCAAAATCTTCTTTCTTACGTGTTTTGGTTGGGCGCTATCAGTGTTTTCGGTCTGGTGCTAATCGCTTTTGGATTCAAGATGCCGTCGCTCAAAATCGCAGGTCTCGCGTTTGCAGCCGGTTTGCTTGATCTGATCGCCTCGTACTTCTACTATTCGGCTCTTAAATCGGGTGAAGCTTCCGACGAACTTGCCGCAATGGGTGGATTTGCGCCCGTAGCCACTGCATTGTTTGCTCTTTGGCTGCTTAAGACTCCCGCCGGTGGAAATCTCACCGGTTTCCTGCTGCTTACTTCCGGCGGGTTCCTCATGTTCTTCGCGGAGAAGGTGCCGCTGCGAAAGATTGCGCCTCTGATAATTTTTGCCGCAACAGGATTCGGGCTGATGAACGTTCTCCAGAAAATTGCATTCAACAACACAAATTTCGTCAGTGCTTACGTATTCTTCACGTTGGGCACGTTTGCCGGTTCCATGGCACTGTTGGTTCCGCCATCGTGGCGTAAACAGGTTTTTGAGCACTCCGAAGAGGCGCCCCCGAAGAGCAAATTCTGGTACATGGTGAACCGTTTTCTCGCCGGCGTCGGCTCGTTTCTGGTAGTGTTTGCAGTGAGCCGCACGCATCCGTCGCTGGTGCAAGCTATCTCAGGCGTTCGGTACGTCATCATCTTCATCGGGGCATACCTTGTCACACGATTCAAGCCGGCATGGTTCCGGGAGAATTTTCAAGGCAGAGCGATGCTCCTAAAAGCTGCCGGAACTGGTCTGGTCATCGCGGGGCTGGTCCTTGTAGCCCTGCATGGCGGAGGCGGAACGGCGGAATAATGACGGCCTCCAGCATCAGCCCTGGAATGACATCTCGGATATGAGATACTCTAACCAACTTTGGGAGGTTCCATGCGAAGTTTCTGGACCCACCGCCGTCTACTTGCAATTCCGGCAGTTGCGTTATTGTTCAGCGTTCAAACCGCATTCGCTCAGCGCGGAGGCAGCACAACAGGTTCCGGAACCACGGGCAGCACAGCGTCTCCCTCTCGCGGCAACGTCCCGAGTGCCCCGGTGCCCACCATAGGGAATGTCCCCTCGACTAGCTCTCCTAATACGACACGGCCCATTTTCCTATCCGGCAAAGTGATTTTCGATGATGGTTCGCAAGTGAGCCCGGATATTCGAATCGAGCGTGTGTGCGGTGGTTCGACCCGCCTGGAAGCGCATACGGACAGCAAAGGGCGGTTCTCCTTCCAGGTCGGTCAAAACCCGATGGCATTTGCAGATGCGTCCGATTCGCCTGGAGATCCCTTTGGCAACTCGGCTGGACAGTTCGGGTCTTCGACTGGAACAGGATTTCCTGCTCCGTCCGGGATGGGATCCAGCAACCAGGCGAATCCGCTCTGGAATTGCGAACTGCGGGCCGCCTTCCCAGGCTTTCGCTCCGACGTGGTCGACCTATCAACCAGGCGTTCCTTAGACGACCCTGACGTCGGCACAATCGTGCTTCACCGTTTGGTGAACGTGAAGGGATCGACCATCAGTGTAACTACGGAACTGGCGCCCAAACAGGCGCAGAAAGCCTATCAAAAGGGTTTTCAGGCTGAGCAGAAAGGCAAATCTGAAGAAGCCGAGAAGGATTTTGGACAGGCAACGGATGTCTATCCTAAATATGCGCTAGCCTGGTTCGCTCTTGCGCAATTGCAGCAGCGGAGGGGAGACAAGGATTCCGCGCGCAAATCGTATTTGGCGGCGGCAACGGCTGATAGTAAATACGTGAGTCCTTACGACCGGCTTGCATACCTCGCTGCGCAAGAAGGCAAGTGGGACGAAGCTGCGGACTATAGTAAACATGTCATCGAGCTAAACCCCGTCGAGTTTCCGAGCTCATTCTGGTACAACGCGATCGCAAACTATGAGCTGCACAAATCAGCGGAAGCCGAAAAGAGCGTGACGGAACTTCTCAAGCTGGATACGCAGCATCATTTTCCGGAGGCGGAAAATATGATGGCGCAGTTGTTGCTTGACAAAGGTAAGTATCCCGAAGCGGCGACGCACTTGCGCGCTTATCTGGCGCTGGCTCCTAACGCTAAAGAACGCCGATTCGCTCAAGGCGATGCTGCTGAAAATCGATCAGGCAAGCGCTCAAACCAAACCGCAACAACCGCCACAATAAGCGGTATTCGTGCGGCCCAGTCGAAACATCTTCGGCGTTACTCTGGAAGTGAATGGAGTTACCCCCAGCAGCGTCCGGCGACGCGCGGCAGAGACTAAGCGAACTCAGAGAGAAGCTTCTCAACCTGCACAAGGCGCTCCTCGATTCCGAAAGAACGTCTTATGAGTTGGTGCATGGCCCTATCGCTTCATCAGCGGCTTTTCTTCAGCTACTGATAAACGATACTCGGTTCGCGTGGCTTCGTCCTGTGACCACGCTCATCGTGCAGATTGATGAAGCGCTTGCCGCCAAAAATCCGGCTGCCAGTTCGCGCCAGTTCGAACAGCTCATCGACGACATGCGAGCCTTACTTTCGCCCTCGCGCGAGGAAAATGGCTTCTGGAGACGGTATTCAGGCGCTGTGCAGCGCGATCCGGGAGTCGCTGTGCTGCACGAAGAGATGGAACGGCAATTAGCCTGAGCGTTATTACCTGTACGCCTGAACTCCGGTAACTCGTTCGCCGATCACCAAGGCGTGGATGTGGTCAGTCCCTTCGTACGTCTTCACCGTTTCCAGGTTGCACATGTGACGCATGATCGGGTACTCGTCCATAATGCCGTTTGCGCCCAGCAGGTCCCGGCTAAGACGCGCGCATTCCAGCGCGATGGTGACGTTATTGCGCTTCAGCATGGAAATGTGGGCGGGTTCCACTTTGCCGGAATCCTTCAGCTTGGCGACTTGATACGCGAGTAGCTGCGCCTTGCTGATTTCCGTAATCATCCAGGCAAGTTTTTCCTGCACAAGCTGATGACTGGCGAGTGGACGGTCGTCGAACTGTTTGCGCGTGATGCTGTAGCTGCGCGCCGTCTCGTAGCAATCCATGGCCGCGCCGATAACTCCCCAGCCGATTCCAAACCGCGCCTGAGATAAGCAGCTCAACGGCGCTTTCAAGCCCTTTCCGCAGGGGAGTTGATTTTCCGCTGGGATGACGCAGTCTGAAAAGTGCAGGCTCGACGTCACTGACGCGCGCATGGAAAGTTTGCCGTGAAGATCGCTCGCGCTATAGCCTTTTGTGTTCTTTTCGACGAGAAAGCCGCGAATTCCGTCTGCCGTCCGCGCCCATACCACTGCGACATCGGCAGCCGACCCATTCGTAATCCACGTTTTTTCCCCGTTCAGCACCCAACTGTCGCCGTGCTTTTCCGCTCTTGTCAACATGCCGGCAGGGTTTGAGCCGAATTGCGGTTCAGTTAGTCCAAAACAGCCGATCGCTTCGCCCGACTGCAATTTCGGCAGCCAGCGTTCCTTCTGCTGGTCCGATCCGTACGTGTAAATCGGGTACATGACCAGTGCGCCTTGCACGCTGACAAAGCTGCGCAGACCCGAATCGCCGCGCTCCAGTTCCTGCATGATCAGCCCGTACTCTACGTTGCTCATGCCGGCGCAGCCATAGCCCTCCAGGTTGGCTCCCAGGAAGCCGAGTTGGGCCATTTCCGGGATCAGTTGCTTTGGAAATTCAGCGTTGTTGAACGCATCCCGGATAACAGGCAGCACGCGGTCATCGACAAACTGGCGCGCGGTCTGGCGGACTAGCAGTTCCTGTTCCGTCAGAAGCGAATCGAATTGCACAAAATCGACGCCGGGAAAACGAGCCATGAACCCACTATCTTAAGCGCACAAGGCGTCCCCACGTAAGAGGCATGAGATTCGAAGGGGTTGTTAGCAACTACTTGAACAACGAGTGGTAACAAGAATCACCATATTGCTGGCGCTAATCTCTGGGTTTTGCGTCTTCGCGCAAATGCCCGGAACGGACGATCTCACTCGCGCCTACCAGGCTCTTGCAAAGAAAGATTACGATACGGCGATTACGTTATTTCGCCGAGGCTTAGCCCAGCAACCAGCAAACGCCGGCGCTCACAAGGACTTGGCTTATACATTGCTGAAGGCCGGTGAGAACGCCAATGCGCGTGACGAATTCGCTGTGGCGGCAAAGCTGAATCCTGGAGACGATACGGCTGCGCTCGAGTACGCGTTTCTGGCGTACGAGACGCAGCAACCGATCGAAGCTCGAAGAACATTTGACCGGTTGCGGCACAGCTCCAAGGACGCAACACAGCGCGACTGCGGAGCAGGCATTTCAAAATATAGACCGGCCGTTGGCTGAAGGAATAGCGCGCTGGAAAGACGCACTCGCGCGAGCGCCGCATCCGGACGAATTGCCAATGTACTCCGCCCACTGGGAATTGGCGCAATTAGCTGAACTGCGGGACGAATTGCCGCTCGCGGCCGAGCAGTACCAGATCTGCCGCAACCTCAAGCCTAACGTGGGAGAACTGCTGCTGATTTTGGCGCGCGTGTGGGCGCAAATCGACCGTCTCGAAGATGCACATGCGGCTCTGTTAGCCGCTTCGCGCGCAAACGATTCCCGAACTGCGGAACTTGCGCTTGAGCAAATGGGCACGCGCTATTCCTACCCGTACGAATTCGTGAATGCGATTCGCATCGACCCGCAGAACGAGACCTTACGGCGGGAGCTAGCTTTTCTCTACCTCGCCATGAATCAGAAGACAGAGGCGATCCAGCAGTTTGAGGACTTGCTCAAGATCAATCCAAACGATGCAACCGCTCGCAACCAATTAGACGCTCTGCGAGGGTTTACGAAACGGCCCGCCAGCGCGGTCCCAGCAGCCACTGCGCCAACTCAACCAGCGGTTGTTGACGCCAAGACGATGGGGAAAAAGAGCCTTGCGCTCGGGTACTCGAAAGATGCCCTCAAATATCTGATGCAGGCTCATGAGAAGGAGCCATCCGACGGGGATGTGATGTTGCAGTTGGGCTGGGCCTATAATCTCGCCAAGGACGACGCGGACGCGATCTCATGGTTCAGTCAGGCGCGGCATTCAGCGGACCGCGATATTTCCGAACAAGCTACAAAAGCCTATCGCAACTTGACTGGTGAGACCGGCCCTCAGACAACCGTTTGGGCCTTTCCTATGTACTCATCCCGCTGGCACGATCTGTTTACTTACGGTCAGGCTAAACGAAGTTTCCCGCTGCCATGGGACTCCGTCAATAAACTATTTTCTTTTTACATGTCAACGCGCTTCATCGGCGACGTAAAGAGCGGTTTGCCCGAGCATGTTGTCGACCCGCAATATCTGTCGGAGAGCTCGTTCATCGTCGGCGTCGGCGTGACAACCCGTACGTGGCATCACTTCATGGGCTGGGCGGAAGCCGGCGAAGCGGTGAAGTATTTGCCGGACCGGCATGATATCGGCACCGCCATCCCTGATTACCGGGGCGGTCTCAACTACACCAAAGGATTTGGCCAGCTACTCGGCAGCCAAACGCCGGGGCTCTTCTACGAAACGGTCGACGAAGCGATTTATGTTAGCCGCTTCCAAAAAGACTGGCTGTTTTACTCTCGTCATCGCGCGGGGCGGACATTTCAGTTTGGCCGGGAAAGCGCGCAACTGTTGTTCAACGTGAACTACGTGCGTGATTCGCAGAATCAGTATTGGGCGAACAGCGTGGAAATGGGGCCCGGGTTCAAAGTGCATCTTCACTGGATGCCGCGGAATGTCTATTTTTCGACTGATTTTCTGCGCGGCATTTATACGAACAATCTCTATAACCCGCGCCGGCCTAACTATGATGATGTCCGAGTGGCGTTTTGGTATGCGGTGACGAAGTGAAATTGAAATTGACGATTTCTAAAGGCTTGCGCCGTTTCTCTGGCGTTGCTTCCCGGGTTCGCGGCAGCGAACACGTACGCCATCAGCGGACCGGACCCAGCGCCTTGGAAGAAACTGCTGAGTGCCGTCGGAGTAACTGCGGCCAGCGGCAATGGGGCGCCCACAATCGAAGTGGTCAGCGGGAGCACAAACCGCGATCTTGCCGCCTTGGCACAAGAACACATTCTGATCGTCGAAGGATTTGGCGCGGCCGCTGAAAAGCTTGGCATTTCCGTCAAGACGGACACGGTAGCAGTGCGGCAGATCTGTGATGTGCATGCACCCAAAATGCAAATCTTTTGGGAACAGCCTGTCGCCGTGCCGGACCTCGCTTTGACGGAAAACTGGACAACTTTCGCGAATGAGAAGTGGAAAAACGTACCAGTGCTGGCGGGCAGAAAAACCGCTAACGGAGCCATTCTCTGGGTGGCAACTGCTCCAGGGGATGACGGGTTCGAACGATATCCGTACCTGCTGCAGGCCCTGAGCGACCTTGGTCTGGAGTTTCCGCTGCGTGCGACCAATCTCTGGGCCTTCTTCGATTCTTCATATCGTATTCGCGCTGATGTCGATTATCTGGCAAAGCGTTGGAGACAGGCGGGTGTCGGTGTGTTGCACGTGGCTGCGTGGCACAACGTGGACCCGGACGCTGGCCGCGACGAATATCTGAAAAGTTTGATCGACGCGTGCCACCGCAATGCGATTCTGGTCTACGCCTGGCTGGAGTTGCCGCATGTCAGTGAGCAATTCTGGGCTCAGCATCCGGAGTGGCGCGAGAAAACTGCCATGGGGCAGGACGCCCAGCTCGACTGGCGCAAGCTTATGAACCTCCAAAACCCGGCCTGTCACCGCCAAGTTGAAAAAGAGATTGGCCGGTTGCTGGGCGAGTTTGATTGGGACGGCGTCAACGTGGCCGAATTGTATTTTGAGTCCCTAGAAGGAGCCTCGAATCCTGCTCGCTTCACACCGATGAACGACGACGTGCGTGCAGATTTCGAGCGCTTAGGCGGCTTTGACCCCAAGCTTTTATTTGATCCTTCGTCGCCGTATTCCAAAGATTCGGGCGCATTGCGAAGGTTTCTTGATTACCGGGCTCAGCTTGCCTCCAAAATGCAAGTCGATTGGCTGGACGTCATCGATCGTCTGAAGAAATCGAAGCCCTATCTGGACGTCGTACTGACGCACATCGATGACCGTTTCGAGCCCGGCATTCGCGATGCGCTGGGAGCCGACGTGGCGCGTAGTTTACCTCTGATTCAGGCACGCCGCAGTACGCTTTTGGTAGAGGATCCGGCGACATTGTGGAGCCTCGGGCCTGAGCGCTATTCGAAGCTAGCGCAAAAATACAGGGAACTTGCGCCGAATGACAACCACATTGCGGTGGACATTAATGTGGTCGAGCGTTACCAGGACGTCTACCCGACAAAAAAGCAGACGGGCATAGAGCTGTTTGAGCTAGTACATCAAGCGGCGGCATCGTTCGGCCGCGTTGCTCTATACTTCGAAAATTCATTAGAGAAACAGGACTTGGCATTGTTGCCGGTGGCCGCCACGACCGCAACCGAGAAAGCGGTCGCACCGGACCAGGTTTCAACTGATGCGCCGGAGCCAACACGGGTCGCTTGGAGCGGGCCTGTTGAGGTCGACGGAAAACTGTGGCCGTTGCAGGGTTCGGGGTTTGTGTTGACTCCCGCCGGCAAGCATCTTTTGACCGCCGCAACGGCAAAACCGGCCATCGCCATCAGCGATTTTAACGGCGATGTCCGCTCCGCAATCTGCCGCTGGCACGCACGTCGACATCGCTTATGAGAGTCGCAGCCGGGCGGTGGCGCTGCTGGGCACCCCTGTCTCGAAGATCGAAGTGGACGGCGTTGCTTTAGCCAGGCCGGCGTCAGATACTGATGGCATGTCCGTGCTGCTGCCGGCCGGTCAACATATCGTGACATTTATTCGTTGAGTGCAGCCGCCGCCGTAACTAGAATTCCGCCCTGCGCTTCAAATTGCTGAAGAAAACTGCGCTCGTCAGCAACGCTCAAGCTTTTGATTGCATCCGTCACAAGCTCAACGCGAGCCCCCGTCTCCAATAAACCGAATGCGGCGCACCGCACGCAGAGTTCCGTTACCACCCCGTAAAGGACGTAGCGGTCGGCGTTAAGTGACGCGAGCAGCGGACGCAGGTTCGGGTTGGAAAAAGCGTCCAATTTCTGCTTCTCAATAATGATTTGCGTGGCGGATTCGTCCCGCGTCGCCCCTGCTTTTCGTTGGCCTACCGTTCCCACCACACAATGCGGTTTCCAAGTCGCGAACTCGGGGTCATTCTCAGAATGCGCGTCGGCAGTTGAGATGATCTGCAGCTTTTTCCTCGCGGCGAAGCGAGTAAGCATCGACAGCGCGGGTACAATCTCTTCCGCTCCAGGCACATATAATGCCCCCGCTGGATAGAGAAAATCGAGCTGAGTGTCGACGTCGAAGAATACGGTCTTCACACTTCGATTATGTGAGGTCAGGAACGGGCAAGTTGAAGATCGTAGCGGATGCCTTCAGCTAACTCGATCAGCCGCGAACTTATATCGACGCGATATGGCGTCACCGTGTCGAGTGAACGCAACGGAGCCGGCAATGCTGCCACTGCGGATGCCGCTGCCGATCTGGTGTGCGCCAGTTTGGGCAATGGTTCTACGAGGGCACCGCTATAGATAACGGGGCGCAGCAGCGGTTCTGACCCTTCAAAATCACTGCTGCATTCGCTGGAAAGCGCGACAACATCGCGGTCTTTGAAGCGATAAATTTGTTTTGCCCCCGGCAGTGTCCTCTTTGCATCGCTGAACTTCGCGGTGTAATGAACCTCTCCGCCGCGGCGTAGTTCCACCATTTTGTAAACGGCGGAAAGCGCTGGCGCATCGAACGACGTTGCAAGCTGCGTGCCGATTCCGAAGGCATCAATAGGTGCGCCCGCGGCAACCATCTCCGCCACCTTGTACTCGTTCAGATCGTTGGTGACGAAAATCCTGGTGTCGCTTAGACCTGCATCGTCCAAGATGCGCCGGACTTTTCGCGACAGCTCAACCAGGTCGCCGCTATCAAGACGAACTCCCCACATCGGCTTGCCGAGTTTCGTGGCAAGATGAGTGCCTTCTTCAGTGTTGTAAGTGTCTACCAGGAAAATAGTTGCGTCGCCCAGCAGTTCCTGCAAAGCGCGAAACGACTCCTCTTCACTGGGAAAAGCCATGGTCCAGGAGTGGGCGGCGGTACCGAAGACCGGAATGTCGAATCGTCTTCCCGCTTCGGCATTGCTGGTCCCCAAGCAACCCGCAAGGTAAGCGGCGCGACCCGCAAGTATACCCGCTTCAGGCCCATGCGCGCGCCGGCTGCCAAATTCCACCACCGGGCGTCCTTGCGTCGCCAGCACACAGCGAATAGCTTTTGATGCAATCAGCGTTTGAAAGGCAAACGTTGAGAGCAGATAGGTCTCAACGATCTGAGCTTCCAGTAAAGGCGCGCGAACGATCGCCAGCGGTTCATTGGGAAAAACTGCCGTTCCCTCTGGGACGGCGGACAACTCGCCCGTGAAACGCAGGTTGAGCAAAAAATCGAAAAACTCCGCTGGCGCTTTCGCGAACTGAGGAAGCGTTTTCAGATATTCGATTTCTTCTTCCCGGAACCTCAGGTTCAGAAGATATTCGACAGCCTGTTGCAGCCCGGCCGCAAGCAAAAAATTCCGGTGGTCCGGGAGCCGCCGGACGGTAATTTCAAAGGTAGCCAACTCATCTGTTTTTCCGGCAACGAAGTAGCCCGCCGCCATGGTGAGTTGGTATAGGTCTGTGTTCAGAGCAGACATGAAGCGGCCTTCGCCGTTAGCTGCGCAAGCCCGGCTTCACGCGCTACTTCTTGGCAGAAGTGGCCGCGGGTTTGATTGCGTTGCTTGCATCCAGCATATCCTTCACGCTCTTGGCGTCCAACTGATATAGTGCAGGCTCGCTGCCGCGTCGGGCGATATAGCCGTCGTTACTCTTGGCGAATTCGGCCTTTTCCACGCGTTTGCCGTCGTTCGAAGTCACCGTGATGGTTACCGCCGGGGCAGTAAAGCCTTCGGTCACAAATTTCGCCGCCGCAAGATCGCGAAGCTTGTCGATGAATGCCTGAACCTGGCCGGAGTCCATTGTTTGGCCGTTCAGTTTCCAATCAGAGCCGGAGCGTGCGTACATCTTGTCCGACGTGCCTTGCTGAATCTCAATCTTGTTGGGGTCGCTGAAGCCGAAATCGAAGATCTTTTTATTGCGGAAGTCGTCGAGCGGTTTCTCCAGCTCTTTGCCCAGGTCCGCAGAAACCTTGTACTCGCCTTTGACAACGCTGCTCTTCGCGTAATAGTCGTCCTTGTTCTTACGCACCTCGAGTGTCTGTGTTCCGGCAGCATCGGTCACCTTGGCGCTGCCGACCGGCTGGCCCGAGGCATACGCTGCTTCGGTCTTCTTAAGATCGTCAGCGCTGCCCGATAGGTCCATCTTTGCGTCAGTGAGCTTGCGCAGCAGTTCCTCCACCTGGAAATTATCCGCCCGGTAAGCCTGCGGCTTCATAATCTGCCAGTCGTTCTGATTATTTTTGCCGAACTCGATGTCCGACTTCGCCGAGGCCATTTCAATGCGCGTCAGATTGTTCGAATCAAACGTCAGTAAACGTTTATCGCGCAAATCGTTCAGGCTTTTGTCGAAAGAAGACTTCGTGGACGAAAACACGGTATAGACCTTGGGGCTCGAATTGACACGAGCGTATACAAGTGACCCGGTGGGCACGTCATCGCCAAAAGCGATGTCCTGAGTCTTGCCGTCTTTTTCGTGGACTGCCACAGTCAGACTGGGATTTTGTAGCCCGAACTTGGCCAGGTCCGTGGTCCTGTCCTCCACTACACTATCTGCAGTGATCGAACTCAAGGCGGAGGCCACACTGTTCGCCGCATCCTGATCTGTCGTAACCTGCTCAGGGGACGTGATGGTCCATTTCCCGCTCTGCCGCTGCAACGTTAGCGCGGAGCCGTCCTTCTTCTTCAAATCGATCTCCTGAATCTGTGATTCAGGAATCGCCGCCAAAGTCGGGCTCGGCGTCGTACTGCTGGTATCCGTCGATTGCGGATGTTTCTTGGTCCAGTAAACCAGCCCGCTGAGAGCAGCAAGAAGCACGGCTGCTATCAGCAGATTTCGCGATTTCATTCCTGCTATCTCCGTTTTGCGAAGATTACGATCCCCCCGATGATGAGGAGAATCGGAATCGCGATGATGTCGGCATAGAAGAATCCGTTCATCTGCCGCTGTGTGACATTTAGGCGTCGGTCTTCGGCCTCTTTGGGACGGATGGAAATCAGGTCTTCATCCGATGAAAGCCAATTAACAGCATTCAGCGCAAGATCGCGATTGGCCTGAAAGCCGATCATTCCATTGGTCAAGAATCCCGAGCTTCCAATCACAACGAAGCGGCCCGGATTCTTCGGATTTCCCGTGTTGTAGGTGCCGGCTGCGCCAAGCACGAACGGTCCTTTTTTGTTGTTGGGATCGGCCGGATTGACTTCGCTGCTACTCAAGTTAGTCACGGCCACGGCCCTATCCGTTGTCGAGAATAGCTTGTCCACAGTCGTGTGATCGCCATTCTTGACTTCGAGCGAGCGAGGGATTGGGAATCCGGTAAAGCTGTTCTTCAGATCGCTGACAATCGGTTGAGTTTCGTAGTTGTTGACCAGCGGAATCTCGGGCCCGAAGCCGAAGAGCTGTGCCATCGGGTTTTCTTCCAGCACAAGATCTTTGTCTTCCGTTACGCCCCAACTCTGCAACAGGTCAGCCAGCCCGGTATTATCCGCGACGTGTTCACGCTGGAAATTAAGCGGCGGATCCAGCAAAATCATGGCGCGTCCGCCGTTCTGCACATAGTTCTGGATCGCAGTTACTTCGTTCCGCGTGTAATCGTTTTTCGGGCCCATGACCGCCAGCACAGTGCAGTCCGGCGGCACAGCCGTTTTGTCCACCAATGTAATGGCTTGCGGCTGGTAGTTGTCGCGCTCCAGCAGCGTCTTGAATTGCGAAAGCCCGGTGCTGTCCGTGTCATCTAACGTATGCTCGCCGCTGCCGCCGACAAAACAAACCTTGCGAACGCCCTTCAGGTCCTTGAGGAATGCTCCCGTTAGCCCTTCTTCGGTCAGCGATTTCGCTTCTTCGCGCCGTTGTCCGATATCGACGTAAGCAGTTCCGGCCGAGCGAACTCCAAAAGCACGCGCAAGCGTTGGCTCTTTCTGAACATCCACGTAACGCACATGGACCTTGGGAGAAAGATTTGCATACCGGTCGAGCATCGCCTTCGCCTGATTGAACCCGCTTGACCGGTCGAAGTACGCGATTGTGGCATCGGTTTTCAAATTTCCGACCACTTTCTTTGTCTCGTCCGAAAGGGTGTACCGTTTGTTGCTTGTGGTGTCAAACGTTTTGTTGAAACGCGGCATCTGTGCCAGCCAGTTGATGAGAACCAGAACGGCAATTACGACAACCGTATAAAGAACGGATGTAGCGCCGAATCGCGCCTGGCGTGCGGCGACAGTATCTTTGCGGTTCACGGCGGGCGGCTTGGGTGTGTTTGAAATTTCGTCAGCCACTTACGCCCTCCACCGCAACGACTCGAGTGAGCGCGTCGTCAAGAAAAGTCCGAGGAAAATCATAGAAAGGTAATAAATCAAGTCTTTGCTATCAATCACGCCGCGCGTGAAGCTGTCCTGGTGGCTAATGATTGACAGATAATTCAGCACCTGCACTGTCGGAGTATTACCAAAAGATGTGCTCCAACTGAGAATCCACAAAACCAGAGCAAGCCCGAACCCAATGGCCCCGGCCACAATCTGATTCTTGGTCAAGGTGGAGATGAACGTTCCGAGCGCCAAAAGGCACGCGCCCTGCAGAAGAACGCCAAAGAAACCGGTCAGAAAAGGCTTCCAATCCGGATTGCCGTAAATAAATAGGAACGATATGTCGGCCAGCAACACGACCAGCAGCGCGCCGTACATCAGAACTGCGGAGAGCCACTTTCCGATCACGATTTCGGTATCGTGTACCGGCGATGTGACCAGCAGCTCAATCGTGCCCTGCCTTTTTTCTTCCGCGAAGAGCCGCATAGAAATCAGCGGAATGAGAAACAACCCCACCACGGAAATGTTCGAGAGCAGCGGCGCAAGCACTTGCTCATTGACGTTCATGGGAAATGATTGTCCCTGCATCTGACTTTGAAGTCCTGCTTGCACGAAGAGCGCCGACATGTCGTAAGTGAACACGCCGCTCAGCAGCGCAAAAATCGTCAACAGAACCCAGGCTATTGGCGAAACAAAATAGGCGTACAACTCGCGTCTGCAGATGGTCCAGACGTTTCTCACTGCACACCTCCGGGCGGGACCGCCGCATTGTCTTCCGCGCTAGTTGTCAGCGCCAGATAAACCTCTTCCAGCGTGTAGGGCGATTTCAATTCCAGCAGGTTCCAACCCGCATGAATAACCGCGCGCGCCAGGTCCGCGCGGGCGTTTTGGCCCGGTAGGCTTTCGACTTCGAAGAGATAACGATCACCCGTAGCCCCCCGGTCGAGCACTTTCTTGACGCCGGGCACTTGCTCCAACCGTTGGTGCACGGCGGTTCCGTCGCCTTGGCCGGTAGTTTCTATCTGAAGCTGTACCGCATTGCCGATTCCGGCCCTCGTCTTCAGGCTTTCGACTGAGTCAGTCGCCACCAGTCGGCCCTTGTTGATAATGATTACCTTCTTGCAGACAGCTTCTACTTCTGGCAGGATGTGCGTGCTCAGGATGATGGTATGTTCGCCCGCCAGGCCTTGAATAAGATCGCGCGTTTCGGTTCTCTGCTTTGGATCCAAGCCGGAAGTGGGCTCGTCAAGAATCAAAACATCGGGATTGTGAATGATTGCTTGCGCAAGGCCCACTCGCTGCCGGTACCCTTTCGAAAGCTTCGAAATTAATTTATGTTTCACGTCGGCAACAGAGCAGCGCTCCATTACCTGTTCGGTGCGGCTCTTCAGTTCATTCGCCGGAACATTCTTCAGCCGCGCCACGAACGTGAGGTAATCCTGCACATTCATTTCTGGATATAACGGGGGGGCCTCCGGCAAATAACCGATGCGTTTTTTTACTTCGAACGGCTGCTCGAAAACGTCAAAACCTCCGACCGTGGCTTTGCCTTCGGTGGGCGGCATAAAACACGTCAGCATACGCATTGTGGTGGTTTTGCCTGCGCCGTTCGGACCGAGAAAACCGACGATGTCGCCTTTCTCCACGGAAAAAGAAATGTCATTCACGGCGATATGACGCGCGTATTTCTTGGTGAGACCTTCAACCTGAATCATATTTTTATGCAGAAGAAGCCAGACTCAACGTTCCTGCCGCGCACATTGCGGAGAAATTCGCCTGGTGCGATTGGATTGCGCCGAGCCGGCACGCCAGACACAACAACACGGCAGCCCAAACTTGGCTGACCGGATTACTGTGCCTGAAATATTTAGGATAGTGAAGCCGTAAAATCCCTGTCAATGGAGACGCGCCAGGAACTGAAGCGTTAGGCAGTTCCAAATGCAAAACTGCCCCTATCAAGCTCACTCGCCCAGACCTATGCCGACAGTCTGAAAGCCAGCGTCGACGAATACCACGTTTCCAGTAACCCCCCGGCCTAAATCACTGGCGAGAAACACCGCCGTATCGGCAACTTCAGCAGGGTCGGTGTTACGGCGCAGCGGAGCAAGTGCAGCGACACTATCCAAGACTTTAGAGAAATCTTTGATGCCGCGCGCCGAAGCAGTCTTAATCGGCCCCGCCGAAATCGCGTTTACGCGAATCTTGCGCAACCCCAAATCGCTGGCCAGATAACGAACGGAAGCTTCGAGGGCGGCTTTCGCAACTCCCATAACGTTATAGTTTTGAACTACGCGCGTCGACCCGAGATACGTCAAAGTGGTTAAAGAACCGCCGTCGGTCATTAGCGGAGCCAGCGCGCGCGCCACGGTTACAAGCGAATACGCGCTGACTTCCTGCGCTAACAGAAAACCGTCGCGGCTCGTCTCCAGAAACGGGCGGCTCAGATCTTCTTTGTTCGCAAACGCGATGCTATGTACAACCGCGTTAAGCACACCGGGCACTTGCCGCAGTTCAGCCACCAGCTTGTCGATATCTTCTGGTTTCGTCACATCGCAATTCAGAATTTTTGAGGCTTTCAGTTCAGCGCCCAATTCCTCCACGGTCTGACGCTGCCGCTCGCCCTGGTAAGTCAGTATGAGCGATGCGCCTTCGCGCACAAACGCGGATGCTATGGCGTAAGCAATGCTCCAGCGATTTGCCACTCCCAGCACCAGGGCCGCCTTTCCGGCGAGCAGTTGTGACATGAACACGCTATTGTAGCGTGCGAGTCCACTCTTTGCGCCTTCGAAGCAGCGCGATCAAAAGCTGCTGTGGCCCATTTGGGATCTCGCTATGTGTTGCGCGCGTGAAGGGAAGAAGTTGAACCGGCGTCCCAGAATCATTTTCACGATCAGGTGATCCGTGCTTCCCGTAAAACCCACGCCGACCCCGAAATTGAACTCCCAAGCCGCACCGAAATCCAGGTCAACTGCGGGGAAAATCTGCTGCTGCTGCTCCGCAAATGGTGCGAACCCCGTCAACGGACCGGTGGAACCGTAATATTCAAATCCGCCTTGAACCATTTTGTTGAACTGATAGCTCAGCTTTACGGCGGGCGAAAACTCCACGCCATCCGGTACGCTGGGGCCGTGCCAGGATCGCTCTAAAGCGGGGTTGAATGCTATGTACCAAGGCCCAAGCTGCTTATCAATGATGGGCCGGATCTCCCACGTCCAGGTATCTTTCGAAAAAACGGGCCTCTGATAACCAATTTCTGTTGAGATGCTCACACCGACTGGCCACTTCCAGCTATCCGGCACTCGCACTCGCGGCCGTATATGGTCGCCCACCCATTTATAACCCTGATTGCCTGGTCCCGCACTGGTAAAAATGTAGAAACCTGTTTCAAACCAGTTGTTCCAGCCTTGCGTTATCTCGACTGTCTCGTGCTCCTGATGATTTGTTGGATAAGTTCCGTCAACCGTCGACTTGCTGCCGCTTAGGGTGAAGTTGCTGTGCAATTCCACCATGGTATTGCCCGGCGGGACCGTGTCGGACCCGTAGACTTGAATCTCGTAGTTGCCCTGAGCAATTAACGTCAGCGGCCAGAGAAACGCAACACTTGCACATCCGAGCCGAACGCTCTTACGCAGATTCATCTGACGCCGGAAACTGTGTCGGTTTCTACTACCACAGCCGTTCCGTATGCAAGCACTTCGGTAACTCCATCCATCACGTCATTAGCGTCATAGCGCATGCCCAGAACGGCGTTTGCTCCTATCTGAGCTGCATGCGCAAGCATCAGCTCAAATGCTTCGGTACGGGCCTTTTCGCAAAGCTGAGTGAATGCCGTAATATTGCCCCCCACAACGGTGTGTAGCGCTCCCGCCAAAGTTCCCAAAACAGATCGTGAGCGCACGGTTATGCCACGCACTATTCCCAATTGTCTGGTAACTCGGTAACCGTGCAATTCAAATGCTGTGGTGACCATATGATCTGGAACGAAGCCGCTTTGGTCCATAAGCGTCACTGTACATGAAGCTGCGCTAATTGCGCAGGGAAAATTACCAATCCGGCGCGAAATCATGATCACCGCTTCGTTGTCTACCTTTTGTAGTGGAACGGAACGCGACCTTAACGGCTATACAAATCCCTGATCAGGCCAATGCCGGACTCGGTGCCGCCTTACTCGATCGAAACGGCGGTACTAGATTTCGCGTCTGGGCTCCCGAGCGGAAAACGTTGCACGTCGTTTTTCCGGATGGCCGCAGTCCGATTGCTATGAAACCGGATCGCGGTGGCTATTTCTCAGCCACGGTGGATGATGTCAAAGCTGGCGCTCTCTACAAATTTCAGCTTGACGGCGGCGAAGCTTATCCTGATCCAGCATCGCGATTTCAGTCTCAAGGTCCGCACAGCTTTTCTGAAGTCATCGACCCGGGCCGGTTTCGCTGGACAGATTCAACTTGGTGCGGCGTCAAGTTGCCCGGGCAGGTCATCTACGAATTGCATCTAGGCGCCTTTACCGAACAGGGGACCTGGCAGTCGGCGGCGGAGAAACTGCAATATCTGCGCGACACCGGCATAACCCTGATTGAAGTGATGCCGGTCGCCGATTTCCCTGGACGATTTGGTTGGGGTTACGACGGCGTCCAGCCGTATGCACCGGCCGGTTTGTACGGCAGGCCCGATGATATGCGGAACTTCGTCGATCGCGCGCATTCGTTAGGTCTGGGTGTGATTCTCGATGTGGTGTACAACCACCTGGGGCCCGATGGCAACTATCTCCCGGAGTTCTCCCCGTACTATTTCAGTCAAACGCGGACGACAGATTGGGGCAAGAGCATCAACTTCGACGGACCGCACTGCGGCCCCGTGCGCGAATTTTATCGGGAGAACGCGGCATATTGGATCCGCGAATTTCATCTCGACGGGCTCCGCCTGGACGCCACCCAGGACATTCATGACGATTCCACGCCGCACATCGTGGCGGAGATTAGCGAGCACGCCAGGCAAGCCGCTGGGCATCGCTCCATTGTGCTCATTGGCGAAAATGAGCCGCAGGACACGCGACTAGTGCGTCCGGTGAGTCAAGGCGGTTACGGCCTGGATGCTCTTTGGAACGATGACTTTCACCACAGCGCGCGAGTCGCTCTAACTGGCAAGGCGGACGCTTATTACAGTGATTACCGCGGTACGCCGCAAGAATTTATTTCCACAGCCAAGTACGGCTATTTATTTCAAGGCCAATACTACTCTTGGCAGAAGAAGCGTCGCGGTAAGTCCACTTTGGGTCTGCCGCGTTGGTCTATGGTCAACTTCATTGAGAATCATGATCAGATAGCCAACTCCGCCCGAGGACAGCGACTAGCAGAATTGTCCTCGCCGGGTATGTATAAGGCAATGGCAGCGTTAACTTTGCTGATGCCAGGGACGCCAATGCTTTTTCAGGGCCAGGAATTTGCCGCCTCCAGCGACTTCCTTTTTTTTGCCGATCACGAACCCGAGTTAGCCAAGTCGGTTGCTAAGGGTAGAGTGGAGTTTTTGCAGCAGTGGCGATCGTACACTATGCCTGACATTCAAGAATGCTTCGATAATCCGGCTGCGCTCTCCACGTTTGAAAAATCGCGTCTCAATCACGCTGAAGTACAAACGCACGCGCAAATGTATGCTCTCCATCGCAATCTGCTCCACTTGCGGCGAAACGATCCGGTGATCTCGCGGCAGGGCGCCGATGGCATAGATGGAGCAGTGCTTTCGTCCGAATGCTTTGTGCTGCGCTTCTTTTCGCCCGGATTTGGAAACGATCGTTTGCTGATTGTGAACTTGGGTGTCGAGCTGAAATGCGATCCCTCGCCCGAACCGCTGTTGGGACCTCCGGAGGACATGGAATGGCAGACGTTGTGGTCGTCTGAAGACGCGCAGTATGGCGGTTGCGGAACTGCTGCACTTGATACTGAAGAAAACTGGAGGATTCCGGGTCAGGCCGCCGTTCTGCTGCATCCGGTGCGGCGCCGCGCATAGCCGGGCGACTACGTTTCAGTAAGAAATTGCGATGGATAACATCTTCACTCATAGAGCAAACACGCCACTTACCCATCAGGATTCGCAACGGTTGCTTGAAACCGAGTGGCTGGTTACGAATGGTTTAGGCGGATATGCGTGCGGCACTGTGGGGGGAACACCCACGCGCGTGTTTCACGGGTACCTGATCTCAGCTCTTCCTTCTCCATTGGGCCGCACCATGATGCTGAACGGTCTTTTGGAAGAGCTCATATTCCCGGACGGGCGTGTCATTCCTCTGAACGGGCTGAACACGGAAGACTCCGAGTTTGCAGGATCACCCTTTTTGACGAATTTTCAGCTTGATGCGGGGCTGCCTATCTGGACCTACGAGGTGGATGGCGTAACTCTGGAGAAGCGCATCTACCTGCCGCACCGCCAGAATACGTCGTTTACTAACTATCGCGCGACCTCCGGCTCCGAACCGCTGAAGCTGCGGCTGCGTCCGGTTTTCAACATTCGCGCACATGAAGCTCCGGTAAATACTCCCGTCGAGCCATATACGTTTGTTGTTCACGACCATTCTTACGAGATAAACGCTTGCAGCAGCATGCCGCCTTTGCGACTTAAGCTGCTTGCTGACAAACAGGGCTTCGCAATCGACTCTCAAAGGATCTGCAATATCACTTACGAGGTTGAGCGGAAACGCGGCTACATTTGGCGCGGAGATCTTTGGAGTCCCGGTTATTTCTCCGGCGAAGTAGCTCCAGGCCGCGAACTCACCCTGGTTGCGTCTAATGAGAATTGGAATGTGATGTCGGCACTGACGCCGCACCACGCCTGGGATTCGGAACATGACCGCAAGCGCCGCTTGCTAACCGTGGCTCATCCGGGCGTTTGCGGGGAAACTTGTAGAGAGTTGGTGCTGGCGGCGGACCAATTCTTGTTTACTCCCGTTGGACGCCCTGAGGACACCGCACGCGCCCGCGCCGCCGGCGACGAGATTCGCAGCGTTATCGCCGGTTATCACTGGTTCACGGACTGGGGTCGCGATACCATGATCAGCCTTGAAGGCCTGACATTAATCACCGGCCGCGAGGTGGAGGCCAGCTATATCTTACGTACGTTCGCGCATTACATCAAAGACGGGTTAATCCCCAATATGTTTCCGGAGGGTAAGACAAAGGGGCTCTATCATACGGCTGATGCAACTCTTTGGTTCTTCCACGCTCTCGAGCGCTATCTTCGGCGCACGCATGATCGCCACCTATTGCAGCATCTTCTCCCGAAGCTGCTCGACATTGTCGGCCATCATCTACGCGGAACCAAGTTCAACATTCATGTGGACCCCAGCGACGGTCTCCTGGTGCAAGGTCAGGAAGGTTATCAGCTTACCTGGATGGACGCCAAGGTCGACGACTGGGTAGTTACTCCGCGGCGCGGAAAAGCGGTTGAGATCAACGCGCTTTGGTACAACGCCTTGAAATTGCTTGAGACCTGGCTGCGTGACGCCGAAAGAATGGATGAAGCAAACGGGGTAGAACAGCACGCCGCGCGCGCGAGAGAATCCTTCAACCAGCGCTTCTGGTACGAGCAGGGCGGCTATCTTTACGACGTCGTGGACGGGCAGGATAGGCGTGACGATCCTTCATGTAGACCCAATCAAATCTTTGCAATTTCTCTGGATCATCCAATTCTCGACCGCTCCCGCTGGGGGCCCGTCCTGGAAGTTGTTGAACAACGCTTGTTAACGCCGGTGGGTCTTCGTTCGTTGGCTCCTGGCGAACGCGATTACAAGCCCTGCTACGATGGCGACCTGCGCTCTCGTGACGCAGCCTATCATCAAGGCACCGTTTGGGCGTGGCTCATCGGTCCCTTCATTGATGCCTGGCTCAAGGTTCATCCGGACCAGTTGCAAACGGCGCGGCGTTTTTTGGATGGCTTCAAAGCCCAACTTCGCGAAGCCTGCGTCGGATCGATAAGCGAAATCTTTGATGCCGAGCCGCCATTCACGCCTCGCGGATGCTGCGCGCAGGCCTGGAGTGTTGCCGAAGTCCTGCGCTCTTTTATCAACACAAGCGGTGTATCGGAACCCGAAGTTGATCAGCCCCACATGGCCGCTGTCACTGTCACCTGATATTCTTTCGAATTCGCGCGTTGTCAATGCCCTAAGTCTTTCCATCCATGGCTCGCCGCCGCTTTTTCGTTTCAGAAGTCCGCCGCGGCTCCGCTGAACTCACCGGACCCGAAGCCGAACACCTAATCCGAGTGCTACGCGTTGAAGCGGGCCAGGTCTATGAGTTGTCAGACAACCGCAACGTATACCTGGCGGAGATAGAAGTCGCGCGCAAGTCCTGTATCAGCTTTCGCATTGTCGAACAATTGCCGCCGTCCGCCCCGTCTGTCCGTATCACGCTTCTCCCCGCGCTCATCAAGTTTGAACGGTTTGAATTGCTGATTGAAAAGGCGACCGAGCTTGGCGCGACCGCCATTCAACCGGTCGAAAGCGCGCGCACAGAGCGCGGCCTGGCTGAAGCCTCGCGCAAACGCTCCGCTCGCTGGGAACGGATCGCACGAGAAGCAAGCGAGCAATCGCGCCGGGCCCATTTACCGGAGATCGCGCCCACGGTGCGCTTCGACTCGGCTCTTCAAACGGATGCGGACGTCCGCCTGTTCTTTGATGAGAGCCAGAAAGCGCTGCCTGTTCTGCACGTGCTGCCTGCAACGCGTGCACCAGAAAATCTCGTAGCTGCGCTATTCGGTCCGGAAGGCGGTTGGACCGATGAAGAGCGTCAGCGGGCCATAGACGCTGGATGGATAGCCGGCTCTCTGGGCCGCAACGTCCTCCGCGCCGAAACGGCCGCCATCAGCGCGCTGGCCGTCATTCAAGCCGCGTGGAACAGCTCGTAGCAGCAATCAAGCTCTTCTTGGAACTACTGTTGCGTGGACCGGACGCTCGCCTACCGGCAGCAGCGTGAATAAACCCGCGGTGATCTTGTTTCGCCATTTGTCTGGATCGCTCGCGTTTGCCAGCACCTCTGGAATATGAATTACCGCCATCGTTCCCGCGCCCTCGTTCAAAACCAGGGCATACTGGCTATCGGGCGTCACTGTTATATAAGTTGGCCGCTGACCGGCATCAACAATCCCAATCATCTTGCGTGAGTCAATATTCAGGATGCAAACGTCTGAGCCGCTGTGGCTCCCCACGAACAAATATGGCGGATTTTCAGAACAAGCCATTACACCTGGATCGCGGCCTGCGAGCACGGTCTGGTCCACTTCCAGGGGACTATAGGGAAAAATAATTCCAACGGCGTCCATGCCCTCCCCGGAGACGAACAATTGTCCCTGGTCGGAATTGAAGCATAGATTCTCTGGCTCCATCGCCAGCGGCAAATCGGCGATGATCTCTAAACCGGGAGTACTCAATGCGCTGATGCAACGGTCGTGAAGATTGGCCACCAGCAGCCGCTCGCCGTCCGCGCGGAATCGCGCCTCGCCTACAGGTCCAGTGAAATCGCGTCGCCAGTGCTGTCCGGTTCCGTAATCAAACAGTTCAACCGTCCCGTCTTTGCCGCTCGAAATGGCCACGTAGTGCGGTTTTGCACTCTCTCCCGCTTTTGGTGCCGGCGGCACGCTTATGTTCGCCGGTTCGCGCTGCAACTTGTGTCGTGACAGAACCCCAAGCGATCTCGCATCGGCAATGATCAGTTCGCGCGCATCGGGAGCAATGCCAATCAGCGACTTGCCATCAGGCGAGAGACAGATCTTCGACAGACTATTTGAGATCCTGCGTGACTTTTCTATCTGCAGATCTGGCCCGAGCACGTGAATGCTGCCTGTCGTGGGAGTCAAAACGAAGCTCTCGCCATCGCGCCCCAGCAATACATTGCTCGCCGGTTCGCCCAGAGGAATCGCCCGCAGTAGCCGGAATTGGGTCAAATCCACGACAGCCAGGCTGCGGTCGCCAGCGTTTGAGATCAGGGCATATCCCTCGAATCCGGCTCCCTTTCGGCGTCCGCAGGAGGCCGAAAGCGCCATCCCGCTCATTGCCAGCCATTGCCGTCTGGTTAGATGAAGCAAATTGCAACCATAAGAAAACAAAAAGTTTGTGCAGCCAGAAAGGGAACTGTATCCTATGTTAATCTGAGGATTCTTCTCCTTACATTAGACCAGCACTCAATGAATTTTCGGTCCGTCTTTAGCCTCATTTCGTCCGATCTTGCTATTGATCTCGGTACGGCAAACACGTTGGTTTACGCAAAAGGGAAGGGAATCGTAGTCAACGAGCCTTCCATCGTAGCCATCAACAAGAACAACGGCGAGATTGAAGCCTGCGGCAAAGAAGCCAAAGAGATGGTGGGCCGTACGCCAGGAAATATCGTCGCCATTCGCCCCATGAAGGACGGCGTAATAGCCGATTTCAAGGTGACTGAGCGCATGCTGAACTATTTCATCCAGAAGGCTCATGGCCGCAAGATGTTGGTTCACCCGCGCATCGTCATCGGCGTTCCCAGCGAGATCACACAGGTGGAGAAGCGCGCTGTCAGTGAATCCGCATATCGCGCCAAGGCCAGCGAAGTTCATCTCGTCGAACAGGCCATGGTTGCCGCCATCGGTGCCGGCCTTCCGATAACAGAACCCTCTGGAAATATGGTTGTCGATATCGGGGGTGGCACTACCGACGTCGCCGTAATTTCCTTGTCCGGAATCGTTTACTCCCGTTCCGTACGCATCGCTGGAAATGAGATGGACGACGCCATCATGAACTACCTCAAGCGGAAGTACAATCTGCTGATCGGCGAACGCACCGCGGAGCAGATCAAGATCACCATTGGCTCCGCTTATCCGCTCGACAATCCCCTAAGAATGGAGATCAAGGGCCGCAATCTCATCGAGGGCGTTCCCAAGACCGTCAGTGTCGACGATACCGAAATTCGTGAGGCGCTTTCCGATTGCGTCGCCACTATCCTGAATGCTATTCGCGTCGCCCTCGAACGTACTCCGCCGGAGCTGAGCGCCGATATCAGCGACCGCGGCATTGTGCTCACCGGGGGCGGAGCGCTTATCAAGAATCTGGATCGCCGTATCCGCGAGGAGACCGGCTTGCCCGTCTCAATAGCCGAAGATCCGCTGGCGTCCGTTGTCCTCGGCACCGGCAAAATGCTTACCGATTTCAAGCTGCTTCGGCGAATTGCCATCGAATAAGGAATTATTCGCTTTGCCCGTGGAGATGCTTAATGGCATCGTCCCCACATTCTAGAGTAGAAACAGAAGCATGGAAGCTTTGCTGAGCCGGTTCCGCAACTTGACCGTCCTCATTCTTGTCGTTCTGGCGCAGCTTATTTATCTGGGTTATCAGGTGAAGACGAACCGCGACGAACGCCTCATTCGCGTTTGGGCCGTCAGCGCCGTTACCCCCATGGCCGGCATCGTCGAGGCCTTCCGTCAGAACACAATCGGCTTTCTTCAGGACTATTTCATCCTTTTGGATGTTCGGGAGCAGAATCAGAAACTGAAAGCTGATAACGACCGTTTGCGCATGCAGAACGTCTACTATCGCAACCAGCTCTCCACCGCCGAGCACGCCCGCGCCCTTATCCTTTTCCAGGCCGAATCGCCTTCTAAAACGATTGCCGCGCGCGTGATTGGAAACAGCACCGTCGCCGCCGCCAAAGCTGTGTTTATCGACCGCGGTTCCACCAGCGGCGTCCAAAAAGGCATGGCGGTTGTTACGCCCGAAGGAATCGTCGGCAAAGTAGTGTCCGTTTATCCGCTCGTCTCGCAGGTGCTGCTGGTCACGGACCCCACTTTCAAAGTAGGGGTCGAATCGCAAAAAGGACACGTTCATGGCGTTCTCGATTGCGGCAGTGGCAGGTGCAAAGTGGAGCAGATTCAAAACGAGGAGAAGGTCGACAAAAACGAATGGTTCTACACCTCGGGCGAGGATCGCATCTTTCCCAAAGGATTTCCGGTCGGCTCCGTCGTTTCAAGTGAGCCCGGTCAGGGCATGCGCGATATCTGGCTCAAGCTGAGTGGCGCTCCAGGCGGTGTGGAAGAGGTTCTTGTCGTGCTGCAAGGTGTGCATCAGGTGATACCGCCGGCTCGTGTCGAGGACGAGACCACAGCTAAAACCATGCCTCCGCCGCCCGGCAACGATGAGGCGGCCACACCGGAGGTAAAGCCGCAAACGGAGGCCGACAAAATAATCCACCAGTACGAAAATTTGGGTAAGGACCAGGGACATGTATACGGCGGAATAGGTTCCAATATGCCCAATTTCAATCCAAAACCAGCGCCGAAACCCGCAGCCACCACCGCAGAGGCAGCCGCCAATTCATCCGGCAATGCGCCGTCTGCGGCGCTGCCAACCACCAACCCTGCGGCCGTTGTACCTCCGCGCCCCACGGTTCTGGGCGCGCCTAGGGCGGGATCAGGCAATCCGCCGGTGCCAAAGCCCGCGAATACCGATCGCGCACCGGCTAACGATAGCCCTGTTCTTCCGCTAGGCGCTCCGCGACGTAAGCCCGCGACTGATACGACGACAACTCATCAGCCGCCTGTGCAGCCATGAACGAAACTACCGAAGCCATCCTGACAAGGCGGCCGGCCGAGGATAATTGGCTCGGCCGCTTTCAAGTAGTAGCTCTTCTGGCGATCACTGTGCTCGCCATCATTGGCAAGTTCTATCTTCCACGGCTGCTGCCGCATACCGAATGGCTTGAACTGCCGCTGTTGCTTACGGTTTACTTCGGACTCATGCGCCGCAGCCAGATTGCGGCGTTGTTCTTCGGCGCCTTCGTCGGTCTGGCGGAAGATTCCCTATCGCCTGCCAACATCCCCATCGGCATGTACGGAATTACCAAGACGCTGGTGGGCTACTTCGCCGCATCGGTCAGCATTCGCTTCAACGTCGAGACCTCGCCGATGCGGCTACTGCTCGCGTTCTTCTTTTACTTTTTCCACGCCTTCTTCTACTGGGTGATGCGCCGCGCTCTGCTCGGCCAGATTGTGCCCTTTAATCCTCAGGACACGCTCGTACACGGGGCTCTCAACGCCGTAGTGGCGTTGCCGCTCTTCGCCATCCTCGACCGGATGAAGCTGTCGGGAACGTAAAATTCCAGACACCCTAATATCGAAGTGATGCAGCACGGATATTCCATCCTGTTTGCCGTCGTCTTTGCGGAGGCAATCGGTCTTCCACTTCCAGCGGCCTTGGCTATGCTCATTGCCGGTGGAAGCAGCGCCAAAGATCCGCTGCACCTGGGCCTGGTGCTGCTGACATCTTTCTCCGCTCTCCTGCTGGGCGATGCCTTGCTCTTTCTGCTGGGCCGCTACACCGGATGGTGGTTGCTCGGCATGCTGTGCAAACTGTCTCTCAATCCGGATTCATGTATTTTGCGTTCGGCCGAGTCGTTCCATCGGCACGGGCGCACCATGCTCGTCCTGGCGAAATTTGTGCCGGGAATCAATGCCCTGGCTCCGCCCCTCGCGGGCAGCATGAATATGCGCTTTGTCCAATTCTTCGCGCTCGATCTCGCCGGGACCTCGCTTTATTCCGTAGTCTGGTGCGGCGCGGGATTCGTGTTCAGCGATTTTCTCGCTGCCTTAACGAACGGATATCGGTTGGGCGGGCGCATCCTCGTATGGATTGTTGCGCTTGTGCTAGCTATTTATTTCGCCTACCACATCTGGCTTCTGCTCAAAGCGAGCGCGTCGAGTTACGTCCCGCGCGTCTCCGCGTCTGAGATCGCGCGCCGGTTCTACTCAGACCTGCACGGCGACATGGTGGTGTTCGATGTCCGCAGCCACGGATACTACAGCGAGAAAGCCTATCGCATTAAGAACTCAGCTCGGCTTGATCCGAACACGCTTCTTCAGCAAATCGAACGGCTGCCAAAAGACAAGGAAATCATCCTCTATTGCACCTGTCAACGTGAGGCAACCAGCCTTCGTGTAGCGCGCACTTTACAGCAGCACGGGTTCAGGTCGTCGGTGATTAAAGGCGGCCTGCGCGCATGGAAACGAGGCGGCTTTCTTCTGGAAACCGTTCCGCCTGACGATGTCGTTCTACTCCCGACTTTTGCAGCGAAATGAACTCCCTGGTACTCAAGACGCTTCTTCCTGCGATTTGATGATGCTGATCCCGCCATTCCTTTCCAAAACGGCGAGCTTAATTTGATCTAAGGTCTTCACCCCTTTGGTACGCGCTGCAGCCATCACGTCCATGTCCTGCAGTCGCATCTTTTCCATGACATCGCTCTGCCATTGACGGTTCTTCAGCACAACTAGCGGAGTACCTTGGGCAATTTTGCCGAACGCCGGAAATCGCGCGCTGAACCAGGAGACAAGTCTATGCATCAATCCCACCGTGATCACGGCACAGACGGAATTCGTTTCCGATCGGTCATCCCCAACAGTGGCAAGGATAATCACTCCACCTATGAGAAAAATGATCACGAATTCGAACGGCGTCATTTGCGCGCCAGGGCGTCGGCTCAACCCGCGGACAACCAGTACAAGAAAGAAATATCCGACTATGGCGTGAAGAATTGTGTACATAAGAAAAAGGATGTTGCGCTTAAGGCATCACAAAAATTCTGGCGTTCAACTGCTCCGACCCTGGTACTCGCATGCTCAGGTTGTAGATACCAGGTGCGGTCGGCTCAAGCGCGAACTCGACCCCCGCGGGTATAGTCGTAGCCGCAAAAGTGTACAGGATGCCGTCTTGCCCTATTACTGAGGCCGCCGGTTGTGGCACCACGCGCTGATTGCCCAGAGACTTGATAAAGCTTTCGCCCACCCAAAGCTGAATCTTTCCATCGTGAATGGCATTTGGCCCAAACTGGATGTGCAAGATGGAGGGCGTGCTGAAGCGCTCAATGCGTTCATACTTCAGTTCCATACTTCCGTCGTTCGTGCGTAAGCGCGCGTTCGCTAATGGCCCCCGGCCAAAACACCCGAGCAGGTCCGCGATGACAATTGCCGCGAACACAATCCACATCACATTTGTGAACCGCCACCATTTGCGCTGGAACTCGAGATCGGAGCCGACGGCAATGTCGTCGACTTTAGAGATACTGTCTACAACCGGCTTGGTTTGTGCAGCAGCAGCCATGTTCACGATTTCCCCACGACGCTGATTTCTCCATTACGTTCGAGGATCGCGTACTCGATCTGATCCAACCGCTCCAGGCCGTTATCGCGAGCCATTGCCATTACGTCGTCATCTTGTATGCGCATCTTCCTCATGGTTTCTACCTGCCACTCGCCCTTCTTTAGGAGAACCAGGGGCGTTCCGTCCACTAACCTGCCGAAAGCAGGAGAGCATTGCTTCAGCCACGCTATACCGAAGTGCGTCACGGCAATTGTCGTGATGATGCACAGCGCGTTGCTCAGCGAACGATCATTTCCGACCATAGGCGTAAGGGTTAGGCCGCCGATAAAAAAGATAAACACGAACTCGAAAGGCGTTAACTGTTTACCTGGACGTCGCCCCGCCGTTCGCACCATCAGGACGAGAAAACAATATCCGAAAACACCTCGTAGAACTGCAGCCATGGATTTGGGTTCGGCTCACAAGAGCCTACTGGCCAATGAGACGGTGCTGTCATAGCTCGGATTACTAAGCAAAAAGAGCAGTGTCGGGCTCACCCCGCTTGCCCGCTGGCCTGCAAGGGCGTTGAGATCGATTCCAGAGATTGGCGCTCGGCCTTAACGCCGAGCTTTAGTTCTGTCGCTGCTCCCAACAGCATCAGAACCGCGCCTAAGATATAGCCCCAGAAAAGTTCCGAGCGGTTATGGGAGGAGATCAAGTGCGCGAAAAGCAGCGGGGCGCCCACTCCCCCAGCCAGTGTGCCAGCTGCGTAGAAGATCGAAATCGCGAACGCTCGAATTTCAAGAGGAAAGACCTCGCTCACGGTAAGATATGCGGAACTCGCCGCGGACGATGCCACGAAGAAAATGGCCGTGAACCACAGGTCTTGTCCCACGGGTCCCATGTGACTGCCCTTAAACATCAGCGCGGAGCCGATTAACAGCAGTCCAGAAATGCCGTAAGTGGCTGCGATCATCTTCTTCCTCCCGATTGAATCAAAGAACCGGCCGAGAACCAGTGGACCCACGAAGTTACCCAGCGCCAAAGGCAGGATGTATATAGAAACACGCTCGCTTTTCACTTGAAAGAACTGGGACAAGACCAATCCGTAGGTGAAGAAAACTGCGTTGTAAAAAAAAGATTGGCCCACCATCAGCGTCAGGCCCAGCAGCGAGCGCTTCGGCTGGTCGCGGATCATGGAATTCCATACGTCGCGCAGCGGCGTGTGATCCCGCACGGCAATTTTCAAATTTCCCTCGGGAGGTTTCAACTTGCCCTTCTGATGCGCCACTTTCTGCTCTATCTCACCTACAATTGCCTCCGCTTCCTCTTCATGCCCCCGCAGCATCAGCCACCGCGGACTTTCGGGTACCGATTTTCGAAGGAACAGGATGACGAGCCCGAGTACCGCGCCGATGCCGAAGGCAAAGCGCCAGCCGAAAGTCGGCGCGATGAGCCCGGAGTTCAACAGGAGGAGAGTACCCCCCGCGCCCAGCGCTGCTCCTATCCAGAAGGTCGCATTAATCACTAGGTCGACGTTACCGCGCACGGCCGCGGGGACTAATTCATCGATAGCGGAGTTTATTGCGGCGTACTCTCCGCCGATTCCCGCGCCAGTGAGAACGCGAAACAAAAGAAAACTCCAGAAGCCCCACGAGAATGCTGTGGCCGCTGTAGCCGAGAGATACAGCGCAAGGGTGATCAGGAACAGCTTCTTTCGTCCCAGGCGGTCCGTAAGCCAGCCGAAGAAGAGCGCGCCGATAACAGCTCCGGCTAAGTAACCGGTAGCGCTTGCACCCACCTCGGAATCCGAGAGGCCCAGCGCGTTCTTATCCTTCAGGACGCTGGCGAGTGAACCGGCCAGCGTGACCTCCAATCCATCTAGAAGCCACGTGATGCCAAGCGCGATTACCATCTTCGAGTGCCAAGAACTCCAGGGCAGGCGATCCAGCCGTTGAGGAATATTTGTTTCGACTTGTTGGGCGTTTGCAGCAGCCGTATGCGCAGACATTACGCAACCTCTTTCCTCTGGACACACTCGCCAGTTGAATTCAGCACGCGAAGAAACCACAGGCCACATGGTGCCGCAAGCGCAATCGTGGCGCATCAACGCCGTGAGAGAGTAGCGAGAGTGGATCACCTCACGGCGGGAATGGTCGCGAACTGGCAGAACTTTTACGTTATTGTTGGCTCATCTGCGGGTGCCCTGACCGGCCTTCAATTTGTAGTGATTACGCTTGTGGCGCAAGCCCGCGCGGTGGGCAGCATGCGGGACATTCACGCGTTCGGCACGCCCACCGTCATCCACTTCTGTACTGCGCTCTTGCTCTCGGCCGTCATGACGGCGCCCTGGGACTCTGTGGAAATGCTTGGCGGTCTTCTCGCGGCCTGTGGATTGGCCGGGATCGGCTACTCATTGAGAGTCTTTTGGCACACTCGCAAAGCGGCGTACAAACCTGGTCTTGGAGACTGGGCCTGGTACGTCATTTTCCCGCTGATCGCCCATTTTGGACTGTTGGCAGCTGCTGTTCTGATCTATTCGGCTGCTGAATGGTCACTCGTACCAGTAGCGGCCGACGCACTCATCTTCCTTCTGTTGGGTGTGCATAACTCCTGGGACACTGTTACTTTTGTAGCCGTTCAGCACGGCTCGCAATCCCGTAGCTCCGACCGCGACGACAAAATTCGTTGATTTCGAATCGACGGAAAGCAACGGGGTCTGTTCCCAGGACAAGAACACCTTCTCAATTTCTCACGTTTCCCGTACTCGCCTGCTTACCTGGAGTACACGGACCAGAAGCAACGCTAAAAGGGAGCCCGTCATGTAATTTTCGGGTGCATGCGCATAGCGGAATAATTCAATCCCGAGAATCAGGCAACCCAGCATGAGTAGCACCAAGGAAATCCCGCGTTGAAGTCGCATGGAAGCGGACTGCACGAATGGATCGAGCGCCACGGAAATTTCTCGGCCCGTGTCGGAGTCGGTGCACCGCGATTTTATCGGGCAACTGTTGCAGGCGTGCGCGGGCGCGCGATAAGTTACGATTCCGCGTTCGTTATCCACCTGCGCGCGAATTAGAGCCATGCCGGCCGGACACTCCCAGGCATCTCGATCTTGGTGGAAATGAAATCCGCCCGTCTGATATCCATCAGCCCGGCGTTGGGTGTGTTTGGCGAGTTGCTCCAAGCCGGCCGCGATGGCTATCAGCAACAAAACATACCCAACGGCCATTACCGGTTCTGCGTGAAACGGCCCAATCACTTATGGTTTTTCAAACCTCGGCTTGCGTAATTTCCGTGAAAAGAATTTCTTCCGGCTCCTCCAATGTGACCTTCGGTACCCGGTGCCGGACCGCGGTCCAGCAGAGATAAACAAGGGGCAGAACGCCGCCCACGATAAATACGGCATCACCAGGAAAACGCAGCCATTCGATAAGCGAGTTGACAGGGTTTCCGATGTACTTCAGGCTGCGGGCCTCGAAGTAACCGTGGTTGACGGATTCGTAGAGCTGCAAAAGACCCAGCGGGAAAAGCGTTGCGAAAACCATCCACGCCAACCCTCCATTGAGGCACCAGAAGCTTATTTTTGCCGCCCGCTCCGACCAGCGCGCTTCCGGAATCATGTAGCGAATACAGAAAAGCGCCAGGCCGACAGCCAGCATGCCGTAGACCCCCATCATGGCCGCGTGCCCGTGATTGGTGGTCAGCGCGGTTCCGATTTCGTAGTACGAAACGACAGGCAGATTGATGAGAAATCCGAAAACACCTGCGCCGAGAAAGTTCCAGAAGCCCACAGAAACCAGGAACATCACCGCCCAGTAGTGCGGAAAAGAGGTTCGCGATTTAGATTCCTGGCGTGCTCCAAGCTGCAGAAAACTCCAGGCCTCGACGGTAAGGAAAGTCAACGGGATCACTTCCGCTGCGGAAAAGAACGCGCCCAAAGCCATGTGTTCGGCGGGAGTTCCGGAGAAATACAAGTGGTGCATGGTGCCGATAACGCCGCCTACCGAATAAAGCACGATGTCAAGATAGACAACTGTCAGCGCGACTCGCTCGGCGACAACGCCCAGCAGTACGAACATGCAGGCGACCATTATGGTCGTAAACAGTTCCAGAAAATCTTCGACCCAGAGGTGCACCACCCAAAAGCGCCAGAAGTCAGTCGTAGTGAAATGGGCATCGGGCTGCGCGAGCAGGCCGACGGCGTAGAAGGCGGGAATTGAAAGCGCCGAGAAGAAGAACAGCCACGGCATGTTGCCTTTGTGCTCCAGGCGAAGCCGGCTCCGCAAGCCGATAAAGAGCATTCCGACCCAAAGACAAAGACCGAGAGTCAATAGGATCTGCCAGAAGCGCCCGAGGTCTAGGTACTCGAAACCTTGGTCGCCAAACCAGCTCCAGTATTTCCGGATGAAACCGTGGATACCGGCGAATTCGCCAGCCAGGCTCCCGACCACCACAACTGCGAGCGCACCCAGTAAGCCGCCCGCCAGCCATTTCTGAATTTTGGGTTCGCGGCCGCTTAGCATTGGCGCCAGAAAAATGCCCGCCGCGAGATACGACGTCGAAACCCAGAAAATCGCAAGTTGAAGATGCCACGTTCGCGCCAGGTTGAACGGCAGAATGCGCGCCAGGTCGATACCGAAGAAGTTGCTGATATCAGCGCGGTAGTGCTGCGATGCGCCCCCTACCAGCGTTTGAATGAGAAACAGCAGCGCCATCACCAGGAAGAACCAGCCGGTGGTGCGTTGGGCTGGGGTTAGTGCTACTTCGCCCGGTGCCCGAAAGGTCAGGACTTGGCGTTCACGGCCATGCCACCCGAGGAAATTCCAGCGGCCGAATGCGAAAAACAAGACACCGATGCCGCCGAGCAGCGTCGCAAGCGAAAGCATGCTCCAAACGATCATGTCCGCCGTCACCGTGTTGTCCACTAATGGCTCCGGCGGCCAGTTGTTTGTGTAGGAATAGTTGTGGCCAGGCCGCAGAGCCGCGGCCGCCCAGGCTGACCACGCAAAAAACGCAGTCAGTTGGTGAATTTCAGTTCCATCCGTAATGGCTTTCGGCCGCAGACCGTAGCGTGTTGTCGGTTCCGAAAACAGCGCGCCGTAATAGGGCACAAGCTGGCGAAAGGCTAATTCCTGAGCCCCAGTGAACACCAGAACGTCAGTCTTGCCGTTGTACCGGTTTGCTTTAAACTCTGCCGCCGTCTGGGCGCGCGATTGCTCGGGCCTGCCGCCATTTGAAAAAGAGCTGGCGGCAATCGTGGCCGCACGGCGCAAGTAATCTGCTGTGAAATCCGGTCCCAGATAGGCGCCGTGGCCAAAAATCGAGCCGTACTCCATCAGCCCGTTGCGCAAAAATACTTGCTGGCCGGCGAGAATATCCGCGCCTGTGAAGAGAAGCCGGCCTTCCGGCCCTACGACGCGCCCCGGAATGGGCGCTTCACTCGAGTAGGTGCGATAGGCCAGCAGTCCCATGACAAAGAAGCCGAACAGGACCACAAGAGCCACCGCTTGAATCCATCCCTTCGAGACAAGCAGCGGTCGTTTCTCGCCGGCGGAGTGGCCGGAAGCGGCATACGCGTTGGGCATTTACCGTCATGCTGAACAACGGCGAGTTATCGTGCAACGACTTTAGTCATTGCGGCCGCGCGGGCATTTTGTTGTACCAACTCACGCTCCAGTGCGGCGGCGTCAGGAATCGTAATTTTGCCTTCCTCCACTCGGACTAGGCCGTCGGATTGCAAGCGCATCAGGGTGCGAGAGACCAGATCGCGCACTGTGCCGATTTCAGCAGCAATTGCTTGGTAGCTATCCAACGCGAAAACGGCCGGGGAAGGCCTTTCGCGTCCTTCCATTTTTGTTTTGCGGAGTAAGTAGGAGATGAGCCTCTGACGCACCGTCGTAAACGAGAGTTCTTCGACGATGTTGACCAGGCGTCGCACGCGCCGGCCCACAACCTCCAGGAGTCTGAGCGCAAGTTCGGGGTGTTCCAGACAGAGCGACCGAAAATCCTTGCGGGAGATGAAGACTACTTCGGAGTCTTTCGCAGCGGCCGCCGAAGCGGGATACGGATCCCCATCGATGACGGGGAGTTCGGCAACCGAATTCCCGGGCCCGTCAAGCGAAAGCACATGTTCACGACCGCTGCTGGACGTCTTGAAGATTCGGATCAGGCCGCTGACGACGACGTACAAGCCCTTACACGGCTCGCCTTCGGAAAAGAGCAGCTCGTTAGCGGAGTAACGGCAATAGCGTGCCCGAGCGGCTAACAAAGACAGGTCGGGCTCTGAAAGAGTCGCAAAAAGTGGAGCTTGCTTGAGAACGCTAAGCAGATCGCCCGCGCGATTTGGTTTCGTGTGCACCCGTAGAGTGGATTCATTCTGATGAAGCAAGCGGATCTCAAAAACGGGTGTGAAAAGTACCAGCGCCCGAAACGATTGAGAACACGGTAATATTCAGAATCTGAAATGCCGCCGCAGTGGTTTCAAAGGTTCTATCTGGAGTGATTCGGCTTGGCCCGTCAAATCCGGGCTCTACCGTCCTACTCCTTGTGAGAATCACGAAGCTGTTTTCTTTAAGAAACGTCCCCATAGTGCTGGGTTCAGCAACAACAATGACCTATGAGGACAGACGAATGTCGTTTTCGAACTTGATGGGACTTCTGCAGCGGTATGCCAGTCCGGGGGCGTCGAACACCGGGAACGTAGAACAAGATTTTGCACAGGTGTCGCAGGCGGCTCCGCAGCAACATCTGTCAACCGGATTGGCGGAAGCCTTTCGTTCCAGCCAAACACCGCCTTTTGCTCAGATGGTCAGCACGCTGTTCAGCAATTCGAACGGCGAGCAGCGGGCAGGCCTCCTCAACCACCTGTTAGGCTCGCTCGGGCCAGGCGCTGCATCGGGTCTCTTGGGAGCGCAGTCAGGAGGTGACTCAAAAGTGAACCCTGAACAGGCGCAACAAGTCCCGCCAGAAGCAGTTCATCAACTGGCTGAGCAGGCGGAGAAAAGCGATCCCTCGATCGTCGATACGGTGAGCAGCTTTTACGCACAACACCCGGCGCTCGTCAAAACCTTAGGTGCAAGTGCGCTCGGTTTGATCATGTCTCATATTTCGCGTCGCTTGTAGGCGAATCGGCGTGGGTGGGAGCATGCCCTCTCTGGCCGGAGCTACTGACCGTGCTGTTAAGATCGCTTTTATGAATTTCAGGAGCTTGTTGCTGGTCTTGATGACAGCGGTCGCACTCGTTGCCGCCCAGACCACATCGACGAAGCCGGGGAACGGAAACACCCCATCTACGAATTCAGCGAAGAAAGGCGCACTGATAGACATAAATAGGGCCACTTCCGACGAGCTTGATTCGTTGCCCGGCATCGGGCCGGTCATGGCACAGAAGATTATCGCGGGCCGGCCCTACCGAGCCAAAACGGACCTTATTACTCGCAAGATCATTCCTCAATCCGCCTACGACAAGATCAAAGGGCAGATCATCGCGCATCAGGTGAAGTAGTCGGGTTCATTCTAATTAAGCAAGCGGATCCAAAAAAATCGCTTTGAAAAGTAATAGCGCGCCGTGGCGAAAGGTTTGACATCAAGAATATGTCGGCTTGATGTTCACAAAAGCACCGATAGCGCCTCTCTTACCGCAAGGTTTCACATCAACGAAACTTTAGCGCACTAGCAATTAGTACCTACCCGCTTTCCCAGCTAAACTGGAACTAAAGCTATAATCATGCTCGAAAACGCTCTTGCCAAGGTTTTTGGCACAAAACATGACCGCGAACTGAAGCGGATCCGTCCGATTGTGACCGCGATCAACGATCTCGAGCCGGAAATGCAGCAGTTCTCCGACGTCGATCTGGCGGCCGAGACGGTAAAGTTCAAACAGCAACTCGCGCAGGGCGCATCGCTCGACGATATTCTCATCCGGGCGTTCGCAGTTTGTCGCGAAGCCGGACGCCGCATCTTAAATATGCGGCACTTCGATGTGCAGCTTATCGGCGGAGTCGTTCTTCACCGCGGCCGTATCGCGGAAATGAAAACCGGCGAAGGTAAGACGCTGGTTGCCACACTGCCCAGCTACCTGAACGGACTGGCAGGCAAGGGCGTCCATATCGTAACCGTCAATGACTATTTGGCGCGCCGCGACTCGGAGTGGATGGGGCGCATTCACCGCGCGCTCGGATTAAGCGTCGGCACGATCGTTCACGACCTTGACGATGAAGAGCGGCGCGCGGCCTACGGATCTGATATCACGTACGGAACCAACAACGAATTTGGATTCGATTATCTGCGCGACAACATGAAGTTTCGGCTGGAAGACTATGTCCAGCGGGAATTCAACTTCGCCATTGTGGACGAAGTCGATTCCATCCTTATTGATGAGGCGCGTACGCCGCTGATCATTGCCGGCCCGAGCGAAGAGTCGACAGACAAATACCGGCGCGTCAGTCACATCATTCCCTATCTCGAGCGCGGAGAGGTCATTGAAGGCAAAGAACCCGGGCAATCGTACACCACCGGTGACTTCACGGTTGACGAAAAGCATCGCAGCGTTGGGTTGACGGAGGAAGGTGGAATCAAAGCTGAAAAGCTGCTGCACATTAACAACCTGTACGACCCCGCCAATATCGAGATGCTTCATCATGTGGAGCAGGCGCTGCGCGCACACGTTCTTTATCAACGCGACCGCGATTACGTTGTTCAGGAAGGCCAAGTCATTATCGTGGATGAGTTCACAGGACGCCTAATGCCGGGCCGGCGCTGGAGCGACGGTCTTCATCAAGCGGTTGAAGCCAAAGAGGGCGTCAAAATCGAACGCGAAACGCAGACTCTGGCCAGCGTCACCTTCCAGAACTACTTCCGCATGTATAAGAAATTGGCCGGAATGACGGGTACGGCGGACACGGAAGCGGCTGAGTTCAGCAAGATCTACAACCTGGAAGTGACCGTAATTCCGACAAATAGGCCGCTGATACGGATCGAGAACCCTGATGTGGTGTACCGGACGGAAGATGAGAAATTCCGGAACGCGGCCAAAGAGATCAAAACTCTGCATGAGAAAGGCCAGCCTGTGCTGGTGGGCACCATCTCGGTTGAGAAGTCGGAGAAGCTTTCGACCGTGCTTCGCAAAATGGGCCTCAAGCACGAAGTGCTGAACGCCAAAAACCATGAACGCGAGGCGCACATTGTGGCGCAAGCCGGGCGCAAGGGCGCAGTGACGGTCTCCACCAACATGGCCGGCCGCGGCACCGATATTTTGCTGGGCGGTAATCCGGATTTTCTCTTGGAGGAACGGCTCAAGAAGTACGGGAAGAGTGCGGAACTGATGCCGGCGGCCGAGCTTGAAGAGATGAGAGCGCAGATCAAGCGCGAGATTCAGGCCGAACATGATGAAGTGATCGCGTTGGGCGGTCTGCACATTCTGGCTACGGAACGGCACGAATCGCGGCGCATCGACAACCAATTGCGAGGGCGCGCGGGACGCCAGGGCGACCCCGGCAGTTCACGATTTTATCTGTCGCTGCAGGACGACTTGTTGCGTATTTTCGGCGGCGAGCGCATGCAGGGTCTCATGCTGCGGCTCGGCATGGAGGAGGATGTGCCAATCGAATCGAAGTTGATCACGCGGCGCATCGCGGCAGCGCAGAAGGCGGTGGAGGCACAGCATTTTGCCTCGCGTAAACATGTCCTTGAATACGACGATGTGATGAACAAGCAGCGGCAGGCCGTGTACTCCATGCGGCGCCAGTTGCTCGAGGGAGAAAACCAGAAAGAGCGCACCCGGGATATCGTTCGCGGCATTGTGGGCGCATTTATCGACGAGTTCTGCCCGCCGGGCGGCCGCCATGATTTGTACGATCTGAATGGTCTCCAGACGGCCATTCTGAATCAATTCGGCGCAAAGCTCAATCTGGAGGAACTCACAAATCTTAACCGGATTGAGATTGAGAACAAAGTCAACGATCTGCTATTTGAGCGCTACGACGAAAAAGAGAGGATGATCGGGCCGGAGAACCTGCGGCAAGCTGAACGGATCATCATGCTGAATGTCGTAGATAACCAGTGGAAGGACCATTTGCTCTCCATGGACCACCTTAAGGAAGGTATCGGTCTCCGCGGGTATGGGCAAAAAGATCCGCTGATCGAGTACAAGAAAGAATCGTTCACCATGTTCCAGGACATGATGGACCGTATTGAAGACGAGACCATCAAATACCTGTTCTTCATGCGGATTGAGAGTGGCGATGCGGGAAGTGCGCCTCCGCTGCCCTATCCGGAACTGGGTCCGGATGCCGAGGACGAAGAAGAAGAGGAAGAACCTGAATTGGTGGCGGCCAATGTTCAGGCGCAGCAGTCAGTGCTCGATCTCACGCGCAACATTCAACGGAAGAAGGACCGGGAACTGGCGGAATTGCAATTCTCCAGCGGTGAAGCGGCTAGCACTCCTCAGACGGTGAACAAAGCCGCTAAGGTGGGGCGTAATGAGCTCTGCCCCTGCGGAAGTGGGAAGAAGTACAAGAAATGTTGCGGACTGAATACGTAGTCGTTGGGCTGATTCTTCTCGCTAGTTCTTTAACGGCGGCCGACGACTCTGCGCTGTGGCGGGAGTACGGGCTGCTTCATACTCAAACCAGCAACGTCGGCAAGGTAAGCGTCACAACTTATCAAATGAAAGATCTCACGGGGGCCCTAGCCGCGTGGGAGTGGCTTCGTTCGACGAACGGGCGCACTTGTGACCTGGCCGAATTCTGCACGGCTGAGCCAAATGAGACCGTGATTTCGCTAGACAACTATGTTGTCGATTTCCATGGCAAGCCTACGAAAGCACAAGTGGATGGGGTTTTGAACGCGCTGCCGGATAAGAAGGATACTTCATTGCCCGCGATCCTGACGTTTCTGCCGCATCAAGGATTGGTGCCGGATTCTGCCAGATATGTGCTCGGTCCGGTATCGCTCAAGGCGTTCGCTCCTGAGCTGGAATCGAGCAGGCCGGGGTTTGATCAGGGCGTTGAAGCCCAAGTGGCAGAATATCGGGCGGGGAACTCTGGAGCCACGATTCGCCTGGCGCTTTTCTACTACCCGGCACCCGAGATGGCGCGTCTCCACGCGGTGAACTTTAAATTGCTGCCGGAGGTGCATGTCAAACGTTCCGGCGTTCTGGTTGCGGTGATTTATGGGGGCGCAACTGCCGCTCAAGCCGATACGCTGCTGAGCCGGATTCAGTATGAAGCGAAGATCACCTGGAACGAAACTCCTCCTCCAAGTCCGATCAAACCGCTGTATCAGCTTCTGCTGAATATCATGTATCTGAGTATTCTCTTGACAGCCATTTGCCTGCTTGCCGGGCTGATGTATGCGGGGATGCGAATCTACCGACGCCGCTATGGGACGCTTGAAGCCGAAGAAGCAATGACTACTTTGCACCTTCGCGGTGAATAAACCACCAGGATTTGCAACCCAAACAAAGCAGGGTAGTTACGTGCCTGTGATCACAGCTTTTCCACAATGTTTTGGGACCGCACCCTGCCGAGTGAGAGAAACATGTTTGGCCGTAAATGGTTTGTACCGTATCACTTACAGGGCAAATTTAAGGCGGGGAAAAATGCCCTTGACTTCACCCCCCGCTGGCCCTAAACTCCAATCACAAACAGGTTTTGATGGTTGCGAAACCGTCGAATCTGATTCTCCCATCAAACGTAACCCTTGGTGCGCCAAGGGCCTGGTAACAGGAAGACAAATGCTCATTCTAGCGAATGAGCATTTGCTTTTGACGCTGGTTAGGCCATTTCGGGGCCTTCCATGAGATTGCGGCCGTCGACAGAGAAGGACGTCCCGCAGACTTGGCGTGAGCGTTTTGACGCGCTCAAGAACGTCCCCCCGCTGCTCAGGATGGTCTGGAAGACTAGCCCATCCTTAAGCGTTCTTACCCTGCTGCTTCGGTTTGTTGCGGCACTCTTCCCGCTTGCGACCCTCTGGGTCTCGAAGCTCATCATCGACCTAGTGGTACGGGCCATCCGGCATCAGCCAGTGGATCGGTCAACCATTTGGAAATTACTGATTCTAGAGCTTTTGCTGGCGATTGCAGCGGATACCACCGGGCGCTTCATATCCCTGGTGGATAGCCTGCTAGGAGATCGCTTCACTAATCACGTCAGCACCAAACTGATGGAACACGCCAATTCGCTAGACCTGGTCTCGTTCGAAGATCCGGTTTTCTACGACAAGATGGAGCGGGCCCGGAGACAAACAACCGCGCGGCTTGGCATGCTGGGAAGCCTGGCGGGAATGGCACAGCAATTTATTACGCTGCTGTCGCTTATATCCGCGGTTATCTTCTTTTCGCCTTGGCTGCTACTTCTACTAGCAGCCGCTACGCTGCCGGTGTTCTTCGGCGAGACGCGTTTCGCCATGCTGAACTATTCCATGCTCTACCGCTACACGCCGGAGCGTCGAGAACTCGATTATCTGCGCTGGCTGGGAGCAAGCAACGAGAGCGCGAAGGAGGTGAAGATTTTCGGCCTTGGCCAGTACCTGGTGAAGCGGGCGCGGAGCCTCTTCGAGCGTTTCTATGCAGAGAACAAACGGCTTGCGATCCATCGGGCGGTTCACGGAACATTGCTGAACGTGGCGCCCACGGGTGCCTATTATGGGGCCTACGCGTTAATTATTGTGAAAGCACTGGCCGGGGCGCTGACTGTGGGAGATCTTACGCTAATGGCTGGAGCTTTTTCCCGTTCGCGATCGATTATGGAAAGCCTGGTGTCCGGATTAGCCGGTGTTTCGGAGCAGGCGCTGTTTATCAAAGATCTTTTCGACTTTTTCGAAACGAACCCAACCATCGCATCGCAGCCAAATGCGATCCCGGCTCCCCGGCCCATTCGGTCCGGATTCGACTTTCGGAATGTGTCGTTTGCGTATGCGGGCTCAGAACATCGCGTTCTGAGCAATGTGAATTTTCGTTTTTACCCACAGGAACGGATTGCGCTCGTGGGCGAGAACGGCGCAGGAAAAACAACCCTTGTGAAGCTGTTGGCGCGGCTTTATGATCCTACGGAGGGCTCCATTCTGCTGGACGGCGTGGACCTTCGCGACTACGATGTTGACGATCTTCGGCACGAGATCGGAGTCATTTTTCAAGACTACATGCGCTACGACATGTTAGCCGTGGAGAACATTGGATTTGGCCGTATTGACGAATTGCAGAATCAGGAACGAGTTGCGCGTTCGGCCGAGAAGAGTTTGGCCGCCGGAGTGGTGAGTACGTTGCCAAAAACTTATCAGCAGATGCTGGGAAGGCGGTTCGAAGGCGGCGTGGATTTATCGACTGGCCAATGGCAGAAGGTAGCATTGGCGCGCGCGTATATGCGTGATGCGCAAATTCTCATACTGGACGAACCCACAGCGAGCCTGGATGCGCGGGCCGAGTTTGAGGTTTATCAGCGGTTCGCCGATCTCACCGCCGGAAAAATGGCTGTTTTGATCTCGCACCGATTTTCTACCGTTCGCATGGCAGATCGTATTCTGGTGCTGGAACACGGACGAATCGTCGAACAGGGATCGCACCACCACCTGGTCCAACTGGGTGGGAAATATGCTGAGCTGTTCGAGTTGCAGGCAGCAGGTTATCGGTAACACGTTGTGAGTTTGTGCACGTAAAGGCCGTGACACAGTTCGCGTTATGTGATTTACTGACCATAGCCACCAGTGTGGTTACTAGAGGGTGGCAGGAGATGGAAGAGCTGACATGAAGCGAGCTTTGGTACTTTCACTCAGTCTTACCGCACTTTTTGTCACGTCCGGCGCCGCAGCCGGGCCGGCGGCCGGCCGTGTTTCTACTGCGCCCATCGGCATTGCGATGGGTAGCGGAATTTTTTCTGTGGATAACATGGCTGTTACCGGGCCAGTGGATCTCGCAAATGGGGCGGAGTTGCATACCACCATAACGCCGAGCGACGTGCACTTGGAGAACGGAGTGGACGTGCGCCTGGCAACACGTTCCACCGGCACGTTGTATCAGGATCGGGCTGTTCTCAAGGACGGGGCTGTGCGCGTGAATCACTTTAATGGCTATCCGGTTCAGGTGGGCGGACTCACGATCAAAGCCGATTCGTTCGACACGGAGGCAATCATTCGGACCACGCCGAAGACCATTGAGATTGCATCCATCGGCGGCGTGGTAAGCGTGAGCGATACGGGCGCCATGATGACACGCGTGGCTGCCGGAACGAAGATGGCATTTCAAAACACAGGCGCAGACACGGGCGGACAGAACGGGCAGACTCCATCGCAGACGGGCGCAGCTCCCGCTCCCGCCGAAAAAGGACCAATGGGCGACAAGAAGGCGATTCTCTGGGCCGCCGGTATATGTGCAGTGGGAGCGATTGTGGTAGGTTCGATTGCCGCCGCACAGGGAAAGAGCCCATTCTAAAAGCGATTCGAAGTACCCACCGCGGCGGTTCGGTCCGCCTAGTTCTGGTTGCTGCTCTGCTGGGATGCCATGCCTTTGCGGCTAGTGCGCCGCCGCTGATGCCGTGGCCGGCGAGCATTTCGATTCGACCCGGCAGCGTAGCAATCACATCCGATTTTTCCGTTTCCATTTCGGGAGCCGGAGCGAAAGACCCGCGGATAACTCGTGCGGTGGACCGCATCTGGTCGCGCCTGGCGCGACAGACCGGACTTCTTCTCCGGCCGCACTTGCTGCCCACTATTGCGGGCGCAACGCTTTCGATCGTGGTTGAGCAGCGCGATCATAAGCCGCCGCAGCGACTAGGCGATGACGAAAGATATTCGGTGGAAGCTGCAGACGGGCGCGTCCGAATATCGGCGGATTATCCGTTAGGCGCGCTGCGCGGGATCGAGACGTTTCTGCAAGCGGTTCAGCAGAACACTAATTTAGAAGCAGCGCCGAGCACGGCAGCGGCATCTGCTGGGCCGGCAAGTCCCGGATTTTCAATAACAGATTTGCAGATTCAAGACGCGCCGCGATTTCCCTGGCGCGGACTATCGCTGGATGTTTCTCGCCACTTCATTCCCGTAGACGAGATAGAGCACAATATCGATGGCCTGGCAGCCGTGAAATTGAACGTTCTGCATTGGCATCTTTCCGATGACCAGGGCTTCCGCGTGGAGAGCAAGAAGTATCCGCGCCTGCAGGAATACGGATCGAACGGACAATATTACACGCAGGCGGAGATCCGTGAGGTGGTGGAATATGCACGCGATCGCGGCGTGCGCATTGTGCCTGAATTCGACATGCCCGGTCATGCGACGAGCTGGCTGCCGGGTTACCCGAAGTTGGCTGCGCGAACTGGTTCGTTTGAGATTGCGCCGAGCTACGGAGTGTTGTCGGATCTGATGGACCCGACCAAGGAATCCACCTATAGTTTTCTGAACAACTTCGTCGGTGAGATGGCGAAGCTTTTCCCGGATGAATATTTTCACATTGGTGGTGACGAAGTTAATCCGAAGCAGTGGAACGAGAACCCGCGCATTCAACGCTTCATGAAGAAGCATCATCTCGCCGATGCCAAAGCGCTTCAGGTGTATTTCAATCAACGGTTATTGAAAATTGTCATGCATCACGGCAAGCGCATGGAGGGCTGGGACGAAGTGTTACAGCCGGATTTGCCGAAGTCCGTGATCATTCAATCTTGGCGCGGGCAAGAATCGCTGTGGCAGGCCGCACGAGAAGGGTACCAAGGGATTCTGTCCGCCGGTTATTATCTTGACCTGATGCGCCCGGCGTCTTACCATTACGCGATTGACCCGCTGGTGCTGCCAGCGGAACGAAAGGCGCTGCTCGAGAAACAGGGCAAGCCCGTACCTCAGGATTTGACGCCGGAAGAACAGAAAAACATTTTAGGCGGCGAGGCAGCGATGTGGGAAGAACTCGCCGATGCGGAGAACCTGGATGCGAAGCTTTGGCCCCGGCTGGCCGCGATTGCGGAGCGGTTCTGGTCGCCGCAATCGACAACCGACGTCAATTCCATGTACTCACGACTTGGGCCCACTAACAAGCTGGCTGGAGTGGCTGGGACTCAAGCAGCGCTGGAATCTTGAACTGATGCGGCAGCGCCTGTCGGGGGCCATGCCATATCAGGTGCTGGACAATTTCGCTTCTATTCTTGAGCCGATCACGGCTTACCAGCGCCATGCTGGGAAATATCAAACGAATACACCGCTGAACCGATTAGTGGATTCGTTAGGGCCGGAGAGTGCCGCGGCGCGTGAGTTTCGCAATGCGGTGGATGAATATCTGGCTACCCCGTACGAGCAGCGAAACAGCGAAGATTTGCGCAGGCATTTGGCGGAATGGGCGGCGAGTGCGCGAGCTGTCCGACCCGTATTTGAGACGAATTCGTTATTAACCGAGAATCTGCCGGTGGCGGATTCGGTGGTGACACTCTGCCAAGTAGGAACAGAGGCTCTTCTGGCACTGGATCCGGCCAGCCAATCGACCAACGCACGCGATGCTAGCTGGAAGCAACGCAGCGCAGCGGCAGTGCAAGACGCGGGCACGCGAAAGGGCGATATTCTGCTTCCAATCGCGCCGGGCGTTGCGAAATTGGTGGATGCAGTGGTGGTTGCGCCGGTTCAGTAATTACACGCTCTGCGGAGGCCAGCGCTTGCCATGCATGTCGAGCCATTCGCCTACCGGTTGACCTTCTATCGAATCGGAGCCCAGGCGAAGCACGTTTCCGTCGAGGTCTTCCACTTGCATCTCATAGGCCCACGGATAGTTTTTTAGGTGGATGACGGATCTTCGCGCCCGTCTGAAGAAAGGCCTCGTAAAGCGTTTGGGCATCTGACACGCCGATCCACGTCCACGCACCGAAAAACAGGGATGGCTTTGCCGAACTCGTCGTGCGACATGTTCATTAGATTTTAGGACTGTTCAAGAGCTTGGCGCGATCGCACTCCGCGATTTCCAGTAGCGACGGACGTACACGCCGAGATTGGCGGAGCAGATCACGACGCCCAAAACGACCAGCACAATTTCAGGGAAATCGGGATAGACAAGCCGGTCGAGGAAGTGCATCAGGAACGCGCCATGGTAGCTCGACGCGCGAGCCCCATCTTCCAGAAATTGTTCCGCGAGCGTTAGGGGGCAGGGTAGCGATGACAGTTCCACGATTATTCCCCAGAGGAGCGACAGAACGTGGAACGCAGCAAGAAACAAGCGGCCCCGCGTCCAGAACGCTCCGAAAATGACCCAGAGTATCCACAGTAAATGAAGTGCCAGTACGAAGCTCGCGAGCAGTTGCATCAGCCGGCCGGCTTCATCCACTACGCGCGCCGCGCGTTTTTCCTGACCGCCCGGACGGAGGCAAAGTACACAATGAAGCTGACGAAAAATACAATACTGCTGACCTTGCTGTTCAAAGTTATTGTGAACGCGACTGTTGCTATCCCGAACAGCCAGAACATAGACTCGCCTGCGAACGCCTGACCCCAGTGCGGCCGTGCACCGGAAGAGGGAACGCGCGACGTCAGCGACGGCAGAAGGCGCGGGACAGATGCAAGATAGCGCCGATACTCGTCGCCCTGCGTTTCGAGCAATCCTTTTTCTTCGCGCAAGATCAAGCGGTACTGAAAAAGAAAGACTGCGATAACGATAAACAAGAAGCCGAAGCGACTCGCCATAAGACCAATGCCGAAAGCCATGAACAAGCTGCCGAAATATAAAGGATTGCGCGTGTACCGGAATGGGCCGTCCGCGACGATGCTTTCCGAATGCTGGCCCATGTCGTGCACGATTTCTGTCCGCAGATACGCCGTGGCCCAGGTGCGATACATGGCGGCAAAAAACACCGAGAGCGTTCCCACACCAAAGATTAAGCGCAGCAGATTATCTCCGGCGCTGCTATCGGGGTTCACAGACGGAGCGAACCAGTGCAACAGAGCGACTGCGACATTGATGTGATCGAACTGGTAAAGAAAAAAGCCGACGAAGAAGATGGCTCCGAATATCCAGAATCGCTGCTCGAATTCAAATTTCGTCGCTTGCACGTTATAGCTCCCTGAGTTTGCTACTTCGTCAATCAGGCGCAAACGCTTCGCGCCGCATGGCGTTCCCCAGTGTACGAAAAGGCTAAGTCTTCACAATTTGATCGATCCGGCGGAGGCGAGTTAGGAAACTGTCAAGTAATTCCAGACGTAACGCGTTGGCTCCGTCTGATAATGCCTGTGCTGGGCTTTGATGAACTTCGACAAAAATGCCGGCGATGCCAACAGCCGTAGCGGCACGGGCGAGAGGTTCGATGAATTGCGGCTGGCCGCCTGAAGTTTTACCCGAGGCGCCCGGAAGCTGGACGCTATGAGTCGCGTCGAAGATGACCGGATATCCCATTTCGGCCATGATAGCGAGACCACGCATATCGACCACGAGATTGTTATATCCGAACGATGAACCACGCTCCGTCAACAAAATGTTTTGGTTGCCCGTGCTTGCGACTTTTTCAGCCGCGTTGGCGATGTCTCCGGGCGCGACAAACTGACCTTTCTTGATGTTGACGGCTCTGCCCGTCTTTCCGGCAGAGACCAGCAGATCCGTCTGGCGGCATAGAAAAGCGGGAATCTGGAGAATGTCGGCGCCTTCAGCCGCTATTTCAGCTTGAGCGGGTTCGTGAATGTCGGTGAGAACCGGGATTCCCAGATCGCGCACTTTATTCAGAATGCGAACACCCTCGGTGATACCGGGGCCGCGATAAGACGACACGCTGCTGCGATTCGCTTTGTCAAACGACGCCTTGAAAACATAGGGACCGGCGATATCGCGGATCTGCTGCGCCAGCCAGAGCACGTGTTCTTCGCTCTCGATAACGCAGGGTCCAGCGATCAGCGCAAGCGGCTTGTCGTTCGCCAAGACGATCTGGTTCGAAGCAGCAGCGCCGACCGAAACGGACCGACTCATTGCGCGTGCGCATAGGCGGGCATTTCAGCCTGCTGTCTTACGCGCGATTTGTCCTCTTTGTGCTTTAAGGCCGCATCCAGAAAGGCTGTGAACAGAGGATGCGGTTCCAGGGGTTTTGATTTGAACTCGGGATGGAACTGGCAGCCCAGGTACCAGGGATGATCGGGCACCTCACAGATTTCAACGTAAACGCCGTCGGGCGTCGCCCCGGTAAGGCGCATGCCATGTTCAGTAAGGATCTTTTCGTATTCGCGGTTGAATTCGTAGCGGTGCCGATGACGTTCGCTGATATCCGGGGAGCCGTAAGCGCGTTCCGCAAGACTGCTGTCCGCCAGATGACATGGATAGGCGCCCAGACGCATGGTCCCACCCAGTTCATCAACGCCTTTCAGCTCACGTAATTTGAAGATGACGCGATGCGGAGTAGCTGGATTGAACTCGGTTGAATCGGCCCCAGCGAGTCCGCAGACGTTTCGCGCAAACTCGATAACCATGGTCTGCATGCCAAGGCAGATGCCAAAGTAGGGAATCTTTTCTTCGCGGGCGCAGCGAATCGCGTGCAGCATGCCTTGAATACCGCGGCGTCCGAAGCCGCCCGGAACCAAGATGCCGTCGAAACGGCGCAGATAATCCCGGCACTCGGGCCATTCCATCTGCTCGGCCTCAATCCACTCAATGTTGACGCGAGCCTGGTGCGCAATGCCCGCATGAAGCAGAGCTTCTTTCAAGCTCTTGTACGAATCTTCGTATTCGACATACTTGCCGACCAGGCCAATGCTCACTTCGCGAGCGGGATTCTGCAAGCGATGGAGCATTTCGATCCAGCGCGATAGGTTGCGCGGCGCCGCTTCGATGTGCAGCATACGCAAAATGGTTTCGTCGACCCCTTGCTCTGCGAAGAGCAGCGGAATCTCATAGACCGAGCGCACGTCTCGCGCGGTGATCACGCTCTTCGCATCGACATCGCAGAAGAGTGCGATTTTTTCCTTAACGTCATCGGGCAGTGGGCGCTCCGAACGGCAAAGCAGGATGTCGGGCTGAATACCGATGGCGCGCAACTCTTTCACGCTATGCTGCGTGGGTTTGGTTTTGAGCTCCTGTGCTGCGGCAATCCAGGGCACGAGAGTCAGATGAACAAAGAGAGTATTCTCCCGGCCTTCCTCGTGCCGCATCTGACGAATGGCCTCTATAAACGGCAGCGATTCGATATCGCCTACCGTGCCGCCGATCTCGATTATCGCGACATCAACCTCTGCGGCGACCTTGCGGCAAGCAGCTTTTATCTCATTCGTGACGTGCGGAATCACCTGAACGGTTTTTCCAAGATAATCTCCCCGGCGCTCCCGGGTAATTATGTTTTCGTAAATCCGTCCGGACGTCAGATTATTGCTTTGAGTCAGTGGCGCGTGAGTGAAACGCTCGTAGTGGCCGAGGTCGAGATCGGTTTCGGCGCCATCGTCCGTGACGAACACTTCGCCATGCTGGAACGGGCTCATTGTGCCCGGATCAATGTTCAGATACGGATCAAACTTCTGAAGCGTGACACGCAGCCCACGGCTTTCGAGAAGACATCCAATGGACGCTCCCGCGATTCCCTTTCCCAAGGACGAAACGACACCACCAGTGACGAATATGTACTTAGGCATGAGTTACCCCCGAGAGCGCCCCCTGTTCATCAGCTATAACCAATCGACTCCACGGAAACTGAGAAAAACTGATTGACTCGTTCCAGGTCTTCGGGAGTATCGACACCGAGAGATTCGTACTCCGTCTCGACCACCCGAATTCGAAATCCATTTTCGAGCGCCCGCAACTGCTCTAGACGCTCGGACTGTTCAAGCGGACCTACGGGAAGATCGGGATAACGGCGCAACAGATCGCTGCGGAAAACATATAGTCCGACGTGCTTGAAATAGAGCGGCACAGTGCTGCGCCCGTCGCGCTCATAAGGAATGGGGCAGCGGGAAAAATAGATAGCGTCGCCCGCAAGGTTGGTGACTACCTTCACGACGTTCGTATTGAGAATGTCGGCCGGGTCGAGGATTTGCTTTTTCAACGTGCCCATAGCGACCTCTTCGTCGCTGTGCACCGAAAGAATGGCGGCGTCTATTGCCTCAGGATCGATCAGCGGCTCATCGCCTTGAATATTGACGTAGATGGAAGCCGGCTCCGAGTGAGCGATCTCCGCGAGACGGTCGGTACCAGATGGGTGGTCGCTGCTGGTCATTCGGACGCGGCCGCCAAAGGCGCGCACCGCATCTGCGATTCGATGGTCGTCAGTAGCAACCAGGACGTCTGTAAGGTAGCGCGACAGTTGGGCACGTTCGTAAACATGCTGCACCATCGGCTTGCCGGCGATAGGCGCGAGAGCTTTTCCAGGAAATCGGGAGGAGGCAAATCGGGCGGGGATAATTCCCAAAATCCGCGTCCGCACAACTGAGTGTAGCACGCAGTTTTGCGTATCGAAATGAGATACTCCGAGACGGAATGGGTGTTCAGATGAAAGGGAAATCCCCGGCAGGCCCGTATCTGGTGCTGATTCTTCTGGCCGTCATCAGCATGGGTTATTACATTGCCGGCGCTCTCGCCCTGCGCGAAGAATTTTTTCATAGCGCGAGATATACCCGCATGCCTTTTGATTTCGGCAGCGATGCGCAGACCCTCACCGATCTGAGCAAAGAAGCTAAGGCCGCAGGTCTGTCGGCAGGAGATGTTGTTCTGTCTTTCGGAGGCGCGCAGCTTACGGGTGTCGCTCAGATGCTTAATTTGTTAAGGCAAATGAAACCGGGAGATGGGCTCCCTGTTGAAGTCCGCACGCGAGGGGGCCAAATACGGCAGGCGATAATCCGGCTTGCGCCGCGTGAAGGCCCAGATTTCACGCTGGGTGGGTATATTGCACTACTCACGCCAGTGCTGGGCGTCCCTTTGCTTGGGCTGATTGTGGGCTACTGGGTAGCGGCGGCGCGCCCGCGCGACCTGAATGCATGGCTGGTCCTCATCCTGCTCGCATTTCCGGAGACGTCTTTCGGTAACCTCGACTGGAGTTTTTGGCCCAATCCGTGGTACGCGATTCTTGGGCTGTGGAACATCACGCTCCAGAGCTTCGTGTTTGTCGCTCTATTATGGTTCGGTATTTCATTTCCCGAGCGCTGGAGACTCGATCGTCGTTGGCCCTGGGTGAAGTGGCTGGTCTTTGCGGTAACATTCTGTAGCTTCGTTATCGAACTGTGGGTGTCCGTCGCGCGACGCTTTGCCATCCGGGATTTGCCACCCCTGCTGCCGTGGGAGCGTTTTGCCGACCACGTAAACGGCTGGCTGGCGGCCATCTGCATCGTTCTCTTTCTCACCGCGCTTGTCGACAAGCTGCGCTCAGCCTCTTCGCCTGATGCGCGCCGCCGCTTGCGTGTTCTAGCGATTGGTAGTGGTTTATCACTCGGACCACTGCTGCTCATTTTCGGGCTGGCGCCATATTTCGGTATCGACGCACACCACGGCAACTGGTTTATGGCTATTGTGCCGCCTCTTGCTATTTTTCCTTTGACTCTGGCTTATGTGGTGATTGTTCAACGGGCGATGGATGTCCGCATTCTGCTACGCATGGGAACCAAGTATCTGCTCGCTCGGGCCACTTTGCTGATTCTCGAATTGGGCATCGCCGCTTTCCTCGTTTTGCGCTTCATTCTGCCGATGATGCAGCGCAAAGAGCATCAAGTTCTCAATATTATTCTGCTGGCTGTAGTCATTGGCGCTCTCTTTCGGGTGTTCATCCTACGTGACAGTCTGAGTAACCGATTGCAGCGCTGGCTGGACAGGAAGTTTTTTCGTGAAGCCTATAACAGCGAAGTCGTGCTCAGCGAACTTTCTGAAGAGGCTCGGAGATTCACTGACCGGCGTGCACTGCTCGACACGGTTTTGCGGCGAATATCAGAGGTCCTGCATGTTCCGCAAATCGCCGTCTGGCTACGCGGCAGCAACGTTTTCAACCTGCAGCAAGCGATTGGTCTGGATTTCGTCGGACCAGTCGCGCTCAAAGAAGAATCCACTACCGTCCAAAATCTGGTACGAACGAACCGCCCGGCAACCGTATATCGTGACCGCCCCGAGGAGTGGCTCGCCGGGATCGACACAGAAGAACGAGCGATTCTGCGGAAAGTGAATGCCGAGTTGCTGCTCCCTCTGCCCGGTCGCGAGGGTTTGATTGGTCTGATGGCGCTAGGGCCCAAGAGATCGGAAGAGCCGTACACGCCGACAGACCTGCGCGTTCTGCAATCGGTAGCCGCACAGACGGGCTTGACTCTCGAATTGGCTGAGCTTGTGCAGTCGCTCGCAAACGAGGCGGCGCAGCGCGAAAGGATAAACCGGGAGATCGAGATTGCCCGTGAAGTCCAGCAACGGCTGTTTCCGCAACGCATTCCCAAGATTGTAGGATGTAGCCTCGCTGGAATGTGCCGCCCTGCCCTCCAAGTGGGAGGCGATTATTACGACTTCATTGAACTTGAAGACGGGCGCCTAGGCTTAGCGATCGGTGACGTTTCCGGCAAGGGTATTTCTGCGGCGTTGATAATGGCGAGCCTTCGAGCTTCGCTCCGGGGCCTGACACTTGATGGTCCAGGCGATCTTGCACGGATGATGGAAAAGGTGAATCGACTGGTGTACGAAGCTTCCTCGACAAGCCGTTACGCGACGTTCTTTTTCGCTACTTACGATCCTGCAACTCACGAGCTCAGCTATGTAAACGCCGGCCATAACCCGCCCATGCTGGTCAGAGGCTCTTCGGGAGAGGTTTTTCGGCTTGAGGCGGGGGGACTAGTCGTCGGCTTGCTTCCGTTTGCGGCCTATGAGGCGCAGTCGGTCACGTTGGAAGCGGGCGATCTGCTGGTAACCTACACAGACGGAATCAGCGAAGCCATGACGGTAGATGACGAAGAGTGGGGCGAGGAGCGAATGCTTGCAGCTTTTCCGCTATCACCGGGCGCATCAGCGGAGGAGGTTCTCGAAAAGGTATTTGTGGCGGCTGACGAGTTTACCGCCGGCGCCGAGCAACATGACGACATGACGCTCCTCATTCTGAAGCTTGCACCGCAATAACCTTCCCTCTACTGTTCAGAAGGCCGGTCTTCCGGCAAAATCCCCTCCGGGGCATTGTTGTGATCTTCCTCAGAATTGTGATCTTCCTCAGACGAATCGCTGTGATCTAATGTCGCGCCCGAGGCGCGTTCTGCCTTGCGCTGCAGACGTTTCGCGAACTTTTCCTGCTGGCGCTCTTTTCGCTCCTGCTCTTTCTGGCGCTTCTTAAAAGTTTGTGGACCACGGCCAGGCATATTGTCTCCTCCAACAAAAAGCTGCCTGCCAGGCCACAAGCCAGGCGAGGCAGCCACGTTAGTACTATTTTACTTTGTCTTACTGACGTTACCAGCGGGGCCCGCGTCCACGGCCGCTGCCGCCGCGGTTGCCAGCGTTGGTGCGCTGTCCGCCGTAACCGCCGCCGCCCGAAGGCTTGGGACGAGCTTCGTTAACGTTCATCGCGCGTCCGTGCAATTCGGCTCCGTTCAGATGCGTAATCGCATTCTGGGCAGCTTCCGAGTCGCTCATTTCAACGAAAGCGAAACCGCGCGGTTGACCCGTTTCGCGGTCGGTAACGACATTAATTCTTTCGACATTCCCATACGCTTCAAATGCGCTCTGGAGGTCGGCTTGTGTTGCTTGATAACTGAGATTTCCGACAAATATGTTGGTCACAGTAAAGTCCTTTTTTCAGATGTGAATTATCTTTGTCTGACTGCTCTGAACCAACTCGACGGAAGGAAAGATAGCGGCCGGAAGGCACTCGAATAAACAAAACGGATGCGGGGCAAAGACAAGACTAGTGTATCAGCTTTTGTACTCCCATGGGAAGAGTGCAGTGTGCCCTGCAACTCGACGCTATTTCTTTGGTCCACAGAGAAGAGCAAACGCACGTGATAGAAACGGGCTCTGTGGCTGAAACGATCCAGCTTTTGGCTAAGTCTAATTACAAATGGAGTCTGACCGCCGGCGCCCCGCGGCCAAACCTCTGATTCGACGCCCCCCAACCGGGTGGCAGGCACTACTCGATTCGACGGGGGAGGGTATTTTTGGCATTGATGCACAGGGCCGATGCACGTTCATGAATCGGGCCGGCAGCCAAATGCTGGGCTACGCTCCGCAGGAACTGCTGGGCCGCAGCATGCACGAGCTGATCCATCATACGCGGGCGGACGGTACCCCCTATCCCCAAGCGGCCTGTCCCATTTTTCAGGCCCTGCGTTCGGGACAGGTCAGGCGGTCCGCAGACGACGTGTTCTTCCGAAAGGACGGGAGCAGTTTTCCGGCTGAATACTCCTCATCGCCGATTACCAAAAGCAGCAAAACCACGGGCGGGATTATTACCTTCCTCGACGTTAGCGCGCGCAAGAAGGCGGAACAGCGGCTCCAAATGCAGTTTGCGCTTAGCCAGTTGCTTGCCAGCGCCAGCCGGACAGAGGAAGTCTCGCAACCGCTTCTAAAAACCATCGGAAAGAGCCTCGGCTGGGACATGGGATTCTTGTGGCTTCGCCCCGTCGGCGATACGGTGCTTCACTGTATCCAAACGTGGCACGCCGCAGGATCTTTCAGCGCGCAATTTGAACAGGCTACCTGTGCCAATCGTTTCCAACGCGGGGTAGGTCTACCCGGCCGTGTTTGGGAAGAGAAGCAGGTGATTTGGCTTCCCGACGTCATGGCAGAGACGACGCTGCCACGCATCGATGACATAGCAGCGGAGAACCTGAAAAGCGCGCTTGGTTTCCCGATTATCGATCGCGGCCAGGTAGTGGGGGTAGCAGAGTATTTCGCGCACGACATGCGTGAGCCGGATCAAGACCTGATTGCAACGCTACTTTCGATTGGCAGACAGATCGGACAGTTTATCCAGAGGGCTCGCGGGGAAGAGGCGCTCAGGGCGAGCGAAAATCGCAAGGCGGCGATTTTAGAATCGGCGCTTGACTGTGTTATCACGATTGACCAGGAAAGCCGGATATTGGAGTTCAATCCTGCCGCTGAGCGAACATTCGGCTATCTAAAGAACGATGCAATGGGGCGGCCGCTTCCGGAACTGATCATTCCGCCCGACCTCCGCGAACGCCATTATCGGGGAATGGCCCATTACCGGGAAACAGGCGAGGGGCCGATACTCAACCGCCGTCTGGAACTGCGCGGCATGCGCTCGGACGCGACCGAGTTCCCGGTAGAAATCGCGATCACACGGCTGGCCCACGAAGATCCGCCGTTGTTTACGGCGTATATACGCGACCTTTCTGAGCGGCACAGGACCGAGAGGGCGTTGAAAACATCCGAAGGGCGCTACACAGCGCTCTTCGAAAATATTTTGGAGGGCGTTTATCAGACGGATGCCGAAGGTAACATCCTGACCGCGAATCCGGCGCTGATCCGAATGCTCGGCTTCAGCAGTCTGGACGAACTTCGTGCGGCGGCCGCTGTGCAGAATTTATATGCCGACGAGGGCGAACGGGCACGACGGTTGGAGGAACTGGAGCGGACGGGCGAACTGCGAAATGCGGAGTTGACACTGAAGCAACGCGACGGTACAGAGTTAGTTGTTCTGGAGAACGCGCGACTGGTGCGGGATGGGGATGGCGCCATTTTGTACTACGAAGGCACACTAACCGACATTACGGATCGCAAGCGCTCCCAACAAGAATTGGTGGCGGCCAAAGAGGCGGCCGAGCGCGCGAATCGAGCCAAGAGCGATTTTCTCGCTAATATGAGCCACGAACTGCGCACTCCGCTGAACGCAATCATCGGCTACAGCGAGATGCTGCAGGATGAAGCCGAGGATCGTCAGATCCAATCTTTGGTTACCGATCTGAACAAGATCAGGACCGCCGGCCGGCATCTGCTCTCGGTTATCAACGATGTCCTGGACGTGACGAAGATTGAAGCCGGGAGAATGCAGCTTTATCTGGAGTCATTCGAGGTCGGCAATCTAATCAAGGAAATCAGCGACACAGTGAAGCCGCTGATGGATGCCAACCACAACCAGTTCGTAGTTGACGTTCCAGGCGACTTGGGAACCATGTACGCCGACCTGACGAAGGTCAGACAGAGTCTGTTCAATTTGCTTTCGAACTCTGCGAAATTTACGTCGGCGGGGACCGTGACTTTGTCCGCGCAGCACGAGAGAGTAGGCGAACTGGACCAGATTCGCTTTTCTGTGGTGGATACGGGCATCGGGATAGCGCCCGAAAAATTAGAGAAAATCTTCGATGCGTTTGCGCAGGGCGACAGTTCCACTTCGAAGTTGTACGGCGGTACTGGGTTAGGGCTAGCCATCACGCGCCATTTCTGCCGCATGATGGGTGGGGATGTAACAGTCCACAGCGAATTGGGAAAAGGGTCGCATTTCGAGATGATATTGCCGGTGCGAATACCGGCGGCAGAGGAAGTGAATCAACCGTCATTGATGCAATCGCGCAATGGTTTGCGCCCGGTGCTGGTGGTAGACGATGATGCGTCGGCTCGCGAATTGATCTGCCGTTCGTTGGAACGAGAGGGTATCCCAACCGCACAAGCCCAAAACGGCAGGGCAGCGCTAAAACTGGCGCGTGAGTTGCAGCCAGCAGCAATCACGCTCGACGTTGTCATGCCCGATATGGATGGTTGGACCACTTTGAGCGCTCTCAAGGCGGACGCGCAACTACGGTGCATTCCTGTTGTTATGACGACGGTATCGGATGATCGTGCACTGGGCTATGCTCTCGGGGCCGATCACTACATCACCAAGCCGATTGACCGCGAACGGCTGTTGAGCATTCTGTCGCAGTATCGGTGCCTGCGTCCGCCGTGTCCGGTACTCATCGTCGAGGACGATCCCGCCAGCCGCGATATGTTGAAGGCCATTCTGGAACGCGAGAACTGGTCTGTTGTGACCGCGGAGAATGGGGCAGCGGCCCTCCAGAAGCTGGAGGAGCATGACTTCGAACTCATTCTGCTGGACCTGATGATGCCGGAGATGGATGGCTTTGAATTCACTCGGATTTTGCGCGAAAACGAAAAATGGCGTTCTATTCCCATCATTGTGGTTACCGCAAAGGACATGACCGAAGAAGATCGCATGCGTTTGAATGGCGACATACAGGGCGTGCTTGCAAAGAGCGGTTTGAGCAGGGACGCGCTTATAAGGGAGATACAGGCGCTGGTAACAGCCAAGGACCTTACGAGCGTACGGGATCGATAGATGCCAACAATTTTGCTTGTCGAAGACAATGAGTTCAATCGCGACATGTTGTCGCGGCGGCTACAGCGGCGCGGTTACGAAATCATCGGTGCGGTAAACGGTGAACAGGCCGTTGGGCTCGCCAGTGTTCATGTGCCCGATCTTATTCTGATGGACATCAATCTTCCCGGATTGGACGGCTGGGAAGCAACGCGAAGAATAAAAGGCAATCAAGAGACGTGTTCCATCCCCATCATCGCGCTTACCGCGCACGCAATGATTGGAGATAGAGAGAAGACGATGGGCGCGGGTTGCGACGAGTACGAAACCAAGCCCGTGAACTTTGAGGGATTGATATCCAAGATGGAAACTTTGCTGGCGGCTCGCAACGCGACCTAAACGCGGCATGAGCACTGACACCAAGAATGAGTTTTCGCGAGAGGCGTTGGCCGAGCTCAGACACCGGCTGCGAACGCCTCTCAATCACATCCTCGGGTATAGCGAAATGCTGCTGGAAGACTTTTCGACGCTGCCGCCCACGGTTGCCGCCCAGCTCCAGAGAATTGACGAAGGCGGCCAGGAAATTCTGAACGCCCTACAGGAGTTCTTGAACTCGGAGCAGGCGGTCTCCCTAAGCGAGATCAATCAGTTCCGGAGCAGGGTTATTGATCCGCTTCACCGGGTATCGCGTGCCGCCGGGGCCATTCTGGAAAGTGGGCCGGCGGAGCTTATGCCAGATGTTCTGCGCATCGCCAAGGGCACGGCGGAGCTGCTCGAGTTCACGGAAGAAAAGGTTGTGGTTTCCAAGCACGTTGCACTTCGGTTGAGGCCGGATCCTATTCCGTCGAGAAGCGCGCGAGCGAATGCTTCCATCCTGGTTGTCGATGACGATGAGGCGAATCGGGACATCTTATCTCGCCAGTTACAGCGCCTGGGGTTCGACGTTTCGATGGCGAAGAACGGTCCAGAGGCACTACGCTTGCTGGAGCGGCGGCCGTTTGACATAGCTTTGGTGGATTTCATGATGCCGGACATGGACGGCTTGGACGTTTTGGAGGCCATCAAATACAATCCGGTGACCTGCGATATCCCAGTGATAATGATTTCCGCGCTGGATGAACTGTCAGGCGTAAGCCGCTGTATTCAGCGCGGCGCAGACGATTACCTGTTCAAACCGTTTGAGCCGGTTTTGTTAAGCGCTCGAATCAGCGCTGCGTTGGAGAGAACGCGTTTGCGGACGCAAGAGCGCGAGCGCACGAAAGAACTCGAACGCATAGGCCAAGAATTGCAGCGCTCAAACGAAGATTTGAAGCGCTTCGCGTACGCCGCGTCACACGATTTACAGTCGCCTTTACGCACGATTACTACTCATCTGCAGTTGCTGGAACGGCATATAAGCAAGCGGATTGGGCCGGAAGACCTGGAGCTGCTTCGTTTTCCCGTGCAGGCGGCCATGCGGATGAGTCAGTTGATTAAGGACCTGCTGACGTATTCGCAAGTTAGCACCGAAGAGCGCGATATTACGCGCGTTTCGTGCGATGACGTTCTGGCCAGCACGCTGGAAGACCTGAGTTCTGCCATTGCAGAGTCGTATGCCACTGTCACGCACGACCCGCTGCCCACGGTAATGGCCGATCCTGTCCAGCTTCGGCAGCTACTGCTGAATTTGGTGGGCAATGCGATCAAATATCGGAGTGAGCGGCCACTGCGTATTCATGTGAGCGCACGGCGCGAGTTCGCATCCTGGCATTTCACCGTCTCGGATAACGGCGTCGGCATTCCGCCGCAACATCTGGATGAGGTCTTCAACCTGTTCAAGCGCCTGCACGGACATGACGTGCCGGGCACTGGCCTTGGCCTGTCCATCTGCAAGCGGATCATGGAGCGGCTGGGCGGCCGGATCTGGGTGGAATCGGAAGAGGGCGAAGGTTCAGTTTTTCACTTTACGATTCCCGATAACGATCCGGACGAGATGCCGAACGAAGCCGCGTGAGGCACACGTCGGATTGCTTTGGAAATCCGCCGTGGGGCTAGTCGGCATCCAATCGTCGCTTGCCTGTGTCCGCCAGCAGAGGCTTCCCGCAGATGTGCTCCAAGATGGATACCGGAGAGTTGGCCGGATCTGCCATTGATTTGCGCGCGATTATGAACGTCTGCTCCAGCGCGTGCTGGCCCGAATGGACAGAGTGCGGCACCACGTCCGTGAAGGTGAGCCAAGTGGAACCCGGGGGAAAGTTGAACCGGTACTTCGGGCAGTTTTCCTGAAAATTTTGATTCCGCTTCAGGTACTCGTGAAAGTGGAGCATGAAACGGTCGTACGGCGATCGCGGGACCACCGGTAAACCCAGGCTATGGAGCAGACGCACGGATTGATGCTTGAGACGTCCCACGGTGGAAGCCGACGACATTGCGATTCCAAGCAACCCCGCATCGCCGGCGTACTTTTCCGCAACCGGCCGGAAGGGCCCAGTCGTAATCCAGTTGCGCGTTTTCGAAGGATGAATGTTCGTGAAAACCCGCAGGATCAGATCGCCATTCGTCGGTCGCGATGGAAACGCGTCGGTGTGAATCAGGTCATTGCGCTTGTTCACCGGTAGGTCCCGATTCTCTTCTTCCACTGGTCGAAAGCTGGCGTAGTCCAGTTTCCACGCCGGCGCGTACTGGGGCAGCAGCTCTGCTGTGAATCGCACGACCGCCTCGGAATACTCGCGCATCACGCTGCGCAGGCGCTCCAGTTTCGACGAGTCCGCCTCTACTCCAGTGACTTTGTCAATAGCGGGACGGTACGCCACATTTTTGTGTACGGCGCCTCCGGCAAAGTTCAAATTCCGCAAAAACTCTTGTGATTCCTCGGGAAGCAGATAGGGCGTCCTCGGAAAGAACAATACGTTGCCTGTTTCCAATTCGGGGCGATAATCGGTTGGTTCCGCAGCCGGCGGCCAGCGATCAATAGTGATAACTTCCATTACACTTACTCAACGCTCTTCGTTTCAGGATGAGCCGTCATCGGCTTTAAAATGGCATCGAGACGATCCGGTGCCTGTCCATCCCGCACCAAATGCGGATATAACTCGCCGCCGTGGTAATCGATTTTCAGCACCTTAAAGTAGCCCGTATTCTCGACGATCAGTTCCATCGGCTGAGAGTTGGTCTTCGATTCGCGAACGGCGGCATGCAGCAGTTCATCGCTGACTTGACGTCCGTTAACCGCCACAATTTTCATCGCGGGCCCCAAACCTGCCTTGTAAGCCGGCGACCCGATTAGCACGTCATTAATGGTGCTATCGGTCACTTTTATACCAAGCGAGTACCAGGCGTCTACGCCGTGTCCGTGACTCTCTCCGGCATGGATGAATTCATTCGGTTCGCTGGTGTATTCAATGCGATAACCGCCATGTGCAATTCCCCCAAGCGGCGCGTGCGGCGACTTCGATGTCAGCCGCTCTTTGAGAAACGCCGACCAGTCGTTCGGCTGAATTGCATTCAGGTTACTGACGATATCTTCAAAGGTGTAAGGCACAACTTCGGGAGACGTGTTGCCGCCCAGCCCTAAGAATGCGGCGCAGAAGTCGTTCAGAGACTTCTTACCATTTGACAGCTTGCGGATTGTGGTGTCGACGTCGAGCCAGATGAGTTCGCCTTCGGGATAGTAGTCGACGCTGCGACGCCAATTATCCCACTGGTCGCTGGCCGAGTAGAGAATTTGAGCAGCAGTAGCCGTGTCCTGCAAATCTCGCCACGTTCTACCTGGCCGATGATCCAAGCTGGCTGCTGACGCGGCAAGATAGGCGCGATACTGATCGGCCGTCCAAATTCCGCTACGCGCCGCCAGTACATCGCCTAGATACTGTGTCAGACCTTCGTAAACCCACAAAAGTTCTCCCTTCATGGGCTGCTGATAATCAGGTGTGGCGAGGCCTGCTGGCCGCCGGTACTTTCCATTCCATGAATGCGTAAATTCGTGAGGAAGCAGATCTCCTTCCAGCAGATTGGCGTCTTCGTCCAGGAAATTCCGCGCTTCCACGCGGTCGTCGCTCGACTGATGATGCTCCAAGCCGAAATGAGCAACGCTGTCGCTCAGAGTAAGCAGGAAGTGATAGCTACTGTAATGACGTGAGCGATACAGCGCGCCGGTTTCACGTACCAGATTGCTGAAGGCGGCGATTTCCTCTTTACTGACTTTCAAATCTTCCGGTCCATCGGCGGCCATGTCCAGGTAATGCTTCGGCGTGATTTCTTCCGCTAACGGGATTTCCCTGAAGTAGCGTGCCGCCAAAACCGGAGAATCCACCAACATGTTCAGTGGGACAGCACGAAAATGCGTCAGCGTGCCTTCGCTAGACGTACGCGTCAGGGCAGTGCCAAACTCCCAACCTTCCGGAACTTTGATTGAAGGCTCAAATGTGACCTGCGCAGGCGGCGTGTTTGCCGGGTATAAGAGCACTTCGTTCCAACTCACCACGCAAAGATTGGCGCTAGTCGAAGCACCGGCGGAAAAGCCCGTAGGCGCTGCAGTGGCCAGAAAGTCTGCCTTCGCGTTCAATACGTCGGCTCCAGCGGGCACGGTGAGATGAAAAGCAAACATATTCACGTCGTCGCGCTGCCACGGGATGGTGCGTCCACCTGCGGAAAAGATAATTCCCGCTAAATTGTCGATGGGCCCCGTGGGTCCATGCTCGCCCGGTATCCATTCCGGGAACATCAAGGTAACTGGGCCTGGTTGAACGGGAATGCTCATCTCGGCATGCAGCAGTTTGCGGGGAGCGTCAGTGATGTCAAGCGCAATGCGTATGGGCCGCTCGTTTTGCGCTAGTGCAGGTGCTGCGCAGAAAAGGGCCAATAAGACGAGTTTTTTGGAATTCAAGTCTTATTTTAGGATTACGAGCCCACCCGCCCGCGTGGGTTGGCTGGGGCATGCATCTGATATTCGTGCGGCGGCTCTGCGCCGAGCAGATATTTCACGAAGTAATCCCAACGCCGGCGAGTCATGTAGTTGGCCTCCTCTCCGTAGCCGTGATGCTGATTAGGCAGCAGCAGAAGATCGAAGTCTTTGTTAGCTTTGATCAGTGCATCCACCACCAACAGTGTGTTGTATGGCGGCACATTGTCGTCCATGGTGCCATGCGCCAGCAGCAGATGCCCTTTCAGGTTCTTTGCCATGTTCTGGTTGGCCTGGCTGTCGTAGTTGCTCTTTCCCGCCTTTGATTCCAGTAGGCCCTGCCACTTCTCGCCCCAGTCGTCTTCATACTCGCGGTTGTCGTGATTGCCGGATTCCGAAATGCCGACTTTAAAGAAATCTGGATAGCGAAACATTGCGTCTGCGGTTGCGTAGCCGCCCCCGGAGTGGCCGTAAATTCCGGCCCGATCAATATCTATCCATGAATAACGTTGCGCCAATTGCTTCATTCCGCTCACCTGATCGGGCAACGTGTTGTCGCCGAGATCTCCGAAGTAAGCTTCGTGAAACTTCTTCGATCGCCAGGGAGTTCCCATCCCATCGATCTCGACCACAATAAACCCGAGTTCCGCAAGCGATTGCGTATCGCTGCGGCTTGCCGACCAGCTTCTGCTGCCGACGCTTCCCGTCTGCGGACCCGGATAGATATGGTTGATGATCGGGTACTTCCTCGCCGCATCGAAATTGGTTGGCTTGAACATGAGCCCGTAGAGATCGGTCAAGCCATCGCGCGCCTTCACCGTGAACGGCACCGGCGGCTTCCAGCCAGCGGCTTCAAGACGTGAGATGTCGGCCTTTTCGAGAGTCGTAATCAGCTTGCCGTTAGTGTCCCGGAGTACGGAAACAGGCGGCACTTCGGGGGTAGAGTAGCTGTCGACGAAGTATAGGCCTGAAGGCGAAAGACTGACGTCGTGATTGGCGTTCTCCGGTGTTAGCAGCGTGAGACCGGCGCCATCGAACCCGATTTTATAGAACTGCACAAAATAGGGATCGCGGCCTTTTTCGTGACCTACACCGAGAAAATACAGCTCGCGATTCTTTTCATCGACATGAAGCAATTGGGTGACGTTCCAATCGCCCTTGGTGATTTGATTCTTCAGCTTGCTTGTTGCCGAATCATATAAATAAAGATGTCCCCAGTTGTCGCGCTCGGAAAACCAAATGATTTCGTTTGAACCGGGAAGATAGCGCCAATTCACCGCGCCGTTTCCGGATTCGTAAAACGTTGGTACGGTTTCTTCCAGTACGTCTTTAACAGCGCCGGTGTTCGCATCTGCTATACGAAGCTGCTCTTTCTTGTGATCGCGAGAGGTTGAGACAAACGCTAGCTGATTGGCATCCGGACTCCACTCGACATCGGCCCATTCGCCGCCACGGCAGGCCACATTATCACAAAGAGTGGACCGATGTTGATCGGGCGGCATCTGCAAACGAATTACGTGCGGATTGTCTACGTCGATAATGACGCGCTGAATGGTCGTGACGACCGGATCGCCGGGAAGCGGATATTTCCATGCTTCCAAACGCGGGTGACCAACCTGTGTGTTGACCAGATACATCTCGCCAACACCGCGCTGGTCCTGTTGATATGTCGCAATCTTCTTCGAATCAGGCGACCAGAGCAGAATAGGGCGATCGCTGTGCGCCCAGCCGGCGTTGTCGGTCGCATATCCGAAATCTTTCATTCCATCGGTAGTTAGCTGCGTCTCCTTCTTCGTCGCAATATCACGGACCCAAAGATTGTATTCGCGAATGAAAGCCTCACGCGTCTTGTCGGGCGAAAGGACTTCTGTTCGAGCAAAAGGCGTACGAGGGGCGCCTCCCTTTTCGGAATCGGGCGCCGGTTGGCGGGTCCCCGTCGCGGCGTTCACCGTGTACGATTCAGTGCCGGTTGGAGTTGTCACACGATAAGAAAAATGATCATCAGAAGTCCACTGAGGCCGCACTGAGGATCGGAACACCAAAGGCGCAGTGCCATACGGCATGAATTTTTCCGCATGGGCATAGTCTTCCGTTGTGAGTTGCTTCTGGGCGAAGCAGGGAATCGTAAACGATAATGAACACAAGAGATAGGCGATATAACAGCGGTAGGAGCGGCTAGGTTTTTTCATCCGGATAAGCTTCACTGTAGCGAATCTCGAACGGTTTCGGTATCATTAAGAAGTTCGAACTGTCCCGTAGGGGCTGTTCGTGTGCCCGGCCGCAGCATTGAATCACCGCTGCACTCGCCAGAGGCTCAAAACGCAAAAAAGGTCATCACATGTACGCTGTAATTGAAACGGGCGGTAAGCAGTATCGTGTCTCGCCTGGCCAAACAATCGAAGTTGACACAATTTCCGGTGATATCGGCAGCGCCGTCGAGTTCGGCAGGGTGCTTGCCATTTCGACCGAGTCCAATGAATTGGTTCTCGGTGACGCGCTGCGAAGCGCCAAAGTGACGGGCAAGATTGCGGCGCATGGCCGGGGCGATAAGGTGATTGTGTTCAAATTCAAACGCAAGAAGCAGTACAAGCGCACAATCGGCCACCGCCAGAACTACACGCGAGTGCAGGTAGAGGAGATTCTGGCGTAGCAGCCAGTTGAAGTATTTGCAATGGCACATAAAAAAGGTCTAGGCAGTTCCAAGAACGGCCGCGATTCCAATTCACAGCGGCTGGGAGTGAAAGTTTTCGCGGGCGAGTTTGTTACCGGCGGCTCTATCATTGTTCGGCAGCGCGGCACGCGCTATAAACCCGGAAAGAATGTCGGTCTGGGCAAAGACGACACGCTGTTTGCCACTGTTCCGGGCACCGTTGAGTTCCGCGATCGTGGCCGCATGGGCAAATTCATCAACGTAATTGCAGCCGAAGTATAGCTTTCGCTGCTACCAAACTTTGTTTCTAGAAGCAAAGGAGCCCTTAGGGGCTCCTTTCTGCATTTAAGGCGCATGTGTTCATAGACGAAGTAATTGTGAGCGTCAAAGCGGGCGATGGCGGCAATGGTTGCCTGGCATTCCGGCGCGAAAAGTTTGTCCCGCGCGGCGGCCCGAGCGGCGGGGATGGTGGTCACGGCGGCGACGTCATTCTCGAAGCCAGTGAGCATTACAACACGCTGCTGCATTTTCGTTTTAATCCGGAGCATACTGCCGAACGTGGCCGCCATGGTGAAGGCAGCAAGCGTACCGGCCGCGATGGCGTCAACGTAACCTTGCCCGTTCCGGTTGGGACGATCGCGTATAACGCCGATACCGGTGAACAGCTTTGCGATTTCACGGTCACAGGACAGCAGTTCACGGTGGCTCGCGGTGGTCGCGGCGGCCGCGGCAATGCGCGCTTTGCGACATCCACTCATCAGGCTCCGACCGAACACGAGGAAGGCAAGCCCGGCGAGTTTTTGCGTTTGCGACTCGAGTTGAAATTATTGGCCGATGTGGCGCTGGTAGGTTTTCCTAACGCAGGCAAATCCACCTTGATTTCGCGCTTATCGGCCGCCAAGCCAAAGATTGCGGATTACCCGTTCACCACCTTGGAACCGAATCTGGGTGTCGTGCAAGCGGGCGACAGGACATTTGTACTTGCCGACATACCGGGTCTTATCGAAGGCGCCCACGAAGGCCACGGTTTGGGTATGCAATTCCTACGGCACATTGAACGGACTCGGCTGCTCGTCCAGCTTGTCGATGTTTCGGATTTCAGCGGCAGAGATCCGGCACGCGATTTCGATATTATCCTGCAGGAACTCGCGCAATTCAACGAGGAGGTTGCCGCTAGGCCGATGATTGTAGTGGCGTCGAAAATTGACGTATGCCAGGACCCATCGCGGATCGATTCCGTGCGCCGCAAAGCTGCCGCACACGATCTTCCTTTCTACGCAATATCAAGCGCAACCGGCGGAGGCATTGAGGAACTGCGATTTGCTATCAGCGATCGCCTGTTCAGCACTGCCGAAGAGGCTAAACTGTCAGTCGGAAGCTAGATTCTGCCGGTGCAGGGCCCGGTCTTCAAAACCGGAGTGCGGCACTTATGTTGTCACGGGTGGGTTCGACTCCCATTAGCTTCCGCCAGCTATCTTGCTGATTCTGCTAGACTAATCTGCCGTGTCGTTGGCCGTGTAGTACTCCATGTAGTACAATCCGGCCATGGCTCTCAAGCTGTTTCGACGTCATGAGAAGGATTGTTCAAAGGAATATCCACCCCAAGGACGCCTATACAGGCCGAGGACAAAATCCGAGGCAGCAAAGGACTGCAAATGCGCGATCTCGGCGGAAGGCACTCTGCGCATCCGCGGATACATCACCAACAAAGCGACGGGAAGCAGTTCCTGGGAAGACGCCGCGAAAACCGCTGCAGAATGGGACAAATGGGGAGACTTCGTTCCTCCTAAACCGGAGGAAAAGAGGAATCCTGATATTCAGTACGCGATTGAATCCTTTCTGGCTTCAATAGGACCGCATGGCCGGAACGTTGATCAAACGACGGTGAAGAAGTTTGAGATCCTGCTTCAACAGCGTCTAGTTCCCTTCGCACAGCACCGTGGGTACACTCTCATCCGAAATTTCGAAGATCTCGATAGCGTAACGAAATTCGTGGAATCCTGGCGAAACCTGAATCCACATCGAAACAAGAAGGTAGACGGGCCGCTTCCATTCAGACCGCTTGCTAACTCGACCAAACGGGCGGACCTGGAACGGTTCCGTGCCTTCCTGCGATATTGCGAGGAACGTGCATGGCTGGCGACAAATCAGGCGAAGAAGATCAGGTTCAAAAGCAAGGTTGAAAAGAAGTTTGGGTTTGAGCCGAACGAAGAGGAACGTGTCTTCCGGGCAATCGATTCAGTTGATGACGGGCGTGGAAGAACGGGCCAATACAACGCTCGGGAGCTGAAGGTCTTTTGCCTAGTGATGCGTCACGCGGGTTTGCGTATCAGCGACGCGACAACTTTGAATGATAAGCAGCTCGTGAATAGGCAATCGGGTAAAGGCTGGGCCTTCCGGGTGTATCAGCAAAAGACGGAAGAATGGGTCTACGTACCGATTCCCGATTTCGTGGAGCAGGCGCTCAAAGAACTTCGTTGCAAAGGTCACCGCGACGGCAGGAATTACTGGTTCTGGACTTGTGAGGGCGCCATGGATACAGCGGTGACAAATTGGCGAGAACGCGTGACTCGGTTACTGGCACTTGCAGAACGAGAGCAGAAATTCCTGCATGCAGCCACCCCGCATACTTTTCGGCATACGTTTTCCATTCGGCATCTGAATGCCGGCACTGACATTAAGTTTGTGAGCAGATGGCTCGGGCACGCCAGTATCTTAACGACTGAAAAACATTACGCGCATGCAGTGAAGGGGACGATGATCGCGTCGGAAGAGGCGTACGACCGTTCGCTAGCGTGTCAGGTCAGATAGACTCGCGTCTCGCAGGGGCACGATATCAAGCAACAAGTCCATACCTCCTTCTGGCCTAACGTCCGTCCGGCGCTGCTTGACATTACGCCCGGAACGCGAGCGCAATGCCTTGAGCACTTCGTTGTTGAGCATTCGAATGTGGATCGCTAATCGGCAGCGTTCGCATCAAGCGAGCAACCGGTCGGGCTCTCAGCTTTCCCAGTTTAGGCAACTGAAGGTTCGTCGGAGGCGAATATCGATGTCACCGCCGTCTTCGGAGTGACGATTACCGGCCACCAGAACGGTAGGTCGCGCCAACCTTTTGCTTCTTCCCCGTTCTGTCGAAACAACATCAAAGCCGGAATATCGTTCGCCTTCGCGCTGATCAAGTCGGTTTGTTGTTTTGTGTCGGGTCCATTTGAAAATCGCCCTTCTTCGCGATATCTCGTTACGTTGCGGTCTGTGGCCGTTAACAGCCAGACCTTCCCTTGAAGTTCGATTTTCTTGGAAGTTCGAGACAAATGCTCCAGTGCGGCGAGATGGGCCTTCCTGCCATCGTCGCCGGCCTCTTCAAATTCCAGATTTGCGTACGCCATCTCTAATAACGCGATCGCCTTCTCGACCGAGATGAGTTTCGGCTCTCTTGGGCTGTTTCCGACCGCTTCAGCAATCTGTTTGTCCAGCTCAGCGAGATTCTTGGTTCCATTCGTTTTGGCGACCGTCTGAAATCCAATTGGCAACATTCTCCGGCCGGGGCGGATACTGACGACATCAGAGAACATCAGCTTGTTTGGTGAGCACGGGATCACACGGTTCTGGGCATCCCGTTGGATAAAGTAAACACCTCGATCATGGGCACCCGACTCGAATGCCTCGCGCAGAGCCGCATCAAACTCGTGGATGTTGCGCATGATCTGATAAACATGCTGGGGCGCATAAAACCGTGTGACGGCAAGGTCCGCCTTTGCTCGGGCTCCATACATTCTGGAGTGTTGAAGGACAGTATCCTGTTGGAATTTCTTCGGGCTTCGACCGTAGTAGAACGCGATGAGGTTGTTAATCGTGATGCCACGATCCAGGATTTGCCCGCCGATAAACATATTCAATGGCGTCCGAAGCCTGAGCTGTCCGTCATCGGCGAGCAGCTCCTTCACCGCTTTGTCAGAATTCACTTTCGTGATCATGAGTTCGCCCCCGGTGAGCGCCTTCACGACCTCCGCTTTCACCTCCTCAAAACTCGGCAACATCGAGCCTTCAAGCTTCACCGAGCGCTGTAAATCCGAATAGGCCGCGTGCAGCAGGCCGTTGAACCGGGGGGTATCCGTCTTGGCTTCATCTATGAGGGCGTTGCGAATCGCCGTGGCGACTTTTTCTTGCCATTGGTGCGATTCGCGCGCTTGCTCAGTATGGATGAGAAAGCTGTACTTCTCTGGGCGTTGCCCGGCGGCTTTTGACTGCAACCTCCGAATTACGCCGGCGACAATGAAGGTGAACGTGGCATCGCGGAGGACTTCGGCCCGCTTCTCTGCCAGTACATTCTCGATGCGAAGCCGCCGGCGGTCTTCCTTCTTCAGCGCCTCTCGTTCCTCCAAAGGAACCTCGCGATAGAAATAATACGCTGGCGACTCAGGATCCATACTGCGCTCGAAGTAATAGTCACCGCCTACGTACTTTGAGTGGGTGGGCAAGATCACCGTAAATTTCGGTCGCTTGGGCTTGAACAGAGGAGTGCCGTTAACAAGAAGCTCCTCCTCAGGCTGCAAGTAAAGAGAGTACGGAGTGGCCGTCACCTGTAGGAAGTCAGAGTCTGCCACCAGTTCGCGCAGCCGGTCAATCTGTCGCGAGATTTTTCCGACGCCTATCACGCCGTCTTTTTTCTGGGCGCTCACGGAGGCATAGTCGGCCTCGTCATCGATAATCAAAACTTTCTTTTGCCGCAGTTCGGGGTGTTTCTTCTCAAAAGCGTCCAACAACCTGTTCAGGTTATCGTCTTCCTTCTTCACAATCAGAATCAACTTCTTGTTCAGTTCGTACGCCTCCAGGTTGGGCAGAGACATAATGTCTTCCACCTGAACTTCCTCGGCTGCAATCAGTTCGCGGAAATCTTCCTTCACTCGTGTCAGCGTTTGCTGCGCTAAGGATACGTTGTTCTTGGTCAGAATGACGGCCACTCCGTAACCGCGGTCGAAACAGCGCGCGATGATGCCAAGAAAGGCGCGGGTTTTTCCGCTCTGAATCTTCCCCAGCAACATTCCTGGACTGCGTACGGAGGTCGTTTCGTCCGCCAGGTGATTGACCGTCTCTTCTACCTTGGCCATCAATTCCGGGTCATCACCACGCTTGGAAGCCAGTTGATCGTAATATTGCGACGCGGTCTGCAACTCCTTCTTCTGCCGTTTAGCCAACCACGCCCGAACTTGCGACCCCTGGAATACTGGGCCTGATTTCAGATCCACTGCAGGCGTCGGAAAATCGTCAAATCGCTTGCGCCAGTTGGCAACCGCCGAGGGCGTCACGCTTGCTAGCGCCGCTATTTCGTGCAATCCGATAAAATCTAGCTCTGCTGTCACGTGAACGTCCTCCACAGCCATTGTTAATGAAATTAACAGGGCTGTCAATAGGATTCACACAATTTCTCGCCCTCTGCGTCCAACACTGGCTTGCAGACGTAAAATCAAAGACTTAATCGGATGCCTCGTAAACCGAAAGACCCCGGGGGGATCAGATCCCTACACAAATACCCAACCCTGCCCGCTTCGCCAACGGAATATCCGGCAAATCATCTCCAAAAGATCGGAACTTTCGATGGGCCGAAATTCTGAAGGGTATTGAACGACGGTCTGCCGGAATCATCAAACGCGACTAACCTCGCCGTCAATAACCGTTTCGTCTGGCATCGCTCTGAGGCGTTCACGACAGCGTGCAAAATTAGCGCAAAGTGCTGCGCAGATTCGGGTTGAGAATGCGATTTTTCGCGTACCTCAGCGCTTGGTAACCGCGACGGAGGAGATTCTTACGACCGGAGTAACGGACAAGTGCGGACGAGTTTAGTGATTGGGTTTTCGGAGTCTCGATTGGAGGTCGTACTCCAGCGGCTCGATTGCGAAGTGCGGCTTTGATGATCGCAGCTTGCGGTGCAGCCAACAACATTGGCGGACTCCTATGATGTTTTGTCTACTGCCACCTGATTTGCCTGGTGAGGCAAAGCTTGTGGGTTGAGTCTCGTTCCCGGCGGAGCCGCCGGGCGCTCATTTGAGGCTGGCGACGGGAGCGGAGCCGGGACGAGACGAACTTATTTCCTGGTGGTGAGTCCCTGAGCGAGGTTTTCTTCATACGGCCTCCACCGGCTCAGCCAAGACGAAGTTGGGGAAGTCTGCAAAGACCCACTTATTTTTGAGCGTTCGGTAAACGATACCGAGAAACTTCCGAGCCAGAGCGATGATGGCCTTGCCGGCACCGCGCCGGGCTTTCACGCGGGTATAGAAATTGTGCAGGTAGGGACTGTAACGAGCGGCGACGAGAGCAGACTGGATCAAGGCCGTGCGACCGAGTTTGCTGCCGCGTTTGTGAATATGGCCGGAGCGCTCGGTGTCATTGGAGTTGGCTACGCGCGGCACGATGCCGAAGTAGGAAGCCAGCCGGCTCTCGTCGGGGAAGTCACTGACCTCGCCGATCACGGTCAGCAGAATGGCACTGGTGATCGGGCCGATGCCTTTAATACTGATCAGGCTGGTGTAGCCCTCCAGTTCGGAAGCTTGTTCGGCAATGGTCTTTTCCAGTTGCCCGATGCTCACGTTGAGACTGCGGATCTGCTCCACCAGAATCCGTAATTCGATTTGCACGAGCGGATCGAAAGGCAGGTGCAGTACTTCGTTCAACTTCTTCTCGCTCGAGAGTGCCTCTTTGGCCAGATTGATTCCGCGCGCTGACAAGATGTTATTGATCTTGTTTTTCAGCGCCGTTCGCAGCTTCACCAGCGTGTCGCGGGTCTGCGTGAGGCTCGCCAGTTGCCCGCGTTGTTTATCCTTCATTCGCACCTCCGGTAACAGGCCCTTGCTCAGATACAGCGCCAGTAGACGGGCGTCGTGGGAATCCGTCTTTTTCACGGACCGGCTGATGACCCGAAACTGGTTGGTATCCACGACTGCGATCCGCGCCACATGGCCAGACACAGCCTCCACGAACAGGCGGGTGTTTCCGGTCACCTCCAGCGCCAGCTCGTCCTCTGGCCGCAACTTCTTCACAAAGCGCGACAGGTCTTCCAACTGCCATTGACTTAGATAATCCCTGCCGTTTTCGAGCCGAACGCAGCAGGTGAATTGATTGCGATGCAAATCGATCCCGATATAACGCTTTTCCATGTTTTTCTCCTGGTCTGGGGTTGAACTGCCAGATGGAGTAGACATACTTTGCGGCGGTCACCACACTCCTATCCGAGGTCGCTACGCGCCTCACGATGACGTCCAGCCACAGGTCTGACCAATCTCCTTTACGGGGTCGATGCGCCCCAGCTTTCAATGCAGCCTGTGACCTGTCTACTCCGGAAGTTCTCTCCCGGAGCCTACCGCGCGCCGGACGATAAGACATTCATCTCATCTCCTTTCTGTTTGCATAGCTCCCGTCATGCCGGCTATGCCGACCGAATGGGTTCTCAGAGGAACGTTACGAAATCACGGTTTCGCAGAGTAGCCAGAACGTAATCCCGATTATTACGGCCCGCACCGTCCACCGGACAAGGAGGATTCTGATGCTAGTTCGTGGTCCCCTGCGTTTCTCCTCTACGGCTATCGCTTGTAATTTTTCCTGTTGAGCCAGCAAGGCTTCTTCCATGTCCTCAGGCCAAGGAGGGCGCTCAGGTGCGGAATTCAAAGTTGGCATAGATTGCTCCCGATTTTGATTTCAGTTTGTAGTCAGCCTCTGACGAAGGTTAACCAAGCAGGAACGCTCTCTAGGAAGGGACGCACGAGATTTTCTCGTGCGCCCGTCCATTGAGCATGTTCGCTCTTACGCTCTGCGAGCGTTAGCTATCGACCCGCAGATTATTGGTCACGGAGAACACTCCAGGTACCGTGTTTGCCTGAACATTGGCAATGTTCCTGTCCCCATCCCGCCCAACAGCCCCCTCTAGCGTCACGTGGCCGTTCTTCACGATGATGTGGATAGCGTGGTAGCCAACAGGCGGATCGTTCGTTATCCCCGTCCACCAGGAAAGGCGACTGTGGAATATCGGCCCGGTCCGGTTAGAGGTGTACCTCTGCAATGCTGGTGTTCTGTAGATCCGGGCATATACCGCCGCTCGGATGCGGTCGTCGTTCGGCGAGAGAGGCAGCACTTCGATCTTGTTGCGTACCTTCGTTACTCCCTCAATGCGTTTGATAGCTTTTTCGGCCTCGCTCTTCAAGGTCGGCCGTGATGCCTGGCCGAAAAGAGTGACCGCACAACCATCGACACGGAATTCCAGATTGTCGAATACGCCATAGTACGGTAGCATCGCCAGCTCATGGCGGACCTGTCCGGCTATACGCGTCTCTGAATTGTGAACAAACCTCGCTGAGCTGTACTTATCGCCGCAGGTGTGTCTATCTTTCGCTTGCAGCGTACCGGGCAAAGTCGTTGCGAGCCCGAGTAGGGAAAGCAGTACAGCTGATCTCAAATATCGATACATCATGACTCTCCTATTAGCTTTGATTTCCTTCGCACTTGATAAGTGCAATCGGTGGGCCAGACGTGGCGCATTGGATTTGCGTGAAGAATCATGCGCCGGCAGATCAGTTTGCCTCCGTGGGTGCCTTAGAAAGGTCAGGGGTGCCTGTTTTGAGGCGGCGAGATACCGCTGCCCTGTTAACGGATACTGGCCCGGTTTGACCAGAGCCACGGAATCAAAGTAGCGAGCCTTTTAGAATCACGCTTGCGATGGAGAAATAAATCACCAGTCCCGTCACATCAACCAGAGTTGCCACAAACGGCGCGGAAGCACTTGCGGGATCGAGTCCAACGCGGCGTAGAGCAAATGGAAGCATCGATCCAGCAATCGTTCCAAAGAGCACGACGCCAACGAGGCTGCACGCCACAGTGGACGCTATGACAACATAATGCGGTCCGTAGGGCTTCCAGATTGCTTGCCAAAGCACGATTCGAGTCATGCCGATGACGGCGAGAACGCTTCCGAGAGCCAAACCGGTTGAGAATTCCCGGGAAATGACTCTCCACCAATCGCGCAGGCGCAGCTCGCCCAAAGCCATGGCGCGGATCACAAGCGTGGTTGCCTGAGAACCGGAGTTTCCTCCACTGCTGATAATGAGCGGGACGAAGAGCGCCAGCACAACAGCGCGGGCAATCTCCTGTTCGAAATAGCCCATGGCCGTTGCGGTCAGCATTTCGCCAACGAAGAGAATCGTGAGCCAGCCGGCTCGCTTCTTCACCATTTGCCAAAAGCGAATGTGAAGATACGGACCATCAAGCGCCTCCATACCTCCGACTTTTTGGATATCTTCACTCGCCTCTTGCTCGACCACGTCAACGATGTCATCGGCGGTGACGATGCCCCGCATGCGTCCTTGAGGGTCAAGGACGGGAATCGCGAGTAGATGATATTTGCTGAATAGGCGGGCTACGGCCTCTTGATCCGTCTGCTCGGAGACGGAGATGAATTTCGTCCGCATAATGTCGCGGACCAGTTTGGATCGGTCGGCTGCAAACAGGTCCCGAAACCCTACAACGCCGAGCAAGTGTTGCGCTTCATCGAGAGCGTAAGCATAATAGATGCTCTCCACATGGCCGGCCTGATGGCGAAGGTAACTGATTGCCTCGTCAATCGCCATATCGGGGCGCAGGCGAGCAAAACGAGGGTTCATCAATCCGCCGGCCGCGTCCTCTTTATACGCCAGAAGCGCGTTCACCTCACGGCGAGTCACGTCATCTAATTGGGCAGCGAGGCTATCGCGCTCCTCTTTTGGTGCGAGCTGAAGAACATCGGCGGCGTCGTCAGGGGGGAGGAGGCGCAACCAAATTCGGCGTTCGCCCTCAGGCAACGCCAACAACAAACGGACCTGATCGCGACTGCTCAGCTGGAGGAAAAAGCCGTCAGACCGGTCGCGTGGAAGACTTTCGAAAGCTTCCACGCGCTCCAAGTCTGATAGATCATTCCACTCCTCGAGCAGTGCACTATTCGTCATGGCATCACAAAGAATACCGGTTTAAGGTTGCTATAAATTCGGACGCTGTACGAGGAGCGTGCAGCTTCCCCATGATGATTTGACGATTGTTCAATCTTTTGCCATAGAGCGCGTTATTCTCGTCGATATCGTCGCGGAGAGTCGCGCCGTTCAATGACACGCCCGCAAACACCCCGCGTGAACGAGACCACGACAAGATCTGTGCGGTCATTTTCGCGTCTGTCTCGGCTGAAGCATTTCGCCCGACCGGTCCTGCAGCAATATCGGCACTGGCGCCTAACGTAAATTTGCTCTGTAAAAGCCGGTGCATTCCGCTTTCATTCATGACCAACAGGACTACATCCGTTTCGGATGCGCCTATCTGCCAGCCAACGCTGCCACCCTCCATTCGCATCGCGCCAGGTGAGCTCCAACGGCGATTCTCATCACGGCAAGAGATAAAGCCGCGGCCATATTTCCCGCCAACTACAAAGGCAGCTTTCTTGACGCCTGGTACGACGACAATGCAATGAGCTTTATCTAAAAGGTCCTGCGGGATGCCTTTATCGGGCGCGCTCATGATCTCTTTGAGCACTACGGTCGCGGTATTGAGGCGATCTGAAACGTTTTCCGCGCGAGTGGTTATCGAGAAGCTGAGCATCGCGAAGATGCCAGCGATTAAAGTCAACGTAGCTTGTCGCATTAGTTGTCTCCTGAAAGTTTGAATTCACGCTGCTCTGAGGTGCCGGAAAACTGGCGCGTCGTTATCGTTCGCGAGGTTCTCTTGGCAATGGAGGCAATAGCGCGTCCACGGAACCGCTGTCAGACGCTTCGCGGAAATGGGCTCCTCGCATTCTTCGCAGATGCCGTATTCTCCGCGCTTGAGGCGTTCCAGCGCAGCATCAATGGACTTTATCTTCTCGTAGGCGAAGTTATTGTGCCGAATCGAGACAAACTGCTCATGGAGAATAGGTGCTTGATCCTCGAATGCCACGGGGCCGCTGTGCAGAATTTCCAAACGGCCCCGGAGCTCAGATTGAACTCGCGTTTTCTCCGCAACCAGCAGTTCCGAATACTGCTGCGCTCCGTTGCTTATGAGATCTGAACTCTCGAGAGATTCTGTGGCTGAAACATGATTGAATTTCCTTCCTGTGTTGCGTGCAATCAATTTGATTTCGCAAGGATAAAGTGCAATCGATGTGCCAGCCGGATATACCTGCAAGTTATTGAAAGCCGGTAAACATTGTTTTTCGGGCCTTAAAGGTTTGGCTTAAAACAGGCGTCGCTGCCTGCTTTAAGGCAAACCTGCAGAACAGTGAACGCCTCTACCCAGTCCGCCGCTAACGAGAGCTGGTCTTCAATCGCAGCGGTTCCGCTAAGGGCAAATCAACTGTCAAAGGCGGGTGATCTGAGATACGATCCTCAACCGACTGATTCAGTTCGTTCATCGTGATGGGAAAATGCGGCGCGAAGCGGTAGCTCTGCTGCCGAGCACGCGGATCATGGATAAATGGCTTTACGAAGAACCAGTCCAGCTTGAAACTACCAACCCAGCCCCCGAAGTTCCTTTCAAACGCATACGTCGGAAGGAACCCTTTACCCCCTCGCTGGTTACTGTTCGCCAATGTCCGCTGCTTGTTGTTAAGCGTTCGCTCGGTGCTCCCTCGGAAATCGAATGCGTAGCCATCACTGAACCGGAATTTCTCGACGGACTGAAAGAGGCCGCGTTCGCGGTTTTCCCACAGGAAGGGAAAATGAAACGCTGTTGGGTCAAGGTACTGGTGAAAATAGCGAAGAGGAACAATCGCGTACTGTGGAATGCTCACGGGACTGAACCAGAAGATCGCTTGGCTAACCCAGAAACGATAATCGGTCACTCTTTTCATGATTTCGTTCCGCACTGAAGTCGGAGTTGCATCACGCCCGGAAGTGTTGAGATCCCCGGCGAGCACTACCGGATTATTAATCGGTTGAATAACCCTAAGCAGAGCTTTCATCTGGCGCTGACGGCATCCGGGCGGGCACCTGTTCTCCAGGTGCACGGAAACAACGGTCAATGTACCTGTGGGAAGAGCTGGCACGTCAAGATCAACGACCAGCGCCATTCTTCCTCCGCGACGGACTTCACGCTCGATGCGCTCCAGGAATAGCTTGCGAGCAGACCACCGCTTACCCTGTTCCAATTTGGAGACCGCTTTCACTTCTTTGCCGTACCAGTCGTAGCAGACCGGAAGCCGAATGATGCGTGCCCGCTTAATCGGATAGCGGCTTAAAACGGCATTCCCATGTAAGCCGCGATATCGTGCCGGATCTACCTTCAAATCCTCTTGAAGGCGCTGTTCCTGGTTTTTGTCCGGCAGATCGATTTTCTCGATGCCCAAATCGAATATTGGGTCCACTTCAACAAACTCGACGCCGTACGCATAATTCATGTGGAGCGCCGCAGCCAAGTCACGCGAAATATCGCGGTACTCGGTCCGCTTCATCCCCAGGTCGACCTCATTCAGTACGAGAACGTCGGTGTCCTGTAACGTATGAAGTTGTGCGCGAACAACTCCATCATCATTGCCGGCGCGGTTCTGATATCCCGAATCGTGCTGAAACTGTTCTGGGTTTGCAAGTGCCGATTCGATCAGATCAAAATTGAGGCCCCGCTCAATATTCCAAGACGCCGCGCGAACGATAGTGCCCAGCCCCTGCACAGTCGGTCCATGCGGCCGGACATCGTTCCCAGCCGCATCATTTCCTATGAATGGAGTTGTCAGTATCTCGTTCAGCTTCTCCGCCAAGGAGTCTTCGGGTTTGGCTACGGTTGCAAGATCCTTCAGTTCGTCGAACGACAGGAACGGCGGTCGCGAGGCTTTCGCAATAGAACTGGATGTGTTTTGTGAAAACGCTACCCTAACGAGGCAAACGGCGAAGATCGATACGACCCTCAGCTTCATCGTCATAGCGTACAGCTTGATTCAGTTCGTAGCGTACATCTAAGAGATCGAGTTCACCTTTCAGCTTCCGCAGCACCGCATCGTTGATCGCATTCTCGTTGCGGAGCTTCAATGCACCGCAAGATGTTCATACACGAAATCAAACTCGGCATAACAAGACGTGGGCCGTCCCGGGTTAGATGCGGTATCTAGCGGACGGCCCGTCAGTCCTGTTCGCAGAGTGAAGCATATTGCTTGCTTCACAGCGAGTCTCGATCGATCGGAGGAGATGATCGGTACGAGAGCAAGTCCTTAGGCCTGAGTTGCGGCTTGTTGCGACTCGACCTCTCGTTCCGCTTCAAACCAGTCCTCTTCCGCAGATCCGTCCGGGCGGCCTCGATGCTGCCACCGCTCGTAGGCCCGAGACGCGATGTCTGATTCTGTGAGCCGCTCCGGGCGGGCATCCGCCGAGAATTGGGTTTCATGGTTTCCGTTGTGAGACTCGGGCGAGTAACTGTGTTTTGATTTGCTCATTGTAGGGTCCTTTCTTCGTAAATCATTTCTGACCATCACAGCCGTGCGCTGCAATTGTCCACCGTTGACAATGCATGCGCCCTGCCAATCCTCGCCTGACTTTGAAAAGCCCGGATGCACGCAATTTAGGACCTTCGATAAACAACTGTGGGTTTGCCCCGGCTGCCGCAAAACCGCCATTGCTGTTCCCTTTCGGGCAACAAATCAGGAGCTCATCTAGGTGGTGATACTCATTTCTCTTCGATTTCTGTCTCAAGAGATCGAATCAATCGAAAACCGCACATGGTCCTTTGATTGCACTTCATGAGTGCGACTGCAAAGGAGATTCCGTTGTCAATACGTGAACAAACCCAACAAGAGAGCACACCGCCGGCACCAGACGCGGCGGATTATGCGCCTCGCGAATATTCGTTTCGTACGTCTGTGAGCATGACAGTGAAGTTGCTGATTATTGGGGGCAGCGTGTTAGCGTTCCTCTGGGTGCTGGACGTGTTGGTCGCGCCGTAACAAAAGCCATGAGTTTCACAGCCATGCAACGACCGACGCGCGTCAACCGGGATTCCGCAGGGAGGGAACGCAAAAGCGAGGTCATCTCATCGTCGGTCATCGCGCGCGATATGCAGGCGACCGGCTATGGTGAATTGCAGAAAGCCCTCGAAGAAATAGAACGGCTGAAGCAATCGAACGCGGAACTACAACGATTGACGGCAATTGTAAGCCACGATTTACGAGAGCCCTTGCGAATGATCTGTGCCTACGCTCAGTTACTTGCCGAGCGCTACGGTGGGAAGCTCGATGCGGATGCGGATGAGTTCTTGAGTTTCATCACAGGTGGCGCGCACTGGATGACGCAACTCATCTTAGATCTGGTCGACTACTCAAAGCACAGCACTGAGCCAAGACGTCTGGTTACCATCGATTCTCAACAATCGCTTACTTTTGCGCTACGCAATCTCCGCATGTGTATCGCCGAGGCGGGCGCAATCATTAGATGCGACCCTCTTCCAAAAGTGCTTGCGAACAAGCAGCTTACGCTGGTGTTTCAAAACCTGATTAGCAATGCGATGAAGTATCGGGGGCAAGCGACACCAGAGATTCAGATTTCAGCTCAGTGCGGCAACGATGGATATTGCTGCTTCTCTGTGGCAGATAACGGCATCGGGTTTGACATGGCGCACGCGGAGAAGCTTTTCAATCCCTTTTATCGCGTGCGAGGCACAGAGGAGTTCGCGGGAACAGGTATGGGTCTCGCCATTTGCCACGGAATCGTTCATCAGCTTGGCGGACGCATTTGG
>CAWJUG010000010.1:0-150039 GCA_963846025.1 Terriglobia bacterium | reverse complement strand
GCGACGAAGATGCTCATGCCCGCACAGCGCAAAGGCTTCAGTCGGTTTTGCGCGGTCGATAAACGAGGGCGCATATATGGTTTTAGGCGAAGCAGCTAACGAGCGATTGGACGAGATCCATACAAGGAGGTTAGTACCCGAACAGCAGCTTTGGATTTGTCGCTTTTGGGCCGAGCATAATCCGGCTCGGAGAAGCTCAATCGAACTCCTCCGCGTGCCCGGCCTCCGGATAAGCGCGGTTGCGTCCCCGCAGAGCCTTGTCCTCTCTCCGGCTCGCTACGAGTGTATCGATTCGCGCTCGCGCTCGGCGCATTGCGTTTGTGCCACAGCACAGATCAGCACTTGACACGAGCAGCGCTTTCGTACATGACGTGTCACCTATTCAGCCGGTGCCGAAGGCACCGTTTTCATTGCCCCAAGCGCCGGTACGCCAGACCGGCCGCTAAAAAAGCAACGATGGCTACCGTCGCTGGAGCGGCTAGTTGCTGCTGCGAAAAGCCGACGAGCAGCGACCCTATGGCACACGCCAGTGATGCCCTATCTGCTTTCGTCAGCCCTCGATTCATGTAACCGGTAGCCAGATAAGCACTCCCCATCAGGGCTGCCATCATCACCGCTGCTATCGGCCGAGCGATTGGTTTTGGTGGGTTCAGCCCAAAGTGACCGGACACTAACGAGTACAGCGCGTTCAGCGCCGCGACGCCGAGCACCCCAGGCAACACCCTCACCCATCGCTCTGCCGTGATCGCGGCAATGCCCATCAGCATTGCTAGAACGATCCATCCGACTGCGGTAGGATACGGGGTCTGCGAGGCGGCGACGCCCACGGCAATGAACGCGACTATCAGCCATGCAATGACCGATAGCCATGACAAACTGCGCAGTAATCCCTGCTTAATTGGGTTGCTGGCCATTGCGTGTGAGGTCATCAGAATGTCATGGAGCAATCGACAGCTTCAGCGCCACTGAAAGCTACATCTAGCCCCATCCTCTCGGCGAATGACAGCCCCAGGCTGAGGAAGCTGCCTGCTTTTCCGATCAAAGCCTTCGCTCCCGCAGACGACCGGCCCAGTGCGACAGGTAATCCGCCCCTTCCCGGCTAGGTTCAATGCCATGATGTCGGAAGTTCTTCGCCCATATGTAAGTGCATTTCCCATACCGCCGGTGATCGCCGTGGGAGCATTACTTAGAGCCGTTGACGCAGCTTCACCTCCACTACCGAAAAGCAAAGTATTTATCGAGTTACCCAGGACGAAGCTGGCCAGAGGATTGGTCGAAAGAGAAGAGTCCCTGCCCGTTGCCAATCCGTATGACGTATCAACAAGGCCGCCCAAGCTGTATTCATTTGCATGCTGGGCCATGCATGCCTTGAATGTCTGACCGGGCGCTAACCATGCGCACGCTGCCCAAGTGATCATACGCCAGGTAGCAGGTTTGGCACGGCGAGACGGGCGCGATCATGAGCCTGGAAACAAAACGTCGACGTCGCCGATCTTTGTAACCTCTCGGAAAATAGTCGCGCGCTCGCAGCTAGCGCACTGAACTGAAAGCTGATGCGGAGCAACCCATGTCAACTTAATGGTTTGTTTGCCCTTGGCAACGAAGACGATGTCTGAGTCATCCTTGTAGGAGCTGTCCGGCCTATGCACGCTGACCACCGTACTGAAATCAGTTGCAGCGCCGCAATTTTTCGTGTACCAGGTCGCCTGAAGAACCCCGTCCGGTGATCGGCTGTTCTGAACGAGATCCTTTGAGCATAGGCCGCAGCCAATCATAACCATACCGACTGTAATGATGAGGACGACCGAAAAAGTTCTCACTGGACACATCCGTTTTGGTAGTAGGCAATGCCAGCGCGGATCATCGGTTGATCAGCTGGATCGTCTCCGTATGGAGGAGTGGGGCTATACCGGTGTCCCCATTGAGGACTGGAGGTCCCTGGTTGTTGTTTGCGCGTACCCAGCGCCGCGAAGCAGTTCCTGTGTTGGGAAACCAGCGGCTGCGCCCACCATTCCAAGGTTGAAGTTTCCAAAATTCTGATAGGGCGATGGTCCGATGACGCCGAGATCACTGAGCGTTGGTAATCCCAAGGGGAACCGTTCTTCAACTGTCGGTAAAACCCGACCGCTTTTGAGACGCGGGAGAGTTCGGCTGGGTAAGGGTTTCGAGATGATTTCCGGGATCACGTTCTTACGATTGTAGGCGAAGCGACGGGGATGCCGAGAACCGGAAGCCCCCTTTCCCTCATAACCAGGAAGGTCTTTTCCGCGGGGGTCTGGAGCGGTCAAGGGCGTCAGCGGCGAAAGCTTTACCGGTGACGGCGAGGACCACTGCGGAGCGTAGTTTGGGAGGGAAAGGGGGCGCTGCTCAGAGCTGAATAACGTTCAGTCCGGGAATGCGGTTAAAGTCGCGGACATTGCTAGTGCCGATGGCATACCCGAGCTCCAGTGCGCAGGCTCCGATGATGAGGTCACCAAGGGGAAGATTGATTCCTTTACCGGCTTGCTCGCCGCCGATTTGCGCCACGATTTCGGCAGTTATCTCCGTCACCGGATAGATCGGAACCGTGGCTTTCAAGTCATCCAGGAACTTTCTTCGGCGGCTACGAGTTTCGTGAGTATCAGCCCGATAGATTCCGTGGCCGATTTCGGCAACCGTTATAGAACAGAGGACGATGGGGACCTCGCCGACCACCTTTTGTACCGTCTCGATGGCTTGTTCGGTCGTTAGCTTCCGCCGCTCTGCTGCGATCAGGATACTGGAGTCGAGGACTATTCCCAGGAGGGCGGATTCCATGGCTGGCGGTGCGCCTTAATGCCTTCCTCGATGTCACGGGCAAAGTCGTCATCCATGCTGGCCTCCGATCCGCGAGCCTTCAGATCCGCGATCACTTCCGAGATCATGCGGCCTGCGGGTCTGGACGGTTTGATGACAGCTACGGGACGGTTGCCCTGCTCGATGACGATCTCGCTGCCTTGCCGTACCTTTGCCAGCACGGCGGCGATGTCCTTCACAACATCGGCTTCTGACATGTGGAGAACAGCCATACCTCCGATCATAGCGGCTCTTCGAGCGGCAAGGAACAGGTCCACCACTCCTCCCCTGATGTTCCACGGCAGTCGCAGCGTTAAGCAGGTCAACTAACCAAGCCCTACACCTAAACACGGAGCCAAAATCCCAGCGATGCTGTCGAAACCATTACTTGCCTGCCTGACAACAGCCTTGTGCTTGGCTCAAAAAATGCTTTCACTGCCATCTTCAAAGCCTCCTGCTCTAAGAACGAACTCTGTCCGTCTTTTCGCGCTTGGGAATCTTCCCGCCAGACTGATATTGAAATTGATCGCACTTGCCGAGACAGTTGAAGACGCAAACGTGATGCTGCCCGGATAGAGAAGATGCCCAGGGTTCGTCGTAAACGTCATGCTCTGCGAACTCATCGAGTGAACATTAAGCGACAGGTTCTGAGTAAACCAAAGATTCCTATCGTGATAGGAATCGTCGATCCCACTCGCCACCAAGCAGGAAGCGAAAACGTGACGCCATCCGTCTACGTGGCCCGGAGTATCGCCATGCCCGCGACTCTACCAACGCCTGCAGCCCTCTAAAGGGCATGGACGCGCCGCAGTAGCTGTAGCGCGGCATCTTGCAGAGGCGGCCTACTGGATGCTGACCAAGCAACAAGATTACCGGCCGCCACAACCAGTTCGCTCTGCTGCCGCGGTGACACCGGAGCAAAGTCGCACATCACCGCCTTCGTCCACCAACAGGTCAGCGCGAGACACGTCTGGCATTCGGTGATCTTTTGGGTCACCCTGCCTCCGGCATCTAGAATTTCCGGAGTGCAGCAAGCCTCGGGGTGAATGCGAAACCTGCGACGAAGATGCTCATGCCCGGCGCTACCGAAACCAGGGCGCATACATGGTTTTAGGCGAAGCAGCTAAACGAGCGATTGGACGATCTGTCCGCGAAAGGAGATTTGTCACCCAGCAGAAGCTTTGGATTTTTCGCTTTTGTGCCGAACATTTCCGGCGCGAAGAAGCCCCCAGCGGCTCCTCCGCGTGCCCGGCCTCCGGATAAGCGCTCAGGTTGCGTCCCCGCAGAGCCTTATCCTCTCTCCGGCTCGCTACGAAGTGTATCTATTCGCGCTCGCGCTCTGCGCATTGCGTTAATACCGGGACAGAACAATCCACTTGACACGAGCAGCGCTTTCATACATGACGTGTCACCTATTCAGCCGGTGCGTAGCACCGTGGTTTTTCTTTGGCTGCTGCCGAACCGGTTGTACTCTGTCCGAATATAGGTTTCAATGGTGCGCGAAGTCGATACCGATAGCAACAATCCAGATCAAGGCGGAAACCAGCCAAATGCGACCTTGTACCCATCGACGACGGAGGGCGATTGTTCCACCCCAGATGACGTTAACGAGTAGAAACACGACGCAGACAGGCAGGATGGAGAGAGCCCAGATCATAGGCTCGCTCGTAATAACGTGAATCCCGTTCGCTTCTTCTTCCGGTATCACCCAACCGTTCCGCGCCCGAAGCACGTAGATCACCGCTCCCACCACGTTTGCTAGAAGAACTACGCCGCTTACCGTTCCCAGTCTTTTAAACCACGACATCATACGCCCCATTAATCCGGATTCATGCAAAAGGGCTTTTGTCCTTTTGCTGCTGTGTCGTACCCAAGATTTCTGTATTGGGCTTGAGCGGGATCACCGAAGTTTGAAGATTTAAGTAGCGCAAAAGTGTTCGCGATCGCGCTCGCCATGAAGCGGCTGAATCCAGCGCTCTGCTCATAAACCCCTACGTTGAAATTTGAAACAGGTGTGAAGCCAGAGCGTAGAACGTTGTGTTCCCGGCACTGTCCCTACTTCGCTGAAAGTCGAACGTACCGTAGTGCCCGACAGCAGCACCCATTTTGACTAGGTTCGAACCTCCCGCGCGCCCTGCTGCTTCGACCTTCGTTATGTCGAAAGTGTAAGGTGTGGGAAACGATGCGTTGCCGACAGCGCAAATCTGGTATAGATCGCCAGGCAGATATGTCTTAGTGAAAGTGTTCCCTGTCTTTGGGGGCGGCGGCGGTGAGATCTTTGGCGTCTGTTGGGGCTGTGCGCTGCTGCCGCCCCCACCACCACCTCCTCCTCCACCGCCGCCGGGACGCACACATCCAAGGAATGCGAAATCGCTCGAATCGTAGTCTCCGTCAACGTAGTAATCGGTCTCGTCCCAGTAACAGCCGCCAGAGGATACAACATGCATCCCGCTCGGGTCTGTCGCATTCAGCGGATTATTCCACATCCATGATAAGTTTCTGTCAAGAGAAAAAGACTCTCCCGGCGCGCTCGGAGGAGCGCGAAGATAGAAATACTCGACAGTTTTCTCAGTGCGCTTTGTGCCTCACGGCAAGATTCCTGCGATTCGCAGAACCATACATCCATTTGCTGCCTTTAGCAACGGCTCAGCCGCGCTTTGCAGAAGATTGAGTTTGTGTTCTCTGCCAGTCCCGAAACAAGTGGGAGGGAGCCTAGGAGCTTCTGCTCCGTCGCCCAGCCGTATAAGTGCAGGACCTGGCAGACTGCGCGCCGAGTGATCTGTTTCTTTTTCTGCAGGTTCCGGGTTTTATGCCGCGGAGCTGCTGTGATTCGGATTCGTTACAAAGGCCCGTTCGCCACGATCGATGGCCAGCAAGTAAGCCGTAAGCTTACGTGCGACCGCCAGCGTAGCCCGATTGCGATTTCCTTTCTGTGCTTCTCTTTCATAGAGCAGCGCCAAATCAGGATTCAGGCCTGGCGCTAGATGTGCGGCCTCGACCAATACGGTTTGCAGATGCCGGTTGCGTTGTTTGGAAATAGGAGTTCGCTTTGCCGTACCGGCTGAGCTCTTCTCCGACCCGCACAATCCGCAGTAGCTGATGACTTCCTTAATAGAGGGGAACCGCTTCACGTCTCCCAGTTCCAACACCCATGTCAAGGCCGTAATCGGTCCTACAGCAGGAATGCTCATCAGGCGCTTTACTCGTTCGCTCAACAGCGGATCTCGTTTGAGAGACCGCAATAGCGCAGCGTCGGTCCGCCGCAGTCGCACAATATTCTCACGGCTGAGCCGCAACAATGGCCGCAGTGATTCATCGATATCAGCGTTAGTGGCCAGCAACTCGTGGAAGTAGCCACGCTGGTGAAGCTTCTCCTTGTTGTAGCTGACACCAGCCTCCATCAACATCTGAGCAATCTTGTTCTTACATTGCACTGTTTGGCGCACCAGCAGATTCCGGTATCGCAATGTTCGCCTCCGCTCTCGAATCCCGCTCGAGGCCATATAGGCTTCCGGAAGAAAATCGCACCGCAAGCAATCGGCTAGTTTGCCGGCGTCCAAGCGATCGTTCTTCTTCTTGGCCGCTGCGATCGCTCGCAGCATGAGTGGATGGGCGACCTTCACCGCTGCCGCTCGCGGGAGTAAATGATCGTACACCCATCCCGTGAACATGGTCGCTTCCATAGCTGCCGTCCAAGGCTGCGGCAATGTATCCATCCAACGGTCCAGGGTCAATCGCGTGGCCGGAATCGTACCTTCGCTGTAGACAACCCCATTCTGTTCTTTCACGCAATAACTAATCGTCTTCTTGTGAATGTCCAAGCCGATGTAATACATACTGTGCATTGAGGAGCCTCCTTGTGTTCTCTGAATCAGCACTTCCGCTGAGTTCAGCCTTTGTACACCAAGCGCTCCTCCAACTTATTCATTCAAACACGTAGCTGTATCCATTCCATGACTGCGGATTGTGATGTCCGCCCCCGCATTCATCGGATCGGCACTCGTAAACCTCATCAGCGCCGCGCCAAAGTAGATGCGAGCGGACTCCAACAGACAGCGGCATACTTCACAGTACTCTGGCTTGGCACGATGCGGCGAGATCTTCATCCCCCACGCGGATCCAGGCAACTTGCGCTTCAAGCTGGCGATGGCCCGGGCTAATGAGACAAGCCCAGTACGCAACGCACCGTGTCACGCGCGATCAATAGCTCCTCGTCGGTGCGGATACAGTAAGCGGCTAACGTGCTGTCAGACGTACTGATCTGGCGATCTGAAGAATCCGTGGCCTCGTTCTTACCCGGATCGAGCGTCAAGCCGGCGAATCCCAGGCCATCACAGATGCGCGCCCGGATTTCAGGCGAATTCTCGCCAATGCCGCCCGTGAATACGACCGCATCCGCGCCGCCCATGCCCGCAAGATAAGCAGCCGACGTACTTGCGCACACGGTAACAAAACATCTCTAAAGCGAGGCGGACGTTGGGATCGTCGCCACGTTGCGAGAGCTGCCGCATATCGCCGCTGACGCCTGAGACGCCGAGTAAACCGGACTCGTTATTGAGCAGTTTTTCGACTTCCTGATTGGAGATGCGTTCTCTTTCCGCTATGAGTGCAACAAGTGCGGGATCGATATCGCCCGACCGTGTGCCCATCATCAGCCCTTCAAGCGGCGTCATGCCCATCGAGGTATCAATCGACTTACCGCCGCGAATGGCCGCAGCCGAGCAGCCGTTTCCCAGGTGAAGAGAAATGATGTTTGTCTCTTCTTGTGTCATCTTGCCGGAGAACGCGGTAGCGATGCGCCACGTACCGGTGAGACGTGCCATGGAAGCCATAGCGCCGGAACCGGTATCGCTCATAAAAGCGATACGGAATCGGGTATAGATAGGCGTGCGGCGGAAGCGTATGGTGAAACGCTGTATCGAAGACCGCCACTTGCGGCTTATCGGATCCGAAAAATGCACGGGCCGCGCGAATACCGTCCACGCTAGCAGGATTGTGCAGAGGCGCCAGTTCGATGCATTGCTCGATGGCTTTGAGCACGTCATCATCGATCACGACGGATTCGGAGAATCGCTCGCCGCCGTGCACGACGCGATGTCCCACCGCGTCCACCTCTCCAGCAGTTTTCGTCTGCTGCAGAATTTGATCAAGCGCCCCGGTACCGGAATGTTCCACTTCGCCGCGGCAGAGACGCTCATCTTTGTCCTGCGCGATCCGATCCGGATCAGTGGCGATGAGCTGAAACTTCAGGCTCGAACTTCCGGCGTTGAGAACGAGTACATTCACAAATTCGCTAAAACGGCCAGCGCCAATTTGTGATTTCCGGCTTATCAATGCCGTTCTTGTAAGCGAAATTGCGGCATTGAATCTGCTGATCCCGGAAGCGTTCCTTCGCGTGAGCTCCGGAGCTCTGCAATCGAGGCACGCGGTCAATCACGTCGATGGCGATACTGAACCTGTCCACCTGGTTCCGAATAGCCAGTTCCAGCGGCGTGTCGATGTTTCCTTTTTCCTTATAGCCGCGCACGTGCAAGTTTTCATGGTTCCTGCGGCGGTAGGCAAGCCGGTGTATCAACCAAGGATAAGCGTGAAAGTTGAAGATGATGGGCTTGTCAATCGTGAACAATGAATCGAAATCGCGATCGGACAATCCGTGCGGGTGTTCCGTGCTCGGCACTAAGCGAAACAAATCAACTACGTTGATGAACCGCAGCCTGAGATCGGAAAACTGTTCGCGCAGCATAGCGACGGCCGCGAGCGCTTCCTGCGTAGGCACATCGCCGCAACCGGCCACAACGGCGTCCGGGTCTGTGCCTGCGTCTGTGCTCGCCCACTCCCAAATGCCGAGCCCCTTGGTGCAATGCGTAATCGCCGACTCCATGTCGAGATATTGCAGATGCGACTGCTTATCTATGACGATCACATTCACATAGTCAAGTGATCGCAAGCAGTGATCGGCCACCGAAAGTAGGCAGTTTACGTCAGGCGGCAGGTAGATACGCGTAATCTCCGGGCTTTTATTCGCCACCACGTCCAGGAAGCCCGGGTCTTGATGAGTAAAGCCGTTGTGGTCCTGACGCCAAACAGTGGACGTAATAAGAAGATTTAGCGATGATACCGGCGCACGCCAGGCAAGGCGTTTGCTGATCTCCAGCCATTTTGCATGCTGATTGAACATGGAGTCAATCACGTGAACGAAAGCTTCATACGTAGCAAACAGACCATGGCGGCCAGTTAGTAAGTAGCCCTCGAGCCAACCTTCCAGCGTGTGCTCGCTGAGAATTTCCATGACGCGGCCGTCCACAGCTAGTTCAGCGCCATCTTTGTCCTCAGGCAGGTAATCAGCTAGCCAGACTTTCTTGGTCGCCTCGTAAACAGCGCCTAGTTTGTTAGAGGCTGTCTCGTCGGGACCGAACAGACGGAAATTGGCCGGATTTTCACGGATGACATCACGCAACAGGCGGCCAAGCGGAGTCGTATTCTCGTATTCACTGGTTGCGGGTTTGGTGACTTCGAATCCGTAGTTGCGAAAATCCGGCATCCGAAGCGCACGCCGCAGAAGGCCGCCGTTAGCAATTGGATTTGCGCTCATACGACGCTCGCCAGTAGGCGCCAGCGCCTTGAGTTGCGGGATCAGGCGGCCTGCACTATCGAACAGTTCTTCCGGCCTGTAACTGCGCAGCCATTTTTCCAGAATCTGCAAATGCTCCGGATTTTTGGTGACGTCGGTCATCGGGACCTGATGCGCGCGCCAGGAGCCTTCCACCATGTGGTGATCTATTTCCGCCGGCGCGGTCCATCCTTTTGGAGTACGCAGGACGACCATGGGCCACCGCGGCCGTTTGGCCTCACCCGTTCGCCGCGCTTCTTCCTGGATGCTGCGGATCTGTTTGACGCAGTGCTCAAGCGTTGCTGCCGCGGCTTGATGCATGCTGTCGCGATCAGAGCCCTCGACAAAGTAAGGTTCGTATCCGTAACCGCGAAAGAGTTGCTCCAGTTCCTCACAACTGATGCGAGCCAGAATAGTCGGATTGTTGATTTTGTACCCATTGAGATGGAGAACGGGCAGAACCGCGCCGTCGCGAATGGGATTGATGAATTTATTTGAGTGCCAGGAGGTAGCTAGCGGCCCCGTTTCCGCCTCGCCGTCGCCCACCATGACAACGCTAATGAGATCCGGATGATCCAGCACGCTGCCGAAGCCGTGGGACAGACTGTAACCGAGTTCGCCGCCTTCATGTATGGAGCCGGGCGTCTCTGGAGTACAGTGGCTCCCGATGCCTCCCGGAAAAGAAAACTGGTGGAAGAAGTGACACAGTCCGGCCTCGTCTTCACTGCTCTCTGGATAGATCTCCGAATAAGTTCCTTCTAGATAAGCGTTCGACAATACAGCCGGAGCGCCGTGACCGGGGCCGGCCAGAAAGATCATGTTCAGTTCGTACATCCGGATCAGGCGATTGAGGTGCACGTAAATAAAACTCATGCCCGGATCGGAGCCCCAGTGGCCAAGCAGACGGATCTTAACGTCTGCCGGATTCAACGGACGTCGCAGCAGCGGGTTGTCCCGCAGATAAATCATCCCCAGGCACATGTACAGACTGGCGCGAAAGTAAGCGTCCATATCGCGAAGTTCCGCCGGCTCAAGCGGCGCACCTGAAATGGTGGATCGCGCCGGCCCGAACGCGCTGATATTGTCCTGGATTTCCGTCATGTTGAACTACGATGGTATCGATCTTTTCACGCAAATCAGATGCGGCGATCGAGAGAAAAGTGATGGATGAAAACGGCTCGGAAACTTTTCTAGTGATTGGGACACCTTGCTATGGCAGGCAGGTTACTGATCTATACGCGGCGTCGTTATTGAAGCTGCAGCTAGCCTGTCAGCAGCGAAATGTCAGACTCTTGGTTCACATGCTCGGGAGCGAGGCGCTAATTACCCGTGCGCGGCAGAATGTGGTGGCGCATTTTCTAACGAATGAAGCCGCCACGCATTTGCTCTTTGTGGATGCCGATATAGGCTTCGAACCGGATCAGGTGTTCCGGTTGATGGACTTCGGCGCGGATGCGACGGCTGCGATCTATCCACTGAAACGAATGGATTGGAAAAAAGTCGCAGCCGTCGCCGAGGCGAAGCGCGAGAAACTACAATCCAGCTCGTTATCTTACCTGGTCGACTTTGCGAATCCGGCGGAAATCCACACGCGCGATGGGTTCGCCAAAGTTCGCTATGCCGGAACGGGCTTTCTGATGCTGCGCAGGCAGATGCTGCTGGCCATGATTGAGCGCTATCCGGAATTACGCTACGCGCACGAACACCGTCCAGACGACACGCTCGACGCGAGTCCGTGGCGCTATGCACTTTTCAACTGCTTCGTCGATGAAAACGGCACGTACTTAAGCGAAGACTTCAGCTTTTGCAGGCGCTGGACCGATATGGGCGGCGAGATCTGGATTGATCTGCAAAGCCGGTTGACGCACGTGGGCGCGCTCAGCTTTGAAGGCGACCTGTCCACGCAATTTGCAACTGTTGGGGCAACAGACTGAATTTCCGCCGCTTACATGTTATAGAAAAACCGTTCGTGGACGATCTTGCCGCCATCAACCTTATAGACCGCGATCTCTTCCATCGTAAAGCGCTTGCTCTGCGGTTTGAACGTTACGTCGAACTTGAATGCCACCGCAAAGTGAGAACCGGCGACAAGCGGCCCTTCGACATTCGCTGAGTGGACTTCGTGGTTAGCCGTCCACCATTCGCCCTTCGACATAATGGCGTCAAGGCCTTTGGATTCGGGCGATTGTCCGGGAGGCGCGCCCGCTTCGACGCTGACGATATCGGGCGAGTAAAGCGTTTGTGTGGCTTCTTGGAACTTTCCTTGCGAGCAAAGCTTAACGAGTGTGTCGGCAACTTCCTGCGTAGTCATGAAACCAATTTACTAGCAAGTGACATTGGGGTGCGCTACAAGAGTTTTACACGGTCGTGGTAATGCACGTCTGCGAGGTAGTCGAAACCCGCTAGCTCGAAGAAACTACAGGCACAACTCCTAGTGTAAGTCCACGATTTTTGCAGTTATAATAGGGTCTCTCGTTTACGGGAGAAATACATAACGGGCTGCGGTGAATCTTTTGTCTCGGGGGTTCTTCGCACCATAAGAGGTGCCAATGCAGTACCGATTGAGGTCTCTCCTTTTCTTCGCGGCGCTATTTACTTGCAGCTCTGCAAGCGCGCAGATGTTCAGCCAGCAAGGCGGCAAACTGGTCGGCAGCGGTGGTGTTGGCCAAAGCGTGCAAGGCGATTCAGTAGCCCTGTCGGGCAATGGCAACACAGCGTTAGTCGGCGCTCAAGGCGATAACGGCAGTGTCGGCGCCCTCTGGGTCTTCACCCGCGATAACAACGGAAACTGGAGTCAACAAGGAGGCAAGCTCGTCGGCAGCGGCGGCGTTGGCGAATCGGAACAAGGTACATCGGTGGCCGTTTCCGCCGACGGTAACACGGCTATTGAAGGAGCTCCCGCCGATAACGGCAACAATACGGGCAGCAACGGCGTGGGCGCGGTGTGGGTCTTCACTCGAGATAACAACGGCAACTGGAGCCAACAAGGAGGCAAGCTCATCGGTAGCGGTGCCGTTGGAGTAACAGCGGGCCAGGGCAAGTCGGTAGCGCTGTCGAGCGACGGCAACACAGCCCTTGTGAGCGGCCCTGGCGATAACGCCGGCGTAGGCGCACTCTGGGTCTTCACTCGCGATAACAACGGCAACTGGAGCCAACAAGGAGGCAAGCTCGTCGGCAGCGGCGGCGTAGGCCCATCGGCGCAAGGCGCTTCAGTGGCCCTTTCCGCAGACGGGAACACGGCTCTTGTTGGGGGATCTAACGATAACAGCGGAGTAGGCGCGGTATGGGTGTTCACTCGGGACGAGAACGGCAGTTGGACTCAGCAAAACAGCAAGCTGATAGGTAACGGCACCGTTGGCGGCGCAGAACAAGGCGCCTCGGTGGCCCTTTCGGGCGACGGGAACACGGCCCTCGTTGGAGGGCCCACGGATAACAGCCTGACCGGCGCACTATGGGTTTTCACGCGAGATAGCAATGGTAATTGGACCCAGCTAGGAAACAAGCTTGTGGGAAGTGGTGCGGCCGGCGGCAGCAAGCAGGGCGCGTCAGTCGCGATTTCGAGCGACGGAAACGCAGCTATTGTGGGCGGATTCGGCGATAACAATAGCGCGGGCGCGGCCTGGATCTTCACTCGTGCTTCCAGCGGCAGTTGGACCCAGCTAGGAAGCAAACTCGTGGGCAGCGGGGCAGTCGGAACCGCCGAGCAAGGTTTCTCGACCGCCCTTTCCGGCGACGGCAAAACGGCTCTCGAGGGCGGTATCCTCGACAACAACGTTACTGGTGCGGCATGGCCCTTTCAATACCTTCCGAACTTTGTTGAGGCGCCGGGTGGCCTGACACAGGTCTCTGTGGGTGCAGACGGGAGTGTATGGGGCCTCAATTCTATAAACCAGATTTTCCAGTACAACGCTGCTGTCCAAGGCTGGGCGTTGATTCCCGGCGGCCTGACGCAGATCGCTGTCGGTTCGGCAAACAACGTTTGGGGGTTAAACTCACAAGACCAAATTTTCCAATACAACACACAGGCGCAGGACTGGTCTCTTGTCCCCGGAGCTCTGACGTACATCGCTGTCGGCGCCGATGGCGACGTGTGGGGACTCAATACGCTGTACCAGGTTTTTCATTACGTCCCATCCGCGCAAAGCTGGGTCCGGATTCCAGGCGGGTTAACACAGATTTGGGTGGGATTTGACGGTGCGGTGTGGGGCATCGGCGGTGCTAATCATGTGTTCCGCTTCAACCCGGGCTCACAGGCCTTCGAACAAGTCCCTGGAACGATGACCCAACTTAGCGTGGGAGCGGATGGCGATGTCTGGGGCCTGAGTGGCTCGGCCATTTATCACTTCAACCGGCTGAAGCAAAATTGGGATCAGATGCCCGGAGGACTATCCCAAATCTCCGTCGGATCCGCCACCAATGTGTGGGGGTTGAACACCTTGGGAGACGTCTATCAATACGATGCGCAGATATCCAACTGGACGTTGGTGGCAGGCAATCTGGCGCAGGTTTCGGCTGCAGCGAACGGGGCAGTTTGGGGACTGAACAGCTCGGATCAGATTTATCAGATGAGCGAATTTGTGACATCGGGGCCTTCGCTGCATTTGGTGCCAGGAACCTTGGCGCAAGTGGCGGCGGCTCCGGACGGAAACGTCTGGGGTGTGAACGCAGCGGGGCAATCCTACATCTTCGACCCACTCACAAGCAGCTGGGATGCCGTATCAGGCCAGCAGATTTCGCAAGTGGCAGTCGGGTTCGGCGGCCGGGTGTGGGGACTAAATTCTTACGACCAGATTTTCCAGTTCAATTCTTCGACACAAAGCTGGCAGCAGGTTTCGGGAGGACTGACGCAGATCGCCGTAGGGAGTGAAGGATCGGTTTGGGGCCTGAACTCGGGGGATCAAATATTCGAGTACAATTCGCAGACAGGCACCTGGACATACGTCCCCGGCGGTCTCACGCAGATCAGTGTGGGCGTGGACGGAGCCGTGTGGGGATTGAACAGCCTCGATGAAATCTATCGTTTCGACCCGGCGAGCCAGAGCTGGTTCCTGGTGCCGGGCGGATTGACGCAGCTCAGCGTCGGTTCGGCCAACAACGTCTGGGGACTGAATTCGCTAGACCAGATTTTCCGGTATGTGAGCGCAGCTCAGGACTGGGCACTGGTGCCAGGGGGACTCTCAAAGATCTCCGTTGCCTATGACGGAACCGTTTGGGGACTGAATACGGTAGGCAGTGTTTACGAGTACAATTCTCAAGCGCAGAACTGGACGTTAATCTCGGGAACGTTATCTCAAATCGTCGCTAGTTCCGATAGCGTCGTATGGGGCTTGAACTCATCTGGTTCGGTCTTTCACTATTCGTGGCAGTAAGCAGACTCGAATACGTCGTTTGACCCGCTCCCGTCAGTGCCACGTATTTTCCCGCGATACAGCGGCGCGTCTGCGTGGCGTCCACGGAATGAGGCGGAAACGGTACGTCGCAAGTCTGGAAAAGCATCGGAGCGGGAGCGCTGGGAGGCTTAGCAGCATCCTTCGCCATGAATCAATATCAGTCGCTGGTGAGCGCCGCTACGAAAGCTGTTTCGGGAGCGCAGGCTCTAGATCAAGATGAAGACGCCACTATCAAGACGGCGAAGGCGATCTCGCGGCTGGCGTTTCATCACGAGTTGACAGACGCCGAAAAGAAGTGGGCCGGACCGGCGGTTCATTATTGTCTTGGCATCACCTTAGGCGCGCTTTACGGGTTCCTGGCAGAAAAGGCGCCGGTCTCGACAACCGGCATGGGTACCGCTTACGGAGCCGCAGTTTGGCTAGGTGCAGACGAGATTGCAGTGCCGGCGATGGGCTTCGCGCAAGGGCCAGCCGAAACGAGCCTGTCGTCGCACGCGAATGCGCTGGCCGCTCATTTGGTCTACGGTATGGTCACTTGTCTCGCAAGGAACCTGATCATGCACGCTACTTAGCGAGGCGCGCCAACCAGACTGGCAGCAGATTTTTATCGCTGATCGTGACGAGTGGAAAGCGCGCCGCGCGGCCAAAAAACTTCCGTGATCATTCGCTTACAATTGAGCCGCAGGGACGGCAGAGAGTATCAGTTCGCTCCTGATCCTCGGCAGGTTGCGCCGAAGAAAGTGCAACAGCAGTAGCCCACAACCGGCCAATCCCAATGAAGTCGGTTCAGGAGCATTTGGATCGATCAGTTGGTAGTTGATCGTTCCGTTAAAGTTTCCTTCTGGAAAATCCCAATCGCCATCAGCCGCAGTAAGACTCACGTTGTAATCAAAGGTGTACGGCACACCCAGTTCGAACGGGAGCTCCAAAGTTGCTCCAGGCGATACATTGCAGCTAGGTATTGGTGCGGCGTAGCAGTTTTGTTTGATATTTCCGATAGAGAGAGATTCAACAACGGACGAGCCATCGCCGCTTGCGCCAATCTCGAAGATCGGGAAAGTGAAAATGATCAGACCCGGACGAGCGTTACCCAACGTCGTGAACGTAAACTGAATATCCGCATCCGCGATCGCTGTCGAGACACTAGGCACCGGTCCAGGCAGGTCCCATCTTTGCAATAGGAATAGGCAGCTCCAGACAACGAAATCGTCGCCGTTCCACCATAATTCCCAAGCGAGGCTCCCGCAGTAACACTCGCCGTGGCGTAACCGGGCGGGCTAAACCCTCCTCCTTGTTGACAACTCACCGCGCCGGTGGTTACACCTACAAAGTGTCACACGACACGTGTGTCGTGACACCGTCAGCCAGGCCACACCACTGAATACCAGAAAAGCTACACAAGAGAAGGAGAGCGGTCTGAGTGATGTCACGAATGGTCTTAGTGAATATTCCATTTAAAGAAGATGCGCGAGACGACTACCCAAACTGTGTACTCATTAATTCTCAGTACTCCTCTCAGTCGCCGACGGATTCGCGCAAACACGAAAATCATAATACCTCCCCGATTCACCGAGCCTGTCGTCGCACGCGAATGCGCTGGCCGCTCATTTGGTCTACGGTATGGTCACTTGTCTCGCAAGGAACCTGATCATGCACGCTACTTAGCGAGGCGCGCCAACCAGACTGGCAGGTCAGAAGCCAGCTTAGGGTCTTGGGCGATCTGTTCGTAGCGAGCTTTGGCGCGGGCGCGGTAAGCCGTTAACAATTGCGCCGCTTGCAAAGCGTTGATGGATGTAAGCGACTGCGGGCCGAGAATTCCGTCTATTGTGCAGTTCCCCCCACAGTCGCAGACTGCGCGCTGCAGCAGGGTCAGAGCGCCATCGTGATTTGCGCCGCCAGGGCCCATGTTGACGGTCAGATCGAACGTCTTGTTAGCGATTCCTTGGTCGTTGATAGAGCCCAAGTTGTGCGCGTCCCAAAAGTGCTTCTTATATATGTCGATCGCCTGTTGCTGGCTCATGCCCTTGATGTAGTCCGGGTCGTTTGCGGTGCAGTAGCCGCAATCTGAGGCGAACGCGAGCGTGACGCCATAGTTGACCACCTCTCCCGTTACCGAATTGTGAAAGTATCCGCCCTCGTTTTGAAGCGTGAGTTGTACTGCCGGTTCGAAATCAGCCATTGGCATATGATACTTCCTCTGCGATCGACTTAGGAAGGTGGACCGAAACCGAATTTTGAAAAGGTCGCTTGAGCGGCTGGTGTGAAAAGGAAGTCGAGGAACTGCTGCGCGGCGCGAGGGTGTGAACTGGCCGAAACCACCCCGGCTTTCTGCACGATCGGGGTGTGCCAATCTGCCGGAACGATGGTGGCGTCTTTACCCTGCAGCAAGGAATCGGAGGTTAGGACTGCATCGGCATTTCCGCTCTCAAACAGCTCCAGCGTTTGACGGACGTTTTCCCCGTACACGACCTTCGGCTGGACGGCTTTCCAGATTCCAGCATGCTCAAGCGTCTGCTGTGCCGCGACGCCATACGGCGCGAGTTGCGGGTTTGGCAGCGCTACGAAACGAACCCATTCCGCTGCCAAGTCGGTGATTTCGTGATGTTTTCCATCTCGCCACAGCAGCCCCACCCGACCCACCGCGTAAGCACGAACCGTGGCCGGGTTAAGTTTGCGATTCGAAGCCAATCGGTCCACAAACCCCGCGTTGGCCGACAGGAAGACATCATAGGGAGCACCGTTCTCGATTTGCTGAGCCAGCATGGCGCTCGCGCCTGTTACGAAACGAAGCCGAATTGGGTTCGTTTTTTCAAATTGTTGCTGGAGAACGGGTTCGAGCAACGTAAGGTCTGAGGCGGCGGCCACGGTAACAGTAATTTGGCATACGGAAAGACCTGGCGTGAGTGCAAATAATAAGGCCAGAAAACTTGACAATCGTAGACTCATATTCGATACTGAAGATGTGCTAAACAAGCCGACGCTCGAAGCGTCCGGCGGAGGACTAACTATACATGAGTAAGATTATCGGAATCGACTTGGGAACCACCAACTCCGTGGTCGCGGTGATGGAAGGCGGGCAGCCGGCCGTGATTCCCAATCAGGAAGGCGGGCGTACTACCCCTTCCGTGGTCGGCTTTACCAAAAACGGGGAAAGGCTGGTCGGACAGGTTGCGAAGCGCCAGGCGGTAACGAACCCTGAGAACACGATTTATTCCATCAAGCGGTTCATGGGACGCCGGGTAAACGAAGTCAGCGAAGAGATGAAGCTGATGCCGTACAAAGTCGTTGCCGGCGATAACGGCGACGCTCGCGTAGAGATTCAGGGCAAAAAGTATTCGCCCCCTGAGATTTCGGCGATGATTCTCGGCAAGTTGAAGGAAGCTGCCGAAGCCTATTTGGGCGAAAAGGTGACCAAGGCGGTCATCACGGTTCCCGCTTATTTCAATGATGCGCAGCGGCAAGCGACCAAAGACGCGGGTCAGATCGCTGGCCTGGAAGTGATGCGCATTATCAACGAGCCGACGGCGGCAGCGCTGGCCTATGGCTTGGACAAAAAGAAAGACGAGACCATCGCCGTTTACGATTTCGGCGGCGGCACCTTCGACATTTCGATTCTCGAAGTAGGTGACGGCGTTGTCGAAGTGAAATCGACCAACGGCGATACGCACCTGGGCGGCGATAACATCGACCAGCGGATTATCGACTGGTTGATTCAAGAGTTCAAGAAGGATCAGGGCATCGATGTTTCGAAAGATCAGATGGCTTTGCAGCGCCTGAAGGAAGCGGCTGAGAAGGCGAAAATCGAGCTCTCCACGTTGCTCGAAACGGAGATCAATCTACCGTTCTTAACGGCCGATGCTACCGGTCCGAAGCACTTGACCATCAAACTGACTCGGGCGCGCTTCGAGCAAATGGTCGACGACATTCTGCAGCGTTCGGTTGGGCCTTGCAAGCAGGCTATGCAGGACGCCGGCGTGACGCCAAATGACATCGATGAAATCGTGCTGGTTGGTGGTTCGACCCGTATTCCAAAGGTTCAGCAGATTGTGCAGAACCTGTTTGGTAAAGAGCCGAACAAGAGCGTGAATCCGGACGAGGTCGTTGCGGTTGGCGCAGCGGTTCAGGGCGGCGTGCTCGGCGGCGAAGTGAAAGACGTGCTGCTGCTCGACGTGACCCCGCTATCGCTCGGCATTGAGACGCTGGGCGGCGTGTTTACCAAGCTGATTGAGCGCAACACGACCATTCCGACCCGCAAGAGCGAAGTGTTCTCGACGGCGGCGGACAACCAGACCTCGGTTGAGATCAAGGTGTACCAGGGGGAGCGGTCAATGGCTCGGGACAACCGGCTGCTGGGCGTATTCCAACTGGTGGGCATCCCGCCTGCCCCGCGCGGCATTCCGCAAGTTGAGGTGACGTTCGACATTGATGCGAACGGCATCCTGAACGTGACCGCAAAGGACCGGGCGACCAACAACGAACAGAAGATCACGATCACATCTTCTTCGGGCCTGAGCAAGGACGAAGTGGAGAAGATGGCGCGCGATGCCGAATCGAATTCGGCCGACGACCGTAAGAAGAAAGAAGAGATCGAAGCCCGCAACCGGGCAGACGCGATGGTCTACAACGTCGAAAAGATGTTGCGCGAGCATCGTGACAAGATCTCCGAAGCGGACGCCAAGCAGGTTGAAGGCGCGGTTGAGGACGTGAAGAAGGCTATGGCCGAAGGCGGACTCGATAAGATCAACTCGGCGACAGACAAATTGACCACTGCCAGCCACAAGTTAGCGGAGGCGATGTATAAGGCGCAGAGCCCCGGCCAGAATGGATCGGCGGGGCCCGGAGCGCCGGGAGCCGGAACCGATGGCGCGCAAGGCGGCCAGCAGCAGCCAAAAGACAATGTTGTGGATGCTGAATTCGTCGATGTTGACGATAAAAAGTAAGTGGCCGCGAAAAACGGCTTAATTTAAACTTGACCGGCGGCCCTAGCAAATAAAGCGAACGGCCGCCGTTCTTGAATGGTGTAGCAAAATGCCTTCTGCAACGAAAAAGGATTACTACGAGACTCTCGGTATCGGCCGCAGTGCGGACGCCGAAGAGATCCGGAAATCGTATCGCAAGCTGGCCCGGAAGTTTCATCCGGATCTGAATCCGGGTGATAAAGCCGCTGAAGAACGGTTCAAGAAAGTTCAGGAAGCTTACGACGTTCTGAGCGATGACGAGAAGCGGAAGGTCTACGACCAGTTTGGGTTTTATTCACCGAATATTCCGCCGAATGGCGCAGGTCCCGGGGCCAGACCCGGAGCGGGCGGACCGAATTTTGACGGATTCGATTTTTCCGAGTTTCTGCGGCAACAACAACAGCGGCAAGGCGGTGCTGGTGCTGGAGCTGGCGCTGCGGGAACCGACAGCGAAGGATTCCGGTTTCGCGATATTTTTGGCGACTTCTTCGGTGGACGGCAACAGCGCGCGACGACGACAACGCAGGAAGCGGAGCGCGGCGCAGACCTTGAATACGGTTTGAACGTCGATTTCTGGCAGGCGATCCGTGGAACGCAGGTGAAGTTGAATATCAGCCGGCAGGAGACTTGCGAGACTTGCCACGGCACGGGTTCTGCGGGCAACAGTGTGGCGGTCTGTCCGGAGTGCGATGGCACGGGGACAGTGACGCAGATGGCCGGCGCAATGAAATTCAATTTGAGCTGCCCGCGCTGCGGCGGGTCTGGACGGCTGAAGAATGCCTGTCCCACGTGCCGCGGTGAAGGGACAGTTTCGCGCCCTGACACGGTGGAAGTGCGTATACCGGCGGGCGTGGCATCCGGGTCAAGATTGCGAGTTGCCGGCAAAGGCAACGCGGGCGTAGGCGGCGGCGCGGCCGGCGATTTGTACATCACGGTTCGCGTGGACGAGCATCCGTTTTTCAAACGATCCGGAGACAACATCGAAGTGCAGGTTCCGATGACGGTCAGCGAAGCGGGACTGGGCGCAAAGATCGAGGTTCCGACGATTGATGGACGCGCTCTTTTGAAAATTCCGCAAGGAACACAGAACGGGCAGAAGTTCCGGCTGCGCGAGAAGGGGATCTTCAACGCCCGCAAGAATGCGCGCGGAGACGAAATTGTGGAGGTTGTGCTGCGCGCTCCGGACGTGCATAATGAACGAACTCGCGAGTTGCTGCGGGAACTGGCGCAAGTGCAGACGGAAGACGTGCGGTCCGGCATCTGGAGCCAGGTGCAGTCCCCCGCTGCGTAGAAACAGGTGAAGCATGACAAGAAGCAAGAGCAAAGCGGCATACATGATCTCGGCGGTAGCCGAGCAGTACGCGATTCATCCGCAAACATTGCGGTTATATGAGCGCGAAGGGCTGCTGACGCCGTCGCGCAGTGAAGGCAATACGCGGCTGTACACGGACGACGATCTGGTGCGGCTGGAAGTGATTCTGAAGCTGACGCGGGAACTGGGCGTGAACCTTGCGGGAGTAGAGATTATCCTCAATATGCGCGAAAAAATGGAAGCCATGCAGCGGCAGATTGAAGACTTCATTGGAACGCTTAACCAGGAACTCTCACAACGAGCCGCGCATCGTCCGGTGGACAACAGCAATTCGTTGATGCCGGTGATTCAGATCAATTCGATAACCCGGTCGAGTGGGGAAAATTCGAAGCGCGAAACAAAGCGGCGCGCAAAATAACGAGCTTCGACGCAAGCTGCGGCATCAGGCTGTTTTCCTTTTTCGATGACCCGGAGAAACGCATCCCGTACCGCATAACAAGCGCCCTCTTATTTCAGAAACCCACTAGCTCTCGTCTCAACCGAACTCAGCTCATCATTCAGTGGATCGTCGAGGGCCAGCAATCGCCGCAATTCCGGCCCGAGGCGCGCCTGCGTTTCAGGACGTAACAAACGCTTCTGATACTGCTGTTGCGGCTTGTCAAACCGGCAATAGAATGCATGCAGAGCGCGGCGGTGGAACGGCGAACGGTTTGCCGTACCTCCATGCCAGGCATGTGTGTTCATGACCACAACCGTTCCGGCTGGCGCAGTCAGCACAAGTTCGTCACGATGCGGCGCAGTGAGATCGGCAAGCACGTTTTGTGGAAGCTGAAACCACTTCTGAGACCCGGGTATCACGCGTGTCGCTCCATTTTCTAACGTGAAGTCGTCGAGAAGCCAAATGGTATTGCACACCCAGTAGCCAGCGGCATCGGGCAGCGCGCTAGCGTCACAATGCAGAGGCTGGGCTTCGCTCGAATGAGGATTTGCTGAACGCGCATTGAAACTGCTCAGCTTGAAGCGCGGCCCCAGGACATGATCGACCAGCTCAAGAATGCGCGGAACGGCAATCAGGTGCTCAAAAATTTCACCCTTGTCAACCAGGTTTGCGAGCCGGCGCGAGCCGGGCTCCTGGCGAAACTCCGAGCCGGCATTCTCGCCTTCCTGCGAATAGAGATACTCGACTCGCTCGCGCACCTCAGACAGGGCAGCCCGATCTAAGACATTCTCGACGGCTACATACCCGAGCGTGTCGAGGCTGTCACGCTCCGCGACCGTCATGAAGAAAAAATATCACGCGGCGGCTGATAGGAGGATGAAATAGGGCAACAATCAAGTACCTTCTGCAGCTCCGGATACTGCGCCACGAGCCCCGGCGGCGCGGGCACGTTAGCGCCGGTCAGCAGCGCGGCGATCTCGAGCGCGTTAGCCGGCCCCTTCCCGACGTTGTGATTGTTCGCCACAACATAAGTGTCGGTAGCATCCTCCGAGATTTGACGAATGCGGTCAAGCCACGGAGCGAGTTCCTCCGTTGAATACAAATGGTCGTAGCGGTCGCGCACGTTGGCCGAAGGCGAAAACCATTGCTTGTAGTTGCGTCCGTGAAGGCGAACGTATCCGATGGTAGAGGTCACGTAGGCGCCGGGCCTCACGGAGCGGTGAAAGATCGGCTGATCGATGTTGCAGATACCCACCCCAAGTTCAGCCAGCAGGTCCAGCACAACTGGATCGATCCAACTGCTGTGGCGTACTTCGAGCACCAGCGGATACTCGCGAAAAGTGCGGCAAAGCGTGATGACGTAGGCGCGCGATTCCGGATCGTTCTTGAACGACCACGGGAACTGAATGAGAAGCGCTCCAAGACGGCTGGTCTCGACAAGTGGGGCGACACCGTCCTTGAATTCTTGTTCATCGAGCGGCGCGGGCTTGCGCGTATGCGTGAAGGATTGAAACAGCTTTGCCGTGAAACGGAAGAGTTCATTCGATTGCACGCTCTCAACCCACTTCTTCGCCGTCGCGGGGCGCGGCGGCCCATAAAAAGATGAGTTGATTTCGACGGTATTGAAATATCCTGCCAGATAGGCGAGCGGGTCGAACCCGCGCGGCTTCGGTTCCGGGTAGACGATGCCATTCCAATCTTTGTACGCCCAGCCCGCCGGCCCGACACGAATCACGTTTCAAATAATCGCATGCATCTTCTTATGTCGAAGCTGATTCCGGCGGCGCATTTCTTCCGTCCAGCATGCATTTGTGATAACGATGAGGGTGTATGGCTTACAGACTTTTCGCGGTCTCGGCTGTTTGGGCCTCGATTGCAGTGAGCATCGCGGGCGCTGCGGAACGCGCAACGGCGAACGGAAAGGTGCTCGATGCGGACGGAAAACCTGTCGAGCACGCAACCGTATTGGTTTACGCGGCGTGGATGAGACAGGGTTACAGCGTGTATTGCCCCACTTGCTGGGTGGATTGTGGCAAGCGGACCATCACAGATATGAAGGGCAACTATTCCATATCTGGTCTGAGCCCGGATCTTGTTTTCAAATTGCTGATTGTGGGGAATGGATATAAAACGATGTTCGTCGATAAAGTGGATCCGGAGAAAGGACCTGCCGCGGACGCGGTCCTGAAACCGCAAGCCGTCGCCGAAAATCCAGATCAGATAGTGCACGGCCGCGTTGTCGATGATCACGGAAGCCCAGTCAGGGATGCGGTTGTCGAGCAGCAGGGAGTTACGTTCGTTGGACCGCGAGGACCCGGCCGCTCGTTCGGCTCGGACGATTCTCCGGATTGGATTCAGCCCCTGGCTGCGACGGACGAACAGGGTGAATTTGAGATTGCCTACGGCAAACCTGCCACCGAGATTACGCTGAACGTTTCTCCGCGTGCAATGGCGCCCAAGCTGGTGACGCTGCCCACAGGGCCGGAGAAAAGAACGATCCGTGTCGGCCAAGGCGCAACCCTACGCGGCCGTTTGCTTCAGCCGGACGGTAAGCCGGTGGGGAATGCAGAAATCGGCGTGATTGCACACAGCCGCGCGTCGGGAACGGTGTTCCCCGAAGTTCGCATCGGAACGAAGGAAAACGGGACTTTTGTTATTACAAATATTCCAGCGGGAAGAATCTGGTACGTCTACCCGAAAATGGAATCACTTGCGGCTCGCGGGCTTGCTGGCGATGCCGTACCAATCGAGACGAAATACGACGGACAAGAGGTGGACGTGGGCACTATCCACCTGCGGACCGCGTACGCCCTGCGAGGCAGAGTTGTACTGTCCGATGGCAAGCCAATTCCACCCGACATGCACGTGACGCTTTCTTGTGATGCTGGTTTTGACAGTCAGATTGCTCCAGTCGCAGAGGACGGTAGCTTTGCGTTCCGGGGCTTATCAAAGGGAGTTTATTCGGTTGCCGCAGGCGTCCGGGGATACAAACCGAAGGAGGGCTTTTACGGCGAAGTTCTGATGGATCGTGACGGGGAAAATATCCTGGTTCCCATGAGTCCTGTCGCGCCGCATTAGTTGACAGACCGAATCATCGATCTGATACAAAGGGTGAATCCTGCCCACGAAAGGAACCCTGTGCGTCACTTGATCCTATTTTTTACGGCCATAGCTTTTGCCCTCACCGGCTTTTCTCAAACTGGGTCTCTCAAAGGCATTGAGACAGCCGACTTGGATCGCAGCGCCGATCCCTGCACCGATTTCTATCAATTCGCAAACGGTACTTGGCGGGCGCAACATCCCATTCCTCCCTCCATGGATCGGTGGAGTCGTCGTTGGGAGGCGGGTGAAGCCAACAAGGATGACTTGCGCATCATTCTCGATGAGGTCAGCAGCCACGCCGGGCAGCCGAAAGGAACGCCTGGTCAACTGACCGGAGATTTCTATGCCGCATGCACCGATCAGAAGGCGATCGATCAAGCCGGCATCGCTCCACTGCTGCCGCTGCTGCAGAAGGTGGCTGCGATTCATGACCTCTCCGGATTACAGGCCGCAATCATTGACCTGCACGATGTCGGGATCCAGGTGCCCTTTTACCTTTACGGCAATTCAGACCTGCACGATCCGCAAAACGTAATCGCCGACGTGGGAGCAGGCGGGCTGGGCCTGCCGGATCGTGACTATTATCTGAAACCCGAGAAGCGATTTGTAGATGCACGGGCTGGATATCTGAAGCACGTAGCCAACATACTCCGCCTTGCGGGCTCGTCAGAGACGGAAGCGGCCGCCTCTGCCCAAATTGTCATGACCTTTGAAACGGCGCTTGCCAAAGCTTCGCTCGACAATGTCGCACTGCGCAATCCCACCTCAACCGACCATAAGCTGGGCTTTGACCAGCTCCAAAAGCTGACGCCGCATTTCGATTGGACGGCGTATTACCGCAGCGCTTCCATTGCTCCGGCGGCTTTGAATGTGGAACAGCCGGCCTTCCTGAAAGAAATTGAGCGCCAGCTTGTGGACACAAGTCTCGCTGACTGGAAGACATACCTGCGCTGGCAAGTGCTAAACAATTTTGCCGATAATCTTTCGCAGCCCTTCGTGGATGAGCACTTCGCTTTCTTTCAAAAACAACTTGCAGGCGTTGGCGAACTGAAGCCTCGGCCAATCCGCTGCGCCGAGCAGACCGACTCTTTGCTTGGCGAGGCTCTCGGGCAGGAATACGTGAAGCGCTATTTTCCGCCGGAAGCGAAGGTTCGCGCACGCGCGATGGTAACCAACATCATCGCGGCCATGCACGACACCATCCAGAATTTGGACTGGATGACGCCCGAGACCAAGCAGAAGGCGCTTCAGAAACTTTCCACGTTGAATGTGAAGGTGGGCTATCCGGATAAGTGGAAGGATTATGCGAGCGTGACGATCACGCGCGACGGATACTTTGCGGATGTTCTCTCCGCCTCGCGCTTCCAGGTTGCGGATATTCGCTCTACCATTGGCAAGCCTGTGGACCGCGGCCGCTGGGGCATGACGCCTCCAACCTCTAATGCGTACTACAACCCGCTGTTAAATGAAATTGTGTTTCCAGCGGGGATTTTGCAGCCGCCCGCCTTCAGTGTGAACTACACGGATGCTGCCAACTACGGCGCAATCGGCGTCGTCATTGGACATGAGATCAGTCACGGTTTCGACGATCAAGGTTCTCGCTTCGACGCCCAAGGCCGCCTCAGCAACTGGTGGAACGCCGAAGACGACAAGAAGTTCCAGGCGAAGACAGCGTGTGTCGTGCGCCAGTTTGACGGCTACACAATAGACGGAGCCATCCACATCAACGGCAAACTAGTATTGGGCGAAAGCGTCGGCGATCTCGCGGGTCTAAAAATTGCCTACTTGGCGTATCAGAAATCGCAACAAGGAAAGCCGCCCGCGCCTGCCGTCGACGGCTTCACACCGAACCAGCAGTTCTTCATTGCGTGGGGTCAGTTCCGGGGCGATGAAACACGGCCGGAAACGCAGAAGCTGATGGTGCAGGGGGATCCGCATCCAGTAGCGAAGTTTCGCGTGCTTGGTCCGCTTTCGAATTTCGAGCCGTTCGCGCAGGCGTTTCAGTGCAAACCCGGCGCGCCGATGGTCCGGCCGCCGGCCGAACGCTGCGTGGTCTGGTAGTTGGGTATTGGGCAGCAACGGGACAGGTCAACGGCGCTCCAACTGTTCACCCCATGGAAATGAGGTCGTACCGGAACGAGGCAACCTGTTCTAATGCATCCTGCACCTTGCCTTCGGGCGTCTCGCGAATGTCCATGGCCGGGACGGTTTCGGCGGTTCCGGAGCCGGCGAGCTGGTCGTTGCTGTTCGGAGGCCTCGGGATACTCGCGCTGGTTACGTTGGCGTCCAACAGGGTGACAGCCCGAACATCGAAATCCGCTCCATTATTATCGCGATTCTGGTGAGAATTGAAGTAAACGGGGGCAGCATGGCTGCCACCGTTTTAACGCCACCGTGCCCCAGCGAAGGCCTTCACACTGAACCGCGACGGCGATGGAACAGAGATTTAACCCTTAATTGACGCCCCCAATTTGAGGGGCGCCCTTCTCTTTTTTGCGTTGACAACCCAGGTTTGGCCCTTGAACCCGTTCCACAATCCTGCTATGCTGCCCAAAAGCTATCTCGGGTCGAATCGCCATTTGTTGGCCGCGGAGGCGTAGTTATTCGCCGCTGCATCAAGCTAGGCACGTTTTTCAGGCTAGCTCCTGCCCGTCTTGGCCTATTGATTTTGGTCACTGTTAAGAGAAAAGGGAGTTCCAAACAATATGCGGTTTGCCCGTGCAATTTTCGCTACGTTCCTGGTTTGCTTTTTCGCTGGATTTCTGTTCGCTCAGACCACCGAAACAACCATCAGCGGTACCGTCACAGATCCCGACCGGCGCGGTAGTTCCAAGCGCTCACATCCATGTTACGGAGCGCGCAACCGGTCAGGTGTTCGACGTTGTGGCGAGCGCTGAAGGCCGCTACTCGGTTCCGGGCGTGAACGTAGGGAATTACACCATCGAGGCAAGCGCTCCTGGATTCAAGAGCAAGATTGTCGAGAACGCTAAGGTAGATGTCGGCACCCCGCTCACGGTTAATATCCAGCTTGAGATTGGCTCGGCCAGCGAGAGAGTGGAAGTGCAGGCGAATGCCACCCAGGTGGAAACCGCCTCTGCCACCGTCGGCACTACCGTCACGGGACGGCAAATCACGGAGCTCCCGTTTACCTCCCGCGATGCCCTTGATCTGGCATTATTGACGCCCGGCAACAGCGCAAATGGCGCGCCGCGTCAATCAAGTTTTAACGGCCTGCCCCACGATGCTCTCAACATCACCATGGATGGCGTCGATACCCAGGACAACCTGCTAAAGAGTTCCAATGGCGGCGGCATGTATACCTATATCCGGCCGCGCGTCGATGCCATCGACGAATTCAACATATCCACAGCCGTTGAAGGCGCACAAACCTCCTCAGAAGGAGCCGTCCAGATCCAATTTGTGACCAAGCGTGGAACAAATGATTTCCATGGCGGCCTTTACGAATACTTCCGCAACACCGATCTGAACGCGAACTACTATTTCAACAATGAGTCTGGCCAGCCGAGACAGCAGTTGAAACTGAATCAGTTCGGCGGCAAGGTGGGTGGCCCGATTTTGAAGAACAAGCTGTTCTTCTTTATCAACGCAGAGGGATTCAAACTGCCGGAAAGCAATGCGCGCCAGAGAATCACCCTGACGCCGAGTGCCGCAGCCGGGAATTTCACGTATACCGACAAAGCCGGACAAACACATACGGTGAATGTTTTAACAGAGGCCGCGGCGGCCGGATACCCATCCACCATCAATCCTGAAATCGGCGGCATTCTTGGCCTCATCAACGCGAATATCGGCAAGGTTGGTATTACACCGCTAACTGCAAATCAGCAGTATCAGAATTTCAACACGAGCGACGTGCAGAAGCGCGATTTTGTGACCGCCCGTTTCGACTACAACATCACTGAGAAGCTGCATTTTTCGTTCGTCTACGCCTACGACTACTTCTACGCATTTCCCGATTCGCTGAACAGCGAATGATGCGCCGTTCCCGAATATCGTGACGTACAACGGATACAACACGGAAGGCGGCCAGATTTCTAATCGGTTCTTCGGATCGACTGCGCTCCAATGGACGATCAGCCCGACGATGACAAACGAGATTCGCGCCGGATTGCAGGGCGGAACGGGCGTCTTCGAAACTGAAATCAACCCTCAAGCCCTACCGGGCGGGCTGCGTTTGACCTTCCCCAGCGTCAATGGCAATACGATTTATTCTCCGGTCAACAGACAGCCCAGCCAATGGCGGAATACGCCCGTAAAACAGATCTCGGACACCTTGAATTGGGTAAAGGGTAATCACACGCTGAGCTTGGGCGGAAATGGGACCTTAGTTTCGTTCTATGGCAATACGGTCAGCGGTCTGACTCCTGCCGTGACCTTCGGCGTGACCGGGACCGATCCAGTGTCTTCAGTATTTACTAACACGTCGTTTTTCCCTGGCATCCAAAGCACGGATTCTACATATGCAGCAACGCTCTATGCATTCTTGACAGGCCGCGTTTCGGGCGCGTCCGGGCAATCTGAATACTTGAACGAAAACACGAAGCAATATGTGGCTGGCGCGCCGCTGATTGAACGCGACCGGATGCATGAATTCGGCTTCTTTTTACAAGACAACTGGAAGTTCAGCCCGAATCTCACCATCAGTGGAGGATTGCGTTGGGAATTCGAGGGCTCTCCGTATGACGCCAACAACATTTACTACACGCCGACCTATACGGGTATTTGGGGCCTCTCCGGCATCGGGAATCTGTTCGCGCCGGGAGTCGAGACCGGGACAGCGCCCAATTACATTCGCAACGGAAAGCCAGATTACTTCAATTCAAAATTGAACAACTTTGCACCGAATATTGGAATCGCCTATGCTCCTCACTCGGATAGCAAATTCATGAAATTTATCTTCGGTAAAGAAGGCGCTTTCCGTGCGGGTTATGGAATCTCGTTCATTCGCGACGGCATCGGCGTATTTGAAGGGACTGAGGGATCGAATCCCGGAACCGCCGCAGCGGGCACTCTGACCGCCGACACGGATTTCAAGGCGGGTAGTGCACTTCTCGGGAGCACTTTACCTGCCGTGACACTGTTCCCCAGCGCTGCCTTAGATCCGCTTCCCGCTTCGACGTACACATATCGCGGTATTTCCGGGTATGCCACTGATCCGAACCTGGCGACTCCGTACGTGCAAAGCTGGTCCGCTGGCATACAGCGGGAAGTCGGCAAGAGCACGGTGCTCGAGGTTCGTTACGTCGCTAATCATTCGCTCAAGTTACTACGCACTTACAACTTGAACGAAGTTAATATTCTTAGTAACGGCTTCTTGCAGGATTTTGTAAAGGCGCAGAACAACCTGGCGATCAATACAGCGAACGGCAAACCCAACAACTTCTCAAACATGGGCTACGCCGGCGAACAGAACACGCCTATCCTGAGCGCCGCGTTTAAGGGCTTTTCAAGTACGTCCAGCTCGGGTTACGCCAGCGGCACGTTCGTAACAGACTTGCAGGAAGGCATCGCGGGAACAATGGCTAGTTCTCTGGCCGGCAGTTCCGTTTACCTCGGCAACCTGATCAGCAGTGGCTACCCATCTAATTTCTTCCAGGTGAATCCTACGTTGGCGGGCGCAAGTGCCTATGTAACTGCTAACGGCGGTTTTTCGAACTACAATGCGATTCAGGTGGAAATACGACATCGGTTCTCGAACAGCATTCAATTCAGCGCCAACTATGTGTACATGAAGTCGATGACCAACATGTACGTAGATTCTTCCACCGATGCTCAGAACTATGTCACGCTGCGGAACTATAACTTGAACAAGACCATCTCGCCGTATAACATCCCGAATCAGTTCAAGGCTAATTTCATCTACGAACTACCGTTCGGCCCTGGTCACGCGATGACAACCAGCAACGGCTTCGTCAATCGGGTGATCGGAGGCTGGCAATTGGAAGGCATTATTCGCGTCCAAAGCGGTTCGCCCTTCGTACTCAATACCGGCGGTGCCCGCGGCACCTTGAATCAGTATGACTCGGGAATTGTCACCAACTTGACCCGTGCTCAGATCCAATCCGATGTCGGAGTCTACAAAATGGGCAACGGCACCGTTTACTGGCTGAATCCGAACGCAAACCTGGTGAATATCACCGGAAATGGACAGGCGAATGCATCCTATATCGCTCCCGCTTCGACTCCGGGCGTTTTGGGTAATCCCTTCTTCTACCTGTATGGCCCCATGTTCTGCCCGCTTCGATTTGACGGCGGCCAAGAAGACGCGCATTACCGAGAGGATGAACCTGGAACTGAGGGCCGAGTTTCTTGACGCGTTCAACAACGTGAACTTCCTTGTCGGCTCGGCGGGCAATTCCGTCAACACTAACAGCATTCTGAGCAGTAGCTTCGGACGGTTGACGGCTGGCTATCAGGATATTTCGACGACGAACGATCCGGGTGGCCGCATCATTCAGCTCGTGGCCCGCTTCAACTTCTGACCTTCAGTTTTCGTGGAATCACAACGCCCGGCCTCAAAGCCGGGCGTTCGTGTCTATCGATCAAGTTTCCGCGTAGTATCTGTCCGTCGCCTGCACTATCAAACCCTTGCGTTTCGCAGTCAGTTTCAGGGTCCGGAACGCCGAATGGGTCACCGGCTGATCCGATACAAAGCCGATGCTATATTCGCTGCGGAGTTCGTCTTCTATCGTCTTGAATATCGCTTCAATTCCTTGGCTAGGCGTAACGACAAAAAAGCCGCCGCCGGTTTCGCGTGAGAGTTTTTCGAGGACGCCTTTGCCTTCCGGACCGCCAATCGCAAGTCCGTGACGATAGTAGGTCTCGTCAGAGAACAAAATGCAGTAGACCAAAGTTTCGGCCCGCTGCGCAGATTCGATTGCGTCGTTGAGCGTAACAGCACTGCCGAAGTCAACCCCGTCTGTAAGTACGATGAAGGCCTTACGGCCCCGCTGGGAGCGCATCAATCGAATGGACGCCTGCCGGACCGCGTCATAGAGCAGCGTGCCGCCTTGTGCGCCAGGTATTCGCATATCGGGCGAGTCGATAAGAGAAAGCGTATCCTGGAGGTCTTTGTGCGAGGACGTGAGGGTCTGACGGATGACAACAGCCTGATCGAACTGAACAACAGCGGCCTCGTCCTTTTTCTCGCGTAGGACCTGATCGAGGAAACGGTAGCTGGCGCCCCGCTCATCTTCGAGAACACGCGTCTGGCTCAAGCTGGAATCCACTAAGAGCGCGATGGTCAAAGGCAGATCCGATTCGCGGGAGAAGTAGCGAATCGTTTGCGGCTTGCCGTCTTCTCGTATTTCGAAATCTTCTTTGTTGAGATCGCGCACGATCTGGCCTTGTTTATCGTGGACCGTGGCAAAGACGTTCACGACTTTCACTTCGGTCGAGAATGTAGGTGTTTGCTGGGCGAGGACGATGCGCCGCGCTGTGATCACGCCTGCAGCCAGGCCGAAAAGATTACGCCGGGAAATAAAGGCATCATGCATTCGGCAATTTGCTCACGTCCCAACCGCCGCCCAATGCTTTGATGAGCTCTACGGTGGCATCCATACGCCGCCGGAGAATATCAACTTCCGTCCGTTCGTTTGTTAGCGCGATGCTCTGTGCTGTGATCACTTCCAAGTAAGTGACCAAGCCGCCTTTGTAGCGGTTCAGCGACAACTGCAGAGAATTCTCGGCAGCGAGGCTGGCCTCGTGTTGCTTGCCCGATTCTTCCTGAAGAATGCGCAACGACGCCAGATTGTCTTCCACTTCTTGAAAGGCTGTGAGCGCTGATTGGCGGTAATTAGCGACGGCCACGTCATAACCGGCCAGGGCGCTGGTGACTTCCGCACGGCGGCGGCCAGCATCGTACACGGTCTGGAGAAGCTCTGGGCCGACCGACCAAAAGCGGCTAGGCCACGTGAACCAATTGACGATGCTGCCAGCCTGCAGGCCGCCGGTGGCGCTAATGACCAGGTCGGGGAAATAAGCCACACGCGCGATACCAATCTGCTCGTTAGCTGCGGCGATTTGCCGCTCATAAGACGCGATATCGGGCCGGCGCTGCAGAAGCTCTGATGGGATCCCGACCGGCACAACCGGCGGCTCCGTGTGCAGAGCCATAACAGGCAGCCGGAATTCTTCCGGAGTTTTACCGATCAATACGGCGATTGCGTGTTCGAAAGCGGCGCGGGCGGTGCCAACGTCAATGTCTTGCGCTTGCGTTTGATTGAGCTGCGTCTGCGCCTGCGCCACCTCGACTTTGGAAGCAACGCCGCCATTGTAACGGTTCTGCGTTAACTGCAGCGCCTTCTGATAAGCCGCAACCGTGTTATCGAGTAGCTGCTTTTGCGCGTCCAGACTGTGCGCCTCAAAGTAATCGACTGCGAGCTCGGTCTGCAGCTCGAGCTTGACGTTTTCGAGATCGGCGGCCGAGGCCTGGTATTGTTCACGTGCCGTCGCTACGGTATGGCGAATGCGACCCCAAAAATCGGCGTCCCAGGAGACGTCGATCGGCAAGCTGAACAAGCCGTATTGATACCCTTGTGCACCCGTGGGACTGTTTGCCGATATGCGGTTGCGCGATATGCCTGGTCCGACGCTGAGAGTTGGATAAAGGGCCGAGCGATTGATCGCAATTAGCGTGCGGGCTTGCCGAAAGCTCGCCTCGGACGCTTTCAATGACTGGTTGGCCGGTTCGACCTGTTCTTCGAGGGCGTTGAGCTGCGGATCGGCAAATAGCTCCCACCATTTCCCGCGGATCTGCGAGTCAGATGGATTTGCGGGCGTCCAGCCGTTCGCTTCTTTGAAGCCGGTGGGCGGCTGTTCACTATACGCCGGAGCGGCGGGTACCGTCGGCTTGGTGTATTTTGGCCCCAACGTACAACTTGCAAGGAAGCAGGCGAGACACACTGCAACCAGCAGAACTTTGCGATGAATGAAATTCACTTCCTCATTCAGGTTACTCGGACTCACCAGGGCCAAACGTCGTAATCGCTGCCGATCGGTTGTCCGGCGGGCGCTTCAGCCAGCTTGGGAAGCGCAAGTTCTTTCGGATTGCGTTCAAACTTCGCAATTAGATCAAGGGCAAAGGCGTCAGTCGTCGACGTTTTCAGGCGCGCAATTGCGGAACTGGCGATGCTACGAACCTGCGGCGTCGCAGATTCGTCTACCGCTAACGCGATCAATCGTGTAAGGACGACGTAGTTGACTGTTTTTGCGACTTCCGCCTCTAAACCCATTCGCGGCTTGGCGCGCCACGTTGCGGTGACCAAACTTTGGATCACCTCATCGAGGCCCGGATTGGCGGAATTCTCGGCGTGATACTGAACCAAGCGAGCAGCACGCTGCGGATTCAAAATGAGGCTCACGGTCATATCGGCAGCCGCTTCGGCGCCGGCAAGCGGATCGAAAGTGAGGCCGGTATGGGCCGGAAAGGTCTCGTGAGTGCGTGGGTATCCGGGCGGACGCGGTGGAATCAACTTCAAGATGGATTCGGGGATGGTCAATGTCGATGGATCAATCGTTTGCAGAAGGGCTTTCATGGCCCGGCGCTGCTCGGCCGGAGCAACAATCTGGGTCGTAAGCTGACCGTCGCCACGCAAAGCATATGTATAGTCAAGGCCTCCCACGCTTTTGCTTGCAGCTTCAGTCTGGTAACGATGTAGGAAATAGAGAGGCACCAGCACCTCATCTAGCGTCGCCATAGGAGCGCCGGGTTGAATATTATTCTCGCCGAAGCGCGACAACGCAAGCGCGCGAATCTTTAGGAGCCGCGTCAGTTCGTCGATAGCATTTCCGCCGTTATCCCACAAGTGCGATTTCGGATGCGCGCTACCCGGAGGACGGCTGTCTGCGTCAGTGATAAAGATGATTCCCCGATGCGCTGCATCCAGCAGAATTTTGTCTTCCGCCTGCTTTTCGTCAACGCCAGACGTGAATTCTGCATAGCCCCAAGTAATGGCGATTTTGTCCCATTCGCCGATTCCAACCGCATAAGCGTTGGACAGATCGAAAGTATTGTCTGACCGTAGTTCAATCCAGGGTCCAGGGTAATCCATGACTGAAGCTCGATGCGCAGTACTCGCGATGTAATTGTGCTCCAACCCGAGGGTGTGGCCAACTTCGTGTGCGGCAAGTTGGCGCAGCCGAGCATACACTGCATCGGTCAGCATCTTGGCGGTGTCGTGGCCGGGAACATGCGGCGCGAACAGGCCCTCAAAGATCAGGTAGTCCTGGTGCTCGCGCAAGGAACCGAGCGAGACAACGCCCTTGATGATTTCACCCGTGCGCGGATCGACAAGAGAGTTTCCGTACGACCAGCCGCGGGTGGAGCGATGCACCCATTGAATGATGTTGTATCGAATGTCCATTGGGTCGGCGTCCGGCGGCAACACTTTTACTTGAAACGCGTTGCGGAAACCGGCAGCTTCGAAGGCCTGGTTCCACCAACTGGCTCCTTCAAGTAGGGCGGCCCGGATATCGGCGGGAGCGCCAGGGTCGACGTAATAAACAATCGGCTCAACCGGATCACTTATCGCGGCGTTCGGATCTTTCTTTTCAAGCCGGTGCCGGGCGATGTAGCGCGTCATGACTGGTTTGTCGATGGGCGCGGAAAAATCCATAAATTCGGTGGAGAAGTAGCCCGCTCTGGGATCTTGCAGGCGCGGTTTGTAGCCTGGTTCGGGAAGAGCAACAAACGATTGATGTTCCCGGACGGTAATGGCCTCCGGAGAGGGCGTCACCTCGCGCACCAGATTTCCGGTGGGTTCGCCGGTGAAGGTGATAGTGGTCTCCACTTCCGTATTGCGCGGGAAAGCCTTTGTGTAGGGAAGATAGAAAGCCGAACGGGTGGGATCCACGCGATATTGACCTTGATGCTGGCGCTGAATACGCTCGGCCACGTGCGCCGCATCGCGAAGAAAAAAGTTGGTGGCGTCAACCAGAACGCGGTTTTCTTCTTCAGCGGCTACGTCGAAACCCCAAAGAGTGGAGCGGCCGAAAGAGTCCTCGACATCCCGCTTCTCAGCCGGGTTCTCGCCGGTGGCGCGGAAGCGATAGTTCGATTCGATGAGCAGAACACGCGGACCGGAGCGTTCAAATTGCACAACCATGGGCGCACCCATATTCCCCCGGTCAAGCCCCAGCTCATTCGATCCTACGCCTGCGGAGAGCGCGGTCACGTACAGGAACTCCTGATTGAAACGGCTTATCTCAAGCCACATCTTTCCGGTTCGCTCGTCCCAGTAAAGGGGCGCGAAACCCTCCATTTTGCGCAGGCCCGCCGTGCGGGCCGACAAACTCTGTGACTCTAGATTCGCGGAGCGCTGAACCGCGAAGGCCATGCAGGAAAAGAGAGACAGTATGAGCGAGATTCTTTTCTTCACAGGATTGTCATTGTCGCAGCTTTGACAGACAGCTTCCACAGATTTTTGTTTGTGGATAGACTATGGGTGTTCTATTTAGGTCAGAAGAGACACTACTATTCAGGATTTGCCTGTTGGGACGACGTCACATACTTGTAGTTGAGGACAACCCTGGCGACGTTCGCCTCATGCGCGAAGCCTTGCGAGACATACAGCCAGCGGTTACTATGCATATCGCGGAGGACGGCGAGGAGGCTCTCCGCTTCCTGCGAAAAGAGGGCCGGCACTTAAATGCCCCAACGCCCGGATTGGTCTTCCTGGATTACAATTTGCCCAAAGCAAATTCTCGTGACTTGCTGCGTGAGATAAAGGATGACCATAAACTACGCATTATTCCCGTTGCGGTATTGACAACTTCCGATGCGGACAAGGACATCCGAGAGGCCTATGAACTGCACGCGAACTGCTATTTGCGTAAGCCTGTAGACCTGGATGGTTTTTTCGAGACCATTCGTTCCGCTACCCGTTTCTGGCTGAACGTGGCATATAGCCCTAGCGAATTTGGGGCGGACGCGCCAGACCGAACTGATCTGTTATGATCTTTGGCGCATGGCCACGTACTCCATTGGAGTGGATCTCGGAGGCACAAATCTCCGGGTAGCCGCCATAAGCGACGAAGGGCGGGTTCTGGATAGAGTGTCGATCCCTGCCGTTTATAAAGCAGGCCCTCAACACGTCGTCTCTGATATTGTCAGCATCATTAATACCGTTCGGTCGCGCATAGGAGTATCGGATCTCCGCGGAGTTGGCATCGGCGTCCCGGGCTTCATCGACATTGAGAAGGGCGTTGTGGTGGGATCTGCCAATCTGCCTGGTTTCCAAGGCTTTCCAGTACGGGATGCTATTCAAGACATCTTGGGAACGACTATTTTTCTGGAAAACGACGCAAATGCGGCGGCGCTCGGTGAGATGTGGATCGGCGCCGGGAAAGATGTCAAAGACCTGATTCTGATCACGCTCGGCACCGGCATTGGCGGCGGCATCGTGGTGGACGGACGCGTGTTGAGGGGATTCCTGGGGATGGCAGGCGAGATTGGTCACATGACGGTATATGCCGACGGTAATCCGTGCGGCTGCGGCAACTGCGGCTGCCTGGAAAAGCACGCTTCGGCGACGGCGATTGCGGCCATGGGTCGCATGATGCATTTTGGCGATAACATCACCGCCGAGGGAGTTTACGAACTCGCCTTGGATGGCAACGAACGCGCGCAACTCATTTTCCGGTCTATGGGCCGTGCCTTAGGTGTGGCGTTGGCGAACCTCATTAATCTCTTTAACTTTCCTCTTTACCTTCTGACTGGAGGCCCGCTACCTGCTTGGGACATGTTCGCGCCGGCGATGTTCCAGGAAATTAAGAGCAGGTCCTTCACATTCACTCGCAATGGCACTCGAGTAGAGAAGGCAGTCCTAGGCGGCGATGCGGGACTGTATGGAGCGGCCTATCTCCCTTTTCAAACGAGCGGCGAGCTTGAGGCCGCCGCCGTCGCCGGCTAACCTGGCCCTCTAACTTCCGATGTATTGGCTTGGGCTCGATGTTGGCACCAGCGGGTCCCGTGCGCTGCTGGTGGATGCAGACGGACGGGTGCGTTTTTCGTTCGTGGCACCGCATGACGAGATGCGAATGGAGCGTCCGCTTTGGGCGGAACAGGAGCCCGAAGACTGGTGGCGCGCATCGAGCGCCGCTATCGCGGGAGTTCTTAACACAGCGGGCATAGATGGCAGCGCAGTCCGCGGCATCGGATTATCGGGTCAGATGCATGGGTTGGTGTTGCTAGACGGAGAGGACGAGGTAATTCGTCCGGCACTGATCTGGTGTGATCAGCGCAGCCAACCGCAAGTCGATTTCATCAACGCGAAATTAGGCGAAAAAGATGTCGTGCGCTGGACGGCAAATCCGGTGCTGACGGGATTTACACTTCCGAAGCTGCTGTGGGTGCGCGATAACGAGCCCCAGTCCTTCGAAAGAGTTCGCCATTTTCTTCTGCCAAAAGATTTTCTGCGGTTCAAGCTGACGGGCGAATTAGCGACGCGATGTATCCGATGCGAGTGGGACGTCGATGCTCGACGTAGTAAGGCGTGCCTGGTCCAAAGAGGTCATGAGCGGTCTTGGATTAGATGCGAGCATCTTGCCACAAGTTTATGAATCGAGTGAAGTGACAGGCTCGGTTTCCGCTGCAGCGGCGGAAACAACGGGACTAGCTGCGGGAACGCCGGTGATTGCCGGAGCCGGGGATCAAGCGGCGAGTGCAATCGGCAACGGCATTGTAAGAACGGGCGCGGTATCGTGCACCATCGGAACTTCAGGAGTCATTTTCGCTTTCCTGGAGCAACCGGCTTATGATGCCCAGGGACGCGTGCATACGTTTTGTCATGCGATGCCGAACACCTGGCACGTCATGGGAGTTACGCAAGGCGCGGGGCTAAGTCTGCAGTGGTTGCGCAATCAACTAGCTGTGAACTGCGGTTATGACGAATTGACCCGTGAAGCAGAAACCTCGCCGCGAGGCGCCCATGGACTGTTCTGGCTACCTTATTTGATGGGGGAACGCACCCCGCACCTGGACGCGAACGCGAGGGCCGCATGGATTGGGCTTACTGCGAAGCATCGGCGTGCAGATCTAATCCGATCAGTGTTAGAGGGCGTGTGCTTCAGCCAAAATGACGGACTAGAGATCATCCGGCAACTTGGAGCGGCACCGTCTCTGGTCAGGCTCTCCGGAGGCGGCGCGAAGAGCGCATTTTGGCACCAGTTGTTTGCTGATGTGTTCAACACGCCGGTTGCGATTCTGGAGAACCAGGAAGGCTCGGCGTACGGAGCGGCATTGCTCGCGTTGATCGGCACGGGCGAATACCAAAGCGCGACTGAGGTATGCGCCAAGGCAGTGAAGGAAACTGCCGTCAGGCAGCCCGAACCCGATGCCGCGGAATTCTATCGCAAATCCTATGAAGTTTATAGGTCGCTATATCCGGCTTTGAAATCGAGCTTCCACGCTATCGGCGCATTGAATGCCTGACGAGGGTCAGCGGTATTGCGATGTTTCCGTTCCGGTTCCAATAGATCGCGCCTTCACCTACGAACTGCCGCTCACGTTACAGCATCGCGCGCAGGTGGGTGCACGCGTTTGGGTCCCCTTCGGGAGCCGGCGTTTGACGGGCGTCGTGCTCCGTATGCACAATGATCCTCCCGAGTATGAGACGCGAGATGTTCTAACGCTTATCGATGAAGATCCGGTGCTAGATGCCGAACTGCTGAAACTGGCACATTGGATCGCGGAGTATTATTGCGCGCCTCTTGGCGAAGTACTTAAGGGAATGCTGCCGCTGGCAGGCGAGACTCGGCGCACAACCCAGTATTCCCTTACGACAACGGGACGCGATCTGGCGAGGCAACTTAGCGTAATGCCCGTGAAGGACACAGCGGCCGACGTTTTGACGATGCTAGAAGAGCGGCCCCGGTCGGCCGAGTATCTTTCGACCAAAGTCGAGAAGGCAAGAAGCGTACTGCGCGGGCTCCTGAAGCGGGGGTGGGTGATTGCGGAGGCGCAACAACAGGAGCGCGATCCTCTACGCGCATCGGCTGAGCGGCTGCAAGTCGAATTTGTGCGAAGGGCGGATCCCGAAGCCAAGCTAAAGAAAAGCCAGCGGGAATTACTTGCTTTTTTGGAACTGCACCCCGGGCAGCATAACCTTGCCGAATTAGTAGAGACGCTAAAGAAAGCCAGCGAAGACGCCCGCGACCTGGCACGGCGCGAACTGGTGCGCCTGGACGTAGAGCAGTCGCCTTTTCCCAGCGGCTTCGAGCGGCCGGTACCGGTGCTTAACGAGGATCAGCAGCGGTCGTGCGATGCAATTCGAACTGCCATCGAGACGAACGTTTTCCAAACTTTTTTACTCCAAGGCGTAACAGGCTCCGGTAAGACCGAAGTCTACCTGCGTGCGATCGAAGCGACGCTAGCTCTGGGAAAGAACGCGCTTATGCTGGTGCCTGAAATCGGCCTGACGCCGGCAGTTGCAGGTCAATTCTTTCACCGTTTCGGAAAACAAGTAGCAATTCTGCATTCGGCGTTCGGGGACGCCGAACGGGCAGAGCAGTGGCGGCGTGTACGAAATGGACAGGCCCGTGTCGTGGTGGGAACAAGATCAGGTGTCTTTGCTCCGGTGCAGAATCTTGGGCTGCTGATTGTCGATGAAGAACACGACGGTAGCTACAAACAGCAGGAAACACCCCGCTATCACGGCCGCGACGTGGCGCTGATCCGCGCTAAGAATGCGAGCGCGGTTGCTGTCTTGGGATCGGCCACGCCGAGCATCGAGACACGGTTCAACGGCGAGAGCGGAAAATACCATCTACTTCGACTGCCGGAACGGATCGCGCGGCGTCCCATGCCGGAAGTGCAGATTGTAGACATGCGCACAGAGTTTCTGGAGACCAAAAAGCAGCAGACGTTTTCGCGCAAGCTGCTGGATGCGATGCGCCAACGCGTCGAGCAGCACGAACAGGCCATGCTGCTGTTGAATCGGCGCGGCTTTTCGAGTTTCATGGTGTGCCGGGCGTGCGGAGAGAGATTGCAGTGCGAGAACTGCTCAGTTGCTCTGACACATCACCGCAGAGACCGCCGCATGCTCTGCCATTACTGCGGTTATGCCGAAAAGGTGCCATCGGAATGTCCGAATTGCGGGAGCGACTACATACAGTTTCTGGGCACCGGTTCCGAACGCGTCGAAGATGAATTGCATCAGCATCTGCCGACCGCGCGAATCGCCCGCTTGGATCGCGACACGGCCGCCGGCAAGGGAGCTTTCGAAAGCATTCTCCAGAGTTTCCGAGATGGCGATATTGACATTCTGATAGGTACGCAGATGATCGCGAAGGGGCACGACATTCCGAACGTGACGCTTGTGGGCGTGGTGCTGGCGGACATCGGATTGAGCATGCCCGATTTTCGAGCCGCTGAACGTAGCTTTCAACTACTGACGCAAGCTGCCGGGCGGGCTGGACGCGGCGATGCGCCGGGACGTGTAATTATCCAAACGCTGAACCCTGATCATTACGCGGTGCGGTTCGCGGCGGAGCAGGATTACGAAGGCTTTTATAAGAAGGAGATCGACTTCCGAAAATGGCTGCGCTATCCGCCTTTTTCCGCTTTGGCAAACGTGCTGGTGCGCGCAGAGAAGCAGGAGGAAGCGCTCCGGCTGGCGACGCAATTAGGATACATTTTAATGCCCCCGCCGGAAGGCGTACGGGTGATGGGGCCGGCGGAAGCTCCGGTGCTGCGGTTGAAAAACGAGTTTCGTTATCAGATTTTGCTCAAAGCCGCGAAACGCAGCGTGCTCCGGCAGGTTTTGAACAATTTGCGGCGTTTCGCCGAGCGTGAAAAATGGAGTGCAACTGCGTTGGTGATTGACGTGGACCCGATCAGCATCATGTGAAACAGATGTTAGACTCGTGTCAGTGCGGCGGCTGTAGCTCAGTTGGTAGTAGCGCCAGATTGTGGTTCTGGATGTCGTGGGTTCAAATCCCACCAGCCGCCCCAAGCCTATTGAAAGCACGATGAGCATCGGCAAGTCCTACGACGAAATCATTGATTTCCTGGCGGCGGGGACGACACCAGACGCATTGGTAGCTTTCCGCCCATCACAAAAAGCCACACAGCGGGTCGACGGCGTTGGTTGAGAAAAGCAAAGAAGGAAACATCTCCCACGAGGAGCAGTCAGAACTCGAAGATTATCTTCAGCTCGAACACATACTGATCCTCGCCAAAGCACGCGCGCGGAAACATACAACTCTTGAGCAGTAATGTCGCCGGAGGATGTACGCCGAACCGTCGCGCTGCGTGCGGGTACCAATGTGAGTACTGTCTTCTGCATCAAGACGATTCCTATTCGCCACATCAGGTAGATCATCTGATCGCACGAAAGCACGGGGGGAATCCAGCCTCGAAAATCTCGCTTACGCCTGCTTGCGTTGCAATACCTGGAAAGGCAGCGATATTGGCTCCCTCGATTCTGAAGCGGGGCAGTTCGTCTCCTTCTTTAATCCACGCAGGCACCATTGGGGTGAGCATTTTCAGTTGCGGGCTATGTAATCGAGCCGTTAACTCCGGAGGGCAGAGTCACAGCACGTGTTCTGCGCTTGAATATCGATAAGCGGGTCGTAGAGCGCCGAGCGCTGATAATGGTCGGCCGTTATCCGCGCGAATAGGTCGCCTGTGGGGGAAGTCCACATTCGCATTCAACAGGAACGTGCTCTTAAGGACATTCCGGCAGGCCGCCGCCGCATCGCAGAGTGATATATTTCGAGCCGTAAGTTATGCGATCAACAAAAACCTGGAGTCTATCCGCCCTGTTCGGATTACTAGTTGTTTGTGGCGTGGGGGCTCAAACGATGAAGGCTCCCGATATCACCAAGGATCCTACTCTCTACGTTGTTCCCTATGCGCATCTCGATACCCAATGGCGCTGGGAATTCCCGCAGACAATTAGCGAATATCTTCTGAAAACGATGCGCGTGAACTTCGATTACATCGATAAGTATCCGCATTACGTTTTCAATTGGACCGGTGCCAACCGCTACCGGCTGATGCGCGAGTACTTCCCGTCCGATTACGCCCGAATGAAGCAGTATGTGGCAGCAGGCCGGTGGTTTCCTGCCGGGTCGTCTATGGAGGAAGGCGATGTGAACCTGCCCAGCGCGGAAGGCATAATCCGCCAGGTGCTATATGGAAACACATGGTTTCGGAACGAGTTCGGCAAGGCGAGCAATGAATATATGCTGCCGGACTGCTTCGGATTTCCCGCGTCGCTGCCCAGCATTCTGGCTCACGCCGGAGTAAGAGGCTTTTCGACACAAAAGCTGAGTGCCGCTTGGCAGCCAGCTCCCAAAGTCGGCGGAGAAGGCTCGCCCGAACAGACACCCGAAGGCATTCCCTATAACGTGGGTATCTGGACCGGCCCCGACGGGAAAACGGTGATCGCTGCACTGAACCCGGGAGGCTACGGAAGCAATGTCTACACGGACTTGAGCAAGGAACCCGGTCCGCCTCCTCCTCCCCCGCAACTCACGCCCGAGCAGCGCGCCCAGCTCACACCGCAACAATTACGATTTATCGAGCGCCCCAGACAACTAGAGCAGGACTGGGTAAAACGCGTTGATCTGGACGGCAAGGTGACCGGCGTGTATGCCGATTATAAATACGTCGGAACAGGCGATATCGGAGGCGCAACCGAGGAAGAGACAGTGAAAATGCTGGAAGCCATCGTCACTAAGAGCGAGATCGTGCTACCGACGCCGAGGCTTCGCTTCGGACGGGGCCAGCCGCAACTTCCTGCGCCACCTCCAGGACCACCGGTCCAGGTGGGCACCGGGCCGCTGCACGTCATCGAATCCGCGGCCGACCAGATGTTTAATGACATCAAGCCCGACATGACCTCGCGCATGCCTCGGTATCAGGGCGATCTAGAACTCATCAACCACTCGGCCGGTTCTTTAACATCGGAGACTTATCACAAGCGCTGGATAAGAGAAAACGAAGTGTTGGCAGATGCTGCAGAGCAAGCATCAGTGGCGGCGCAGTGGATGGGCGCCCGTCCGTATCCGCAAGAGCGGCTGAATAATGCCTGGACGCTCGTAATGGGTGGTCATTTCCATGACACGGCCGCCGGAACGGCCACGCCTTTGGCCTATCAGTTTGCGTGGAACGACGACATCATCGCGCTGAATCAGTTTGCGGGAGTCCTGACCAGCGCGACCGAAGCGGTCGGTTCCGGCATGAATACGCAGACCCATGGGACGCCGATTTTGGTCTACAACTCCTTAAACATCCCGCGCGAGGATATCGTCGAAGCCAATGTCACGTTCCCGGAAGGCAGCCCGAAAGCGGTTCGCGTGTACGCTCCGGATGGAAAGGAAGTACCCGCCCAAATAGAGGGCGACAAGGTGCTGTTTGTGGCGAAGGCGCCATCTGTGGGGTACGCCGTCTATGACGTTCAGACTTCCGACGCGGTCCGGGACGGCGTCGACACTGAAGGTGAGCGAATCGTCGCTTGAGAATGCGCGTTATCGCGTGGCGCTCGACCAGAATGGCGACGTTTCCAGCATCTTTGATAAAAGCCTGAACAAAGAATTGCTATCTGCCCCAATCCGGCTTGCGATTTCGAACGACACGCCCAAGCAATGGCCCGCCTGGAACATGGATTTCGATCAAGAGCAGGCCGCGCCGCGCGCTTATGTCGGAGGGCCAGCGCAAATCCGAATCAAGGAGAACGGTCCTGCGCGGGTGGCAATCGAAGTGACCCGTGAAGCCGAAAATTCCAAATTCGTGCAGACCATCAGCTTGGCTGCCGGAGAGGCGGGCAACCGTGTGGAATTCGGCAATGTTATCGATTGGCGCACGCTTGCCGGTAACGTGAAAGCTACCTTTCCGCTCAGCGCTTCAAATGAGAACGCCACGTACAACTGGGACATCGGCACCATCCAACGCCCTACACAGATGGAGCGGCAGTTCGAAGTCGCTTCCCATCGCTGGATCGATTTGACTGATAAGAGCGGTTCTTACGGGGCTACGATTCTGACCGACTGCAAGAACGGTTCTGACAAGCTCAACGACAACACCATTCGTCTGACGCTGATCCGCTCGCCGGGAATTCAGCCGGGTCAGAATGGGCGGCCGGGTGCTTACAGCGATCAAGCCAACCAGGATTGGGGACATCATGAGTTCGTATTCGGTTTGGCCGGACATGCGGGTGACTGGCGTCAGGCCCAGACCGATTGGCAAGGCTACGGGCTGAATCAGCCATTACTGGCGTTTGAGAGTGCGAAGCACGCCGGGAGCCTCGGTAAGACTTTCTCACTGCTGCGCATTAGCAATCCGCGCATTCGCGTGATGGCGCTCAAGAAAGCCGAGTCGAGCGACGAAGTAATCCTCCGAATGGTAGAAGTCGACGGAAAACCGGAACAGAACGTAAAGGTTTCCTTTGCAGGCCCAATTACGGCGGCTCGCGAAGTGAATGGACAAGAGCTACCGGTCGGCAGCGCGTCGGTTTCGGGAGGCGCCCTGGTGACGTCCTTCACGGCCTATCAGCCTCGAACCTTTGCCTTGAAATTCGGCACGGCGCCTGCAAAGCTTGCGGCGGTTAGGTCCCAGCCCGTGACGCTGAACTACGATTTGGCGGTTGCGAGCAATGACGATACGCATACGGAGGGAGGCGGTTTCGATGGCAAAGGCAACGCCATTCCGGCCGAGATGCTGCCGACTCAGATCGCGTTTCACGGTATCGAATTCAAGTTAGCCGCGGCTAAAACCGGAACGCCCGATGCAGTGGTGGCGAAGGGACAATCAATCGCTTTGCCGCCCGGCCGCTACAACCGCGTGTACATCCTGGCGGCCTCTGCCGACGGAGACCAAACAGCCACGTTCCGCGCGGGCGACAAACCGGTCGAGTTGACAATCGAAGATTGGGGCGGCGACGTCGGCCAATGGGACACGCGGGTGTGGAAGAATGAACCCGAACGGGATTGGGCGATTTCCGCTAATCACGCTTCGTGGCCTCCTCCGCCGGATTGGCCAAAGGGTTGGTCGCCCCAGTATCCGGACGATTATGTTGGTCTGCGGCCCGGCTTCGTGAAACCAGCTGAACTCGGCTGGTACGTTTCGCATCATCACACTGCGACGGGTCTCAACGAGCCGTACCAATACTCGTACCTTTTCGCGTATTCCTTGGACATTCCCGCGAATGCCAAGACTTTAACACTCCCCGACAATGACAAAATTCGTGTGCTGGCGGTTTCGGTGGCGCAGGAGAACCCCGAGGTAAAGCCGGCGCAAGCGCTTTTTGACACGTTGCATCGCACGGAGCCGGGCCCTATCGAGCAACAAGCGGCACGTTGATCCATTCCGATGCAATTCCTTTGTTAACCCTGTTACGAAAACCAGGGAATTGTAGTCCAGATGAGCAGCATTCCACAAATTAACGCTCATTAGCTCAGGGGAGAAACAATGAATCGTTCAATTAAGACTCTGTTGTCGTATTGGCGTCCACTCGCATTTCTGTTGTTAGCTGTCGGATTTCTTTCCGCGCAGGAGTTCCGCGCAACGTTAACCGGAACAGTTACGGACCCGTCCGGCGCGGTAATCCCAGGAGCCGCCATTGACGCGGTCAACACTGCAACTCAGCAGAAGTACACGGTAAAAACCAGCGGAAAAGGGGACTATTTCATCCCCTATATGTTGCCAGGTCTCTACCGCGTCACTGTAACGGCTGCCGGGTTCGAGACGAAGACGCAAGACAACGTGTTGCTGGACGCTTCGAAATCGCTTGGTGTGAATTTTCAACTGCAGGTCGGCGCTTCCGCCCAAACGGTCGAGGTGACGTCGGATGTTCCGCTGCTTGAAAATGCCAACGGCTCGGGCGGCACAATTCTCAGCGAGCGCGAGCTTGAAAGCCTGCCGCTAAACGGCCGTCAGGTATACACGCTGGTGGGAACTACGCCCGGTTCACAATTTGCCCAGACCCAGTTTGGCGCGAACGGCTATTCAGGGACAAGAGGCTGGGATGTTTCGAACAACTACACGCTGGGCGGCGGCGTGCAAAATTATCAACAGTTCACCCTCAACGGAAGCAACATCACCCAACAAACGGGCGGCGGCAACGGAACCTGGGAACTCGCGCCGAACGTAGACGCGCTCGAGGAAGTAAATGTGATGAGCCAAACCTACGACGCCCGCTATGGCAGAACCGGCGGCGGCACGGTGAACATGGTGGTGAAGCAAGGGGGGAATGCGTTTCACGGCAACGCTTATGATTACCTCGAAAACGGACATCTGAATGCGAACAATTTCGAAAACAACGTCGCCGGCATCCCGCGGTCAATGGTCCACCAGAACCAGTTCGGCGGAACCATAGGAGGTCCCATCAAGAAGGACAAGATCTTCTTCTTCGGAAGCTATGAAGGCTACCGCGAAGGGATTCCATTCACTGTACTGGCTAACACAGTTCCTACTTACTTACGGCCGACTTCGTCCGGTGTAAACTTCAACAGTACCGCAGCAAGTGGCATCACTTACCAGGTCTACGACCCCACGACGACGGCGTGCGTCGCACCGGGGAACGGCTACGTTCCAGTGGCCGGCCTTTCACCCGGAAATTGCCCTTCTCCAAACCACATCGGCAGACTGGAGTTCCCTAACAACACCATCCCCGCGAGTCGGATCAGCACCACCGGCGCCGCAATTTTGAACTTGTACCCTGCGCCCAACAGCGCGCCAGGCAGTTTGGCCAACAATCTCACTGTTAACGCACCGGATGTGTATTCCTATAATCAGCCGATGGCGCGGGTGGACTATGACACTAGCGACAAAACCCGCTGGTACAGTCTTTTTGCCTTTCAGCACGGTTATGAAAATCGCAACACCAACGGGCTGAGCGGCATCGCGGCTATGGGCAACATAGACCACACCAGGCAGAACCTGACGGCAAGCCAGGACATGACGCACATCTTTTCGCCCAGCTTGGTTGCGGATTTCAAATTGTCTTTCTCGCGATTCCTGGACTTCGGGCCCAACGGCGAAGTTTCGCTGGCGCAACCGGCCAGCACTATCGGATTAAATATGCCGTTGGTTCCTACCAGAGCGCAAGCCGACCTTCCCCAGATCAGTTTGAGCGGGTTTGCGTCGGCCGTCGGCAACAGCCAAAGTGATTCGGTGTATAACAACTTGGTCTTTGATACAGATTTCACCAAGACCAAAGGAAACCACACAATACACATTGGTGGTGAGCTCGCCGAATACCAGTTTGCGAATCCCTACTCGGTGGGCAACGCGAACGGCGTATTCAGCTTCAACGGAACATATACGACTTACAATCCAAGCTCGACGAATACTTGCGCGGGCTGCGGCCCCAGTGTTCACGACGGGCTAAGTGTCGCAGACTTATTACTCGGGTATCCGAACAGCGGCGACATAAATTATAACCTGACCTACTTTGACTACTACCCAACTTACGCAATGTATGTTCAGGATGACTGGAAGTTTTCGAAGCGCCTGACCCTCAACTTGGGCCTTCGTTATGACATTCAAACCGGCACGATGGAGCGCCACAATTACATCAATCGCGGCATGTGCACCACGTGCATCAATCCGATTACCAACAACCCCACGTTCCAAGCCACTGTTAATAATCCCGGCCAATATAGCTGCCTGGACGGCGGCCGGCATCAATGCTCAGCAGCTTACGACCGTGTATGGCGGTTTAGAATTTGCGGGTGCGAACGGACAGCCCAAAGCCGGCTACAACACGGACTGGTATAACATCCAGCCGCGTTTTGGATTTGCATTCCAGGCGGATCAAAAGACTGTTATTCGCGGCGGTTATGGGGTTGAATATCTGAACGGTTTGGAAGGCGGCACTTTCTTCGGAGCGACGTCCCAAACCAATTATGTTGCGTCGCTGGATGGGTTTACGCCAACGCCCTATTTTTTGAGCGGCAACCCGTACCCAAACGGGGTAATTCCGCCAACAGGCAATAAACTTGGCCTGCTTACAAACATCGGAAATTCGATGACAATAGATTTTCCGCAGCGTAAAATCCCGAGGTCTCAAATATTCTCTTTTGGAGTACAGCGAGAACTGCCGGGCCATATGGTGCTGGATGTTTCGTACGATGGCAACTATACCGACCGCCTTCGTAATGGCACTGCAAGCAGCAGCGGCGGCTCCGTGTGGCTGAACGGCAACATGCCTTTGTCTCAATATCAACTGGGCATTGCTAACCCGAATTACTTCAACAAGCAGGTACCTAATCCTTACTACGGCGTTGTGCCAACAGGCACAACCATGGGGAATCCGACCGTCCCGGCTTACTACCTGATGACGCCCACATACTCGCAATTCCACATTGTCGGTCAGGCTGACGATCCCCTAGGCAAAGAACGATACAACGCCTTGCAGGTGAAGTTAAATAAGCGTCTCTACGGGGCCGCTACAGGCTTGAGCTTCCAGGTGGCTTACACGTACTCGAAAACAATGCAGGACAACGGCTACATCAATGGCTGGCCCTATCAGGATGCCCAACTGTTGTATCAACTTGTGCCAACCGACCGCACGCACGTGTTCACGATGACGACCGAGTATGCGCTTCCCGTTGGCAAAGGGAAAAGGTTTGGGGCACACGGTGTTCTGGGACAGGTCGTCAATGACTGGAACGTCAGCTACATCCTCAGCGCCCAGACGGGCTTTCCGCTCGGCATCAGCCAGGGTTATCTATACGAGTGCAATCACTCCTATGCTCCTGATGGCGGACCGACCAACAGTAATTACCTTTACAACACTTATCCGTTTACCTTTACTAATCCCTTAACAGGCGCGACACAAAACTCGTCCGGCGGTTGTTGGGTGCCGAACTCGTCGATCTCGCAGTATTGGCTCTCATCGCTTCCACAAAGAATTGGCCAAGTGCGCGCGCCCACTGCACCGGATTTCGACGTGACGGTCTATAAGAACTTTTCCATCTGGGAGTCGGTGAAACTGCAGTTCCGAGGTGAGGCTATCAACCTCATGAACACGGCGATCCGCCAATCTGTGGATACTAATCCCAGTGACGGGCCAGCAAAGTATATCGGCGGAGTCTGGAGCGGTTTCGGAACCGTGAACCAAAACCAATACAACTTCCCTCGAATTATTCAGCTTGCGTTGAAAATTACGTTTTAGGTTTAGCAACCCAAGGGGACGTTATTTCAAGTAGCCTAATCCCTGGGGATCACTTTCGCAAAGTGATTGGAGTACGTCCCCTGCTAGATCCCATTGGCCGACGACGGGATATTCGAGCATCGCGAGTTGCGCTAATTTGCGCGAATGTTCGAGAGCCGCGTCAATAGTGGTACGTTCGTAGGCTTTGACCGACTCTACGAGACCGCGAACAGTGTCTGGCAAACGGCCGACTCGACGTGGGCGAGCCCCTGTCCGGTCTACATCGCAAGGCACTTCAACAACGTCATTTGCCTCAAGGCCGTCAATTGATCCTTGATTGGCAACATTAACAACAATCTCGCGCGGTTCGGCGGAGATCAACGCAGTCATGACGTTAAGCGCAATCCGGTGATACCCTGTTGCGGTTTCAAAGGGATCCTGTTCTTCTTCCGCGATGCGGAACGCGGAGCCGCCCTCGCCTTCTAACTTCATGTAAGAGGCATTGCGGCGCATCAGATACTCCCGATAAATTGAAAGGGCCTGATCGTCTTTCCCGGCAGCCGCTAACTGATGGAACAGACCATCATTCAATCGCTGCAACTCCTCTCCGCGGCTTGCGCCTGCGCGCATCTGGTTGCGATACGCCCTCCTTTGGCTGTAATAGAAAAATAGATATTCCGTGGGAATGAGAGCCGAGCGTCTGAATCAAAGCGGGATCGAATAGATTTGAAGAATACAGTTGCTGCAACAGAGCGTTATCAGACAAAATTCTTCGAGTGACGTCCTCACCTCGCAACGAAACCCGGCGAATCCAACCTAGATGATTTAACCCCGCATATTCGAAACGTAAGTCGCTGTAAGGCTCTCGAAGCGCCTGCGCGATCCTGTGAAACAGTTCCACCGGGGTATCGCAGATCCCGATCACCCGCAGCGCCGTATTATTCAACAATGCCTGCGTAATTAGACCGGCCGGATTTGTGAAATTGATGAACCAGGCCTGGGGAGCAAAGCGCTCTACTGTTCTGGCGCAGTGAAGCGCAACCGGCACTGTGCGCAGCGCCATAGCAGCGCCGCCCGGCCCGGTCGTCTCTTGTCCAGCCAGCCCGTTCTCAATGGCGATACGCTCGTCACTCGCTCGTCTCGACATGCCGCCGACACGTACGCTGTTCACTACAAAATCAGTTCCCTCGACAGCCTGTTCCAGGCGCAAGGTGGTTCTGATCTCGAATTTCGCGTCAAGCCTTCGCAGAATTTCGCGGCCCAGGCGAGCGATGACGTTCGTGCGCTCCGAATCCACATCGAAAAGAGTGACTTCGCCAATCTCCAGGAAATGCTGCGCCTGGGCCAACCCATAAAGCAACAGTGGCGTGCGCACGCCTCCGCCGCCGATCACAGTTACTTTGCGCACAGGTTCACTCTCTGCAGTTCTCGGTAGAGACGCTCAGGAGTGGGAAATCCGGCGATACCACCGTACTCTTCGGTCGATAATGCTCCGCATATGCTGGCCATCTGCAAACAGGTGCGCGGTGTCTCGCCTCTTAGCCAACCGTACAGAAATCCGGCGTCGAAGCAATCTCCGGCGCCCGTCGTATCCAGTGGAGCCACCATATGAGCTTCGATGAGGGCTATCTCGCCGTCCCAAAGCAGCGCCGCCCCCCGGGCGCCAAGCTTCAGCGCAACCCGTTTTACACCCGCTAATCGAAAAGCTTGCAAGATTTTTTTCGGCTCCTCTTCTTCCGTTAAAGACTGCGCCTCTATCTCGTTTGGAAAAAACAAGTCCACATTACGAAGCAGCCTGAGGGCGTTACGGTCGCGAAGCCAATCCTCGCGCCATCCGACGTCAAGCGAAAACGTACATCCATTCGCGTGGACCTGCTCGAACAACTGCGCCGCCGTCTCAAGCGAAGGCGCATACGCCAGGTGCAGGTGCCGTACACCTGAGAATTGCTTTGCGTTAGCGGCCCTCAACAGCAGCGCCTCAAATCCCCGATTAGCCCCGTCATAAGTGAGAAAGGCCCGATCTTGCGGCATTGTTGCAATCACGGTAAAACCTGTGGGCTCGTCCGCGTCAAACTGGACCCATTCTGTTTCCACGTTACGGCGTCGTAACTCTTCTATCATCCATTCGCCCCAATCGTTCCCCACAACACCGAGCAGCGCTACATCCAATCCGAGCTTTGCTAAACCACACGCCGTGATTGCCGTTCCGCCTCCGATTTCGCGTCGAAAATTTTTCGCGAATATTTCTTTTCCGGGCTGCGGCCATTCCGAACAACCACTCAGGATTAAATCGATAAACAATTCTCCGGCTACGACAACGCCAGGATGTGGTTTCATTCCGTACTGGCCTCAACCATCTGAAACGGCCACTCGCATCGCGAGCGGGCGCGCCACAGATAAGCACCGACGCCCGCGACAAGCAACACCACGCCCGTGACTATGTATGCAACTTCGCTCGCCACCAGGATGTAGAGCCAGCCGAGAAAAGCGATGATGCTGGTAAAGGGATATAAAGGCATTCGAAATGGCCGCGCAATGTCAGGCCGGTTCTTTCGTATCAGCGTGACAGCGATTACCTGAGCCATGAACTGAATCATAATTTGGATCACGATCAATGCGTTGATCAGAACATCCAATTCCAGGAAACAGGCAGCAGCGGAGGCAAGACCGAGGAAGAGCACGGAGAAACTGGGGAACCCTTTAGAAGGATGTAGGCGTGCAAAAACTCGGAAAAATCGCCCATCTGCCGCCGCGGCGTAAGGCACCCGCGAATATCCAAGCAGGACCGCAAAGACGGACGCGAACGTTGTCCAAAGCACAAGCACAGTCACCAGTTTTGCTGCGCCGGAACCGTAGATCCGCTGAATGAAATCAGACACAATGGATTTCGATTGGATAGCTTCACGCCACGGGACCACCCCGATGATAGTGACGTTCATCGTCAGGTACAAAATAGCCACTGCCAATACAGAAAGCAAAATCGATCGGGGGACAACGCGCTCCGGATTGCGCACTTCGCCAGCGAAAAAGCAGACGTTGTTATAACCACCGTAGTCATACATTGCGATCAGGGTCGCACCGCCCACCCCAAAAAAGAATGCCTTCGAAGGAGCGAACGCGCCTGGAGGGAAGTTGAAGGCCATTTGCGGGTTAAAATGCAGAACTCCGGCGGTAGTGATCCACGTCACCGTCCCAAGCACGACAACCCACATCATCACCGACAGTCGTCCGACGGAACGGATTTCACGATATAAGCAACGCGGTAATCAATACGCAGACGGCTACGCCAATGAGTTTCTCTTGCCACCAAAGCATGTGCGGAAGCAAAAACCTGGCGTATTGCGCAAATCCAACCGCGCCTGACCCTATCGACAGAGGGGCGAGGAAAATCGTCTCCCAAATAAACAAAAAGCTCATCAATCTTCCCAACCGCTTCGGCCCGTACGCCTCCGAGAGGTAATGATAAGGACCGCCGGTGCCGGGCATCGCGGCTCCCAACTCTGCCCAAACCATGCCATCACAGAGCGCCACGACGGCACCCACGACCCACCCGAGAATCGCTTGAGGGCCGTGGGTTTTCGCCAGCAAAACCGGAATAGTGATGAAGGGTCCAACGCCGATCATTTCCAGCATATTGGCCGAAGTTGCGCCGAAAATGCCGAGTTTGCGGTGTAGCGCCGGTGATTCGTTGTTGGGCAACGGCATAAGTTATCATACGGGTGCTTGCGCGGCTTTCTAGCTTGGATAGTTCTTTGCGCAGCTGCTTTGGCGCAGTCGCCGCTCGAACAGGCTGTTACGCTCGCCCGCGAAAAGCGCTTCAATGAAGCCAGCAAAGTGCTCGAGGGCGTCAAGGAGCCGGACGCCACCAGCCAGCGCATTGCCTTTCATCGCCTGAAGGCCGCAGTGGCATCCGGACTTGGCGAGAACATGGCCGCGGCACAGGAAATGCGAGCCGCTCTTGAACTAGCCCCCTCTGATGCAAACATTCTTCTCGCCACTGCAGTGGCGGAATCACAAGCCGGTTTTTTGGAGGACGCGATTCATCACGCAGAGCAGGTTAGAAACGTAGCCTCAGCGCAAGCGCTTATTGGCGGCATCGAAGAGGAGCGTGGCGAGTACGGGAAGGCCGCCAAAGCGTACGAAGCGGCAGTTACGCTGGCGCCCGATCAGGAACAATTCCGCCTTGATCTTGCCTTCGAATGGATTAAACACCAGAATTTCAGGCCCGCGATTGATCTGCTCGAAAAATCGGCGAAGTTATTTCCCAAATCGGCCAAGCTTCGGACCCTCCTGGGAATTGCAGACTACGCGGAAGGAGAAATCAAAGACGCGGAGAGCGCATTTGAAGACGCAATCAAGGCAGACCCGCGCCTGGAATCGCCTTATCGCTGTATGGCAGAAATCGTTCTGCAATCCTCCGCGGCGCCTTCTCAAGCAATCATTCAATCCCTTTGCAAATGGAACGGCATCGTCTGCAGCGCTCTAAGCCTGCGCGTCGCACGCGAAAGTGGAAATACCGCTATGGAGCAGCAAGCGATTGCAGGTCTCAAGCTAGCGCCACAGGAAAGTGTCGTCGGCCGTTGCGAGCTGGCGCGTGCTTATGAATGGACAGGACAATTTGAAGAGGCGCGCAAACAGATGGAAGCCTGTGTAAGTCTCGATCCGCTGCCCCAGAATTACTATAGACTCGCGCTCCTGTATAAGAAACTTGGGTTGACAGAGCTTGCTCGACAGCAATTGGCGTTACGAAGCCAAATTTTGGAGCGAATGTCGGAGCAGACGGCGCTCGGGCTAAGCGCTCTCCAGGCTTTCGAATCTACTTCGAAATAAAATCGTAAAACCTCGACGTCAATGGCTGCGCGCTAACCGGAATTGAATGCTTTGTGGGTTCCAGCGCAGAAAGCGGTCAATCGTCTTCATCGCGTCGCTCGGTTCGCTCCTGGCTGTCATATAAAATTGCCAGCTCGGCATAGGCCTGCATCAGGGAAGGATCGAGCTCGATGGCACGAGTCAATTGACGCTCAGCCTCGCCCGGTTCCCCGGCCCTTTTTAACGCGATTCCCAGGTTCATGGCAAGCGTGGCACTTTTTGGGACAATCTCAGCCGCCCACCGGCTCAAAGCCACGGCCTTCTGCGGAGAGCTCTTTTGCAAATAAACAGCTTCCAAGTTAGACAGGACATCCGCATCCCCGCTCTGCTGGGCATCCGGAAGCGCTTGGAGCAGCCGCACACTGTCGTCGATCAAGGTTTGTAAATGCTTTTCGGCGCCAATCTCGAGTTCCGCAAGCGCCAGATCGCGTTGCTGAAATTTCACGGGAGGTTCCCGCCACGCGACAACTGCATGGGTCGTCTCACTTATGGGCTCAGCTTCGCCGGGACGGTGAATAAAGTGGTCCGTTACGGCAACGTGGGCAATGTTCGAAGTCGCCCGGCGCGGCATATGACAGGAAACGCACTCCGTCTGATGGGCGGGATGAGCTGTTTTGGAAAGCGCCGGATGGCACGACATGCACACTTCGCGAATCTGGTGGCTCCGGTCTACATTCGCCCCGTGCGGATTGTGACAAGTGCCGCACCACAATTTGCCGCCACTTGCACGCGCGCATTGGCTTTCAGCCAATTCTTCCACTTGGGTGACTGCAGGCCTGACCTGGCCGCTTTCCTTAAACAGGTAAGTAACTAGCGTTTCCTCCAGACGTTCTCCCGCACGATAATCATGCATTGTCTTTCCAGGATTCACAACGCGCGTTTCACCTTCGAGATGACATTGTTCGCAGATGCCATCCCGCTGTGGACCGACCAGTCTCGCGGGATTCACAATGTTGTGCGCGGAAGGGTGCTGAACGTGAGCATCACTTGGTCCGTGACATCGCTCGCAGGTAATCGCAGTTATCGGGGTGCCAGCCAGTTTCCGGCCGTCCGCATCTGAAAATTTCGCCTTTCCGGCATGGCAGAAAAGACAGTTATCGGTTACCGGACGGTCGAAGTCAATCAGTTGCAACTGCTCATAACCGGGTGAGACATCCCAGCCGCGCCCTCGATACCACGATGCTGGAGATTCGAGTAGATATTCGCCAATTTGAACGACAAATGTCCGGCCGCGTTCACCGCTCCCGATCTGATACTGGATCGGGTATTCGGCTAGCAACCCGCGTTCGGAAAGGTCGTGGATCATACGGCCATCCTGAAACTTAATAGTGATTACGCTCTTGGATGTCGTCATGTACTACCCGTCCGGGTGGAAGCGGCCCCGGCGTGCCTATCGATCGACCCATCCCGGATGCAAGAAAGCGCGCCGTTTCCTGCGGGTGACAGGTGGCGCATACGGGTGTCGCAAGCACCGGAACCGAAATTAGCGTTGCAAAGGATGATGCCAGAAACACATGTGAAATGAAGTTCTTGCACACGGTTGCACAACTATGTTACGATGCCGCCACTGGGGCCAATACAGCGCAAGTCACAGGCCGAAAGGATACGCATGGTGGAAAAATTAAAGGCATGTTTACCGTCGCCCTTCTTGAAGTTGTCGATAATCATTACCTGCCTGGTAATGATGTGCAGTGTAGCGCTTGCTCAGATTGATACAGGGTCTATCGTTGGCACTGTCCACGATTCGAGCGGCGCGGCCATTCCCAAAGCGACAGTGACGCTGACGAACAGAGCCACTAACATAGGTCAGACCACCAGCACCAACGCTGCGGGCGAGTACCAGTTCAATGCACTACATCCCGGCGCATATTCCCTAAAGGCAGTCGTCAGCGGCTTCACTGCCCAGGAATTTCGCAATATCGAGATTGATGTCGATGCGCGTGTCTCCAGGGATTTTACATTGCAAGTTGGCAATGTCACTCAAACGTTGGAAGTGCAATCCGTCACTCCCCTGCTTGGACACGCAAACTGCCGAACTGGGCGGTGTTGTGCGTCAACAGCAAATCGTCGATCTGCCTTTGAATGGACGGCGATACTCCGATCTGGCGCTGCTCGAACCGGGCATTTTTAAGGATCCCTCAGTGGCGAACGCCGCTCCGGACCGTTTCAGCTCGAATGGAAATCTGGAAACGCAAAACTATTTCTCGCTCGATGGTGTAGACAACAATTCAGGATCCACCAACCTACAGGAGGGATCCGTCCAGACCGTGCAGCCTCCACCGGATGCGCTGCAGGAATTTCGCGTTCAGACGCGCACCTATTCCGCCGAATTCGGAACCTCTGCAGGCGCGGTGATTAACGCGTCAATCAAGAGCGGCTCGAATCAATTTCATGGAGATCTGTGGGAGTTTCTAAGGAACAACGACCTGGATGCCAACCGGTTCATCAACAATGCCAACCGAGTACCGCGAGGGCATTTCAGCCAAAACCAATTCGGAGGCACCTTTGGCGGCCCGATCATCAAGGACAAAACATTCTTCTTCGTCGATTCACAAGGCCTCATTAGCCGAAAGGCGACGACTACGTTGTCTACCGTTCCCACTCCGCTAATGAAGCTTGGGAATTTCACAGAGCTAAAGCCAACGCTGGCCAATTCCCCAGTTGCCGGTCAAAGCGGTTGTATTTCCGGCAATATCATAAGCACCTCTTGCCTTGATCCCGTCGGCGTCAAGCTACTGAATCTGTATCCGGATCCCAATATCCCCACCGCGGTTGCCAACGAAGGCAAACCGGCAAGTTGGACCGGCGCGAACAATTATCAATATGTCTATTCGGTGCCGAACAACACGTATTCTTATGACGTGCGCGTAGATCATACGATCAACGCAAATAATCGGATTTTCGGTCGATTCAGCGACTACGCCGTGAATCGCCAAGATCCGCCATGGACCGGCAATTTCCTCGCCGGCAACGGAAATTTTGCTACGCAATATTACATCCGCGGTAAGTCGGTAGCTCTCTCATGGACGGATGTTCTCTCTCCTTCTATCGTCAATGAGCTACGAGGCGGGTTCAGCCGAGACAACGCCCATAGTGACCCGATTGGCGTGCAACTTGGTTCTTCGGCTGCTTCTACGTATGGATTGAACGGTATACCAGCAAGCCCCTTTGATGCAGGACTGCCTCCCATCAACATCTCGGGCCTACAGCGGTTGGGAACAGCACCGTGGCGCCCTCAGGTACAAGTGGCACAGGTATGGCAACTTCTGGATACGCTCAGTTGGCTTAAAGGAAATCACAGCATAAAGCTAGGCTATGAATTCCGCCATGAAAGTGATAACTTCCTGGATGCGCAATCGCTTCAAGGTCAGATCACGTCGAGCGGTATTTACAGCGGCAATACTGGTCTCGGCGTACCGGATTTTCTTTTGGGAGATGTAAGTACCGCTTCCTTCACGACCCCGACAGTTGTACACAACTACAAAGTCGGAAATAACTTCTTCGCGCAGGATAGCTGGCGTGTACGCAGCAATTTTACTATCAATTACGGCGTCCGCTACGAATTGTGGTCGCCGTTGCTAAACCACCAAAACGCCCTGGCAAATTTCACGCCAGCTAATGGCGGCGGCTTTGTCACCGCAACGAATGGCGATTGGTTCCAACGCGCGCTGGTCCATCCTGACAAAAACGACTGGGCTCCGCGCGTCGGGTTCAGCTATCAACCGTTCTCGCGAATAGTGCTTCGCGGGGGCTACGGCATTTTCTATCAACATGATGTCCGCATTGGATCGGAAAGTGTCTTGGGTGAGAATCCGCCGTTTTTCTTTGATGAAGCAAACGCCCAAAGCTTCCCCAGTTCCACTCCAGCTTTTATCCTGAAGAACGGCTTCCCCGCGGCGCAGTTTAGCCCAGCAGCCGTTACGCTTCCCAAGGTGCAGATCCGCGCCCAGGATCCAAACGAACGGACGCCTTATGTAGAACAAACGAGCTTCGGTCCGGAATTTGAGTTCTCGCAAAGCACCGTGCTCGATATCGACTACGTCGGCAATTTCGGCCGCAAAATGAATCGGCTCAGGAATGCGAATCAGGCGATCATAACCGGTTACACATCGACGGGTGCCCCGATTATTCTTTTCCCTTATCCAAACCTCAACACGACAACGACTGCCACCAGCGGCAGCCATGCATTTCTGGAATTGGCCACAAACGACGGAAACACTGATTACAACGCCCTGCTTGTCTCTCTGAAGAAGCGGTTTTCGCGTGGCCTTGCATACGGCGTCAGCTACACGTTCAGCAAGAATTTCTCGAATTTCGTGGATAATCTGACAGGTGGTTCGACTCCAGCCTACGCATATAACTACAATCTGGAGCGAAGCTTCTCGCCCTTTGATCAAACTCACCGCTTCGTTGGAAACGCGATCTATAACTTGCCGGTTGGCAAGGGTGGATTGGTGCTGAACAATAACAGCGCGATGGGCAGGTTTGTGGGTGGATGGCAGTTCAATAGTATCGTTACCCTTCAAACCGGTTTACCTTTTACGGTGACGGCTCCTGACGAAAGCGGCACCGGCGCCAATCACGCCAGCCGCGGAAATTGCATCAGCAATCCTTACGTCGGTGCAACAACAAATCCGTCGCTGCTCTTTGGAGCAAACGCGCCTGGCTTCTTTTTGAACCCGGCGGCCTTCGCCGTGCCAGCTTTGGGCACCTTCGGCACCTGCGCGCCAAGAGGCTTTCACGGTCCCGGTCTTGAAGACGTGGACCTGAGCTTGTTCAAGTCGTTTCTCTTAACGGAGCGTTGGAAGCTGGAGTTCCGCAGTGAATTCTTCAATTCGTTCAACCACCCTAATTTCCCGAACCCCAACGCGAGCGTCGCTTCTTCTTCGATTGCTTCTTTTGGAAAAATTACCGGGGATACAATCACTGACCCAAGAGAAATTCAGTTCGCGCTAAAACTTTATTTTTGATCGGAAACTTGAAATAACTATGAACCGTTTTTTGGTTCTCTTCGTGGCTGGCTGCGCATTTGCGCAAACGCCTTACTCTACATCCATTCAGCCGACACCAATTGCACATGAGATTCCCGCCAATCGCGGCTCTACTGCGCTTTGGCAAAGCCTCAAAAAGCTGCATACGCGCGCGAGCCTCATCATGGTCACCGCACACCCCGACGATGAGGATGGGGGCATGTTGGCTTACGAATCCCGGGGCATGGGTGCGCGTGTCGCGCTCCTGACGCTCAATCGCGGCGAGGGCGGGGCCAACGTAATGTCGTCCGATTACTTTGATGCGCTCGGCCTTGTTCGCACTATGGAGTTGCTCTCTGCCGGCCGCTACTACGGTGTCAATCAGTATTGGACGCGCGTCATTGATTATGGCTTCTCTAAGACCATGGCTGAATCCATCAGCAAGTGGACTCATGATCGAGTGCTATATGACGTCGTGCGCGTAGTTCGGATGGTCCGCCCTTTGGTTATCACCTCCGTTTTTGTCGGCGGTCCGAGCGATGGACACGGTAATCATCAGACAGCGGGAGCGATGGCCCAGGAAGTCTTCAAAGCCGCAGGCGATCCGAATGTTTTTCCTGATCAGATTAAGGCCGGTTTGAAGCCATGGACACCGCTGAAGGACTATGACCGCGCCCCTTTTAGCCGCCGGGGCGGCTCTACCAACGTGACCGTCAATGTAGAAGTTCCCGAAGGGACCTACGACCCGGTACTTGGGATGTCTTATGTTCAGATCTCTCGCGAAGGACTTGGCTATCAGAAATCCCAGAACGGCGGAAGCTCCATTCCTCAAGCTGGACAGTCGTTGAGCCGCTATCATCGCGTCGCTTCGAATGTTCAGTCCGGGGAAAAGGAAGAAGGATTTTTCGACGGTATTGATACGTCTCTGCTGGGCATAGCTTCGCTCGCCGGGAATGGGAGTGCAGATTTTCTGAAGACCGGACTGAGCAAAATAAACGCCTCGGTTGAGGAGGCGATTTCGAAGTTCTCTGCCGTCCACCCGGAAGAAACCGCTCCAGCGCTTGCAGCAGGCCTAAAACAGACTATCGCCCTGCTCGATCAACTCGAGAAAGAGAATCTGCCCGAGGACGCAAAGTACAATGTTCGCCACGAACTGGAAATCAAGCGCGTTCAGTTCAACAACGCGCTGGCCGAGGCTTTAGAACTGTCAGTGGCAAGCACCATTGCCCCGAATACAGAACCAAATCCTCTCATGGTCATGTTCATGGGTACGCCGGAGAGTTTTCGGACGGCAATACCCGGACAGACGTTCGGAGTGAACGTTCACGTTGTAAATCAGAGCAAGACTCCGGTTGAGCTTCGGCGCATCAGCGTGGAAGCGTATGAGCAGAAGGAAAAGTGGCATTCTGAGGAAACCGGATCGCAGACTAATCGTTCCGAGCTCGCTTGCGGATGATAAGCCATTCGACGTCAGATTTAAGGTGCAGATTCCGGAAAACGCGGAATTCACTCGACCTTATTTCACGCGACCGGATATAGAGCAGCCGTATTACGACATTCGGGACCAGCGCTTCCTGAATCAGCCTTTGCCGCCGTACCCGCTCGCGGCCTGGGCCGAGTTTGACTACGATGGTGCGCCGATCCGCATTGCGCAGTATGTGCAAACCGTGCAGCGAATCACCGGAGAGGGGTCGGTGCTCCAGCCGCTGGTGGTCGCGCCAGCAATCAGCGTTGCCATTGCTCCGCGAGCCGGCATCGTCCCTCTCAAAGAAGAATCTTTTCCAGTTACTACCGTTGTACACAGCAACGTAAAAGGACCAGCTAAGGGAGCGATCCGTCTGGAACTGCCGCAGGGTTGGAAATCTGAACCATCAACTGCGGAATTTTCCACGTCTGATGACGGTCAGGATCAGTCCGTCACGTTCCGGGTTTCTCCAGCAAATCTCACCGAGAAACCCTATCGCATTACCGCGCAAGCGGAATACGATGGCCATCGCTATACCGAAGGCTACGATGTGACCGGCTACCCTGGCCTTCGCCCTTATTTCCTGTATCGGCCGGCCACTTATCGGCTTTCGGGCGTCGACGTCAAAGTTGCACCCGATCTCAAAATCGCCTACGTCATGGGAAGCGGCGATGATGTTCCGTCCTCCCTTGAGCATCTCGGCGTGCACGTGGCGTTTCTCGGCCCTGCCGAAATGGCCACGGGCGACTTAAGCAAGTATGACGCGATTCTCCTAGGCGTCCGCACCTATGCCGCCCGCGAAGATCTCCGCACTTACAACAGCCGAATTCTCGATTACGTCAAGAACGGCGGAGTAGTTATGGTTGAATACAACACGCCCGAATTCGATCACAACTTCGGGCCTTACGCGTACAGCATGACCTCCAACCCGGAAGAAGTGACTGACGAAGCATCGAAGGTCACTATCCTCGACCCTTCAAATCCCGTTTTCAATTGGCCTAACAAGATCACCGAAGCGGATTTCGGAGGCTGGGTGGAAGAGCGCGGTTCTAAATGGATGAAGACATGGGATCCTCATTATGAAGCTCTTCTCGAAACCCACGATGAGGGACAACAACCGCAAAAAGGCGGTCTTCTCTACGCGAAATACGGCAAAGGAATCTACATTTACAATGCCTATGCGTTCTATCGCCAGTTGCCCGAGGGCGTGCCTGGCGCATATCGTCTTTTCGCTAACATGATCAGCTTGCCGAAAAATCCTCAGCGTTGATCAGATAAATGAAAGCACAATTCGGCTGTTGGTTGGTTTGGTTTCTGGGAACCGGTATCTGTCTACATGCCCAGAATCCGACGGCCGCGTTGCTGAAAGAACTTATTCGAATCAACACCAGCAACCCACCTGGTAACGAAGGTACGCTCGACGAGCTACTTGTTGCGAAATTGAAGCCGCTTGGCTTCGAAATTACTATTGTTCCGACACCGCAGCCGGGGAAGTCACACCTTATTGCTCGCCTCAAAGGAGACGGCAGTGCGAAACCCATACTCCTTGCCTCTCATGCCGATACCGTAGGCGTCGAGCGCCAGAAGTGGAGTGTTGATCCGTTTGCAGCCATCGAAAAAGAAGGCTATATCTACGGTCGAGGCGCAATTGATTTCAAAGGTGGGATTGCCGTCTTCGGGGAAGCCGTAATGGAGCTTGCCAGGAAGAAAGTGCCGCTCAAGCGCGATGTAATTTTCCTGGTCGAAGCCGACGAAGAAGGCGCTCCCTACAACACGTCCTGGTTGGCGGAGAGAAACTGGGACATTATCGATTGCGAATTCGCTTTGAATGAGGGCGGTTGGATCATGAAACGCCCTGATGGAAGAGTTCGCTACATCAGCATCTCGACGGCAGATAAATCAAGTGTGACTCTCTTGTTGACGGCCCATGGCACTTCCACTCATTCGTCTATGCCGAGACCGGATAACGCGATCTTTACGTTGGCCAATGCGCTTGCGAAGTTATCGCGCTACGAAACAAAGCCGGAACTGACGCCCAGTACAAAGCGTTTCTTCTTGACTTTAGCGAAGACGAGCGAGCCGCCGATGTCTGATTACTATTCGAACCTAGTCAACAGCAGCGACCCCGCAGTTATTTCCGAAGCAGCCAAGCAAATCAGCAAAGATGCCCTATTGCACGCCATAATGCGCAACACAATCGCGCCTGTTCTGCTGAACGCCGGCTTCCGATCGAATGTGATACCAGGCTCCGCTGAAGCAACCATCAATCTCCGCGTCATTCCAGGTACTAAACCTGAAGACATGATTGCAGAGATTAAGAAAGTGATCGAAGACCCAAACGTTGAAGTCACTTTAGCACCCTCAAAAACGCCAGAGTCGGTAGCGCTCGCGCGGAGGCAGGAGCGAGTTCGGGGAATGAAAGAATCATCGACCGACACGGTGCTTTATCAGACTTTGGCCAATAATGCGACGGCCGTTTGGAATGCCCCGGTCACGCCTTACCTGTTCCAGGCAGGCACCGACGCAGTTGCCTGGCGTAGCCGCGGCATCCCGGTATACGGTGTCTATCCGTATCCCATCACAGATGACGACCTGAGCCGGATGCACGGAAACAATGAACGCGTACCTATTGATTCACTTGAGCAGGGCACACGGTGGATCTATAAGACGCTTGTCGATGTGGCAGCCAAAGTCACCCAATAGCGCTTCTTAGTGACGCGTCGTTTACTACGGTTGGAATGGCCAAACCGCGGTGGTTGTATAGCCGCCGTCTACGGCGATAACTTGTCCGGTAATGTAGTCAGCGCCAGGTCCGCACAAGAAGGCGGTCAAAGGAGCAATGTCTTCGGGAGTACCCATGCGCGGATTGGCTTGCGATGCGGCTAGCCACTTTTTCATTTCGTCCTGCTGCCACATCGCGTGATTGAGGTCCGTCAAGATGAATCCTGGAGCTACGCAGTTCACCTGAATGTTGTAACGCCCCCATTCTGCAGCGAGACACCGAGTAAGTCCCGCCAGCGCGCTCTTGGTGATGGCATAAATACTCAAATACGGTAGGCCGAGCAACGACATCAGACTTCCAATGAATACGATTTTGCCGCCGCGTCCACGCTTGACCATGCCGGCTCCTATGCGCTGGGTCAAAGTTGTCAGGCCGGTAAGGTTTGTCTTTAGCAGGTGATCAATCTCTTCGCCTGTATACTGCTCGAAGGGCTTCCGGGTGTTCGTTCCCGCAACGTTCACCAGTATGTCGACCTCCAGCAATTGCGAGAAACTCCCGGACTCTTCCACATCCAACCGCATGGCGCTGGCCAGCAAACCCTCTGCCCTCAGAGCTGCTGCCTCGGCTTCCAGTGCGTTTAGATTGCGCGAAGCGAGAATGGTATTCGCGCCGGCACCTGCGATTTCACGCGCAATCGCAAGGCCAATACCGCGGCTTGCACCTACAACTAACGCGGTCTTATGTTTCAGTTGCTGCATGAAAGAAGTGTTTTTCGTTTAGCTCAACGTTAGCTAGTTATTCCATTTGTGCGGGAGCGCCTACTCCCAAGAAATCGCGAATAGCGGCCTCAATGCGCTCGCATGCGTATCCGTCGCCATAAGGGTTATGCGCGCATGCCATGCGTTCGTACTCGGCCGGATCATCCAGCAGCAGGTTCGTTTCGCGAATGATACGCTCCGTATCTGTACCCACCAGCTTGGCGGTACCCGCTTCCACCCCTTCGAGCCGCTCCGTTTTATCCCGCGTCACGAGTATCGGCCTCCCGAGAAAAGGACCTTCTTCCTGTATGCCACCCGAATCCGTGATCAGGACGTGCGCTCGCATCATCAACGAGATGAAAGGCACGTAGTCCATTGCCGGGATGACGGTGACTTCGGTCCTCGAAAGTAGCCGGCGCACCGTCTCCTCTACCTTTGGTTGCGGATGCGCTGAGACGATGATCTGAACGTCTGGCCGTTCGGAGAGGCGCGCCAGCGCCGCGCAGATTCGCTCCAGCGGCGGCCCAAAGCTCTCCCGTCGATGAGCCGTCACCACCAGGAGCTTCCGTCCCTCCGTAATCTTAGGCAGATCTGAACCGTCATAACAGCCTTTTTCGACGCGCTCCTTGATAAGACGAATCGCATCGATACCAGTGTTCCCCGTAACTTGGATAATGCCTGCCGCCTCCTCGCGGCGCAGGGCTTCGGCTGCTTTCCCGGTTGGAGCAAAGTGCAGAGTGGCGAGTCGTGCTGTAAGAATACGATTTGCTTCCTCAGGAAACGGCCGCGACAGGTCGCCGGTTCGCAGCCCTGCCTCCACATGTGCGACAGGAACTCGCGAATAGAATGCGGCCAAGGCACCGCAAAGCGTGCTTGTCGTATCGCCTTGCACAACAGTAAGAGCGGGCTGCTCGCGCTCAAACACTGCTTCGAGTCCTTCGATAATCCGAGCGGTAACGTGAAATAGGCTCTGTCCTGGCCTCATGACAGAAAGGTCATGGTCCACTCTCACGCCAAACGCCTCAAGCGCCTGATCGAGCATGCTGCGGTGTTGGCCAGTGACGCAGACGACTACTTGATACAAGCCGACGTCTTGCATCATCAAAATCAGCGGACACAATTTGACCGCTTCAGGCCGAGTGCCGAAGACAAAGAGTACCCGGCCACTATAAGGCTGCATCCTTGTTATTACTATAAGGTCCAGGGACGAGCTCTGGAAGAGTACCGAAACAGTCGCGTAGATCTGAGACGAAATACCTTGCAGCGCAAAATCGAGCAAGCTGGCTAATCGTGGCTTCAACTGGATTACCAAAGCGCACGTCCGACTCTCGACGAGTCGTCCTATCTTGGAGCAGTGGCAAAGATAGCGCATGGGCGCTGCATCTGCTGCGACAAATGCCAGACGTTCAGGTGATTGCGCTGCTTACTACGTTCAATCGATCAGCGGATCGCGTTGCGATGCATGCCGTACGCCGCCACTTAGTTCAGATGCAGGCGCAGCGAGTGGGACTGCCGCTTTGGCCCGTTGACCTGCCGTGGCCTTGCTCGAACGAAGATTATGAATGCCTCATGAGAGGCATGTGCCAACGAGCAGTAGCCGAAAGCGCTACCCACATGGCTTTCGGCGATTTGTACCTGCGCGATATCCGCGAGTATCGGGAGCGGCAATTGCAAGCGACGGGACTTACGCCATTATTCCCCGTTTGGCATTTGCCAACTCGCCAGCTTGCCCAGGAAATGATTCAGGCCGGCGTTCGAGCGAAACTGACGTGCATTGACCAGACGAAACTTGACCGGTCGTTCGCGGGGCGCGAGTTCGATGGAACCTTGTTGACTGAGCTACCGCCGGAAGTTGATGCGTGCGGCGAAAACGGGGAGTTTCATACGTTTGTCTACGATTCGCCGGTCTTTACAAGCCCAATTGCCATTGAGGTGGGCGAAACGGTTGAGCGAGACGGATTCGTATTTGCGGACGTGTTATCCGGGCCGGAGATTGCGAATGCGGATCCGGGGCTGTGCGGTAGTTGTCGTAATGCTCGGACACTTGCTTCGGATCGGGGATCAGTGTTCTATCGGTGCATGTTATCGGATCGGGACGCGAGGTTTGCTAGATATCCGAGATTGCCGGTCGTAGAGTGCCATGGCTACCTTGAAACTCGGTAATTCTCGTGTACCAGATTCCCGATGATCGAGACGGCATAGAAGCATGCCAGCACTATAGAGCGAATGGTGCCGACAGCTAGCTTTGCAGGTCTATAGAAGCACTATCGTGAACCTGGGTCGGCACGCCGTCAGGAGCCGCGGGCCGTATAGTCAGACTGATCAATGTACACGCTACCGTCAACAGCGCGAGATATGCGTACGTGAGTTTTACCGTCTCGGTCAAGCTCCCAACACCGTTGTATGAGAGAAATCCAGCCACGATGGTCAAAACAAAAAGAAGGAAGGTGAACACTCGCATGGAACTCCTATACCGCTAGTGCCGTTTAGGCGACAAATACTGCACGCGTTTCGCCAGAATTCATTGCATCCATCATGCGGCTCAAACGGTCGGCGCTGGTTTGCAACTGCCAGACTTCAGCGGCGACATTCACCGGTTCAATCGAAGCGGTCGAATTCAGGCGCGTCTGGAGGTCGGCTTCTCTTCTACGAATCGCAGCTAACTGGGCGATCACGAGAGTTTCGAGGGCGGCATGCTTGTTCTTTGATGTGCTTGTCATTGGGTCGGTCAACTCGTCTGTGGTGTAGCACGCAGGGTGCCAACCTTAGGTATCGACACAAACGGGCCTATTTTGAATGTTTTTTGGCGAGTTCGAAAGGATAATCAATGCCATTCCGGAACGCAAAGGTTCAATGTGCTGGTAAGAAGGTTAGATTCGGGACAGGAATTGGCAGCACTAGCATTCGAAGATAGTTCCTTGCCCTAGCAGCCATTTCGGGTCGAGATGGCGTTTGACGTCTCTCATGGCTTCGATTTCTTCGGCTGAATACATCAGCGTGAGTAAATTCGTCTTCTGCTTACCAATACCGTGCTCGGCTGCAACGGTGCCGCCGAGTGACAGAACCTTACGGGCGAAATTCTGCATGAGGTCTTCAGCGCGACCGGCGTCTTCGGGGCCGCGCGGCAATAGATTGACGTGAACGTTGGCATCGCCGATGTGACCGAAGATCGTGTAGCGGCCGGGAAACGTTTCTTCGCAGCGCTGACGGTAGTAGTTGTACATCTCGCGATTCTTGTCGAGCGGGACGGCGAAGTCAGTACTGAACTTGGAGCCACTGCGGCGGCCTTGATCAACGGTCATGGCGGGGAGCGCGTGACGGAACTCTCGAAAGCGCTCACGATCAGAAGCGCTAAGGCCGAACCAGGACTCCTCTTCAAGAGCGGATTGGGCAGCGAGACGCTGCGTCCAGAGGTCGATCTCGGAATCTTCCTCGGAGGCGAGGTCCTGCTCGATCATCAGTGCGGCGCGCGCTTGAGGAGACATGTCCGTATATTTGGGACGCAGAAAGTCGAGAGCGCGACTGTCCATGGACTCGAGAAGGCGCAGGCCGGGAATGGGACGCCAGAGGTCTACCGCATCGAGCGCTAACTCCTCTGAGGGAAAAAAGACAACACCGCTCAGAATGGCGGGCGGCTCAGGAAACAGTTGAAGCTCGGCTTCCGTGATGATGGCGAGAGTGCCCTCGCTGCCGCAAAGGAGATCAATCCAATCGAGATCAGGATGGAGCGGGTACCCCGCGGAGTTCTTGGTAGTAGATGGCGCGGACACGGTGCGGTACTGGAAATCAATCCTATCGCCGCGCTTGAAACGGGCCTGGCGCCCCTCCATAAAGACGACTTCCAGGGCGAGGACTTGACGTCGTAGCGGGCCGAAGCGGAAACTACGAGCGCCGCCGGCATTCGTCGAGATGATGCCGCCAATCGCGGCGGAAGATTCGGTTGGGTTCGGGCCAAGGAACTGGCGGGTTCGCGCGGCAGCGGATTGCAAATCTGCGAGAAGAACACCGGCACCGCAGCGGGCATAGCCGGGGTGAATTTCAAGTTCGCGGAACCGCTGGAGCGAAATGACCCAGCCACCCCGCGGAACACGAGCGCCTGTTAAGCCGGTACCGGCGCCGGCGATGGTGACCGGAGTGTTGGCTGCCGAGGCATTACTAACAATTGTGCGGAGTTCCTCAACATTTGCCGGAGCGAAGACCTGGTCCGCGAAGCCTCGATACCCAGAAGAGTCTTCGAGAAACGGAGCGAGTTCAGTGGAAGCAGGGTTCATACACTTTGCAAGCGGCTCAGTTCAACGGCACGCGTCGTCACGTAGTACTTGGCTAGCATGTTTGGAGTTTCCCACTGCGGTATGGTTGACGGGTCTCGGAGGTATTCAAAGAAACGGCGCGTGACCTGAGCAAAATGGGCCTCGTGGCTTTCGCGGAAACGATTAGGAATGACGATTCGTGCCTCGTCAGTAGTTTCGACGATGTCCAGGCCGGCCCAGCGGGACTGAAGAGCTCGAACTTTGCTTCGAAGCGCTGCGACCACGGATTTGTGCGCAGTTGGATCGTTTGGGACCACATAGAGCTCGGGGCGATGATTTTCGGCTTCGCCTTGTCGCACTTCGATTCGAGACTTGCTTCCGCGAAAACTTGCTTCGTACACGTCACCGGCCCCTTCCGGCGCTTGCCAGTTCCAGACGATATCCATCTTTATATGAATGCCGCGCAACTGGTAGCGCACGGAATTGTTACAGAAGTAGTTTAGATTATTCTCATAGATAGCTGATTCTAAGCTTTGGCCAAAGGCAGTTTCCCCGGTGACTAACTGAAACTGAGCGGGCGTGATGATAAGTGGCCATCGACGGCCTTCAATAATGTTTATGTCGGCTCGATAATCGATCGCCTGATCGGGGAACGCCGTCCATTGCACGAGGTCAACGACATGGGTACCGACGTCCGCCAGCGCCTCGCCTTGGATGTTGACGTCGAAGAACCAGGCGGGCCGCCGGAGGGGCAGGCCTGACACCAACTTCATAATGTTGTGAACGCTACGGGCATAGACGCCCGGGTGATCGGGATTTCCGGGCTCGAGCATGCCGAAAATATCAGGCGCATTTACCAGTTCACGCTGTAATTGCGAAGTAACCTCATAACGCTCGGTCATAACGTCGTACGCAACGCAATGCAGTTCTTCCGCGGCGCGCAGGGATTCTTCAAGTTTGGGCAGATCGGCGGAAGAGATGATCCAAGGCTTGTCGGCCAGGACATTAAGACGGGCTTGCACGCAGGCGTGAATACGTTCGATTTTTGTGTCGTTCTTGCCGGCAAGGACGACAACATTGCCGGGACATTGAGCGACCATGTCCTGGACTGGGTTGACGCCACAATGGATATCGAGCCGCCAAGAGGTAGGATTGGCGGGGCGCGAATTGAACAGGTAGATGCGATTCAGATAATCCAGCAGTTCAGGACCTAATGGGGCGTATACGGAGACCTTAGGATCGACCTCGATGTACCACTCTTTTTGAACCAAAGCCGCGTGGAAGTGACCCGGGTCAAGAACGACGAGATGCGCCAAGGGCGTCGGTGACGGAACCATTGAAATTGCTTGCGGACCTTTAGCTGCCCGTTTATACGACGAACTGCGGAATGACGTATGGTTCGCGCTCAGGCGGATGGGCGAGTTGATTGGCCTGCTGGTTCTTAAACGTTTCCGTTGCCGGATCGAATTCAAGAAGCTGGCCGCTTAAGCGATAGCTGATGTTTGCGAGATGGCAGAGATCCGCGGACCGAACCCCGATTTGAACATCGGCATTCAAATCTTCCGGCTTTCTGCTGCGTACGGCTTTCAAGAAATTCGTCATGTGAGGACCAGTGTCGGTCTTTTTCGGCTCCTCGTACTTAGCTTGGTCTGTGAGCTTCGCCGGGTCTCCGGTGTAGATGCGGTAACCGTTAGCATCTAGTGCCATCCAGCCTTTGTCGCCATAAAAGAGGTTGCCAATGCAGTTGCCGCCTTCAACGCCGAGATCTGCCTCACCATTGGTCTGGAGACCGCGAACCTCAAATACAAGTTCTTTGTCGCCGTAATCGAAGCGAGCAATGAGAGTGTTGGGAGTTTGCTGATCGTCAACATAAGCGTACTTGCCGCCGCTTGCGATGACGGAACGAGGCAGATCGACGCCTAAGCCCCAACGAGCGATATCCATTTCATGGACGCCCTGATTACCGATATCGCCGTTGCCAGTCTCCCAGAACCAGTGCCAGTTGTAGAGGAACTTATTTTTCGAGAACGGCACCATGGGCGCGGGACCACGGAATTTGTCCCAATCGACTCCGGCAGGCACCGGCTCGTCGGGCGTGTGTCCGATGGATTTGCGGCGTTTGTAGCAGAGCCCGCGAGACATGTAGAGCTGGCCAATGACGCCGTCGTTCAACATTTGGATCGCGCGACGCTTATGGGCAATGCTGCGGCCTTGCGAGCCGACTTGCACAATACGTCCGTACTTGCGTGCGGCGGCGACCATCTGACGGCCTTCGTAAGGATCGTGGCAGGCGGGTTTCTCGATGTAGACATCTTTGCCGGCCTGAATGGCCCAGACGGTTGCAAGCGCGTGCCAATGGTTAGGCAGGGGCATGGAAACGGCATTCACTTCCGGGTCGGCGAAGACATCTTTCATATTTTCGAAGCTCTTGGGCTTCTCGCCAGTCAGTTTTAGCGCCAAGGCGACGCCGCGCTCCAGGTTGGGCTGATCAACATCGCAGAGGGCATAGATGCGAGCGTCCGGCTGTTTCGCGTACTCTTCGATGTGACTGCGGCCCCGGCCGCCGACACCGACAATTGCAATGTTGATGCGGTCGTTTGCACCCCAGGCTCGGGTTGCGGCAAGAGCTGTTAATGTCGAGGCTTGTAGAAAAGTACGACGCGAAGTTTGAGCCATGCGTTTATCATCATACCCGCCCGGCAACGCCAGCGCGGGGCTTGAAAAATGGGCGAAAGCTTTACTGGATTGGTTTGGCGGGCGAGGTGGATTCGACGCCGAGTTCGGCGAGAATATCGGCAATGTAGTTTTTCGTTTCAGCCGGATAGCTCTCCGGGTCAGAATTTTCGATTCGCGAAGAGCCGGCATTATAAGCGGCTAAGGCCAACTTTAAGTCGCCTTGGTATCTATCGAGCAAGGTGCGGAGCATCGCTGCTCCGGCGTAAACACTCTGCGCGGGATCAAAGGGATCTGCGACGTGAAATTGTGCCAGCGTCGCCGGCATCAGTTGCATGAGGCCCATGGCTCCCTTGGTGGACACGGCGCAGGGGTGGAAACCGGATTCGCGATGCATTACGGCGCGAAGAAGGTCTGGTTCGATCGCCTGTCTGCTAGCTGCAGCGGAAATAAGATCTTCACGTTTGGTGCTTTCGAGTGGCGGACAAGCCGCTGCCATTGGGGCATAGTTGACGGGGCGAACGGTTCCATAGAAAGTAGTACCGGCGAGTGCGGCGAAATTAGTTTCTCCGACTTGGCGCTTGAGTGATGCCCGTTGCGCAAACAGAGAGCGCCGCTGCTGATCAATTGCCTGGTCCACGGCAGTATTGACTGCGGCAGGTGCGCTGGTGGCGGGTGGCGCGCTATCGTGCTGCTGACCAGTTGCGTTAACGCCGGCGGCGACTAACAGCAGGCAAAGAAGGAAGTCAGCCTTTACGTTTCGAATCATCGATGGTTTTTGTTACCTTGACGCCATCTGCCTGTGAGCCTTGCGCGTACTGAACAATGATGGATATACGGCGATTGCCCGGGTTCTCGGGTTCAGAAGGCAGTCGCAACTGTTCATCGGCGAACCCTCGGACCTGTTTCACCTGGTTTGAACGAAGCCCATTTTCCTGCATGATCCGACGCGCCGCATTGGCTCGATCTGCTGATAGCTCCCAATTTGAATATGTGGAGCTCTGATAAGGCTTCGAATCAGTATGCCCTTCAACCAGGATGGAATTGCTCATTTTTCCGATTTCTCGCGCCAAACGGATGAGGAGATCCTTGCCGGCATCCGTGGGCGCAGCTTGGCCGGTCTCAAAGAACATGCCCTTTGCGCTCTCGAGCAATTCAATGCGAAGACCCTCACCCGTGACTGTCATCTGAACGTAATCTTTCAGCTTGGAGAACTCGGGGCTTTGCCGGACGGCCTGCTCGATTCTTCCCTTCAGCAGATCCATGTGATCTTTTGAAATCGTGAGGCTCTCGCCGTTTCCACCCATAGAACTTCCAGTTTGATTTCCAAAGCCTTTCGGATCGCGGAAGTATCCAGCGATGCTGTGCTGCACTTCCTGGCTTGCACTCATTAACCAAAGGACGATAAACAGCGCCATCATGGCGGTTACAAAATCGGCATAGGCGACTTTCCAAGCCCCCCCGTGGTGGGCATGGTGTCCCGATTTCTTTTTTACGATGATGATGGTTTGCTCTTGACTTGGCATATCTATGCAGCGATTGGCTCCGCGCCTGCCGGTTTGCCGCGCAAAGCTCCCTCTAGCTCCTGGAAACTGGGCCGCACAGCGTGTGGAACCGAGCGCCTAGTAAATTCAAGCGCAACAAGCGGAGACGCTCCACGGATGTAGGAGAGCAGACCGACGCGCAAGCAGTTATAGTATTGAGCCTCGCATTCGTTTGACTTCCCCATGCTGACGGCGAATGGCGAAAAGAACCCGTAACAAAGAAGAATTCCGAGAAACGTTCCGACAAGCGCGGCTGCTACCTTGTGGCCTATTTCGGCGGGAGGGCCACCTAGGGCGCCCATCGTGATCACGACGCCAAGAACTGCGGCAACAATTCCCAATCCGGGAAGCGCATCGGCCACGGTCACGAGTGCCGCCGCCGGCTGGCTATTTTCTTTATGATGAACCTCAAGATCGAGTTCCAACATCTGATCTAGTTCGAACGGAGAAATATTGCCTGCCATCACGATGCGCAAGGTATCGCAGATAAAGTCGACTGCGTGATGTTGCTTCATGATCGCCGGATACTTCTTAAATAATTCGCTTTGATCGGGTTGCTCGACGTCCGACTCCAGGCTGGAGATGCCACCCTTACGGCCCTTGTTGAACAAATCATTCAGCATCGCCAGAGTAGTCAGATAAAGATCTTTACTGTACTTACTGGGGGAGAAAACGCCCAGCACGCCCTTTAGCAAGCTCATGACGACGGGCAGCGGGTTCGCGATCAGAAGAGTGCCGATAGCCGCCCCTCCGATAATCACCAATTCGGCTGGTTGCAGGAGGACGAGCAAATTGCCCCGTTCCATCAGATAACCGCCCACGATCGCTCCCAAGACAACTACGATGCCAATAATAGAGAACATTTGGGAATTAAGGGGTTCCTCTCCAGTAACATCGACCGCACCCAGCTGATTCGCTAGCCGCTGGCAGGAGTTCAGGCAAACATTTCTTCTCGAAACCGCCGTTAGTTTCTTCGATAGTTACTGCGAGGCAGGTAAGAATTGGTTCGCAATCCATATCAGGCATACGTTGACAACGGTGTGGTGGGCAGCGATCCGCTGCAACTCGTTATTGCAATGTACGAGACAGCGATAACGCGCACGCGGGAAGCGGCTGTTTGTTTGAAATCCGGTGACATTTGGGGTCGTGCCCGAGCAATTTCAAAGGCCGTCAACATATTGACGGAGTTGATCGTTAGCGTGAATCCGGAAGCTGGTAGCGATATAGGCCGCAATTTAGACCGGCTATATCACTACATGCAGCGTCGATTGCAGGAAGCACACGCCAAGAAAACGGCTGAGCCCCTGGTCGAGGTTGAAAAGCTTCTTGCGACAGCTCTTGCAGGCCTGGTACAAGGTGGCAGATATGGCTGGACGAGAACCGGGGGCCGCCTCCAATCCGCAGACTGAAGCCCATTTGGAAGACACGTGTTCCGTTCACTTCGGGTACGTGCCCGAAACCGCCGGCTTGGATGGAGCCGCCGTGTCGGCATGAGCCATTGTCTTTTCAATCATTTTTGCCAACCCGAGTCCCCCACCGGCTGCGAGAGCTTTTGACAGTTGTCCTTCCGCCATATCGGTGGCGGAATCGCTGCTCGAATCATCTCCACTACCGAGCCAGCCTTCAGAACCGCTTTCGCGCTGTGCTCGCAGCATTTCACCGATCACCAGCGCTTCAAACTGCTGGGCGGCTTCGTGCAGCTTAGAAGGCTTTTTTGCGCTGGCGTCAGCGAGACTCGTGGTTATCAGAGACGAGGTGCCGTTTAGATTCATAGGAGAAAGTCTAAATAACGTTCAGTTCAGCATCTAAGGCGCCCGCAGCACGCAAATTCTCGAGAATTGCAATTACATCTCTTGTGGTGGATCCAATGGCGCTTAACGCTTTCACCAGCTCTTCGACTGTTGCTCCCTCTTGAAGCACGATATTGCGGGATTTTTCGTCTTTCGAGCTGACCGTTGTCTGCGGCACAACGGTAGCTTGGGCCTGTGTATCGGGAGCGGGCATCGCAACCTGATAAGTCGTTTCAATGGACACGGTCAGATTACCGTGCATGACGGCGACCGGAGCGATCCGCACATTTCCACCAAGCACGATGGTTCCGGTCCGCTCATTCACGACCACCCGCGCCACTTGGTCGGGCTTAACCTGTAGCCTCTCTAGTTCGGACATGAAGCGGATAGGATCGGCAGTTTCGCCAGGGGGCACGTCGATCGTCACCAGGGCAGAGTTATCGGCGTGCGCGATCGCATGCCCCGCACCGAGACGCTGATTGACCACATCAGCTATGCGAGCTGCAGTGGTGAAATCCTCGTCTTTCAATTGCAAATGGATTACTTTTCCGAGCGGAAGGGACGGCGCGAGTCTCTCAACCGTGGCACCGTTCGGAACACGGCCGACGGTCGGATGATTGACTGTTTGTGAATTTGCGTTTCCGCGCCCCGCAACAAACCCGCCGGTGACCACCGGGCCTTGCGCCATAGCGAAGACTTCTCCGTTCACACCGCGTAGCGTCGTGAGCACAAGCAGCCCCCCCTGTAAGTTCGTGGCGTCTCCGACGGCTGCAGCCGTAACATCGAGCGCTGAACCGGGCTGGGCATAGGGAGGCAGAGTGGCGGTGACGATGACAGCGGCGGTATTTTTGACGGTTATTTGTGTGGGCGAAACGCTGACCCCCATCCGCAGCAACAGATTCGTCAGACTTTGGGCCGAAAATAGCGTCTGCTGCCGGTCCCCAGTGCCATTGAGTCCCACCACCAACCCATAGCCGACCAGTTGATTAGGACGGACCCCTTCGACTGTGACTAGATCTTTCAGGCGAATGCCCGATTCGTCTGCCTGAGCAGAAATCGCGAAAAAAAGCGATGCAATAAAGATAAGCCGGTTCATGCGGGTTTAGAAGGGTAAAAGTCCAAGAAGAATTCGATACAGGATGTTAGGCCGACGAATGGCGTCGTTTACGACGCCACGGCCGTTAATCTTCAGTTCCATTTGCGCAACATTATTCGAAAGAACTATGTTGCCCGCTGAGAGATCTGCCGGGCGAACGACACCACGCAGCGTAACCACTTGATTTTCCGAGTTCACAAGCACCGTTTTGGTGCCTTCGATGACCAGGTATCCATTCGGGAGGATGTCTGTTACGCGCGCGGTCAGCGTAGCGGTAAGAGTTGTTTGCCGAGTTGTGGTGCCTTGGCCGTCCAGCTGCTGGTTGCCCGTCGTGTTCAGCAGATTCGCCAGAGCGCCGGCTGCTTTCAGTTGCCCAGCGGCCGACGTAATAGCAGAACTTGCACTCGACTGCCGTTGCGTCTTTGTTGTGCCTGTCGATACGGCAGATGCTTGTTCATTCACAAGAATAGTGACCAGGTCATCCAAGCGGCGCGCACGAAGGTCGGCCGCCATATCGGAAAATTCGGCGGGGGTAGACCAGAGTGAGCCAGGGCTGGCGGGACTAGCGGTTGTGGCGTGCCGGTGAGCCTCTTCGATGTACTGATCGAGGGCAGACTTCTGAGATGTCTTCTGGAAAGGAATTCTAGGTCCGGCAAAAGTTTGCGTAGCAATCATGGCGGTGACAAACAGCAGCTTTCTTTTGGTCATCGCTTCACATCCTCCGCAATTAGGCCCAGCGCGTCTGACGAAGCGACAACCGCCTTGCCCCTGGCCTCAACAAGGACACGCAAACGACGCCCGCTGCGGGCGTTGTGAACAGGAATGATGTCACCCGCGCGCGCGCTTTCTTCCGCAATACATTCGGCCTCGACACGGGCGCGGCCCGTTTCAGCCACCACCGTGAGGGTATCCCCGCGCTCCACATCGTGGGGAACGTCGAGCACTTGTCGCGTCAGCAGTGTCCCGGCAGAGAGGTCAAATTTCGGAATGAATCCGAGGACCTGCTCGGCAGCGGTGAACGGTTGGTCGCGCGTGAGGACCCCATCGTATGGCTCAGCTCTCAGTTGGGTAATTGATAATGGATGGCCAGCGACGATTCTTTCCGTTGTGACAAGGTGAATTTCCTTCAGAGTAATCCGGGCGCGGGCCCAAATATCGAACCGGTGTGTTGCAGCGTAGCTCACATAACCCCGCCAAACTACAATCCCCGCGGAAGTGAAGCTAATGCTAGATGGTGGAAAATAGATGTCGCCATTTGGCGCCGGCCACGAGCTCTGGTCAAGAATATCTATGTTCACCTGCCGAGGCGCGAGGGTGTTTTTCATCGCTGCAATCAGCGAGTCTCGGGACAACGGCTTCGTCGCCCAAACGAAACAGACGTCGTTGACGAAACTTCCTTTTATTCCGCGCTGGGCGGCAATGCGCCTCAACTCCTGCGCCGGGAACATGCGCGTCCTCCCGGGCAACGGCGCAAGCCCAAAGTCAAGCATCCGGAGAAACCGCTGAGAATGCCGGAGCTGCGAGTGCGAGATCTCCTGCCCAGTATGTGATCGTGCTGAAGGGCTACGCAGCCGCTCAACGGGGATGAAGCGGCCAGCAATAGAAGCAGTATCATTGCGCGAGTTGATTGACTTGTTGATACATTTCGTCGGCAGCCTTCACAACGCGCGAATTCGCCTCGTAAGCCCGCTGGCTTTGAATTAGGTTGACAAATTCTTCCACCACGTCGACGTTCGACTGCTCGACGTAACCTTGCATGACGGTGCCAGCCCCCTCGGAGCTCCCCGGCGCGGCCACTTGAGCATCTCCCGACGCATCCGTTGCAGTAAATAGTGAATTGCCGGTGCTGTTGAGTCCAGCCGGATTCTGGAAATTGGCGAGCTGGATCTGTCCGGCCTTTTGCGCAGAGCTCTGGTTGGCAACGGTGTAGCTGACGGTACCGTCCTGCGCGATGGTTACACTCTGGGCATTCGCCGGGACCGTAATCTGCGGCTGTAAAAGATTGCCATCAGCGGTGACCAGATTCCCGTTACGATCCAGTTGAAAGGAGCCGGAACGCGTATAGGCCAGTTCTCCCGAAGGAAGGACGATCTGGAAAAAGCCTCGGCCTTGAATGGCCAAATCCAGCGGATTGCCGGTGCTTGATAAATTTCCTTGAGTCAAGATAATGTCGTTGCCGGCTGCGCGGGTTCCCAGGCCCAACTGCAAACCGACCGGAACCGTGGTCTGCTGCCCTGCGGCGGCCCCCGGCTGCACCATGTTCTGATAGATCAGGTCTTCAAATTGGGTGCGCCGCATTTTGAACCCGGCTGTATTTGCGTTTGCCAGGTTGTTGGCAATGTTGTCAACATTCAGTTGTTGGGCTGTCATACCGCTAGCGGCGGTGTATAGTGCACGTATCAAACTGTTCTCCCTGTTTTTCTCTGTTTCGTTGCTGCGGCTAGGAACTGACGCGAGCCACTTCCTGAACTGATTGCTGACTCATTTCGGAGCCGACGCGTATGGCACGCTGCAGCATTTCGTAGCGCCGCATCAGAAGGACCATTCGCGCGGCCGATTCGGCCGGCTGTGCATTAGAGCTCTCTACCTTCCCCTGGTACACCGCCGCCTGCGAAGCTTTGACGGGATTGGATGGTGAATCCAAATTCTCGAAAATAAGGACCGTTGGCGCGAGTCAGCTTACTGGCGTCGCTAAAATCCACAACCTGTAACTGTCCGATAAGATTGCCATCTTGCGAATACAGAGCCGTCGCTCTGGACGCTGATGGGCGAGCCGGAACTTGCCTGGAGCGCTTTACCTCCGGTAAGCTGCACAGGATAGCCTTCAGAACTCGTCAGCACGCCGCTTGACGAAAATTGAAAGTTGCCATTACGGGTGTAGAGCGGACCGTTGGGACCATTCACTACGAAAAAACCGCTGCCCGAAAGTGCGATATCCGTCGGGTTGCCTGTGGGCGTTAGGGTGCCTTGCGAGAAATCTGTCCATTGACGCTGTACAACCGGAGATTCTCCAACCGTTCGTTGAGAACCGCTATTAAGCTCAGGAGCAAGGTACGTGCTGTAGAACTCGCGATCGGCTTTGAAACCTCCGGTAGAGGCGTTGGCGATGTTGTTCGCCAACATATCTATCGAATCCATGCTTGCTTGCAAGCCGTTCGCGGCCGCTGTTGTTAGAGAATCCATGTTTTCGGCTACGATGGCAAGAAAGCAACCGACATGCCATTCGAAAGAATGGCAGGATTTCACGATATAGCGTTGAGTTCACGTAAATTCGCCTCGCGGGCGTTTAGCAGATGGTGACAATTGTTTGACGGTGCCAGCCTGGTCCGTCAAATTTTCGCCGACTTTGTCCAGCGCGCGTTGCAAAGCGATGTTGACAGCACAGCGACTCCGTAGATTGGCGTTGCGCGTGCAATAGCTAGCCGCGTGATTTTGCCGCACGCCGTTTCGTCCAGTCAGTCGCCCTATTTGGCTGCACTGGGCTCCGCTCAATCGGTAAGCGCTAGTGCAGGCCCCAGTTTGTTTCAGAGCCTGTTTGACGCAATGGTCTCGTCAACCTCCGCTACTCTGCCGCCCGGTTCTGCTTCGGTTGGCAGCCCGATGGATTCGGGCTCAAAGACAACAGGTGCTTCCGCGCGCAAGTCTGTGTCTTCCGATGATGCCCAGAATCAGCAAAACGTCCTGGCTACGCCGGCGATCGCCCCCGATCAGAATTCTAATCCTCTTCTGCTTGGGCTGTTCTGTTTGCCAGCTCAAATTTTGTCCAGTGACATGGGCGCCTCAATTGAGGATTCGACAGGACAGAATTCCGATGTTGCAGGCGAAACGGCAACGGTTCAATCACAACCGCTGAAGGGTAACAGCGCTGCTGAATCTGTTGAGGTGAGTATGGCGGTTCCCGAAAGCCCGGAAATGAAAAAAGGCCAGCCCGGCGATTTCAGCGCCAGCACGCCAATTTCGCTCGCGGCCACTCCGGCCGACAATACTTCCTTCCCCTTCGCAAGTCAGAGTGTAAATCCAGATTCGTTGCGGGCCGTTACGGATTCGCCGGAAGCGCCAGGTAACGGGCCCCTCGCAACGCCTGTCGCGGAACAAGGAACCGTTCATCGCTCGCAGCCTGTAAACTCTCATTCGAGCATCTCCAGTCCCATGCTGCCCGTATTCACGCTGGCCATTCGTCCAGCGCAGCAGACGACCGAGCCACAGATGCTGCCCCAACAGCAGTCCGAAATTCCGCAGGAACCTGCTGCGACGATAAACGTTTCTAACGTTTCGCCAGTCTCTCAATCAGCACCAGATCACAGCGCCGTAAACATCGCCGGCAACTCAATGCAGAATACCCCAGGGGTTACTGCGACCAGCAGTTCCGCACCAGCGCCAAATACATCGGTGAACGATACCGCTGGCACTTCTGCAACTGCGATCCCGGGAACGGCGGCCGTGAAGCAGGATTTCGGCGGGTCAAGTGCGGATAGCAACTCCGGTGGAAGCCAATCGAATGACAGGCAGGGCATGGCGGCAGTAATCGAACCAAGCGTACAGTCCGACTCAAGGACGCCAGTGGGAACGCAATTCCAGGTTCCCGAGTCCCGTCCCGTAACGGAATACGCGCAGTCAGAGCCAACGGCGAGTACGCACGGGAATGCACCTGTAACCGACATCCGTTTGCAAGTAGATGGAGCCGCTAACCAGCACGTCAATGTACGTTTTGTGCAGCAGGTTGACGGTATTCGTGTGACCGTGCGCAGTAACGATCCGGTGCTCACTCAATCTTTGCAGGACCGGATTCCAGAACTGACAACGCGGCTTGACCAGCATCACTACCAGACCGAAGCGCTTTTGCCCGAGCACAGCGATTCGGCCCACTTCAACCAGCCAAATCCGGGTGGCAACTTGCAACAGGACTTATCGGGCCGGCACAACAGCTCAGCCGGGCAAGGCAATTCACAAAACAAACAGAACCAGCAACAAGGCCAGCAAACATGGGACGAAGACGAGGAGTTTTCGAGCCTGCTGGAATTAAGGAGATAAAAATGGCTTCTATCGGAGCGGTACTGCCGTCTGCAAACAGCGCAGCAGCAACAAATGCGACATCGGGCAGCGCCACGAGTTCGCAAGATGCAACCAACAGTCTCGGGAATCAAGGTACATTCTTGAATCTGCTGGTTGCGCAACTACAAAATCAGGACCCCACCAACCCGGTGGACGGCACTACCTTCGTTACTCAGCTTGCCGAGTTCAACAACGTGGAGCAGAGTCTTGCGATGCGGCAGGATATGGATGCGGTCAGTGAAAAGTATCTGGGCACAACAACGCCGCCTTCATCGGTCAGCAGCGACAGTTCGAGCGGTACTTCAAGTTCACAGAGTTTATAGGAGGAAGACATGTCAAGCGTTTTTTCGATCGCACTTTCCGCTTTGCAGGCCGATTCGGACGCCATCAACATCACGGGAAACAACCTGGCGAATCTCAACACTACAGGATTCAAGCAAAGCAATGCGCAGTTTGAAAGTTTGATGAGCGAAGCTCTCGGTGGTCAATCGGGCGGCGGAATTGGTGTTGGCAGTCCAATAGCGGAGCAGGTATTCAGCCAGGGCTCACTGCAATCGAGCAATAACCCGCTAGCCGCTGCTATTCAGGGCAATGGATTTTTCGTTGTCCAGAGTGCCGCGAACCAACAGGAGTTTACACGGGACGGCAACTTTACGGTCAACGCAAACGGCGTGCTGCAAACCGTTACCGGAGAGAACGTGCAAGGCTGGATGGCTACCAATGGGGTTGTGAACTCAACCGGGGCGCCGACCAATCTAGTTTTCCCGCCCGGAACCATATTGCCACCCAAACCGACGCAAAATATCAGCGCCAACATAAATTTGGACGCAGTTTCTTCAGCAGCCAGCAACACCTTTTCGGCCCCCGTTCAGGTAATCGATTCGCTTGGGAATACACACACCCTCACGCTGAATTTCACCGAGGCATCACCTAATAGCTGGAACTACGACGTGACCATTCCAGGGAGCGACCTCAGCGGCAATCAAACGGGTAACGTCTCAGTTCTGGGGGCGCCCGGAACGTTCACGTTCAATAATGATGGCACTCTCGCCTCGAGCAACACTTCGCCGGTAGCCTTAACCATACCGGGGCTCGCTGATGGAGCGGCCAACATGTCGGTTAAATGGAATCTGTTCAACTCGGACGGCAGCGGCACTGTTACGCAATATGATCAGACGTCAGGTCTCGCCTCTACCACACAGGACGGGTCACAGGCGTCGCAATTGTCCCAAATCACGATTGGAAACGGCGGGCAGATTATGGCTTCCTACTCTAACGGACAGCAAATCACGGCGGGACAGCTAGCCTTAGCATCAATCGAAAACCCGAATTCGCTACTGAACGTGGGCAACAACAACTTCACTGTTAGCGGCCAGACCGCAACGCCGGCGGTCGGGATACCTCAGTCCGGTGGACGCGGACAGGTTGTCGGTGGATCTTTGGAAGGATCAAACGTGGACATGGGCGGCGAGTTTACGAAGTTGATCGTGTATCAAAGCAGTTATGGAGCAAGCTCCAAGGTGATTACGACTGCTAACACCATGTCGCAGGACCTGTTGAATCTAATCCAGTAAGCACAAACCGGAGCTTCGCCTGGAGATGGAAGACTTGGGGAACTTGGCACGCGTACCACTCGAAGTGGAAGCGATGCTTGACGCGCGAGTGATGACAGTCTCCGACATCCTGCAACTCGAAGGGGGCAGTCTTATCCGTACGAACCGGATCGCTGGTGAACACGTTCAGATCCACGTCGGAGGGGTTTGGATAGCCGATGGCGACATTCTTGCCGTGGATAACAAAATATGCGTGCGCGTGACGGGTTTCCGTGAGCGCCCCTAATCGGAAGTACTGGAACCGACGATCTAACTAGCATGGTCGAGCAGATTCTGGCGGCATTGTTTGTCATCGGGCTGCTGCTCGGAACCGTCTGGGTTCTGCGCCGAAAAGGCCTGGCGGCGCCGAATCCGATGTGGAGACGCGCCGGCCGGTCGAACAGCATGCAGGCGATAGAAAGGCTGCAATTGACGGCACAGCATTCGCTGCACCTGGTGCGACTAGGAGATGAATTAATTCTTATTGGAGTATCGCCCTCAAGTTGCGGACAGATCACGGCATTTAAAGCAGTTGGCCAGCAGGCGGAAAAAAGGCCCGTGATATGAAACTTGTCGCCCAGGCGATAGCAACTGCACTGTTTGCCACAAGACTTCAGGGGGCGGCCGCTTCCGGCGGAGACCTCAGCACGCTCGGCTTCACGGCAGGCGCGCACGGTATAGCACTGAGCATGCCGATGCAAATCGCGCTTGGACTCTCGCTTTTGACCCTGCTGCCGGCCGTGATCATGTGCATCACGCCCTTTCTGCGCATTGCGCTCGTGTTGCACTTTTTGCGTCAAGCAATAGGGACCCAGAGCGCTCCGTCAAATCAGGTGCTCGTCGGGATGTCGTTATTCCTGTCGCTGTTGATTGTGCAGCCGGTTTTCTCTGAGATCTACGCGACAGCCTGGCAGCCGCTCGAAGCGGGGAAAATCACGACCGAACAGGCGCTCGACCAAGGCACGGAGCCCTTGAAGCGCTTTCTTTTGAAATTTGCACACGAGCGAGATATCCAGCTTTTTCTGGAGATTGCCAAAGAGCCAGCCCCTCGAAACCCTGCCGATTTGAATCTAAAGGTACTTATTCCGGCCTATATTTTGTCGGAGCTAAAGACCGGGTTTCAGATTGGGGCGGTTCTCTTCCTGCCCTTCCTAGTAATCGATATTGCCGTGGCCTCGGTCACACTTTCGATCGGAATGATGCAGTTGCCGCCCGCCATGGTTTCCGCTCCATTCAAGATATTGCTCTTCGTGTTGGTGGATGGATGGAACCTAGTTATCGGGTCTTTGATGAAGAGCTTCTACCAATAGAGATCCACAATGAGCCCTGAATTCGCGACTCACGTCTTAGGGGAGGCCTTATTGGCCGCGTTCTGGATCTGCGCTCCTTTGTTAGCCATCGCATTTTCGGTCGGAATTGTTATCAATCTGATCCAGGTTGCAACTTCCATGCAGGACCCGGTCTTCAGCACGGTGCCGCGCCTGGTAGCGTGCTTGGCAGGGCTCCTGGTTCTAATGCCGTACATGCTTCATCGGGCTGCGGGCTACGCTATCGCGATCTTTGGCGATCTCGGGCGGTATGCACGGTGAGCTGACGGTTCCGGCGTCTATCGTACTAGGCTTTGCGTTGGTTTTGATTCGGATGGTCGGGATCTTTGTTCTAATCCCAATGCCGGTCAAAGACGCCGGGCCGGGCGCTGCGCGCATCATATTCGCGTTAGCTTGCACGATCGCGCTATTCCCCTGTTGGCCCAAGCTTGACGCTTCGCAAGTAACTCTCGGCACTATGGCTGGTTGGATAGTGTCAGAAACAACTCTGGGCCTTGCGATCGGATTAATGGTAAGCTTTCTCGCCGAAGCAATGACCTTTGGGGCTCAGGTACTCAGTCAGCAGGCAGGCTACGCTTACGCCTCTATTGTGGATCCGTTAACCCAAGCCGATTCGGATGTCCTACCAGCGGCTACGCAAGTCTTGGCCGGCTTGCTGTTCTTTACGACTGGCTTACATCGCGTAATTATTAGTGCCCTGGCCTCAACTCTAACGACCTATCCGCCTGGCCAATTTCAAGTAAGCCAGCAGCTGGCAAGCGCCGTCGTTCGTTTATCGGCTAATACCTTCAGCTTCGGGTTGCGGCTCGCGTTTCCCATCATCGGTCTTTTGCTGATGACCGATGTAGCGCTCGCTTTGGTCGGCCGTCTGAATGCACAAATTCACCTCGGTATGCAGGCGTTTCCCGTGAAGATGATGTTGAACCTGGTTGCGCTCGTTGCCGTATTTGCGGCCGCGCCGGTCCTGTATCAATCATTTGCCGTCCAGGTGATCGACACGCTGCGACGATATTTCGTTCCCTGATCCCGGATGGCGTCTTCAGGGGGAAACAAAACTGAAAAGCCGACGCCTGAACGGCTGAAGAAAGCGCGGGAACAAGGACAGTTCCTCTCCGCCAAGGGTCTGGTCACCGCAGTTCAGTTTTTCGCGATCATTCTGGCGCTGCGCTATATCGTTCCCCACTGGGCAGAAAATATGCGCCGATCCATATTAACCCTGCTTGCGCGCAGTCTTGCAGGCGAGATCGGGATGGCGGAATGGCCGGTTCTTGTGCGCAGCTCATTTACCGATACGTTAGTCCCGCTCCTTGAAGCAGGAGGAGTCCTGGTGGCTATCAGCGCAGGAACACATCTGGCGATCACCAAAATGGGTTTCAGTTTGCAGCGGCTGACCCCGAAATTTTCCAATTTGAACCCGATCGCAAAGCTCAAGGAGCTTCCCCAACGAGGTATTCCCTCGACAATTGAGGCGACGTTGTTATTGGGCGCGCTTGCGCTATCTATTCGATCATTCTTTGCCACTTACACCAGCGGCTTTCTGCGCCTGTCCTTTGAGCCAGTGCCGATGGGCGCTGCCCAAATATTCCATTCTGTCGAGGACATGATGTGGAAGGCTGCGGCAGTCTTCCTTTTGTTCGGCGGCGTGGATTTCGTCAGGCAGTATAGGCGCCATATGAAAGCCCTTGGAATGACGAAGCAGGACATCAAAGAAGAGCATAAGCGCAATGAAGGCGACCCGCAGATGAAAGCGCGGATTCGCCGTCTTCGCCGGGAACTGCTGCGCAGACAAATGATGCGCGAGGTGCCAAGCGCCACGGCCGTAATCATGAATCCAACGCATTTCGCAGTAGCGATTCGCTACGAAATGCAGGATATGACCAGTCCGGTCTTGGTGGCTAAGGGAAAAAATTGGCTGGCGTTACGGATTCGCGAAATTGCGCGCGAACACGACGTGCCGATTATCGAGAACCCGCCGCTCGCGCGGGCGCTCTACCAGGGCTGCGAAGTCGGCCAGGCTATTCCACCCGATTTCTACAAGGCGGTGGCAGAGGTACTCGCCTACATATACCGCATGATGGGCCGAAAATTGCCCTAGCATTTTCGGTCCGGATTCAAATCGATAAATGTCTTCGCAAGTTCAAGCGTTTCCCGCCCGGAAAACTCAGCGCGTTCCGAAATTCAGCCTCACGAACGTGGGTGAGCTGGCAGTTCCCATTGCCGTTCTCGCCGTTGTCGTGGTGCTAATTACGCCGATGCCGCCCTTTCTCTTGGATCTGCTGATTGCACTCGATCTGATGACGTCCGTTATCGTCCTGATGGTCACCCTGTACATCCTGAAGCCAGCAGACTTCAGCGTTTTCCCTACCACCCTGCTCCTGCTAACACTGTTCCGCCTCGCGCTCAACGTTAGTTCGGCGCGGCTCATTCTCCTGAACGGCAATAGCGGTACTGGGGCGGCAGGACAGGTGATTCAGGCCTTTGGGAATTTCGTCGTTGGCGGAAATTATATTATCGGCGCGGTCATCTTCCTGGTTCTGATCGCGATTCAGTATGTCGTCATCAACCACGGAGCTGTGCGCATATCGGAAGTGGCAGCGCGGTTCACCCTGGACGCCCTTCCCGGCAAGCAAATGTCGATTGATGCCGAGATGAATGCAGGCTTAATCGATGAAGCCGAAGGGCGCAGACGCCGTAAGCAGTTGGGGGCCGAAGCAGAATTCTACGGCGCCATGGATGGCGCGTCTCGCTTCACCCAGCGCGATGCAGTTGCAAGTATTTTGATCACCAGCATCAATATCGTCGCTGGTTTTTTGATCGGCGTTTTCCAGCACGGAATGGAATTGAAGCAGGCGCTTCAAACCTACACGGTTTTGACGATTGGGGACGGCCTGGTAACCGTGATTCCTGCGTTGATGATTTCCGTCTCAGGCGGTCTGATTGTGACGAGGGCTACGTCGGACGAGCGCGTTGGCAAGGAGTTTCAGAAGCAATTATTTGGTAAGACGCAGCCGCTGCTACTCGCCAGCGGCGTCCTGGTTGCGCTCGCGGCGTTTCCGGGCTTACCGACGGTCCCCTTCTTGCTGCTGGGTGGAGGCTTGGGCGCTGGCGCCTGGGCCAAGCGTCGAAAAACTGACGCTGCCGTCAAAAAAGAAGCGGCCAAAACAACGGTGCCGGCCAAAGAAAATCTTGAGGAGTTGCTGAAAGTAGAACCGCTCGCGCTCGAAGTCGGCCTTGGGCTGGCCGGTCTGGTAGCAGGAGGGGCCAATTCACCGCTGCTACGAAAAGTAGCCGGTATTCGCAAGCAGTTTGCATCGACCATGGGGTTTCTGTTGCCTCCTGTACGCGTTACGGACAATCTGTCTCTGCGCTCGCGCGAATATCTGATTTTGCTGAAAGATAGCGAAGTCGGACGTTTTGAGCTGCTGCAAGGCAACGAGTTGGCAGTACCCACTTCACGAGCAGAAAAGAACTTTCCCGGTCAGCAAACGAAAGAGCCAGCGTTCAGCTTACCCGCCCTGTGGGTGCCGTCGGATCGCGTGGACGCCGCTCGTGCTGCTGGATATACCGTTGTGGACACGGTTAACGTGATGGGAACGCATTTGTCCGAGAGCATCCGACGTCATTGCAGCGAGCTTCTGTCGCGCCAGGATACAAAAGTGTTCTGCGATCGTGTTGCCGAGAGTAATCCGAAGGTCGTTGAAGATTTGGTGCCAAAACTGCTTCCCTTAGCAGTAATTCAACGAGTGTTGCAGAACCTGCTGCGCGAAGGCGTCTCGATCAAGGATGGTGTGTCGATTCTCGAGGCTCTTGGCGAAGCAGCGGCGACTACAAAAAATCCTGTGCTCTTGACCGAATACGTGAGACAAGCAATTCGCAGAACAGTGGTGAAACCGTATCTGGATTCGAAGGGCGAACTGGCGGCTTTCATGCTCGAGACCAAGGCCGAGCAGGCGATTGAATCCTCTGTGCAACATAGTGAACAAAACAGCGTTGTGACCTTATCACCACAGGTGGCGCGCGATATCGTGATGCGCCTGGAGCGCAAATTGGAAAAGCCAGAGCTGCAGGCGGCGATTCTGGTCAGCGCTGGAGCCAGACCCTTTTTGAAACAGATGGTCGAGAATTCGTTCAGCAACATTGCATTCATTTCGCTCAACGAGATTCCAGCGGGAGTGAAAGTGATTTCGCTCGGGGTGCTGTGAGGATAAATGAGAATCAAATCGTACTTTACTGAGTCGGTTCATGAAGCAATGCAGAAGGCGCGTTTCGAACTGGGACCCGAGGCGTTACTGCTCAGTTCAAAAAGAGCGGCCCAGCCGGATTCGACAGGCTCCTACGAGGTAGTTTTCGGTATATCGGATGGCAGCTGTTCGCGCACGCCGGTCCAGACAGTCACCGCCGCGCCTATGGAAGCGGAAGTGGCCAAGCAGTTGGCCGACTTGCGGCAGCAGATTGAGAATTTGCAGCGATCGCTTACATCACCTGCTTCAAATCGCACGCGCGATCGGGATGAACTCATGGAACGCTTGGTGGCGCTTGGCTTTTCACCGGGAATGGCGCAAAAATTGGCGGAAGGATCACGCACAAGAGCGACATCCGGGCAAACAGCTGAGGCCGACAATCAACAACCTATGTCGACCGCCAAAACTCGGGCCGGCCGCGCTACGACGCGCAAGCGCGGAGGGCGCGTGGGCACGTCAGGCATCCCGAGCGCCGATTGCGCACCGGATGCTTTGTTCGAAGAGATTGACAGCCGGTTCTCGGTAGCGCCCGAGCTAGGCTCGGCCGATTCGGATCAGAAGGTGGTTCTGTTGGTGGGCCCCCCTGGCGCGGGCAAGACAACCACGCTAGTGAAGTTGGCGATTGCCTACGGCACGTCGCGCAAAGTACCCCTTCATATTCTCTCTACGGATACTCTGCGTCTCGGCGGCGCCGAGCAGTTGCAAGCGTACTCAAGAATATTGGGCGCAGCTTTCCACGCGGTTGCAGGACGCCGTACACTTGAGCAGACATTTGAAGAAGTTCACGCCAAGAAGCTCGTTCTGATCGACAGCCCTGGCTTTGGCCCCGCGGATATGGAGGAAACGGGGGATTTGGCAGCTTTCGTTGAGCAGCACGCTCATGTCGATGTGCAGCTTGTTCTTCCAGCCACTTTGCAAGCGCCGGCCATGGCTTCCGCATTACAACGTTTTCGGATTTTTCGGCCGTCAAAGCTGGTGTTTACTCATATCGACGAGATGGAAAGCCCGGCATCCTTGCTCGAAGCCGCCATCCGGTCGGGGATTCCGGTTTCTTTCCTCGCGAATGGTCAGCAAATCCCGGAGAACCTCGCGGAGGCTTCGAAGCCTGAGTTGCGGCTCCAGTTGGCAGCCCGGCTGAGGGAAAGCGCTTTAGCGGCCGCCTGAGGAGATCCGATCTATGTACGCCTGCGAATCGGAAACACGAACTAAGGAGGAACGAGATGCACTTATACTGGAGCACCTGCCGCAGGTAAACTGGGTCGCGCTCCGCATTCATGAAAAGCTTCCGGGGGGAATCGAACTCGACGACTTGATATCGGCTGGCGTGATTGGCCTTGTGGCCGCGGTTGATAACTATGACCCAAGCCACGGCGCTTCGCTCAAAACTTATGCGGAATACAAGATTCGGGGCGCCATTCTCGATAGCATCCGAGGCTTGGATGGAATCCCATCGCACAAGCGCAAACGGGTGAAAGAAGTACAGCAAGCGATCGCTAAGGTGGAAACCGGCTTGAAGCGATCGGCCAGTGAAGAGGAAATCGCGGCTGAGCTGCGCATCAGCGTGGCCGAATTTCAGCAGTGGATGATCGATTTGCGCGCCGTCTCGCTTGGCAGTTTGAATGTCGTTGACGAGGGAGAGGATTTCAGCCTCTTGAAGTTCATCAGCGACGACGGTGAAGAATCGCCCGATCGAATTCTAGAGCGTACCGAGTTGGAGCGGATCGTTTCGAGCGGTATTGGGCGCATGCCGGAGCGCGAACGGCTGGTCCTAAGTCTCTATTACAAAGAAGAGCTGAATTTGCGCGAGATTGCGACCATTATGGGCCTGCACTTGACACGAGTCGCGCAGTTGCGTGTGCAGGCGATTTTGCGACTGCGCTCCTTACTCGACCGGGAATGGCCTAGCAAGCGCGGAGTTTACTCGCGATGAAAAACATTCAAGAAAACTTATCTTTGCTTCTCGATGTGGAGCTCTCGTTAACGGTCTCGTTTGGACACACTTACCTGCCGATACGGGACATTCTGCGGCTGTCCACCGGATCGATCATCGAATTGGATTGCGCAATGGATGAACCGGTCTCAGTTATTGTCAACAATCGGGTAATCGCCCGCGGCGCACCCGTGGTGATCGACGGCAGTTATGGAGTGCGGATCGAAGAGGTTATCAGCCGCCAGGATCGTATGCTGCTTGAAAATAACGAGGAGAAGGCTTTAGAGCCGCGAAGCGAATGAATTTGACTGCCATTCTACAATCGGGGCCTACTGCTGTGGCAATCACCTTAGCCGCTGCTGCTGCGACGTACACGGGCGTTTCGGCCAAAATTCGAGCAGCCCGGTCTGAATCGGCAAGCGTGTCGCAGGAACTCGTAGCCAAGCTCGAAAATTTGGCTAACGAGCTTGAAAGTTGCCGGCGCCGGTTGGCCGAGGTTGAACAGCGCTATGCACCTATTGCGGAGAATATCTCGGCACCGGCTTCGATTCATTTGAATCGCCGCGGCCAAGTGACTCAGCTACACCGGCGGGGGGAGACGCCGCGTAGCATCGCGTCCGCCCTAGGTATGTCGCAAGGGGAGGTAAAGCTCATGATCAAGCTTCACGATTTGGATCGGTCGCCAGCCCCCAGAAAAGCCGGGGAAATCTGAATCTAAACTCGCTGCAAATTCTCGATAAGGCCTCAGAACTAAACGAAGGAGAAACATGAGAGTGGAAAACGGCGCCGTAAACAGCGCAGCCGATCTGTATGCGCGCCCAACATCCCAAAGTGCATCGGATCCTCGAAGCGCCTTGAGCAAGACAGTTAACGGATCAGACCGCACTTCTTTATCGAGCGGCAGCGAATTAGTCGAGCTCGCGAAAAACCTTATGCCGGCTGACCGTTTAAGCCGATTTCAATCGATCAGCGCCGCCATGAGCGCCGGCCAGTACGAAGCCGACCCGAGTGAGGTCAGCCAGGCGCTTGTAAATGATCATCTCAACCCCTAAAGGCAAGATCTCAGTGACGGCAAAAGAGGCTCGGTTAGAACTGGAGCGCGCCAATAAATGGCTCCGGCAAGCAGTGGAGAACGCTTTAGAAATGAAAGCAGCGGCCAGCGAAATTCCGGCGTCGCTTGAGCGCATTGCGGATTCGCTGAATTCCGTATCCCTGGCGACCATTGAAGGAGATGTACAGTCCCTACGACCGGAACTCGAAGTGTTTCGCTCGCGCATGCGGCAATTGCAAAGCTTGCTCGACGGAGCCGCGGCTTTCTACTGTGCAGCGATCGCACGCAGCCGAGCCGACAGTGCAGAGACCTATACGCAACAAGGCGTCCGCGCCCCGTCATCGCGCGTTCACCAGCTTCAGTTGAACGCTTAAAGACAGTTTATGGGAAGCCTAACATCCTCACTTATCACCGCTAGTAACGCTATGGACGCGATGGAGCAGGCGATGGGCGTCATTCAGAACAACGTCGTAAATGCCTCCACACCGGGCTATGTGACCCAAACGCCTACGCTAAACGCCAGGAGCTTTGATCCATCCGAAAACATCTGGGGTGGCGTCGAAGCGGGCGCGGTTATGAGTTCGCGCAACCAGTACGCGGAAGAGAATGTCTGGAATCAAAATAACCTGCTCGGATCGGCGACACAGCAATCCGCCAGTCTGTCGGCTTTGCAGAATATTTTCGGAATCTCGGCACAAAGCGGCATCCCGGCGGCCCTGAGCTCGATTTATTCCGCATTTTCTGCGTGGAGCAGCAACCCGGGCGATACGAATTCTCAACAGCAAGTTTTGTCAGCCGCACAAGGCGTTGCCCAGGCCTTTAACCAGGCGTCAACCGGCGTTCAGCAACTTGAGCAGCAAACGGGCGGGCAACTGCAGAGCACAGTGGCTCAGATCAACCAGCTTACCGGGCAAATCGCCAGCTACAACGGCCAGATCCGAACCGCCGCTCACGATGGAGGCCTTCAGGCGCAGCTCTACAACACGCTCGAAACATTGTCTGGATTGGCCAACGTCCAAGTGCAAACCGAAAGCGACGGGACAGTCACCGTGCTGCTGAACGGTCAGGTTCCACTGGTCTTGGGCACGACGCAACAGCAGCTCGAAGTCAGCTACCCGCCGGGGCAAAACCAGACTTACCCAGGCGCTACGCCCGACGCACAGATTACTACCTCCTCTGGAACAGATGTAACGCAGCAGGCAACGGGAGGTCAGCTAGGCGGTTTACTGCAATTCCGCAATACGACATTACCTTCGATCATCGGAGATGGATCGCAACAAGGAAGCCTGAATCAGTTGGCACAATCTTTCGCAGACCGTGTCAATCAATTGCTTCAAAGTGGACAAACGGTAGGCGGAAGTGCGGGATCGGCTCTGTTCAGTTACGACCCGACATCACCGACGTCGGCTGCGGCCACGCTCGCCGAGAATGCGACTTTGACGGGCTCGCAACTTGCGGCGGCAGATCCGGGGCCTCCGGCAATTGCGAATGGGATTGCCAGCCAATTGGCCGCGCTCTCGTCTTCGAACAACCAGGCAGATATGGTGGACGGACAGAGCTATACGGATTTTTACGGCAGCATTGCAACGCAGATCGGAAATGAGGCTGGGACGGCAAGTGGCACCCAAAGCACGCAGTCTGATCTGCTGGCCCAGGCGCAGAATTTGCGGGCGCAGGTTTCCGGAGTTTCGCTCAACGATCAGGCAGCCCACCTCATGCAGTTTCAGCAATCGTACGAAGCGGCAGCTCAAATGATCAGCGTGATCAATACGACTACTCAGTATCTAATGAATAGTCTTTCTACGCTTTAGCTGATAGGAGATAGAACGTGCTTAGTGGAATAGCCGCATCGAACGCAAGTTTTCTTACCGATCTGAACAAAGCCGAGCAGCGAATCAGCCGCGACGACCAGCAGATTAGCTCGGGCATCCGCGTCAGCGTAGCATCGGACGACCCCGCGGCAGTAACACCTCTTCTGGACGATCAGAACCAAATCGCTCAGATAACACAGCTCATTTCCAATCTGAACGAACAACAGGCGGTAGCGCAGACGGCCGACGGCGCACTGCAGACCGCATCGAGTCTGTTGAACCAGCTCATCTCAATTGGCACCCAAGGAGCCACTGGCACTGCGACTGCCGATTCGCGCACGAATCTCGCTCAACAAGTGCAGCAGATCGAACAGCAATTGGTGTCAATCGCCAACACCAACGTTCAGGGCCGGTACGTCTTTGGCGGCGACGCGGCCAATACTCAGCCTTACACCTACACCGGGAGCAGCCCCAACGGCGCAACGAGCAGCGGTTCGCCGACAAACACGCTCGCCATTTACGGTCTGGATGGCTCCTCCATTGTGCCGGGACTCACGGCCGGTCAGATTTTCGACGCGCAACTGCCAAATGGCAATCCCGATCCGGGAAATGTGTTTCAGGCCGCGTACCAGTTAGGAACGGCCTTATCCGCAAATGATCAAACAGGCGTACAGAACGCACTGACCTCTCTACAGGCTGCGGCAACTCATCTCGGCCAGTCATCGGCAGCTTACGGCAGCACAGAAAACTGGATTCAGCAGCAGATAACCACTGCAACTGCTCGTTCCACTACGCTTACGGGCAGCGTGAGCGCACTGCGGGATACAGACGTGGCGGCTGCGGCAACCGATCTTTCAGAAGGGCAGGTGGCGCTTGATGCGGCGCTCTCGGCCGAAGCGAGTCTTCCCACCAAATCTCTGTTTAGCTACTTGGCCTAAGCAGAACAAGCATTCAGGAAAATCCGTCATCCTGCGGATTTTGAGTGAAAAACCAGGATGCTGTCTGCGATACATACAGCAGAGAGTAGACAATGGTTGCTCAAGAACGTGCGAACAGAATTTTGGCGGCCTGGGTGGCGGGCAATGCCGACTGGTTGAAGTCCGAAATTGAGGGAGTCCTTTCAACCCGGCAGGAGAGCGTAGCACGTTCAACGGAAGAGAAAGAGGAGCAGGAACTTCTTGAAAGCGTCGCTTCCGATTTGTGGACTTCGCTGGCTCGAACACACGTGCCTGGCAACGAGCGTCTGCACTCTACGTTTGCGCTCTTACGGCATTTGAGCCACCGCTCTGGTGGAACATTCCTAAGGAACGGCTGCACTGCCTAGATGGATTGCGCGTTTACGGCCCAGCGTAGCAATGCTTCCCGAAAACCGCACTTCCCCGTTCAGAAGCAGGCTTACCGGTGCTTCAATAGGCACGTCAAGGACAAGGACATCTCCATCTTGTAGCGAGAGAAGGTCCTGTGCGCGAATTTCCTGGTTGGGCAAACGGGCTTCCAGTTTCACGCGTGCGTTCTGGATCAGATCAAATACGCGAGCCTGCCCGTCAGTCGAACTATCGCTCTTCCGGACGGAACGCTCTTGATCGAATCTTTGACTCATCATATTCACGGCCGACGATGGCAGAGCAATGTTCATCGAACCCGTGCTTTCCCCCAAGCGCATGTCGATCTTCGCAGCCAGAACGGCTTCGGCGGGACTTATCGCCTGCAGAACTTGCCCTTCGGGGCCGATGGAGAGAATCTCGAAGTCCACGCGGGCTATGTGCTTCCATGCCTCGCTCAGGTCATGCGCGATGATTCGAAACAGACCGTCCATGAGCATCTGTTCGATTTCGGTAAGCTCCCGCTCAATACTTTCAGTCGCTTTGCCGGCGCCGCCGAGGAGAATTTCGAGTACCGGAAAAGTCAACGAAGGGTTGATTTCGAAGATTGCATTGCCCCCGCACGGCTGAAGCGCCACACACGCCAGGCAAGAGCAAGGCGGTAACCGATCCAGAAATTCTCGATAAGAGAGCTGCTCAACGGCAGCGAGGTCGAGAGAAATATAAGTGCGCAGGTAGGCGGAAAGGCTGGCCATCACGCTGCGAACGAAGTTGTCATAGAGCAAGTGCATGGCACGCACATGGGATATGGCGATACGGTCCGGGCGCCGAGCATCAAAAGGCGTTACGGCCGGAATGATCGCGCCGCCGCCATCTGGAGCATCTGACGCTTCGACCTGCTTCGCCGTGCCTTCATCGACAAGAGATTCAGTCATCGAGGTGTAGAGAGCAATCGGACGTCCAACTTTCTTTGCTCCGCCTTTTACCGATTGGCAGTTCACATGCACGGTCCAATTCGCTAGCAAGCGACTGATTACAGATGATTCATTTGACTCGCCTGAACCACCTATCACTTGTGGTCAATTCGGATTTGATTGAGCACATCGAAGTAACTCCCGACACGGTGGTTGCCTTGACAACGGGTCAGAAGTTTCTGGTACTAGAAAGTGCCGAAGAGATCGTTGAGAGGATTGTGCAGTTCCGCCGTCGCCTTTTGTGCGGCACTGTTGTGGATGCCCGAGGCGCTATGCGGTCGGCACCGGCCAGCGGAGCGCATGATGTGGATCAACTATGAAGGCACCTCAAGCTTCCAAGCGGCAAGGGCGTAAGCCCGATATCTCCACTTTATGCGGGCTAGGGCTCGCCCTTGCAGGAATTCTGGGCGGTTTGAAACTCGAGGGTGGACGTTTCAGCGACGTGGCTCAGTTAACGGCCGCCATGATTGTGCTTGGCGGCACGACCGGCGCAGTTATGATCACCACTCCGTTCGCCACGTTGCGTGCAGCTTTAAGCGCACTGCCCTCGGTTTTCACTGATAAAGCGGGCCGGTCGAACGCGTTCATTGATCAGATTCTCTTGCTCGCTACCAAAGCTCGCAAGGAAGGACTCGTGTCACTTGAAAACGACGCTTTGCAAATTGCCGATCCTTTCTTGAAGAAGGCTCTACTGCTTGTAGTTGACGGTACGGATCTCCAGGATGTGCGCCGCATCATGGAGCTTGAATTAGATCTGATCGAGCGGCATGGAGAGGCCGAAGCCAAAGTATTCGAAGCGGCCGGGGGATTCTCGCCCACCATCGGGATTATCGGCGCTGTGCTGGGATTGATTCAAGTGATGAAGCACCTTGAAGACATCGAAGCGGTGGGACACGGAATTGCAGTGGCGTTTGTGGCCACAGTCTACGGCGTCGCCGCTGCAAACCTGTTTCTGCTGCCTGCCGCTAACAAGTTAAAGACGAAATTGCAACAAACCTTGGAACTGAAAGAATTGATGTTAGAGGGGACGCTCGCCATCGCTGAAGGGCTTAATCCGAAGCTAATCAGCATTAAATTGGACCCGTACCGAAACCCTGAAACGAGCGCAGACACAGGCAAAACGAAAAGAATGGAAGCAGTGGCAGCGGCCAGATCCGCCAAGGCTGCTTGATGGCCAAAAAGCGCCAGCACTCGCCAGAAAATCACGAGCGCTGGCTTGTTTCGTACGCCGACTTTATCACCTTGCTGTTTGCGTTTTTTGTGGTGTTATTTGCCTCTACCCAGACTGACAAAGGGAGGGCCAAAGCTGTTTCTGCAGCTGTGGATCGGGCCCTCCGAGAGGGAGCGCTGGCGCCCAAAGTGGTGGCTATACTGGGCGGAGCGTCAAGCCAAAAAGGCCGCGGGGATGCTATTCAACATCCGCCTCAAACAAACGAGCCCCGCCGCGCAGATCCCCCCACGGACCAAAGCTATAGTGCGGAACTGAAGGCAACGATGCAGGTGCTTGCCGGGCAATTGCAACAGGAGATCAGCGATCAGAAGGTGAAGCTCAGACTCGAAGAGCGCGGCTTGATTATCGGTCTTGAGGAGGCGGCCTTTTTTGCCTCGGGAGAGGATGCGGTTAAACCCAGCAGTTACGCAATTCTCGAGAAACTAGCGCGGGTATTAAACAAGCTGCCGAATGCGCTGCGATTGGAAGGGCACACGGATTCTGTGCCTATCAACAATTCGCGTTTTCATGATAATTGGGAGCTCTCGGCCGCGAGAAGCATCGCCATGTTGCGCGCTTTGAAGGAGCGCTTTGGGATTGACGCCGGCCGAATGGCTGTTGTTGGTTATGCTGACACCGAAGCGACTGAACCCGACACGACGCCCGAAGGCCGGGCGCACAACCGCCGGGTGGACATCGTAGTGGTCAGCCCCTATGGGATGCGTCTTGAGCGCAGCAATGAGGGTGCGAATGGTTCACACAAAGATTAGAAATTCTCGTGGAATATGCGAAAAGACTTCAGTGGCTGACTAAAGCTGCTCCGGCAATCCGGAAATCTTAATACAGGAACAAACATGATCTCTCTTCAGACAAACGTCAACGCTCTTGACGCACTTAGCAATCTGAACACCGACAACATGGCGCAGAGCAAGACCATTCAGCAGCTCAGCTCCGGTTATCGCATCAACAGCAGCGGCGACGATGCTGCGGGCTTGGCGATTGCGAATGGTTATCAAAATCAAATCACGCAGCTTACTGAGGGCGTGTCTAATGCCAATAATGGTATCGCGCAATTGCAGATTATCGATGGCGGCTTGAGCAACATCTCCAATATCCTAAACCGTATGCAGACCTTAGCAACGGAATCCGCATCGGGTACCTTTACAGGCAACCGCGCGACGCTAAACCAGGAGTATCAGAATCTTATCGGCGAAATCACGCGCCAGGCAAGTGCGGTCAACCTGAACTCAGGCGGTACGTTCAACTCAAACTTGAACGTGTTTATCGGCGGCGCGGGCAGTCTTTCCAACTCAGGCGTCACTATCAATCTCAGCGGCAGCAACAGTGCGGTGGACGCTAACTCGCTGGGCCTATCTGGCACGAACGTCCTGGGAGGCGGAGTCGGTATTGGCGGTAATACACTGCGCGTGGACGCGCCTGGCGCAGCCTTCGTCGTTGGAACGGCCGGCACGAACGATCAAACGTTCACGTTCAATGTGTATGCGAACGGCACGTCGACCCAGGTCACAGCCAAAGTTGCCGCCAGCGCAGGCGGGACTTCGCTGAGCCAGGCATTGAGCAGCTTGAACGGGCAGTTGAATCAATACGGCATCAGTGCCAGCGTCAACAACAATGGCCTCCTCGAATTCAGCGGCTCAACAGCATTTACCGTCGAAGACAACGGCGGAAGCGGTACCAGCCTGTTGAGCAACGATACCAACGGCACGGCCGTGAATACATCCAACTACACCGTAGCGGGACAAAGCACTTATGCGGCCGGGGCACAAACCTTGAGTTTCCAAACCGCCAATGGCAGCGCCTCGGTCTCGCTGGTCGCCGGTGATAGCCTTTCGGGCGCCATCGCGAAGATCAATGCACAGACCGCGTCACTCGGAGTATACGCAGTTGAAAATGCCGCCGGAACCGGTATTTCTTTGCAAAGCGCCAATAGCTTCTCTCTGAATGCATCCGCTGCCGGTCTTTTCGCCGCAAGTGGATATAACAGCGCCACTTCGCCCACCACCGGGGACACGACCAACGCTGATTCTGCGATTACAGCGATCGCTACGGCCATTACAAACCTGGGACTTGTTCAGGGTCGTGTTGGTGCGGGCGAAAACCAGTTGCAATACGCTGTCGGACTGGCACAGTCGCAGATCACCAATTTCTCGACTGCCGAGGGAAACATCAAGGATGCCGATGTAGCCTCCCAGGCGGCCAATCTGACCAAGGGACAGGTGCTTGAGCAAACCGCGGTAGCGGCTTTAGCCCAGGCAAACTCCATGCCGCAGGCTGTGTTGAAGCTCCTGCAATAACTCTCCACTCGGGCCAGCCGCTAATGCTGGCTGGCCCGGCCTCTATTTAAATGGGATCCATTTCCGTCAGCCCCTTCACTGGCAGCAGCTCGTTCGCCGCTCAGCTACAGCAGGTGATTTCTACCGCCGTAAGCCGCGCTTCCGCACCTTTAGCGCAACTTGAAACTGAGCAAGGCACGCTTCAGGGCCAACAGAGCGAACTTGGCACCCTTGCAAGCGGCTTTTCTTCTGTTCAAAGCGCGATCCAGTCGCTCAGCGCCGCCACGCAAAACAACGGCTTAGCCGCTCAGGTCAGCGACTCCAATGTGGCTAGCGCTACCGTAGGAGCCGGCGCACTCAACGGAACATATTCATTGGATGTAATCAGCCTGGGAACCCAGGCAAATACAGTCAGCAGCGGCTCTCTGACCAAAGTCACCGACCCGTCTACGGCGAACATTGATTCCAGCGGCTCCTACAACTTGACGGCTGAGGGTCAATCTTACGTGATCACTCCCTCGGGCGGTTCGCTGGATGCGCTCGTCCAGGCCATTAACAGCAGCGGAGCGAACGTCCAGGCAACCGTCGTAAATGTAGGTACCTCGAGCGCGCCCGATTACCGGCTTTCAATCCAAAGCGTTGATTATGCGCCGGCAGGTATCCAGCTCAGTGACGGCACGAACCAGCTCTTACAAACAATCACGCCCGGTTCTTATGTGCAATACCAGGTCAACGGCCAGCCGGCAACGCCCGTTAGTGCAACCTCACGTCAAGCAACCATCTCTCCTGGCCTATCTGTTTCTCTCCTCGGTACCGGCACGGCAAGCATAACGGTGGCGGCCAGCACGAGTGCCGTCTCGACTGCTATGAATTCCTTCGTCAGCGCCTACAACAATGCAGTTGGCGAATTGCAAACTAATCGCGGTAAGAATGGCGGGGCTTTGTCAGGTCAGAGTATCGTGTATGAGCTGGAGAGCCAGTTGCAAAATCTGACCAACTATAACACCAGTACGGGGTCCGTGACCTCTATGGCAGGACTGGGACTCTCGTTCGATTCCAGCGGAAATCTTCAATTCGATTCTTCCGCCCTCAGCGCCAACAATCCGCAAGACGTTTTGAACTTTCTGGGGAGCACCTCAACGGGAGGCTTCTTGCAAGCCGCAAACAGTCTGCTGAACAGCATCACGGATTCCACCACAGGCACGCTGACAAACGCGACCCAGACGATTACGACTGAGCTTTCCCAAATCGGAACGCAGATCACCGATCAACAAACTTCGATCAACAACCTTCAGCAGACGCTGAATACGCAGATGGCCTCTGCCGACGCCGCGATTTCGTCATTGGAACAGCAGGTGTCGGAAATCACGGATCTGTTCACCACCATGCAGCAGGATTCGAAGAATGCCACCGGATGACGACCGCGGGATGACGCCGCAAGCTGTCCTGCAGGCCTTGTTCACGGCTATTGAGGCGGGCCGCTTCGAGCGCATTCCCGACATCGCGGCCAAGTACACGCGCAGCGTACAGAAGGATTTGGCCAATGCTGAAGGTCAAACTAATGCCACCCCGCTCCATGAGATAGTCAAGCCGCTCAGTGAGGCGCTCCAATATTTGCGGCTCGTGAGGGCGCACCAGTCTACACGTTTTCAAAAGTTGGCTAGCGACACCTTATACCGTTCGCCCGGGCTGGTCAGCAAAGGCCGTACGCTCCAGGTCGATGCGTAAGCGTCGAAGAAACGTCAATCCGAGCTCGACTTAGTCAAATTCTTGACGGCGTCTCTTGTCTGAGTCCCGAAAACGTCCCCTATTTTCTGGCACGCGAGTTGCACAGTGCTTTATGCACTCGCATGCTAGATCCGATTGCCAACACTTTAGAACATTTCATGACGTTGCTTAGCGCGCGTCAGAAGCTGGTAGCCTCGAATATCGCAAACGCCGATACCCCGGGCTACAAGACGCAGGATATCGATTTTCAAACCGAACTTCAGAATGCTTCCACCAACCTACCCCCGGTGGCATCTGACGCACCTGGATTGAAGATGAAAAACGACGGCAACAATGTCAGCCTGGACCGCGAATCGCGCCTGCTGGCTGAGAACGCTCTTCGTTTCAACATTGCCTCAAACTTACTGCGCTCGCAGATCAAGATCGTACGCATGGCCATAGAAGGAGGTAATAGCACCTCGTGAGCCTCTTTTCGAGCATAGATGTCAGCGCCTCAGGAATGTCGGCTCAACGCGAGCGCGCCGAGGTGCTAGTTGAAAATATCGCGAACGCCGAGACGACGCGGACGGCGGAAGGCGGTCCCTATCGCCGCCGGGACGTCGTTTTTGAGAGCTCGCCTGTGTCATCGCAGTTCTCATCCGAACTTGGCTCGCAGTTGGCACAGCAGGCCACCGGGGTAAAAGTGTCCCAAATCGCCGTCGACAATAGCCAACCGAACCGGCGCTACTTGCCCGGCCACCCTGATGCTGACCAGGACGGCTATGTGCTATTCCCGCACATGAACCCGGCGCAGGACATGGTGGATCTGCTAGGTGCCTCACGTTCCTATCAGGCGAATGTCTCAGCAATCTCGGCCGTTAAGGACATGATTCAACGATCCATCGACCTCTTCCGTTAAGCTATGTCATCCATTTCGCCGATTAATCTACCAGCGATGGTCCAGATCCCGTCGCTCGTATCAAATGCTCAACAAAGCTCCGGCTTCCAGAACGTATTTCAAGCGGCGATCGGGCAAGCCGAGAATTCACAAGCAGTCGCCAACGGGGCCATTCAGAAATTCGTTTCCGGGCAAGATCAAGAACTGCACTCAACCGTCCTCGCGACGCAAAATGCAGAACTTCAATTCGAAATGTTAATGCAGGTTCGAAACAAGGTGGTTTCGGCTTACGAAGAAATCATGAAGATGCAGCTCTGAGGGCAGAATTAAACCCCGCGCATGGATCAGATCAAAAGGCTTGTTGCGACACTTTCGCTTTGGCAGCGTATCGCGGTGCTTACGGCCGCGATTTTAGTTCCGGCGGGTATTGCCGGACTCGTGCGCTGGCATCACGAAGAAGATTTTCGTCCACTGTTCACTGGAATGTCAGCCGAAGATGCCGCCGCTGTTGTTCAGAAAATCAAGGAATCCGGATCCGAATACCGGTTGGGCGATAACGGCACGTCTGTTTTGGCGCCGCAAGATCGTGTGGACGAACTTCGGCTCCAGCTTGCAGCCGCCGGGCTTCCGAAAACAGGTCGGGTTGGCTTCGAGTTGTTCGATAAAGCCAATCTCGGAATTACGGATTTCACCGAGCATGTGAACTATCGGCGAGCACTCGAAGGCGAACTGGAACGCTCCATTCGCGGATTGTCGCAAATTCAGCAAGCACGCGTGCACATCACGTTTGCCAAAGACTCTGTGTTCACGGAGTCCCGCGAACCAGCTAAAGCCAGTGTGCTGGTGGATATTCGGCCCGGCGCCGCGCTAACTTCGCAAAATGTCGCTGCAGTTGCGAATTTGGTTGCGAGCGCCGTAGAAGGACTCACTCCAAACTCAGTTTCGATTGTGGATATGCGCGGGAACCTGCTGAACCGGCCGCGTCAAGGAACGCTCGACGATGGCCAGATGTCCGACGCGGCGCTTGACTACCGCCACCAGATCGAACGGGATTTGGCCGCGAAGGTTGAATCCACTCTTGAGCCGTTGCTCGGGCCGGGCAAATTTCGCGTCGGCGTTTCGGTCGACTGCGATTTCACCACTACGGAGCAGAGCGAAGAGGTTTACGATCCCTCACGATCGGTAATGGTGAATTCGCAGGTGTCGGAAGACAGCACAGCAGGAGCCATTCAGACAGCCGGCATTCCCGGTACTCAAGCGAATAGCCCCCGGCCCGCGGTGAAGCCAACCCAAACTCCCGCTGGGCTTTCGCGCAGGACCGAAAACGTCGCCTATGACACCACCCGGACTGTTCGCCACGTGAAAATTCCGCAAGGGGCGATCCGGCGCATTTCAGCCTCGGTTCTGCTGGATGAGTTTGTCCAGTGGCAAGGAACCGGTAAGAAGCGAAAACGCATTCTGGTCCCCGTACCGCCCGAACAGATGAACGCAATTCACGATCTGGTGTCCGGGGCTTTGGGCCTGGTCAAAGACCGCGACCAACTCGTGCTCGAAAGTCTGCCGTTTGAGCAGACGGTATCCGGGGAGGCGACCGATGAGATGGCTGCGCCGGCTGCTCCTGCATCACCGCACTCATTGGTTCTTGACCGGCGCGTCTACATCGGGGCGGGCATCGGAATCGCTCTTTTGCTAGGCCTAGGAGCAATGCTACTGCTCAAGCAGCGCCATAAGCAAGCTGATCTTGAAGCAACTCCCCATGCGCTGCATTCTCCGACAACAGGGGAGACGTTCACCGCTGCCGATCAACCAAAACTGCAGGTGCAAGAACAGCCGCTCGCGCCGAACCACCAACTGCCACCCGTGGCGAAGAAGGTTGAAGTGGTCCGCGATCATCTGCGGGAGGGCGTGAAGAGTGACCCAGCATTCGCGGCCAATGTTCTGCGCGGCTGGCTCAAAGACGAGCCGGCTAAGCTCCGCGAGCAAAGCACCTGATGCCCATTTCCTCTGCACCCGAAACACTGACTGGCATTGAAAAAGCAGCCATGCTGCTTGTGTCTTTGGGCGAAGAATGCAGCGCGGAGATATTGAAGCATCTTGCCGAGGATGAGGTGGATGCTCTGACGCGCGCTATTACTAGGCTGCCGAGTGTGGCCTCGCATCAAGTGGAGTCTGTGCTCAACGAATTCCACCAAATGGCGATGGCTCAGGAATTCGTGCTCAAGGGCGGCATTGATTATGCCCGCAAGATGCTTTCCAAAGCCTTCGGCACTGAGGTTGCAAAGCGCCTGAATGATCGGCTCGTGCAGCTCTCCACGACAGATCGCGCCGCATTTGATGTTTTGCAACAGGCGGACCCACAACAGCTAGCAAGGTTCATCCACAACGAACACCCGCAGACCGTTGCGCTGGTTCTGTCTCACGTCAACCCGGCCCAAGCAGCCTCACTCCTGTCTTCCCTCCCCCCGAAATTGCGCGCGGACGTTGTCCTGCGAATGGCAACTCTTGACAGGATCTCGCCTGACATTGTCCATAAGATCGCGACTGTAATTGGCCAAAAGATACAGGCGCTCGGCCAGATCAACCGTGAATCGTACGGCGGTATACGTGCCGTCGCGGAGATGTTCAATCGCCTCGACGCCGGCGCCAGCAAAGCGATCCTTGCCGACATCGAGAGCCGTGACACCAAAGTCTTTGAGGCAATCCGTGAACTTATGTTTGTATTCGAAGACCTTCTTATGGTGGATCAGGCTGGAGTCAAGGAGATCGCCGGTCGCGTAGACCGCAAGATACTCACTGTCGCGCTGAAGGGTACCAGCGAGCAATTGCGTAATCACATTTTTTCGACCATGTCTCAACGTGGAGCCGACATGTTGAAAGAAGATATTGAAGCGTTGGGGCCGGTAAAAATTCGTGAGGTGGAAACTGCACAACAGCAGATCATCGCGGTGGTGAGGCAGCTCGACAGCGAAGGCGTCGTCAGCCTCTCTGGAGCAAGCAACGATCAGTATGTTGTGTAAACGCGCGCCCAACCCGGAGGATGCCAAACCTATAAGCTGGCGTCAGATTTCGCGTTCGAATCAGAGCGACCTAATGCAGCCGCAGATGGTTTCTCAGGCAAAGGCGGGAGACCTGGAGCGGCAGCTTGCCGAAATCCATATCGCGAACCAGACCGAACTCGCTGTGGGAAAACAGGAGGCCTTTCAGGCAGGGCTGCATCAGGGCCGCGAGGAAGCGGTCTCCGCCATCCGGGAATCCGCGGAAAAAGTGGCCGGCACGCTGGCGGAAATATTGCTCTTCAAGCGCAAACTGAGGCTCGACGCCGAGCGCGAAGTGGTCAGGCTCTCACTCGCGATCGCGCACCGCATACTGAACCGCGAATTAGCGACCGATCCAGACGCTTTGGAAGGTGTGGTGCACGCAGCTCTTTCGAAACTGCAAAATCGCGACCTATGGCAGGTGCGTGTGGGCCCGCAAGCGTCCGCGATTACAAACGCTTGCCTCGATCGGGCTGGGCTCGCCGGAACCGTAAAGGTGGTGGTTGATCCGGCTCTGCATCCGGGCGATCTACTGATCGACACCCCCACCGGAGAATTAGACGCTTCCGTGAATACGCAACTGCATGAGATTGAGCGAGGTTTCGCCGAAAGGCTGGGAATTCGATGACAAATGAAACAGGGATTGACCTCAGTCCGTATATTGCCGATCTTGCACACTTCGATCTGATCCGCTCACGTGGCATGGTGACCGATGTGACGGGCTTTTTGATTGAGTCGCAAGGACCGGCTGCACGCGTCGGAAGTTTCTGCGAGATTCGCACCGCCGAAGAGCGGATTATTCGCACTCAGGTCGCCGGTTTTCGAAACGGGCGTATCCTTTCAATTCCGCTCGAAGAAATTGACGGCCTACAACCCGGAGACCCTATTTATGCACGTCCCAAAGACGCCCAGGTTGCCGTTGGGCCGGGCCTCTTGGGCCGAGTCCTTGACGGATTCGGACGGCCGATGGACGGTGGTCCGCCGGTTGCCGGTGCCGTGAAGCAGAATCTGTTTGCCGATCCGCCCGGACCGCTCGAGCGTGAACATATTTCGACTCCTCTGATCACGGGCGTGCGGGCCATCGATGGTCTTCTACCGTGCGGCCTTGGGCAGCGCATTGGCATTTTCGGCGGCAGCGGAGTCGGGAAGAGCACGCTGCTTGGGGCGATGTCCCGCCATAACTCGGCCGACGTTTCTGTCGTGGCTTTGATTGGCGAGCGCAACCGCGAAGTACGCGCCTTTATAGATCACGAACTTGGTCCCGAGGGCCAAAAACGCTCGGTTGTCATCGTCGCAACTTCCGACCGGCCCGCGCCATTGCGTGTACGCGCGTGCTTCGTCGCGCTCGCCGTAGCCGAATACTTTCGCGATCAAGGCGCGAATGTTTTGTTAGTACTCGATTCCATTACGCGCCTGGCCATGGCGCAGCGTGAGATCGGCCTGGCAGCAGGTGAACCGCCGAGCCAAAAGGGCTACCCGCCTTCCGTGTTCGCCATACTTCCCAAAATTTTTGAACGCGCTGGCGCATTTGAAAATGGCAGTATCACCGGATTTTTTACCGTCCTGGTGGAAGGCGATGACATGAACGAACCTATATCGGACGCAGTTCGCGGCATACTGGACGGGCATATTGTCCTGTCCCGTGACTTGGGCGCATCTGGACATTATCCAGCTATCGATGTCCTTTCTTCCTTATCGCGTGTCGCCGGGGAGGTTGCTTCGCCGGAGCAGTTGGAGAGTGCCAAAAAAATTCGCGAGGCGCTCTCGGTATATCGCCACTCAGAAGACCTTATTCAACTCGGAGCCTATGTCTCAGGCTCGAACTCGCGCCTGGATTCAAGCATTAGAGCGCGCGAGAACATCATGAACTTTCTGCGTCAGGAACCAGATGCTCGCTCCAGACTCGATGAGACGCTGACTTCTATGGGAGCGATCGCGCGGTCGCTGTAGGCGCCTATGAAGAAATTTTCCTTCAGACTCAGTTCGGTGTTGCGAATTTACGAGCTCAAATTAAACATTGAAAAAGCGAAGCTCTCCCAATCCCTCGCGGAAGAGCAAGGCATTGTACAAACCATTGCGAAACGCGCCGAGGAAGTCCGCCGGCAGAATGAGGCAGTGCGTGAGATGGTCGAATTACGAAGCGGCGATCTTCGCGCCTTGAGTGCGTACAACCTGAGCGCACAAACTCAGAACCTTAACCTGCATGAAAACTTGGCTCGCATTCGAAGAGTTATTCGTCTGCAGCGTGAAGCCGTGGTTTCTGAGGAGCGGAAGGTGAAGCTTGTATCAAAGCTGAAAGCGAGAAACTTCGCTGAATGGGAGCACGCTGCTAATCGGCAGCTCGAAATAGAATCTCAGGAAGTCTGGCTGGCAGTGAACGGAGGCAAGCTGTGCAGTAAGGGCCAACCGGATCAGAGGACTAGGGCCGCTGCGACACAGGTTAACCACGACCAAAGGTAACGTAATTAACGGATTACCAAAAATTAAACAAAAAGTTAGGCGCGGTTAACGCTGGCCGGTAAAGTTTCACATCTGGCTTTCCGAAGAAGGAAGAGAGTGCCTCATCTCAATGAAGAAGTTCCTCAATGGCGTAAGCAGGTCATCGGCCGGAGTAGGGCAATGGTGCAGGTATGCGACGTCATCCAACTGATCGCCTCAAAGCGCTGTACCGTTTTGATCTCTGGCGAAACTGGAACTGGCAAGGAAATCATCGCAAAAGCTATACACGCCGCCAGCCCGCGGGCGTCCCGGCCAAGCGTAGCGGTAAACTGCACAGCGCTTCCCGAGAGCCTGATTGAAGCGGAGCTCTTCGGCCACTCTAAAGGCGCGTTCACAGGCGCTCATACCGCGCGAATCGGCCGTTTCGAGCAGGCAAATAAAAGCACTATTTTCCTGGATGAGATTGGCGATATCCCGCTATCATTCCAGGCGAAGCTTCTGCGCGTCTTGCAGGAACAGGAAGTGCAGCGCGTGGGTAGTTCGGAAACGGTCAAGCTAGACGTTCGGGTGATCGCGGCCTCCAATGTCGACCTTGAAACTGCCGTAGCCGAACGGCGGTTCCGGGACGATTTGTATTACCGATTGAATGTTGTGCCTATCCGGCTAGCCCCATTGCGGGAGCGCCGCGAAGACATTCCCCTTCTGCTCGAGCATCTCCTCACAAAAATTCAGGAAGCCGACTGCTACATTCCGAAATCCATCAGCGACGAAGCATTAGAATACTTGACCGACCTCGATTGGCCGGGGAATGTTCGACAACTCGAGCACGCTTTGCAAATGGCCGTGGCGCTCAGCGGGGATAGAGAAACGTTGCAAATACGTGATTTTTCCGGTGCCCAGGCGCCCCGCAAGCCGGCGTCGATGGAACACAGCGCTCCGCTGCTTCAGTTGCCTGACGGGGGCCTCGATTTTGAGAATGCCGTAAGCCGATTCGAACTTTCGCTACTGAATCAAGCGCTTGCTGCCTCCGGGGGAAACAAGGCGCGCGCCGCAAATCTCCTTAGGATCAAGCGAACCACTCTACTCGCGAAAATGAAAACCTTGGGAGAACGCACCCAACTCTCCTATGCTTCCTAAATAGGATTTCTGCTTCTTCGCTGCATAGACAATAGCGCGAGAGCCAAGCGCGCTCGCCACGTATAACTACTTAAGCGGCACAACGCCTTTGTCACGGAAGGGCCTGTCCGTGCATCTCTACTGCAGGTCTACTTACATTTACGAAGCGCCTGGCTAACCCTCAGGATGAAAATTGTCATTTGCGGCCTGTCTATCAGCTCCGCGTGGGGAAATGGACACGCTACGCTTCTCCGCGGCTTGTTTCGCGCTCTCCACAGCGACGGAAATCAACTTCACTTTTTTGAGCGCGACACACCGTATTACGCCGCTACTCGCGACGCTACAAGCTTCCCGTTCGTTGATCTGCATCTCTATTCAGACTGGAATGATATTCTGCCGCTGCTCACCAGCCAGCTTAGGGATGCGGACGCCGCTATGGTCACTTCGTATTGTCCCGACGGAGCAAGCGCTTGCGAGCTGGTCGCGGCGTCCAGCATTCCAAGCAAGATCTTCTACGACATGGATACGCCGGTTACCTTGAGCCGGTTAGAACGTGGTGAGACACTCGACTATGTGCCTGCTGAGGGACTCGGCGCGTTCAACTTAGTACTGAGTTACACCGGAGGCGAGGCGCTACGCCTTTTACGCGAGCGGCTCCATGCTCAGCGGGTTTCAGCGCTGTACGGGTGGGCAGATCCAGAGATGCATCATCCTGCTGAACCCGTCTCCTGCTATCGGGCTGATCTTTCATACCTCGGCACTTACGCAGCAGACCGGCAGGGTTCCCTTGAGCATTTCCTCCTCAGCGCGGCGCAACAGCTGCCTGATAAACAGTTCCTTGTCGGAGGCCCCATGTATCCTCACCCCGACCGCTGGCCTTCCAACGTTGCTTACCGGGCGCACGTGCCGCCCTCAGAGCATCCCGCCTTTTACTGTTCCTCCCGCCTCACGCTGAACATCACGCGCGGAACAATGGCCGCCATGGGCTACTGCCCTTCAGGAAGATTGTTTGAGGCCGCGGCTTGCGGAACACCCGTATTGAGCGACTGCTGGAGCGGTCTGGATGAATTCTTTACGCCGGGCGAAGAGATCCTCTTGACCACGTCTTCAGATGAGGCCGTCGAAGCCATTCAGGAGGATACCGGCAGACTGAAGCAAATCGGTTTACGCGCCCGGCAACGCACGCTCGATTGCCATACCGCGGCCATTCGCGCACGCCAACTCATAGCTTTAATCGAGAATTCTTCGGGCCAGCATGCCCGGCAAGAACGCGATGTTTACGCTTGCGAGGAAGCCTAGATACATATGTGGGGAATTATTCCAGCGGCGGGCGTAGGCAGCCGGATTCAACCTTTAGCCTTTTCCAAGGAGTTGCTTCCCGTAGGAAGTTACAGCGACGGAGTTACGGAGCGGCCCCGCGCGGTCAGCGAATATCTCATTGAACGAATGGTCAAAGCGGGCGTTGATAAGATCTGTTTTGTTATATCCCCCGGCAAATCGGACATCATGGATTACTTCGGCGGACATTCCTTGTCCGCCACGATCTTTTATGCCGTTCAGGAGAAGCCGGCCGGTTTATGCGATGCTATCTTTCGCGCTGCGCCGCTGATCGCCTCCCATGAGGGTGTCGTCATCGGTTTGCCGGATACGATCTGGTTTCCCGACACAGCTTTGGCGCATTTACCGGATGATCGGCTCTCGCTTCTGCTTTTTCCGGTTGAGCACCCCGAACGATTTGATGCAGTTGTGACAAACGATAGGTCAGACGTCATTGAAATCCAGGTGAAGAGCTTTCAAGCCGCGACAAAATGGATTTGGGGAGCCATGAGAATGCCGGGCCGCGTGCTAAACGAGCTATTTGAGATCTGGCAAAACCGGCGCGATGAATACCTGGGCACGCTCATCAATGAATATCTGGCGCGCGGCGGCCGCGCGAGTGCGTTTCAGATCGGCGAATCTTACGTCGATGTGGGGACGCTCCATGGTTACAGGGAAGCTCTGCGTCTTCTCGACCGGCACGCCGCGCGGGAACTTGTGCAGGCCTGAGCCTTGCACCTGGAAGTAATTCGCGATTCCGCTCGCATGTTGCAATTTGCGCCGGAGTGGTCGGCATTCGCGAAATCGCAGCCGCACATCACCCCTTTTCAATTTCCGGAATGGCTGATACCGTGGTGGTCTCATTTCGGCAGTGGAACGCCACAAGTTTTTGTGTTTCGGGAACAGGAATGCATCGGCGTCTTGCCCTGCTTTCTGCATAACTGGAACGGTAAGCGACAGATGACATTACTGGGCTCGGGCGTGTCCGATTACTTGGACCCTCTGTTCGCTAGCGCGTATCAGGCTCCCATTATCGGCTGCCTGCGGGAGCACTTAGAACAAAGTGACGATTGGGACGTCTGTGATTGGCAGGACTTGTCGTACAACACGCCACTAGATTCGCTCTCAGCAAAAGCTTGGGCATTGGAAAAGCAAGAGGAGGTTTTCTGCACGGAAGTACAACTGAGGGAAACTTTCGAACACTTCTGGCAGGAACGTCCCCGGCATTTACGTCGGAACGTGCGGCGGGGCGTAAATAACGCACGTCAGAACGGCTCACTTGCATTCCAAATGACGGGTAATGCAGACAGACACTTGCTGGACGCACTGATGCGCTTGCATACCGCGCGTTGGAGCCTGCAAGGTGAGCCGGGTATGATTGCGGCGAACCATTTGACCGAATTTCTCTATGACATTGCGCGGCGATTTGCGGAGGAAGGTATCCTGCGAATGTTCAGCCTCTGCTATCAAGGCGAAATCGCGGCTGTTATTCTCGGCTTTCTTTATCAGAGGACTCTTTACGGCTATTTGACCGGCTTTGATCCGACCTATAAACACTTGAGCCTGGCGTCAGTTCTTCTGCATAATTCACTTCAGGAGTGCTACCGGCAAGGCTTCCGTGCCTGGAATTTCTGCCGCGGCAACGAGCCTTACAAGACAGAATGGGGCCCTCAACCAATGCGCCGTTGCCGCATCGTATTGCAGCGCAAGCGCTCGTAAAGTGCCAAATATTCGCGAACCATGCGATGCGAGTCAAAACGCGCCTCAGCGATTGAGCGGCACTCATCATTGGAAATTCGATCGATTCCTCCGATAGCTTGGGCCATTTCGTCTTCGCAGTCCACGATGAAGCCCGTTATGCCATGTTCCACCACCTCGGGCAGCGCGCCGGACCGGAATGCGACAACCGGTGTGCCTGAAGCTATGGCTTCCATCGCAACTAACGAACTCGTCTCGGCAACCGAACTCGGGGCTACAAGACACTTGGCTCGGGCAAGCAGGTCAGCTTTTTGAACAAGCCCAACAGGACCGATGTATTGCCGTCGTTCATCAAGCAGGGGCTTAACACGTTCATTGAAGTAAGCCTGATGCGCAGCGAACGGATGGACCGGTCCGGCCACGATTAATTCAAGCCCAAGTCGATGCGCTACTCGCAATGCTACATCGATTCCCTTCTCCGGACAGATGCGAGCCAGAACCAAAAGAAAACCGTCTTTTCTGACGTGCTTGCCATAACGCGACAAATCAATGCCGTTCGGGATAACGGGCCAGCGGACCGAAGAAGGAGAAGATGCCGCCTGTGAGTGAGACACAAAATTCAACGTCAGTCCGCGTATATCAAATATATGTTTTGGATACCAACTTACCGGCAGATGAAGTGTGGCGAGCATCGGCGGTCCATCCTCCGGAAGGTACTCTGGAAAATCCAGCCCGTGGAAGTGAATCAGGTCAACAGATGCTGTTTCTACCGCGGAACGAATGGCGTTTCCATGGTCGCGGTGTGCTGCGCTTCGAACGGCATCCGTGATCTCGTGATTTGCGCACGTGGTCGGCGCCAAACAGCCGCTCACCCAAGATCCTTTGGCCGCAATCACAAGCGACCGATACCCCGCCCGCACAAGCCCTCTTTCGAGTTGCCAGAGGATCTGTTCGGAGCCACCCGCAGAGTCTGCACTTACGGGCAGCAATGGAAAAGCTACGCTGAGAACTGTCATAAGGGCTCGGAAATTCTTAAACTCGCCATCGCTCGGCTGGCAAGCTTGCGCCAGGTGCGGCCATTCACTCCCCAATCAAAGTTTTCATAGTAAAGTTTGCCGCGATGCGGGGCCTTGCGAAAGTCATACTTCGGGGCAATGCGAATGGGTTCTTCGCAAAGCGGAAATTGGCCGAGAACACTCCGCTGGCTCGTATAGCTTGAGAGGAGATCGCGCTTGACCTGCCTTTGCTGGCTGGTCAGGGTCCGCCGGTAGAGCCCGCGTGATGGCGGGAGAAACCGCTCGGTTTCAATTGCGCCGTTTGGTCCAGCGTGGTAGGACGCAAATTCGAAAATCCGAGGGCGATTCCCTTGAGGCGGCAGAAAAAAGCACGCGAATCTCACGGCAGCAGCGCAAGCATCGTGATCCGGGTGACCGCCTTCGTAGCTGTGCGTGAAAGCGACAGCGGGACGAATCCGCTGGAAAAGCGCAGTTAGTTGCCTGGTCAATTTGACCAGATTGTAGGAGGCCTCCTGATCCGGACAGCCCAAACAAATCAACTGTGCGGTGCGAACGCCCGCCCTTCGCATCGCTCTTTCGAACTCACGCCGGCGGAGCGCCGCATACTCCCGCCAGGAGTTCGTTCCTGCATTAACAGCATCCAAACCTCGTCGCGGTGCGCCATCGGTAACGTGCACGATCGCTCGCAGGCTGCGGAAGCGCGACAGCACTGTGCCGACGCCCAGCACTTCATCATCTGGATGAGCGGCAACAATTACTACCGGGCGCGAGAAAACGCTTGCCGGCAACGGATCAGTCAAAAAACTGGACGCCGGAGAGTCCTGCTGCTGTGCCTGGGAAAATTTCTTGAACTACAGCCTCGCAGCAAGTCGTATCAGTTCACCGATGCTCCAGGCTTGAGCGATGCAACCCCGCGGATGATGAGGCGAATCCCCATCGAAAATTTCCGAGACTTGGCCCAACCCGGCATCGCAGAGATGATCTTCCATCGCACAAAGCCATAAACGCGCTTGTTGAATAGCCTCGGGGCTATTCTTATGCACGTGCAAATAAGCGGTGATGAAGGGACCGAAAAGCCAAGACCAAACCGTGCCTTGATGGTACGCGGCATCTCGCTGCGAGGGTCCGCCTTCGTAGCGCCCGACGTAGTGAGGGTCTGCTGGACAAAGCGTACGCAGGCCAAAGGGAGTCAGCAAATCGCGCTGCACTCGATCAACAACTTGCCTGGCGCGCTCGCCGGCCAGCAGAGGGAACGTCAAACTGAGCGCAAAAATCTGATTAGGACGAATGGAGCTGTCGCGCGAGTTGCCGTTTACTACATCGTAAAGACACGAGGCTCTTTCATTCCAGAAGAGCGACTGAAAGCGTGTGTTCGGCTTTTGCGGCCATAGCACCGTATTGTGCAGCTTTTGCAGGGTCTCCGGTTTGATCGGAAAAATGCTCCATTATCCGAAGCGCGTTGTACCAAAGAGCCTGGATTTCAACCGGCATGCCCATCCGCGGCGTAACCGGAACTCCGCCAACTTTGGCGTCCATCCAGGTCAGTTGCGATCCCGGCTCGCCGCACGATAACAGTCCATTTTCCTGAACGCGAATACCAAAGCGCGTTCCGCGCACGTGCCACTCAATAATGTTTTCCAAAGTATCAAGCAAGCTGGAGCGCACGAAATCATAATCGTTGCTGAAGCGCGTGAGTGCACTAGCGGCTTCAAAGAACCACAGCGTTGCATCCGCGGTGTTGTACTCCGGCAGTTCACCGGCATCGGGCCAGCGATTCGGCACCATGCCTTCGCTCACTGCCTGTGCAAACGCCAGCAGAATGTTTTTTGCGACATCAAATCGGCCCGTTGCCAGCGTCAGCCCCGGTAGGGCGATCATTGTGTCGCGTCCCCAATCGCTGAACCAGTGATATCCGGCGATGATTGTTCGCAGATCTCCGCGTTTAACGATAAATTGATCCGCGGCTAGCGTGAGAGTCGCCAGGAACGGGTTCGCCACTGGTATGTTGGCGCTGATTTGAGCGCGACGCTCAATCTCTCTATGGCGCAAAGTTTCGGCATCCTCGGCGTCGTGCCCCTCGTTTGAGATCACAATCGACGCGTTATGCGAGCGAGTCAGTTCGAAGCGCACCAAGAATGGGCTAAATAGATCTTCTTCGAAATCCAGGCCACGTTCCCGCTCCATCCGATAGCTGAAGTTGTAGTACCAGTTGCCGGTTGGCTCAACTGACGTGGCGTTATGAGCGAAGTGCAGGGCTGGTAGGTCCTGATAAGGCGCGATGGAAACCAGTCCTGGAAAGATCTGCACATCGCCATTCAACGCCTCGTTGCGATGCGTCAAACAGTGATAATCGCGGAAGGCAATCAAGGGACGGAGTTCCAGAGCACACGGCAGGTTTGCTTCGTACTGAACGACGGTCGTGTTTTCGCCGTGGACAGCGAAGACGCACTTCTCGACAACGAGATCGCCCACCCGATACTTAAATACCGGGAAAGGATCCAGACGGAATTCTTCCAAATAAACGTAACCGGCAGGATGAATTGCGCCCGGGTACTCGTTACACGAGATGTCGACGCGACGATCCCCGATAACCAAAGTCTCCTCGAATTTCGAGAGAAGCACGAATCGTCCGAGCGGAGGCCGTCGTCGCGGCGACAAGAATGCCGTGGTAACGGCGAGTATTGAGACCTGCAATGGTAGACGACGCGAAGCCGCCCACGCCATTCGTCTCAAGCCACTCTCTGCCGAGTGCGGCTTTCAAATCACGCGCCGGATATCCGGAAAAGGAAATCAAGTCTTCGTGCTACTGGAAAAGTGCGAGCTTGACCGCATCCCCCATCGCCTTGTAACCAGCGTCGTTGGGATGCAGGTGGTCTCCACTGTCATACTCGGGCAACATGCGGTTTGGATTGGCCGGATCTCGCACGGCTTTCTCGAAATCAACCACGCCGTCGAATGCGCCACTGGAGCGAATCCATTCATTCAGGCGTTCTCGTTCCTTTTCCTTTTCCGGCGTGTAGTAACCCTTCGATCGCGCGACTTCGAACGGTGTAAGGGTACCGCCGAATATCTTGATCTGGTGCTCATGGGCGCGTTCAATCATCTGCTTCAAACCAGCGATTAAATCATCGGCGGTTACCGTTTCCGACATAGGAGCGGAACTGCCAGGATGGCCTAGATCATTGATGCCTTCGAGCACGATGATGTACTTCGCGCCAGGTTCGCCGAGGGCGTCACGTTCGAAACGGGCGAGCCCATTCACGCCAAAAGCAACTCGGCCCGAAGCATCGTGCAGTAGGCGATTGCCGCCGATCCCCGCATCCACGACTGCGAGATCGCGATGGACGGTAAGCAGCCGGTCCGCCAGTATATTGGGCCAGCGGTGATTGGCGTCGAGAGTGGACGCCGCCCCATCTGTAATCGAATCGCCGAACGCAACTATCGCGGCGGAAGATTCCGGAGCCGCGACGTCTACCCCGGCTAGAAACACCCAGGAATTGATTGTGGACGCATCGGAGAGATTGTCGGCGGCAGTGGCATCGCCTGAAACAAGATAAGTTTTCTGGCGCGCATCGTAATGAATACCGGAAGCGATCGTCTTCTTTGGGATGAATATGCTGATGCAGAGATTTTTTGCTGCGCCGGTCTTCAGTTCTATTGGATCGCTCAAAAACGGTGCATTCGCAGGAATACTGAAAGAGGGCTTGCCCGCGAACGTGACAGTATGGTCAGAGCCCGTCACGATTTGCGCACCTTGCCAACAGGTGGCGACGTGTACTGCACCTATCTCGACGGACTCTTGGCCATACTGATTCGAGAGCCGCAAGCGGATCGCATTCCCGCCGATGCTGGTATGCACAATTTCGCGAACGGTCTGATTTTCCAGCTCCAGGTGCGCCGCGGATCGCTCGGCTTGCGTCGCCATTTGAGGCGAAGCGGCAGCTTCCCAAGTCGTCACCCAGTGACTTTGCTTAGGCGCGGAGAGGAGGGTGCTAGCGGTGAATAGGACAAGAACGATGGGTTGCAGTCGCATGAATTTTGGCGTCAATCTATAAAGATACAAGGGTACGCAAAGCGCGCGCGGCAACCATACCTAACTTAAGTTCTCAACGAGAGCCTTGACCAATCCTTCTACGGTATGCAAGCGCGCCTCGGCCCCAACGGTTAAGCCGTAAGTGCGAACTGTCTCAGATGTCATCGGGCCAATGCTAGCCAGCTTTGTGTCACTGAGAACATTCGTCCCGACAAGATTCACAAGGTTCCTAACCGCCGAAGAACTCGCAAACGTGACCCAATCGGGGTAGGGCCGTTGAAATACGATGCGAGCCTGCTCAGCCGCTTCTGGGGGCAAAATGTTCCGGTATGCCTCCACGACATCGACGCGAGCACCGCATCGGCGAAGCGCGGGCGCGACCACATCGCGCGTCACGGCGGCACTCGGAATCAGAATGCGGCAATCCGCTAAATTCTTCCCGTCGAACGCCTCAGTTAAACACTCGGCCATGTAGCGTTCGGGAACGAGCTGGACCCGAAACCCGCTTGCCTCAGCAGCTTCACACGTCGCGCTGCCGATTGCGGCGATTCGTGCCCTGCAGTCGCGCCCGTTCCGGCGCAGTTCGGTTGCAAAGGCGCTCACGGCGTTGGCGCTGGTGAAGATGATCCACTGGTAGGCATCGGAGCACGCAGCGGCGCGGAGCCCCTCCGTATTCTTCGGCGGCGCGATGCTAATGACCGGCAATAAAATGATTTCCGCGCCCTGTTCACGCAAAGCGCGGGCGAGTTCCTCGGCTTGATGGGCAGCACGAGTAACGGTAACGCGCAAACCCTTGAGCGCCGTCATGCTTCGCTTTGGGCCAGGATGCCGGCGGCGCCGCGCTGGAGAAGTTGTTTAACGAAAAGCTCAGCCAGACACAACGGGTCATCCCGACGCTCTCCCTTTTCCCGCAAAACGCGCGATCCATCCGGTGAAATGACGATTGCCGTGAGCGACCACGCGTCGTCTACTTTCTCCGCGAATGCGCCGATCGGCAGTTGACAACCGCCGCCCAATCCCGCCAGTAGGGTACGCTCCGCTTGTACCGCCAACCGGCTGGTCTGGTGATCTAAAGCACGACAGATCTCTTCCGCAATGTCGCCGGAGCGCGTCTGAATACCGAGCGCGCCTTGACCGGCAGCTGGGCAAATTTGATCCGGCGACAAAACTTCTGCGATCTCGCTCTCAAAACCGAGCCGCTTGAGACCTGCTGTGGCCAGAACCACGGCATCGAACTCGCCTTCTTTCTGCTTGCGAAGACGTGTATCGACATTCCCGCGAATGGGCTCAATCACCAGATCCGGACGCAAATGGCGCAGTTGAGCCGCGCGACGGCCGGAACTGGTTCCAATGCGCGCACCCCGCTTGAGCGAGGACAGTGTCGACCCGACCAGAGCATCCCGTGGGTCCTCGCGTTCCGGGATCGCGGCGATCCCTAGGCCAGACGTGGTTTCGGTCGGCAGATCCTTCAGGCTGTGGACTGCGACGTCGATGGACCCCTCAAGTAGCGCCTCTTCGATCTCCTTCGTGAAGAGACCTTTGCCCCCGGCTTGCGTGAGAGACGCCGTCGCCAGATGATCGCCCGTGGTTTTGATGATCTCGATACGCGTTTCGACTGCCATCTGCTTCAGCAGTGCCGCAACGTGGCCTGCCTGCCATAACGCAAGCGCAGAACCGCGTGAGCCAAGCGTAAGACTCCGAACCGCTGTGCGTCCGATAGGCATGCTACCGACGCTCGCGCAGCCCAAAGATACGCCGAACCGCGCTGACTAGCTCTCCTTCACCCGCCGCAGCCTCAGCAGCCTGCTCGGCGGCATGGCGGCGCATCTCTGAAATTGGGCCGTGCGCGATCTTATTTACGATGCCTCGCGTGAGAGCTTCAAGTGCTCGTTCTTGATCCTCGGTTAACGCGCCAAGCCGGCCGCGGTAGCGCTCCACGACTTCGCGCCGAATCTCCTCCAATTGCTCTTGCAAGCTGACAATGGTCGGTGTAACTTCCCGTTCGCGTAGGCGTGCTTCCAGCCGGCTGACTTCTTCAGTAATAATTTTTTCGGCAGCTTGGGCCACTTCCTTCCGCCCTTGCAGATTCCGCTCCGTGAGACGCTGAAGATCGTCGATATCGTAAAGGAAGGCATGCTCGATGCCGTTTACCGCTGGATCGATGTTGCGGGGAACGGCAATGTCGATAAGAAACATTGGCTGATTCTTGCGAGCTTCGATAGCACGGCGGACGATCTCCGGTCCGATTACGTACCCAGGTGCGGCCGAAGAAGCGATCAGAATGTCCACTTCGGCCATTCGCTGGGGAAAACGATCGTAGGGAACAATCTCGCCCCGGAACAAATCCGCTACTTCGCGCGCGCGTTCGGCAGTCCGATTCGTGATCAAGACCTCCGAAGCACCGGCGCGCAGCAGGTGCCGGGCGGCTCCTTCAGACATTTTGCCCGCCCCTAGGATGAGCACGCGCTTTTTAGTCAGCGAACCGAAAATTTCTCGCGCCAGTTCTACCGCCGCATAGCTGACGGAGACAGCGTTTTGACCGACATCGGTCTCTGACCGGATACGCTTGGCGACTGTGAAAGCCCGGGTGAGAACAGCATCCAGAAGCGTGCCGATAAACCCCTGGTCGCGAGCCTGCAAATAGGCTTGTTTTAGTTGGCCGAGGATCTGGGGTTCCCCGACTATCATCGAGTCCAGGCTGGCAGCAACTCGAAAAAGATGGCGAATGGCCGCGCCATCTTCGAATACATAGAGGTGAGGCTGAAGAGCTTCGGGCGTAAGACCATCACGCCCCGCAAGCAGGCCTTGAAGCAACGTCTCAGCCGGTATATCCGGTGGCAGAGCAGCCGCGATCTCGACTCGGTTGCAGGTGGAAAGGATGAGTGCTTCGCGGACACCACGGCTCTGCAAGAAGCTGAGGGCCGCCGGAATGTCCTCCGTCCGGAACGCGAGTTTCTCGCGGACCTGTACCGGTGCCGTGCGGTGATTGATACCTGTCAGCGCCAGCTTCATTGTCAGATGATTCCTAAACCGACATGTGTGGCCCAAGTGATGATTGAGCAGGCAAGCACGCTGACCGCTAGCCACGCGATCCGGCGTCCACGCCAACCCGCCGAAACGCGCAAAAAAATCATGGCTAAATAGAAGGCCCAGGTGAAGATGAAAAACCCGATCTTAGGGTTCAGAACCCATTGGGTTCCACTTTCAATAAAAGCCCAAACCACACCCGTGAAGGTCCCGACCGTGATGAAAACAAACCCCGCATTCATCGACTGCGTGATCAGGCGGTCCAGCGTAGCTAAAGGCGGCAAGCGATTCGAAGAAGGCGTGACCGCTTTTCGCTTGAGTTGCCGCTCCTGCAGCAGATAGTACATCGATGCCACCGCGGACAGGATGAGTGCAGCGTATCCGATGAGCACCGTGGAGATATGCGCAACCAGCCAGATGTTGCGTACTTGAGGACTCGTCCACGATGCTACCGGGAACTCAGTGGCGCCGATCAGCGTCATGAAGAACACGATGGGGAAAATGCACAAGCCCAGGATAGCCACGCGGTAGTAACTGTAGGCCAATAGGAAGAGAATGGCGATGAGAAACGCGCAGATAGAGCTGGTCTCGTAGAAGTTATTGATGGGTAAATGGTGGATTTCGGCACGCAGTTCCACCAATGCAACAAAGTGGAACACCGTTCCCGCTGAAAAGGCGATCAGCGCTGGCGTAAAGAGACGAGTTGTTTTCCGGAAGAGGTAGACCAGCGCATACAGAAGGCCCAAGGAATACAGACCCGCGGCCGTACGCAGCCAGACAACGCTCATCAGGGGGTTCAATTTTCAGTATAGAAGCGGGGAAGATGAAGTTTCTGGGCGCTCACAGGTGCGGGCGTATCGCATCATCTTAATGGCGGATGGTGGTGCTATCGCACCAGCTAAACCCCACTTTAGGGAGAGGAGTTAAAGCAATCTTCATGAGCGATTTCTTGAAAGGTAAGAAGGCAGTCGTTACAGGCGCTTCAAAGGGCATCGGCTTTGCCGTGGCGCAAGCGCTATTGCGGGCGGGCGCTAGCGTCGTAATCTGCGGACGCAACCAGGCGCATTTGCAGCAAGCCGTGGAGGGCCTGCGGAAAGAGGCGTCGACCGGAACGGTCGCGGGCGAAACCGCGGATGTCGCCCGGAGTGAGGACGTGAGCCGGCTGTTCGAACTCGTTGATGAAGAAATGGGCGGCCTCGACATTCTGGTGAACAACGCGGGCGTGGGCCTATTTCGTGCAACGGGCGAACTCGGCATCGAGCAGTGGGACGAAGTGATCGGGACAAATCTTTCCGGAGCGTTCTATTGCAGCCGCGAGGCAATACACAGGTTCGGCCGTTCGCGCGGAGGTTCCATCATCAATATCAGCAGTTTGGCAGGAAAGAATCCCTTTGCAGGGGGCGCGGCATACAATGCATCAAAGTTCGGACTCAACGCCCTCAGCGAGGCGACCATGCTGGACCATCGCTTTGACAAGGTGCGGGTTAGCTACATCATGCCGGGCAGCGTGGACACAGAATTCTCCGGCGATCCGCTGAAAGGCCGCTCGGATTGGAAGATCGCTCCCGAGGACATAGCGGAAATCGTGCTCGGCATCTTGCGAATGCCGGAAAGGACATTAATTAGTCGAGTTGAGGTGAGACCTTCCCGGCCTCGAAAGAACTAATCAGAAAACACCGAGGAATAGGAGACGCAACATATATTCAGGAAACCAACGCCTCTGACGATGAATGGAGTAAGAAGCGACGTTCAAGTTTTGGTACGACGCTTGCTTTGAGTTAAGTGAAGCGCAAGAACAGAGGCTGGCATCCGGATCGAGATACCGGTCGTCATTATGGCAGGCGATAGAAGGAAGGATCTGTATATATGAGCCGGTTACGAAAAGTGCTGGACCCGACCCGGACAGGTAAAGACGCGGAGTCGCTGGAACGAACGCTGTTGAAGTTGGTGGTGGGCCAGGACGAGGCTGTAGAGCAGATCGTCAACATCTACCAGATGCATCTCACGGGATTGTCGGCGCCGAACCGGCCCGTTGGGAACTTTCTCTTCCTGGGACCGACTGGTTCAGGAAAGACACGGACTGTCGAAGCGACCGCTGAGGCGCTGCTACAGAATCCTCGAGCGGTAATCAAAATCGATTGCGCCGAGTTTCAGCATAGCCACGAGATCGCAAAGTTGATCGGCTCGCCTCCGGGCTACTTGGGGCACCGTGAGACGCACCCTCTGCTCAGCCAGGAGGTGATCAATCAGTACCACACAGACACCATCAAACTCAGCTTCATCCTTTTTGATGAGATTGAGAAAGCGAGTGATGCCCTCTGGAACCTCTTGTTAGGCATCCTCGACAAAGCAACGCTGACCTTGGGGGATAACCGCAAAGTAGATTTCTCCCGTGCCATGATTTTCATGACCAGTAACTTGGGTGCCAGCGAGATGAGTGCTCTGGTCAGTCCCAAATTGGGCTTCGCGAAAAACTGTGTGCAATTCACGGAAGCTGGCGCGGCCGAGCGGCTGAACAAAAAAATGTCCCGAAGTGGAATTGAGGCAGCACGCCGCAAGTTCACTCCGGAATTCATGAACCGAATTGACAAAGTTGTTGTGTTCAAGCCCCTAGGGGAACCGGAACTACGGCGGATCCTGGATTTGGAATTGGGGCAGGTACAGCAGCGGGTCTTGCAGTCGCCGGCAGAAAAGGCGTTTGTGTTCACCGTTTCAACTAGTGGCAAAGACTTTCTGCTCGCCGAAGGCACGGACGTAAAGTATGGCGCCAGGCACTTGAAACGAGCCATCCAGCAGTACCTGGTTCATCCGCTGTCGAACTTGCTCGCAACACATCAGGTGATGACAGGAGATTGGGTTCAGGCCGACTACGACGCCGAACAGAAGCGCCTCTTCTTCACAAAAGAGGCGGAAGGGCTGGAAGTACATGCCATGGCGCGAATTCTCGGGGAGGAAATGCCTCTCGTTAAGGTAGCGACAGCCGCTTCCCAGCCGCCCGATATAGCGAAAACCGTCAGCGTTGGAAAGGCAAAGAAATAGTTTTATGAGACTTCTTCTTCCATTCGCTCTGTTGCTGGTGATGACGGCAGGTCTTTTGCCGGCGTCATCAGCGGCACCCAGCCATTCGAAAACGCACAAGGTCAAGAAACACAGGCGCGTCAAGCACTAGCGGTTCATCAAGGCGTTCCAAGGCCGTTCACCAGAATTTCGGACAAAGCCGAAATCAGAAGATCGCCGGCATTATCCGGCCCGTAATCGATCTCCGGGATACCTTCCGCCGTAATTGCCATCGCAATGGGGCCGCGCTTAGAATACACGATGCCGACGTCGCTGCGAAGATGATCGAGCGAACCTGATTTGCTGGCAATCGTTACGTCTTTCATGTCCCGCCCTATGCAGTCGTGGTCGCGCTGGCGCTTCATAATCGCCAGCATTTCGTCCGAGGCCGGCTTGTTGACAAGTTCGCCTCGATAGAGCTTCTCAAGCAGCGTCAACATATCTTGCGGACTGCTGCGGCCGATGCCCCATTTTTTATTCTCCGGCTTCGCACCATCATCTGTGATTCCGCTGGGGTACGGTTTCAACTTGTTCCCATCACCGAGGATCTTGCGCATCACACGAGTTTGTTGCAGGCCCAGTTGCGCCATGCGCTCGTTGACTGCGTTTCCCGTAATGCGATTCAGAATCAGATTCGTCGCGGTATTGTCGCTGAGGACGATCATCAGATCGACAACGTCGCGAAGGGGAAATTCGTCTCCCGCGGAGAGGTCCTGCAGAATCCCCGTGCCCGAAACCTTTTCATCCTCGATGAGTTTGATAGGTTCTGTCCACTTCAGCTTGCCTTCCGCCGCTTCAAAGAAGCACTCCGTCATGATTGCAAGCTTAATGGTGCTGGCCGTGCGAACCGGCCGTTCTGCTCCAAGGGCGTAAGCCGTGCCGGTCTCCAAATTCTTGGCAGCGATTGTGACCGTCCCCGGAAAGTTGCCGATGCGCGCCTTGACAGCCGAGTCGAGGCTGCTGCTTGGTTTGGTTTGCGCGAGTAGGCAGGAAACAAAGATCGCCAAGAAAGCGGAAATTTTCAGCACTATTCGCTTATGATCTCATCGCTTGCTCAGGCAGGGATGTCCGGACCAGACGAATCGAAGAGGCCAATCGGCGCATTCGCGAATGCCGATACGCGGTGTGATGGCGATGCTGAACTTAGGTTTCTCACGCCAGCAGCGAATGGCTAGAGGCCCGTTATCCAGACGAGCGCCGTAGTTTTCGCGCGTGATCGCTAGTGCCTTGGTTAGTTTACCGGGACCATTCGTCAGTCCGCAAATAGCACCCTTCCAGTTTCTTCGGGCGCGCATCTCCGCCACGCCGCAGAGAGGTTCAAGCGCACGAAGCAGGACGCAGCCAGGGCTGCCTTCTCGCTCCGCAACAACATTCAGACATTCGTGCATGCCGTAGATGAAGTACACGTATGCGCGCCCGGCCGGGCCGAATAGAACTTTGGTGCGCTCGGTGAGACCGCGGGAGGCATGCGCAGCCAGATCGTCGAGTCCTAAATACGCTTCGCTTTCGACAATCATTCCGGCCGTTTCGCCGTGAATCAAGACGCAGCCGAGCAGAGCCGGGGCAAGGTCAATAGCGGGCCGCTCGAAGAACTTGAGACTAAGCCGCTGCGTGGCGCGAAGCAAACCAGGCAGGCGATGCGAATATTCTGAAATTTGCAGCGATTTGTATTCGGCCTGCAATGTACGCTAGAACATTAGCACGAGGCGCATGCATGCGACTATTTACTGCGATTGAAGTGCCTTCCGATATTCTGCTTCGATTGGAGCGCCTGATGAGCGCCTTGCGGCCCGAGGCGGCGATCAAGTGGAGTCCGCTGGACAACCTGCATGTGACCACGAAGTTTATCGGCGAGTGGCCAGAACAACGAGTGCCGGAGTTGCATGATGCATTGCGTCGGACGACACACCGGCAGCCGTTTGAGGTTGAGCTAAGGCATTTGGGATGGTTCCCCAATGATCGTTCTCCGCGAGTGCTTTGGTTAGGCGTCGAAGGCGGAAGCCCATTGACAGGGTTGGCCGCCGACATCGATAATGCCGTGGCGTCTCTAGGCATCGCGAGAGACGAGCGGGAGTTCTCCGCTCATCTGACGCTGGCACGAATAAAGGGTCCAGTACCGCTCTCCAATCTGCGCAAGAAGGTGCAGGAAATGCAGCCGGCTGGGATGGGCAAGTTTCTGGTCTCTGATTTGTCGCTGTTTCGTAGCCGGCCTGGTACAAACGCGAGTATCTATGAGAGGCTGATGAACTACCAGTTCGAATCGGCAATGGCGGCCTCGTAGCGCGTCCATGGTTAGTGTCCTAACCGCCTTTCTGGCTTACCTGATCGGCGGCCTTCCGTTTGGCTATTGGGTTGTGCGGCTTACGTCAGGAAGTGACATTCGCACGATGGGCAGCGGCAACATCGGCGCGACGAATGTACACCGCACGCAGGGCGGCAAAGCGGGCTTTATTGTTTTAGTGCTGGACATTCTGAAGGGCTTTCTTTCTGTGCTGCTTGCAACTTGGATTGCGCCAGGTAATGCCACCGCTCTCGCGTTAGCGGCGGCGTTCGTCATGATCGGACACTGCTATCCCGTCTTCTTGCGCTTCAAAGGAGGCAAGGCTGTTGCGTGTTACGTCGGCGCGTTTCTATATATTGCGCCAATAGCCCTTTGCGTAGTGCTTCTACTGTTCATCGCCATTGTGGCGCTTTGGAAATACATTTCGATGGGATCGATTCTGGGGGCCGCGATGTTTCCGGTTTTCTTCTGGATCGTCTACCGGCCTGCACCCGCGCTGCTGATTGCCTCGATCTTTTGCTCTCTTCTGATCATTTATAGGCACAAAGCCAACATCGGGCGCCTGATAAACGGAGAAGAACGTGTCTTCTCGCTTAAAGGCGGAAAAGCTTGACGCGTTTGTGCGTGCTGGGGGCCGGCAGTTGGGGTACGGCCCTCGCAATTGCCCTGGCTCCGCGCTTTGACTCAATCAGAATCTGGGCGCGAGACGCGGAGCGCGCGGCAGCTATTCAAGCGTCACGCCGGAACGAGCGTTATCTGCCGGGCTTCCGGTTGCCGGAAAATGTCAGCGTCTCTGCTGACGTGGAGTGCACGGCAAGGGATGCGGAGATAGGTCTGATGGTAATTCCATCTCAGCATTTGCGACCTGTGCTGAAGCAATTTGCGGCGTGCTGTCCACGAGACACAAAGGTAGTGAGCGCTACCAAGGGAATTGAAGAGGCCACGCTGCGGCGTATGTCGGAGGTCATCACGGAGACTCTGCCAGGGCGGCCCGTTGCGGCGCTTTCGGGACCAACTTTCGCAAAAGAGATTGCGGCGGGAGAGCCGGCCGCCATGGTGATTGCGTCTGAAGACCTCGAGTTTGCGGCGCAAGTGCAGTGTGCGTTTGCAACTCGGGCATTGCGATTGTATGCCAGCAATGACGTAGTCGGGGTGGAAGTGGGCGCGGCGCTCAAGAATGTGATCGCTATCGGCGCGGGGATCTGCCGCGGATTGGGTCTTGGGAGCAACAGTGTTGCTGCGCTGATTACTCGCGGCTTGGCCGAGATCATCCGGCTGGCGGTTGCGATGGGCGGCAGTCCGCGTACCCTGAGTGGACTTGCGGGATTGGGCGACCTTGTCTTGACCGCTACCGGCGATCTGTCGCGAAACCGCTTTGTCGGCCTGCAACTGGCAGAAGGGCATGCGCTCCCTCAAATTCTGGCCGGGATGACGATGATCGCCGAAGGAGTGGGCACATGCCGCGCGGCGTGCGAGCTGGGACAGAGGATGAACGTGGACCTGCCAATCATTAGCAAGATGCACGAGATTCTGTACCAACAGAAAGACCCGCGGCAGGCGATCAGTGAACTGATGGAACGGCCGTTAACGACCGAGTAAGCCTGGAATCCCCCGCCTTTTTGTGTTCCAGCCAGAGGAAATAGCCGATCAAGGTTTTGGCATCAAGGATCTTCCCCGCCCGGACCGATTCCCGCAGTTCCTTTCTTGTAAACCAGCGAAACTCGATACGCTCGTCTTCCATAAGGTCCTGCTTGCCTTCTGTCAGGCCGGAGGCCAGAAAAAGATTCATCTTCTCATCAACGTAGCCGGGACTGGCCCAGAACGTAATGAGCTTAGTCCATTTCTTGGCTGAGTAGCCGGTCTCTTCACGGAGTTCGCGCTTGGCTGCCTGCAGAGCGGTCTCGCCGGGATCGATTCGGCCGGCGGGAAGTTCCCAGAGATCGCGTTCAGCGGGCAGACGGTATTGCTTCACCAAGAGGACGCGCTCGCGCTCATCCACAGCCATCATGACGGCTGATCCGGGGTGGCGAACGATGGAGCGGTGGATCTCAAATCCGCTTGGGTCGGTGGCAACTTCGTCGACGATGGTGAAGAGCTTGTTTCGGAGGAGCTCGCGGGACGAGATAACCTTCATTCCTTTAAGGTAAACGCCTGGTTCGCAGCATCGTCTTGACAGTGGTGCAAACAGAGTAGAAGATGCTTGCAAGGCACCCCATGAGGAATCAAATCCGGCTGGCCACTTTACTCGTTCTAGCAGGCTGCGCCCTGTGTGCTTTTTATCGCCCGGAAATCAATGATTGGCTGATTGTCCCGGGGAAACGGGTTGGGCCGATCACCGCTTCGGCAACGAGAGCGGAGGTAGCGAGGATTTTCGGGGTCAGGAACGTACAAGACGACGAGATTCAGACAAGCGATATGGCCAGCGAAGTGGGAACCCGGATATTCGGCAGCCAGCCTGAGATTTCGCTCGCGATCTTCTGGATCAGCGAAGCAGCGGATTCCCGAATCCGGCGCATCCGGTTTTGTCCCAGCCAGGTGCAGCCGGGTAAGTGCCGATGGCACACGGCAGAAGGCATTTCGCTTGGCACCAGCCTCAAAGAACTAGAACGAATCAACGGCCACACTTTTCAACTCAACGGATTCGACTGGGGATTTGGGGGTCTGATCACGTCGTGGAGCGGCGGCCGGCTGGAAAAACTGACTTCAAACTGCGGCGGATTGACGGTGCGGTTTGATCCTCCGCCGGGACCTGCGTCGGACAGACGGGCGCAATTGATGGATGAAGTAGAGGGCGACGGCGAGTTCGCGTCCTCCGATACCGCGATGCAGACGCTAAATCCCGTCATCGACTTCATGAGCTTCTCCTTTCAGAACTGTAAATAGCCCGATAATTTTTGCGATCAGAGGCCCTAGCTGGGATTGACTTCGTGCTGGTTCGCATCCGACCAAGTCTCGTCCGTCTGCTGGCGAGTTTGCGGCGGCCGGTTGAGTTCCCGATCTACCGCGTCGAGGACCTCGTGGCGGTCGTGGGAGTGCATCTGTTCGTCGAGCCGCTGCAGCGCAACGCTAACCACATCGCGATGATGCAAACGACTGCCTACGCCGGGACACTCGGATAGCTCCTGCCAGAGCTTGTGCACTAAGACGATGTCGTTGGGCCAGAGGCGGGGAGGATGAGGCCCAAGCGAGAACAGCATGGGCTTTTCGCCATTCGGCGGGATGATTTCGAGTGTCATGCCGCGGCGTGGTTCAGGAAGCTGCTCCCACGCCTGACCGACCTGACGAGCCTGCTCCTCAGGCGGAAGATGAGGCGCGGTATTGGTGACGATGCGAGACGAATCGAGTTGCTGGGCCGCAAAGAGGAGTGCGCCATAGTAATCGCGCCCAGGAACGGTAAGAAGTTCGACGTGCTTGCCGGCTTTTTCGGCGATGTTCACTACTTTGCTGAAGAGCTCCGTTTCGCGCGCGCCGCATATTTGATCGGCCGTGGGTTGATATTCACTTGAAGCCAGCAGACCGACGCGATGGATGACAACAACAACAATGTCCTGCTTTTCAGGCTTCACCTCCTGAAGCACGCGCTGCAGGTGCTGGAGACGATCAATACCGGCAGCTTCAACCAGAATATTGCCGGGCCGCACCTTCACGTCGGCGATGGTGACATTGGCGCGCTCTTCCAAACGGAACTTTTCCTGCTCCGCTTCAACCTGAAACCGTTTGTGGCGGTTGTTTCGCTCCGATACGGTGAAGACGGCGAAGAAGGCGACAGTGAAGATCGATCCGGAAATGGTCGCGGTCTTTTTGGTGACAACGTTAACGATCGCGAGCAGGAAAAGAGTGCTGGTGATGAGGATGAGGCCGACAGGGATTTCAGTGCTGCCGATGCGGAAATTGAGAGGTACCTTCCACTCGCGCGCCTGGGGACGTTTATAGCGCAGCATGAGCACCGAAAGCGCCTTCATGGCGAAGCTCCAGATGACCCCGAAGGCGTACGCCTCGCCAAGGGTTTCGACATTGCCTTTGCTGAGAACGATAGTAATGATCTGGAGAACAACGATGGTGTTGATGATGCGGCTGGTAGTGCCGTAGCGCTTGTGGGGCTGGCGAAACCAATCGGGCAGCACGCCATCTTCGGCGACGCGGTTGAGAACGCCGTTAGAACCGATGATGGCCGTATTGACCGCCCCGGAGAGAATCAAAGTACCGACCAGCACGACGAAGGCATGGAACAGAAGCTTCAGCGGGGTGGGGCCGACGAGAAACATGGACAGGCCGCCGATGAGGTTGTCGAGATATTTGCCGCGCTGGCTATCGGGAATGAGCAGGACGGCGAAGAACGATACTAGCGAAGTGAACGCGAGGCTATAGAAAATGACAACAAGGCCTGTCTTGCGCAGGTTCTTCAGCTTGGGGGCCTCCAGTTCGCGATAGACTTGCGCCAAGGTTTCGAAACCGCTCATGGCGAGTAGGGAATGGCCCAAGCCGATGACGATAGCCACGGCAGTGATAGTGGGAAGCGCCGTTCCCTGCAACCATCCCAGCGCGCCAGCGCCATAGTGAATGCTCGCCCTGCTGGGGAGAGGGACTGGCTGGAAGCCTTTCAGCGCCATGGTCAAACCGCACCAGATGATCAGCATGACAACCATGACCGTAGTCACCTGCATGATCTTCAGTGCTTTTTCGCTGGATTCGTGGATGCCGATGATGTTTTGCCACCAGAAATAGACAGTGGCGATGAGCGCGAAACCGCCCGCAAAGACATCCGGCGGGACGTGCAGATAGGCCAAATGAGTGTAGTCGGCAATTTCATTGACAAGGCCAGCCAGGTACAGCCCGGCGCTGACGGCGCTGATGGGACCAGTGAGGACATAATCGAACATCAGAGCCGAAACGGAGAATTTGGCGAGAGTGCCGCCCATAGCCTCGTGGACCACTTTGTACACGCCGCCGCGGACGAACATGCTGCAGCTTTCGATATAAATGGCGCGAATGGCAAAGCCAAACAGCATGATGCCAAGGATGAACCAGGGAGCTGACCTGCCGATAGCTCTTTCGGCAATGCCGCCCACGTAGTAGGCAGACGAAGCCAAATCACTGAGGACAATAGCCGCAGCCCGCCAGAAGGATATGAACGACAGCATGACTGTCGTTGCGACTATGACTTTGGTTTTAGTAGAGGCGGCGGAGACTGGAGCGGGCGCGCTCAACGAGGACGTTCCCATAAGTTATGGATAAATCACGATTCGTAAACTTCAAGATAATCGCTTATCGATGCCTTCCCCCGCGGCTTGGGCGATTTTCCCGTCGGTGTGGACTGAGCACAGAGCTAGTGGGTACACCAGTACCATTTAACAGCACTGTAGCCCAGGAGTGGGGGCCGCTTACAAAAATGCACTAAACAATAGGGCGGACACGCCGGGGCTGCTTGTTAATGCACGTTTCTCTCTTGGTGACCTTTTTAGGCGAGCAGCGCGTGGATTTCAGCCGTATTTCTTACGGTTGGTTCGCGAACGTGCTGCTGGTCTTCAACAGAAAGTGTGTAGCGTAAGCGTGGCATAGATATGTATGTTTTGGGAATTGATTAAGCGGACTACTTGCGATTTCGGGCCGGACGGGAGGTCGCGGACGCGAAAACGTGCATTGGCTGAGGTGCGCGGTCTTGATTTTGGTAAACGTCCGCTCCGTAACCGTCGCGGTTCTGTCCCGACGTGCTGTGATTAAAGTAATCGGGAGGCAGCATGGCGGCCATCGCCTTGGCCGCGCGGATTTCTGCCACATGAAGCTGGGCTTTTTGCAGCGCCATCGTCTGCGCATGCTTTTCGGCTTTGCGTGTTTCTTCCGCTTCGAGGCGTTTCTGCGAAGCAAAGCCACGCTCGGCTAACTGCCTTTCTTTTCTTCTCTGTAGAAGCTCCTGCGAGGCGCGGCGATAAGCGCGGTCCTGGGCCGCGTGATAGCGGACGTAGTTGTCGATGGTGGTACGCACGCCGACAGCGTGCTGTTCGCGGGTCTGCCCCGGCGTGGGCGGTTCCATGGAGAAACAAGCTTCCTGCAAACCCAGGGCGCGCCGGCAGAGCCAGGTGTGCTGAGCCATTTTGACGACCAGCTCGATTTCGGCCGTACCGGCCGGCTTTTCCTCTTCGTGGAGCCGTTGCAGAAGAAGATCGTAATCGTCCTGGTTTTCGCACGGGAGGACGTAGAACCGGCCACAGAGGCCGTGGTTCACACTGTTGTGCGAGACTTTTTCGCGTCCGGCCGCCGTGGTGGGGCCGGTTGATTTTTTTGCGTTGGCGCGGTTGGCTTTGCGCTTACGGAGCGATGCCGACATAAGAGTGACCTCGCGTGCATTGTGGAACGCGGGCGTGCGGAGTGGGAGTATCGAGGCGGGGTTAAGTAATTAGCGGGAAAGGAGAAAAATGTTTTTTACATGGCGGTGATCGATTTCCGCTAGGCGCTCAGTACGTGCAAGACAACAATCGCTACAACACCGTGTGACTGCTCTTGCTCATTGCTCCCCTTTCTTCGTCCCAATTAGTATTCCACTTCGGACAAAAAACGGCGCTCATATATGGACCCTGCCCGGTTTGCAAGAGCGCTGATGAGGGCGTGGTGAATAAGACTGCGTGCATATATCCGGCCTCGAAGTTGAGGGTCGTCACCCTCGGGCCCTGATGGAATTTGCGCTCTCCCACTGAATCAGGTCATCGGCCTCAGAGGCCCCCCCGTTATAGCTTGAGAAGAGCCGGTCCTACCAGTTACGCCATCACTGCGTCCCGTCAATCTCCAGGAAAAGAATTTTCTCAAGCGGCGCGGCGGTAAGGCTCATCCTTGGCGAGGAGAGCCCAGATAATCCGCGCGTTCTTATTCGCCACAGCGACGCAAGCTTTGGTTGTCCCAGTCTTCTCTGCTTGTCTGCAATCCAGCGGCTTCGGCTGTCTGTCTTAGTAACACACCGGTATACAACCGAGCGAGCTCGCTGAATGAGCAACATGCGGAGGTATGGATCACCGCGCTTGGAAATGCCGAGGAGTCGTTGCTTGTCTCCGTATTCCGCGAGCAAGCCGCGAATCTGATTTCCTAGCTGGGTGCGGTTTCCCACCAAACGGCTTCGGATCCGGTGCAACATCTGCATCCTGCTGTTGAACAGATTTCTGCGGAACAAACACACATCGAGAAACGCTTCCAAAGAAATCGGCCACCTGTTCCCGCCGAATTCTCTTCTTCAGAACCGCCTTGCCACTCGCGTCCGCTCCATGCACCTGAAACACGTGCTCGCAATATCCTTGCTCAGCGCATCGAGCAAACGTGGCGAGCCGGATAAATCTGAAAAGTTATTGAAAACAAGAGACCGGCGGAAGCTAATGGGAGTCGGAGACGCCTGCTGCTCCTGGAATCAGTAAGTTACTGATTCTGCGTTCCTCTATATCCAATATGTCCTCTATATCCTCCGTCCAACACTACATGAACACTACACGGCGAGATGATGAGCACTCGATTTCTCAGCCGCAGCAAAGCGTAAACTTGAAGGTGCAACGGCTGAGAGCGTTCGCCGCCGCAGCGCCCCTGCCGCCATACTTCAGACGTTATTGATCTACCTGGTCCCATATGACAAAAGCGCTCGCCGAAGGTATTCTAGCGCTTGACTTCCCAGAAGCAGATGTCGTGCGGGCTGATGAACTGAACGCAAGGCTAACGAAGGCACGCTAACCGAAGAAGAGCAAGTTGAGCTGGAGCCTTATGTCGAGCATCGCCGACACGCTGGCGTACTGGCAATCGAACGCTCGTCAGGTCTTGCGGCAGCTTTAACAGAAGACTTGGGGCGTGCTGCTGCCAAGACGATTCGACAGGAGGCAAGGGCGACAAAAAGTATTTTGTGGAGACAATATCGGCCACTCGTGGATCGACGGCATCCACCGCCCATCCTGCGGCGTTCAGCCATGCCGGTCCGAGGAGAATTGCACCACCCGCACCGGCCGAGGCCGTCAGAAAGCCTCGTCGCGATAGATTGGAGTGGCTCTTTTCCAACGAACGTTTCATATGTGACTCCCGCTAAGCATGCGTTTCAATGGGAAGCCGCTCAGTCTGTGACTCACCGGCAGAAATTGAGTTACGCTTTCGCGTGAGCCTGGCGATTAGACGACGAATCGAGAGCGACAAGCCGGTATACACCAGCACACATGCTGCAAGAGAAGCGACTGCGGCAATCAATTGGCCTGCCAATCCGCCCCACTCGCCCGTGTGCCCAAATCGCACAAATGAGCGAAGTCTTTGGCCCAGTGTGCCGTTTGTAAATTTTGTGGTTCTTAGGACAGCTCCGGTGTCGCGATTCACGAGGTATTGCGTTCGTTTCTGCGGCTGCCCGCCCGTACCGGCGTCGACCGTCACCTGCACGGGTGCATTTACGCTGGGCGCGACATTCAGCGTGATTGTCCGCCAGTCTGGGACGAACGTCTTTGAGATTGCCAGGAGCCGGTCATAGTTGGGTTTGTCTCCGATTTGAATATCGCGTCCATGCCTGCCGTTGTCTCCGGGACCGCGGCCTTGAACCGGCGGGGTCGAACCGCTCAATCGGAATAGCAGCGTGTTCGCCCATCCGAATGACATCACGACGCCCGTCAATACAATGATCAGCAACGGTGCCGCGCACCAGATGCCAAGCACGTTGTGCCAGTTCCAGTCACGTGCCCTGCCGCGCAATCCCCTGCGAAATGCAATGGAAGCGCGTACGGCTTTCCAATTCCATTTGCGCGGTAGCCACAGAAGTAGGCCGAGCAGAATGAGTCCACCAAATAGCAGATTCGATACAGCCGCAAGCCAGTGACCTGCGCCCTTCGAGCCAAGTGGCGCTCCTAGGGTCCGATGCAACCGTTCGACTTCGGAGAAGAAGCTACGCGCTGCGGCGGAACTGGCCCCGAGAACTGCGCCACTGTATGGATCAACGTAAATACTTTTTCCGCGCCCGATGGAAACCTGCGTGGCTGACTGCGGGGCATTCGAAACCACCATCGCAGTCGGTTCGCCGACACCAGCGCGTCGCACCGCTTCGAGCAAGTCATTCATAGGACGTGGCTGCGCAGAGTTCGGCACGGAGACCGATCGAATATCTCGGTCCACAAAGTCCGTGATCTGCTTTTCGAATGCCAATACGACGCCTGTCGCGGCCATGATGAAGACGAAGACACCCGCTGTGACGCCTATTACGAGGTGTGTCCAGAAAAGGAACCTGCGGATCATGCTTTGTTCTGCTCCGATTCCACATTCAGCGCTTGTTCTGAAAATTGTCTGAAAGATTCTCTCGCACGCGATATTTCAGACAGTTTTAAGGGATGGCCCTAATCTGTGAACGTTCGTGGATTCGAGCAATTAGAAAGCGAATGACGATTAGGACAGAGCATGAAATACATACACACGCCGAAAATGTTAGTCGACGCAGCCGATCTGGTGCAATGATGATCAGGCACAATGCGTGTTCTGCTGGTGGATGATGACCGTGAGGTAGCTGAGTATGTGCGCCGGGAACTCGAAGACGAGTCTTTCGAGGTCAAGGTTGCGCACGATGGCGCGACCGGTTTGCGTTTGGCTGAAACTTCCGCATTCGACATTATCGTTCTGGATGTGATGATGCCGTTCATGGACGGCTTGCAAGTGACACGCGCGCTGCGCAGGCAACACATTGCTACGCCGATCCTGTTGCTTACCGGGCGGGATGCTCCGGAGGAGATTGTGCGTGGGCTCGATGCAGGCGCGGACGATTACCTCACGAAGCCGTTTTCGTTTGACGTTCTGCTAGCGCGAATTCGTGCCCGGACGCGGAAACCTGACCAGAAGAATGCCCAATTGCGCTTCGCGGACTTGATGCTCGATTTGGGTGAACACAAGGCGTGGCGTGGGAATCGCGCATTGAATTTGACACGTACTGAGTTCGCGCTACTCGAGTGTCTGTTGCGATCGGCCCCGCGAGTAGTTACCAGAGACCGGCTTATCGAAACGGTTTGGAACGATCGCGAGATTAGTCCGAATAACATCGATGTGTTTATCAAATTCCTGCGGTCGAAAGTCGACGCATCAGGATCGTCAAAGCTGATCCACACCGAGCGCGGAATCGGGTACAGCTTGCGGCAGGAGTCAACTTGAGGCGAATCAACCCACGCTCGCTGCGCTTTCGCCTTACGCTTTGGTATTCGTGTGCGTTGATTCTGGTCGCGTTGGCACTCGCGGGCGCGAGCCAATGGGCCTTAAATGTCAGCCTCGATCACGCGATGGATCAGGGACTTCGGTTTCGGTTGATTGGGCTTCACGCTTTCATCGACGACAACGGCCAAAACGAGCCTGGATGATCTCGCGGCGAAACTTCGTGGATTGGATCACCTGGGCGATCTCTTCCAGGTAGTGGGACCGCGAGGCGAACTAATAGCGCAATCCGATGGATTGGCCCGCCATCGAGTCCACGCAGAAGCCGCTTGGAATCTTGGCGGCCGGATGATTTTCCGGAATGCCGGGCCAAGACGGTTCCCGTTTCGTATGGCCGCGCAGGAGATCTATGTCAATGGCCAGCGGCTCATCATTGAGGTAGCCGATCCTAGAGCCAAGTTCGAGAGTATCTTTACCGAGTTCTCCTCGGTATTGCTTATGATTGTCCCGATCGTGCTTCGTGGCGGCGGCAGCCGGGGGTTACTGGCTCAGCACCCGAGCTCTCGCGCCAGTGGATCAGATCATCGATGAAGCGGAGGCGATAAACCCGACGAATTTTTCGACGCGACTCTCCGTTCCGGCCACCGGCGATGAATTGCAGCGGCTTTCACAAACTCTGAACCAGATGCTGGACCGGGTAGAGCAATCCGTTTTGCAAGTTCGCCGCTTTACCGCGGATGCGTCACACGAACTGCGTGCGCCCATGACCCTCATCTACACAGCCGCCCAATTCGCGCTTCGGCGTGAGCGGAGTGCCGATGAGCTAAAAGATTCCTTGCAGAAGATCCTGCGCGCAGCTAAACGCTGTACAGATCTCATCAATCAATTGCTGTGGCTGGCGCGCTCGGATGCGGGAACCAACCGAGTAGAGTTAGTGTCCACCGACGCTGTGGCTGTTTTATCGGACGTTGCCAGTGAGGCAGCGATGCTCGCCGCTGATAAAGGGCTGACAATTGCGAGCGATCTGCCGGACACGCCGGTTTATATCGCGCTCGATGAGGCTTCTTTCCGACGGATGATGCTGATCCTGCTCGATAACGCAGTCAAATATACGTCACCGGGCGGCAGTATCGCCGTTCGCATGACGGAACGCGAAAATCATATCGAGATCGCCGTCGCAGACAGCGGTATAGGCATTCCCACTGAGCAACTGCCGTTCATTTTCGACCGATTCTGGCGCGCCGATCAAGTGCGCTCGCGTGAAAGTGGCGGAACCGGCTTAGGGCTGGCAATTGCCAGCGAAATTGCACAGAGTCATGGGGCGGAACTGAAGGTCGAAAGCGCCGTTGGTCACGGCTCCACTTTTACCGTTCGGCTTCCGTACCCTTTCGGACAGCCGTCGAGTCTACATATATCCATTGAGCAATCCGGTTAATGAGCGACTTTTTCGATTTTAAGGGAACTTTAAGGTGAACGGAGGAGGCTCGCATTATGCAAGCTTCTTCCCTCACACGCCATCAGCCAGACGCGACTGCAATCCCAGAGATTTCAAGAGCGGCATCGCCCTTAGCCGCTGATTGGGGACTTCTGTGTTTGCGCGTCTGCTTCGGCTTAAGTCTTTTTTTGAAGCACGGGTGGGAGAAGCCCACGAACTTTGCCCAGATGTCACAGCATTTCCCTAATCCACTGCACGTGGGGCCGGTCCCCAGTCTTATTTTTGCGCTTATCTCCGATGCAATTTGTTCGATCCTGGTTCTGCTCGGTTTAGGCACGCGTTGGGCAGCGCTGTGGATAGTAGCAAATATATTCGTGGCTTGGAGCTTGGTCCACCATTTTCAGTTCTTCGGACGAGGCGGGGACCACGGAGAAGCAATCGTGCTTTATCTAGGGGGCTTCCTTGCGATCGCGATCCTGGGTCCGGGGCGGTTCAGCCTAGATTACAAGTTGCGAATCGGTAGCTTGTTTCGAAGGCGCTTCCCTCGGTTGTAATAGGCGATTTTTCAACCGCCTGCGTCGCCGAAATCGATCTTGAGAACCGTTCGGTTTATGCGCCTTTGTCTTGAGCCCAGATTTTCAGACTCATTTAAGATTTGCGGGCCATGCTTGTTGTGCAAGGAATATCCGGCATGACATCCCTCAAGCATTCGCAATGGAAGTTTGGTTTTGTGTTAGCAGCTGGCGCTCTAGTCGCGCTGGCCCTGTGTGTTCAGTGCGTGCGGACTTACTTGTATACCATCGAAGTCCTCATTCCGCAGCAAGCCGAACAAGAGGCGGTGCATGAGGCGGGTGCGTTGAATGCTGCAGCCCGGAGTGCCGGAATCGATGATCCGCGCAAGCTAGGGCCATTACTGCAGCATGCAATCGAGTCTGCAGCCGACCGTCTCCTGTGGATGCGCGTGCTGGACTCCGACAGCAACGTCCTCTCGGAAGCCGGAAGCCCACCGGCCACGGTAAGAGTTCCGGCGCGGGGGCGGGATGGTGTGCAAAAGCACGAGAATCGCGGAACCCTGATCAATACATCGAAAGGCAAAGCGCTGTCGATAATGCTGCCGCTCCGAATGCCACGACGGAGCCCCGCCGATGATCGGCGCATGGGTTACGTTCTAGATTTGGGAATCTCGCTTAAAGCAGTCTCTGACACGTTCGGCGTACTTCGCGAAAATCTGATTCTCGGTATGATCGCCTCCATAGCGCTGCTCGTCTCGCTTGCAGTCATTGCGATGCGGGCGCGTCAGTATTTGCGCGGAAGGTATCTCGAGAGCGAACTTCAGTTGGCAAGGCGCGTGCAGAGTGACCTGCAGCCCAAACCGCACTCGATGTCTCCGCATGTTGAATTCGCCGCTTCGGCGATTGCGGCCGACCACGTCGGAGGAGATTTCTACGACATCTTTGAACTGGATTCCGGCAACCTTGCAATCGTGATAGGAGATGTCTCGGGCAAGGGAATCCCTGCAGCTCTCTTGGTGAGTGTGCTTCAGGGAGCGATTCGCTCCTCAACAGCATCTCAGCACGAATTGGCTTGCGAGCGAATCAATAGAATGTTGTGCGAGCGGACGGCGAACGAGCGATTCGCAACGCTGTTCTGGGGCGTTTTCGATCCGCAAAGTAGTACTTTGCGATATGTAAATGCGGGTCACGCGGCCCCAATGCTTGTCCGAAAAGACCCGAAGCGGGTAGACCGCTTGGAGCGAGGGCGGTCCAATTCTCGGTTGTCTGCCGCAAGCAAGATATCTGGCAGGAGAAGTCGAGATTAACGACGGCGATACGCTCATCCTCTATACGGATGGGGTGAGCGAAGCCGCCAACGAGCGTGCTGAGCAGTTCGGAGAAGAGCGCGTAATGCAAACGCTCGCAAGCACGCTCGATGTCACGCCAGCCGCCCTATGTGAACAGCTCACCGAAGAAGTTACTGCATTTGCGGGTGCCGAACGCTCGGCCGAGGACGATCGCACGTTATTGGTGGTCAGGTTTTTATCCTCCCTGATGAGCGTCCGGGCGTATGAGCCTTATCAGGCTGCTATGGCGCAGGTTGCCTGATGGCGAGAAAGGAAAGCAATTCATGAAATCGTTCTTGATGAGGACAGTGTTCAGCATCGTAGGTTTGGTGCTGATTTGTCTGACGATTAAACCGTCCCAGGAGCCGGCAATAACGTCGCGAGTCGTAACCGCGGCGAATGCCTTTCTTTCCACGCTTGACGAGAAGCAGCGGAAATCAGTGCTCTATTCGTTCGACGACGAGGAGCAGCGCAAACGCTGGTCGAATTTCCCTACCGGATTCGTTCCGCGCGGCGGGATCAGTTTGAAGGAAATGAGTGCAACGCAGCAAGCCGCGGCTATGGACTTGATGGCAATAGTTCTCAGCCCAATGGGCTTGGAAAAGGTGAACCAAATTCGTCTCGCCGATGACGATTTTAAGGCGAACGGATCGAAAAGAGGGCCACGAGGCGGCGGCCCTCCCGGTGGAAATGGTGGCCGACCACCTCAGTTCGCGAATGGCGGTCCTCCACCTCCCGGAGGCGGTCCAGGGGCCGTCCGCCATTTAGAGGCGGAGATATGTTCGGAAAGGATCTCTACTACATCTCGTTCCTTGGTAATCCTTCAACGACGGCGCCGTGGATGCTTCAATTTGGCGGTCATCACTTGGCGTTGAACATCACCATCGCCGGAAGCCGGGACGTGATGACGCCAAGCTTAACTGGTGCTCAGCCGGCAACTTTTAAACTCAATGGCCAAACTATACGCCCCCTCGGACGAGAGAGCGACAAGGGACTCGCGCTCCTGCAGTCTCTGGATGCAAAGCAGCGCGCGCAAGCTGTCCTCAGCTATCGCGTCCCTGACTTGATCCTTGGACCTGGCCAGGACGGCAAGAAAATCGCTCCTGAAGGGCTAAAGGCTTCCGCAATGAACGATAACCAGCGGCAGCTGCTCATAGACTTGATCGCAGAATGGTCCGGCATCATCAATGAGAGTGCGGCTTCTGCGCGCATGAGTGAACTGAAAGCCGACCTGAACGAGACCTGGTTCGCATGGAGCGGTCCGACTGATTTCGAGCCGGGCAGTAACATCACTGCCTATTACCGTATTCAGGGACCGCACCTCGTCATCGAATATGCTCCGCAAAACGATGAGCCTGCGAACCACGTGCATACGATCTATCGCGATCCCACGAATGACTACGGCCGACAATTCAGTAGCAAATGAAAACAAAGCTGGTCATCATTGTCGCGGCGCTATCGCTCGCAGCACCTGTGTTTGCGCACAGGCTTGACGAGTATTTGCAAGCAATCATCGTTTCGGTCGAGCAAGGCCATATCCGGGCCTCGATGCGCCTGATTCCGGGAGTAGCTGTATCGACTGCCGTCATTGCGAGCCATTGACGTTAACGGCGACGGTGTTCTCTCAGAAGCCGAGCAGCAAATATACGCTCAAAAAGTTCTTCGTGATCTCTCACTCAGCATAGACGGGCAGACTTTGAAGCCTCGCCTGAGCAGCGTAAGCTTTCCGGCTCCGGCGGATATGAAGGAAGGAACCGGCGAGATCCATATTGATTTCGCTGCGGATTTGCCCGCCGGAGGATCGCACCGGACACTCGTTATTCAGAATCACCACGAACCGCGAATGTCCGTGTATCTGATGAACTGTTTAGTTCCGCAAGACCGCGATATCCAAATCGTTGCCCAGAACCGCAATCAGAACCAGTCGTACTATCGAGTCGAGTATGTACGGTCAGGCGGTGGACAGGATGCATTGACATCCCGGTGGCGGTCGACTCTTGTGACAGCGCTGGCCCCTCTCGCCGGTGTCCCGAGCATGTTCCGCCTGGGTATGCGCCATATCGCCGAAGGTACAGATCATCTTCTGTTTCTGATTGCGCTGCTTTTACCTGCGCCGCTGTTGGCGGTGCGGTCTCATTGGGCGGCATTCGGCGGTCTCCGCCACAGCTTGATTCAGATACTGCGAGTCGTGACCGCGTTCACTTTGGGTCACTCGATCACTTTGGCGTTGGGAGCATCAGGACTTGTATCGTTACCGGAACGTCCCGTCGAAGTGCTGATTGCTTTTTCCATTCTGATCTCCGCTGCTCACGCTCTGCGCCCGCTGTTCCCGGGACGCGAACCAATGATCGCTGCAGGTTTCGGCCTCGTACATGGATTGGCGTTCGCGACAACCCTGCAAAATTTGGGTGTGGGCGCCTGGCAGCGCATCGCAAGCATTCTTGGATTTAATCTCGGCATCGAGACCATGCAGTTGATTGTCGTCGCTGCGATCCTGCCTTCGTTGATCATCCTGAGCCGGACACCTGCGTATACCGTCTTTCGATTCACTGGTGCTCTGTTCGCAGGTTTCGCGTCGCTCGGCTGGATTATCGAACGCTTGTTCGACGTTCCTGATTTTGTGGATGTCGTGGTGGATCGCGTTGCACAACGCGGAGCATGGATTGCCGCTTTATTACTCGTGATTAGTATCGTTGCGTGGTTCCGCCACAACAGACAGAACCGTCGAAACATCATCACTGAAAAACCGGCGCTGGCCGAGTCTGAGCCAGCAGTTGCCTGAGCTGTAAGGAATGAAAGAGTAATCGATGAGTAAATTTGTTCTTCTCGCTTCGGCGTCAGCGTTAATTTGTGTCACAGCCTTTGGGTTCTTCGGCCAAGGGAAAGATACTCCTAAAGCTGCAACCCAATACGACCAGACGCAGGCCATCGTGACCGCCACCACAGCGTTTCTGAACTCGCTGAGCGCTGATCAGCGCCAGAAGGTGCAGTTTCCGTTCACGCCCCAGAAGACGGCCACCGCCGCCAAGTTCGCGAGGACCGGAGGCCCGGGCGGTCCCGGCGGTCCTGGTCGCGGAGGGCCGATGCAAGGCCCAGGTGCTCGTCCCGGCACGCCCGGGCAACAAAATGGTCAGCACCCTGGCGCTGGCCAAGGTCCTGGGCGGGTCCTGGCGATGGGTCCTGGCGGCGGCTTCATCGGAGAGCAGTACGGCCAAGCAGTGTGGTCGAACTTTCCGGTCAGTGACGTGCCGCGTCCCGGTCTGCGCCTGGGCAGCTTGAGTGCCGCACAGCGCGACGCAGCTATGCACCTGCTGCAAGTCGCGCTAAGCGCCAAAGGCTACCAGAAGGTTCTCGATATCATGGGCTCCGATCAAGCGCTATCAGAGACCGGCACTCCGTACTGCTCCGGCACCGCTTGTTACACGATCGGTATCTTCGGGGAGCCGAGTAGCACAAAACCCTGGATGTTGGAGTTCGGCGGTCATCATCTCGGCCTCAACCTCACCATGGCCGGAGAGCACGGCGTCATCACCCCGACCCTGACCGGTGCTCAGCCTGCAGTTTATACGTCGAACGGCAAGACCGTCCGCGCGCTCGCCCAGGAGAACGATAAGGCCTTCGCCTTGTTGAACGCGCTAGATGCAAACCAGCGAAAACGGGCCATTCTGAACTACGAGGTACACGACCTGGTGCTTGGGCCTGGCCACGCAGGAGAGACGATCCAGCCGGAAGGACTGAAAGCGTCTGACATGAATGAACAGCAACGGGCGATGTTGCTCGACGTGATATCGGAATGGGCTGACATCGTCAACGAAGCCTACGCCATGCCACGGATGGCAGAAATCAAGGCTGGCCTGGATGAGACCTATTTTGCCTGGAGCGGACCGACCACGCATGAGCCCGGCAGAAACGGCAGCGCTTATTACCGCATCCAGGGGCCGAAGTTGGTGATCGAGTTCTCGCCACAAGGCGTGGGCGGCGATCCGACTATGCACGTCCACACTATGTATCGTGATCCCACAAACGATTATGGACGTACGTTCACAACCGAATAATCTAGACCTCTGTGCGCTCTCGAAATCGGCGTAAACTGGAGATGCGATGGCTCAGAGCGTTTTTCGTTCCAGTGCCCATGCTGACATACTTCGAAAAGTTTTTGATCTGCCTGGCCGCGGCATGACAAAACCGCTCGCCGAAGGTATTCTAGCGCTCGACTTTCCAGCAGCAGACGCCGCACGCGCCGATGAACTGAACGCGAAGGCGAACGAAGGGTTCCTAACAGAAGACGAGCAAGCTGAGCTTGAGGCTTATGTAAATGTCGGGGACTTGCTTGCATACTGGCAATCCAAAGCTCGCCAGGCGTTGCGGCAGCCTTGACAGAAGACTTAGGTGGGGCAGTACGTCGCCGTGCCGGAAACCGGTGTGAGTATTGTCATCTCCCTCAGGATGCGTTCCGTCGTCCTTTCCACATCGAACACATCATTGCAAAGCAACACGGCGGAGAAACTGAGCTTGAAAATCTCGCCCTTGCTTGCTGGTACTGCAACCTGAAGAAAGGCCCCAATCTCGCCGGAATTGATCCCCAATCGGGGAATACGGTTCCGCTTTTCAATCCGCGAAAGGATGAATGGGCTGACCATTTTGCTCTGAGTGTCTGGTCAACCGGCACTCCGAGTATCGAGATCAGGGGCCAGACATCCACCGGGCGCGCGACACTGCGCGTACTTGGGATGAATGATGAAATGAGGCGTGCGCTGCGTTATGAACTTTGGCGGGAGGGTAATTCGCGCTCCTGACGTTTTCGCCTCCTGACTGGTTTTTCAGCGTGGCCTGGATAGTAGGTATCGAACAAATGAACTGGATCGTCACTTTCCGGGTGGCCCGTCATACGGGAGTTTGCGTGGACAGGTCGCAGAGAAAAGGTGAACGGACTATTTACGAATTCCAGGGATAGGCGGTCTCGAAGTGGACGCTTCGAAGCACGTCAACGCGCAACCGAATCGGACGCTTACAACGTTTGCACCGTCTTATCGTTTTCTGTGAGCTACTAGACGGTGAGCCCAAATTCCTTCGCAGCATTCACTATGCGTCGTTCAATTAGATCGCCAGCTTGTACAGTGTGAGGAAAATGTAGGTTGTATGCGCGAGTTAGGCTGACGCGCTGTTCGGGTCCGATTATGACCGACTCGGGAAATGCCCCTAACTTCACTAGCCTCATCAACTCATCTCGAACCGCGTCTTCTTTCATCATGTGCTCGGTCGGATACGCACTTGACGAAAAGTTATATACGGCGGCAGCAGCGCGCTTTAGAAGCTGATCGGGGATGACGCTCGCGTTAGTTCCACGGTTTAGTAGCTGCAATGCTAGACGCAGTGCTTTAAGAAAGCGTCTCACTGTTTCCGGGCTCCTCTTCACAATGCCAAATGTCGATAGAACCGATGTTATTGCATAAGGATCAGTGCCGTACAGATCACGTTGTAAGTCTATAGTGACTAGCTCGCGGTCGCACTTAAACCAGGAGATCTCCGGCTCCGTCATTATGACGATGTCGTACTTATCCGTCCATCTTGGCACCTCTGAAAGGATTGACGAAGCTAACCTGTCAGGGTGCGAAAGATGCACTTCGTGCAGATGAAATCGGCCTCCCAGACGTTTATTGGCCCAGGCTTCCGCCAGCCTGGAGGCCGTGCTTGGCTTCTGGAAAGTGAGAATGGTCGCCGGTTCGTCTCTCTGAACAAGCGTTGAGATCGGATACTGCGATATTCCGTATATGATGACTCGTTCAAGAAAAGGTGCCAGAATACATCCGTCCATGAGCGGCTGCGCGCCCGGGGAGCCGGGCAGAAAAATCATCATGGGATCTGTAACAGCGAAATCACACTCAGTGGTAGACAATGCAAACGTGGCGAGATCATCGTTTCCCTTTGGCACAATCTCGACTGCTAGTCCCTCTTCTTCGAAGAAGCCCATGTCCTTAGCGACATACAGCGGCATGTAGTGGAGAAACTTATTGAAGACTGTAACAGTGACCGGAGCGGACCGAAACTTATCTCGTGAGCCCAGACTAAGGTCCCGGATCCCAGCCTCGAGCGACTTGGCAGTTGTGAGAGCGGCAGTGGCATCGGCCATTGCACGTGACAGGCCCCGATCCCTTTCCTCTACGTCAGTCCTGAAGAGTTCTAGTTCAAGAGTTAGGATGACGGCTTGCACAGCTAAACCGTACAAGATACTGTCTTGGAACCGAATATCCAACTTGGGATTCAAGTATTTGCCAAAAAAAGGAAAGAAAACACCGAACAGAAATGGATTAATAATGTTCAGGATCGTGAATATCTGCTTCTTCATTGGCCGCCCTTACGGGTAGGACGTTCTTCTAAGCTCGAAACGCGTCCGCCCATCAATTTCATTTGCCTGAGCTACTCTTCTCTGAACGTCGCGCCGAGACGGCAGAGGTATGAGCGGGCCCCGCTGGGGACAAACTTGTCGCTCCGATCCCGAGATTTCACAGGCGTTGTAGTGCATGGAGAAGAAGATTACCACAGGCTGGACGTCATCGTCTCCGGATCGGCTGCCGCAGCGATACGCTTCGCGCCCGAAGTGCTGTCCATCCCAATCACTTCTCTAATATGATGGGTTTTGGGGCCTTGCCAACCCCTTCCGCTACCCGCTGATAACACCGTCTCACTACTGTGCCTACGATTTCGATTACAGCCCGCGAGCTAGGTGCCACAATCGCTGAAGATAACGTGAGCTTACTGATTGGGTCCGGTGTTTCCTGCGCCTGCGGTCTTCCATCTTGGGAAGCGCTGATTCGCGATATGAAGAAAGAGCTCCGCAAATACTGTCCATCTGCGGATCGCGCGGCGCTTAGCCAGTTCCTTCGCTCTAACGATGCCACCCAAATCGCAGGAGTATTTAAATCCCACAGGGGACCTGTGAATTACTACAAGTTCTTACGCTCTCGCTTTCGGCATCAAGCGTACGTTTGCGCCCCATTGTTGAAGGTGATCTCGCGCCTTCCGGTCAAGGTGTTGTTTACAACCAACTTCGACAAACTCCTGGAAACTGCCTGCAGGGAGGGTGGGGCCGCTGAAGACCCCGTTGTAGTGATCGATCCGAACCAGGTCCAGCCCCTTAACGGGCGTGAACGGCAGATTATCAAATTGCACGGGGATATCGATCACCCGGACAGTATCGTTCTTACGAACGAAGATTACACAGCATTTGAAGACCGATGTGAGGCCATAGCCCTTATGCTGCGGGCCCACATCGCGTTTTCTACCGTCGTTCTGGTCGGCTTCGGACTAAAAGATCCTAACTTCTCGCGGATCTACGCGAGCGCCCGGCGCTTAGTGGCAGGTTCGGGTACCCGAGTAATCGCATTGATGGCGGGGCAAAACGTTTATGAGATGCGAAGGTGGCAACAAGATGGGTTGATAATCAACCACTTTGATACCTACGATGGCGTGCCCGCATTCTTGAGAACTGTCTCTAGGTATTGCTGACATGCTTGAGAAAACGAAAGAAGCCATCATCGACGAGTTGGCAACCGCCGTGAAACGAGGCGAATTGGTCGTTTTTCTCGGGTCCGGGCTTTCAAGCGCCGCTGGCGTTCCATCGTGGACGACCCTCGTGAAGGAGCTGAAAGACGCTTCTGATGTGCAGGACGTATCCACCCGCCTCCAGCCACTTCTTGCAAAAAGTTCCTGGCACATTCCAGACGTGTATCGCCTATTGGCCGAACTGCCCGTTCGAAGTGTCGTGACTACGAACTTCGACCGACTTCTAGAGCAGGCCTTTCGAGTCAAAAAGCAAGAATGCCCTCACGGCGGCAACTGCCTGGGACGTGTCTAAGAGACCCGCGGATGCGTCGGATGTTCTCATCCTCAAACTTCACGGTGATATCTCGACACCGGAAACGATGCTTATGTGCTCAAAGTCTGAAGATTCGGCAGTAGAAAATCAGCGCCGCATGCTCCGCCGAGCTTTCGAGTTTATCGGCCCGCGTGTCGAACTGTATGTCGGGTTCACTGACGCTGATCAGCGATGCACTTCGTTTAGTCGTGCAACATTCGATCTCTGATGGCCGCGACTGCCGACGAATATTTTTGGGTTCGGTTCATGACGAAACGCGGCGAGAGGTATCTCCATGGTTTACGCGAATAGACCAGTCCCCTGGAGACTTAACGACCTTTGTCGCGGCAATCGTCCGCAAGTACGCAGCCTTGTCCAAACAGTTAAGCGAAGATGCCGCCAGTCGGGAGCGCGTCAGGTACTACCAATCTCTTCTTCAGCGCGAACTTCATTATTCGTGGACGGTCGACCGAGCAAAACAAGTCATCGTAGATGAAGCGTTCGCCACTTTGTCTTTCGCGACGCGATCGGGCCCGCTACGGTTCCCAATCGCCAGCCAATCTGAATCCGGGGACGATGTCGGCTGGGCAGGACTCAAGACACGAGCCGATTTACTGGCGGAGCTAACGACTCGGCGGACAACTATTCTCGCGGGCGAAGCGGGCTCTGGCAAAACGACGCTGCTAAAGAGTATCGTGCGCGAGCTGGCTAGGCAGCCAGATCCCACACTCTTGCCGATCTTTTTAGGCGCGCATGAGCTTACGAATGTTCGGATATCGACGTTCCGGTCGATATTGGATTCATTAGCAGAACGCAATGGTGTTTCTGGACTTTCCACCGCCTTGCTGGAAAGCATGAAAAGTCGTGCTTGTCTTCTCGTTGTGGACGGACTTGATGAGTTAGGTCGCGATCGGCTCAACGAACTCTTGGAGCTACTACGAACTTCGTGGTCCGAGTTCCCGCAACTTCGGGTCCTGATGTCCTGTCGCTGGCATTCGCTGGCAGACTTAGCACGTTCCGAAGCTGACCTTATAGTGCGCCTCCATCCGTTAACGGATCATCAGATTCGCCGATTTCTTGAGCTGTGGCTAGAATCGCCGGAGCGAGCGCGGCAACTGGACGAAAAAATCACCGAAATCCCAGAACTCCGAGTTCTCGCTGGGCGTCCGTTGCTGCTCAGTATGCTCGCATATCTTTGGGGATCGGCCTCGTCGAGCCCCCTTAGTGTTACGACACTCTATGATGACGCTATCAGATTACTGCTGGGAAAATGGGACTGGCAGCGGGGCATCTTTCGAGAAAACAAGTTTTCTCCTAGTCGCAAAATCAACGTACTGGTTCTCTGTGCGGTGGAGGCCTTAACCACTGATCGACACGTACTTTCAACGGAATCGCTTGCACGCGCACTCACGAGTGCGGTCGCGGATGAAGGATTATCAGCTTCAGAAGCGGACCTAATCTTGTACGAAATCGAAGAGCAAACCGGGCTGCTGACAGAGATTGCCCCAGACCGGTGGGCGTTTGCACATACATGTTTTCGAGATTATTTCTGTTCCCGTTTCGTTGTCCAACAGCCTTTCAAGAGAGTGGTCGACACGATTAGGCGATCTCCGAATGCGTTGGGTTGGCTGCCTGTATTGCAATTAGCTGCAGCGTCTCTGAACGCTGCAGATGCTCACGGCTTGCTTGAGTCGATCTTTTCACAAGTGCAAAGTCTTGGTTCCATCGAGGCCACATCGAGGACCGCAGACAAGCAAAGAGATATCACGGTCGAGCCCCAGAAGGTAATGCGAAAGAGAGCGGCAAAGCGCAACGCTAAACGGCCAGCTTGAGTTAGCTGCCGCTGCACCACCAGTCAGCCCGGTCGATCCTACTCACCGCTCACCGCCCGCGCGTAGCGTCCGCCGCCCAGCGGCTTTGTTCTCGTCGGCCATTTCGGAAGTTGGATAGATCAGAACACTCGTCCGGCCACCATCTTGTCAACTCCGGTTGAAAATTCCTCATTCTGCCGGTTGAAAATTCCCCAGCCCTCGGGCGGTGGTGGTTTACAGTTTCGGCCGGAGGATGGAACATAGAATCCGGCCGGTGAGGCGGAGGCGGGCAATGCAGGAGTGCAACCCACCAAGGAATAGCTGGCTGCAAACTCATCAAGACGATGGGGCTCGGGGCGGAGCCAGAAACAGCTTCGCCTCGAATCTTAGAAGTACCCATCGGATTGATAGATTTGCCCATGCCTCAAAAACTCACACCGAATGGCTTCGCTTGCCGCGAGTGTTCGTGAGGGCAGCGGCCGGGTCAGCATGTTGCGGTTCCGGGGCAGGGAGCAGTCCCGCTTTACGTCGCTCTTTGAGCCGGTAACTTTCTCCGCGGATGTTCACCGTCGTGGAGTGATGCAGCAGGCGATCGAGGATCGCGGTCGCGATGATCGGGTCGCCGAAGATCGAACCCCACTCGCCATAGCTTTTGTTCGAAGTCAGGATGATGCTGCCCCTTTCGTAACGCGCACTGACCAGTTGAAAGAAAATAGTCGCGCCCAACTCATCCAGCGGCAGGTAACCCATCTCATCGATGATCAGCACCTTCGGAGCGAGATAGATGCGCAGCCGGCGGTCCAGGCGGCCTTCTCTGTAGGCGCGTCCGAGATCGGTGACCAGGTCGTGCGCCGTCATGAAATACGCAGCCTGACCGGATTGAATAGCGGCTTCCGCCAGCGCCACTGCCAGATGAGTCTTGCCCACGCCTGGCGGCCCCAGCAAAATGACATTCGATGCTTCGTGGACGAATCGAAGCGTGCGCAGCTCGCGAATCTGCCGCTCGTCGATGGAGGGTTGAAAAGCAAAGTCGAACTGATCGAATGTCTTCACGTACGGCAGATGCGCCAGTTGCAACCGGGTCTTGAGATAACGCTGCCGCCGTGCATCGGCTTCCGCGCTCATCACTTCGAGCAGGAAATCGGCGTAGGCGGGTTCCTTCTTCGAAGCGCTTTCCAGAAGCGTTTCCAGACGTGCATCAATGGCGGTCAAGCTCAATGCCGCCAGCGTGGTTCGCAGCCGTTCCAGTGTCATCGCCCGCCTCCCGCCGCCAAACTCTCATAAGCATCCAGCGAACGCCGCTCCACCACGGGAGCACTCTGTTGAATGTGGATGAGCATTTTGCCGGTTTGCTTGTTGCCGAGCGGGATGCCTTCGTGATGCTCGCTTCGAGTGACCACCTGATGGCGTCTTACCGCTGGCGCGTGTCTGGCAATGAGTTCAGCACCGCAGCGCACTTCTACATCGCGGCCTTGCTCGCGAACCCAGACCTCTTTGCCCGCATAGCGCCAGGGGACCGAATAGCGGCTGCCCTGCCAGGAAACATAGGCATCTCGCGCTACCTTGCGTTGCTCGTCATCGGCGTACGGGTAAGGCAGACGGCCGTTCACCGGCTGCATACTGAACTGATCTTCGTCCCAGCGAATCAATACCTGTTCGCGAGTCGTTCCATGCACGCGTTGGTTGGCTACTTCCGATACCCAACGGCGTAACTCCGCGTTGAGATCGGCCAGGTTCGACGGCTCGCGGCCCTGCAAACCGCACAGAAAGTTTCGCCGCACATACTTCACGCCCGATTCCACTTTGCCTTTCGTCTGCGCCCGGTAAGGGCGGCACAGCCGTGGCGTGAATCCCCAATAGCGGGCGAAGTCCAGAAACACGGCGTTCCAAATGATCTCGCCGCGTTCGTCCGTGCCCGTCCACACGGTCTTCATCCGGTCATAGAGAATCTCTTCGGGCACGCTGCCCCATTGTTGAAAAGCCGCTTCGTGCATGCGCAAGAGCGTTCCCAGCTTCTGGTCCGTGGCAGCTTCCGCCATCATCATGCGGCTGTAGCCCAGCGTCATCGTGAAGCCCCACAGCATGCGCTCTTCTCCCGATTCCGACAACACTCCGAGATGTCCCCAGTCCACCTGCGCTTGTTTGCCTGGCGGCGTCTCGAACCGCCGGACGGCGACCACCCGCGCCGACTCGCGCTGCGGCCGAAGCCAGTCCGTCAGGATCGTGTAGCCGCCGCTGTAATTACATTGCCGCAGTTCGCGCAGCAGCACTTGCGCATTCCAGACGCCGGCCTGAAGCCGTTCCTGCAGATATGGTTTGAACGGCTCCAGTTTGCTTACCGGAGCCGATCTCGGTCCATACACCGGTCTTCCCTCCGGCTTCAGCAGGTACTTCCGGATCGTCTTACGATCGAAACCGGTCAACTGACTGATCGCCTGAATGCTCAACCCTTCTCGTTTGAGCTCGCTGATCTCTTCCACGTCTTTCCCCCTGAACAGGTGTCCGCCCTCCTCTGGTTCCCAGAGTTGGGGTTACACCACTCGACCAAAAGGGGTGGGGAATTTTCAAACGGCACTATGGGGATTTTTGCACCGGCGCTGACAATCTGAAGATGACGGCGTTTCCTGCGGTTCGAAAGCGCATACCTTTCGAATTGGT
>CAWJUG010000009.1:0-71802 GCA_963846025.1 Terriglobia bacterium | reverse complement strand
AGCACAGAACCGGAGCATTCTCTCAAGCCGCTGCGGTTGCGACCACCCCAGCAATATACGCTTATGAGACGCGTCGAGTTTTCGGGGTCATGGCTGCGGGAGCCGGCGATCCACTTGGCAGTCTAGTGGGCGAGTGTTTCCTTTGCGATCTTCGTGTCGCCATTCAGATAGGAGCCATGGGCGTTTTTCGTCACTTGAGACCCGACGAGGGCTAGATCTACACTTGGCGACTACAGAAGGGTAATCAAGCATTTGTCGTCCATTCAATCGGCTGGTTCGCCGCCTCTTTTCGACCGCGGCCGTAGCATACGAGGTGAGGAAAGGAACCATCTCGCGGAAAGACACACCATTGGCGTTGATGTGGCAAAAAACAATGTTTCATTTCGCAGGAATGGGCCGTAGGCAAAAACAAACAAGAACGACGGGCCAAGTGCAGGCCGACGAGACCCTAATAAAGGAGCACATTGACGAGTGGCTGCGGCGTAGCAGGCCAGGGCTCGGAATGCGTTCCCGTACTTCTGGTACTAGCTAACTGAAGATGCTATTCCTGCCTTAGCGCCGCCATCGGATCTACGCTGGCCGCGCGCCCGGCCGGAAAACCCGCCGCGATAATGCCAACGACGATAAACACGATCGTGGCGGTCACCAGAACCACCGGGTCTGCGGCCTTGATCCCAAACAATAGTGACCGCACCGTCACCAGGGCTGCGAGCGAACCCGCCAGCCCCGCAATCAACCCGCCGCCGACCATCCCCGCCAGGTCCTTCATCACCAGGAGCACCAATTCTGCTCGCTGTGCGCCTAACGCGGCGCGAATTCCCATCTCCTTCGTTCGCCGCGCTACCGAATAGTTCAGCAGTCCGAACAAGCCAATCGCCGCTAGCAGCAGCCCCAGAAACGCAAACGTCCCACCGATGGATGCCAACAACTTCTCCTTCAGAATCGTATTCCCCACCAGCGTGTTCAGCGTCGTAATCTCCCGCACCCGCAGTCCCGGTCCGGCCGTTTTCGCCGCATTCTCCACCAGCAGCGCCATTGAGCCCGCATCCAGTGGTGATCGCACATACAACTCGAAGAAATTCGAGCCCTCCATCGGCAGATAGGAAATTGGCTCGGAACCCGTTCGCAGGCTCCCATAGTGCGCATTCGCCACTACGCCGACAACTTGCTGCCGCAGGCGCTTCTTGCCATCCGCGCGTTCGAAAAACTTTCCAATCGCGTTCGCACCGCCGCCCAGATAGCGCTGCGCAAATGCCACGTTCACAATCGCGGGAATCGGATCTAGATTCGGCCTGTCTTGTCTGCCAAAATCACGCCCATCGAGTAGCGGCGTCCGCAGGGTCGCAAAGTAGCCCGGCGACACACGGTAGAAAATCTCTTCCCGATCCGACGGACCCTTGTCTGGCACAAACACCTGATCCGTCCAGCTACTGCCTTCGAAGATCGCATAGGGCGCTATCGCCACTCCTGAGACACCCGGCGCAGCCCGAAGCTGAAGCTGCAATTGCTGCATATCCGCTTGTTGCAGTTCCTTCTCCGTTCGCCCCCGGTCATTGCTGAGGCTCAACACGGTCACGTCCCGCGCGTCAAATCCCGTCTTCACAGAAAACAGGTTCCACAAACTGAATAGAAACGCAGCCCCTGCCACGACAAGGCAGAATGCAAAGGCCACCTGCACAGCAACGAACACCCGCCCCATCCGCAGTCTGCTCGTTTGTCCGGTCATACCGCGCAGCGCCTTCATCGGTTGTACGTCGGCCGCTTGCCACGCCGGGAGCAAACCGAAAAACACCGTAGCCAACGCCGATACCGCGGCGCAAAACAGCAATGCGCGCGTATCGATCGCCAGCGCAAAGCGCACCGGATCCCCTTGCGTCGATAACAAACTGACCAGCGCCGGCGCCGTAACGGTCGCTAGCAGCCAACCAAGTCCTCCCGCCAATACGGCCAGCAGAAGGTTCTCTGTCAGGAGTTGGCGAATCAACCGCGCCCGCGCCGCTCCGAGTGAGATTCGCAACGCCATCTCGCCCGAACGGGCAGTGGCCCTTGCCAGCAGCAAACTCGCAACGTTCGCGCACGCCACCATGAAAATTCCGGCCGCTACAGCAAACACAATCCACAGTGGCTTGGCGAAATCTCTGCGAAAGCCGGAAACGCCGTCGTCTGCCCCGTGCACGCGAAGGCTCGCATTACGGAACTGCGCCTTGATGGCCGCCGGCCTCGTAGATATGCGCTGAATAATCGCCAACTGATAGCGATGAAACGTCGGTTGCAGCCGCGCTTGCACTTGCGCCACCGATACGCCGGGAGCCATCCGGCCTACAATGCGGAACCAACCCCAGTTAGGGCTTGTGAATGCTTCTTTGTTAAACAGCATCGCTGGCATCCATATATCCACAAACTTCCCCGGCTCCACGCCGAAAAAGCCTTTTTGTGCGACTCCCACGATCTGGTAATTCCCACCCCCAGGCGAACTATACGTGTCGATGTGAACCCTCTGCCCCAGAACGTGCGGGTTACCGTTGAATCGTCGCTGCCAGTAATCGTAGCTGAGAACCACTACAGGCGAAACTCCGGGCGCGCGGTCATCGTCCGGCGACAGCACCCGCCCCAGCGTCGCCGAAACTCCAAGTATCTGGAAAAAATCGCCTGAGGCGTAGGTCTGATTCACTTTCTCGATCGGCGCGCCGTTTTCCGGGCCAATAGCGTCCACACGATTCACATAACCAGCCAGCGCAAGCTGAACGGAGTCGCCCGCCACTTTGCGAAAGTCGACATACAGCGGATAGTTGAACGCCTCGCGCTCATCAGCCGTATCCTCGCCGGGCTGCGTGATCCCCGGAGAAGCAAGCCTGATCAATCGATCCGGCTGCCGCACGGGTAGCGGGCGTAGCATCGCCGCATCCAGGATCGAATAGATGGCTGTATTCGCCCCGATCGCGAGCGCCAGCGAAAGAATGGCAGTCGCCGCCATCGCCGGGCTTCTCCGCAACCCGCGCCACGCATAGCGCAAGTCTTGCAGCGTGATCTCGAGCGCGGTCCACAATCGAATATCGTGGCTTCGTTCGCCAATCTGTGTACGATTCCCGAACATCAGTGCAGCCTGCCGCCGGGCTTCCGTGCTGTCCACTCCCCGGTCCCGCAACTGCGATGTGCGCCGCTCCAGATGATCGCGCATCTCCTCGGCCAGATCCTCGTCTAGCCGCCCGGCAAAGATCGCGTTCCTTAATCTCGAAATCCACGACATAACGAATGCCTCCTTTCAGCGGCTATGCAAGTCGCAGCACGCGCGCCACGCCCGCGGAGTAGTTGCTCCAGCGCTCCGTCTCCGCCGAAAGCTGTTTGTTCCCGGCCCGCGATATGCGATAGATCCGGGCCCGGCGTCTGTTCTCGGTGACCTTCCACTCAGCCGTAATCCAACTGGCTTCTTCCATCCGGTGCAAGGCCGGGTAGAGCGAACCTTCTTCGATTCGCAGCGCTTCGTCCGAAAGCTCCTGGATCGCGTTCGCGATTCCGTAGCCGTGCAGCGGCCCACGCCGATTCAGAATGGTAAGAACTAAAAGATCCAGAGCAGATTGAGATGAATTAGGCGATTTCATGCATAGACTGCTAGGGTAGTGATCTTAGTATTTCACGAACTTGACTAGGCGTCAATCCAGAAGAGCAAAAAGGTTCGACGCGCTCACGACTCCATCCGGCCGAGTATCCATTCCGGGCAAGCGTGCCGTGGGCGCGGAAGACGGGTCATGTGTTGTCGGCAAGTTCCGAAAGTTTGCGTATAAATGGAGAGGCCAAACTGACCACGTCTTGCCTCCGACAATTCGGATGAAGGTAAACCGATGCGTCGCAACAGCCCATGTCTAGCCCGAGCGCTTTCGGCAGCAAATAGGTCCCGATAAATAGCTTTTTCGTTTGGCACAGAACTGAAATCGTTTCACCTGCTTTTCGGTTGTCACATGGATTTATCACGCGCAAACCATAGATTTGGGCCTGAAGTCTCGATAGGTCGCGTGTGACGTTAGTACTCAATCTGAAGTGATCCGGCGCGAGAAAGCGGAGCAGTAGTGGGAGGCAGATCGCCGGATCAGTTTAGATTGAGCCGTTTGAAGGAAGGCGAGCGCGTTTGCGGCGGACGCGGCCAGTTTGGCAAAGAGCCGCTATGGAATTCGAATGCGTTTTCGAAGCTTTGGATGAAGCTTATAAGAGGCGGCGTGTTCAATCTGATGAGCTGGAGACATCCGCGGAAGGTCAGATGCCCGGTTTTCAGCCACGACAATGCGCGTGAAAACGCTGGAAAAGCCGTGAACGCTGCAATCCGAACACACGGAGAGCGCAGGTGCCGGCGCATCTGTTGAGTTTGCCGCAACTTGAGATTTGCTAAGAGCTATCAATGTGAATCGTCCATTGCGCCGATTGCGATTTGAGTTCCGCAGCGGTAAACCGCTGCATCAAGAGCATCGAGCCGCCACAATGAGGGCACTGCCATACAGCCCGAGAACACGCTTTAGGCTGGATGGAATCAACATTGCGCGGAGGAACCATCTGTAGCAGTTGTCGGCAGAGCGGTAACAGGGACTTACGTCGTCGATTGCTTAAGAAGCCGAAGAAGCGGATGCGCACAAAGCCATGCGGAAGCACATGCAAAAGGAAGCGGCGCAGGAACTCATCGGCTGTCACAGTCATCAGTTTTTGTTTGCTGCGGTGGGCGTAATCCTTCCAGCGGAACGTCACGAGGCCATCGGCGAAGTGAACGATTCGATGATTGGAGATGGCGACACGATGGGTGTAGCGGGCCAGGTAATGAAGAACGTGCCGCGGGCCGCCGAACGGCGGTTTGGCATACACGACCCAATCTTGACGGAAAAGCGAACGAAGGAAGGAGCGGAATGCCGTTTCCTGCGCAAGCGGTTGAAGACTGCCTGGAAAAGTTAACTGTCTTCTCCGAAAGGCTTTCTTCAACCCAGCCGTGAACTTGCCGCGGAACACCCGGCTGAGCACTTTCACGGGCAAGAAGAATGCGTAGCGAGGATGAATCCAGTGCTGATGATCGAGCGAAAGACCCCCAGCCGGAATCACGCAATGGGCATGTGGGTGGTGCAGGACGTTCTGACCCCACGTATGCAGCACGCTCATGAAGCCGATCTCAACGCCCAGATGCTTGGGATCGGCAGCGATTTCTAAGAGTGTTGCCGCACTGGCACGGAGCAGGAGATCATAGAGGAGTCTCTTGTTCGCGAGTGTGAGTGGGGAAAGCTGATGCGGCAACGTGAAGACCACGTGCACATAGGAAACGTTCAGCAGTTCCTTTTCACGATCTCGGACCCACTGGTCACGCGCGTTGGTCTGACACTTTCCGCAATGGCGGTTCCGGCACGAATTAAAGGAGATGGCCTGCCGGCCGCAGCGAGAGCACTGATCCAGATGGCCGCCGAGCGCGGCCGTACGGCAGCGCTCGATGGCGCGCAGCACACGGAGATGCTGCCAGGTCAATCGGGATCGATTCTTCTCGATAAAGTCTTTGCCCGCTGCTCGAACGATGTCGGCCACCTCGAAGGGTGGCGCGTTCATCTCTTGTGCAGTTTGCGGGAGCGCTTCACTTGTTGCGGCTCCGAGAACTCGGCCTTGTCGATGGGCGTGCCTGCCGCTTTCAGATGACGTTCGGAAAGGTGCAGGTAGATAGAGGTTGCTTTCAGGTCCGAGTGTCCGAGCAGCAACTGCACGGTTGGCAAATCTGCCCCGTTCTCGAGCAAGTGCGTCGCGAAGCTATGGCGCAGTAAATGGGGGCGAACGTCTTTGGTGATGCCGGCGGCTTGTGCCGCTTCCCGGCAAGCCTCCCACAGCACTTTGGGCGTGATCGGCTTATCGGCTCGCCAACCGTCTTTCGTACCCGGAAACAGATACGTCTTGGGGTGCATCCAGCGCCAGTACTCGCGCAACGTCTCCAGCAGTTTCGGACTGAGCGGCACATCGCGATCACGGTTCCTCTTGCCATGCCGGATGTGGATCAGCATGCGCACGCTGTCGATATCAGCGACTTGGAGATGGCAGAGTTCGGCCCGGCGCATGCCAGTCGAGTACAGCGTCATCAGCATGGCGCGGTGGAATAGATTGCTGGCTGAATCAATGAGCCGGATGGCTTCTTCTTGTGTCAGGATGATCGGCAGCTTTCGCGGTGCTCGCGGATACGGCACTGCTTCGACTGGATAGTTCCGCTTCAGTGTCTTGCAGAAGAAGAACCGCAAGGCTGCCGTTTGCGTACCTACCGTTCGTACGCCCTGCTTGCGTTCGTGGAGTAAATGCAGTTGATAGGCCCGGATGTCGTCCGGTCCGAGTTGGTCTGGCGGTCGCTGAAAAAATTTTGCAAAATCCGCGACGATCTTGATATAGCTCGTTACGGTAGTCTGCGAATAATTACGGCGCTGCAGTTCCTGCAGCATCAGTTCGCGTAAATGGGTCACAAGTTAGCTCCTTGTGACCCCACACTCTATCGAGCCTTAACTATCGGTCACCGCCCACGCGTAGCGTCCGCCGCGCGGTCGGCTTCGTTCTAACGGCGTAGCGTAGAGGAATCCACCTGTCCGTACAGTCGCATATCGGGAAGTGACGTCGTCCCGGCTCTCGGCAGCTACCGCCCAACTGCTCCCAAAACTCGATCACAAAAGTACAAACTAATTTTCCGTTCGCTTTTGCCTCTTTCCCCCACGCCCACCCCGGGCGTTGATGCCCTTCGCGGCTCTATCCTCCAAACGGGCGCAAAAAGCCCAAGTTGAGGAGGATTCCAAGTGTCCGTTTCAAAACGTAAGCTCAAGGCCAATCGCGCCAATGCGCAGAAAAGCACCGGCCCGAAAAGCGCCGCCGCGAAAGAAAAAGTCTCGCACAACAGTGTGAACCACGGTCTCTGTGGCCGCTTCGACGTCCTTCCGTGCGAACACCAGGACGATTACGATCTTCTTCTGCAACGGCTGCACGAAGAGGAAAAGCCCGTCGGTACCGCCGAAATCGAACTGGTCGTCAAAATGGCCCAGCACACCTGGCTCTGCCGGCGCGCGCTGGTTTTGCAGGAAGCTTGTTTCTCCATGGAGCCGCCCACGCCCGGGCAGACCCGGGAACAGCGGACTATCGGCGTCCGCACCACCATCAACAACTACGTCCGCTACCACGCGGCCCAGGACCGCGCTTATCGCCGCGCCTCGCAGGAGCTTCTACAACGAAGAAAAGAAAGGCGTCAACTGGAAATTGGCTTTGCTTCGCAGAAACGCCAGGAAGCCGAAGAACAACGGCGGAATGCGCAGGAGCAGCGGCGCGAAAAACAGCAGGAGCAGCGGGATGAGCGGCACAAAACGGCCGTCGCACTCGACAAAAAGCGTTTGGAACTCTCCCAACTCAAGACCATTAAGGTCTCGCATGACGTAGCCAAGCTATTCGACGGCCTTTCACCGGAGCAAATAGCCGAAATCGCCGCTTAGAATCGCGTCCGCCGTGGAGTGTTCCGCCAGAACCGCGCTCGAAGTGATTTTCGTCACTCCAAAAAGCAATGCGGCCGGCAACGCCTCAGCATTGCGGCCGCACAAAATCTTACCGACCTAGTCGGAAGAACTAGTTCATTGTGCTGGTAGAAGTCGAGCTAGTGGTCTTGCTCTTTTTCTTGTGGGTCTTCTTGGTGCTCTTCATCGTGTTGGTATCGGTGCTTCCGGTCGAAGTGTTCTGCGCGAAAGCAAAGCTACCGGTAAGAAAAGTAAGGCCAAGGGCGGCGATCATGATCTTCTTCATTTGAGATATCTCCTAGTTTTTTTGGTGATAGCACTTTCGTGCTCTCAGAGAGTATCTTGGCAGACCAATAGTGAAGGAGTCCTGAAGCGCACATTAAACTCAGCTTAATGTGAGGCCTAGTGCTAAGGTCCAACGTGTTCTTGGCAACCTTCCTGCAGGTATCCCGGCAGAATTTCGTACACAAGCTCACAAAAACCCAGTAGAATCGAGTGATTCGCCACAGTATGCCTGAGATTTCTTCAGCGCCACCTCCGAAGGTGAGCGAACGCTATCAGATCAACGAACCCGCCATTGGCCGTGGCGGTATGGGCGTGGTCTATCGGGCGTATGACAACAAAACACGGCGTTTTGTCGCCCTTAAGACTATCTCCGGAGAGGTGGACCCCGCTGCTCTGGAGCTGTTTGAGCGTGAGTGGAATGTTCTGGCAGGCATCAGCCATCCCAATATCGTTGACATTTTAGACACTGGCGAATACGCCGAACACGGCCATCGTAAACCCTTTTTTGTCATGCCGCTGCTCCCGGGCGCGACTCTGGAGCACCTGATCAAGACTTCAAACCAGCGTTTGACGGTGGATCGTACCGTAGAAATTATCTGCCAAGCCTGCCGGGGGCTGCAGGCCGCGCATGAGCAGGGCCTCGTTCACCGCGACCTCAAGCCCAGCAACATCTTTGTAATGGACGACGACACCGTCAAGATTATCGATTTCGGTGTGGTCCACCTGGCGGATGTACGTACTGTTACGGGCCTTAAGGGCACGCCACTCTATATGGCGCCCGAACAGCTCGATGGCAAACCAGCTACTGCATTATCCGATATCTTCTCTCTCGGCGTTCTTTGCTACGAAGCCTTGACCGGGCGCAAGCCGTTCTCACGGCGGAATGAGGGCGAAATGTTCGAAGCTATTCGCACCCACATTCCTCCTCCTGCATCCGAATTCAACCCGGCCATTAACCAACTGGTCAGCCGCACGGTGCATAAAGCCATGGCGAAGCAGCCTTGGCACCGTTTTTCAAGCGCCAAAGAATTTGCCGAGACTCTGCAGAAGGCACTGCGCAATGAACCGGTAGAGCGTTTCGATCGCGCCAAGATTCAGCCGCGCATCGAACGAATTAAGAAGGCGCACGCGGAAGGCGATTATCAATTCGCCCTCGAGATTCTCACGGAGCTGGAATCCGAAGGGCACATGGATCCCGAAATGTCCATGGTCCGGCTGCAGCTCGATCAGGCTGTAAGAACAAAAACGATTCGTCAGTTGCTCGATAGTGCGCGCACGCGCATGGAAGAAGACGAGTATCCGCTGGCTTTGCAAAAGCTTCAAGACGTTCTCAATCTCGACCCGGATAACGTCGATGCCACAACCCTCCGCAGACAAATTGATCGGCAGCGCGGCGAAAAACAGATCGAAAATTGGTTTCGTCTGGTAGCGCAGCACCTCGACAATCAGGATTACCGGCAGGCGCGCCAAGGCTTGGAGGAGATCCTCAAAATTGACAGTTCAGATTCGCGGGCGCGCGAGTTGCTTTCGCGTATAGAGCGCACTGAACAGGAACAGGCCAAAGCGCGCGAGGAGAAGCAAAAGCTGTATGATGCCGCTCTCGCCTGCTATCGCAATGGTGAAGTCAGCACGGCGCTGAGCAAGTTGGAGCGGCTTCTCGAGATGAATCGCTCCGGCCCGAAATCCAGCACGCCCGACCGCGACGCGCAGTATCAAAGCCTCTATAATCAGATTCGCTCGGAACGCGAAGCGGCGCGCAATATCTACTCCGAAGGCCGCAAATACCTGGGAGACAAGAACTTTGCAAAGGCATTGGAAATCTGCGAAGAGTTTCTGCGAAAACATCCCGGCGACCCGTTATTTCAGGCGCTAAAGATCGAAACCGAAGAGATGCAGCGGCAGGAGCAGTCGGCTGCCGTTGCCGAAATCAGTCGCCGCGCAGAGTCGGAACCGGATCTCGACAAGAAATACAACATCATCAAGGAGGCGGTCGACAAGTACCCGGCAGAAGCGCAGTTCAAGTCTCTTTTAAAGCTCGTCAAAGATCGCCGCGAACTGGTGAATTCTATCGTCGGCCGCGCTCGGCAATATGAAGAGCGCGGACAACTGAATGACGCGGCCGCTCAGTGGGACATTCTGCGCAACATCTATCCGCTTTACCCTGGCATCGATTTCGAGCTCCAGCGGTTATCGCGGCGTCGCGAAGACCAGGTCACTGAAGAAGCGAAGGCCCGGTGGGTGGAGCGTGTCGATCGGCACTTCGGAGCCGGCGAGTACCTGAAGGCTCGTGAAGTCGTGAAACAGGCGCTCGCCGAATTTCCCGATGATCAGGAGCTTCGCGGCCTCGACTCGCTGGCCGAACAGGCGCTCAGGCGGAGTGAGGAAGCCGGGGCTTTGCTGCGAGAAGGCCAGAAGCTGATCGCCGCGAATCAATTTGACCAGGGAATAGAGATTCTGCGCAAGGCGGAACGGCTGGACGAGCGCAATCCGGCTGCCCGCGCGGCGTTATTCGGTGCCCTCCTTCAACACGCTCGCGATCTGATGTCATCCGATTGGCATGCCGCAGAACCGCTGGTTGCGGAGGTTTTAGAACGCGAGCCGTCGGACCCCGTCGCCCGCAGCCTTACTTCTCTGATCTCTGACTACAAGCGCCAGGAGGCCGTCAGCAAGTTTCTGCTCGAGGCGAGAAATCTTCAGGCCGCCGGAAATCTCGAAGCTGCTTTGGCCAAAGTCGAAGAAGGCTTACGAGCTTTTCCAAACGAGAGTCGCCTTACCCAACTGCAGCATACGCTGCACGGTGCAGTTGCGGACAACCGCAAGAAAGAACCTGCGCCCGCAGCACCGTCCGCAGGAGGGGCGTCCGAACCGCCAGTTCTGGCCGCAACCCTGCTGATGTCGCCCGCCGACTACCGTCTCGGCTCCCCCTCCCAAGCCGCCTCAAACATCAAAGGCAGAGCCTCCGAAAGCCCCCGAGCCCGTTACCAAGCCCATTGCGCCTGTTGCAAAAGGTCCCGATAGAAAAAGACCCCAGCTTGTCATCGGCGCTGTCGTTGCTGCTGCGGTACTCATCGTTGCTGGGATATTTGTCGCTCGGCTCGCCGGCAAAAAACCAGCGCCCGCGCCTGTCACGCCGGCTGCTGTTCCGTTGACCAGGACAAAGCCCGCGAATGTGCCCGCGGACGCCTCTCCCGCTGCTCCCGAGATGCGCGTCAGCTCAGCTCTGGGCGCTGGCAAGCTTGTTTTTGATCAAGACCCGCCCGTCAACCTGCAGGACGGAAGCTTTAGCAAAGAAGAGATTCAGCCCGGCTCCCATACGGTCGCAATTTTTGATCCCGGCAAGCGAAAAGCTTTCGATTTCACATTCGACGTTAAACCGAAGCAGCTTCCCGCGTTATCCGCGCTTCCCAAAGGAACGGTTCCTGGCATCGTGATCGCTTCCCTGGGGCCTGACGCCATCGTCTATGGCACGGCAAATCTAAAGGGCGGCCTGGAAGGTCAACCTGCACAAGTAATCCCGCCCGAAGGACAGAAGCTTACGCTTCCGGAAGGCGGCGTTCGCTATTTGGTCGAGGACGGAAAGGGCAAAATGCGTGCCGTAGCCATCGACTTCTCATCCGTGCCCGCGCTGGCCGTTTCTCTCGGAGGTGCCATCGAGACCATTCCGTTCACTATCACCGCAAACGTGCCCGATGCTGTCGTGGTTCTCGATGGTCGTGACTGGAAAACCCACCTTACGGGGGGAACCATAACGATCCGTCGACCGGCCGGCAAATATCATGTCCTGGTCAAGGCCGACGACTATCAGCCGGCTGCAGAGCAAATCGTTGAGCTAAAGACCGGTACCACCGCGCCGCAAACCGTCAACTTCACTCTCAATCGTATTGCGCACATGGCGACTCTTGTTATTGACTCAGTGCCTCCCGATACCGAAGTTCTGTTCGATCAAACACCCTTCGGCTCTGGCAACCTGAAAAAGGATGTGCCGCCCGGTTCGCACACGATAACCTTACGGAAACCTGATTACGTTGACGCTACTCGTTCCTATCAGTTCGTTGCCGGCGAAACGGTAACTGTTACTGGCGCGGCCATGAAGCCTTTTGGCAAGCTCGTGGTGAAAGTGACTCCGCCGAACGCAACCATCAGTTATAAGCGCAACGGGCAGCCGGTCCCGTTGAAAAACAATGAGGAGCTATCGCTGGCGCCCGGAGACTACCCGGTAAAAGCAGAAGCTGAGGGCTTTCTTCCTCATGAGGAAACAGTACCGGTTGTTTCGGGAAAAGACGCCCAACTTACAATAAGTCTTGTCCCGAAGAAGATCGTAGCCAACGTCCTGAAACCGGCTGATATCTTCCAAAACGGAAAATCCTGGAATTATGTCGATCAGAATAATTGGTGGATTTACAACGAGAAGGGATTTAGCTTCCTCAAGAAAGACGAGGGAACTTTTACTTTCGTTCTCCCGCGGGATGCAAGATCCTTGTTAAAGGAAAAGCTTAAGAAATACGAATTCGTCGCGGATTACAAAGACGAATACAATAAGATCCTATATACCCTGGATCAACACCACCTCAGTAAGAAGGTTTTTGTAGAGAACAAGGAGCAGAAACCAGAGAGATCGGAAACCACCGTGCCTGCAGGTGAAACGTTTAGAGTGGTTGTTCAGATCTCGCCGGATACAATTACCGTAACGGTAAACGGCGCTGCTCCCGACACAACCAAGCGGCCGGCAGTGCACGGCCGGTTCGCCTTCGTCAATGAGGTTGTTCTGACGGCTCAGTAAGTCCTGAATAGCTTACAAACGGCAGATAAGTAACTCCCGTTCGTACACCATCTCGGGTGGTAAGTGATCGTGTAAGTCGATGAATAACCCCTCGTGGCCGATCACCTCGTTACGCCACTCGCTGCGCTCGAAGACCTGTAACTCTTCGAACTGTTCTTTGGGAAATTCCAGGCCGGTCCAGTCGATGTCCTCATAACGTGGCACCCAGCCGATAGGCGTCTCCTTCCCTGCTACCCGGCTGTGCGCGCGATCCACAATCCACCTCAGCACGCGCATGTTCTGGCTGAAACCGGGCCATATAAAGTTTCCTTGGGTATCCTTGCGGAACCAGTTCACATGAAAAATCCGCGGCGTCGAACTGAGTGACCGCTGCATGGTAAGCCAATGCCGGAAATAATCGCCCATGTGATAACCGCAGAAGGGCAGCATCGCCATCGGATCGCGCCGCACTTTCCCCACAGCCCCCGCGGCGGCCGCTGTAGTTTCCGATCCCATTGTTGCTCCCACGTAAACACCCGCGCTCCAGTTGAACGCCTGGTAAACCAGCGGAGTAGTCGTCGCGCGCCGTCCGCCGAAAACAAATGCGCTGATCGGCACCCCGTCAGGGTCTTCCCAAGCGGGATCAATCGACGGGCACTGGGACGCAGGCGCGGTAAACCGGGCATTCGGATGCGCCGCCTTCTTTCCGGTCTTCTGCCCGATCTCCGGAGTCCATTTGTTGCCTTGCCAGTCCATGCACTCCGCCGGAGGCTCATCCGTTAAGCCTTCCCACCAGACGCCACCATCCGGCGTAAGCGCCACGTTCGTGAATATCGCATTCCGCGACAAGGTCGCAATCGCGTTCGGATTCGTCTTCGGTGATGTTCCGGGCGCGACTCCAAAAAAACCTGCCTCTGGATTGATCGCGCGCAACTGCCCGGTCGCGTCTGGCTTGATCCAAGCAATATCGTCGCCCACCGTCCATACCTTCCAGCCTTCGAAGCCTTTGGGCGGGATCATCATCGCGAAATTGGTCTTACCGCACGCGCTGGGAAATGCGGCGGCTACATACGTCTTCTCGCCTTGCGGATTTTCTACCCCGACAATCAACATGTGCTCCGCCATCCAACCCTCATCGCGAGCAATGTTGGACGCGATGCGAAGCGCGAAGCACTTCTTACCAAGCAGCGCGTTTCCTCCATAGCCCGAGCCGTAAGACCAAATCTCACGGGTCTCGGGAAAATGCACGATGTACTTCTCCGGATTGCACGGCCAGGGAACATCTGTTCTGTCCGGGCTCCAGCGGCACACCCACGCTGTGCATGCACGGCACCACGCGTTTTACGTCTTTGTCGATTTCTCGAAAGACTGGCAGCCCAATTCTCGCCATGATGCGCATATTCACCACAACGTATGGGGAATCGGTCAGTTCAACGCCGATCTGCGACATCGGCGAATCAAGCGGGCCCATGCTGAACGGCAGTACGTACATCGTCCGGCCCCGCATGCAGCCGCGAAACAACGATTTCAGCTTGCGCCGCATCTCGAACGGATTCACCCAGTTGTTCGTCGGTCCGGCGCTCTCCTTTGAAAGTGAGCAGATAAAGGTGCGGTCTTCTACCCGCGCCACATCGCTCGGATCAGATCGCGAGTAGTAGCAATTCGGCCATAGCTTTTCATTCAGCTTGAGGAACGTTCCGCCGGCCACCATCCGCGCGCACAGCGCCTCGTTTTCCTCCTGGGAGCCGTCAACCCAGTGAATGGCCGAAGGCCTTGTCAGCTCCGCCATCTTTTCCACCCAGCGAATCAGATGTTTGTTCGTGCTCAGTGGAACTTCAGGGGTATGGGACTTGCTTTTTTTGTGAACCGCTGACGTGGAGGATTTCATATAACAGGAATAATCCACTACTGTACAGTGAGAGGCAGCCTGCCATGTCGCATGCAACAGTTACTCCCGTTGAACCTGAAACAAATCTTGAACGCGACCTATACTCGCATTTCATTCGTGTAGTGGAAGCAGCCGCAATGGCCAGCGCACGAACTATGGGAATCGGGGATCGCAAGCGGTCCGACCACGCTGCTGTGCAGGCCATGCGCCAAGCCTTCGAGACGGTGCCAATCAACGGCAACATCGTAATAGGAGAGGGCGAACGCGACGAAGCTCCCATGCTTTACATCGGCGAAAGAGTGGGTATGCCGTCTTCAAACGGGAGTGAGTTCCCGGGCGTGGATATCGCCGTAGATCCGCTTGAGGGCACCAATCTTTGCGCTACTGGCGCTGCAAATGCTATAGCCGTTCTGGCCGCTTCCGAACCTGGCGGCCTCTTACACGCTCCCGACTGTTACATGGAAAAAATTGTTGCCGGTCCGGCCTGCCGTGGCGCGCTCGATCTCGATGCGCCCGTATCGCAGAATTTGAAATCCATTGCCCGCCGCCTGGATCGCGATGTCAAAGATCTCACGATCATCGTGCTTGATCGCCCTCGCCACGAACAGTTGATCGATGATATCCGCCGCGAAGGTGCTCGTATACGGCTGATCGGCGACGGAGACCTATCGGCCGCTATCGCGGTAGCGGTTCGTGGAAACGGAGTTCACGCGGTGATGGGTATTGGCGGCGCGCCGGAAGGTGTTTTGGCCGCTGCCGCCATGCGCTGTCTTGCATGGCGAGATGGTGGGCCGCCTTGTTATCGATACGCCCGAACTCGAAGAACGTGTGGTGCGTATGGGTATCAAGAACCCGCAGCGTATCTACACCGCTGGCGACCTCGCCATGGGAACGCATATCATCTTCGCCGCTTGCGGCGTCACCGATGGCGCGCTGCTGCGAGGTGTTCGCTTTTTCGGCGAAGGCTATCGAACCCATACGCTGCTCATGACCTCTAGCAATAACAGCGTCCGATTCATCGACGCGGTGCACATGACTCGCAAGCCTGGGCCGCGCGGCGTCCGCTTATACTAGCGAATCTTCTGCGTGCATCTGCTGCTCGCTCATCAGCCCGAGATGGCGCAGCACTCGCCGCACCTTCTTTGGCGAGACTGACAATTTGTTTGCCACGCGTGAGACCTTGCGGCCTTCGTGCTCCCATACGCGCCTGATTACCAGTTCTTCGAAATCCGCCACCACGTCCTGCAATGACTTGTTTCCTACTTCGCCCTGCGACCAGGCCCGCAGGTTCGGATCCTCGATGCCCGCGTACAGAATCCGCGACCGCAGCACCTCTACTTCTTGCCAAAGCGCGTCGTGCTTGTCGTGATCGAGGAACGCCTCCGCCGTGTCGCAACAAGCCCGAGCCGCATCAGTGTTGGTAAAGAACCCGTTCACGTGGGTAGTGCCCAGGCAAATGTGTGCTTGCGCTTGCAAGCGCCTGCTTTCAGTCCGCTCGCCCAAATCCACCGCTTCCTTAGCGCAATCGTGTGCCAGTTGGGCGAACTGGCTGAGTTCCGCCCCTTCGCCAATCTGTTCTTCAAAACGTGCATTGGCAACCATCGCCTCGACAATGCGCGCCCGGCACATAAGCAGATGATCGGTCTTGCTGGCGCCCAGTTCGAAGGCTTCGGCCGCCCGATTCTCGGCTTCATCCAGATCGCCCAAATCCAAGTGAATCTGCGCCAGGCTCACGTCAACGTTCCCCGCGCCGTGATGATTACCCGCGCGCTTGTAAATCGCGTCCGCCTGCGCCAGATCCGCTTGCGCTTTGCGAAGCAGTTCATGCATGCGTTCCAGTTGTCCGGCTTGCCCTCGCTTATCCGCCTCTTCGTTGCCGCCTTTTCCCGAACGCAGCCTTTCGCGCCGCGCGTCAATACTGCGCCGAAGTTGCAGCGCCATAAGACGCTTCGCCTGCGCCATGTTTGTTAGCGATCGGGCCAGATAACCTTCCAGCGCCGTTCGTCTCCCAAAGAAGTCAATCGATGCCTCGAAGTAGCGCATTGCATGGTCATACCTCCCCTCACGGAGTGCAATCCGGCCGTACGTCGATTGAATATTGCCCAACGTGATCAAATCGTCTGTGTTTCGCAAGACCGCTTCCGCATCTTGCAAAATCTTGACCGCCTCCTTCGTCTTGCCCTTCTGGAACAGCAGCCAGCTTTCCAATGTCCCCACTACCGCGGCCAGATACGGGAAACCATTCCCGTTGGCCAGTTCAAACCCGCGACGGGTGACCTCGAGCGCCTGGTCATACTCTCCCGCCTTGCGCAGGCAGCGCGCTTTCCATAGAGTCGCAATCGCCGCACCCCTGGTGTCCTCCAGGTCCTCGCTGATTTTCAGCGCCGTCTCCAAATGCCGAAGCGCCTCATTCAGGTCTTCGCGGCGCATTGCGAGCACCGCTTCTGCCAGCCGGATGTGCATGTATCCAGCTAACGGAATCTGTTGACGGCCCGCGCCCGAAAAACGAGCAACAAGTCTCCCCAGCAGCCCCCCATCCTCAAATCCGACATCCAGCCATTGAGCTAGCGTGCCCACGGACCACCCCGCCAGCTGGTCCGACGCGTCTAATGCCTCAAATCCCGCTGCATGCTCGCTTAACAGCGCGACCCCGGCGGAAATTCGCCTTTCCTGGATTAAACCCTGTAGTTCCTGCAACAATTCAAAACGGGTCAAGCGCCTCCTCTGAACTTTCTCCACTTCTACGCCTAAGCATGGCATAGTAGATCCTGCCGGCGTGGACAACTGGTCCGCAGCGGACTTGCCCGCTTGAATGGCCGACCGGAATAACGCAAACTGATACCGGGCACTAGGCATGCGGGAACACAGCACAGTAATCGTTTTTCTCGGGCCCCCCGGCTCAGGCAAGGGCACCCAGGCCGCTCGTTTATCCGAAACTCTCGGCATCCCGGCGATTTCTACGGGCGAGATGCTGCGTCAGGCGGCCAAATCGCGCTCCGAACTCGGGAAGATTGTCGAAAGCGTCATGGCGCGGGGCCAACTGGTAAGCGATGATCTCATCAACCAAGTAGTGGCGGACCGGCTTCGCCGCGCTGACTGCGGTTCCGGCTGCATTCTCGATGGCTATCCGCGCACCCAATCGCAAGCTCATTACTTGAAAGCGTTGCTCAATAGGCTCCATCTGCCCGAACCGGTCATCGTCAACTTCGAAATTTCGGTGGAAGAAGTCATCAGCCGCCTTAGCGGTCGTCGCCAGTGTCCCCAATGCGGCGGCATCTTCACGGTTAGACCGGATGTAGAACCCACTCGTTGTAATCGAGACGGCACGCTACTGATTCAACGCGCCGACGATAACCCTGCCGCCATTCGCAAGCGTCTTGAGCTCTACCACGCCACTTCTGCGGATGTCATTAATTTCTATCGCACCGAAAATTATCACGAGATCAGCGCATCGCAACCCCCGAAACAGATCTCGGACGAATTGTTACGTCTGCTCGGGAGGCACACCCGGACACCACGTGCTCCGGCAGTTCGTCATCCCATGCACCTTCCCGCGACTGCCTGAACGATTAGAATAGTCGGTTTGCAATTCAAACTGCAGCCGCTGCGATTTGCTTTCGTCGCTCGCGAATCCATTTATTTTGCCGAAGCTAAATCCGCCAACATCCTGCGCGGCGCCTTTGGAACCATTTTTCGGCGCATGGCGTGCGTGCCGCAATGTGTTGATGTGCACGATTGCGAGTTGCGCGCCAGTTGTCCGTACGCGCGCATGTTCGAGCCCGGCGCGATCGCACAGGGGCCCAGCGGCCTAGCCGACTGGCCTCGGCCCTTTGTGTTCCGCGCCATGCACCTCGACGGGCTTACGATAGCTCCCGGTGCGCGATTTCACTTCGACCTGAATCTATTTGACACCGAATCATCGGCCCTCGCTTACCTCGTGCTCGCGTTCGCGCAACTGGCCGGCGCAGACGGTCTGGGGCAAGGGCCAAATTGCCGTGGTGGATTGATGAAGGTGCGCGGTGTTGATGGGGGGCTGTGAGTTATTGATGTGGGAAGAGAGATATACGCGGACTCATGTCCCGACGCCGCTGGGAGGATTGAGAAGAAAAGGATTTACTGGTCCGGTATTTCGACCTTGATAATCTGGGAGCGCCCAATTTCTTCCAAAACGGCGACTACTTTCTCGCGGGCAACGCGAATCCGCTTCCAATCGTTGGTACTGAGGACAAGCATGGAAAGCGTACGATGAGACCAATTCTGCTGGTAGCTGATGCCTTGGTCGGTTGTGATGAATACGTCGAATCCGGCCTTCTCGGCGGCTGCGAGCAATTCGCCATTGAATAGTTCGTGCCATCCTCGCTCGAATGCCGTCTCGACTGAATGGCTCTGGAAGAAAAAACGCAGCGGCATCGGTACATTGTGGTCCAGCAAGATGCGCATACATCACGGAGCGACATAGCTAGGAGGCGATGGGCGCGAGAAGGCTGCTATTCGCGTACTCCAAAACACCGATGACTTGTTCACGATTGACTCCTGGGAACCACTCCAGGAATTGTTCGATAGTAGCCCCGCTTTCCAGGTTCGTGAATAACGCCGAAACAGGTACGCGTGTGCCTCGGAATACCCAGGCGCCACTGACCTTTTGCGGATGGCGTTCTACGACCGGACATTTTGCCCAATCGAGCATGAATTGATCTCCCGATCCAAGAAAAGCTATTGGCCCGTTGGTTCGCCCACCCTTTGCCGCCTTTACAATTTGAAGTTAGCATGAGTTCCGCCTTTCAGAAGGGGACTGAAACTGGATCAGTGTTCGTTTGCGTTTTGCTAGACGCGGCCCCTTCTAGAAGGGGACTGAAAGTACACGCAGCGCGATATCCCATACGATGGCTGGTTGTGTTACTGTGTAGCTTGTAGGCTACACGTAAAGAATGGCTCTCAACATCCGCAATCCTGAAGCCGAGCTGTTGGCAGCAGAACTAGCCAGACAAGCTGGGGAAACGAAGACGGAAGCCGTCATCAAAGCTCTCCGCGATCGGCTGTCCCGGATTCGTAGGGAGCGAACCCAACGTTCTCTGGCTGATGAACTAGAGGAGATCGCCAGACATTGTGCGAGTCTGCCCGTTCTGGATAATAGGCCGGCAGAAGAGATTCTCGGGTATGACGAGTCAGGCCTTCCCCACTGATGGTGGTTGACACATCAGCGCTGATAGCTATTCTCCAAGCCGAGCCTGAGCGACGAGGGTTTATCGAGACCATCGAAGCGGCAGTTTCCAGGCGAATCTCGGTGGCAACCTTCGTCGAAAGCTCCATTGTGATTGAGGCAAGATACGGGACTGAAGGCGTGCGCGATCTCGATCATTTTATGAACCGGGCCGAGATCGAGCGGATTGCCGTTGATTCAGAGCAGGGCGAAATTGCGCGCAGCGCGTTCAGCCGTTTCGGCAGAGGACGCCATCGAGCTGCGCTGAATTACGGTGATTGCTTCTCCTACGCCTTGGCGACCATTCTCGGCGAACCCCTGCTATGCAAGGGAGATGATTTTCGACATACCGACGTGGTGCTGGCGTAGCGGCGATTTGAACAATTGCAGTCTGGCGGGCGTGGGCTCACCTGAGAATTCCCGTCCGATTCGCGCGCTAACTGGATGCGGAACCGCGGGCTCTGGCCTGGCCGGGGTCGCCGGGCATCCGAAGTAATTGACGCCCCTTCTAGAAGACTGAATAATCGATAACCGGCCGAAAAAACTCCTTCTCGTATCCAGTCACAAGCCTGAAAGCTACGCCAAACCGCTACTTTCGCCTATTTTCGCTTGACAGCCCGTGCCAGACTTGAAGTAGGAAGCTGTCGAGCTCCAAATCTTCGAAGCGCCGGTGCGGGCCCGTATACCCGCCCGGCGTTTTCTATTTCCGAAAGGATTTTTTCACTCATGGCATCAACCGCACAAGTCGAAGCGAATCGCGCCAATGCGCAGCACTCCACCGGCCCCAAAACCGAGGCTGGGAAGCACGCCTCCAGTCTGAACAATTGCCGTCATGGCCTCAGCGGCCACGTTTTCGTTTTCCTCGAATGGGAACAAGCCGAAGACTTCGACCGGCTGCAACAGTCCCTCGAAGAGGAACACCGGCCCGCCACCCCTACAGAACGAATCCTGGTCGAAAAAATGGCTCAGCACCACTGGCTCTCGCAGCGCGCCCAAGCCCTCCAGACGATGCAAATGGAGATCAGCCGGTTTGATGCGATCGGGCACGAAAACATCGCCCTCTTTATTCGCTACCAGACGCACTATGACCGGCTCTTCCAGCGCGCTCTGCACGATCTGCTAAAGCTAAGGGCCGAAAGGCGCAAAGCGGAAATTGGGTTCGTATCGCAGAAGTGCGCCGAAGCGCAGGAAGTCCGTCGCGAAGCAGCCGAAACTCGCAAGCTGGAACAGCACAAGCGCACAATCGCCATTGCTGAAACCAGGCTGGAACGTGAATTGATCCTCACCGGGAAGCAGAAAAAGACAGTCCAGGCGCCGCCCAGTTCCGAAATACCGCCAGAAGTGGCACGACTCGCCGCCTAAACGCACCTCAACCGGCTATTACGAATGAAGAGCCGCGCTCGGATTGCGCCTCGACCGGTCTTAACACTGCGTTGGCTTTCTTGTTCCGCCGTTTTGTGATATGAATGTTTCAAATCTGCATGTTCAGCAAAGTGGTTCGAAGTCTCTGCCGCGATCGTCATGGACTCAACTTGATCGCTGGCGTCATCGGTGTTCTGACCGGTGTCGATTACTTGCTTTCCGAAAGCGGGCCCAAGCCGGTTCGCGTTGCAGGCGCTTCTGTTCGTCAGAAAGCTGCTTCGGCTCCAGCGCAACCGAGGCTCAAAATTTCACAAACCAGATCCGAGCTTGGCTACGTTTACTGGGTGCTGCGGCAACACGGGAGATACCCCACTTACGTTCTTTTCGATACCTGGCAAGAGGCCATTGACGAAGCCGTCCGGCGCATGAACGTCCGCACTGCTTCCCCACCTCAGAGCGAGGCCGCACTGATCTCCGTCTAAACTTCGATTCTCTCGCTATTGGGCGATAATTTCATACGTCAGGTTCACGTCTGCGTGCACATCGATCCGCCCTGGTGAAATAGGGGCAACGTCGGTAGATTGTGCTCGCCCGAAACTGATCTGCCTGGCAGGGGACACGACCACCGGCTGCCCTTCCTCGACGCGAAGTAAACGGCCAACTTTCAGTTTGAGCGTGGCCGTGAGCGCAATCGCGCCCGATCTTGCCTGTGCCGCGGCATCGCCCAATGCTTGTGCCCGTACGGCTTCTTCATTTTTCAACGAGAACGTCAGCCGGTTTATGCTGTTCGCTCCTGACCTCATCGCCACATCGATAACCTTCTGCAGCATGGAAATGTCGCTAAGTTGCAGGCGAACCGTGTTGGTTGCCGTGTAGCCGGTGATCTTGGCTGCCCCGCCTCCTTGCGGGTACACATAGTTCGGGTTTACGGAAAAATTGATCGTCTTGACCTCGCCGCTCGGAAGAATCGACTTAAGCTCCTGAACCACCTCGTTGGTCTGAGCCGTATTCTTGTCGGTCGCATCCTTTGCGGTGGCGGACTGAGTCTCTACGCCGATATCAAACTGCGCCTGGTCCGGCTCTGCCGAAACCGTCGCCTCCCCGTGAACGCGTATGACAGGCGGACCCGTCACTCCCGGCATCTCCTGAGCAGTCGCGACGGCTGAAAAGCCAACTAGCAAAATAAGAATGGAGCGCATTCGTGGGTGTTCCTGAGCCCAACATAGCGTAGCGCTTGTAGTCGATAACTATCTGATGACTCTTCTTTCTCGCCGGGCTTTCTTGGGTTGCGCGGCATACCCGCTTATGGCAACGGGTGCACCCAACCCTCTTACATCTACGAAGCGCGGCTTCACGTTGACGCGCTCGGATGATGACTTCCTCGAAGACTTGTGCCGGCGAGCATTTCGTTTCTTTTGGGAGCAAGGCGACCCAAATACAGGCTTGGTGCTCGATCGCGTCCGCGCCGACGGAACTCCCATACCTGGCCGAAATCTCGAAGCCGCCAGCACCGCCGTTACCGGGTTCTATCTCACCGCGCTCTGCATAGCCGCCGAGCGCCGCTGGGTCAACCCAAACGATGTGCTCCAGCGCGCACGTGCCTGTCTCCGTCATCTGGCGAATCAGCAGGAGCACGTTCGCGGCTGGTATTATCACTTCGTCGATCGCAAAAGCGGCGCTCGCATCTGGAACTGCGAACTCTCCTCTATCGACACGGCTCTACTCCTGGCGGGCGTCATCACGGCTCAGCAGTACTTTGCCGAAGACGGAGAGATCTACAATCTCGCATCCGAAGTCTTCGGCCGTGTCGACTTTCCTTGGTTGACCGACAGCCGGACCGGGCTGATACGGATGGGCTGGTTTCCCGATCGCGGCTACATCCGCGCCGAGTGGGGCGACTATCGCGAAAACGCCATTCTCAATATGTTGGCTATTTCCTCGCCTACCTACCCGCTTCCGGCATCCTCCTGGTATCTGTTTGAGCGAGATCCTATTCAACTCGCCGGATACCATTACGTCGGTCGCGGCCCTATCTTCACCCACCAGTACTCGCAAAGCTGGCTCTCATTGGCCGGTCTGCGAGACGGTCCGCCGTTCGAAATCGATTATTTCCGCAACTCGGTCTCGGCCACCTATGGCTTCCGCGCCCTTTGGCTGAGTCTGCGAGGGATGTATCCCGACTTTTCCGAAAAAATGTGGGGCGTGTCGCCGTCCGATAGCAACATCGGTTACATCATTTGGGGCAGCCCGGTTTCCCGCCGCGACATTGATGGCACAATCGTCCCGTACGCTCCCGCCGGATCGCTCATGTTTGCGCCCGAGATCTGCCTTCCGCCGCTGCGCTATATGCACGGCACCTTTGCGGAGCGAATCTTTGGGCGATACGGCTTCGTCGATAGCTTCAACCCCCTTACCGGCTGGTCGAACCCCGACGTTGTCGGAATAGACGTCGGAATCATTCTGATGTCGGCGGAAAACCTTCGGACGGGCAATGTCTGGCGGTGGTTCAATCGTTCCCCCGACATTCAGCGGGGCATGCGCCGGGTTTTCCGAGTCTGGCCCGACGTGTAAACCCGACTGGCCTCATCTAGTACTTACCCGTAGCCACTTCCTGATATATTTCACAGCGTAAAGTAGTCAGACGGACATGATACTGCTTCTGATCCTGCTGATTTTGTTGATTGGTGCTTTTCCCGCGTGGCCCTATTCTCGAGGTTGGGGTTACTATCCGTCCGGTGGCCTCGGACTGGTGCTTGTGATCGTCATTGTGCTGCTTCTAATGCGCGTCATCTAGTTTCCGGGCCTGGAGGCGTAACCTGTTCGCTCCCGGCAGCGCCTCACAGAAATCCGTGACACGAACTTGGGGATTTGGCCGCAGTGTACGCGTGTGCGTCTGCGCGTGCCTGAGTAATTCTAGTCACGAATGCCAAAGGAGACAGATTTGATGAGAATTGACCGCATCGTCACGGGAGTTTTGACGATGTTATTAGCGGCCTCGTTTGCGCCCGCGCAGAGAAACCGGGGCGACGCAGGCCAAAGCGAAACGCCTAGTGCGCAGATGACCACTCCTCCAGGTCAATCGCAACGTGGCCAGATGTCGCCGACCCAACGTGTGCAGATGCCCCAGGAACAGCAGTCACAGCTTTCCGAGACCGGCCGCACTGGGCAATCCCGCGCAGCCGCGCCACCGGTCGAAAAGACTTCCGTAACTCACCACCGCGCTCGTATCGGAGGTGAAGAGATCCCTTATACTGCCACCGCCGCGACTTATGTAATTAAGGCCGACGACGGCAGCCCCAAAGCGACATTCTTCTTCGTCGCCTACACCCGCGAGGGTGTTCAGGACCTCGCGCGCCGCCCCGTGACCTTCATCTATAACGGCGGCCCGGGCTCGGCGTCCCTCTTCACCCACATGGGCCTTGGCCCTCGCCGCGTCGCTTTGGAATCAGACGGCCATGGAATGCCTGCTCCCTACGTTGTCGAAGACAATCGCGATTCGTTTCTGGACGTCACTGACATGGTCTTCGTGGACGCTATCTCTACCGGCTACAGCCGTCCCGTGTCCGGCGAGAACCCTTCGCAGTTCCACGGCATTATTGAGGATGCGAACTGGTTTTCGGATTTCATCTATCAATACGTCACCCGCAATGAACGTTGGGCATCGCCGAAGTACCTGTTCGGTGAAAGCTATGGCACCACGCGGTCGGCTGAATTATCCGGCGTTTTGCAGAACCGTCATCAGATCTACTTGAACGGAATCGTTCTGCTTTCCTCGGTGGCGTTTTCGAACTTCGGGGCAGATGATCGCAACGTTTTCTTCCTCCCCACTTACATCACATCCGCCTGGTATCACCATTTAGTGGCGCCTGACCTGCAGAAATTAACCGCAGATCAGATTGCTGAAAAAGCCCGCGAGTTCGCCCACGGCGAATACGCGCAAGCGCTGGACAAAGGCGACCGGCTGTCCAAAGAGGAGCAGCAGAAGGTCGTCGCCGATATGGCCCGATACACCGGTCTCTCGCCAAAGTTCATTGAGGAAACAAACCTCCGTGTCAGTCCCTTCCGCTGGTTCAAGGAACTGGAGCGCGACAAGCGCCGCACCGTCGGACGCCTCGATTCACGTTTCGAGGGCATGGAAGCGGACGCTGCCGGAGAGCGCGTGGAATACGATCCAAGCGAAGCGTCCTATGAAGGAGCTTACGTCGCAGCGTTTCAGGATTACGTCCGCCGCGAGCTGAAGTGGGACAGCGACATGTATTACACGGTCACGGCACGCGTGCAGCCTTGGGACCAGACCGGGAACACGCAAGTTGCCGAGGTCCTGCGCGCCGCAATGACGCAGCAGACGTACTTGAAAGTTCTTGTACTTTGCGGCTACTACGACTTGGCCACACCTTTTAACGGCATTGAGCACACTGTCAATCACATGGGCCTTGAGCCGCCGGTTCGTAAGAATATCAGCTTTGCCTATTACGAATCCGGTCACATGGTCTATATTGATCAGAAAGCCGACGACAAGCTTCGCCGCGACGTTGTTGGATTTATTAACTCGACGTACAAGCACAACGGCGAAGAGCCGGTTTCAGCAGGCACGCAGCAGTAGTTCGGTCCAGGGCAGGCAGTTTACTGCCTGCCCGCCTCCAGCAAACATCGCTTATCTATCCCGACTGATCTGACACACTCTTGCCGATAAGACCGACTGATTCTGCAGCCGCTAACAAATGGCGATCGTTAGTCCAAATCTCGCTTTCACCTGCGTGCAGCGCCGTAGCCAGATGAATAGCGTCGCCAGCTCGTAGGGGAACGTTCGGCTGCAGTCGCCTAACAAGGCCCACCGTACTGAGCAGCAACGTATTCGTAATCGGTATCAAATTCCAGAGATCGGACTCGGCGTGGCCCCTGAAAGTGTCGATCAACTCGCCACCTTGGGAGGCGGCAAGCGACCCTTCACGAACGTGGCGATGGAACACGCAAACTACTTCGAGGAGCGCCCAACGAGAGGAACAAATATGTGAAGCTCCTCGAATCAGCTGCCTGACTGCTGCGGAATCCCTCTCGTTGACGTAATACTTCGCAATGTACGCCGAATCGAGGTACACTTCAGCGGTCTTCTTCGAGGAATCGTCCGCTATCTCCAACTACGGACGGCATGCGCCCCCATAAATCGGTCAGCTCTGGTAAACATGGCCTTCTGCGGATCTTGTTAATCGGGCGCAGTTCCGCTACTGGCTCGCCTCGGCGCTCGATCAGGATCACTGTGCCCTCGGCAGCTTCACGCACCAATTCGGAAGTTCGGATGTGCAGGTCGCGAATGGACGCCTTCCTCATGTGCTACATTGTAGCAAGCAGCGCCTCGAACGGCTCAACTCTCGCTTGATTCACTTCCCGCTTCAAACCTGAGAACCGTTCGGCCTAAATGAATCTCATCTCCCGATTGCAGCAGCGTTCCTCGTGTGCTCCGATGAACCGGCTGGCTCAAGCCGTCGCGAACTATCCAGATTCCGCAGTTCGCCTCGCCCTTGTAGTTGCGGTCATTGAATATCCGGCACTCGCCCGTTTTTGAGGATCGGGTGAGGTGCGCATGTTCGCGCGAAACCGTTCCATTCCGCTCGTTTTCCTCGGTGAACGCCAGATCGTTCCTGCGCGATGGGCCCCCGGCACGGAATACCTCGGCAGTTCTGCCGATGTTCACGCGTGCTTTTTCGATCGCGATCTGCTGGACGTTCGCCGAACCCGCAATCACAACCAGCCTCGCTGCACTGCCTGACGGAGTTGTACCTGGCGTATCCGGCTTCCGCTGCATGGTCTCTACAACGATCCAGGGTTCGCGTTCCAGCGGCAGAACCGAAGTGGCAGCGACATTGACTTGCAGGTCTGCAGGGAAGCGGTAATTTGAGCGGCTGAGCGAGGTTTTAATCTCCTGCGCGAAGTAAGACGACAAGAAATCGCCCTCAAAAACGCTCACCTGATTTTCGGGCACCCCACGCAATTCCACCCGAATGAGGTTGAATGGAAATACGTTCTTGCCGCTCGCCCGGTGGCTCTTCGCCTTTACGGCTTCGAGCACCGCCAGCCGGATTTCGGCCATCTCCGGCGCGTCTTTCGATAAGCGGTTCGCCCCGAACGGCGTCTCGAAAATTGCCTTGCCGAGCCTTTCAAAAACAGTGGAGATTGCCATCTCTACTGCACCTCCGCAGAATTACCTTTAATTATCCCCAATTGCTGAGCCGCCTCGACCACTTGCCGTGCAATGGGAGCCGCGAACTTGGCGCCATAGCCGCCATGTTCCACGACAACCGCAAAGGCGATTTGCTGATCATGAGGCGCATCGTAAGGCGCGAATCCTGCGAACCAGGAGTGCGGATCCCCCGCATCCAATTGCGCCGTGCCGGTCTTTCCCGCCACATCAACCGCGATGCCCGCCATTGCGCTGTGCGCTGTGCCATTGGTCACAACCGATCGCATCGCCCGCTGAAGAAATTCGGCCGAATCGGGCGCAAGTATTCTCAGCGGTGCATCCGTTCGCGTGTTGCTTGCATCGGTCACCCAGCGCCCCGCTGCCATTGAGCCGCCGTCGGCAATCGTGGCCGCCACGCGCGCCATCTTGAACGGCGTCGCGAGCAATGGCCCTTGGCCGTACGCGGCAAATGGCATCATCTTCTTCAAATCCTTTAACTCACCCGAAGGTATGCCGAGCAACTCCGTCGTGTCGCGCAATCCTTGCGCTCCCACGTTGTACACGCCAAGTTGTGCAAAATAAGCATTGCAGGAAACGGTGATAGCAGCCGCCATATTCAACGTGCCATGGGCATGATCTTTAATATCGTCCCGAATTGGCCGCCGCCAGCCGGGAATGATTGTTCCCACCCTTCCGTCGCCCAGACCGTGGCAGTTGTATGTCTTCTCCGTGGCTTTCGGATCCAGCCGTAGCGCCGCCATCGCCGTTACCAACTTGAATGTCGATCCCGGCGGATACTGCCCGTATCTGGCCCGGTCCAAGAGTTCGTCTGGGGTTGGAGTAGCTGAGATTGGCACAGGCCAACTCACCAGCGCCAATACGTCGCCCGTGGCCGGATTCATCACCACCATCGCGCCCTTCTTACCCGCAACTTGCAATTGGCTGCGCAAGATATCAGTCGCCTTCAGTTGCAATCGAATGTCGATGGTCGTGTGAACGTCGCGGTCCCGATTCATTAAGGCCTGGAGCAGGGGATTGCTCTTCTGATGACGGTATCGGACCACCGGAGCCAGATCGGCGTAGTCCTTGTAACCTTGCAGCCGCGCGTTCGAATCGTGCTCGACTAGCGAAGAGTTTGTTGCGTGGAAATTCTCGCCGGTGCGCAGGTCGCCCAGAAGGTGAACTGTCGCCGCCCCGAACGGATAGAGTCTGCTATCGAGTCGTGCCGAAGCTGTATCAATGTCGATTCCGAGTTTTTGATAATCTGCGCGCCGCTGATTCAATTCATCCCAACTGCTGGTTGCCAGCAGAACTCCGTTCCGGTCGAAAATGTCGCCTCGCCGAATAGAGGCAGCCAGCAGATTCAATCGCGGATTATGCTGTGGACGTTTGACCCCGTCTTGCGTGAACACATGAGCATCTCTTACCAGCAAAGCGTCATCCTGGATGGCTTCCAATGAGACCGCGCGATAAACCAACGCAACTCCGCAGACGCCCAATGCACAGGCCAGCACTGTCGCGGGCGCCTTGAAGAAAGTCTCGAGCTTCTCTTCGTGCTCGCGTTCTTCAACTTCTTCCGCCGCGCTCTCGATCTTCGCTGTTTGGTTAGAGATCCCGGCAAGCACTGAAAGGATGAAGAAGTTCGCGAGCATGGCCGTGTTTCCGGAGCTTAAAAACGGTGACACCACGCCCGAAAGCGGAATTGCGCCGAGCACGCCACCGGAGATCAAAAGCATCTCTAGCGAAAGGAGTGTGGCCAAGCCGAGGCCCAAAAACATGGCGTACTCATCCGGCGCGCGCAACGCAATTTGGAAGCCGCGATGCACGAGTATGGCGAACAGCAAAAAGATTGCGAGGACGCCGGGCAGACCCCACTCTTCGGCAATGGCCGGCAGCACCAAATCTGTATGGCCCGCGGGAATGACCCCTGGATCTCCCCAGCCTGGTCCCGATCCCCACGGCCCACCGGTCGCAAAAGCCCACAACGAATGCGCAAGCTGGTCGCCGCCATGCACATTGTTGTCCCACGGTGAAAGCCACATGGAAACGCGATCCACCACGGTGTGCGGAGTTCCCAAGTGATATCCAATCGAAACGCCAGCTATAAGCGCAGCGATGCCAAAAAGCGCTAGCCCCGCACGACCACGCGCCACCGCGAACAAACTCAGGAAAAGGAAACCGGTCACCAGCGCAGGCCCCATGTCCTTCAAAACGAAAAACAGGACCAGCGCACATGCTACGCCGCACATCACTGGCAGAGCATCACCAAATCTTGGCAGGCGCAGCCAGCGAAACACGATCAGACGCGGATGCAAGTCCCGTAATCGTTCCCAGTTCTGCGCGAAATATCCCGCCATGAAGAAGACCAGCAGGATCTTGACCGCTTCAACCGGCTGAAATGGCCCAAGGTTGACCTTCGCATCACTCCCCGTCGGGCCCGAACCGAATGCTGCCAACGCGATGAATAAACCGAGAGCAAGCAGCAAGGGCGTGTAGATCCAGCGTGAAAACTGCCGGTATTGAAGCGCACGAAAGAGCGGGAAAAGAAGCGTCGCGCAGCCGAGTAAAACTCCCCACGCAAACTTCTTGAATTCCAGCGTGTCTCGCAGCGGGTCGCGTAGGCTGACCATCAGAATCAGACCCAATCCAGTCAGTACCTGCAGTGCAGGCAGAATCGCACCGTCCCCTCGAAATCGAAGTAGCCGCCATGCGAAGTGCACTACCCAAAATGCAACCAGGTAAGCGCCCGACCAGATGGCAAACGTTTTCATGAACTCCTGCGGAGTTCTTACCACCAGCAGCGGCTTCAATTTCGAAAGCGGGAGCGGTTGTTTGCGGCCCTGAGTGTCCAGCGCATTCATCCGAATGTGCGCCAGTGCTCCAACATTCGGCAATGGCCGACGCCGCTCCGAATAATCGAACATCTGCTGCGCAACAAAGAGGCGTTCGTTGGAGTCCCCGATGGCCTGCAGAGCGGGCAGCAACTGGTCGACGCTCTGAATGGTATTCAGGTTAAGCAACTCGCCATGCTGCAGCCGCTGCTGCAACTCCGGAAAATCTTGCGTCTTCGCCAGCAGAACGGCTGCTAATCCACACGTCACAACAAGCGAAGCGGCAGCTAGCCAAAAGAACTCTTGCCTCCGCTCAATTGGCCTAGCCGGCATTTCACCGCTACCCAACTTCTCCGCAAGTGCGCTTTCCCAGGTCTTTGTTACTGCCATCCTTGCCTTATCGATAAACTCGCCAGACTGGATTGCGCCTCACATGCGTTCGCGAAGGCGTCACCTGCAAACTCGCAGTTTCCAATTTCACCTGCTCTAACTGATCCTGCTGTAATTGGCCCAACGCTGTGCTCACGTTTGAGAAACCCGCAATCGGCTCATAGAGGCTGCGTGCCCGGTTCATATCGCCGCGAGCCAGGTTCAGCCAATTTGCGCGCTCGGGGGCGGCCCAAGCGGGCAACTTCTTTGCTTTGGACAACTCGGCCTCGGCGCGATACAGATAACCATCCGCTTCCTCCTCCGTCTCCCTGGGACCTAGTTTGTAACCGAACTGTTCTGCTTCGTGCAGCTCCGCCATTGCCTGGCCCACGTTGTGAAAGGAAGTGACATAAACGCGCGCCAGCGCCAAATGGGGGTCTGGTGAATGTGGAAGATAGGAGGCGGCCAACCGGAAATCCTTGATGCTTGCCAATGCGCTTGCCGGACTGGTACTCCGCAACAAAGCCGTGTAGCCATCTGCCAGGGCCAATTTGCCTTTGGCCTTTGCGTCAGTCGGATCAATTTGGAGCGCGTTCTGCAAACACAGCCGTATCTTGCTCCAATCAAAATCTCCGAGCCGAACGTCAGTACTGCCACGAAACTGATCCAGGATGTTGTCGGCCGCATTCAGCAAATTGTTTCGCATCAGGGCATCCAGATCAGCAATCGGCACTAAGTGCGTCAGCATGCCTCCGCGGGTCTTCAACTGTTGGTACAAGGTCCAATCAGCCGTAATCACTCCAGCATCCTGGTGTGCGTAATCCTTAGTCACACGAAGTTTCGCGGCCGACGTCCAGAACCGATAACAATAGGTGACTGGAATTAGAATCATCAGCCCGGCCAGAATGCCTGCCAAGAGCGCAATCGCCACATTCGAAAGCTCGTTCCACTTCCGCTTCTGTGCGGGCGCAGGGTTCGCCACGGGTTTCAGGATGGCCTTTGTCGGCGTGCCGTTCGAAGGCCGTGAACCGTTCTTCACAACGGTCGCGTTCGCATCCCAAGACGCTTGCCGCTCCGTCTCCGCCACGGCGGGCTGACCCTTCAAAAAGGCGTGCAGGTCGCTCTCGAATGCCTGCGCCGAGTTGTACCGCCGTGTTATATCCGCCGCCAGCGATTTCGCGATAATTGCCTTCAAAGCCGCCGGACAGTCTTCCGGCAATGCCCTGGGTGGACGCCGCGATTGGATCAGATTTTCCAAGCGTCGCGTGTCTTGCGCCTGATACGGCGGCATACCGGCCACCATTTCATAAAGACTTATTCCTAGCGCCCACAAATCCACATGCTGATCCACTTGCGACTTAGTGATCCGTTCAGGTGAACAGTAACTTGGACTTCCTAAGTTGTGGTGGGTCAAATTGTGCGTTGAGGTAATTACTTTTGCAATTCCAAAATCAAGCAATCGCAGTTCATCTTGCGCGCCAATCTGAACATTCGAGGGCTTCACGTCGCCGTGTACTATGGCCGTCTTGCGGCCATCCACGTCGGAAACAAAAGAATGCAGCGTCCGCAATTGGCTGCAAATCTCAGCTCCGTAACGGGCCGCTCTCCTGCCGTCAAGCCGCCTCTCCGCTTGCAGAATCTCCGCGAGTGTTCTGCCTTCGAAATATTCCATGGCGACAAAGAAGCAGCCCTCTTGCTCCCCGAATTCATAGATCTGCAGAATTCGGCGGTCGAGAGCATGCAATTGCTTCTGCAAAAGAGCGCCGCGTCGCTCCGCCTCAATCACCGTTTGCGTGTATTCATCGTGCGAGTGTTCGATCAGCTTGAGCACGGCGGGCCGGGCAGCCTCCGTATCGCGAGCCAGATACACGTCTGTCATGCTGCGGCTCAACTTGCGCGTGATCTCGTATTTGCCGAATCTCTCGAAATGCAGCAACGTGTTCGCTCCTAAAGCCAGAACCGCTGTATCCCGATCCATAGCGCGACTCCCAGAAGCATACCGATCAGCACCAGGACGAGGTTTCTCAAAACGGGTCGCCAACGACCCGGGCCGGTGCGAATCCTAGTGACAGCGTGTCTCTGGCGCGCAGCGCTTGCAGTCGCGGCCTCGCGGCCCACAAATTCAGCACCTGGCACAAAAACGACACTGACGTTGTCCTTTCCGCCGGCGCGATTGGCTGCTTCTATCAACTGTTGCGCTATCGCGTCCGGATCGCCTTCATAGCGTTCCACGATGGAGGAGATCTGCGCCGAGGTCAGCATGTCGCTTAATCCATCGCTGCACAACAGAAGGGCGGCATCGGGGCGAAAGAGGAAGTTTTTTGTTTCGACGAATTCCGGATCGTCGGCGCTATGTACCTGCGATCCCACATCCCGGTAAACTTCGTTGCGCCGCGGATGGTGCATAGCCTCTTCTTCAGTCAGTTCGCGATTGTCCTCTTGCTCGCCAACCGGAGAGTGATCCGACGTTAACTTGCGAAGCTCGCCGTTCCAGGCCAGATATAACCGCGAGTCACCAACGTGTCCCACCGTCACGTGGTCTTCCCGTGCGACAGCAAGCGTCAGTACGCAGGCCATTCCCTTGCACTCGCTATGCTGTTGCGCCAGTTGATAGATCTCGTTGTTGGCCACTGAGATTGCTTCGCGAACCTCGCGTTCCAGGTCTTGATCGCCGTCAAACGATGCGATTCGCTCCTGAAGCACTTGCAGCGCTGTTTCGGCGGCGGTTTCACCCGCGGCATGGCCGCCCAAACCATCCACTACCAGAAAAACCCCGCGTGCCTGGTCGGCGAACACCCGGTCTTCGTTGAGCGACCGCTGCCGCCCGGGATCTGAGGCAACTCCCGCGCGCCACGTGGTATTAACGTTCACGGCTTCCTCCCGCGCCAGTTGAAGAATACGAATGAAGCCGTGAATAGGACCAGCAGCAAGTGCACCGGATGCAGAGTCAGCAGTGTCATTTCGATGCTTCGAAGCGTCAGTGTAATTACTTCTCCCACGCCAATGCTCGCGCGGGCTGAAAGCGTCTCCGCCACTCCCTTCCGCAGGCGCTTACCTTCCAGCCATGTTCCATTCGTGCTGAGGTCTGTTATGGAAAAAATGCCCGTACCCGGGTCTCGCTGAATCAGCAGGTGCTCGCGCGATACTTCGTCGTTCGTGTATAGAGCCAGGTCCATGGGCTGATCATCGCCGCCGCGCCCGATCCGTACCCGGTTCTGAGTCATTAAGTAGATTTGCGGTCCGGAATCATCCTCATACCGAATCTCGGCAAATGCTACATCAGCGCGATAATTTGTGTCTCCTCGCGGTCCCGTAGTGCGATGTCCCGACACAACCGGGTCACGGCCCATCAGGGTCGTCTTCGTGCCGCGATAGCCAGGCTCTGCAGTTTCATTCAGTTCGGAATGAATCTCCACGTCGCCCTGCGGCACTTCCGGTTCGGGGAGAAACTCAATGTTCCAGTCGCGACCGGCAATCTTGAACTCTTTGGCAGATTTCGCCCGCCTTTTTATCCCAAGCACTCCGCTGTCGCTGTTCAGCTCAGTAACGCGTGCTCTCAGCGCCTTTTTTGCATCGTCAATGACTAAATCGAAGACGCCGCGCAACATCGCATGGTCCTGGGGATTGAGGTAGATGGTAAACACGCAAGGAAGCAGGACCGTGTACGCCATCTCAAAACGGCCCAACTCCATATTGCGGATCAGTTCCCCGATAATGACATTCCCGTTCAGGCGAGCCTCACCCAGTTTTGCGCCCCCGAGTTTTGGCTTTTGCTGCCCCAAGCCACTCCCTCCCTTTTGACTGACGTTTGCCCCCAATGCCGGTTTCACAGTGCCACCCCGGTGTACCGAAAATCAACGGTTCTTAATGCAGCTATCCAGCTATCGATACGTAAGCGACGGCGGTTCCGTTCGAACCTTCTTAATGCGCTTCCGCCTCACTGGCCTACGCTACTGAGGCGTGCTCTTATAGACGATGCCGCCCTTCATTACAAACGCAACCTTCTGTACTGCCGTGATGTCCTGGAGCGGATCTCCATCCACTGCAACTACATCGGCGAAATAGCCGGGCTTTAGATTCCCGATTTGCTTATCCCAGCCCAAAACCTTCGCTCCGTTGAGCAAATCGGCACGAAGAACTGCAAGCGGGTCCATTCCATATTGAGCCATGAGCACGAATTCTCGGGCCTGCGTACCGTGCGGAAACGGCCCTACGTCTGAGCCGACGGCCATCGGCACTCCCGCCGCTAGTTGCTTCTTAAACTCCTGGGCGTGATAAACAAGCTGCTCATGCAAGCGAGCGCCAGCCGCCGGGGATGCCGCATGTTCCGCAAAATACTCCGAAATGGTGAAGGTTGGCACTGCGGGAATTTGTTTTTCACGCATGATCCGCATGGTCTCTTCACTCAATTGGTCGGCGTGATCGATTGCTTCCACTCCAGCTTGCGCCGCGTAGAGCGTTCCGGGCTCGCCAGTAGCGTGCACTCCTACGCGTTTCCCAACGCGCGCCGCTTCCTGTACCGCTGCCGCCAACTGCGCCTCGGTGTACTGGTACGGCGTTGAGAACTTTCCGTCGCGAAACGTGTCCCGTCCGGTTTCGTACATCTTGATGAAATCTGCGCCTTCTTTGAGCTGTTCCCGAATCACTTCGATCAATTCGTCGATGTTGTTCGCGTAAGTAGCGTTCGAAAGCACGTGTTGCGCCGGATTAAAGTGGTTTGCGTCCTCGTGGCCGCCTAAAATATCCACCGCATTGCCGCTGATGCGTAGCCGTGGTCCCGGAATCAAACCTTGGTTAATTGCGTTTCGCACAGCGGTATCCGCCGAACCCGCGCCTTCGGTCCCCATGTCGCGTTCCGCCGTGAATCCGCCCATCAGATCGTCGCGTGCTGCCAATGTCGCGAGAACGGTCCGTTGCGGGACCGATTCTTCGACAGTTTGCAGATCTTCGGCCCCCGGATGCAAGAACAAATGAACATGCACGTCTATTAGCCCCGGCATCAGGGTGCGGTTGCCTAAATCGATGGTTCGCGCTCCGGCCGGATGCGTTACACTAGCGCCGGCTTCGACAATCCTCTCGTTTCGCACCAGCACTTCGCCGGGTGTAATTATGCGGCCCGCTTCAATATCCAGAAGGCGCGCAGCATGCAGTACGACCGGGCCAGTATCCGTCCGTCCAATCTGAGCGTTGGCGCCGGACGCACAAAGAAAAATCGAAGCAGCAGCCGCCAAAACGGCCCTTTGGGGAAGTGTAGTCATTAGAAGTTCCCGGAACAACATTTGTCTTCGTATCGTACTAAGCCTTTGATCACCTCGCCTGGGCAACTTCAATGAGCTTTACCGCCGATCTAAGATTCGCGACCCGCTCGCTGCGTAGATCAACTCTGTTCACCTCAGTCGCCGTTCTCTCGCTGGCTCTGGGTATTGGCGCCAACACGGCGGTCTTCACACTGCTGGACCAGGCCATTTTGCGTCTTCTACCGGTGCAGGACCCGAAATCGTTGGGGCAGCTTAAAGAGGTCGGCGGTTTTTATGGCTCAAACACCGGGTTGAATTCGTTGTCTTATCCCATTTACCGCGATTTCTTGGAGCAGAACCAGGTTTTCAGCGGAATGTTCTGCTCCGCGCTTAGAGCCTTTCAGCCTCACATTCAATGGCCGAAATGAGCGTGCAATGGGCGAAGTAGTCTCCGGGACGTACTTCGGCGTGCTCGGCGTCCGTCCTGCGGTGGGCCGCTTGTTCACTCCTGCCGATGACAAGGTGCGTGATGGCGCACCATACGTTGTTTTAGGCTACGATTACTGGCAAAACCGATTCGCGGGCGACCCCTCTGTAATTGGCCGCGAAATTCTGGTCAACAGTCACAAGTTCACGGTCATCGGCGTTTCAGCCCGCGGCTACCAAGGTGTTGCGCCACTCTTCTCGGCGCAACTCTATGTTCCCGTCATGATGGCGACTCAAGTCACGCAGGAAACCAAGCCCTTCGATGATCGGCGGCGGCGCTGGATTCAAGTTTTCGGTCGTCTGAAACCGGGTGTATCGGACGCTCAAGCCAAGGCGTCGCTGCAACCCATCTTTCACCGCATCCTACAAATGGAAGTGCAGCAGAAGGAATTCGCTCACGCATCGTCTTACACCCGGGCGCAGTTCCTTCACATGAGCCTTGATGTCATGCCTGGCGGCGGCGGACAGAACATCGCCAAACAGTTTCTGGAGGCGCCGCTCTGGGCCATGATGGCGATGGTTGGATTGGTGCTGCTGATTGCCTGTGCCAACGTTGCCAACCTGATGATCGCCCGAGCAACCGGACGCCGGAAGGAATTCGCGATCCGGATATCTATTGGGGCGAGCCGCAGCCGTATTGTCGGTCAACTGCTTCTGGAGAGTGCGCTGTTATCAATCGCCGGCGGCGTTCTCGGGCTGCTTATATCGGCTGTTTCGATGCGATTGCTGGTGAATATCATGCCACACATCGAGCCGCCATTGAAATTCATCGCTACTCCCGATCCGCGTGTTCTCCTGTTTACGTTGGTGGTCTGTTTGGGGACGGCCCTCATTTTCGGACTAGCGCCGGCTCTGCAGGCGGCCCGTGCCGACGTAGCGCCAACATTGAAAGACCAGGCGAGCGCCGTCTCGGCAGGCGGTCATGCGGGTTGGCGCAAACTTCTAGTCTGTCTACAGGTGAGCCTCTCACTGTTACTTCTAATAGGGGCCGGTTTGTTTGTACGCACCTTACAAAACCTGAAGAACTTAAGCCCCGGGTTCGAGGTAAGCAATCTAGTTTCATTCAATCTCGATCCCACCCTCAGTGGCTACGACGCAGACCGAGCGAAGCTCTTCTATCGCGATCTGACGCAGAATCTAAAGTCAGTGCCGGGAGTGCAATCGGCCGCGCTTTCCGTGGTAGCGCCCTTGAGCTTCGACGAGTGGGACAGCACTGTGACTGTCGAGGGGCATGTGAGCAAGCCAGGCGAAGATATGAATCCCTGGGTCAACTATGTCTCGCCGGGGTTTTTTCAAACTCTGAAGATACCCATCTTCGCCGGCCGCGACTTTCTCGATCGCGATGCCGTTAACGCTTCGAAAGTCGCCATCGTCAACGACAATTTCGCGCGTCACTATTTCGGAAACCGGAGTCCTCTGGGACACCACATAGGAATGGGCGGAGACCCGGGCACCAAAACCGATATCGAAATCATCGGCGTAGTTCGGGACACCAGGTATCAAACAATGCGTCAAGCTCCGCCGCGCCAGGTCTTCTTTCCGTATCTTCAGAACAAGTGGGCCGCAGGTATGACCGCCTACGTGCGCACCGATTTGGACCCGAACACCATGTTCAACGTGCTGCGCGCAACCGTGCACAAGCTTGACTCAAACCTGCCGATCTATCAATTGCGAACCGAGCAGCGTCAAGTAGATGATTCGCTTGCTGTGGAGCGTCTCGCAGCCAGTCTGTCCACAGCTTTTGGAATACTGGCGACGGTTCTTGCGGGCGTCGGTCTATACGGCGTAATGGCGTTCCTGGTCACACGCCGCACGCGCGAGATCGGGATTCGCATGGCACTTGGCGCTCTCACCCGCGACGTCGTTTGGATCGTTATGCGCGAGGTTCTGTTTGTTCTGGTGCTCGGGATTGCTGTAGGCCTGCCAGTCGGCTTTCGCGGTGACACGCCTAGTTCAAAACCAGCTATTCGGGATGTCCCCTTACGACCCGGCCGCAGTCTGTTCCGCGCTATTAGGGATCGCCGCCATTTCCGCTGCCGCGGGCTATCTGCCCGCACGCAAAGCTAGCCGGGTTGATCCGCTGATTGCGCTGCGGTACGAATAAACGCGCGTTTCCCGGTTAGCGGCGCCTCCTGCGACATAATAAATCTGCTCGCAGAGAACGTCTTATGAACTCGAACATTCCGCGCCGAACTTTTCTGAGTGCCAGTAGCTTATCGATTGCCGCCCTCGCAACCGCCGGAACACGACAATCTAGTCCCCAAACGTCCGATTCCGCTAATGCCGCGTTATCCGGTGAGCGCATCCGTTTCGGCATCATCGGTATCGGTATGCAAGGTTCTGGCCTGCTTACTAACGCAGTCACTTTGAACGGCGTGGAATGCGTCGGCGCCGCTGATTTATACGATGAGCGGCACACGCTTGCCAAGCAGATCACGGGCAATCAGAATCTATTCACCACGCGCCGCTACGACGAGTTGCTCCACCGCCAGGACGTCGATTGTATTATTGCGGCGGTGCCTGACCATTGGCACAAGCGCGTGGTTGTCGACGCGTGCAACGCCGGCAAAGACATTTACTGCGAGAAGCCGATGTCCCACACCATCAGGCAGGGTTTCGAGATGGTGGAAGCTGCAGACAAAAATAATCGGATCGTGCAGATTGGATCACAGCGCGTAAGTTCCGCGTTGTGCGCTAAAGCGCGGGAGCTATATGCGGCGGGCACAATCGGGGACATTGAGATGGTGGAACTCACCTACGGACGCAACAATCCCACCGGAGCTTGGGAGTATCCACCGCCGCCCGGTCTCTCTCCGGCCAATCTCGATTGGGATACGTGGCTCAATGATGCGCCAAAAATCCCTTTCAGCCCTGAGCGTTTCGCGCGCTGGCGCTGCTGGAAGGAATATGGCACTGGAGTGGGCGGCGATTTGATGGTGCATTTGCTCAGCGGAATGCTGTACACGCTGGGCTGGAATGAGGCGCCTCGTTCGGCTTCGGCTTTGGGCGGCATCTTCCGTTGGAAGGACGGCCGCAACATGCCCGATTTTCATGCCGTGCTCTTTGACTATCACGGAGTACCGGTGTACGTGCGACTCGATCTGGGTTCCGCTACGCCGGAAGTGGCTCGCTTTCTGGGACCCAAAGGTGTCATGGAGGCGCAGGGAACCAGTCTTCGCATCATGCCGCAGACCGGGCAAGACGAAGAGCCAAGTTACTACTCGGGCAGTTTCCCGGCCGCAATGCGGGCCGAGTATGTGAAGCAGTGGCACGAGCAGCATCCGCGTGATTTTGGAAAGGAACCGCTGACCGATAACTTGGCGCTCGAAGGCCCAAATTGGGACGATGTGAAGCCGCACCTGTTGAATTTTTTTCGAGCGACGAAGACTCGCAAGCAAGTGGCTGAGAACGCGGTGTTCGGGAACCATGCCGCTATCGCATGCCACATGGCGAACGAGTCTTACTTTAGTAAGAAACCTGTCTTCTGGAACGAATCGTCCCGTGAACTGACGACCTAAAGGTTGCCCGCCAATAAGCACCCAGTACGCATCGCCTTGTGACATGATCTTCTAAACGGGTTACAAGGCCTAGATCCACGCATGTCTGAAGAAACTAAAGTAAGTCCAACTCAGAACTGGTGGCAAACCTTGCCCGGAATTCTGACTGCCATCGCTGGAATTTTGACGGCATTGACGGGCTTGTTTGTGGCAATTTCGCAGAACGGCCCGCTGTGGAGAAGCGAGCCCAAGGGCACCGCGGTTTTTAGCGGCAGCGCGCCATCGCAAGGATCTATTTCTTCGGTATCGTTTCCACTGTCCGAAGCAAGAATCGTGGATAGTATCGGAACATCCGACCGCGATGTGGGCTATAAGATCGTCTCCGCTTCACTGAGCCGTTCGAGCCAAGTGCGAGGCATGGAGGCGATCACGTTCATTGTCCGGGTGACAAACAATGGGCGGGGAATTGTTTTAATTAACGCTCGATTCTTCCGGTTGATTGCCGATGGCGACATGATCGCACCGGAAGGTCCAATAACTGTGGGAATATTCGACGGCAACTCCGATAGAGCAACTGCGAATTTTTCGTTCCCGGAGACAACGAAGAAAGCGCAGTTGCAGGTCGGCGAAATCGATCAAAAGACGGTTCGGCTCCCGCTTGCGCTGAAGATTGCTCCCAGGTTGTAGCCGCGACAATGTTTGAACAGAACGGTCGAATTTCCGTCGCTAATAAATAGATGCGATCAAAACGGCTAGTTTTGTGGGTTATCAGCTCGTTACTGATTGCGATTGCAGTGACACTTGCTGGGGCTGTAGTGCTAACCGAAGGCGCGCTACATCCTTTGATAAGGCGCAGAGCAAGCGATACGGCCGCACTTGCCTACAGTGTCGCGCAAACCGCGAATGTAACCGCAAGTAAGGTCTGTATTCGGGGCGAAGACGGTGTTGCGCTCAGTGCCTGGTGGCTTTCGCCCAGACAGCCAAACGGGCGCGCGGTAATTGCGTGCCACGGAGTAGCGGACTCTGCATTTGGAGCCATGGGATACGCGCTGCTGTTTCTTCGGAACGGGTATGCGGTGCTTGTTCCCAACGGACGAGGGCACGGCGACAGTCAAGGCTACGTGACGTACGGCGTGCTGGAGTCACGCGACACGGTACGTTGGCTCGATTGGCTGAAGACTCAAGGCGTACGTACGGTCTTCGGATTCGGAGAATCACTGGGAGCGTCGGTCCTGATTGAGTCTCTTGCGGCAAGGTGCAGATTTCCGTGCCATCGTTGCCGAATGCCCGTATTCTTCCTTTGAGGCTGTGGCGGACGAGCGCGTAGGGCGGCACGTTCCGGAGGCGATGGCCATAGTTCTGGTGAAAGAAGGTCTGTTGTACACGCGTGTTCGATATGGAGTGGACCTGAGGGCGGCGCGTCCGGACATTGCCATTCAACATACGCAGGTGCCGATTCTGCTGATTCATGGGTTGGCGGACAACGAGACGAGTCCTAAGCAATTCGGAACGGCTGTTACGTGAGGATCCGCGCAGCGCACAGCTCTGGCTAGTGCCTGGCGCGAAACACACAGGTGCATACGCGACGGCACCCAAGGAGTTCGAGCGAAGAGTCCTGCAATGGTTTGGGCAGGCGGCAGCCGTCAGGAATTGATTGCATAGAATGGTGGCCGATTGATCTCACGGCGCTCTTTTCTGCAATCGGCGGCGAGAGCGGCAGCCGTCTCCGGGGCGCCGGGGCTCACACGTGCTCTAGATAGAGGCACGCAGCGGACGCCGCTTCAGGAATTCAGCTACAGAGATGTCGATCTCGCGCCTGGACTTGCGCAAACTCAATTTGAGCAGACACAGGCCGTGCTACTGTCGCTGAACGAAGACAGTCTGCTGAAACCGTGGCGTTTGCGCGCAGGGCTGCCGGCGCCAGGACCGGAGCTGGGTGGGTGGTATGACGAGGTGCCGCTTGAGAAAACCGAAAGCGGCGGGCATGGGTTCGCGCCCGCACATTCTTTCGGGCAGTGGTTGTCGGCGCTGGCGCGCGGATACAACGCGAATCGAGATGCGGGCACGCGGGCCAAGGTGGAGCGGCTATTGGACATGTATGAGCCGGCCATCTCAGGGCAGTTCTATAGGAATTTTCGATTTCCTGCCTATGTGTACGACAAGATGGTGATCGGCCTGATTGACGCGCATCAGTTTGCCGATTTACCGCAGGCGTTTCGAGTTGCTGGAGCTCACAACAAACGCAGCAGAGCCACACCTTCCGCCGCATGCGCTCGACCGGGACGAGCCGCAGCGGGAGTGGAGAAAGTCGGTCGGGGAAAGCACGGCCAACGATTACACCTGGGACGAACCCTACACGTTGCCGGAGAATCTGTATCTGGCGTGGGAGCGCGGCGCGGGGGATCGATACCGGAATTTAGCGCGGCGATTTCTGCTGGACCGGACATATTTTGATCCGTTGTCGGAAGACAAAAACGTGCTGGCCAATCACCACGCGTACAGTTTTTGCAATGCGCTGAGTTCGGCGATGCAGGCCTATCTCGCGGATGGAAGCGAAAAACATCTGCGGGCGGCGAGCAATGCTTTCGACATGATCACCACAACGCAGAGTTTTGCTACCGGCGGCTGGGGGCCGGATGAGAGTTTCGTGGCAGCGCGCAGCGGAAAACTTTATGCGAGCCTTACGGGCACCCATCGCGGGTTTGAGACGCCGTGCGGCAGTTATGCTCATTTCAAACTGACGCGCTATTTGCTGCGTGTGACGCGGGACGGGCGATATGGGGACAGCATGGAACGCGTTCTGTACAACACCGTGCTGGGCGCTAAGCGGCTGCAGCCAGACGGGCGCGCATTCTACTATTCCGATTACCACGCGCCGGGAAGCAAGACCTACTTCCCTGATAAATGGCCGTGCTGTTCGGGGACGTTGCCTCAGGTCGCTGCGGATTACAGGATCCTTGTTTACTTCCGGGATGGCGATGACGTATTCGTGAATTTGTATTTGCCTTCGACTGTGCGATGGATCAACAAGAACGGGGCTCAAGTCGCATTGACGCAGAGCGGAGATTATCCGCTGGAAAACAAAGCTCAGTTCCGTTTGCATGCTTCGCGGCCTTGCGAATTCGCACTGCGTTTGCGGATTCCAGCCTGGTCGTCAGAGGCGACGGCGATTCGAGTGAATGGGGAAGCGGTTTCGACTCGTGCCGACCGCGGCTTCGCGACAATACGCCGGCAGTGGAAAGACGGGGACACGATAGACATTGAGTTCCCATTGCCGGTCCGGCTTGAGCCGATTGATCCCGCGCATGCAGATACGGTGGCGCTTATGCGTGGTCCGCTGGTCTTGTTTGCGATGACGAAGCATTCGCCGAAGGTGAGAAGGGAACAGTTGCTGGCGGCTACGAAAGTTTCTGGTCAACCGGTTTGGCGAGCGGAAACGGATTCGCGGCCGCTGCTACTGCGGCCATTTACTGCTATTGGGGATGAGCAGTATCTGACGTACTTGACGGTGGCGTGAATCAACTGGGATGTTCTACTAATTTGCTCGATGCGCCGCGGACGGCTTGCCAAGGTAACGACCGATCAAAACTCACGAGGCGCCCACGGCGCCGTGCCGTCAGACCGAGCAGGTATACATCGGTGACCTGCCGCGTTCCGCCAATGAGAACTGGGTCGAAAATCGAATCATCCGAAAGAGATGTCGTCCGGCCAAAAGTGGTGCGAGGAATTGAATACCTCTTTCAATTGTTGGAGAACCTGAATGACTTCAGCCGGCGTTATGTTGGAAGCGTGGGCTACCGGTACCATCGCGCTAACGCTGCAACCGCTACGATAATCGTTTCCAGATGAAGCTTGTTCCCATCGCTACTCTTTTCCTTCTGATTGCAGTGAACATCGGCGCGGCTGTGGCGCCCCTTGGCATACCGCGCGAACTGGCGATCGAACGGGCGCGTGAAGTGTCCGATCTGCGGTATCAGCTTTCGTATCAGCTGATGCCGCATGCCAATCATACGAATGGCCGCGAAGAACTACGCTTTCGTTTGAGTAATGCGACGCCCTTATGGATCGATTTCCGGGAAGGAACGATCTCAAAGGCGGTATTGAATGGAACGGCGCTGGCACCGACCATCGAAAATGGGCATTTTCTGTTACCCGAGCCAGCGCTACGCGCAGGAGAAAACGTTCTAGCCGTTGATTTCACGGCTCCGGTTGCACCAGCCGGCAAAGCGTTGACGCGCTACGAGGACAAGGACGACGGCAGCGAATACATCTACACGCTCTTCGTACCTATGGACGCCGACATGGCGTTCCCCTGCTTCGATCAGCCGGATTTAAAGGGGCGGTTTACGCTGCAGGTTTCCGCGCCGTTCGGCTGGACGGTGATTTCAAACGCGGGAGGGGGCGCGGGTCTCGCCACCGGCACCACAATTCAGTATTTTTTTGGTGAAACACGACCCATCAGCACTTACCTCTTTGCCTTCGCTGCGGGTCCGTTTCGTAATGTTCATGCTGCGCCCGGCATGCCGAACGTTTGGGTGCGGAAATCGCAAGTGATGCGGGCGGAATCAGAGGCGCCGCAGATACAAAGCGTGGTCGCGCGCGCGACTCAGTTTCTAAGTGAATACTTCGCGCAGCCGTTTCCGTTTCCGAAGTACGAAATGGTTCTGCTTCCCGGATTTGCGTATGGCGGCATGGAGCATGCGGGCGCGACGTTTTTGCGCGAAGAGAGCATGTTGTTTCGCAGCGCTCCGACAGATACCGATCGTTTCAATCGCTCCATCACGCTGGTGCACGAACTCACTCATCAATGGTTCGGCGATCTGGTGACGATGCGCTGGTTCGACGATCTTTGGCTGAAGGAAGGATTTGCGCAATATATGGCGTTTCGCACCATGGCCAGCCTCGAACCGGACCAGAACGTATGGAAGCGCTTCTATCAGAGCATCAAGCCGGCTGCATACGGAATCGATGTGACGCAAGGCACGACGCCTATTTATCAGGACATACCGAATTTGAGCGATGCAAAGTCAGCTTATGGCGCGATCGTGTATTCGAAGGCTCCCGGGTTGCTGCGCCAGCTCGCCTACATGCTCGGCGATGAAGCGTTTCGGGACGGTTTGCGCATATATCTCAAGGAGCACGCGTACGGCAACGCGGAGTGGAACGATCTCGTCCGCGCTTTGGAGCGATCTTCGCACCGCGATCTGACAAGTTGGGCAAACGACTGGATTCGACGGCGAGGCATGCCCGAGGTGCGAGTTTCGTGGTCCTGTGAGAGCAACCGGCTGAAAAAGCTGACGCTCATGCAGCAGAACGTTTTGGGCGAAGAGGGCACATGGCCCATAGCAACACAGGTACTGCTGGGGTACGCAAAGGATGAGCCGGTGCGGATTCGGGCACAATTTTCAGCGGCTAGAACGGATGTCGTTGAAGCTGCCGGCCACGCATGCCCGGATTTCGTCTTCGCCAACGACGATGACTACGCCTACGGCCTCTTTCTGCTGGATGCGCGAAGCCGCGAATATGCAATGGGGCATATTGCCTCGATATCGGATCTGTTCGAGAGGACCTTATTATGGGGAGCGCTCTGGGATGCGGTGCGTTTTACGGAATTGGCGCCGCGCCGGTATCTTGCACTTTCGCTCGACAGAATGCCGGCCGAGAAAGATGAAGCCTTGGTGCAGTCTTTGGCGGGCCGCACGGCTGTCGCGCTGCATGAATATGTGAATGCCGACTTGCGTCATGAGCTGGACGGCAGTTTCGAGCGGATTGCGATTGAGAATATGCTGCATGCGCCGACGCAGGGATTGCGCATCATGTGGTTCCGCGGTTTACGCAATCTAGCCAGTAGCCCGCTTGGCCTGGGCGAGCTACACGATCTGCTAGACGGGAAAGTGACCGTACCGGGCGTCCAATTGCGCTCGCTCGATAGGTGGAGCATGGTTACGTCGCTGATCGCGCACGGGGATGCGGCAGCCGAGTCGGCATTTAACGCGGAGAAGCAGCGCGATACGACGGGAGAAGCGCTGAAGTACGCCTATGTAGCCGCCGCAGCAAAGCCGGATGCAGACACCAAGAAGTGGTACTTCCATGATTACCTTGCGAACTCCGGAAGACCCGAAGACTGGGTGGAACAGAGCCTCGGAGCCTTCAATTACTGGAATCAGTCAGAATTGACAGGACCATATTTACGGCCGGCACTGGATGCGCTGCCACAGGTGAAGCAGCAACGAAAGATTTTCTTTGTCCTTGCGTGGTTGAACGCGTTCATCGGCGGGCAGCACTCAGCGGAAGCGGACGCCGAGGTTCATCGCTGGCTGGGTACGGCGACAATTGATCCCGATTTAAGGCTGAAAGTACTGCAGGTGCTGGATGAACTCGACCGAACCACCAAAATTCGCAAGGAGTTCCCGTAAAAAGCGGCTTGACTCGCCGGCAACTTGCGCCCTAGGATCAGAAAATGCCAACAAACAAAGAGGTGGATGAGTATATAGCGCGTGCTCCCGAGTTTGCGCAACCGATTCTCAAGCATCTCCGCGAATTGGTGCACAAGGGGTGTCCGGAAGCAGAGGAAGCACTAAAGTGGAGCACGCCGGCGTTCCTGTATCACAAGAAGATCTTGTTCTCCATGGCAGGTTTCAAAGCACATTGCCGGTTCATCTTCTGGCGCCCTGAAATTGCAAAAATGTTTGGGAAAAGAGGCGGGGAGAGTGATGATGATGGCGCAATCGTAGGAAAGATAACTCAACTTTCCGACCTTCCTTCAGATAAGGAAATGCTTAGCTATATTCGCGAGGCGCGCCGATTGGCAGATGACGGGCCCCGTGCGACGATGCGAAAGAAAACTGCTCCTAAACCCGAAATCGAACCGCCCGCGGAATTTGCTGCGGCGCTTGCAAAAAACAAGGCTGCTGCTCTTACATTTCAGAACTTCAGCCCGAGTCACCGGCGTGAATACATTGAATGGATTATCGACGCGAAGCGTCCTGAAACACGCGACAAGCGCATCGAGACGGCTCTCGGATGGCTGGCGGACGGTAAACCGCGAAACTGGAAATACATGAATTGCTAGGCCGATGGCCGGATTCAGACGCTGTTCGGCTTTACGTCCTCAAACACACCGGCTGTGTTACTCGTGCGTTGACTTGAGAGACCAAAGAGTTGCCGAAGAAGGACCGGGCCGCCCACCACTCGCATAAGCCTCTACACCGCTGGCGTCAGTTGGCGGAAAAACAAGCGATGTCATGGCGATTCTTCCCCCGTCAGCGAATACTTCAACGGAACAACGGTCCACCAATACTCTAAGTCGCAGCACACCGGCAATTTTCAGAGGAGCTTCCATGCGAGACGGAAACGCTGGATTGAATCCAATCAAACCTGAATGCGTCCGGTCGATGAATATCGTTCCCTTCTCGCGCTCATATCCAATGGCTGTCATGCTGCCGTCTTGGTGCAGGAAGCGCCATCCAATTTGCCGGGCGGCATCGACACTCATGCTAGTCGTCAGCTCAAAGGTGTGGGTTTCGGCGATATGAGACCGCTGGAATTCGCGGTTGATCTGGTCAAGAGATTGACTCTTAGCTTCGACATGTTCGGAGCGTAATTGCTGAAGCGAGTCGACCGGCTCTTGAAAGAGCCGTATACCTTCACCTGTATTTCGCAGTGATAGCTTACGAGGTATCGTCATTTGCCCGCGCCATGGCGACGTAGGTAAAGAAGCGGCGTATTGCCAGTTGTCCATCCAGCCGATCATGACCGGTGCGTGATTGGAGGGAAGACCGTTAAATGTCAGGGCGCAGTAGCAATCTTTGCCGTAGTCGGTCCAGAGAGTAGTGGAAGCAGGATTATCGTTGATAAATTGCTTACCATCAAAGTCCCCGAGAAAATATTGTTCACCCGAACCGCCCAGACGTGCGCCGGGGTTTAGACCGACCTTTAGTACCCAGCGAGTCCGGTTTGGCTGGCCCGCGACGGGCAGCTCAAAGAGTTCCGGACACTCCCACTGACCCCCGATTGCGCCAGCCGGGCCGAAGTCACTTAATTGCGACCAGCTCTTGAAGTTTGTAGACGAATAAAAGCGAATCTTGTGATCGTTCGGCAGCGAAACCGCCATAATCCAGCGCTGTGCCGGTTCAAACCAAAATACTTTCGGATCGCGGAAATCCGTCATGTGCAAATCGAGCACCGGATTGCCTTTGTACTTGGTCCAAGTGCGTCCGCGATCGTTGCTGAAAGCGAGGTTCTGGGTTTGCAGCGATGGCCGCGAGCCCTTTGGCGGAGTGTATCCCGTGTAAACCGCAATCAAGCAAGGTTTGTTTGCGAGGCAGAATCCGCTCGCGTTTCGGGAATCGATGACGGCGCTGCCAGTGAAGATCATGATTCCGTCTTCTTCCTTGAGCGCGACGGGCAGTTGTGTCCAATGTAGAAGATCGGTGCTGACTGCATGACCCCAACTCATATGGCCCCACTCATCACCGAACGGGTTGTACTGGAAAAAGAGGTGATACTCTCCTTCGAAATAAACGAGCCCGTTCGGGTCATTGGTCCAATGCTCGCGCGGAGAAAAATGATACTGCGGACGGAAGGGCTGGTCGAATGCCTTCTGAATTTCAGCCGCTATGCCGGCCATAACGGCCAGAGTGATCAGCAATACAGGAAAGCAAAGTTTACGCAAGCTTAGTTCGCTCCCAACGAAAACCGTAGGAGTGGAGGTCTCACCGCCGACTTGGTCCGTGAATTTCCATACACGTAAATCAGCCGCCCCGCCAGATCGGCTCGTGGTACAGCGCCGAAGTAGCGGCTGTCCAGTGAATTACCGCGGTTATCGCCCAACACAAAATATGAGTTTGCCGGAACGATGTATTCGTCGTTTCGGATATCACGCGAGTACATTTTGTACTGCATATTCTGAATTGCCGGAAGGTAGACGGGCGCAGGGAATCGGGAGGGGAAGTCGAATGCCGGGAAATCAGAGGGCACTTTGATGTAGGGCTCGCTCATGGATTTGCCGTTTAAGATAAGCTGATTGGCACGGACTTGAATGTGGTCTCCGGGTAATCCCGCGACGCGCTTCACGGTAGTGATTTTCCGGTCGTACGGCATTCGAAATGCAACCGCATCGCCGCGCCGCACGCTTCCGGCAAAAGGGTAGTTCAAGCTCATAACGTTATCGCCTATTTGGAATGTGGGCTCCATAGATCCGGTCGGCAGTGTGTAGATGCGCATGACGGTGCCGAATAACACACCGAACAGAATGAAACACCACGACAAACCGACCAATAGCTGCGGCATGGGCGATGCAAACGTCCAGCCCTTCTTTATGCGCTCTTCGAAGCCTCGGTCTCGTCTAGCCAGAGCTACTAGTGCAGGCGGAGCACTTTCGTAAAATGCCGTCTCGGGTAATTCGGGCGGCGAATCCGAGGCGGCATTGCGGCGGCGTTCCGACGAGCGAAAGAAGGCCGCTCTGACCGCTCCCAACAACAGCGCCACTACAATAATTTGGACGACGGGAAGCATCGCCGCTGAAGGAGAAACAGCGACGCTGGTCGCGAAGCTTAATGCGTAATAAGCAAACGCCGTCAGCGCCGCAATTCGCGACCCGGCGCGGACTCCTATTCCGAGGAAGACCAGATAGCCAGCTACCACGACCCCCAGAATCGACTGCGCTTTTACATTGGCAAAGAAGCCAACAAGCGCGGTCACAATAGCGCAAGCGAAGCAGACGTACATTCCGTTTCGTAAAGCGGTATCCGCTTCAACCGCGCTGGATAGCCGAGGCCAAAGCAGTTCCAGCAGCCAGTGCCGGGATTTTGGTGCCCTATGAGAGAGTCCGAGCGTCTCCATGAATCAAAACAACATATCAGAAGATGGAACTGTGAGAAAGAAACCTGAGGAACTGCGCAGCAATCGTTGGTTTGGACCAGACAATATAGCCGGGTTCAGCCATCGTTCGCGAATGAAGCAGATGGGGCATAGGCTGGAGGACTTCGCTGGTAAGCCTGTCATCGCGATTGTGAATACATGGAGCGAGATCAATCCCTGTCATCAGCACCTGCGCGAACGGGCGGAGGCAGTGAAACGCGGCGTGTGGCAGGCTGGCGGGTTTCCCGTAGAAGTGCCCGCGCTTTCGATCACTGAGACCTACTTCCGCCCCAGCCCGATGTTGTACCGGAACTTGCTTGCGATGGAGACCGAGGAGTTGCTGCGGGGTCTGCCAATTGATGGCGCAGTGTTGCTGGGAGGCTGCGACAAAACGACCCCTGGTTTGCTGATGGGCGCTATCAGCATGGATATTCCTGCTATTTATATGCCGGCCGGACCGATGCTGCGCGGGAATTGGAATGGCAAAATTTTGGGGAGCGGCACCGACGTTCGCAAGTTCTGGGCAGAGCGCTGTGCCGGAACCATCACTGAGCGGGACTGGCGTGGAATGGAAGACGGGATCGCGCGGTCGCCGGGATTTTGCATGACTATGGGAACCGCCTCGACAATGACTGCGATGGCGGAATCGTTGGGAATGACTTTACCGGGGGCTTCGTCGATTCCTGCTGTGGATTCGAATCATCCGCGGCTGGCGGTCAACTCCGGAATCCGGATCGTCGAGATGGTTTGGGAAGATTTGCGTCCTTCTCAAATCCTGACCCGGCGGGCGTTTGAGAATGCCATTACGGTGGACATGGCGATCGGCGGGTCTACGAATGCCATTATTCACTTGGTCGCACTTGCCGGACGTTGCGGCTTGACGCTTGAGCTACCGGCCTTCGAACAGATCTCTGAACGTGTGCCGGTACTGGCCAACATACGTCCATCCGGGTGCGTACCTGATGGAAGACTTCTATTATGCCGGCGGACTTCGAGCCCTGCTGTCCCAGATCCGCGACCTTCTTCATCTCGACTGCGTAACGGCGAACGGACATACGATGGGCGAAAATATCGGAGACGCTACTCCGCTCAACAGCGATGTTATCCGGCCACGCGCGAATCCGCTCGCGCCAACGGGCGGCACCGCAATCCTGTTCGGAAATCTGGCTCCGGACGGCGCGGTCATCAAGACCTCCGCAGCAGACCCTAAGCTACTGCAACATAGTGGGCCGGCGGTTGTGTTTCGCAATTATCAGGACCTGGAAGAACGCATAGATAGCGAAGATTTGGACGTTACGCCAGACTCGGTGCTGGTGCTGCAGAATGCGGGGCCTTTGGGCGGCCCGGGGATGCCCGAATGGGGCATGCTGCCGATTCCCCAGAAGCTGCTGAAGCGGGGAGTTCGCGATATGGTTCGAATTTCAGATGCGCGCATGAGCGGCACCGCCTACGGAACTTGCGTGTTGCACGTTTCGCCCGAAAGCTATGCCGGCGGTCCGCTGGCGCTAGTCAATAACGGAGACATGGTCTCGCTCGATCTGAAGAACAGACGGCTGGATTTATCAATTAGCGACGAACAATTGAGCCAGCGGCGGGGGCAATGGACGAAGCCGGCCCCGCGTTATGAGCGTGGCTATGGAGCGCTTTATCTGGAGCGAGTGACGCAGGCCAACAAAGGATGCGATTTTGATTTCCTCGGGACACGCGCGGCGACGGCCGAGCCCGAAATTCATTGATTTGATTCGTCGATCAGCTCTATTGCGGAAATCATCGCATAATTTCTGCGCGGAACAAACGAGATAAGCACGTTGCCTTGCGCGTTCGCCTGAATGCCATGGAAAGTCTTGATAAGCTGACGCCTTGCACCGGCTTCTTTGAACACATCGAGCTGCTCTAGAAGCGCAACTCCATTGCAGTAAACGTCAAAAATGCGATCGCCAATACCGCCTCCGCCCTGCTCTCCAGGTCCAAAGTAGGTTTCGGCGAAATAGAGAGTTAGCTTGTATTTACCTGGCGCAGCGGGGATCGCGTACGAGAAGTTCCCGTACCGTTCTCTTTCGAAGATCTGCGAATCCACCGGCCCGGCGACAATGCCGAGTTTTGCGATGCCGCGACCCTGGAGGAAGTAGTTATCGGGTTCCCAGGTAACGCCGGATTTATCTGTGAATTCGCTGTCCTGAGTTGAAACACGAACCGGTCTCATTTGATGCGGCGTGGCCGGGAGGATCTCGATTGCATTCAAAAGAGGTGTGCTGACGACCCTTGAAAAATGCAAGTGAAGATAACCGTCCTTGTCCGGTTGAACATCCTTGAAGACGCGCTCGTCGGCGGTATGCGGACCGACCCCGGCAATGATATCGAAATCACGCAACAACGCTCTGCCGTTCAGCTCGACGTTGAAAAAGCGCGTGTTCTCTCCACCTTCCATGGCCATGCCGGGGTCAAATGAAGTGTCGGCGAAGTAAAGGTGCAACTCGTAATTGGCTGGTTTGAGCGGGATCTTGTACGAGAAATCGCCGGACCGCATTCCGGAGAACAAGAAGGCATCGCGTGTCCGATAGATAGGCGCGTCGGGGGCTTCTAGAGCGGTGCCTCCCTCGAAGAAGGCGTCTTGGCCCCAATTATTGCCTTCGCGATCGCGGGCTTTGGAGTGCAAGCGTCCACTGAGGATGCGAATCGCGTCTGTTTGCGGCAAAGCGGGGGTGGCCGGTGCAGAAGCAGCGGAAGAGACGGAGTGGTCAACTGATTTTTCCGACTTTGCTTTGATGGAAAAGAAAAACCAGGCGATTGCGGCTAGACCTACGGCACATGCCATGGCGGCGAACGGAACCCAGCGCTGGCGATGAGGGACTGCTACAGGCTTGGGCGGGGTGGCGGAAGCGGGGAAAGACTCATCTTTCCAATCGGCAACACCTGACCGATGCTCTATAAACTCCGGAGTGTAGTGGCCGCTCTGAATGATAATTTCGACATTCTGATCGAGGCCTTCACCGGCGTAGAAGTCCTTCAACTTCTTCCTGAGCCGGTGCATTTCTACGCGAACAATCGCGTCGGTGCTCTGGTCGAATTCGGGGGCACGGCCGAACACATCGGTAGCAATCGTGTATTCCTTCAGATATCCCGATTCCCCGGCGAAGGATTTGCTGCATATGTACTCGAGTAACTTACCGAGACGGGGATTACGGGAAAACGCAGCGGACCTGAGAACTGCCTCAAGAGCTTTCTGGCGCTCTTTTAGAGAATAAGCGGCGTGGATATCGGGCGTGGACCCCATTCAGAAGATCGAGTATACACCCCGCAAGGTTAGATTGGCGCACGGTTACGCGGTGTTACCGGTTGTTAACCACTCCAGGTACGTTGTTGAAAATAATAATTTAACTTCCGATCTGCACAAAATGCGGGTCGGGTTAACGGGTCTAACCTAGCATTCACCAAACAATAGGTGAGATACTACGCCAAAGCTGGCTCTCAAATTTCTTTAAGAGGTGAAAGTATGTACCGCGTGCGTGGGTTCGGTTCGAACTTGGGCCGAAACCGATTCTTGTTGCTCAATATTCTCGTCCTGGCATTCTCTTTCCTGGGCTTTGGGCAGGAGGGTACGATTCTCGGCACGGTGACTGACCCGTCAGGCGCCATGATTCCGAACGCGGGAGTGACCCTCACCAATACGGGAACCACCCAATCGCGGCACGTTACGACCAATGCGGAGGGCCAATATATAGCACCGAATTTGCAGATTGGAAGTTACACTGTCCGAGCCGAGATGTCCGGGTTCAAGCCGGCGGAGCATCGTGACATTGCACTCAACGTTGGCGACCAGGATCGCGTCGATTTCCACCTGGACGTGGGCAACACTCAAGAGACCGTCACGGTAGAAGCCAACGCCGTTCAGGTGCAAACGGAATCAGGCGAAGTTAGCAACGTTATCAATGGTCAACAGGTTGCGCAACTGGCGACAAACGGCAGAAGCATCTACGATCTAACGGCACTGGTGCCGGGAGCTTCCAGCAACATGGCTGACTTCAATACCCCAACGCCTGTGGGGGGCGATGCAACCGTCAGCTTCAACGGTCTGCGGCAGAACCACAACATTTACCTGGTAGACGGCGGCGAGGCTGATGACCGTGGCGGCGCGGGAGGCATTGACATCATGCCGTCTATTGACGCCATCGCTGAGTTCCGGGCGCTCACTTCGAACTACAGCGCGGATTACGGGCTTTCGTCGGCGGGCACTATGACGCTTGTGTTCAAATCGGGCACTAAAGATTTTCACGGCACGCTATGGGAGTTTGTGCGGAACGACGCACTAGATGCAGGAAACTATTTCACAAATGCAGCGGGCCAGGCGGCTCCCGAGCTTCGCTTCAACACATACGGCTTTAATATTTCCGGTCCGGTTTTTATACCCAAGCTCTATAACAGGCATAAAGACAAGACATTCTTCTTCTACAACATGGAATGGCGCAAGCTGATTCAGGGCGGCGTATCAAACCAAACCGTTCCGCCCGCCAGTGAATATGGCGGCCAATTCAACACAAAAATCCTGGTTCCCAGCGCGAGCCAGGTTTCGCCAAACGTGTTAGCCACTTACTCGGCGCTGGGTTTGACTCCGGGCCAGTCGTTTCCTGGAAACAAGATTCCGGCGTCGCTGCTGGATCCTAATGCGCAAGCTCTTTTGAAAACGGGGATCTTTCCTGCTGCTAACAATGGCAATCAATTCGTTGGAGGGAACAAGCTTCCGACCGACGTCCGAGAAGAGATCATACGCATCGACCATAACTTTTCAGACAAATTCCGGTTGTGGGGCCACTGGGTGGACGAACAAATCAGTCAGACCTATGGCACATCGTTGTGGAGCAACGATAACGTTCCAACGGTCGGCACAATGTTTGGCAACCCTTCTTATCACGGCGTCATTCACGCGACATACTCGATTAGTCCGACCCTTCTGAACGAGCTGGCATTCAACTACAACGGCAACCGCATCAACATCGTACCGACCGGCACATATGCGCGCCCAAGCGGCTTGAATATTCCGGAGTTATTCACCGGTAACAATCTGAATCGAATTCCAGGGATCAATCTAAGTGGTTCTACGGGGACCAATTATGACGTTTCGTCCTGGCCGTGGCATAACAAGGCGGATGACTACCAGGTTCGTGACGACGTGACCTGGATAAAAGGCCGCCACGAATTTAAGATGGGCTTCAGTTGGGCGCTTTACAAGAAGGTGCAAGACCTGTTCGGGGACGCGCAGGGTCAATTCACTTTCGATGGCAGCTACACCGGCAATGATTTTGCAGATTTCCTGTTGGGCTACGGGAAATCGTATACGGAACTGGCAGTGCAGGACAAAGGTTACTGGAACAACGTATCGCCGGCTGCCTACTTCCAGGACAACTGGAAAGTAAGTCCGCGACTCACGTTGAACCTTGGGCTGCGATGGGATGGCATTCCGCACACCTATGAAGCTAATAACCGTATGGCGAACTTCTACACCTCGCTATACAACCCGGCGAAAGCAGCGATCGTAAATGCCGATGGCACTATCAACCCGGCCAGCCCCGGTTTGGGCACGAGTCCGAATCCGATCTTGGCGGGCATACCGTTCTATCTGAACGGAATCGGCGTCGCGGGACAGAATGGCATTCCGAACGGCCTGGTTCAGAACCACTGGTTAAACTTCGGGCCACGCATCGGTTTTGCGTTCGACCCGACCGGACACCAAAAGACCGTTATCCGCGGCGGCTTCGGGATCATGTACGAGCGCATTCAAGGAAACGACATGTACAATGCGGGGCCGAATGAGCCATTCAGTTCGAGCGTGACGTTGAACAATGTCTTGCTCTCCAATCCGCACACCAGCCTTCTCACAGGTGGTACGGCAATCGCGCCGATTACGGCTGGCAGTATCACGGGTCTGGCTTACAGCGATTACGCGAATCCGTCGAGCTTCCAATACAGCGTTGGCGTTGAGCGACAATTTTGGAAAGATTCGGTCTTGAACGTTTCCTATGTCGGGAATCAGAACCGGCATCAGAACGACTATCGCGACATTAACCTTCCATCCCCTAGTTCGCTGCCAGGCTTGATTAACGGAACTTTGAGCTACAACCAGGTGGTACCGTACTTAGGATTTCACGAGATCTCGCTTTCGGAGAACGCAGAAAACTCGCATTACAATGGCCTCCAAGTAAGTTTCAACACCAGGATGAGCGACCGGTTGACCTTCCAAGCGGCTTACACACTGTCGCGCACGATCGACCCGGCGACTAGCACCGGAGGAGACCTCTACCATGTGTCCGATCCTTACAACCGAGCTTATGACAACGGACCAGGCATGCTGGATCGTACCAACATTTTTGTGGCGAATTTTGTCTACAGGTTTCCGTTCTTCGAAGGCTCCCAGAACCATCTCGTGAAGAGCACTCTGGGCGGCTGGGAGCTTTCGGGAATCGTCACTATGGAATCTGGCTTGCCACTTAACATCACGCTTGGCGGCTCGCAGGGCAATAACGGCTTGGCCGACGCAACGAACCGGCCGAATATCAACGGCGCCATCGGCTACCCGCAGACGGTCAACAGTTGGTTCGCTACCTCCGTCTTCTCGACGCCAACAATCGGTGCGTGGGGCGATTTGACGAAAGGAGCAGTGCGAGGGCCGGGGCGCGATAACTGGAACCTGTCCCTGTTCAAAGCGTTCGTGTTCAGCGAAAGCCGTGGCAGCCAATTCCAACTTCGGTTTGAATCTTTCAATGCCTTCAACCATACGCAGTTCGATGCCGTGAGCACCACTTACACGGCCAGCAACTTCGGCCAGGTGACTTCGGCGTGGGACCCGCGCGTCTTCCAACTCGGAGCGAAGCTGATCTTCTAAAAGCGAATCGAATCTTTATACCAGTTAATGAGGACCGCTGATTTTCATCAGTGTGTCCTCATTTTTCTTTTGGTGAAGCTTCCGAACAACGGCGAACTCAGCATTCGCTTCGGCCTTCTTTCCCAGCTCGCTATAAAGACGAGCGAGCCGGTAATGCGGTTCGTAAGCATTTGGGTCGCACCGGATGGCCGCGCGCAATTCGGCGATAGCCGCGTCGTTCTGTTTACGATTCGCGTAGATAATCCCGAGATCCAGATGCGCAAGCTGCAGGCCCGAGCGTAACTCGATCGATTTCTTTAGCGCCGGCACGGCATCATCTGCTCGACCGCTCTTCAATAAGGCATCTCCTAGATACGCAAAAGATTGTCCGCTCCCCGGATTGTTGGCGACCTCGGCACGAAATTGGCCCTCAGCATCGTCATAGCGGCGAAGCTTCCAATATAAGAATCCGAGGCCAAAGTGCACGTCCAATTGCGTGGGGGCGGTCTTCGCGGCGGCTTCGAATTCGAGCGCTGCTTCAGCGGTCTTTTCATCGGCATCCAGAGCTTCGCCCATCAGCATGTGAACAGCGGCCGAGTTCGGATCATGATCCATTAGCGCCTTGAACAAAGTTGTTGCTTGCCGGTACTGGCCGGACCACAGGTAGCATTTCGCCAAAAGGTACGAGAGTTCGGAATTGCCAGGAGTTGCGGCCGCCAACGGCGCCAGAAGATCAGACGCCTGCCGGTAACGGTGCAGTCCGAAATCACTCATGGCGAGCAAGGTGGTTGCTTGTTCACTCGGTGACTTTTTGTTCGCTTGCTCAAACGCTGTGGCGGCCTCGCTGAAGTTGCCGAGCTTGAACCAGGCAAGGCCAAGATTAAGATAGATGCCCGGAAGATTGGGATCGATCACAATTGCGCGCTCATAGGCCTGTATGGCAGTCCAGTAATTTTCTTTGTGCGCTTCGGCTACCCCTAGGCTCGCTTCCCGGAGAGCCTCGGAGTTCGGCGTTTGGCCCCACAGCAGAGCTGAAGCCAGCAATCCTGTCAGGACGCGCCGCATGAGCTCTGAAAGCCTCGCTAATTTGGTGCGCTTTTTTTGTGAGCCAAACGGCTGCATGCGTCAGGCGCGCCAAGCATCTTCATGGCATCGCCACCGGATTCAATGAAAGTCGATCTTGCCATCCTTGTCGATGACGAACGTGACGCGGCCGGCGATAGCGGCTTTCGGGATGAATACGCCGTATTCTTGCGAGACGTGCCGGTCGACGAAATCACTCAGAAGCGGGAATGAGAGGCTAAGACTTTCCGCGAAAGCTTTTTGAGAGGGAATATTGTCCGTACTGATCGCAAAAACCTTTGCGCCAGACTCTTCATACTTTTGCATTCCAGACTGGAACGCTTTCATTTCAGCGGTTCAACCACCGGTGAATGCCGCCGGGAAGAAGGCCAGGACAATCGTGCTCTTGCCGACGTAATCGGCGAGATGGACAGTGCCGCCTTGAGTCGAGGGGAGAGTGAAATCCGGAGCCTTATCACCGACTTTCAAAGTGGACGAAGGCGGGGCCTGTGCAAGTAAGCTAACAGATAAAGAAGCCGCGAGAGCCGCAGCATAAGCAGTTCGCATACGCTTGTGCTTCAGACTATCACGAATTTAGATTCGCGGTGCCACACATAGAGTAGGATGAGCGCGGTTGCGATCAGGGCGGCAGTGAGTCCTACCCAGACACCGTATATACCCCACAGAAGAACGAAACAAAGCCAATAGCCGAGTGGCAGCCCGAACAGCCAGTAGGCGACAAAGTTGACTAACATCGGAACGCGGGTATTGCCCAGGCCGCGGAGAGCTCCGGTAGCGACAGTTTGTGTGCCATCGAAGAGTTGAAAGGCGGCTGCGAGTGCGAGCAGCCGAACAGCAATAGAAACGACCTGCGAATCGTTTGAGTAGATATGGAGAATGGGTCGAGGGATCAGAATGAAAGCGAGCGCTGCGCAGCACATGAACGATACCCCCAGACCGATGGCGATAAAACCGCTGCGCCGCGCGATCACCGGTTGACGACGGCCCATCGCCTGGCCTACGGCAATAGCAGCGGCCGACGAAATTCCGAGCGGGACCATAAACGTCACGGCCGCGGTATTAAGGGCGATTTGGTGCGCAGCCATGGCATTCGCGGAAAGGCGCCCGGCGAAAACAGCGGCTGTTCCGAATGCGCCGATTTCGAGCAGGATCTGAACGGCGGCTGGCAAGCCGATGCGCAACAGCCGGCCAATACGCGCCCAATCAGGCTTACGAATGAGCGGCGGCAAGGATTTGCGCAGATCGCGTTCGAACCACCAGATGAAGGCCGCGAGCAGCCCGGCCATGTAGATGCGAGCAAGACACGTTGAGAGCGCAGAACCGACAACGCCGAAAGCGGGAAATCCCCAATGGCCAGTGATGAGCAGCCAATTGAAGAACCAGTTAATGATGTTAGCGCTGATGAGCGTAAACATGATAGGGCGCACGTTACCGATGCCCTGCAGATATCGTCTGAGAGCGCCGTAGAGCAGCAACGGAAGCGTACTGAGGCTGAGGGTTGTCACAAATGGGCCCGCTAGCCGGCTCACATCCGGAGTGATCTTCAGCAGCTCGAAAAACGGCGGCATGAGGGCGAATATGATCATCAAGAACGGCGTAAGCAACAAGGCAATATAGATGCCCTGTGCGAGTGAATGATGGCAGTCTTCGCGATTGCGGGCGCCGAAGGATTGCGAAACAAGCGTGTCGAGCCCAAGCAGCAGTCCGATGCCGAAAATGGCGCAGGTATAGAACGCACTGCCACCGATGCCGATGGCCCCGATAGCGGCTGGGCCAAGACGGCCAACCATAATGGTGTCGACCGTGTTCATGGCCATCCAGCCGAGTTCGCCGAGGGCGACCGGAACGGCGAGACTGATCACACGCCGGATGTCAGACCATAGATCGACGTTAGTGACGATGTTATTGTGCCGGCTCTTCGCTAGACCAGTAGAGAGCATCAAAAAGCAGCGGCAATGTGGCGTGCGTCTGTGCACGGTGCTGCGGCCGGATACCGAAGAGAACGATTTTGCCGGGACTCATATCGACAGAGATAACGGCGGCACGGCCGAGCATAAGATCTTCGCCGCGCAACCAACCGGACGCGCGAACGTTGGCGTTGGGGTAGCGTGCGACGACGCTCGTCCTCTGCCCAGAGAAGCCATCTACAACCTGGAAGAACGGCGAGTTGATATAGAAGCCATACGTTGCCTGAGCGACTCCCAAGCCGATGGGATTGGTATCGTCCACCTGAAGATTGACGATCGCGCCGGGAGCAAAGTGCTGCTCGCGTGTGAGACTGTGTTTCAGTTCTTTAACAGGCAAAGGCAGTTTGTTAATGAACAAGTTAGAGGATTCCCCGAGTGCGACGATTGTTCCGCCGTCGCCGAGAAAATCCTGCAGCGCTTTCCAACCGTCGTCACCGATGCCGCCCCGATACTCGGGGAGAATGGCCTTGTAGTCGAGACCGTTAAGAATGTCGCGCTCGCGCTGATCCGGGATAACGATTGCGTCGAAACGCCCGCGCAGCTTGCCATCTTTGATGTCTTTGTTGTGAATAAGCGTGTAAGGGAGCTCGTAATGATCGAAGATCCAGCGCGTCCAGCCTTCATCCATATCAGCTTCCCAAGATTGATAAAGAGCGACGCGGGGAAGGTGCACGGAATAGCGTGGCGTGAGCGCGCGAGCACCTTGCGCCTCGGTGATATCAAAGCCGTCGGTGCATCGATCCCAGATGTTTTTTGAAATTGTTGTGGCGAACCACGTCTGACCGCTCCGGCGATCGAAATTAACGTGGGCGCCGTTCTTAAGCAGGCGGTTGAGGAGCCGGGCGCTAGTCGCGCCGTTATAAAGGACCGCATGTTCGTTGCCTGTTGCAATAGAGGTAAGCGGCAGCTTCGGCGTAGCGCTCAGCTTCTCCAACTGCAAATCTTTACTGAGCGGCGTCTTGGCGAACGGTGTATCCACGCCAAATTGAAGACCGAGAGACCAGGCCGAGACATCGTACGGCGCCTCTGGAGGAGCTTGCGGCGAGCGTCGAACTTCGGGGTACGTTTGCAGCTCGAGCATATCTTTCGCGTACCGGCCGAAGACTTGATCAAAGGGAACAACGAATGTTCCAGCCGGGTAGGTCTTGCCGTCCTGCGCGAAAGCTTGGGTGGCACGATAGATTTCGACGCCGCCAATACGCAGCTTATCCACCAGCTCAACTGCTTCTGCAGGATCGTGCTGTGAGGCGAACGGGATGATCGCCGCGAAATTCTTCTCCTTAGTTCCGCCAATAGTTCCGTTTGTTCCGGCTTCGATGGTGTGCAGGTTGACGCTATAGATCTCATGCAGCAGCGTCTCGCGAGTGTCGGCGGCCGCTTCAAGCAGAGCGTACGTCGCCGTGAGTTCGTAATCGACGATGTCGCGCAAGGTCCATGTACCGCCCAGCCATGGGTGCGGATACTCTGTGCGCGGCGTAATATCGCGGGGCGGCGGAAGCGGTTCGTCCGGATGCTCAAAAGAGCGGCGGCGCTCATTCTCGAATTCGTTAGCTCCGGCAGCTGGCGCAGGCGTGGCGGGACGTGAGGGATCTGCTTTTTGCTGAACTACGGGCGTGGCGATGCGCGCGCTGGCGACCTCAGTTAAAAGACCCACCTCGTTATGCCACCAGCCGGCCCACGCCATGGCGCCTTCCCAGAAGTTGGTGTAAGTGGAATTGAAGATGATGCCTTCTTTACCCTCGGCTTCGAGCGCAGCGGCCTGCTGCTGCCCATAGATAGTGTTGAGGCGGTAGATCAGCGTGTCCACATTGGGATTGATGGGATCGGTAGCGGGCATGGTGAAGATGCGCGGGCCGGAACTGCCCTGCTGGTGCTCGTCCAGCCAGATGGACGGAAACCAACCTAAACCATTCGCTGTAGCGCTGTCCCATAGAATCCCGGCCGTCATCCGGCTCTCGCGCTGAGAGAAGAGATACATGTCGCGATTATTGTCGTGGCCGACGTAGGGATGGAAGAGGGTCGGCAGCGGACTGGGTTCGAATGGCGTGCCGACGTTCTTGTTGTACCAATCCGTGATTAACATTTGGCCGTCCGGATTCAAAGACGGAACCAGAAGAAAGATCACATTATCGAGGATCTTTTTGACGCGCGGCGAATCCGTCGTAGCGAGTTGATGGACGAGTTCGACCACCATCTGTGACGAACCGATTTCGGTGGAGTGGATGTTGTTCGTAATCAGGACAACGGCCTTACCCGAACGAAAGATTTCGTCACGTTCAGCATCCGTCGGCGCGCCGCCCTGAAAGTAAAGCTTACGTTCGAGCGCTTTGAGCTTGTCCAGGTTCTTCAGGTTCTCGGCTGAACTGATCTCAAGTAATGCGAATGGATGGTTCTGCGTGGTAGGGCCGAGGTTGTGGAAGCGCACGCGTTCCGATGCGCCAGCGATGAGCTGGAAATAATCGACAATCTTGTCATAGCGGGCGAGCTTGCGGTCCGTTCCCATACGGAATCCGAAGTACTGTTCGGGCGTGGGGATGGCGCCCCAAGCTGACCAGGAAGACAGGAGAAACAGCGCAAGCGCAGCGGCAAATCGCATATTGTTGAGGATTTCCAGACGATACCACGAACGCCTAACCAGGCAAGACACGCAGAACGAGGCAAGTGATGTCATCATGCTGAGGAGCTGAGCCAGTGAACCAATCTGCAGATGACATTTGCGCTTGGAGTAGTTCCGCGGCTGTCATGTTGGAGCGGCCGCCCAGTGCTGCCAACATGCGTGGTTCCCCGTACTCTTCCTCTTTGTCGTTTTCGGCCTCAATGAGGCCGTCGGTGAAAACAAACAGGAGGTCGCCTCGCTCGAGCGAGATTTGCGCGCATTCGTAATGCGCGTTGGGCATGATGCCGAGTGGAACGCCTCCAGTTTGCAGGCGTTCGATGACACCTGAGGCGCGCCGCAATACGGGCCAGTTATGTCCCGCGTTGACGTACGTGAGCTGGCGAGTGACAGGATCCAATGCCGCCAAAAATGCGGTGGTGAAGCGCTTGCCGCCGACATTCTGTTCGCAACAGTAGTGGTTCAAGCGCTCGATTAACTCTAGCGGCGTGGTACATATGCTGGCCAGAGTGTGAAGGCTCGCCTGCAGCGTTGCCATGAGCAGCGCGGCAGGAACGCTTTTTCCAGCTACGTCAGCGACCACCAAAAGCAGCGGCGCGCACGAGGCGCCTGACCTGGCATTAGAGCGCAAAAAGGCATCATAATAATCGCCGGCGACTGTGTTGGCCGGGCGAGTGGCGAACGCCATCTCGATGCCCGGCACTGTTGGAGGAGCCGCCGGCATAAGCCAAGTCTGAATTTCCTTCGCAATTTCGAGATCGCGCTTCATCGTCACGCGGTCGGCGAGTTCGAGGGCCAGTAGGACGAGCAAAACCAGCGCTCCGAAGAATGAGAGGTTTGGCATCTGGATTTCCGATTGGGCATAGCGGAAATCGAAACCAGGGAACACGAGCAAGATAAGGGCAGCCACGAAAACAACGCGTCGCGCTGGCGAGAGTTTCATGACCATCGCCCAGAACAGGCCGCTGATTACGCGCTTCGCTCTTTGACTGCGCTTTTCGTTTTCGCTACGGCTCCAGTCGACCTCGCTGGAATAGAGGCGATAGCTGACGCGGGCTTCGGTGTGGAATTGGGACCAGAGTTGCTGGATAGCGATGCCGTCACTAATGCGCCGCCAGAAATTCCTCCGAGGAGTGGGCATGCTTTGAGTTTGCACCTGCAGGGAGGCCGGAAGGGGGCTCAGAATGATTGCAGCTCATCAATGTTCCCTTTGATGTGCGGGGGTTTACGTCTTTATTGGGTAAATATCAATTTCCGATTGGAACTAGCTGCCATTGCTGGTTGGCGCCACTGAGATAATCCCATTGCTGCAAAAGCGCACCACCGTAGAGATAACCTCCGGTCATGTCCAAGACTTTACCGCTATTCAGGTTTTGGATCTCATAGTAGGCGCCTGGAACGCCCAGAAACTGCCAAAGTTGATTCGCCCCGGGCAGATAATCCCATTGCTGGATTAGCGCGCCGTCGGAGGTAGACGAGTTCGCCACAATGAGTAACTTACTAGTCAGGTTGTTGACAATCATATAAGTAGTCCCGCCGACCAGCACAAGTTGCCATTGCTGTTGTTGAAATCCGTTGGACGCCCATTGCTGAACGAACGCGCCATCAGCGGTAGAGCCGTTGACAATATCGAGCACGAGACCACTCTGCCTGTTGACGATTGTGTAGTAAGTGACCGGAGTAATCTGCCACTGCTGATTCGAGCCGCCTACGTAATTCCACTGCTGAACAAACGTGCCGATTGCAGTCGAGAAATTGGTGTCGTCTAGAACTTGCCCGGTCAACCGATTCACAATTTTGTAATTCACGGCATCCAGCGGCACAATCTGCCACTGCTGATTCTCGCCCCCGAGATAATCCCATTGCTGAATGATCGTGCCGCCAGCCGTATAGCCGCCTGTCAAATCCAGTACCTTGCCGCTGTTGCGGTTCATGATGGCGTAATATCCGCCCCCGACCGGGACAAATTGCCACTGCTGCTCGCGATAGCCAGTCTGAAGCCACTGGTCGATAGGCGCTCCATTGGCAGTCGCACCGGCATATACGTCCAAAAGGTAGGAGCTGAAATTGTTAGAAATGTTGTACGATCCCGCAGGGACTAGAATCCATAGCTGCTGCTGATCGCCCAAATAAGGCCATTGTTGAATTTGCGCGCCATTCGCTGTCGATCCATTGCGCACGTCCAACGCCAGGCCACTGTTTCGATTGACGATGGCGTAATGAACGTCATCGATCGGGACAAGCTGCCATTGTTGGTCAGCGGTGGATAGATAATCCCATTGCTGGATAAGTGTGCCCCCGGCTGTATAGCCACCCGTCACATCAAGCGCCTTGCCTGTGAGAGTGTTTTGTATCTCGTAATAGCCGTCACCTGTCGGGAGAAGCTGCCACTGTTGCTCCTCAAAGCCATTTAGAGCGTTCTGCTGGATCGATGCTCCATTCGAGGTCGAGCCTCCGGCAACTTCCAGGACCTTGCCAGTGCGCATGCTGACAATCTCAAACCTGCCTTGAAGTACGCCGGTCCCGTTCAGTGCGACGGCGGTTTGCGCTCCACTTCCTGAGACGGGAACTGCAAGTGTTGCAGACCGGCTGCCAGCGAACATCGGTGTGAAATTCACATATACCGCGCAACTCGCGCCCGGCGCAAGGCTCGTACCGCAGTTGTTCCCTACTGCGAAGTCCGCAGGGTTTGCGCCGTTTAGGGCAATCGTATTGGCATTTAAGGCTTGCGCCGTTGAGTTCGTGATCGTGATCGACTGGATGGCGCTGCGAGTTACTACATTTTGGCCGCCGAAACTGAGGGAAGCGGTAGAGACAATGGCCGTTGCAGTCGCCACGCCAGTTCCCGACAAAGTCATTTCGTAGAAACTAGCCCGGGTGTTATCAAACCAGAAAGGGAACCCGGTTATATCTCCGGACTTCGTCGGTTTAAATACGAACGTAAGAGTGCAACTCTGTCCCGGTAAGACTATGGCGGCACATCCCGTCACCGAATACTGGGTGGGAGCGCTCCCAATGCTGAATTGAGTGAGCCTAAGGGCCCCTGTGCCGGTGTTGGAAACCGCGACTTGTAAAGTCTTCGATGTTCCAATGGTCACGTTCCCAAATGCCAACGTGCCCGCTGACAAGGTCAAAACTGGTGTACCGGTAGTTATCGAGAGGATAGCTTGCGCCAGGTTCCCTTCGTTCACCGACCCAAGCCCTGTTGCGAGGTCATAACCTACACCCGCCTGATACCTGCCACTCGAGGTGTTGTAGCCGGCTTCGCCAGGGCCCGAGTTGTTTCCTACTGTCACGTCATTAAACACGCAGTTGTTGGCTGGGAGGCTGCTGGCATTCGAGGCGTTACAGTTTCCTAAAGCTTCGGCGGCAGCCAACTGATACAGCAAAGGGTTGATTGATCCTAGCCGCCCGTTCTGCTGAACGAGGAGCGCCACAAATCCGGCGAACGAAGGAGTTGCTGCCGATGTTCCCGCGTAGCCTACAAAAGAAATTCGCCCCAAGCTGTTAGGCGTGCAAGATCCATCCAGGCAAATTAAATACGGATCATGCCCCGCGGCCGTTAGTGACACATCGGGCACGTCGCGGGCTCCGTCATTGGGTATACCCGGAACACCAGTTTGCCAGGAAGCCTTGGAATAGATTGAACTGGCGCCCCCGCCTCCGGCCCACAATCCAGCAGGACTGCCGCCCGCGCATGGATTGCTGCCCGTTGCACCTGTACAGCTCTCGTTCCAAACCTCTTCGGGAATGTAAGAAAGCGCCGATGTATAGTTCGTGTTAATGAACGTATTCGTCGAACCCCAATACGCGGCATCGTTGCCATTCTCGTTGAACTCCGTTCCTCCCACCGCAGTTACGTAAGGGTTAGACGCGAGCAAATTGACCGACAGAACTCCACTGGATGAAGGAGATGAGCCCAGATCGCATCCGGAGGATCCGGAATCACCGGCCGCGACGACGTAGGTAATTCCTTGCGCGGCCGCTTGCTGGGCCAACGAAGAATAGAAACTGGCTTGCGCCTGCGTGAAGTGTGCTTCACACGATCCAAAGCTTTCTGTCATCACATCTGCGATGTTTTTGTCGATGATGTATTCCTCCGACAGGTCTACGCCATCTGTCACATTCGTTGTCTTGGAGATCACCAGTTCGACCGCCGAGGGGTCGATGGCTATGGCCCAAGAGCTGTCCAGAACGGCTTCCGCCTCTTCGTCCCCGCCCAAATCGCCTGGATCTGGTCCGTTGACCACAATCTGCGGATATCCGACACTGTTGAGGAAATATCGACTGAACAGAGCCACGTCACTAACTTGAATATTGGAGCGGCCCACAACGGCGACTGTGGCGGACGCTCTTGCACCACCAGCAGTCGTGATGTTGTAGATGAGCCTATAATCGCCCGGCGATAGCGCGTGGGCGCCCGTGCTCGATGTGAACTGGGGCCTGCCCTCTGGCGATAGCTGCGCCTCAAACCTCCGTCCGGAATTGATCAGTTGCGTATTCTTCGTGAAGTTATGCAGCGTCGCTACGCCGGCTACAACGGGAGTTAGGGCATCGGGTATCTGCGGATTGCTCGTATTTGCCCAGTGTTCCTCACCGTTGACTACATACTTATGAATCTGCGTATGAAAGGCCAGTTGAACCTGTCCCGCTGTTCCCGAAAACTCCACAATCGTCTTTCCCTTTGAGACTCGATTAACCGTGAATCCCTGCGATTCGAGCCACCTCGCAACCGTCTGAATATCAGCATCGGCCGCTCCAAAACGCGCTCCGAACTGTTCGGGCGTTAGCCAGCGACGGAACTCGGGCGACGAGGGGTCCTGCTGCGCCGTGAGCAGGTTTTCCAGATCGGACTCCTGAGCAGCGCTGCGGCTCAGTACTAGGAGCATTCGGTCCATCGGCAAATCTGCCGGCCCTGGGCCCCGGTCAAACTCCGCCCGCGCTAAGGGATGAACATTCCTCGGAAGAGTTCGAAGCTGCCCTTCATTGATGTTGCCGATGATGCGTGCCGTAGGTGTCTGGGTCCATGCAGGCCTGCACGCCACGATGGCAGCGAAGCAAAGAAAAAAACAAATTAGGAACGAGCGTGTTGACGAGGACGCCATGTGTATGTAGGGTGCAATACCTACATACATTAGTAAGGTCATTCACAGCAAGTTCTCTGCTATCAGGAAAGGCCGGCCGAGGCCTGTTTTTCGTTGGGTCGGGTACTAGAACTGATTCCCGACGGGTAATAGTTGCCACTGCTGGTTGGCCCCGGCCAGGTAATCCCATTGCTGAAGCAATGCGCCTCCATAGAGATATCCGCCAGTGATATCCAGCACCTTGCCGCTGTTCAGGTTCTGAATCTCATAGTAAACATTAAGGCCGCCAACAGGAATGATTTGCCACTGCTGGCTCCCGCTGGCCAAATAGTCATTTTGCTCAATGAGGGCACCGTCCGCAGTAGACGAATTCGTCACATCCAGTACCTTGCTTGTGAGATTGTTCATGAGCGCGTAATAGCCGTTACTGACCAGCACAAGCTGCCATTGCTGTTGCTGAAATCCATTTGAGGCCCATTGCTGAATAAGTGCGCCATCGGTGCCCGATCCATTTACCACGTCCAGAACCAAGCCGCTGTTCTTATTCATGACGTTGTAGTAAATCACGGGAGTCAGTTGCCAAATCTGGTTCTTGTCGCCAACAAAGGCCCACTGCTGAATGGGTGTTCCTGCCGTCATTGACGAATTAGTATCGTCCAGGACGTCCCCACTTTGCCGGTTGACAATCTTGTAGTTCGTTCCATCCAGAGGCACGATTTGCCATTGCTGATTTAGCCCCCCGAGATAATCCCATTGTTGGATGAGTGCGCCACCGTTAGTGGATCCGCCGACCACATCCAGCACCTTACCGCTGTTGCGGTTCATGATGGAGTAATATCCGCCTCCGACTGGGACAAATTGCCATTGCTGCTGTCGATACCCGTTCGAAGTCCACTGTTGAAGAAGCGTTCCGTTCGATGTTGACCCACTCGGCACGTCCACGACATCAGAGCTTAAGCCGTTCGTAATGTTATACGACCCAACTGGCACCAGAACCCACAGTTGCTGCTGATCACCAAGATAATTCCATTGCTGAATTTGCGCCCCATTCGCTGTCGATCCATTACGCACGTCGAGCACCAACCCGCTATTCCTATTGAAGATGGCGTTGTGAACGTCGTCGATCGGCATGAGCTGCCATTGTTGATTAGTGGTGCCCAGATAATCCCATTGCTGAATGAGCGTTCCTCCCGCCGTATAGCCGCCTACAACATCGAGCGCCTTACCGGTGAGAACGTTCTGTATTTCGTAGTAGCCGCCGCCCGCCGGTACAAACTGCCACTGCTGTTGCTCGTATCCATTCAAAGCGTTCTGTTGGATCAACTGGCCGTTCGATGTCGAACCGCCCGCAACTTCGAGCACTTTACCGGTGAGTGCGTTAACTATTTCGAATGCTCCGCCAAGCAGGCCTGTTCCACTCAATGAGATGGTGCTTTGGATTCCGCTCCCAGTAACCGGAACGCTCAAACCCGCAGAGCGACTGCCTGCGAATAACGGTGTGAATATCACGAATATCGTGCAACTAGAAGCTGGCGCCAGAGCTGCGCCGCAGTTACTCCCTATTGTGAAATCTCCAGGATTTGATCCAGTCACACCAATGCCGCTCATATTCAGATTCTGGAGGGTGGAGTTAATGATAGTCACAGATTGCGCCGCGCTGCGAGTTACGATCTTTTGAGTTCCAAAACTGACTGATGTGACGGAAACGGTTGCCGCGGCGGTCGCCACGCCGTTTCCCGACAGTGAGATGGCCGCCGAGGAAACGTTTGTTGTGATGGTTAACAAGGCAGCTTGTGCGCCGATGCCTGCAGGCGTGAACGTGACAGTAATCGTGCAGGATTTGTTGGGCAGAAGTACCGTGCCGCATCCCAAAGTAGCGGTGTACTCAGTAGAAGCTCCTGAAATTGAGGGTTGATTCAGGATCAAGTTTCCCGTACCTGTATTTGAAACCGTCAGCTGTTGTGTTGCAGAGACACCGAGACTTACGGTTCCAAAATCCAAGGTTGTAGATGAGACGTTCAAAACCGGTGTTCCAAATCCGGTACCTGTTAGAGCCGTTGAAAGGTTTGCCGCATTCACAGAACCAAGTCCGGATGCCAAGTCATAGCCCACGGTGGCTTGGTACGTCCCACTCCCCGGGTAGCCAGCTTCCCCCGGAACAGAGTTATTTCCTACAGTCACATCGTTGAACACGCACGCGCTGGAGGGAAGCACGCTGTTATTCGAAGCATTGCAGGAACCGAATGCTTCTTTGGCGGCAAGTTGATAAAGAGAGGAGTTTATGGCGCCCAATCTTCCTCTAAATTGTTGAAGGATGGTCGCGATTATGCCCGCCATGGAGGGAGTGGCGGCCGATGTTCCTGAGTATCCTTGAAACGAAATCCGGCCGCGGCTGTTCGCCGTGCAAGATCCGTCGAGGCACAGGAGATACGGATCATGTCCGGCGGCTGTTAGCGACACATCTGGCACATCGCGCGCCCCATCGGCGGGGATGCCGCTGACCCCCGTTTGCCAAGAAGGCTTGGAGTAAAGTGTGCTCACGCCCCCGCCGCCGGCCCAGAGACCCGGAGTATTCCCGCTTGTACAAGGATTCACACCGCTCGCAATTGTGCAGCTCTCGTTCCAGACATCTTCTGGTATGTAGGAGAGTGCGGAAACATCGGCCGAGCCATTGCTCGACGACCAGTAAGTCGAATAAGCGCCATTCTCATTGAATTCCGTTCCGCCTACAGCGACCACGTAAGGGTTAGAGGCCAGGACATTAACCGAGAGGACTCCGCTCGATGTATTGTCGGATCCGGAATTGCAACCGGCCGAGCCGGCATCCCCTGCTGCGGCGAAGTAAGTGATCCCTTGTGCTGCAGCCTGTTGCGCCAACGACGTATAGAAAGTTGCTTCTGCCTGCGTGTAGTTGGCCTCACAGTCACCGAAGCTTTCGGTCATAACGTCCGCCAAATTGTTATTGACTATGTATTCTTCGGAAAGGTCGACCCCATCCGTCGTGTGAGTTGTCTTTGAAACTACAAGGTCAACGGTGGCGCCTGGAGCAGTTGCCCCGGCCCACGAGGTGTCCAAAACCGCTTCCGCTTCCTCATCGCCGCCCAAATCGCCCGGATTAGTGCCATTCACGATTACAGTAGGGTTATTGCTGGAAAGGCCGAAGGTTGAGCGAAAATCAGTTATGTCGGATACATGTATATTTGTCCGACCAACCACCGCGATCCTACTGCCGGTCCCATTTATGCCCGCGTTAAGGAGCGGCTTTAAGTTATAAATAACTGCATAGTCTCCAGGCGATAAAGCATAGTTGCCGCTACTTGACGTGAACTGAGTGCGCCCCTGCGCAGATAGAGCGTCGAAGGTCTGGCCTGAGTGGATGAGTTGGGGCTGCTTGGTGAAGTTGTGCAGCGTCGCGACCCCTGTAACGACGGGCGTAAGCGCCGCTGGAATCTGCGGGTTGCTTGCATTCGCCCAATGTTCTTCCCCATTGACGACATACTTATGAATTTCAGTGTGGAACGCCTGCTGAACTTGGGATGCCGTTCCTGAAAACTCTATGATGGTCTTTCCGTTGGAAACCCTATTCACGAGGAAGCCTTGGGACTGAAGCCAATTGGTGACTGTTTCGATATCGGGATCGGCCGCCCCAAAGCGCGAGCCGAACTCTTGAGGCGTTAGCCATTGGTGATATTGAGGCGAAGAGGAATCTTGTTGTGACTCGAGCAGTGTTTCGAGCGCCCTCTGCTGGGCAACGCTTCGGCTCAATACCAGGAGCATTCGGTCCATGGGTAGATCTGACGGCGCGGTACCTTGATCGAACTCCGCCCGCGCCAGCGGATGAACATTTCCGGGCAGCGTCCTTAACTGCGTCTCATTGATATTGTTTGTGATTCGGGTGGCCGGAGTCTGTGCCCAAACGGGAGCGAGGGCGGCCATCCCGGCTAATACAAGCAGATTAAATCTGAACATCGGTCGTGACGATGATTCCATGACGTACTCTTGCTCTACGAGGTATACACGATTCACTAGCACGTCTTTTCGATAATGTGGCCAAGGGCCTTAAGTGAGAGTTTTACGTTAAACTCTTATTGGAGATCTCCGTGAAAAGAATATTGGCCATAGCGGCTACTGTTGGCTATCTCGCGGCCGCTCAATTATCAGCGCAGGAAGCCCGCAAAGCTCCTGAATTAGCGTTTACCGTCCCAGGGCAAGGAACCAAGCTGCTGAGCCAATATCGCGGCAAAGTCGTAGCACTCGAATTTATCTTTACTACATGTCCGCATTGCCAGGCGGCGGCGAAATTAATGGAAAAATTCCAGCGGGAGTTTGGCTCGCGCGGGTTTCAGGCCATTGATGTGGCGGTAAATGACAATGCCGATCTGTTCGTCGAAGACTTTGCGAAGGATTACCAAGTCAACTTCCCGGTAGGCTGGGTGCTAAGAGATCAGATGGTCGCCTTTATGGGTTGGACAAATCCCTACTTCGTAGTTCCGCAGCAGGTGATGATCGATCGTAGAGGCATCATCCGCTTTCAAACCTCCAGGGTCGAAGACGAGAACTGGGACAAGTTGATGAAGGAAGACGCGATCCGCCAGCACATAGAAGAATTGCTGGGACCGATTTCCGCGTCGGCAAAAGCGAACAGTGGCTCCGCCCGTGTCGCGCTAGCAAAAAAGTAGTCATGCGCCCGTAGCTCAGCCTGGATAGAGCGTTTGCCTCCGGAGCAAAAGGTCGTAGGTTCGAATCCTACCGGGCGTACCA